>NZ_QCZH01000001.1 GCF_003097655.1 Flavobacterium laiguense
GTGGTGGTCAATTTACTCCGAAACTGGTGGTCAATTTACACTGGAATGGGGTGGTCAATTTGACCGGTTTTTCCACTTTAATCAAAACTAGTAAAAACGCTTTAATGAGTGCCGTCGAGCATAACGAAAAAAACATAGTAGATGTTTGCATAGAGGTTAAGAATGTTTTAGACCTAACAGCAAAACTTCTACCCATTTCCGAAATGGAATTTTTAGACAAATTAACCAATCGATATTATTAAAATGTATCTTTGCCTTATAAAACTTCTCACGTTATTTTAAATAAGCACAAAGCCGAAACCTCAACATTAAAGTTGGGGTTTTTTTATGCCTTATTCCCAAAGTTAGGCAAAGGACAAAAAAGTACCTAAAAAACGGTTTTTTGAAATTTTAGGGAAACATTAGGGGAATGAAGTAAAAAAATAAGGCTTAAAACATTGAATTTCAATGCGTTAAGCCTTAGTGATTGTGCGGATAATAGGACTCGAACCTACACGCCTTGCGGCACCAGATCCTAAGTCTGGCATGTCTACCAATTTCACCATATCCGCGTAATTGTGGGTGCAAAGATAATCATAACTTCCAATTTTCAAAACATTTTTTTAAAAAATATTCATACTATTTTTTGTATTTTTGATTCTTAAAAAAAAATTTGATTCCATGGAAGATATAAAGTTATACGTTTCAGAACACAAAGACCGCTTTATCAACGAGTTAATTGACATTTTAAAAATTCCATCTGTAAGTGCAGACACTGCCTATTCTCAAGATGTTCTTGACACAGCCGAGGCCGTTAAGACAAGTTTAGCGAAAGCAGGATGCGATTTTGTCGAAATTTGTGAAACTGCAGGCTACCCAATTGTATATGGAGAGAAAACAATCGACCCAAAATTACCTACTATTCTGGTTTATGGACATTATGATGTACAACCAGCAGATCCATTAGAATTATGGACTTCTCCCCCTTTTGAACCTGTTATTAAGAAAACCGAAATTCATCCCGAAGGTGCCATTTTTGCACGTGGATCTTGTGATGACAAAGGCCAAATGTACATGCATGTAAAAGCTTTCGAGTATATGATACAAAGCAACACTTTGCCTTGCAACGTCAAGTTCATGATTGAAGGAGAGGAAGAAGTTGGCAGCGTCAACCTTAAAACCTTTGTGGAGAACAATACCGAGAAACTAAAAAACGATGTGATTTTGATTTCGGATACAGGAATGATCTCCAATCAACAACCCTCTATCACTACCGGACTTCGCGGACTAAGTTATGTAGAAGTTGAAGTTACAGGACCTAATCGTGATTTGCATTCAGGACTATATGGTGGAGCAGTTGCCAATCCTATTAATGTTTTATCCAAAATGATTGCCTCATTGCACGACGAGAACAATCATATCACCATTCCTGGTTTTTATGACAATGTCGAAGAATTGTCTCTAGAGGAAAGAGCCGAAATGGCCAAAGCTCCTTTTAATCTTGATAATTACAAGAAAGCCTTAGACCTAAATGACATTTATGGCGAAAAAGGATATGTGACTAATGAACGAAACTCGATTCGTCCTACGCTTGACGTCAATGGAATTTGGGGAGGCTATACAGGAGAAGGCGCGAAAACAGTTATTGCAAGCAAGGCTTTCGCTAAAATCTCAATGCGTTTAGTTCCGAACCAAGATTGGGAAGTCATCACCGAGTTGTTCACCAAACATTTCACCAGCATCGCTCCGGCTGGAGTTACCGTAAAAGTAACCCCTCATCACGGCGGTCAAGGTTATGTGACTCCAATAGACAGCATTGGTTACAAAGCGGCCAATATGGCGTACACCGAAACCTTTGGCGTTCCTGCAATTCCTGTGCGTTCCGGAGGAAGCATTCCTATTGTTGCTTTGTTCGAAAAAGAACTAAAAAGCAAAACAATCTTAATGGGCTTCGGTCTTGACAGTGATGCTATCCACTCGCCAAACGAACATTTCGGTATTTTTAATTACCTAAAAGGAATTGAAACTATCCCGTTATTTTATAAATATTTTGTGGAATTGAGTAAATAAGATTCCTTCAAAAAACAACTGAATCCGTTCCATGTGAGCGGATTTTTTTATGCCTATTTCTAAAACAACTTTCTTTTTAATTAGGAGCTATTTCCTGCTATCCGTTACAATCTTATGTGCCGAACACCGGCTCATAAGGATTTCCACTACTATCAGGGCTAGGGCATTTGGTTTTCATAAGATATTGAATTTTATAACTATTTTAAATCTGCGTAAATCCGCAAAATCTGCGTGTCATTTTTTTACGCAGATTTCAAAATGCAACTATTGAATTGCAACTTTTTTATAGATTATGAAACAATTCATTCTAAAAACCAATACTTTGAATAGAATAAAGATTTGCAAAAAAAAACACATAAATACCTAACAAGTCTTGAAGACCTGTTAGGATAAAAAAACAATCGAAAATTTGGCTGTATTAATTTTTATTCTACATTTGTAGAATAACTTCTATTCTTGTAGAGTAAAGCCATTTTATGAAATCACCATGACCGCTTTTGTAGTAAATACCAATGAAGATCTGGCGATACCATATTCCAACAAAAACAATATTATCTCCGTATGAAACACCTTCTTATTTCTATAATTATTTATGTTAGTCCTTATTGGATGCAAATCAACACCCATCAATCAAAAGATAAACAAGAAAAGAGAAGGACTTTGGGTAGAGCAATATGAAATTGACAGCTCCAAATACAAATCAATAGGAAAGTATAAAAATGGAGATCCCGTAAAAAAGTGGAGATATTACCTAAATGGAAAAATCATCATGAGAGAAAAGTACAAAGATGATTATTGCATCAGAACCAAGTACCATCAAAATGGCAAAGTCGAATCTAAAGGAAAAACAAGATTAGACAACAATGAAAAACATCCGCATTGGTTCTATACTGGAGATTGGAAATTCTTTGACGAAGAAGGAAAACCAATTCAAATTAAAAAATACGACGATGGGAAACTGATTTCCGAAGTAAAACTGAAATAATAAAACTATTCAAAACAATCAGAATAACGAATCAAAAAACATAACGAAATGCAACTATCCAACTCCGAAGAACAATTAATGGAACATCTTTGGCAACTCGAGAAAGCCTTTATGAAAGACTTACTTGATGCCTATCCAAAACCAAAACCAGCCACTACAACGATTGCCACTTTGTTAAAAAGGATGATTGACAAGAAATTCGTTGCTTATACCGAATTTGGAAACTCACGGGAATATTACCCCTTAGTCAAAAAAACAGAATATTTCTCGAAACACGTAAACGGATTGATTAGCAATTTCTTTAACAATTCGGCTTCGCAATTTGCTTCTTTCTTTACCACCGAAACCAACCTCTCGGCTTCGGAATTGGAAGAACTCAAAAAAATAATAGATGGTGAACTTCAAAAAAAGAAAAAATGACCGACTTTCTAATCAAATCGACACTCCCTTTATTCGTACTGCTGGCCGTTTATCATTTGTCATTGGAAAAAGAAAAAATGCACCAGTTCAACAGGTTCTACTTGTTGTTTAGCCTTGTGTTTTCTTTTGCCATTCCATTCATAACCATTGAAGTTGTTGACGAATCTGCAAACGCTTTAATGCAAACAAATACAGTTATAGCCGGTAACGCTACCATGGCAATTGTAGAGGAAACCATCGACTACACCCCGATAATCCTTTGGGGTGCATATGGCTTGATCGCGGCGCTATTGCTATTTCGCTTTGCGAGAAACATTCTGAAAATAAGTTCGAGAATAAAATCGAATACCGTTGTCGATTATAAAAAGGCAAAGTTGGTTTTATTGAAAGAAAAAACGTTACCGCATACTTTCTGGAACACCATTTTCATCAACGAAACCGATTATCACAATCGAAAAATTGAAGAAGAGTTGTTTTCGCACGAACTCACACATGCTTCCCAAAAACACACAATAGACATTCTATTTATAGAAATTATAAAAACCATTTTTTGGTTTAACCCGATATTTATTTTTTACAAAAAAGCCATACAACTCAATCACGAATTTCTTGCAGATGAGAAGGTCGTGACTTCTTACAACAATGTTTCGTTTTACCAAAATTTATTATTATCGAAGGCAAACGAGGACCTAACCTATCACCTAGCCAGCAATCTAAACTATTCTCTAACCAAAAAACGACTCTTTATGATGACAAAAACCACATCACGATCAATTGCAACATTGAAAAAAATGACCCTACTCCCTTTATTTTTGGGACTTGTTTTCTTTTTATGCATTGAAAGCGTAGCGCAAGACAAACTAATACCAAACGAAAATATAATATAGACCAATTTTGATAATTGGTTTTTTTATGTTATATTTGGACCATATTATAATGGTAATTATGGCACATGCAAAAATTTTGGTAATTAAGGAAACCGAAAAAGAAATAAAAAATCTGCTCAAACAATCTATTCCGTTTATTGGTCAACGCTTGAGAGTTCTGCTGATTTTAAAGCAAAACGAAAAAGTAGGGATTTCTAAACGTGAGGTTGCTAAATTAGCGGGGGTTGACCCTAATAGCGTTCAGAGTTGGAGAACATTATATCTTAATGCTGGAATTGAGGGTTTGATGAAACATCAAAAAACAGGTTTTAAGCCGTCGGCTTTTAATGCTATTGAACACAATATGTTGGAAACAAAACTCAACGACCCTCAAAATGGACTTCAAGGTTATGTTGAGCTTAAAGATTGGATTGAAAAAGAATCAGGAAAGACTTTCAATTACAACACGTTGCTTTATTACTGCATCAGAAATTTTAAATCAAGTGTAAAAGTAGCCCGCAAAAGTCATGTCAAAAAAGACGAAGATCAGGGAATCTCTTTTAAAAAGACTTCGGACGAATCTGTCAAGAAATAGCACTAAATACGGTGGGTGATTTTAACTCTGTAAACTTATATTTTCAAGATGAATCGCGTTTTGGTTTGTTCACTCGAAATGGAAAATCAGTTACTGCTATTAGTGTTAAACCGATTTGTACTTTTCAACAAGTTTTTAAATCAACTTGGCTTTCTAGAGCATTTTCGCCCATAATTGGAGATCATTTTCAATTAATACTCCCGCATTACAACGCTGATAATTTTCAAGTTTTTTTTAACAATTTCTCAAAAGAAAATTCGAAAGAACTCAAAATAATGGTGCTGGATAATGGAAGGTTTCATAAGGCTAAAAAATTAATCATTCCTGAAAATATTGTTTTGGTTTTTCTACCACCATATAGCCCAGAACTTAATCCCGCAGAAAAAATGTGGGCAAAATACAAACGAGAGTTTTCTAATAAATTTTATAATTCATTGGAAGATGTAGAAGATTTCATTACTAATGTCGTAAAAGCTACAGGCAAAAAAGAGGTAATGAGTATCTGTGGATATAGCTATGTGCTTTTAGATAAGATTTGGACTATATCATACATGCGTTTGGTATAATTTCAACACCTAAAAGCACTGTTCAACTTGGTGTCTCCAAAGACAAAAGAAGGGATTCGTATTATGCTGGGGTTCGAGTGATTGTTAAAGACAATAAAAAAAATATTAAAGTTGACAAAATCTATGAAGAATTAACATTAGCCGAAAAAACGAGGTACTTATACTATGTCCCTTCTCCACATCTTAAAAAAAAACCCACGGAAAAAGAATTCAAAAGTTGGAAAAACGAGAAGGATTTTGCAATCTGGCTTGACGGAAAAAATATTCCAAACTTAGAATTAAACTGATATACTACAAAAGACATCGCTTACTTTTCGGGAAGTTTTGTTCATAAAAATGCGCAAACAAAAAAACACCCTCAACTATATCAGTTCAGTTTATACACTCATAATTACTTTGACAAAAATTTAAAGAATTCCCACCTAAAATTCTCGGGGAAAACAATTAGAATTACTACAAACGGAATACCAAATAAAAACACAAAAAAAACAATACATAAAGTCAAAACCACAAATCCTGTTTATGACAAAAAACAACAGAACCCAATATAAACGGGAAAGTATACATCACCTTTGTAGTGGAAAAAGACGGTAGCCTTTCTGAATTCAAGATTCTAAGAGACGTTGGATACGGAACTGGAGACGAAGCCATACGGGTTATGAAATTATGCCCGAAATGGATTCCTGGGAAAATCGACGGCAAACCGGTGAGGGTATTGTATAGTTTACCAATTACGATACAACAGGAGAAATAAAAAACAAATCCGCCTCTTTCGAAGCGGATTTGTTGTTTAAACAGAAACGTATTCTAATCTCTTAAACCAACGATTGACAACAAAAAGATAAAACGATGTTCATTAACGATGTCATTCTAACTAAAACTAAAACAACTATTTCTTTTTCTCTATAGCAATTGATGCACCTGCTCTACTAGTTTCTTAACCGAAAATGGCTTTAAGACATACAGGTCTGCCCCTAAAGCAAGACCTTTCTCGATGTCTTTTTCTTTGTTTTTGGCTGTTAAAAAAATCACTTTACAATCCCTTAATCGTTCGTCATTCTTTATTTGTGTTAAAGTTGCATACCCATCAACCAATGGCATCATAACATCTAAAATAATTAAATCCGGAAGCTGGTTTTTTAAAATAACGAATGCCTCTTGACCGTCACGAGCTATGAAAACTTCAAAATTGTTTTTTTTAAAAGTGTATTCTAGTGCCATTACAATATTGGGCTCATCATCTACAATTAAAATTTTTTTCATCTAATCAATTATTTTCTATGGTGTTATAATTGGGAAGCGTAAAAATAAAGACAACCCCATTCTCACTTTTGTTTTCTACCCAAATCTCCCCTTTATGATGTTCTATAATCTGTTTACAAATCGCTAATCCCAAACCGCTCCCTATTGGTTTTTTTACGTTTTGATTTCTAGATTGGTAAAATTTATCAAAAATGGCTTCAAAATCTTCCTCTTTTATTAGATTGCCATTGTTGTGTATTTGCACCTCAATTGCCTCTTTTTTTTCTAGTATTGCAATTTCGATTTCTCCATTAGTTGCTGAACAAAATTTTATTGCATTCGACAATAAATTATGAACTACTTGAACAATTCGCTCTTCGTCATAGAACACTTTTATTTCATTGGAATTTATATCAAATCTTACGGTACTGTTCTTATTTTCAATTAATTGTTTAAGCGAATCTAATGATTTCTCTATAGTTTTTACAATATTATTTTTCGAAAGATAAATTTTCTGTTTACCTGTTTCAAATTTTTCTAAATCTAATATTTTATCAATCAACCGATTTAAACGATCCGATTCGGAAATAATATTCTGTAAAAACTGTTTCTGTAACTCTTTTGGAATATCGTCGTCCTCATAAAGAATTTCGCTTGCCGCTCGAATAGCCGTTATTGGTGTTCTTAATTCATGGGTAACAGTATCGAGAAACTCATCTTTTTGAATGTCTTTATTTACCAATTCTTGGTTTGCGGCTTTCAATTGAGACGATATTTTTTTTAACTCATTAGAAGTTTCGATTAATTTCTTATTAACGATAATGTTTTCTTTAGATTCTTCAAGGATTCTCAATACTTCGGTCAGGGTAATTACATCTTCTTTGATCACACTCGAGATTAATATTTTGGCGGAAGCCGTACCAATGTGGCCTGTCAATAAATTCTCGGCAAATTTTATAAAACGCGCATCGGCAGTAGTCACATTCTTATCAATATTATATTTTAAATTAAAAATAGACAGCCCTCGTTTTGTTCTTTCTACGCCAAGGAAACGTTCCAATACTTTTTGGATGTCCGAAATATAGGCTGTTCCTTTCCATATAAAAGCATCCTCGTGATTACTGACATACTGATCAATATCGATAAACATTTCGGCATAATTACGTTCTCGATAGTTCCCTTTGAAGCTAACCGAAATGGACAAATAACTGATTAAATTAACAAATAAACTCCAAAACACTGCGTGCGGAATTGGATCTAGATAATCTAATCCGAAAAGTTGTAATGGTTTTAGCAAGGCAATTCCCCACGGTCCTTCCTGAATAAAAGAACTACTGGAGTTGAAAATGCCAATAGCGTAAGGCACTAACAAAGTGTACAAGCAAATAAGAAAACCAAGTATAATGCCTGTTACAGCTCCATTTTTGGAACCTCTTCTCCAGAATAAAGCTCCAAAAAACGAAGGTGCCAACTGTGCAATAATAACAAAAGAAACCAATCCGATGGAAACCAAAGAGTAATCTAATATAAAGACTCGATAGATTACATAGGACAATATAATGAGCGAAAAAATTCCGATTTTACGACTGTTTACAATTCGTCTACTATTTTTCTCTGGGGATACATTTTGCAAAGAACCTATAAAACCATACGGAATTAACAGATTATTGCTTAACATCGTAGACAACGAAATGGAAGACACAATAATCATAGAGATTGCCGCCGAAAATCCGCCAAGAAAAACCAGAACAGTCAATACATTATTATTGAAAAATTGTGGGATCAATAAGGGATAGGTGTCGGAATTGAGTCCTTTACCTTCAAAAAGAATATTTCCTCCCCATGCTATGGGAAAAACAAAAATATTAAAAAGCAGTAAATAAAGCGGCAATAACCACATCGCTGTTTTAATATGGCGCTCTTTATTGTTTTCTACAATGGCAGTATGAAATTGTCTGGGTAATAAAAAAATGGCAAACATAGAAAGCACACAAAGAAAAAACCAATTAATTCCATCTGTGACACTTCCGATAGTATTCTTCTTGTCGAAATCTTCGAGTACCGATGCTTTAGTATAAATGTCATCAAAGCCATCATAGACAAAATAGGTAACATAAACACCTATGATTAAAAAAAACACCAACTTTAAAATTGATTCTATGGCAACAGCGGTAACAATCCCTCTTCTTTTTTCGGAGGCATCGACATAGCGCGTGCCGTAATACGAAGCAAATAATGCTAAGGCAATGCAAACATAAGTTGTGGTGTCTAAAAACACATTAAAATCAGAATGCGTTTTTGTAACAATATGAAAAGTTTCTGAAATGGATTTTAACTGTAACGAAATATAGGGCAAAACGCCAGCGACACAAATTAAAGTGACCAACGCTCCAAGAAACCTACTATTCCCGTATCGTAAAGATATAAAATCGGCAATGCTTGATATTTTATTCACTCTAGAAATCCGAATTATTTTCTTTAGAATAATCATCCAAGCAGGAATGATAATCATTGGTCCTAAATAAATTGGCATATACCCCAAACCTGAATTCGCTGCCACTCCGATACTGCCATAATAAGTCCAAGCGGTACAATAAACAGCTAGTGAAAAAGAATAAATATAAGCATTATTCGTCCATTTAGAATGGCTTTTTTTTTCGGCCCAGTAAGCTACATAAAAAAGTATAGACACATAAAGCGCCAAAATAAATAAGAGTCCAATACTATTCATAATACCTTTTTAAGATTATGAAAGTTACAATAATTGAAAACAACCAAGCCGAAAAAATATAGAGGTAAAGTATTGGGAAGCCAAAAAGAGATTTAGAACTATCAAAAAACAGCAAAAATGGAACATTTAATGCAAATAGCATTAGAATTGAAAGTATTACCAATTTTTGTTCGTGTCTTTTTTTCATTTTTAGATACTATTGTTTTTTTAATGAATCCCGATAGCTATCCTATCGTGTAGACATAAATGATTGGATAAAATTTTATTTCTGTTCGATGATTTTCAATTGTGGCTTAGTAATCATGGCGATGTCATAAATATAAAAATAGACAATCTTTACAAATAAATGCAAAGATTGTCTACTAAAAATCTAATGTTTGTCCTTACCCCAACCCTCGCCAAAGGAGAGGGAGATAAAATTGGATTGTTTTTATATTTCTAAATGGAATAACAATTTCGGTTATTACTATTTATCATCATAATCCCCCATTAAGGCATAGTACCCAAAAGTACCCAATCCGGCAACGATCAAAGGAGTAAGCACAAAAAGAATGATAATCCCAAAAACTAAATCTTCTTGTTTACCAGAAGCTAATTTTGGTAAACCGAATATAAATATACAAAAATAGGCGGCAGCAATTGCTAAGGCTATCCAAACAAATCCGAAAACTCTTTTTATCTGATTCATAGCTGTGTGTTTAAACGTGAGTATTTTTTTTATCTTTATTTTTAATATACATCATTCCAATTACAAAAGATGCCCCTGCAATGATGATTGGATACCAAAGTCCTTCGAGGAAAAAATTGAGATCGCCGGCCTCTTTGGCATTTATCACTAAGTAAGTAGAAATAGCCGGAAGCAATCCTCCAAAAATTCCATTTCCTACGTGGTACGGCAATGACATCGAAGTGTATCTGATTTTTACAGGAAACATTTCTACCAAGAAAGCAGCAATAGGACCATACACCATAGTCACGAATAGCACTTGAATAAATATTAATAAGACCAATGACCATTTATCACTGTCGTTAATATTTACCGTTGTTTTGGTTTCTACCTTGGGCTTCCCATCCACAATCATTGCCTTTCCGTTTTCTAAAGATACCGTTTTGATTTCAAGAAAAGTCGTTCCGTCTGTGTATGCTTTATTGGTGGTATAAATAGAATCCATTGCAAGCTTCTTGTTTTCTTTGAGCTCAGCCACAATTGTGGTTTTATCAACAATTTCTATTTTGTTTTTTACGTCGGTTGTATCATACATCTTTTGATAAATAGGTCTATAGGATAAAATTGCTATCAACATTCCTCCCATCATAATGTATTTTCGACCTACCTTATCACTCAACCAACCAAAAACAATAAAGAATGGAGTACCCAGTAACAATGCTATTCCTAATAGTGTGTCTACCTGAGAGGATTCTATAGACATAACCGTTTTCATGAAACTCATTGCATAAAATTGTCCGGTGTACCAAATAACACCTTGCCCCATTGTAGCACCAAACAAGGCCAACAAAACAAATTTCAAATTGTACCTGTTCCCGAAACTTTCTGCCAAAGGATTCTTACTCGTTTTACCTTCTTCTTTTGCTTTAGCAAAAACAGGAGATTCATCCATATTTTTACGAATCATATACGAAACACCAACCATAATAATAGAGACCCAAAATGGCACTCTCCACCCCCAGAGATCAAATTCTTCAGGCGTAAGCAAATTTCTGGTTCCCAAAATCACCATTAATGAAATAAATAGTCCAACTGTTGCAGTGGTTTGAATCCAAGAAGTCCAATAACCTCGCTCTCCTACAGGAGCGTGTTCGGCCACATAGGTTGCCGCTCCTCCATATTCGCCACCAAGAGCAAGTCCTTGAAGCATTCTTAATATCAATACTAATACCGGGGCCATAAATCCAATGGTTTCATAACTGGGTATGCAACCTATTAAAAAAGTAGCTCCCCCCATTAGCAATAGGGTAACCATAAACGTATATTTTCTTCCGATAATATCACCCAATCTTCCGAAAAATAAGGCTCCAAACGGTCGAACTACAAAACCTACCGCAAAGGTGGCCAATGTTGCTAAAAATGCTGCTGTAGGATTATCGGCAGGGAAGAATTTTGTTGAAATCACAACGGCTAAACTTCCAAAAATATAGAAATCGTACCATTCAATCATAGTTCCCATAGAAGAAGCGGAAATAACTTTCCAAATTCTTTTTGTTGATTTTTCTTTCATATGTATTTTATTTTTTGTTTTTTTTATAGGTCATATGTAATTCGCACATCATCATTGGTGTTTACGACCAATTTTCGGTCATGCTCATTTCATAAAGTTTTTATTATTAATTGATTAAAAAGAGTAAGCACAAGATAATAGCGCCCTTAAATTGGCAACATCAGTTTTATTTAAACCTGCCTTTCCGCTTGCATTCACATTCAAATCTCCCCATGTAGCTGCAGTATATTCTAATTCGGGAGTAACTTTAAATTTATTGTGTTTAAACTCTACCCGTCCAGAAGCGCGCCAAACATTATCTACAACTCTAGAGCCAGAAACTCCTCGCATATAATATTTTACGGTTTCTCCTGTTACCAGGCCATTTCTTCCGTTCCCTTCATTATTGGTATATCCAACGAACAATCCTGGAGCTATTTTTTTACCGTTACTAGCTAAATCTATCCAAAAAGAGGACGTTTTAGTCGCTTCGTATTTCTCGGGTTGCAAAGGATTTGTATATCCTACAAAACCACCTAACATAACCAGATTAGTCATATTACCTCCTGTAATTCCGTAAGCTTTGATCGAGAATTTATCGTTTGAATATTTTAAAAATCCAACAATTGATGTGCTGTTTACTTTTTCAGAAGTTTTCGCTTTTGTGGTGGATGTTGGAGCATATTCTGTAAGAGGCTGAAGTGATTTGTACTCTACTCCTAAACCTGCGAGCCAATTTGTATTTTTGAATTGAAATTGCCCGTGAAAAGTTGGCAATGGCGAATTAATGGAAGCTGAATTCTGTGTTCCTCCAACTGCTGTTGCCGTTGTAAATTCACGTTCTTTGTAAATCGTTACCGCAAACGACAATTCTTTTGTGAAGTTTTGTTTTACTTTAATTTGTGATGCCCAACCAAAAGGATTAAACATAATTCCAGTATTGAAATTTGCCACAGCTGGAAAAATTTCTGGAATAAACGTTGGGTACCACGTTTGCCCCACTAACAAGGACGTTTTTGACCATTCCATATTTACATGGGCTTGTCTCAATCTTACTAATCCTATTGAAGCTTCTGTATTACCAAAGAAATCCCCTTCAAGAGTTCCAGTCATTTTTGCTCCCCAAACGTCTGGTCCCTTTACTTTTACACCTACTCTAGAAACGACAGACAGAATATTTGAAGATCCTGCATCGTTTAAATCCTCACCATTTACATCTAAAACTTTGTCTAATGGATAAAGATTCAAATTATCCTCACGTACTTGGGCCGATTTTCTGGTATCAAAAATATAATCGGTTCTGATAAAACCATAAAAATTAAAATCCCATTCTTTTGCTGGAAGCGTAGGAACAACGGGAATGGTTTCGGGTTTTGGCGCTTGCGCAAATCCTTCCAGGGAAATTATTCCCAGTAAAAGGAACAAATATTTTTTTCTCATAATTTTAATTAGCGGGTTGGTTAGTTTCAAGACCGCCAAATTGAAATTATTTATCAGTAAAAAAAAATTTAATATATATTTATGTAAACTAATATAGTTATTCTTTGAAACGCTCCCATTTTATAAGCATAAATTTATCTCCAAGCTCCGTTATTATCATTCCTGCACCAGACAATAATTCCTTATTTGACAAATAGTCAACTAATTCTATATGATTAAAAATCTTGTATGTAGGATGATAATCTGCTTGGGAAGGTTTTTTTACATTAAAAGCCCTTATCCAATTACTAACTGTTACATGGGAAACTCCTAAAATACGTTCAATTTCTCGATAACTTAAGCCTTCAAGATACAATTGTAAAGCCTTGGTAACGTAGTAATTATCTATTTTTTTACCTATTTTATTGACCGTAAAAAAGTAGTTGCATTTTTTGCACAAATACCTTTGCTTATTATTGATCACACCACTCTTAATAATAGTACTGCTTTGGCACTTGGGACAGGCTAAAATTTCCATATATATAAATTTTGCATAAATATAGTAAATTAGCAACAATACAAATAGCGACATTGCGCAAAAACTGTTAAAAAAGCAGCTACCTATCCGTTTTACTGTTAAAAAACGAATTAAATCTACTTTTGCATCTGTGATTAAAATTCACGCCTATGATTCGTTAAAACAAATTGGAATAAATACAATTGTACCGAAAACAACAAATCCGCCTCTTTCGAAGCGGATTCTGTCGAAAAAAAAAATCTAAAAAAAACTAAAAAAATACTACCTGAAGACTTTATCGGGGTTATACCCAATATAAGGCATTGCTTGTTCATTAAAAACAACTCCATACTCTTCTAACTCTTTCAAAATTGGAAGGTACACTTCTTTGCGTATTGGAAGCTGTACTCCAGGAGTTGTGATTTTACCATTCAAAATTAGTAAAGTAGCCATTGCAACTGGCAATCCCACAGTTTTTGCCATAGCGGTATAGGTTTGGTCATCCCCAATACATACCATTTTTGAGTCTATTTGTCTTTCTTCATTATTGAGTTTGTATCCAAATTTGTGATACATCACAATCATATCTTTATCATCAGGCTGTAAAGCCCAGCTTTCGCCAAGTATTTTTTCTAGTATTTGTGCCGGAGTTGCGTCTTTCAACCCTACTTTTTTGTTACGATTGAACAAATCCAATTCCAAAAGTTTGTCCCACATGATATCATCTTGGTCAATTTTTAGAATCAGACGCATTTTAATTTCTACAGAATCGGTTGGATGATACGGCAGGAATGAATTCACAAATTGTCTGTAACTCATATTTTCAGAGTTTTCCATGACATAGCTATCATCCGTCATGCCCAATTGCACAAACATATTCCATGCTTTTGAGAAACCCACTCTTCGAATGGTTCCTCTATATAAGGTAAGCAC
This sequence comes from Flavobacterium laiguense, assembly GCF_003097655.1. Classification (GTDB taxonomy): domain Bacteria; phylum Bacteroidota; class Bacteroidia; order Flavobacteriales; family Flavobacteriaceae; genus Flavobacterium; species Flavobacterium laiguense. The sequence continues at coordinate 14,540 of NZ_QCZH01000001.1, forward strand.
ATCGTCAAGACCATAAACACTTCTGTATTTTAGAGAATCTCTGTTAGAATACGCTTCAAATTTACCGTAATCTTCTACCTCCAAAAATTCGGTTCTACGAAACAAGTTCACATATGGAATGTATTTATAGGCGCCTTCTTGTATGAACTTCGCAGCACCACCTTGTCCGGCAAGAACCACATTCCTTGGTGCCCAAGTAAATTTATAATTCCACAAATTATTGTCTGATTCTGGAGCAACAAGACCTCCACAAAAAGATTCAAACAAAAGCATTTTTCCTCCTTTTTCCCGAATTTCATCGATCACTTTCATGGCACTCATGTGATCAATTCCAGGATCAAGTCCTATTTCATTCATGAAAATAAGATTGTTTTCTTTGCAAGCTTCGTCCAATTCTTGCATTGCATCACTTATATAAGATGCCGTTACGAGATGCTTTTTATAAACAACACAATCCCTTGCAACCTCTATATGAAGATGAGCAGGCAACATTGAAATAACAATATCTGCTTTTTCGATTGCATTTTTTCTTTGATTTTCATCAAATATATCTAAAGCAATAGGAGTGGCATTAGGATGATTGTTGGTCTTTTTCTCAGCTAGAGCCAAAGACAAATCACCTATAATAAGATGTAGACCTTCTGATACTGATTTATTCAAAAGATATTGTATCAAAGAAGAAGCAGATCTTCCTGCTCCAATAATTAGAATTGTTCTCATAACTTTATAAATATAACACAAACATACAATATTGTTGTATTTATAACAAACGGTTTGTGATAATAAATTAGGTAATCGTAAAATACATTTTAATATGTAGCAAAATTAACCCTAATAATTACATTCTGATTCTCCAGTATGTTATAAAATACGCAACCATTCAGCACTCTAATCTAGAACCTAAGTTACTAAGATTCTAATTTAAAGAAAAAATAGTTTTATTCCCTTTTTGCAAACGCTAGTATAGTAATTCTTGATTTTCGAGATAATCATTTTTATCTTTTTCAAAGTTGCCTACTTAAATATCAACAACTTAGCCGCTTATAGTCTTAGCATCTAACTGAATAGCTACTAAAATACTTTAAGATTAAAAATAAAGAAATACTTTTGCCTAAAATTGATACTATAGACACAATGGAGAAAAAAATAATTTCAACTGGGGCCCTATTGGGTATGATTGCAATAATTCTTGGAGCTTTTGGTGCACATGCTCTAAAAAATGTACTCTCCTCAGGACAACTTTCCACTTTTGAGACAGGAGTGCGGTATCAAATGTATCATGCATTGTTTTTATTATTTATTGGAACAACGCATTTGATCAATCAGAAATCAAAAAAAATCATTTATAATTTGACCGTTATTGGAACTATTTTCTTTTCGGGCTCCATTTATTTATTGGCAACGAACAATATTACACCAATAGATTTCAAAATATTTGGCTTTGTAACCCCTATTGGAGGTCTATTTCTTATTTTAGCTTGGATTAAGTTATTCATTGACATTTTAATGCCAATGAAAAAGAAAATTAAAATATAAAATAGGATTCTAAAAAAAATTATACTTTTGCAGTAAATAAACAACACTCACAAAAATTAATTTTTTATGGACAACTATGCCTTATTTGCGAAATCGATTTCGTTAAATGAACTGGGAATTGAGAATGCCAAAATTCAGTATCAATTAACACCGAACGAGTTACATGATATTACGATCCAATCTGGGCAGGGAGTAGAAAATTCAACTGGGGCATTAGCTATAAATACAGGCGAGTTTACCGGGCGATCTCCTCAAGATAGATTTATTGTCAAGGATAGTATTACCGAAGACAAAGTATGGTGGGGGAAAGTGAATATTCCATTTGAACCTTCAGCCTTTGATGCACTTTATAAAAAAGTAACGGCTTATTTATCAAACAAAGAAGTTTTTGTTAGAGACTCTTATGTATGTGCCGATCCAAACTACAGATTGAATGTACGTGTGGTTACCGAAACGGCTTGGGCAAACTTGTTTTGTTACAATATGTTTTTGAGACCCGAAAAAGAAGAATTAAACGGTTTCACACCTGAATGGACCGTAATTTGCGCTCCGGGTTTTCACGCAGATCCAGCAATAGACGGTACTCGTCAAAGCAATTTTGCTATTTTAGATTTTACAAAAAAAATCGCCTTAATTGGTGGCACTGGTTATACAGGAGAAATGAAAAAAGGGATTTTCTCTGCTTTGAATTTTGTTTTACCTGTTTTCAAAAACACCTTACCAATGCACTGTAGTGCGAATGTTGGAGAAGACGGAGATACTGCGATTTTCTTTGGTCTATCTGGAACAGGAAAAACGACTTTGTCTGCCGATCCAGAAAGAAAACTAATCGGGGATGATGAACATGGATGGACTAACGAGAATACTGTTTTCAATTTTGAAGGTGGTTGTTATGCCAAAGTAATTAACCTTACTGAGGAGAATGAACCAGACATTTTTAGAGCTATCAAAAAAGGAGCTATTCTAGAAAACGTAGTTTTCAAAACAGGTACTAATGAAGTAGATTTTCAAGATGTTTCAATTACTCAAAACACAAGGGTAAGTTATCCTATTGACCATATTGATAATATTCAACCTGGATCTATTGGTAAAAATCCTAAAAATATATTTTTCTTAACAGCCGATGCGTATGGTATTTTGCCTCCTATTTCAAAATTGACACCAGGTCAGGCAGCATACCACTTTATTTCTGGTTATACCGCTAAAGTTGCAGGAACAGAAGCTGGGGTTACAGAACCTCAACCTAATTTTTCAGCTTGTTTTGGGGCTCCATTTATGCCATTACACCCTACTAAATATGCTGAAATGTTAAGCAAAAAAATGAAGGATGCTAATGTAAAAGTTTGGTTAATCAATACTGGATGGACAGGAGGTCCTTACGGAACTGGAAGCCGAATGAAATTAAAATTCACTCGTGCTATGATTACTGCCGCATTAAACGGAGAATTAGACAATGTAGAATATGTAGATCATAAATCATTTGGTATTGCAATTCCACAATCGTGTCCAAATGTTCCTAGCGAAATCTTAAATCCAAGAAATACTTGGGAAGACCCAAATTTATATGACACAAAAGCAGTAGAACTGGCTCATAAATTCAAAGCTAATTTTGCAAAATTTGAAGAGTTTGCCAATGCCGAAATAATGGCTGGCGCACCGATTGCTTAAGTTACTATTAATTCAAAACCAAAAGAGCTGTTCCTAATCGAACAGCTCTTTTTTGTTTACAAGATACAACCCCAAACCCTTCTCCAAAACACCTAACCAAAAACAAATCAACATTTTATACCAATATTAATTTTTTGGCGTTAAATTTGCAGCATCCCCCGATAATTATCGGGACAAAAATCAATCAATCAAAAATCAAATCAAATCAATCATGTTAAAACAATTTTTTATCCTCTGCTCAGGTGCAGACAAAAACCTTCTTGAAGGTTGCTCCGATGGCGAACAAACCAAATTTGTTGGTATTGGCGCCACTGTTTTTTTTACGGCTGTTATGGCTTTTATAGCCAGTGCCTATGCTCTTTTTACTGTTTTTGACAGTGTTTATCCCGCTATGCTTTTTGGACTCGTTTGGAGTTTACTTATTTTTAATCTCGACCGTTTTATCGTTTCAACTATTAGAAAGAGGGACAGCTTTAGCAGTGAAATAATGCAGGCAACCCCTAGAATTATATTGGCGATCATCATTGCTATCGTGATTTCAAAACCCTTGGAAATTAAAATTTTCGAAAAAGAAATCAATACCGTTTTGTTGAAAGAAAAAAATGCCATGGCCTTAAACAACAAAAAAGAAGTGGCTAATTATTTCAAATCGGATTTGGACAAAAACAAAACCGAAATCGCAAGTCTAAAAGCTGAAATCACCAATAAGGAAAAAGAAGTAAACACGCTTTATGAAACCTATATCAAAGAAGCCGAAGGAACAGCCGGAACAAAAAAATTAGGTAAAGGACCCGTTTTTAAAGAGAAAATAGCCAAACACAATTTATCATCGAAAGAATTGGATACGATTCGAAAAAACAATTTAGCCAAAATTGCTGTTTTGGAGAAAACATCCAAAACTTTGAAAAATGATTTAGACAAAAAAGTGAACGAAACACAACCTATCATAGATGGTTTTGATGGTTTAATGGCAAGAATCAATGCTTTGAATAAATTGCCTTGGCTTCCTTCTTTTTTTATAATGCTACTTTTCTTAGCTATTGAAACTTCGCCAATTATTGCCAAATTATTATCGCCAAAAGGAGAATATGATTTTAAGTTGGAAGATATAGAAACAGCCTTGAAAGCGACGATTGAACAAGATAAATACCAACGCACTCTATTAATCAAAACTAGCGCAATGATGCATGATAAAGTCTATGCAGATATAGCCGAAGACAAACAACTATATGATTTACAAAGAAAAAATACCGTCGAACTATTAGAACAACAATCCAATAATTTTGTGGAAAAGCAATTGAAAACATTATAAAAAAAAGAGGCAATAACGCCTCTTTTTTTATTCCCCTATTTTAACCAACGGTCTAACGTTTTCATTATTTTTTCCTGATCTTCTTTTGGGAAATTTTTCACTCTCGTAGCGTGACTGCCTCCCGGAAGAACCATCTTCAAAGCATCCAAGTTAGGATTTGGAGTTGGAGCACAGGATCCCCAAGTGTCAAAACCTCCATAAATATAAAGAATTTTATCTCCCTTCGTTTCTGCATATTTACGGACCTTCTTTATGTATTTAGGATCATAAGTAATAACAACTTCTTTGGGAGTAAATCGGGCATTCGAAGTGCTTTTTACCGTTTTCAATAAATCTTGAACAGGTTCGAAATCAAAACCATAATATCCTAATTCTGCCATGTGCTGATAATAAGAGGGTAATAACTCAAAATATCTTTGGTCATCGTAAGTGCTAATCCCAACTATCTTATTCAAATAATCAAATAATGCTGCAGAACTTGCTCCCTCAACAGGAATGTCTTCACATTTCCCCCCCCATTGCCAAAAAGAAAATGGAAATTCTAAGGCACCATATTCTAAAGCTTCTTCGATCGATACTTCAGAAAAAATCATCTTTTCTTTATCGGCGTATTCTTTGATTTCTTTCAAAAGTGCGTCTCTATTTTGCAATAAAGCTCTCTGAAAATGAGTGACTTTTGCTCTGCATTCGGGTGTACCTACAATTTTCACATGCTCCAAAGTCCTTGGATCCTCTTGGGTATTAATCAACGGGGCTACATAAGGCATGACCACATCTACATCATTTGGATATTTTGATTTATAAATTAAAGCTGTTTCTCCACCTTTACTAATTCCTGTAGATACCCACTTTCCTTTGTATAGCTCTTTTAATTTTGTTGTGATGTTGTGATAGTCTTCAATAGCTTGATCATTGGTCAAATACTGCCAAGGCATAGGATTTGGTCTTGATTTTCCATAAAATCTGTACTCTACTGCCACTTGATTCGCTTTTAGCAATTTACTCACTTCGCTTTTAATATTCCCTGCATTATAACCGTGCGTTTCAATTACCATTGGACTATTAAAGTCAACATGCGAAAGATAAATGTAATGTTTGAAAGTGCCTTTTTCAGGATTCTTGTGATCCAAAGGTTCATCTAAAATCAACTGATACGACTCCGTATAACCTTCTAAATTTTTTATTTCAGAAATTTCAGAATTAGGAAAAAATTCAATTAGTTTTTTCTTTAAATCCGTTTGAACAGCAGTCTCCGTTTGGGCGAAACTAGAATAGGAACTGAAAACGAATAGTAGTAATAGTACAATATTTTTAATCTTCTTCATTGTATAGTGGTTTAAATTATTTTTTAAAATTACAATCACAGTCTGGCTTAAAACAATACTATATTAACCCAATATTGTTGTATTTTATCAACTTTACAGCAAAAATACGAATGGAAAAAAAAATAGTATATTTTTATAAAAATCTATTCCTAAAATGAACACTATTCAACTCATTTCCGATTCTTTTATAGAAAATAAATGCAATTTTAAACAACTTATTGAACGTCTAAAAGAGGGTTTCGCATCAACAACCATACAAGTCCCAATGCGTCACCATCATGACTATCCAAATCCACCGGAAGACAAAGACTCTACTTTATTGCTAATGCCTGCCTTTAATCCCGGCGTAGATGCGGGTGTAAAAATTGTGACGGTAAGTCCCAATAACGGCAAATATAATCTTCCGGCCATACAAGGAACCTATATTTATTTGGATGCTCATAAGGGCAATATTAAAGCCATTTTGGATGCAAAATCATTAACCACAAAACGTACCGCATCAACCTCCGCATTGGCCAGCAGTTTTCTCTCCAGAGAAGATTCATCCTCTTTATTAATGATTGGAACTGGAGCTTTGGCAAAAAATTTAATCCAAGCCCATGCCAGTGTAAGACCTATCACAAAAGTATATGTATGGGGAAGAACATTAGAAAAAGCACAAGCCATTTGTGATGCGCTTTCTAATGCAACTTACTCTTGCACTGCTATTACCAACATTGAAGATAAAATATCGGAAGTAGACATTATTTCTTGCGCAACACTTTCTCCTACTCCTTTGGTTTTTGGAAAATGGCTAAAAGAAGGGCAACATCTAGACTTAGTAGGTGCTTATAAAAAAGATACTCGTGAAGCAGATGATGAAGCGGTTCTAAGATCATCTGTGTTTTTGGACACTTACCAAGGCGGACTAAAAGAAAGCGGTGATATTTTAATCCCATTAAATACTGGAATCATAACAAAAGAAGATATCAAAGCTGATTTATTCGAACTCTGTAATGGCAGTAAGAAAGGAAGGACTTCTGAAACAGAAATCACCTATTTTAAATCAGTAGGTCATGCCTTAGAAGACTTAGTGGCTGCATCCTATTTTTACAATGAATTTATTTCCAACAAATAATAAAAATCATGTCAAGTACTTTTCAAAATATAATTTCAAAAATAGATTTTAGCGTACCTAAAGATTGGGTGCAAATCAAGACCATTGATATGCATACTGGTGGTGAACCTTTACGCGTTATCGTTTCTGGTTTTCCTGAATTAAAGGGAAACACAGTTTTAGAATACCGTAGAGACATTAAAGAGAATTACGACTATTTACGTACTGCTTTAATGTTTGAACCTCGCGGTCATGCTGATATGTATGGTTGTGTTTTGCTTCCGCCAAATGATGAAACTGCTGATTTTGGCATTTTATTTATGCATAATGAAGGATATAGTACCATGTGTGGACATGCAATTGTTGCAATAAGTACATTGGCAGCAAACATGAACTGGATTGCTATTGAAGAAGGGGAAAACAAACTAGAAATTGATGCTCCTTGCGGAAGAATCACTTCATTTGTCCATATACAATCTGGCGAAGTAACTGGCGTTCGTTTTCATTGTGTACCCAGTTTCGTAGTTGGTCTGGACAGAATCGTAGAAGTTCCCGGAATAGGGAAAGTTATATATGATTTAGCTTACGGAGGTGCTTTCTATGCTTATGTTGATTTAAGAAAAAACGCTTTATTAGAATTTGGTTTAACCGATTCTGATTATCGTACTATTATTCAAAGTGGAATGGAAATAAAACACGCCGTTATGCAACAAGATAAAGCCATTCTTCACCCTTTTGAAAACGATTTGAGTTTTCTATATGGTACCATATTTATTGATGATGCTCAAATAGAAGAAAACCACAGCCGAAATGTATGTGTTTTTGCCGAAGGAGAGGTAGATCGTTCTCCTACTGGATCTGGAGTTTCTGGAAGAATTGCTATAGAAAAAGCAAGAAACGCTATTGATTACAACAGCAAATTGGCCGTTGAAAGTATTACAGGAAGTGTGTTTAATTGTTCCCTTGTTTCCGAAAAAGATTTCGGTCCATTTCAGGCCGTTATTCCTCAAGTAGAAGGAACGGCTCATATTACAGGAATAAATACTTTTATTATTGACCCAAATGACCCTATGAAAAACGGTTTTATACTTAGATAAACTTCTAAAAATAACAATTAAAAATACCACACTATTAGAGAATAAAAAACGTATTCTAATTTTTGAGTCTCTAATATAACATTGCCAAATTATGAAACAGATTACCAAAATTTTATTGACAGCCTTGCTTTGTTGTAACGCTACATTCGGCCAAAAATCATATCCTAATTTAGAGGCCAGTAAAAACAGTTTGAATTACAAAGGAAATCCAACAAACGCAATAGATCGAAAATCTTTGTCTTTTTCAGATAAAGGAGCTTGGTTTGGATTTGGGTTTTTGGAAGCATCCCAAGCACAAGGTGGTTTTTCAGGCCCTTATTTATTAACGGAACAAAATGGAGTCTGGATAAGTCCTTCTTTTGTTTCTCTTCATCTTTTAGATAACAATAAACAAGAACTGATTAATTGGAAAACATCTTTAGTTCATCAAAATAGTTACAATAGCCATTTAGAACAGCAATTTCAAAATGAAAAACTAGTTGTACAACAACAATTAGTATTTTCTTCTGGACATTCGGCTTTGCAAAAAACGAGTATTACCAATCGATCTTCCGAAACTATAACGCTTTTCCCATCTTTTGAATCTAAATTATTTTTGGATGATTTACAGTTGTCCAATGAAAACAAAATCTTGAAAATCGTTTCCACAAAAAGCAAAGCCATTGGTTACATCCAATTTTCGAATACCAATACTATAGAAATCTTAAAAGAGGGCTACAAAACACAACTTGAACAAATTATACTGAAACCAAATGAAACTGCAATAATTCTAGTTTCTCAAACTTATATTTTTCCACAATACTCATGGGAAAATGAAAAGAAATCTTTGGCAGCAACAAAATTTAATTCCATACTTACTGCAACTCAAAAAGAAAAAGAAAATCAATTAGCTCAATTAATAGCCAAAAAGAAGACTGTATATAAAGAGGTAACCTATTCCAATTTACTAGCAAAATCATTACTCACGTTACAAAATAATTCCAAAATTGCAGTAGAAGGATTGAAACATGATGGCGTTTTTCCAAGTTACCATTATGAATGGTTTAATGGTTTCTGGGCTTGGGACAGTTGGAAGCATGCAGCAGCTCTGGCAGAATTTAATCCCAACTTAGCCAAGAGCCAAATGAGAGCGATGTTTGACTTTCAAAAAAAGGATGGTTTCATTCCTGATTGTATTTATAGAGATACTTTAATTGAAGCAAATAATTATAGAAACACAAAAGCTCCGCTTGCCGCTTGGGCGATTTGGAAAATATACGAAAGAACAAAGGATATCAATTATTTGAAAGAATTTTACCCAAAACTCACATTGTACCACAACTGGTGGTACAAAGACAGAGACCATGATCAAGATGGTTTGTGTGAATTTGGGTCAACAGACGGCACTTTAATTGCAGCTAAATGGGAAAGCGGCATGGACAATGCCGTTCGATTTGACAACAGTACCATTTTAAAAAATAGTGACACTGCCTATTCATTAGATCAAGAAAGCGTGGATTTAAACGCCTATTTATATGCCGAAAAAATATATTTGAATAACATGGCTCAAGTATTGAAACTTACTGAAGATTCAAAAAAATGGGAATCCGAAAGTGCTTCTTTAAAAACAAAAATTCAAAACCAATTTTGGGACGCCAATTCTGGTTGGTTTTATGACACTAGTATCGATGGAAAATCGTTTGTGAAAGACATGGGATGTGAAGGTTACATTCCTCTTTGGGCTGAAGTAGCCTCTCTTGAGCAAGCAAAAGCAATAACAGGAAATATGACGAATCCCGCTATATTTAATACTTTTATCCCTTTGCCAACATTAGCTGCCAACCATCCAAAATTCAAACCTGAAGGAGGTTATTGGAGAGGTCCTATTTGGCTGGATCAAAGTCAGTTTGCTATAAATGGATTGGAAAAATACAATTATACTAAAGAAGCAAATCAATTATCTCAAAAGCTTATTTATAATGCAGAGGGAGTTATGGTGAAAGGTGAAGCTATTAGAGAAAACTACCAACCTATTACAGGAAAAGGGTTAGAATCTTTTAATTTTAGTTGGTCAGCAGCACATTATATGATGCTACTTTTAAAAGAATAAAAACATTAAATTTAATCAACGTATTTATAAAAATCATGATCAAACAAAACACATTCATTGCGAAACTGTTATTTTCTATTATACTTCTAATCAATTGTAATTTAAATACATCTTTCGCTCAAGAAAAAAAAGCAGGCGTACTAGAAACAAAAAATCCACAACGTTTCTTTCCAAAAGCCGATTTAATGCAAATAGGAGTTTACTATTATCCAGAACAATGGCCCAGAGAACAATGGGAACGAGATCTTAATAACATTAAAAAACTAGGGTTTGAATTTACGCATTTTGCAGAATTTGCATGGACCTACATGGAGCCAGAAGAAGGGAAATACGATTTTAAATGGCTTGATGATGCTTTGGCAATAGCTGAAAAATCGGGATTAAAAATGATTCTTTGCACCCCTACACCTACCCCTCCAGCATGGATGGGAGAAAAATATCCTGAAATTTATTTAGTAGATGCTAATGGACGCCGAAGAGAACATGGTAATAGAGCAAATGTATCTGTAACCAATGCAAAATACCAGGAATATATAGACCAGATAGTAACCGAATTAGGGAAGAGATACGGTAAAAATAAAAATATCATGGGATGGCAAATTGACAATGAACCTTTAGCTACTGCCGATTTTAGCCCCTCTGCTCGCAAAGCATTTCAAATTTGGTTGAAAGCCAAATACGGAACCATAGAAAAGCTAAACACAGAATGGGTTGGTAATTTTTGGAGTACTCGCTACAATAACTTTGAACAAATTGTTTTACCCAATGCAGAAATCTACACTGAAGACAAATTAAGTCCGCATGCTGTTTTGGATTTTAAGAGATTCACTTCCGATGCGCAAGCAGCATACTTAAATAAACAGGCAGAAATTCTTAAAAAATATATAGATCCAAAACAGTGGGTAACTACCAATTTTACCAATGTTATTTACGATGCCGACCCTAGAAGTGCAAACAAAATGGATTTTATTACCTACACTATGTATCCTGTAAGTGGGAGAAATCCATTAGGAGGGAATAGTTTTAGAATGGGGTCTCCAACAAAAATCTCAGAAGCAAATGATTATTATCGTTCTATAAATGGGGTCACTGGAGTAATGGAAATGCAACTAGGACAAGTAAACTGGGCATCGATTAATCCTCAATTACTACCTGGCACAGTACATATGTGGTTAACTCAAGCTTTTGCTGGCGGATGCTCTTTTTCCTGCACGTATCGTTACAGACATCCACTTGGAAGTAGTGAAATGTATCATGATGGAATTGTTGGAACAGATGGAGTAACGCTATCTACTGGAGGAAAAGAGTTTGTTCAATCCATTCAAGACATGAAATTGTTACGCAAAGAATACAATCCAAAAGCAGTAATTCCTAAAGAAATTGAACAAAGAAAAACAGCTTTTTTGTGGAGTCATGAAAATCTTTGGGATCTTGAAAACCAAAAACAAACGGAGTTTTGGAATACTTGGAAGCATAGAAATACCTATACTACGGCTGTAAAATCTACAGGAGCGCCAATGGATTTTATTACTGAAGAAGATGATTTTTCGGCTTATCCTTTTATAGTAGCACCCGCTTATCAACTTATTGATCAAAAACTGGTAGACAAATGGACTAAGTATGTTGAAAATGGCGGAAATTTAATCCTTAGTTGTCGAACAGGACAAAAGGACAAAAACGGACATTTTTTCGAAGCCAATTGGAATGCTCCAATTGTACCTTTAATAGGTGCTGATGTCGAATTTTTTGACATGTTGGCTGCCGATGTGACTGGAACTATCAAATCAGGAACCAACTCTTATGAATGGAATAGTTGGGCAGATGTTTTAAAACCAAAACCAGGAACAGAAGTTTTGGCTACTTACAATGATCAGTTTTACAAAGATAAAGCTGCTGCAGTTACAAGAAAATTAGGAAAAGGAACCATTACTTATATTGGAGTGGAAAGCAAGGATGGAAAATTAGAAAGACAAATTGTTCGTACTATTTATGAAAGAGCCAAAATAGGTATTGAAGATTTACCAAAAGGAGTATTTATAGATTGGAGAGATGGGTTTTATGTGGGAGTTAATTATACTAATGACCCAATAACCTTACCAATTCCTCAAGGTAGTAAAATACTGGTAGGAGAAAATCCGTTACAACCAGCACAAGCGATTATTTGGAAATAAAATTAAATTAGAAATTCAAGTCATCAATAATGACATTAATACATAATACAACAGAAACGATGAAATGTACTGAAGCTCATATAGAACAATTATCAAAAGAACATTACGGATTATCCGTTACAGCAAAAATGTTAAATGGTTATGATGAATTAAATTATCTTTTAACCGATACAAATAACAAAAGATTTATATTAAAAGTATCTGATGAAAATCAATCCTACCCTTTTTTAGACGCGCAAGTAAAAATAGTTAAACATTTAGCGAATAGCCCAATATCAACCAAGTTTCAACAATTTTGTATCAATACTCAAGGAGAAGAACTAACTCCTATTATAGAAGATGGAAAAAAGTATTACTTGCGTATTCTTAGTTTTCTAGAAGGTAATTTTTGGATTGATAAATCAAACAAATCTACTGACTTATATTCAGAATTGGGACGTTTTATGGGGACTATGGATAAATCGCTACACCATTTTTCACATACTGCCATGCATCGTCATTACACTTGGGATATCAGCACTGCTAGTGATGCTAATGAAAAATTGAAGTATATAAAAAATCACGAAAGAAGAAGAATTGCCAGTTATTTTCTATTGCAATTTGATATGGAGGTACTTCCGCAACTACATTCTTTGCGTCATGCTTATATTCACAACGATGCCAATGATTACAATGTAATGGTAGATGAAACAACCGTTACTGGATTAATTGATTTCGGCGATATGGTATATACTGCTTTAATTAATAATGTTGCCGTAGCCTGTACTTATGCTATGCTTGCAAATGAAGATCCACTTACTGCTGCATCATTAGTTGTCAAAGGATATCATGAATCGTACCCCCTTACTATTCAAGAATTGGATGTATTGTATTATTTAATTGCAGGAAGACTTTGTATTAGTGTAACTCAATCTGCTTTCAATGGTTCATTAGACACCAATAATGAGCATCATTTTATCACTGAAAAACCAGCTTGGGATTTATTATATCAACTCATTAAGATTAATCCAATCAAAGCGCAAGATACTTTTAGAAAAGCTTGTGGTTTTGAAGGAGTAATAAACGAAGGAGATTATTCTGACTTATTAAAGAAGCGTCAAAAGAATGTTGGTAGAAACCTCAGTATTGGATACAAAGACAACTTAAAAATTGTAAAAGGAGCACTTCAATATTTATATGATGACAAAGGAAGAACTTTTGTAGATTGCGTCAATAATCCATCACATGTAGGACATTGCCATCCAGTGGTAGTTCGTAGTATGCAAAAACAAATTGCAACTCTTAATACCAATACGAGATACTTAAATGACACCATTTTAAAATACGCTGAAAAACTAACAGCTACTTTACCATCCGAATTAAGCGTTTGTTATTTTGTGAATTCTGGTAGCGAAGCGAATGATTTGGCAATACGAATGAGTCGTCATTTTACGAAACAAAAAGACATTATTGTACTTGACCATGCTTATCATGGAACATCTACTGTTGCTATGGAAATGAGCCCCTACAAATTTGACAGCAAAGGTGGTTCTGGAAAAATGCCTTGGATACACAAAGCAATCAACCCTGATTTATATAGAGGTCCATTTAAATACGGAGATGAAAATGCTGGCGAAAAATATGCAGCAGATGTGCAACGCATTATAGAAGATTTAGATAAAGAAGGAAAAGCTCCAGCCGTTTTTATTTGCGAAACATTATTGGGCGTTGGAGGTCAAATTCCATTACCGAAAGATTATTTAAAGACCGTTTATAATCATGTACGAAAAGCAGGAGGTGTTTGTATTGCCGATGAAGTACAGGTAGGCTTTGGTAGAGTTGGTGATGCTTTTTGGGGATTTGAACTTCAAGATGCCGTACCCGATATTATTGTATTAGGAAAACCAATTGGTAACGGACATCCTTTAGCAGCTGTAATTGTTACTAATGAAATTGCGGATTCATTTAATAATGGATTGGAATATTTTAACACTTTTGGAGGTAATCCTGTATCCATGGCGGCTGGTTTAGCGGTTTTGGAGGTAATCCAAGAGGAAGAAATGCAAGAACATGCTAAAGTAGTGGGGAATTACTTAATGAATGGATTAAGAGGATTGATGCAAAAATACCCAATCATAAGTGATGTTCGAGGACATGGTTTATTTATTGGTGCCGAAATGGTAAAAGACAGAACGACGATGGAACCTGCAATTCCTGAAATTGACATTGTAGTAGAAAAAATGAAAGAGTATGGTTATTTATTAAGTACAGATGGTCCTTTACATAATGTGTTAAAAATAAAACCACCTATGCCTTTCAATAAACATAATGCAGATGAAATGGTTGCTTTTTTAGATGTCATTTTAAACGAGCTAAAAATTATAAACTAATATTAAATTATATACAAACCGATATGAAAAATGGAATTGGCGGGTCAACTGCTCAAATTGAATTAGATAAAATAGACAACAGAACCCAAGGTGTACAACCCATTCAACTTCAAGAATACCAAGATCGATTAAAAAAAGCGGCTCAATTAATGCAAAGCCAAGATATTAAAGCCGTATATCTTAATGCAGGAACCAACTTGTATTATTTTACAGGAACCAAATGGAATGCTTCTGAAAGAATGGTGGGCGCCTTATTATTTGCAGATGGAAGTTTAGAATACATCGTGCCTAAATTTGAAGACGGTACTTTCAAAAAATATCAAAAAATAGAAGCTACTATAAATTGCTGGGAGGAACATGAGTCTCCTTATACTTTAATGGGAAATTTATTGAAAAATAAAAACATTACAGAAGGAACTATCGCAATTGATGAATCGGCAGCGTACTTTTTGGTAGATGGTGTTATTAAGGCAAACCCTGATTACACGTTTATTAATGCACAACCGATAACAACAGGATGTAGAATTCAAAAATCGGCCAATGAAATTGCAATAATTCAAAGAGCAAAAGATATTACGATGGAAGTACACCGTGCCGTTGCACGTATTTTACGTCCAGGAATTAGTGTAAAAGAAGTAACCGAATTTATAAATGATGCACACATCAAAGCGGGAGCCGCAGCGGGTTCATATTTTTGTATCGTTTTATTTTCTGATGATTCTCAATATCCTCATGGGGTAACTGTAGCCCAAGATTTAAAAGAAAATGATATTGTTTTGGTGGATACGGGTTGTCAACTAGAGGGATATTTATCGGATATTACCAGAACGTATGTTTATGGCACTCCAACTGCAAGACATCGTGAGATTTGGAATCTAGAAAAACAAACACAACAAGCCGCTTTTGATGCAGCACAGATTGGAGCTACTTGTGGATCTGTAGATGATGCTGCTCGTAAAGTACTTGCTGCAGCAGGATTGAGTGGAGATTACCAACTTCCAGGTCTTCCACATCGTGTAGGGCACGGAACAGGATTAGATATACATGAACATCCTTATCTAGTAAGAGGAAATACAAGAACTCTTCAAGAAGGAATGGTGGTTAGTAATGAACCTATGATTTGCATTCCTGGAGAATTTGGCATTCGTCATGAAGATCATTTTTATATGACTCCAAATGGTCCAAAATGGTTTACTACACCAATGCACAGTATTGACAATCCTTTTGGATACGATCAAAATTAAGTTTCAAATATTAAACTAAAAAAGAGGATAGCTTTGCAGCTATCCTCTTTTTTTATGTAGATATAAAAATACTATTTCGCTCCCGCAGGGCTATATTCTTGAATAAATTTCATGAAGGTATCCGTCAAATGTTTTTTGGTTCCTTCACCTTCATTAATGCTGTGCGATCGGTTCGGGTAAATCATCAAATTAAACATTTTGTCGTATTTAATCAATTTATCAATAAGTACTTCGGCATTTTTATAATGCACATTGTCATCGCCTGTACCATGTATATAAAGTAGATTTCCTTTTAGGTTTTGGGCATATGTAATAGGAGATGCTTGTTTGTAAGCGGCTTCACTTTCATCTGGCAATCCCATATAACGTTCCGTATAAATGTTATCATAAAAATGTTGGTCAGTAACCGCCGACACCGCTACTCCTGTTTTATAAACATCAGGATATTGAAATAATAAATTCAAAGTTACAGCTCCACCACCACTCCAGCCATGCACCGCCACTCTATCGGTATCGATAAAATTCCATTTCAAAATTTCTTTTGCTGCCATTGCTTGGTCACGAGTATTGATAATACCTATATTTTTATAAATACATTTTCTCCATTCCGTTCCTTTCATAACTGGTGTTCCTCTATTATCAAGCGCAATTCCAATATATCCTTTTGGAACTAAAGCAGCAATAAAATCGTTAAAATAAGGCTCATCATTTGCAACAGCTTGCATCGGTTCTCCATAAACATAGAAAAAAACTGGATACTTTTTATTGGCATCAAAGTCTAATGGTTTTGCCATTATACCGTCCAATTCCACATTGTCTACCGTTTTTACTTTAAACTTTTCTAATGAATAATCTCTTTCTGGTTTAGCAAAAACGTCTTTATCTAAGGGGTATGCTTTTTCATGGTTTTTTAAAGCAATCAAGCGAACGTTCCAATAACGGTTAATATTTGAATTGGTATGTTTTGCAAATGTTGCATCTGGAGAAAATGTATATTCATTTGTCCCGTCAAATTCGGCAGGAGTAGTACGTTTTGTCTTTTTGGTATCTAAATTCGTTTCATACAAATATTTTTGAGTAGCATCTGTAGGACTCGAAGCAGAATAAACAGTACGGGTTTCTTTATTATAGGCTAAAAAATAAGAATCGAAATTTTCTTTGGTAATTAGCTCCTTTTTCTTACCGTCCATGCTTATTTTATAAGTATGCATCCAACCATCAGCGTCCGAACTCCAAAGAAAAGATTTCCCGTTATCTACAAGAGTACAAGAAAACCCATCATAAACTCCAGATGAAGTGTCAAAAACATCAATCCAAGCATTTGATTTTTCTTGGTAAATTAAAGACGCTTTACCCGAATTGGAGTCGCAATTGTAAATAGTAGCTTCATTTTGATGTCTGTTTAACTGCACCACCATTAATTCATTTTTTCCAATCCATTCCATTCTTGGTATATAATTATTATCTGCATCCCCAGGAACAGCCAACCAATTGGTTTTTTCTGTAGCTATATTGATTACTCCAATTTTTACTGAAGATGGTTTTTCTCCTGCTTTGGGATACTCTACAGGCACAACATAAGAATACAATGAATCCGTATTATTAATCATCAAATGAAATTTGGTATCCGTTGCATCTACTCTCCAATAAGCGATACTAGTTCCATCAGGACTCCATCTAAAACCGTCTCTACAATTAAGTTCCTCTTCATAAACCCAATCAAAAGTTCCATTAATTATTTTGGCAGTACCATCCTTTGTTAATTGTTTTATTTTATGGGATTCTAAATTTTCTAAATAAATATTGTGTTTAGATACATAGGCAACATTCGTATTATCATTAGAAAACTTAGCAAACATCAACGATGAAGCTTCTAACTCTTTACCCAATTGATACCCTTTACCGGTTGCAAGATCAAAATACCAATAGTTCCCTTTGGTATTCCCACGCCAAACTTTTTTAGAATTGGTATAAATCAAAACTTTAGTCTTTGCAGTATCCCAAACTAGCTTTTCAATTTTACCTTGAAAACCGGAAGCTTTCATTTGCTCTTTAGATAAAACTATTTTATTTTCGGTTAGTTTTTTAGCATCATAAACGGCGATATTATCTTGTTCATTCACCCAAAAAGAGTGAGATTCAGGCAACCAATTGAGTCTATCAATATTGATGGTACTTTGCGCAAAAATTGTTTGGAAAAAAATGTAAAAAATAAGAAAAGCTTTTTTCATCGTGTTTATGTGGTCTTGGTTAATAAAGAATGATTGGACTAATTTACTCAGTTCTCAATTATATATTTTAATTTGTCTCGTTTATTTATAAAATATGACTGTCCAAAACTTATATTCAAAATAAATAGAAGTTCTATTGAAAAAATTGAACCTTTTTTTTAACTATATAAGGAATACCAGTTCATTTAAGTTCGCTTATCTGAACTTATATTCCTTATATGGTTCCTTTTTTTTAGGATATAAAGTCAAATTTATTGTTTCATTAAATCTTCAATCTCGTCCATTTCAATGGGCATTGCTTCGGATAAATTAATGTTACCGTCTTCAATCAACAGATAATCATTTTCCAAACGACAACCTATTCCTTCCTCTCGAATATAAATTCCAGGCTCGCAAGTGAGCACCATTCCTTTTTCGAATGGGCGGGAATACAAACCAACATCATGGACATCCAGTCCCAAATGATGGGCCGTTCCGTGCATGAAATATTTTTTGTAGGCTGGAACTTCCGGGCTTTGACTCTCGATATCTTCGGCGGTAATTAATCCCAGTTTTAGCAACTCTTTTTCGATTAATTGAGCCATTCCTTTTTCATAATCCCTGGACAAAATACCCGGTTTTAATAACTTGGAACCTTCTTTTAAACAGTTCAAAATCGACTGATACACTTCCCGTTGACGAGGCGAAAAAGTCCCATTCACCGGAACGCATCTTGTGGTATCCGAATTATAATTGGCATAACAAACCCCAAAATCCACCAAAACCATATCCCCTTCTTTACAAATACCATCATTAGAATTATAATGCAAAGCGCAGGCATTTTTTCCAGAAGCCACTATCGGTTTAAAAGCATGACGCTTTCCGCCGTTTTTAATCGATTCGTAGATAAGTTCCGCTTCCAATTCGTATTCTTTACAATTGGGTTTGACAGCTTTCAAAAGATTTTTAAATCCTTTGACGCTTATGGCAATCGCTTTCTTGATGAGTATTATCTCCTCCTCAGATTTTATGGGTCTCAATTCGCGTGTTATCTTAGCCACTCGATCGTACTGATGCAACGGATATTTTTCTTTACACCATTGTATCATCCGATCTTGTCTGGTGGTCATTTCAGACGTGGTTCTTTTTATATGTTCATTGTGTCCTAAATAAAAAGTATCTGCTTCGAAAGCAAAAAGCTGTATTGTTTTCTCAAATTCATGAATCCACTTTACATTTCTGATTCCTGAAATCTCGGTTACTGCTGCTTTCGATAAAAAATCACCTTCCCACAGTTTGGAATGCGCACTTACTTCTTTTACAAATAATATGGCTTTGTTCTCCTCTTTATAAGCATCCGGATACACTACCAAAATGGTTTCGTCCTGATCGATTCCCGTGAGATAAAACAAGTCATTGTTTTGGGCAAAACCCATCACATCATCGGCATTGGTTGGCATCACATCATTGGAAGTGAGAATGGCAATGCTGTTATTTTTTAATTTTTCTGAAAAACGTTGTCTGTTTTCTATAAAAAGGGATGAATCTATTTTGTCGTATCTCATCGCTTACAATTGAAACATTTGAGTATTAACCGAAGTGGCTTTATTGGAAATAATTTCCGTAACAATTTTACCTGTTGCTGGCGCCAAACTTAATCCCATCATGGCATGTCCAGTGGCCAATACTAGATTCGATATTTTTTTGTCTCTTGCAATAATTGGCAATCCCGAAGGAGTACAGGGTCTGAAACCAAACCATATGTCTTTTTCTTCTGGCCTGTCAATTTTTAAATCGGGATAAAAATCATTGATACTGTTTACAATTCCCTGAAGCCTATTTTGATTTATTTTCAAATCATTGGTATGGGTAATTTCCATAGTTCCTCCAAAACGAATATCCGTACTCATAGGTGTAACTGCCACTTTTCCTTCGCATAAAATGGAAGGAATTGAAGGTTTGTCTGTTCTGTTATTCAAAGTAAAACTATATCCTTTTCCAGGCAATATAGAAATATTAATATCTAATTTCTTGGCGATCTCCGGACTCCAGGATCCAGAAGCCAGCACCACTTCGTCTGTTGCAAATTCTCCCTTGTCTGTAATAATTCCAGAAATTGTATTGTTTTGCATTCTAAAATCTTTCACCAAAGTATTACTATGCACGGCAACATTCATGCGCTTGAGTTCTTCCTTGATGAATTGCATGAATTTTTGTGGATACAAATGAGCATCACTTTTATAATGAACTCCGCCTATGACATCGGTTCTGGTTCCTGTTTCTAATTTTGAAACTCCTTCCTTGGAAAGAAAATCTACCTCCAGTCCCAAACGTTGCGCTTCTTTACCTTCATGCTGTATTTCTTCGGCTACTTTATCCGTTTTATAAAGCATTAACAATCCTTTTTCTTCATAGAAAAAAGAATGATTTTCACGGTCTAAATCCTGAAATAATTCTTTACTCAACAAAGCCAAATCTCTAAGCGCCGGCATTGATTTCTCTACGTGTTGCGGCGTGGCGTGTTTGTAAAACTGCAAACCCCATTTTATCAAATCGTAACTCAATCTTGGTTTTACATAAAACGGACTCTGACTATCAAACATCCATTTCATTCCTTGCGCAATCATTCCTGGCTGAGCCATCGGAATGATATGAGAAGGGACAATCATCCCTGCATTTCCATAAGAACAACCATCGGTCATGTCCGATTTGTCAAAAACAACTACCTGATATCCTTCTTTGGCTAGATAATAAGCCGAGCACAGCCCGATTATTCCTCCACCCACAATACTTACTTTTTTCATTATCTCTATAAATTTGAAAAAATCATTGGCATGAAGAATAGCCAACACAGCAATGATTTTTTTTTAGAATATCATTTTTTGGAGTTCTACCACTAGTTTTGTGGATATTCTTTTTTTGCCGCGAATTATTCACGAATTATTTCATTATAATCTTAAAGAAATTAGTGCCAATTTGTGTAATTCGTGGCTAACTTTTTTTAAATTACCTGAAATCCAAACGCATACGGATCGTCATCTTCGTCAATAACAATATTATTATAGCCATATACTTTTGCCCAACCTTGAATACTTGGCACTATGGCTTTGATGTCTCCAATGGTGGTTTCTTCTACTACTCTGCCAATAAACTTGCTGCCTATATAGCTTTCATGAATGTAATCTTCTCCTTTTTTCAATTTTCCTTTCGCATGAAGTTGCGCTAATCTTGCGGATGTTCCTGTCCCACAAGGAGAACGATCGATAGCTTTATCTCCATAAAAAACCGCATTTCTACCCGAAGATGTTGGATCTAATGGTTCGCCCGTCCATAACATATGACTCACATCACGAATGGTATCATTCTCAGGATGGATAAATAGATTCGGATATTTTTCGTTGATTCGTTTACGAACTTCTTGGCTGTATTGCACAATTTTGCCAGCAGTAAAATCCTGTACTCCCGAAAAGTTTTTTTGCGGATCCACTATGGCATAATAATTTCCGCCGTAAGCGACGTCAAAAGTAATCGCGCCCAATTCAGGGCAATCAACCGTTAATCCTTCGGCAGCCAAATACGATTTGACATTCGTCAAACGTACCCAATCCACTTTTTTACCGGTTTGTTGGTATTCTATATTAACCAAACCAGCAGGAGCTTCCATTTTAATTTTTCCAGGGATTTTTGGAGTTACCAATCCTTCTTCTATAGCAATAGTAATGGTTCCAATAGTTCCGTGTCCACACATGGGCAAACAACCGGAGGTTTCTATAAAAAGAATACCAAAATCATTGTCCGGATTGCTTGGCGGATACAGAATACTTCCACTCATCATGTCATGACCACGTGGCTCGAACATCAATCCCTTACGAATCCAGTCATATTCTTTTAGAAAATGTTGTCGTTTCTCGCTCATATTAGCCCCAATAAGATTAGGACCTCCACCAGCAACTACTCTCACAGGGTTTCCACAGGTATGTGCATCAACACAAAAAAAAGTTTTTCTTGGCATTATACTATCGGTAAAGAGGTTTGTTTATTATTAACAGATCTAAAGATTCCTAATGGATTTTCATTTTGCAATTCCGTAGGCAGTAAATCATTCGGCCAGTTTTGAAAACTAAAAGGTCTTACCCAACGTTTCACCGCGTGGATTCCAACAGCGGTAAACCTAGAATCAGATGAAGCAGGATAAGGGCCACCGTGAATCATTGAAGGACAAACTTCAACTCCGGTAGGCACACCATTCATAATTAGTCGTCCTACTCTATTTTGCAAAGAGGCTATAACACTTACGTAATTTTTAATTTCAGATCCTTCGGAAAGGATTGTAGCGGTTAATTGCCCGTCTAGTTGGTTAATTATTGAAACCAATTGCACTTCATCATCACATTGCACGATAATAGAAAACGGACCAAAAACTTCATGGCTTAAGGTTTCATTTTCTAAAAATGTTTTCCCATCTACTGTAAGCAACGTTTGAGAAGCATAATTTGGGGCTATTTCTCCTTTATATTCCGCAACGGTAAGTACACCATTTTGAGATTTCAACAATTCTTTTCCTTGATTAAAGTCGGCTTTAATGGAAGGATGTAACATACAAGATGGAGCAATTTTTTCAATTTCGGCAGACAACTCAGAAATAAAACGAGTTAAAGATTCTCCTTTTATACCCAATAATAAACCTGGATTGGTGCAAAACTGCCCCGTTCCCATCGTGATGGAACCTGCATAAGTTGAAGCCCATTTTTGACTTTCATTTTCTAAAGCTTTTGGCAAAATAACCACTGGGTTTATACTCCCCATTTCGGCAAAAACAGGAATGGGTTCCGGACGTTGTGCCGCCAAATCATATAACGCTCTACCGCCTTTGATACTTCCGGTAAATCCAACCCCTTTTACGAGAGGATGACTCACTAAAGCACCTCCTACAACAACTCCACTACCTATAAGATTTGAAAAAACACCTTCTGGCATGTTTGTCTTTTGCGCTGCTTTGATAACTGCCGAAGCCACCATTTCGCCAGTACCAATATGCATCGAATGGCTCTTTACAATTACAGGACATCCAGCTGCCAAAGCCGAAGCGGTATCGCCTCCAGCTGTTGAAAAAGCAAACGGAAAATTACTGGATCCAAATACAACAATTGGTCCTATAGGAACCAACATTTTACGCAAATCTTCTTTTGGGAGCGGTTGTCTACCTGGAACTGCAGTATCCAATGTGGCCTCTACCCAACTTCCCTCCATAAGCATATCGGCAAAAGAAAGCAGTTGAAAAATGGTTCTACCCCTTTCCCCTTCGGCACGTCCTCTGGGCAAACCTGATTCTGTACAATAGATCTCCAATAACGGATCTCCAATCGCTAAAATCTCGTCTGCAATAGCATTCAAAAAAGCTGCTTTTTCTTTGCCTGAACAATTTTTATAAACCTTAAAAGCCTGATCCGCCAAAGCAACTGTTTTTTCAATCTCCGCTTGGGTGGCTTCTGTAAATGTCCAATCATTTTCAATATTAAGCTGTGGATTTATCGTTTTAAACGTTTTGGTTCCACTGGCCACAAGCTGACTTCCTATATAATTTTTCCCTGTAATCATTGTCTGAATTTAATATCATTAACATTAATTTATAAGCTAACATTTGGTAAAAAACAAGGCTTAAAATCCCATAACGACAAAATGTCGAATCAAGAGATAGTCTTAAGTAAGACTATCCCTGAACCAACTTTAAGTAACCAAACTTAACTAAATAACCTAACTAAAAGAACTGGCATTATTATAAATTAGGAAGAGTGGGTCTTGTTCTCAATCCTTCATTAATTATAGCCAGAACTCTTTCTCTTTCTGCTCCTTGAAGCGTCAATCTAGGCGCACGAACATATTCTGTCCCTAAACCTGTAGCTACCTCAGCCAATTTGATGTTCTGAACCAAAAAGGCATTAATATCCAATTCCAACAAAGGCAAAAACCATCTGTAGATAGCTAAAGCTTCATCAATTCGTCCAGCTTTTGCCAATTTGAAAATAGTAACCGTTTCTTTTGGAAAAGCATCCACCAAACCAGAGACCCATCCATGAGACCCCATCAAAATACTTTCTAAAGCCAATGTATCCACACCAGAAAGAATCTTCAAACGGTCGCCAAAACGATTAATGATTCTAGTCACATTCGAAATATCCCTAGTAGATTCTTTTACGGCCTGAATGTTATCGAATTTTAATATTTCTTCAAACATATCCAATGTAACCTCGGTTTTATAATCAACCGGATTATTGTATACCATAATAGGCAATGAAGTGTTTTTTGCAACTTCAGAAAAATAAACAACAGTTTCATGTTCTGATGCAGCATAACGCATTGGTGGCAACATCATTAGTCCTTTTGCTCCATCTTTTTCAGCTTGGTTTGCTGCCGCAATAGCCCCACGAGTCGTTTGCTCTGCTATGTTCATAATAATAGGAACTTGCCCGCCAACAATTCCAACAGTACCTCTAACTAATTCTCTTTTTTCTTCTTCTAATAAGGTACTGGCTTCTCCAAGAGTTCCCCCTAAAATTATCCCACTAACTCCTGCTTCAAGCTGTGCTTTTACATTCACTTCAAACATGTTGAAGTCTAATTTGTCATCCGCTGTAAACTTGGTAGTAACTGCCGGCATTACGCCTTTCCATTGAATACTCATAATCACTAATGTTTTTTTTTCAAAATTAAATATTTGACACAGATAAAACCTTTAATAAATTATCCACAACAAATACTATATTACCCTGTACTAAAAAATATTAATAAATATTGAGTAATATATGCAAATATCTTTTATATTTGAATCAATTAAACCACTAAAAATGAAAGTATTCCCCTTTAAAATACCAAAACCGAAAGAAGAGGCGCTGATTTATCAAGAAGATAAAGAAGTTGTTTTTTATGGTAAATTACACCAACATGAAGAAATCCAAATTAGCTACATTGCCAATGGTGAAGGGAATATTCTTGTTGGAGATACAATTACTGGCTATCAAAAAGGAAATCTTGTTGTATTAGGAAGTAATCTACCCCATGTATTTAGAAGCGAAATCAATGCTGATGAAACATCTATTATGATGACCTTATTTTTCACAGTAAATTCTTTCGGCAACAATTTCTTTGATCTCCCTGAATTTAAAATACTCGAATCCTTTTTTACTTCCATAAAAAATGGTTTCAAAATAGATAGCATTTCACAAAAAACTGTAAATCAATTCAAGAAATTAAAAAAAGCCAATGAGTTTGATCGCTTTATACTGTTTTTTAAAATAATAAAAAGCATTTGTCTCCATGAGAAAAAAGCACTTTCCAATTTCATCTATGACAAACCTTTTACGGATAGAGAAGGTAAAAGAATGCAGTTGGTTTTTGACTATGTGATGACCAATTACCAAAGGGACATTTCTTTAGAGGAAATTGCGTCCTTGTCTAATATGACTAAAAATGCCTTTTGCCGTTATTTTAAATTAAGAACCAATAAAACATTTTTTCAGTTCTTGATTGATATTCGTATCGAACGGGCAAGTAAATTATTATTGAAGAATCGTGAACTTTCTGTTATAGAAATTGCCGAATTATGTGGTTTTAACAACATTTCCAATTTCAACAGAAAATTCAAAGAATTGAAACATAGCTCTCCATTACAATATAGGAAATCAAATACCTAAGGAATCCGTATCATTTATTGGAAAGCAAATAAAAAACAAAACCCGACAAAAATTAATTTGTCGGGTTTCGTTTTTTAAATACAGTTGCAGTTTAGACTACATATAACTCAAGATCTCTTTTTTGAGAGCATCATACTCCCCTTGCAGAATCAAACCGTTATCGAGTAGCTTTTTATAATTTTGAAGTTTCGCAAAAAGTTCGTCTTGTGTCAATTCGCTTGCCTTTTTTTCAGCTGAAGTCGTTGTGCTTTCTACAATAGGTTCTGCATAATTAGAAACTACTGGCATTATTTCGGCAAAATCAGTTACTTCTTCTGTTTCCATTTCTTCAATCAATTCTGACTCATGGATTAATGACGGAGCAATTTCTTCAGTTATTACAGAGGTTACAGCCCCATTTTTCAAAATATCCAATTGTTCTTTGGCATAGGTAAATATTTTACGAGCTTGAATCTTCGGAATATAATCAATCGAAACCTGCATATCTGTTTTGGTGGAAAAAGAGAATTCAGATCCCAATATGTTTTCCTTTACAAAAGTCCCCTCGATGTCATCCCAAGTATAATCAATAAAATTCATGGATAGACCCAGATTTTTGGGTTGGCAAATAATAATCCTTTTATTGGTCATCACAATACTATCCGGAAGTACGGTCAATGCCGGTTTTTTTTGCACAGCAATATACCCGATTACTTCGTTTTTCATCAAAATATCATTCAATTTTGAAGTGACTTTCTCGATAGCTTTTGGGTCTTGTTCTTCGTTTAAAAACTTTTTAAATTGTTCTTTCATTTTTTTATAAAGTTGCTGAGTTACTAAGTAACTGAGTTGCTATGTTTTTTTAATTGTTATACAAAAGTAATGCCTAATTTTCTAATTCAATAATTTCACTTTGGATTTTCTTAGTCAAACTTTTAAAAACCAACTCATAAGAATGATCAATCAATTCTTTGATCAGAGAATCCGAGGCATCCTTATTTACTCCAATCGTGTTCCAATGAATTTTACTCATGTGATAGCCCGGTTTAATATCGCCATATTGTGCACGTAATTCTTGAGCACGATCTGGATCGCATTTCAAATTGACCGATGGCTCCCCTTTTTCCCATTGACTTAAAGATGACAAAGCAAACATTTTTCCGCCTACTTTGAAGACCAACGTATCTTCATCGAAAGGAAAATGTTCCGTAACTCCTTTTTTGGAAAGGCAATATTCGTAATAGATTTCTAGATTCATATTTTTATTTTTTCCATCATTCTTTCTGGGTATGCCAAGGCGCTGAAACCAAATTTCTCATACAAAAAATGAGCGTCTTTGGTCGCCAATCTCCATATTTTAACCTCTTTCAAAACGGGTTCCTCCATCATCGCTGAAATTAAGATTGAAGAATATCCTTTTCCTCTATGTTCTTCGGTTATAAAAACATCCATCATATAGGCAAAAACCACATAATCGGTAATCACTCTGGCAAAGCCAATTTGGACATCATCGAGATAAATTCCAAAACAAACCGAACTATCAATGGTTCTTTGCACTTCATCGATGGTTCTTCCAGCAGCCCAATAAATATCTTTCAAAAAATCTTGAATGAAAGGAATATTCAGCTTTTTTTTATCTGTTGAAACGGCAATCATACCTATTTATTTTAAATTTCTATTTGCCCATTAATTGTCAAAGGCTGATATAATATGGGTTTACTCGGACTGGCATCATTTTCGAAAGAAGCGATTTGTAAATTCAACAAATAACTGCCGTCTTCCACTTCTTCTGGAACATAAATCATTTCAGTAATCGTGCAATCCAATCGCGCACTAGCATTTAAATTGTTTACATCTTTTACATTCCAAAATGCTTTGTGCGCCAATAATTTTCCTTCATCGTGTTCTTTGTCTACACTTGGCAAATCTATCAATAAATGTTTGATGCCGTTTTCACGAATGAAAAGTGCCGCATCCTCTGCCAGATAAGGCGGATTGGTATTCGAATAATTAAGGGATTTTTTTATTTTAAAATTGGGTAAGGTTCGAATAACTATAGCTTCCGGTGTTTTCAAACCCAATGCTATTTTAACTTGATTTCTAGAAATCACCAAATCTTCTCCTTTCATTTCAGGGACAATAGAAATCAGTTCTGCCAAAAAGAAAAATTGTTTCAGCGATTGATTAATACTGTGAAATTCTCTGGTAATGTGTCCCAAACATTCCGTATGTGTTCCGTGTCCGTGTGGGTTGAAGGAGATGTTATTGAAATTTGTAGAAGCGCCATCTTTTATACTCCCAATCCATTCTCCAAAAACTACGGGTTCTATTACAGGTTTTTCGATATACCATGCGATAGGATTCTCCTCAGTATTGGTTATGGGAATAGAAATATCAATTGGTTTTGATAGGTCGACTTTAAATTCGTTGTTGATGTTTGCTATCATAATTTAACGCGGATTTTACAGATATACTAACGCGGAATCAACGGATTTTACATCAGCGTTGTTTACATCCGTTTTATTTGAGTTCTATTTTATTCCAAATTTATAAAAAACAAATCACTTGCAATTCCATCGGTTAAAAACTTTCCTTTTGGAGTTGGTTTCAAAATGTTATTGTCAATAGAAAGTAAATCATCGTCAAGGTATTTCTGGGCTTGTTTTTGCAAATACTCAAGGTATTCGCTTCCAAATTCTGTTTCAATTCGATCCAAAGAAACTCCCCAAATCGTTCGCAAACCGGTCATAACATATTCGTTGTAACGGTCGGCTGTAGATAAAACTTCTATTTCATTTGGCAATATGTCTTCCTGAATCGATTTTAAATAAAGAGAATTATTCGAAATATTCCAGCTTCGGAAAATCCCATCATAACTATGAGCCGAGGGACCAATTCCCAAATATTTCTTCCCCAACCAATAGGCCGAATTGTTCTTTGAAAAATAATTAGCTTTCCCAAAATTGGACAATTCATAGTGAATAAAATCATTGGCTTCCAGCGTTTCCACCAAAATCGAAAAGTGTTCCTGAGCAGATTCATCATTGGGTTTGGCTATCTTTCCGGTTTGAATGAGTTTATTCAAAGCCGTTTTGGGCTCGACTGTCAAAGCATAACTCGAAATATGCGGTATCCCAAAAGACAAGGCCGTTTCTATGTTTTGCTTCCATTTCTCGTTACTCATTCCTGGAATTCCATAAATCAGATCGAGAGAAATATTATCAAAATATTTTGTCGCTTCTGCCAAACATTTTTGAGCTTCCGCCGAATTATGCGCACGATTCATCATAACCAAATCATCTTCGAAGAAGGATTGAATTCCGATGCTGAGTCGGTTGATACGGCTTTTAGACAATTCGACAATTCGTTCGCTTGACAAATCATCAGGATTAGCTTCGAGGGTAATTTCTGGGTTTTCTACAACCCTATAATGGTTGTAAACCTCGGCAATCAAAAATTCAATTTCTTCTGTCGTCAATACCGATGGCGTTCCTCCTCCGAAATAAATGGTTTCAACTCCCGAGAATTCGGGATCATTCTGAAACTCCTTTTTACGCATTTGCAATTCTTTGGCAATAGCCAAAACCATTTCGTCTTTCTTCTTCATTGAAGTCGAAAAATGAAAATCGCAGTAATGGCAAGCCTGCTTGCAGAAGGGTATGTGTATGTAGATGCCGCTCATTTAGTAGTCTTCATTACTTTTTAACTCGATCTTCATTATTCTTTACAAATGCATCCCAACCCGTGTAACTCTTTTCTCCAATCACTTTCCCCGAATTAAAAAAGTGACAAACAGCTGCCGCTAAACCATCCGTTGAGTCAAGGTTTTTGGGCAATTCTTTCAATCCCAATAATTGTTGGAGCATTTTGGCCACTTGTTCTTTACTGGCATTTCCGTTTCCGGTGATCGCCATTTTTATTTTTTTAGGCTCGTATTCGGTAATGGGAATGTCTCTGGAAAGTCCAGCAGCCATAGCCACCCCTTGCGCGCGACCCAGCTTCAGCATCGATTGTACGTTCTTGCCAAAGAAAGGAGCTTCAATCGCAATTTCATCAGGATGATGTGTTTCTATTAACTCGATGGTGCGTTCAAAAATGATTTTTAGTTTCTGGTAATGATTGTCGTATTTGGACAATTGCAATTCGTTGAGTTGCAAAAATTCCATTTTTTTATTGACAATTTTTATCAATCCAAAACCCATAATGGTGGTTCCGGGGTCTATTCCTAATATGATGCGTTCTTTTGACAAGGTTTATTTATAAGTTGTTACACAAAGATACTCGAAGTTAACACAGAGATTCGCAAAATTTAATTTAGCTAAAAAACCTTTGCGTTCCTTTGCGAATTCTTTGTGAATCTTTGCGAAATAGCATTTTCACGACGATTTTCCTTTACTTTGCGGTATGATTTCAATTTCACACAAAACTAAGCATTTCCTCGTACTTCTAGTCAAACTTTTGATTGTAGGCGGTGCCTTTTATTTTATATACAATCAACTGGCCAACAACGACAAACTAGATTGGCAGAAATTCTTGGTGTTGTTTCATAAAAACCAATCGGTTTTAGGAATCGTTTTTATCTTGTCATTAAGTGTCTTCAATCGATTTTTTGAAATATTGAAATGGCAAAATTTAGTGGGGTTCATTCATGAAATTTCACTGGGCGAAGCGACTAAACAAGTTTTGGCCGCACTGACCGCTGGGCTTTTTACCCCCAATGGTGTGGGGGAATATGCCGGAAAAGCATTATACTTTGATAAAAAAGACACCAAAAAAGTCGTGTTTCTAAACCTCGTTTGCAACGGAATTCAAATGATCTTGACCGTAGTTTTTGGCATTTTTGGATTGTTGTATTTCAATGCTCAATACAACGTGATTACTACCAAAACGGTAGCGGTGCTTTTTGGGATTTTGGTAATCCTATTTGCTGTTTTATTTTCAGCCAAAAAAATCACAATCAAGGGCTATTCTATAGAGAGACTAATTCATAAAATTAACGAAATTCCAAAATCAATTCATCAAAAAAACGCCATCTTGGCTATTTTTAGATATTTGGTTTTCTCGCATCAATATTATTTTTTGTTTTTGGCGTTTGATGTCGATTTACCCTATTTCATTTTAATTTCAGCCGTATCCAGCGTTTATTTTTTAGCTTCTTCTTTGCCTACTTTTCAATTCTTGGACTTTGCCGTAAAAGGGAGTGTGGCGGTTTATTTCTTCGGAATACTGGGCGTAAACGAATGGGTGGTGGTTTTTGTCACTACCTTAATGTGGTTTTTGAATGTGGTTTTGCCGGTTATTATTGGAAGTTATTATGTATTGAATTTTAAGGCATCCCAAGCCCATAAAGAGAAAATCATAAAAACAAATTAATCTCATTAAAGTATGATTGCAATTATTCTCAGTGTGATTTTGCTTATTTACCTAATTACCATGGGTTGGCTTATTTTTGGGTTTACCAAAATAAATTCTTTTGAATATCTTGGTTTGACACCAAAAACCAGCTTTACCATTATTGTTCCTTTTCGGAATGAAGCCGAAAATTTGCCGCTTTTATTAGAAAGCTTTTCAAAGCTGAATTACCAGACAGATTTGTTTGAAGTGATTTTGGTTGATGATGAATCGGAGAAAGAGTTTCAAGTTTCAAGTTTCAAGTTTCAAGTTTCGGTTATAAAGAATATTCGGGGTTCAAATTCGCCCAAGAAAGACGCTATTACAACGGCTATGCGAATCGTAAAAACCGACTGGGTCATCACCACCGACGCCGATTGTGTGGTGCATAAAAACTGGCTGTTAAGCTTAGATAATTTCATTCAGTTGCATCACGTTTCGATGATTGCAGGAGCCGTTACTTATGATTGCCAGAATTCGTTTTTACATCATTTTCAGCAATTGGATTTGGCCAGTTTACAGGGTGCAACCATAGGGAGTTTTGGAATCAAAAAAGGATTTATGTGCAATGGCGCCAATTTCGCCTATACCCAATCGTTTTTTCAAAAACTTAAAGGTTTCGAGGGAAATGCTGCAATTGTCAGTGGCGATGATGTTTTTTTGTTGCAAAAAGCGATAGCCCGATACCCCGAAAAAGTGGCTTATTTAAAATCGAAGAATACCATTGTAACGACAAAACCCGTGAATGATTGGAAATCGTTGTTTTATCAGCGCGTTCGCTGGGCCTCCAAAACCACTTCCTATCAAAGTGCTTTCGGAAAAAGGTTGGGACTACTTGTTTTTATGGTAAATTTCGGTTTGGTTTGTTGCTTTGGACTTACCGTTTTTGGTTTGCTTTCTTTTCCTATTCTTGGATTGTACTTCCTGATTAAATTTGGAATCGACGCTGTATTGATAGAACAAACCAATCGTTTCTTGACTAAACATAAAACCCGCTATTTGCTTTTAAGCAGTTTGTGGTATCCGTTTTTCAGTACTGCCGTGGTTTTGTATTGCTTGTTTGGGAAATACGAATGGAAAGGGAGGCGGTTTTAGTCCCGAAAGCTTTCGGGAGCAGAATTTAGATTAACGATTTTTGATGTGATACACTAGGAGATAACCTCCTTATTCTAACTGTTTCCCTGGGTTTTGCTTTGTACTAAATATCCGAGCGATGAATACAGTTCCTTCTTTTTCTTCTTTGTAGAGTAACTTATAGTCTCTTACAATGATTCTTCTGTATTCAGGTTCTATTTCGTCTCGTTGGTATTGTTCTACAAAATGAAGTCCCCTAGTTGCTTTCAAAATATCGTTTTTTACATTTTGAGCTCCTTGAAGTGATTTGACTTTATAGTATTCAAAAATAGCTTTAAGTTGGTCTTTGGCAGTATTCGTCCAAATTATTTTTAA
Organism: Flavobacterium laiguense; assembly: GCF_003097655.1. GTDB lineage: Bacteria > Bacteroidota > Bacteroidia > Flavobacteriales > Flavobacteriaceae > Flavobacterium > Flavobacterium laiguense. The sequence goes on from NZ_QCZH01000001.1 coordinate 47,167, forward strand.
TGGAGCCATTACCAGTTTTGTGATTCTTTTTCTAAATCTTCTTGAGCAGTATACTCTCCTCTTTTGATTTCAGCTTCGGCTTCGGTTAAAGATGTTTTATATTCTTCTCTATTTATTGGTCTTTTGTCTATATCAAAAGCAACTATTTCTTCTTCCTGATAGGTTTCTATAAATGCCTTGACCACTTTCAATAGTCTGTCATCAGCATCATTGATGTATTTTAAAACGCTATCTCTTAACTCTAAAGCTCCCATTTTGTTCTCTTTTAAGTATATCAAAGGTAATTATTTTGTCTTTATTTTTTTAAATGAAGACCGTTAATTTTATTTCAAAAAAAATCTTGTTATAAAAACGTATGCCCTAGCCCAGATGGAAACGGCATCCTGTTGTCCCGGGGTTCGGGACAACAGATATAGTGTACAGCTGGAAATAGCTCCTTGAAAAACTACTCCACTTTTAGAATTACGGGAAGTATAAACTGGGTTTTTACGGGTAATCCTCGTTTGATGGCTGGATTTATTTTTGGAAAATCCACCAAACGGGCTTTTAAGATACTGTCAATTTTTATGGTATCATAAGCCACCGAATCTTTGGGAAATTGCGGCTCGAATTGCATGGTTGCATTGGGAAAAATAGTCACTTTTACTTCTATGGTGTCCAACTCCGGATAAAGCATCGCCAAAGTGTCGTTGCTCAATTTCTCTTGTATCAATTGAGTCAAAACCTCAAAAAAGCATTGCTCACGCTGCTTTTTGTCTTCAATTTTATCGCAATCGACAACCGACGGGTATTCATCGACTTCTTTCCAATTGATGGCTTTCAATTCCTTTTGCAACAATTCCTTTTCGGAAGGCACTTGCTTGTCAAAATATTGACAGGAATTAAAAAGTATAAAGACTAGAAAAAGGGAATACTGCTTCAATGTTTGTTTTTTGAATGGGACTAAGATGCTATAAAAATACAATTATTTTTCTCATATTCGTAAAGGAAATTGATGTTGCATTTTCGGCATCAAAATTACTAAAAATATTTTTATGGATATTCTACTTTTACTATTGGGTTTTATATGTGTTGTTGTGGGGTTTTTTGGTAGTTTCTTACCTGTTTTACCAGGACCAAGCATCAGTTGGGTTGGAATTGTATTGCTTTACTTTACTACTGCTGTTCCTGCCAATTATTGGATTCTGGGTATTTCGGCATTGATCACTATTGCGCTAACTGTTTTGGATTACACTATTCCTGCGAAGGGAACCAAGAAATTTGGCGGGAGTCCGTATGGCATTTGGGGAACCAATATCGGTTTGATTGTTGGCATCTTTGCCCCAATTCCTTTGGGTTTTATTATTGGCCCATTTGTGGGTGCTTTTGTTGGCGAACTCATTTACGATTACAAAGACCATCAACGTGCTTTGAAAGCGGCAACAGGATCTCTACTGGGCTTTCTGGCTTCCTCCTTTATGAAGTTTGTGGTGTGCATGATGTATCTGGGATTGTTCCTTTGGATTGTATGGCAAAATAAAGCGACTTTATTTTAAAAACATAAATTCTACTCCATAAAAAAAGCCTTTCCGTGAAGAAAGGCTTTAAACAATATTTGCGGTCTGGACGGGACTCGAACCCGCGACCCCATGCGTGACAGGCATGTATTCTAACCAACTGAACTACCAAACCTCTGCTTTATTGCGGTGGCAAAGATACAATAGATTTTCGTTTACGCAACAATTTTATAACACAAGTATATAAAAAAAATTCAAACCCCTTAAAATCAAAGCAAACCGATGTGGATTTTATAAAAATTCGGATGTAATCGCCTGTTTATTCCTCGATTTAGGGTTAATCAAGGCAATTCAAATAGAATTTAATGCTGCAAAAAAGATGAATTTCTTCTTATTCCGATTATCCAAACTTTGATTCTTGGTCGATTTGAACGGATTACAAACTTGCTTAAATCAAAAAAGCTATCCACAAAGTGGAAAGCTTTTCATTGGTCTAACTACAAACCGGTCTCGCCTTTTGACGAGAAAACAACACAACTAGCTTTAGATACTGCATATTGGCAAAAAAGCCTTTCTGTTACGAAAGGCTTCCCCAATATTAGCGGTCTGGACGGGACTCGAACCCGCGACCCCATGCGTGACAGGCATGTATTCTAACCAACTGAACTACCAAACCTCTGCTTTATTGCGGTGGCAAAGATACAATAGATTTTCGTTTACGCAAGTCTTTTGTTAAAGAATTTCGAATGTTTTTTTACAATTTTACCCAAAGTTTTGTTTTTCAACTAAGTAGGCCAACAGGATTTTCTCAAAACTTTCGCCAACCCCCACAGGAATGTACTTTATTTTGTTCTGAGCACAGGTTAAAGCTAGCTTTTTGAAGTAGTTTCCAACCTGTTTCTCGTATTCTTCCTTTACATTATCCGCAAAAACCACTACCTCATCTCCTGTTTCTACATCGATAAACTTCCTTGGCGCATTGTCAAAATCAAATTTTAGCTCCGTTTCATTGTCTACCACATGAAACAAAACCACTTTATGCTTGTCATGTTTCAAATGTTGTAAAGCATTAAAAAGTGCTTCTTCTCCCGACCCTTCGGGATTGGACTGAAACATATCCGTAAACAAAATAATCATCGAACGCCTATGAATTTTCTCGGCAATCTGATGCAAATAGGTAATCGTGTCGGTTTGTTTTTTCTCTTTTGTGTCTTCCAAAAGGCCTTCCAGTTTGTTCAATATCATTCTATGATGCCGATCACTCCCTTTCTCCGGCGCGTAATACTCATAACTATCCGAAAACACACTTAATCCAACTGCGTCCCGTTGTTTCTTCAACAGGTTCATTAAAACCGCCGATGCCAATACCGAAAAACCAATTTTACTTTCATAGAAAGACTGATTCTCCTTCAACTTAGGATAATGCATCGAAGAGGAATTGTCTATAATAATATGACACCTCAAGTTGGTCTCTTCCTCATAACACTTGGTGTACAGCCGATCCGTTTTGGCAAACAATTTCCAATCAATATGTTTGGTACTCTCTCCAGTATTATACACTTTATGCTCGGCAAATTCTGCCGAAAATCCATGAAATGGACTTTTATGCATGCCCGAAATAAAACCTTCCACCACTTGATTGGCTAACAATTCCAAATGCTGAAAACTGGATATTTTTTCTATTTGCGATTCGATTTTCATTCTGTATCTCTTTTTATTTTTTGAGCACGGTACAAGCCGTCTGTAGCCTGCAGCAATTTTCTTTTCAGAACAGGGCTGAAATCTGGATTTTCTTTAAAAAAAACAGCTACAACATTATAGGCAAAATTAGATGAATATCTTCCAATACTCGCTGTCAACCATCTTTTAGGAAAAAAAAGATCTCCTGTTCGTTGAATTTCTTCAACTAGATCCAGACAGAAACGGAGGTGTTTCTGACTACTTCCTTGGCGCAACGGATGATTTAAATATCCTAAAGCCGATATTACCCATGGTGCCTTAACTCTATTTTTCTCCTCTTTCAAAGACAACATGAACGCATCTCGAACTTCTTGGTCATCTGATAGTGACGGTAATAAAAAATCCAGTCGCTTTTGTTTATCTGGATTCGTAGTTGACAACCTTGTCTTCTCCATAATTTCTACAGCTTTCGGATGTTGAAAAACCGCTAAATCCATTGCTATATTCGCATAATCGTCTTCGTTAAGTTTTAGATTATTGAAAACATCTTCTTTATTCCAAATTCGAAACAATCGCTCCTTTCCTGTTTCTGAATACGCAATAGAATTAAATAACCCGAAAAATATTTTTTTAATATTTGGAGGCAAGTCTTTCTTCAATGATTCGTAAGCAAGATTTTCCAGTCCTTTTTGATTGGCCTGCTGTTGTTTTTCTGTAAAATACATCCAATAAATATCTCTCAATTGACCTGACAACAATCGTACAATTAATTCGTTTTTCTCCATTTCAATTCCTTTCAAAAAACAACCAAAAGCCATTATAGGAGTTATTTTCCCTGTCAATACATTTTCATACAGATTGATATAGCTATAGGCTCGGGCCACTTCATTCGGAATAACGGCTATTTGACTCAAATTGAACGCATCCACAGGAAACACACCATAGCCATAACCGTTGTAATTGTAAATAATCACATTAGGCTTTGTCAAACCAATAGCTTCTTTCAATTTAGTAACTCTTCCTTCTAGCCTTACTTTTATTACCTTAACACTATCAGGATATACTAATCCTATTTCAAAAATTTGCGGCCATACATTAGAGGAACCGTCTTCAGCTTTTTGATGGATTTCAAAACTTTTGATTTTATTTTTAGCATCATATACTACGACGTCATTCAGCAAAGGTCTACTAGATTGATTTACCCAAACTTTACTCCATTTTTTTATATTCAATGGTGTTTCTTGATCTAAAATTACGACTAAATCATTCCAATCCGCATTGTCATTAGCGAATCTCTGCATATATTTCTGAATTCCTTTTTGAAAACGATCAGCCCCCATTGCTGTTTCCAACTGACGCATCATTATGGGCGCTTTGTCATAAATAATGCTTCCATAAAGCGACCCTGCATTTTTAAGATTGGGCAGCGTTTGTTTAATAGGATGTGTTCCTGCCGAACGATCCTCACCATAAGCCGCTGGGTAATGAGCCAACACAAATTGCAAGTCGTGATTAATTTCCGGAAAAGTAGGATTCATGATTTTGTCGGCCATAAAATTAGCAAACACTTCTTTCATCCAAACATCGTCAAACCATTTCATGGTGACCAAATTACCAAACCAAGTATGAGCAGTTTCGTGGGCAATTAGTTTCCCTCTATCTAATTTTTCGGTGTTAGTAGCGCTATTATCCAAGAACAAAGTAGATTCTTTGTACTGTATTGCCCCTACATGTTCCATTCCGCCAAACGGATGAGCGGGAATCGTTGCAAAGTCAAATTTTTGAAAAGGAAATGGCCGTTGCGTGTATTTTTCCAAAAAAGACAAAGACTTTTCGTGTAAATCAAAAATCACATTGGAACTGGCTTTTATTTTAGCGGTATCACTTTCGCGATACAACATTGTCATGTTAAAATGCCCTGGATTCATTGTGACTTTAGCAAATTTCCCAGCTACAAACGAGAACAAATACGTACTCATCTTGTCTGACTTTTTAAAATGATACGTTACAAAATCATCTTGACTTGTTTGTTCAGCCACCACAGCTCCAGTCAAAACTTCCCATTCTTTAGGCGCCGTAATTACCATAGTGTAAGTAGCTTTGATATCGGGCTGGTCAAAACATGGAAACAGAGTCCTTGCTCTGTCAGGAACCAGTAAGGTATAGAGGTAATCACTATTTCTATTCAATGACAAATTCCCGGCCGCAAATTCAATTTCAATAATATTTTGTCCTAATTTCAACCATTTTTTTGGAATAATAAGGTGTTCTTTTTCATGAAATACCGTTATTGATTGCCCGTTTATCATCATCGATTGTAAACTTTCCTTCTTTTCGTTAAAATCAAAATACAAAGGCTGATTTACGTCAGATATTTTCAGCTGTACTACGAGTTTCGATTGAATCGATTGTTCTTTATCCTTAGGTATAGCAAAAGATAAATTATAAGACACCTCCGAAAGTTGTTTTTTACGAAAACTCGCCAATTCTTTAGAAACCCCTTCTTGTACTAACGCATCCGAAGGCTGAATCTCTTGAGCTGAAACAGCCATCCATAAGAAACAAAGCAAAATACTGGAAATTCTCATTGTATTAGAAATTTTAAATTTGGTTAAAAATAAAAAAAAGGCTTGACTTTCGCCAAACCTTTTTATATAAACTATAATCTTACGATTACAACAATGCGTCTAAGCTATCTGCATACGTTTGTTTTGGAGCCACTCCTACTTGTTTTCCTACTACTTCTCCGTTATGGAAAACCAATACTGTCGGAATGTTTCTAACACCGTATTTCGCGGCAAATTCTTGGTTTGCATCTACATCCACTTTCCCTACAACCACTTTTCCTTCGTACTCGTTGCTTAGTTCGTCAATGATTGGCCCAACCATTCTACAAGGCCCACACCATGCTGCCCAAAAATCTACCATTACTGGTTGCGTTGCTTTCAAAACTACTTCTTCAAAAGTAGCGTCTGTTATTGCTAATGCCATATTATTTTTTTTTATGTTTAAATACTTATTTTTAACTAGAGAACAAATTTAGAAATTAAAAACCAACCAAACGCCATTCCCAAATTAGTTTTCATTATAAATGTATTGTTAATAGCTATTTTCAAATGATTAGGAGCTGTTTCCTGCTATCCGTTGCAATCTTTTTTTCACCCTGTCAGGGTTTTGAACCCTGACAGGGTGAAAAAAAAAGGATTTCCACTACTATCAGGGCTAAGGCATTCCGTATTTCAAGAGTATTTAAAGCGAAAAAAAAAGACCCTCTTTTCAGAAGGTCTTTAGCATATTTTCAATTGTATTTGATTATAGACTGTATTTCAATCCAAGAGTCAAACCTAAACCAGAAATTCCAACATAAGAACTTAATTCGTCCATTGGCTTAGAAGAATCAACCCCATTAGGATTCGTTAATATATTGTTAGAATTAACATCTAAACGATCTACATAATTCGTATTAATTTGAGCATTAGTTCTCGTTGCCAAAGCATCTTGACCATTTCTAGTAAATTCCGTAGTCTCTTTCGTTTGACCATGTACAGTAAAATTACGGTATTCCAATTCTGCAAAAGCAGAAATGTTTTTAGCTAATTTATATGATGTCCCTAAAGCTGCTGTAAATCCTAATGTTGGATTTGGTTTTACTTTATCAACACTATGTACTGCTACAGTTGCAGGATTAGCAACTCCGGTTGGAGCAATTGCGTCAGTTGTGATCTCTAAATCTCCGTGAATTGGAATCAAAACCCCAACTTTTGTATAAGGCTCAAAACCATATTTTTCACCCAAAAACAAAACCAAAGCTGGTGCTAAATCAAAAGCGGTAATTTGTCCTACTGATTTAAAGTTGTAAACTGGTTTTCCTCCAGACACAAAAATTGCATCGGTAGTAGTTTGCGCCATTTTTTTATCAATACTAGAATAATAGTTAACTCCCATTTCAACTCCTAAACGAGTATTAAATCTATATCCTGCTGTTAATCCTGTTCTGAAACCTTCTCCAAAAGATCCTGTGATGCTTTCTTCAGAAACTAGCTTTCCTCCAACATAAGTTCTATCTAAAGGCAAGTTACCTCCAACAGTTGGAAATTCTGTAGCAGCAGTTTGCATAAAATAAGAACCACCTAATTTAAAATACCAAGTTTCTGGTTTACTGTCTGCAGTATTTGTAGTTTGCCCTACCATAGTCATAGTAGAAACCAATAATCCTAATAAAAATAATTTTGCTTTCATTTTTGAAATTTTAATTTGCGCAAAAATAAAGTAATTTTAAGTATTTTATTTAGACACATTAGACCTCTCAATGCCCAATCAGCGCCATTTTCAACACTTAAGCTATTTTTTTACTATGCACGCATAATTTTAACAAAAAAGGCTGTAAAACTATTTTAAATTTAACTTTTAAAAAATCAATTCAGCTTAAAGTTAATCTGCATTTTCTCTAATTCGAACAACAATTCATTCGAAATTTGAATTTTTAGCCTTCTGCTCGCCATCGACAATTTGGTCACCACTTTTATTTCTTCGACTTCAGTGACTGTTTTTGTTTCCGTCGCTTCAACCGCTTCTTCATTTTCATCCACAAAAGATTCCTCTTCGTTTTCAGCAAACTCAGTTGCCGTTTCAACAATTCGCTTTATCTTTTCCAACTCCATGATTTCAAAAGTCACGGTGTTGTCTCCTTTGTTTTCCTGAAAAAGACGATTCAGTTTATGAATAAATTCAGCTTCCAAGTCATTTACATTCAATAAAAGAATCAGTTTTTTAGCAAAAGTACTCAACACATCCTGCAAGTATTGCACCAGTACAAACTGCATTCTGGGATCGGTTTTTTTACCTGTATCTTGATTCACCCAACCTTCTTTTATCATCACTTTCATGAAAGTAAAATTGTTCTGAATAAAGAAATGCCTAAACTTTAAATACTCTTCGCCAAAAATTTTAAATTCATAACTTTCGTCATATCCTTCTAACATAAAAGTTCCCCATCCTTTACCATTCTTCGCCACACGGTGTTGCACATTGGTAATAATTCCTCCAAAAGTGAGGCTCTTACCAACGTAGAGCTCCATGTTTTTCAAAGCTTCGAGTTTGGCATTGCAAAAATATTTCATCTCAAACTTATAGTCGTCCAGCGGATGTCCCGAAATATAAATCCCAACCACTTCTTTCTCTTTGGCTAGTTTTTCCATCGTGCTCCAGTCTTCACAAGGCGGTACGATTGGTTCTGCGATTTGCACATCGCTGCTTTCGCCAAACAAGCTTACCTGCGATGAATTTTCATTTTCTTGAAATTTAGATCCATACTTAATGGATTTTTCATAGAATGTAATTCCGTCACCATCATCATGGAAATATTGCGCTCTGGTAGTTCCTTCAAACGAATCAAATCCACCAGCCAAAATTAAGTTTTCGAGTGCTTTTTTATTCGCCGCACGCAAATCAATACGCTTGGTTAAGTCAAAAATAGACTTGTATTTTCCATCTTTTCTGTTTTCCACAATAGTTGCCACCGCACCTTGCCCAACTCCTTTTATGGCTCCCATTCCAAAACGCACCGCATAATCATCATTTACGGTAAACTTGTAAAACGATTCATTAACATCGGGTCCAAGAACTTGCAATCCCATTCGCTTACATTCCTCCATAAAAAAAGAAACTTGCTTGATGTCACTCATATTATTAGACAAAACCGCCGCCATATATTCGGCTGGATAATTGGCTTTCAAATAGGCCGTTTGATAGGCAACCCAAGCATAACAAGTCGAGTGCGATTTATTAAAGGCGTATTCCGCAAAGGCCTCCCAGTCTTTCCATATTTTTTCCAGTTTGTCTGCGGCATGCCCTTTGGCAACAGCCTGATTGACAAATTTAGGTTTCATTTTGTCAAGTACATCCTTTTGTTTTTTCCCCATCGCTTTACGCAAAACGTCGGCATCCCCCTTAGAGAAATCTGCCAGTTTTTGGGACAAAAGCATTACCTGTTCTTGATAAACGGTAATTCCGTAGGTATCTTTTAGTAATTCTTCGCAGGCCTCCAAGTCATAAATAATTTCCTCTTCCCCGTTTTTTCTTTTTACGAAACTTGGAATATAGGCAATCGGTCCTGGACGATACAAGGCATTCATGGCAATCAAATCGGGAAAAACCGTAGGCTTTAATTCCTTCATGTATTTTTGCATTCCCGCACTCTCATACTGAAAAATCCCTACTGTTTCACCACGTTGAAAGAGCTCGTATGTTTTCACATCATCAATAGGAAATGTGTCTGGATCGAGATCTATGTTGCTTCTGTATTTTACTAATTTAACGGTGTCTTTGATCAGGGTAAGGGTCTTCAAACCCAAGAAGTCCATCTTCAGCAAACCAGCACTTTCTACGACCGAGTTATCAAACTGCGTGACAAACAAATCCGAATCCTTGGCGGTAGCCACGGGAACGAAATTGGTAATATCACTTGGGGTAATAATCACCCCACAGGCGTGAATTCCTGTATTTCTAAGATTCCCTTCTAAGACTTTGGCTTGTTGAATAGTCTCTCCACCTAAATCTCCTTCATTGGCAATTTCGATTAACTCCTTAATCTTATCGTATTCTTCCGGTCGAACTGCTTTCCTTATGACATCTTCTTTCTCATTCAGGAAACGAGCCAGATTCCATTTGGACGGCATCATTCCCGGAATTAACTTCGCAATTTTATCGGCTTCAAATAATGGTAAATCCAACACACGCGCCGTATCACGAATCGCCGATTTGGTCGCCATTTTACCATACGTGATAATCTGCGCCACTTGCTTCGACCCATATTTTCGAATCACATAATCCATTACGCTGCTTCGTCCTTCATCATCAAAATCGATATCAATATCGGGTAGTGACACACGATCAGGATTCAAGAAACGCTCAAAAAGCAGGTTGTACATCAAAGGGTCGATATTGGTAATTTTCAAGCAATACGCCACTACCGATCCCGCCGCAGATCCCCTTCCTGGCCCCACCGAAACGCCCATGCTTCTGGCCTCGGCAATTAAATCCTGTACAATCAGGAAATACCCCGGATAACCGGAATTCTTAATCGTCAATAATTCAAAATCCAATCGTTCTTGAATTTCTTCAGTAATTTCTGGATACCTGCGATTCGCTCCTTCAAAAGTAAGGTGTCTCAAATACGCATTTTCCCCTCGTACTCCACCATCTTTTTCATCTTCAGGGTCGTTGAACTCCACCGGAATTTCAAATTTAGGAAGCAATACTTCACGAGCTAAATCGTAAATTTCAATCTTATCCACAATCTCCGAAATATTCGAAATCGCTTCGGGCAAATCAGCAAAGAGCTGTTTCATCTCCTCTCCCGACTTGAAATAATACTCTTGATTAGGCAAACCATAACGATAGCCGCGACCACGACCTATAGGTGTGGTTTGCTTTTCGCCATCCCGCACACAGAGCAAAATATCGTGTGCGTTGGCATTTTCTTTGTCGATATAAAAAATATTGTTGGTCGCAATCAATTTTACTTCGTGCTTTCTGGCCAAAGTAATCAAAGAGGTATTCACACGATTTTCATCCTCTTGATTGTGACGCATCAACTCAATATACAAATCGTCTTGGAATTCATTTTTCCACCAAAGCAAAGCTTCTTCGGCTTGATTTTCTCCCAGATTTAAGATTTTGCTTGGTATTTCTCCATAAAGATTCCCAGACAAAACAATAATATCTTCCTTATACTGCTGAATAACTTTTCGGTCTATTCTGGGTACATAATAAAACCCTTCGGTATAGGCGATAGAAGACATTTTGGCCAAATTATGATAGCCTTTTTTGGTCTTCGCCAAAAGTACTATTTGGTATCCATTGTCCTTAACCGATTTGTTTTTATGGTCTTCACAGACAAAAAACTCGCAACCTACAATTGGCTTCATAGGAACTTCGGTAGGCTCCTCGCCGTTTTCTATAGCTGCTTTATTTTTGGATTCGGCTGCTTTATTATGGTATAAAATATCACGAACAAAATGGAAAGCTCCCATCAAATTGGCGTGATCGGTCATCGCCACCGCAGGCATTTTTTGTTGTGCCGCCGCTTTGACCAATGCCGCAATACTGATGGTGGATTGCAAAACCGAAAACTGTGTATGGTTGTGTAAATGCACGAAAGGCGCATCGACTAATACCTTTTTGTTCTCATTCAGTTCTTCTTTGGAAACTGAAACCGCTTGTTTTTCCCCAAATTGAAGTCGGATTTTGTCCGAAGCTTCTTTTAGATTGATATGTTTTAAACCAATCAGCTCAATTTCATGTGGATTTTTACTTTTAAAGTCCTTGAAATAACCTACCTCAACATCAAGTTCTTCTTTGGTAAAAATATCTCTACGGATTAATTCCAAGAAACAACGCGTGGTTGCCTCGACATCGGCAGTGGCGTTGTGCGCTTCCCCAAAAGGTTTGTTAAAAAGATAGCTATGTAATTCTGTTAGCGTTGGTAATTTGAATTTCCCACCACGTCCACCGGGTAGTTTTAATAAAGATGCGGTAGCCTCAGTACAGGTATCTAGGATTGGCATTGAACTCATCGGACTTTCAATTCCCATTCTATAGAATTCGCATCCCATAATATTGATATCAAAACCTAGATTCTGACCCACAATAAACTTGGCTTTACCCAAAGCGACATTGAATTTTTCTAAAACTTCGCCCAACGAAATTCCATCGGCTTCGGCCAACTCGGTAGAAATTCCGTGAATACGCTCGGCATCATACGGTATATTAAATCCCTCGGGTTTTACCAAATAATCCTGATGCTCGATGAGTTTCCCCATATCATCGTGCAACTGCCATGCGATTTGTATACATCTTGGCCAGTTGTCTGTGTCAGAAATGGGTGCGCCCCATTTCTTGGGTAATCCTGTGGTTTCGGTATCGAATATTAAATACATAACTGAATGTGAGGTGTTTGCAATTCTAGAAAATCACAAAAAATGAATTTCAAAATTAGGTTATTTTTTGCTGAAATTTATTCTCTTAAAAAAATATTTATCTACAAAAAATTCAATCACAAAATAAAACCTTAGCTCATTTTCAAATTATGCTTGAATAATAAAAAACCCTCAAATATTCATTTCTTCTCCTTTTTGGACGTCGTAGTTTTTACCAAAAAAAAGGTGGCCTCAAATCTCCTATAAAGCTTTATTTACAGCTAAATAAATTGATTATTTAATTCATTTTTATCAAACAGTCAAAATGCAAACCACAACAACAATCACGATTATTAAAGATTTTATGGTTGTTTTTTAAACAAATCTCCGTTTTACATGCTGTTTTTACGATAAATTTACGAATTACAAAAAACACAACAAACAGCATCAAGTCAACTTTGAAAAGAAATTCAAAGTCAAATTGAAAAGAGTGAATTTTAGTCAAAAATGATCAACTAAACCACAATAGAGTTGTAAACACCTTTTGGGTATCGTATATAAGCGCTTTTCGAAATTGACGACTCTCTTTTCTTTTCTAAATTTGTTGCCAATGATATAATTTTAAGGAAAGTATCCTGATTATAAAAGAGAAATACACTAAAAAATAGTTAAAATGAGTACTACATTATTCGACAAAGTATGGGATTCGCACGTGGTGCGTAAAATAGCAGATGGACCAGATGTGTTTTTTATTGACCGTCATTTTATTCACGAAGTAACTAGTCCTGTTGCTTTTTTAGGTTTAAAAGAAAGAGGCATTAAGGTTTTATACCCTGAGCGTACTTTTGCAACTGCCGATCACAATACACCTACTATAAATCAACACTTACCGGTTGCTGATGCTTTATCTGCCAATCAATTGAAAGCACTTGAAGATAATGCAGCTGAATATGGTATTTCACACTGGGGATTGGGACATCAAAAAAATGGTATTGTTCACGTTGTAGGTCCTGAAAACGGAATTACTTTGCCTGGTGCGACTATCGTTTGTGGTGATTCTCACACTTCTACTCACGGTGCTTTTGGAGCTATTGCTTTTGGTATCGGAACTTCTGAAGTGGAAATGGTTATGGCTACTCAATGTATTATGCAGCCAAAACCAAAGAAAATGCGTATCAACGTAAACGGAACTTTGAGCAAAGGTGTTGGACCAAAAGATGTAGCACTATATATTATTGCACAATTGACTACTTCTGGTGGAACTGGATATTTTGCGGAATACGCAGGAAATGTTTTTGAAGAAATGTCTATGGAAGGCCGTATGACGGTTTGCAACTTGAGTATCGAAATGGGAGCTCGTGGTGGTATGATTGCTCCAGACCAAAAAACATTCGATTTCTTGGAAGGCCGTTTGTATGCTCCAAAAGGAGAAGCTTGGACAAAAGCGGTTGAATATTGGAAAACTTTAAAAACAGATACTGATGCTGTTTTTGATGCTGAATTGAACATCGATGCAGCGGATATTGAACCAATGATTACTTATGGAACTAATCCAGGAATGGGAATTGGTATCTCAAAAAATATCCCCTCTGCCAACCAAGTGGAAGGTGGTGAGGAAACCTATAAAAAATCTTTGGCCTATATGGGCTTTCATGAAAATGACGTAATGATTGGGAAACCAATTGATTTTGTTTTCTTGGGAAGTTGTACCAATGGTCGTATTGAAGATTTTAGAGCTTTTACAGAAATTGTTAAAGGAAGAAAAAAAGCAGACAACGTTACCGCTTGGTTAGTTCCAGGTTCTCATGTTGTAGAGGCTCAAATCAAAGAAGAAGGCCTCCTAGATATTCTTACAGAAGCTGGTTTTGTATTACGCCAGCCAGGATGTTCGGCTTGTTTGGCAATGAACGATGATAAAGTTCCTGCAGGAAAATATGCTGTAAGTACATCAAACAGAAACTTTGAAGGTCGTCAAGGTCCTGGTTCAAGAACGTTATTGGCTAGTCCAATTATGGCTGCTGCCGCTGCTGTTACAGGAAAATTGACGGATCCTAGAGATTTGATGTAAAAAAAATTGAGATTGAAGATTAACGATTTTTGAATTCAGATTTCGTCAAATCAAAAGATCTCAGATATGCTTTTTCAACATTCAGTTTACATTATACAATTTATAGATTATAAAAAACATTAGCGTTTCAGATTTACTTTTCTACACAGAAAATCTAAAATCAGAAATCGTTAATCAAAAATCAGAAATCACAATGGCATACGATAAATTTACCATCCTTACGAGTAGTGCAGTGCCACTACCAATAGAAAACGTGGATACCGATCAAATCATTCCAGCTCGTTTCTTGAAAGCTACAAAACGTGAAGCTTTTGGTGACAACCTTTTTAGAGACTGGAGATACAACGGAGATGATACTCCAAAAGCAGATTTCGTTTTGAACGACGCAACATACAGCGGAAAAATATTAGTAGGCGGAAAAAACTTTGGTTCGGGTTCTTCAAGAGAACATGCAGCTTGGGCTGTTTACGATTACGGATTCCGTGCAGTTGTTTCGAGTTTCTTTGCAGACATTTTCAAAGGGAATTGTTTGAACATTGGTGTTCTACCTGTACAAGTAAGTCCAGAATTTGCTGATGTTATTTTCAAAGCTATCGAAGCTGATCCTAAAACAGAATTGGAAATCAATTTACCTGAGCAAACGATTACTTTAAAAGCTACAGGTCAAAAAGAATCGTTTGATATTTCTGGATACAAAAAAGACAATATGATTAACGGATTTGATGATATTGACTACTTGCAAAACATTAAAGAGGAAATCACGGGATTTGCAGACAAACTGCCTTACTAAAAATAAATACAATTAGTTTTAGTTAAGAGACCCGACACATTTTTTTAAATCTGTCGGGTTTATAAATAAAAACAGATATGATTTTAGAAGTGGCTATTCTGCAGGTAATAAAAGAAAAAGAGGCTCATTTTGAAAGAGACTTCGCAATTGCCAGTCAGTTTATAGAATCGATTCCAGGTTATGTAAGCCATAGTTTGAGAAAATGTTTAGAGCAGGAAAACAAATACATATTGCTCGTTGATTGGAAAAAATTGGAAAATCACACCGTTGGATTTAGAGAATCTGAAGCATATTTAGAATGGAAAAAATTGTTGCATCATTATTATAATCCATTCCCTGTTGTGGAGCATTATGAAATGGTTTTGGAGAATAAAAGATAATTTTAAATCATAAATGAAATCAAACAAACACATACAAAGGGACGGACAAGAAGCCACTAAAATATTTGATGACAGAAGTCTGCAAAATGATTACAGAAATCTAACATCAATTTTAAAACCAGGTATGAAAGTTCTGGATGTGGGTTGTGGGACAGGTTCTATTTCAAAAGACATTGCAACCATAGTTGGTAAAAACGGAAAAGTTACAGGAATTGACAATACCGAAAGTTTCATTTTAAGCGGAAGTGAATCTCATCAAAACATTAAGAATTTAGAATTAATTCACGTTGATTTATTTGATTTCAATCCAGAAGAAAAATTTGATTTAATTATTTCTGCTAGAGTATTACAATGGTTGAGTAATCAAAAAGAGGCTTTATTAAAAATGAAATCACTTTTGAAACCAAACGGTCAAATCTCCATTTTGGATTATGACCATACGAATCTAGATTGGAATCCGTCGCCGCCGGAAAGTATGCAGGAGTTTTATAATACTTTCCTAAAATGGAGACAGGACGCCGGAATGAATAATAAAATTGGGGAAGATTTACCTAATTTATTGGAAGAAGCCGGTTTTCATTCGATAGAGAAAATCAATTCGGATGAGTTTTATAATGAAGAGCGAATAGATTACAAATCGAAAATAGGCATTTGGTCGAAAGTGGCAGGTTCTCTTCAAATGGTGGAAGAAGGCTATTTAGAAAATGAATTGCGATTGAAAGCCATAGAAGAATACAACCATTGGATAGAAACAAAAGCAATTTCTATGACCATGAAACTAAATGAAGTGCGAGGAAAAATATAAAATTTATAAAAATGGACTTCAAACCCAGCACGATTGGAGATATAGACAGCATTTTTGAATTTTATGATATGGCGATAGCCTATCAAAAAACCAAGTTCAACAAACAATGGCAAGGATTTGACAGAGCATTGGTAGAAAAAGAAATCTCAGAAAATCGCCAATGGAAAATTACAATTGACGATGAAATTGCCTGTGTCTTTGCTATAACATTCGAGGACAAAAGCATTTGGAAAGAGAAAAACAGTGACAAAGCGGTTTATTTTCATCGAATAGTAACGCATCCTAAATTTAGAGGGCAGCATTTTGTAGAAAAAATAATCGATTGGGGATTGCCCTTTGCAAAAGAAAATAGTTTGGATTTTTTGAGAATGGATACTTGGGGAGATAATGAATCCTTAATTGAATATTATCAAAAATGCGGTTTTAATTTCCTTGGAATTATCACCCCCGATTATGACGGTTTACCCAAACATTATGAAGGAATAACATTGAGTTTATTTCAAATTGAAGTAAAATAATAAAACATACAATACTCCTTAAAAAAAGGATTTATAGAACAGCAATATGGAAAAAAGAAAAATTGAAATAATGGATACTACACTTCGCGACGGTGAACAAACCTCGGGAGTGTCTTTTTCTGCTGCAGAAAAATTAACCATTGCGCAATTATTGCTGGAGGAATTAAATATTGACCGTATCGAAGTTGCCTCTGCTCGTGTAAGCGAAGGTGAATTTCAAGGCGTAAGCGGAATTATGTCCTGGGCTACCGAAAAAGGATATACCGATCGAATTGAAGTCTTGGCTTTTGTCGATGGCGGAATTTCTATCGAATGGATGAAAAAAGCGGGAGCCAAGGTGCAAAATTTATTGACTAAAGGCTCTTTAAATCATTTGACCCATCAATTAAAAAAAACACCGGAACAGCATTTTGCCGAAATCGCTCAATCTATTGCTTTGGCCAATGAAAATGGAATTGCCACCAATGTTTATCTCGAAGATTGGAGTAACGGTATGCGCAATTCTCCTGAGTATGTTTTTCAATATTTGGACTTTTTGGTAACACAGCCCGTTAAAAGAATATTATTACCCGATACTTTAGGCGTCCTTATTCCATCGGATACTTTTGAATTTATATCTAAAATAACAGCAAAATATCCCAATATTCATTTTGATTTTCACGCCCATAATGACTATGATCTAAGTATTGCCAATGTGATGGAAGCTGTAAAAGCAGGTATCAGCGGTTTGCACGTTACGGTAAATGGAATGGGAGAACGCGCCGGAAATGCCCCGCTTGAAAGTACCGTTGCCGTTATTAATGATTTTATGCCCGAGGTAAAAATCAACATCAAAGAATCCTCTTTATACTCGGTAAGCAAACTCGTTGAAACTTTTACGGGCTACAGAATCCCTGCCAACAAACCCATTGTAGGCGATAATGTTTTTACACAAACCGCAGGAATTCATGCTGATGGTGACAACAAAAACAATTTATATTTTAATGATTTACTTCCGGAACGTTTTGGAAGAAAACGAAAATATGCTTTAGGGAAAACATCGGGCAAAGCCAATATCGAAAAAAATCTTCAAGAATTAGGATTAAAACTAAACCCTGAAGATTTAAAATTGGTTACCCAACGAATCATCGAATTGGGAGACAAAAAAGAAACCGTTACCAAAGAAGATTTACCATACATCATTTCGGATGTATTGGACAGTCAATCTTATGAAGAAAAAATTGTAGTCGAATCGTACATATTGGTTCATGCCAAAGGATTACGTCCTTCGACCACGCTTTGTTTAAAAATTGATGGTGAAATTAT
The DNA here is from genome assembly GCF_003097655.1 of Flavobacterium laiguense. GTDB lineage: Bacteria > Bacteroidota > Bacteroidia > Flavobacteriales > Flavobacteriaceae > Flavobacterium > Flavobacterium laiguense. Next base: position 65,127 of record NZ_QCZH01000001.1, read on the forward strand.
AGAAGAAAATGCACAAGGTGACGGTCAATTTGATGCTTTTATGAATGCGCTTTCCAAAATTTACAAAACCAAAAAAATGATTTTGCCTAAATTAGTCGATTATGCAGTTCGTATTCCTCCAGGCAGTAGCTCGGATGCTTTATGCGAAACCATTATCACTTGGATCCATAACGGAAAAGAATTTAAAACCAGAGGACTTGACTCCGATCAAACGGTTGCCGCTATTATTGCCACACAAAAAATGCTGAATGTGGTAATTATTTAAATTTTAAAATACAATTTTAAAATATCTTGAACCATTAAGATATTAAGAAAATTAAGGTTTGTAGCTTTTCTTATTAAAACTTAATACCTTAATGGTTTTAAAAAAATAATGAATGTTCACAACATTTCCAGTAGAAGTAAAAAAATTAAAATTCAATTAAAAATATAATTAAAAATTAAGAACAATGAAATTCAATATTGCCCTTTTAGCCGGAGACGGAATCGGACCAGAAGTAATTAACGAAGCAGTTAAAGTTTCGGATGCCATTGCCAAAAAATTCAACCACGAAATCACATGGACACCTGCACTTACAGGTGCTTGTGCCATTGATGCAGTTGGTGTTCCTTACCCAGACGAAACACACGAGATTTGTATGGCTGCCGATGCTGTTCTTTTTGGAGCTATCGGACACCCAAAATACGATAACGATCCAAGTGCACCAGTTCGTCCAGAACAAGGGTTATTGTTAATGCGCAAAAAATTAGGTTTGTTTGCCAATGTACGTCCAACCTTTACTTTCCCTTCTTTAATTGACAATTCTCCGTTAAAAAGAGAACGCATCGAAGGAACGGATTTGGTTTTCTTAAGAGAATTAACTGGAGGAATCTATTTTGGAGAAAAAGGAAGAAGAGACGATGGAGAAACTGCCTTTGATAATTGTGTGTACACTAGAGTCGAAGTGCAACGTTTGGCTAAAAAAGGATTTGAACTAGCCATGACACGTTCTAAAAAATTATGTTGTGTGGATAAAGCCAATGTTTTAGAAACTTCTCGTTTGTGGAGAGAAACGGTTCAAGCTATGGAAAAAGACTATCCAGAGGTTGAAGTATCTTATGAATTTGTTGATGCGGTTGCGATGCGATTGGTACAATGGCCAAACTCTTATGATGTATTAATCACCGAAAATTTATTTGGAGATATTTTGACTGATGAAGCTTCTGTTATTTCAGGATCAATGGGATTAATGCCATCGGCTTCAGTAGGAGAACACACTTCATTATATGAACCAATCCACGGTTCATATCCACAAGCAACTGGATTGAATATTGCTAATCCATTGGCGACTGTTTTATCGGCAGCGATGATGTTTGAAGATGCTTTTGGATTAAAAGAAGAAGCCGAAGCAATAAGAACTGTTGTGAACCAATCATTGGAACAAGGAATTGTAACCGAAGATTTAGTGGCTAAAGGTGTAAAAGCTTATTCTACAAGCGAAGTGGGAGACTGGTTGGTTGCCAATTTGTAAAATCAAAAAATTTGTAGAGTCACACTGCGTTGTGTTTCTACAATAATAATAAATGATTACAAAATAGAATGCAACAAAAAAGGTGTCAATTTACATTGACACCTTTTTAATATATGATTGAAAAGAATATTAATATCTTCCTCCTCTGTCTCCACCTCCACGGTTGTCTCCACCACGGCTGTTTCCACCACCATAACCACCACGGGAATCTCCACCACGGCTGTTATTGTTAAAACTTCTTCTTTCACCTTCTGGTTTTGGTTCAGATTTGTTTACAACGATTGCACGTCCTTGAACAGTAGCTCCGTTCAATTCGTCAATTGCTTTTTGAGCTTCATCATCGTTTGTCATTTCAACAAAACCAAATCCTTTACTTCTTCCTGTAAATTTATCTGTGATAATTTTAACTGAATCAACTGCTCCGTAAGCCTCGAAAGACTCTCTTAAATCTGCTTCCTCAATACTGAATGGAAGGCTTCCAACAAAAATATTCATAAGTACTTATTTATAATAATTGAAGCAAATGTACTCTATTTTTATTCTAAACAACTATAAATTAGCATATTTGTGAAATAATTTATGATATAGAGCCTTTTAACTTTTTAACGAATCACTATTTTATTGTTGACAAACTATCTTTTATCCCTTTATCAACTTCATAATCAGCCTGAATAATACCGTTAAGACCTTCAACTATTTTTTTTTACAGTACTAAAATCCGTTACCATCTTATTATATTACCAAATCTCCCTTCAAAACCAAAAAAAGCTATAATCGAAAAAACTGTACTCATACTCAATTGATTTTAAATAAATTAGTTGCCTTTTCAACAAAAACAAAAGATAGAAACACTCCTAACGTACTATCAATCATTAAAGTAATAATCAAATTAGTTTGTTTCGATAAAAGATGTATCTTTGCACCCTTAATTAATCGAGGTCGAGTACCTCAAAATTTAATCACAAGATTATGTCAGTAAAAATTAGATTACAAAGACACGGTAAAAAACAAAAACCTTTTTACTGGGTTGTAGCAGCAGATGCTCGCTCAAAAAGAGATGGTAAATACTTAGAGAAAATCGGTACTTACAATCCAAATACTAACCCAGCAACTATCGAATTAAACCTTGATAGTGCAGTAAAATGGTTGCACAATGGTGCACAACCTACCGATACTGCTAAAGCAATTCTTTCTTACAAAGGTGCTTTATTGAAACACCACCTTGATGGAGGTATTCGTAAAGGCGCTTTAACTCAAGAACAAGCTGATGTAAAATTAGCGGCTTGGTTAGAAGCTAAAGCTGGAAAAGTTGATGCTAAAAAAGAAGGTTTAACAAAAGCACAAGCTGATGTTAGAGCTAAAGCTTTTAAAGCAGAACAAGACGTAAACGCAAAACGTTTAGCTGCTGCTGCACAAGCAGAAGCGGATGCTATTGCTGCTGCAACTCCTGCTGTTGAAGAAGAAGTTGTTGCTGAAGCTGAAGAAGCTCCTGCTGCTGAAGAAAATAACGAAACAACTGAAGCATAATTTAGAAGGCGAAGATGCGTAAAGAAGATTGTTTCTATTTGGGTAAAATCGCCAAAAAATTTAGTTTCAAAGGAGAAGTTCTGGCTTATTTAGACACGGACGAACCTGAGTTATACGAAAACTTGGAATCAGTGTTTGTTGAATGCAACAAACACTTGGTTCCTTTTTTTATTGAAAATAGCTCGTTGCATAAAAATGACTTCCTTCGAATTCGTTTTGAAGATTTAAATACCGAAGAAGAAGCCGACGCCATTATTGGTAACGACCTTTATCTTCCATTAAAAATGTTACCTAAACTTTCGGGTAACAAGTTCTACTTTCACGAAGTTATTGGCTTTGAAGTAGAAGACAAACGTCTTGGATTTGTTGGAGAAATTCAATCTATCAACGACACCACTGCTCAACCTCTTTTTGAAGTACTCAAAGGAGACACCGAAATTTTAATTCCAATGATTGACCATTTCTTGGTTAAAATAGATCGTGAAAACAAAAAAGTTGTCATGGATCTACCTGAAGGTTTAATAGAAATGTATTTGTAGAAAAGTTTATTTGATTAACCAAATAGGACAACTTTTCTACACTACTTCCCAGTTGTTACATTTTTAAATCAAAAATCAGCTATCGTTAATCTTCAATCAAAAATCTAATGTTTCAATTCAAACAATTCTCCATTGAACAAGACCGTTGTGCCATGAAAATTGGAACCGATGGTGTTTTGCTTGGCGCTTGGGCTCCAATAGACAACAATCCTTTTAGCATTTTGGATATTGGCACAGGAACTGGTATTATTGCTTTAATGCTTTCGCAAAGAAGTAATGCACAACAAATCGACGCACTGGAAATTGACGAAGACGCTTACGAACAAGCAGTCGATAATTTTGAAAATTCTCCTTGGAGCGATCGCTTATTTTGCTTTCATGCCGGATTGGACGAATTTGTCGAAGAACCTGAAGATGAATACGACTTAATTATTTCCAACCCTCCCTTTTATACCGACGATTACAAATCCGAAAATGAACAACGGGATCTCGCGCGTTTCGCCGATGCCATGCCTTTTGAAGATTTGGTCGAAGCTGCCGATTTATTGCTTTCAGAAAACGGAATTTTAGCGGTAATCATTCCTCATAAAGAAGAAGGTAACTTTATTGCTTTGGCTAATGAATATGAATTGTATCCTATAAAAATCACTAGAGTCAAAGGAACTCCCTCCACCGAAATCAAGCGTAGCTTATTGGCTTTTAGCCGAAATGAAACTGCAACTGTACTTACAAATGAATTAATTATCGAAACGGCTCGACACGTCTATACTCCTGAATACATTGAATTCACAAAGGATTTTTACTTGAAGATGTAAATTCACATCTTTAAAAATCTACTTTCCCCTCTTCCAAAATAAAATTATTGTTTTTCCAATATTCTGGATCTTCTTTGAGCTTTACGTCTAGTTTTAATCGATCGATGGGCCGAGTGATTATTTCTACATTGTCAGTATTTATATCTACAGACATCAAATCGTAATTAGTATTCGATTTACTAACTAATTTTCTGTCAGTTTTTGAATAATAATTATCCTCAACCTTTTCATTGCAATAATTTATAAAATACTTACCATTCACTAATTTATAGGTTTGTGTAATTTTCAATGTAGATTCAATTCGAATATCATCACTTTCATTAGGCCTGTATGGTGTTAAAACAACATATTGCTCAAATTTCACCACCGCAAAAGAAATAGTGTCTATATAAATAAATCCAGTTACCGATTTAGGAGATGGGTCTCCAAAGCCCGTAGAGAAAACATCTGGCGCTAGATTTGTAAAGCTAATGACATACACTTTTTTACCATTATACTCCAAAGTTCCTTCTTTTTTTAGATCAAATGAGGAAGTCTCATAAAGCACGTTCCGATTACTTAATAAGATATTTCTAAAAATGACAACACCAAAATAACCTATGCCTTTCCAATTCTCTTTAGCTATTTTATACGGATCCCCTCCAAATTGCAATATTTCACCATAATAATCATTAACTGCATCATCTGAAACTTTAATTCCATTGGGACTATAGGTTTGGATAGATGCTTCTTCATTAACAGTAACAAGACTGTCTTTATTGGTCTGTGCCCTAAAAAAGAATTTCTGATTAAAAGGCTCCTGAAAATAATTATCTTCTATATTCTCCTTTGCCTTTTTTAAAATTGATTTCGCTGAAATTGATTTCGCTTTGCTTTTAGCCGATAAAACCACCAATCCATTCAATGTTATTTCCGCATTAGTTTCTTTATTTAGCTTTATAAACAAAAACTCATTTTTAGTCTTTTCCAATTGAGAAACCGAAATGGTATCTGAATAATATCCCAAAACTGAAATGATTAACTTATCATTAAAACTACTTTTTGGAATGTTAAATTGAAATTCCCCTTTACTATTGGCAACAACACTATTATTACAATTCATTAAATACAAATCAGCATTCGAAATTATAGAATCTGTTTTTGAATCTATAATGCCTCCTGAAATTCTGAAAGTTATCTCCGTTTTTTGAATTTCGGATAATTTTTCTTGGGCAAACGCACATTGAAACAATAGAATAAGTAGAAGCAAGATGTTCTTTTTCACTTTGAAAAGGTTTGATTAATTTATAATATGAGAGATTTAAGTGATTCTCAAAACATTATAATCACTTGAAAGCCCTTTCAAATATATAAGATTTTTTAGATAAAAAAACCAAATTAATCGTAGGTAAAAACGACTAATTTGGTTTGTAAAAAATCTTAAATTTATTCTGTTCTAATTCTTCCGAAAAAGTATTAAAATTTGGTTGTCATCCCGATAATTATCGGCAGCTTTTTTATTTTAAAGGAAGAAAATTTCTTCTTGGCGGTTTCATTTAACTATCAACTACTTTGCTAGACAGTATGTGCTACCTGGATCAACATCTCCTTCCGGAAAATTTTTACCATAAAAAGTTCTTTTAACAGTGAAACAGTCGTCGTCAATACTCACAATTGTCATGATAATTCTGTCCCCAATTTCCATCTGAGACTCTCCAAGCTTTTTAACGCAAGTGATTTCATATTCACAGTCGCTGATCCACTTAACACTCCAGGCTAATTGAAGTACACCATTGTCGTAACTTTCTTGAGTGGCACCTTTTACCTCAAAAGTCCTTTTAGGGTAGTCTGGATTATACGCTTTGATGTTTTTGAATTTACTGCAATCCAGTGTTTGTGTTTGTGCTTGTGTTTGTGTTTGTGAATACCCGATTGATCCTGCTAATACTAATAAAATAAGCGCTATTTGTTTTTTCATAATTTTGATTTTGGCTGATTTGGGGAAAACAGCTGATTTACATCTATTAATTTATCCCCCAATATTACAAAATTGTAGCGCTCTATCCAACACTTCTTGTTTACTTTCTTACACCTTTTAATTGTCAGTTTTGTTTTTGTATAGGAGGTAATCCAAATACTACTCTGTCTTAAAAACATCCCTAAACTGGTAGAGAATACGCTCTAACAATCTCAAATCTTCGGTCACAATATCTGCCGAGCCTTTCATTTCTTGCTGAAAAGGAATTTGTTTTTTATAGGAAGACTCTAAACCCTTTGGCAAAGACACATCAATTAATAAATTACCCTCTTTGTCTGGCACCAATGAAATGTTATTTACTTTTCCTCTCAATACTCCAAACTCTCTATCTGGAAAATTAAACAAACGAATATTAACTTTTTGTCCTACCTTAATTTTTCCGGAATTCAATGTAGGAGCTTTCACTTTACCAACGTATCCCTCTTTTATTGTGGGTATGATAGAAAACACATTGTCTCCCGAAGCTATGGATTGGTTCTTTGTCCAAACTTGCAAAAAAGTAACCACACCAGAAACAGAAGACTTCAAAGTATAGGTCAACTCCCAATCTTTTATTGCTTTTTTTAATTGATAAAAAGCTTGCGTCACACTTCGGTCCAAATTGACCGTTTCTCTAGTCCCATTTATTTGAGAGTTTTGACTTGATTTTGTATTATCAATTAAAGATGATTTTAATTGAGAGATTGAGGATAATAAACTTTTATAATTCTTATCAGCTTGTAGATACCCGAGTTTTTTATTTTCGAAATCCTGTGTAGAAACAACTCCTTTATTATACAAAACTTCAAAACGATTGACATCGTTTTTTTGGAGTTGCAATTCGCTTTCATTTATTATTTTTTGTTGTTCCAGTAATCGCAAACGCTCTTTTATTTGAGTATTCTCAGAATGTTGTGCTTTGTTTTCCATTTGAAATGGTTGCAGCTGCGTATTGAGTTCTTCGGCGGAATATTCTTTCTGAAAAATGGCATACGCACTTTCTATATCTCCTAATTGTGCTTTTTCCAGTAAATGAAACGGGAATTTTGCAGTTTCGTTTAAATCAAAATGATCGATACAGTTCTTTAAAATAAATACATCTTTATAATTTGCATTATTCTCAATTATGGCAAGTGTCGTGTTTTCTAAAACTGTTGCTTTATCTTTTACTAAAATAGCTTCAATTCTTCCAGTGGTTTTAGCAACTATTTTTTCTGGTGGAATTGTAGTTGTAATAACAATTTCTGTGCTTACCACATCTGGATATTTTAAAAACCAAGACACGAAAAAAAGCATCATGATGATTCCAAAAATCAAAACGGTTCCCCAGCGAATCATCCAGTGCGGTACGCGGGTAAGAATATCTTGAACTTCTTCACTGCGAAGCTGGAAGTCGGGAGTTTGAAGTTGGGAATTTGAAGTTGGTAATTCAGGCATTTTTATTGTTTTATTTTATATATGACTCTTTTTATGATAAAGTTGGAAGTCTGAAGCAAAAACTTCCAACTTCCTTCTTCTCTCTTAATTCCCTAATTGCAATTGATTTCTAACCAATTCAAAATAATTCCCTTTTTGTTCTACCAATGCCGAATGACTTCCCATCTCGATAATTTTTCCTTTGTCAAGCACCACAATTTGATCGGCATTCATTACCGTACTCAATCGATGCGCAATAACCACTACCGTTTTATTCTTAAAAAAAAGATCCAGTTTACCCATAATCACTTTTTCATTATTGGCATCCAAGGCCGAGGTGGCTTCGTCAAAAAATAGCATTTCCGGATTTTTGTAGACCGCTCTGGCAATAAGTAATCGTTGCTTTTGTCCGGTACTCATCCCTACTCCTTCACTACCTATTTTAGTATTGTATCCTAATGGTAATCCTAAAATATATTCCGTGATATTGGCTACATCAGCTGCATACACCAGCCGTTCTTTATTAATTAAATCCACTCCTACCGCTATATTATTGGCGATTGTATCATTAAAAATAAAGCCTTCTTGCATTACAGCTCCAATATTGGCTCTCCAAGATTTTTGTGCAATGTTTTTGAGTTGGGTATTTCCTAAATTAATTTCTCCTTTGTCTGGATCATAGAATTTAAGCAATAATTTCATTAAAGTAGTTTTCCCGCTTCCGCTAACGCCCACGATAGCGGTAACTTTTCGGGCAGGAATCGTTAAATTCAAATTGTCTAGTACAGGAATATCTGAACCCAGATAACGATAACACAAATTCTTTATAACAATATCACTGTCTTTTGGGATATCATGTGTTTGATGCATTTCTTGTTGTGATTCATCTTCTTTTTCATGAATTTCAGACAAGCGAGCCAAGGAAATTTTGGCATCTTGCAATTCGCGGACAAACTCAATCAGTTGGGTAATTGGACCATTCAAACTCCCTACAATAGAGCTTATTGCCATCATCATCCCTAAAGTAATGGATCCATCTATGACTAATTTTGCCGAAAGGAAAATAATAAAAATGTTCTTTAACTCATTTATTACCGATGAACCAATGGTTTGTGTTTGTTCCAGCACCAATCCTTTTATAGAAACCCGAAACAATCGCGCCTGTACATACTCCCATCCCCAGCGTTTTTGTTTTTCGGCATTGTGCAGTTTAATTTCCTGCATCCCGTTGATGAGTTCCATCACTTTACTTTGCTCCTGACTTACTTCCGAGAATCGTTTGTAATCCAGTTCTTTTCTTCTCTTAAGAAATAAAGTAATCCAACCAAAATACAGAATACTCCCTGCAAAAAACACAAAGAAAATTTGAAGGTTATAATAGGCCAATACCCCTCCCATAATAAACATATTGATTACAGAGAACAATACATTTAAGGAAGAAGTAGTCAGAATTTTTTCTATACGATGATGATCGTTTATGCGCTGCATAATATCTCCCGTCATCCTAACATCAAAAAATGAAATGGGTAAATTCATTAATTTAATAAAGAAATCGGAAATTAAGGAAATGTTTATCCTCGTAGAAAGATGCAAAAGTATCCAACTCCGAATGAGCTCTAGTCCTGTTCTTCCCGCAAAAAGAAACAATTGCGCAAACAATATGAGATAAATAAAATGAATATTTTGATTCTGGATCCCAACATCGACAATACTTTGTGTCAAGAAAGGAAAAATAAGCTGCAACAAACTACTGGCTAATAAACCAACACTTAACTGCATTAAGAAGGATTTGTATCGCAATACATATTGGGACAACAACCCGAATCCAAATCCCTTATTTTCTTCCTTGTCAAATTCCGACTGGAAGAACTTTGGCGTAGCTTCTAGTAATAAAGCGATACCCTCCTGAGTCGTATCATCGGCATTGTTCCCTATCCAAAATTTTATAAAATCGGATTCATTATACTCTATTAATCCAAAACCGGGATCGGAGATAAAATATCTTCCTTTTTTAACATTATATAGGACTACATAGTGTTCTTTATTCCAATGCAAAATACAAGGCAAAGGCACTTCTTCCAAGCTTTTTAAATTCAGTTTTACTCCTAAGGTTCTAAAGCCTATTTTCTCAGCAGCATCACTTAGAAATAATAAATTACTTCCTTCTCGAGTAGTTTCGCTAAAATCACGCAACTCTTGAATGTTTATAGTTTTACCGTAATGTTTCGCTATTATTTTTAAACAGGTGGGGCCGCAGTCCTTAGAATCTGCTTGTTTGTAATTTGGGAATTTTTTCAATTTTAAACTTATTTTTTCGACAGCAATTTAGTACAAAATATTTTCTTTTTCAATATTAAAAACAATAAAGAGGAAATAAATTTCCTCTTTATATAATTATAAAATTTAACAACCTTTATTATACGCAAATGTTTTCTTTTACTGCGCATTTACCAGTGCTTGCATTATATATCCCACCTTCTTCAGCACACTCAGCGGCTGTCATTGTCCAATAAAAGGTTCTAATGCATCCAAATCCTCCATTAATTGATTTTTGCTCCTTTTGGGTTAATTTTTGAGCGCCCTTTAAATCTAAAATATTTTTTAACATCATTTTACAATTTTAGGTTATTAATAACAACATTTTCCACAGGCAACAAGTGCAAACTCATCATCTATTGTTGGACATGTTGCAGTTGTTTTTGGAATACAATACATTGTAGCCCATGCATTAGCACAAGCCTCGGTAATACCTCCATTAATTGATTTTTGCTCATTTTTAGTCAATTTTTGAGCTCCTTCTAATTTTAAAATGTTTTTTAACATGATTATAGTTTTTAAAAGTTTGGTTAATACCCCAATCATTTTGAGACACTTGGGGTTTTGTCTAAAAAAAGTAGTTATTATATTAGAGTTTAATATAATAACTTTAAATAAGTCGAATTATTAATCGAATGCCTTAACAAGAAGGAGCTAATAAAGAAAATTTAATAGCTCCTAAAAAAATGTTTTTACAATAACATTATATTATTGTCCTAAACAAGCGTCATCCCATAGAGAACAAACTCTAGTTCTAGGATTCCAAGTTAAACAACACATTGGCACATACCCACCCGAAATACTTTTTTGCTCCTTTTTAGTCAATTTTTGAGCTCCTTCTAATTTTAAAATGTTTTTTAACATGATTTATAGTTTTTAATAATTTGTTAATGCCCCAATCATTTTAAGACACTTGAGGTTTCTGTCTTTAAATTTTTATTTAAATAGCGTCACAATAAGCTTTACACTTTCTTAAAAAAGGGTCATTAAGGTAATTTGGATCAGCACATACTTGCCAACTACAATATGACGGCCAATATGCTCCTCCATTAATGCTTTTCTGCTCATTTTTACTTAATTGTTGAGCACCTTCTAATTTTAAAATGTTTTTTAACATGATTATGGTTTTTTAATATTTAGTTAATACTCCCAATTGCTTAAAGACACTCGAGGTTTATGTCTGTGACCAAATAAATATTAGAAATTTAATATTGTAACTCTGGACGGCATGGATTAGCACAAGCTAAACTGATGTACTTGCATGTATTTGTCATCGGGTCGATACAATCCTTTAAGCCTCCATTAATACTTTTTTGCTCCATTTTAGTCAATTTTTGAGCTCCTTCTAATTTTAAAATGTTTTTTAACATGATTATAGTTTTTATTATTTGGTTAATACCCCAATCATTTTAAGACACTTGGAGTTTATGTATTACTTTTTATTAGAAAAGGCTAGTTAATAACAAATACATCCTTTATAACACGAGTTAGAATTTGGGTCGTTACAAAGAACACCTCCAGCAATACCACATATATCTGGACTTGAACAATAAGGACGTCCTCCATTAATACTTTTTTGCTCATTTTTAGTTAATTTTTGAGCACCTTCTAAGTTTAAAATGTTTTTTAACATGATTATAGTTTTTTATAATTTATAACACCCCAATCATTTTGAGACACTTGAGGTTTGCGTCTATCCTTGCAAGAATATTTTTTATATTTTAAAGTTGTACTAAACTTTCTATTTCTACGGTATCTTTCTTCACAGAAAAATCATTTATAAAATATTTTAATTCACTGATACTGTATTCATTTGGATATAATTTTCCATTTACAATCTTAACCGGAGTATAGTTGAATTCATTTTTTAAACACCAATCGTATTGCTGCTGAATTTGTTGGTTCACTTTCATTGAGATAACACCTACTTTCCATTTCTTTAACCATGGATCCAATCCAATTTTACGAATATGCCAATCCGAAATGGCTTCTTCCATTTTTTCAGGAAACGTATTATTGATTTCCAGTAAGTTTTCAACTATTGCTTTGTAAGGATTGTCATTGTTCTCTGGGTTAATATTAAATAGAACATTCAAAAATACTTTCTCAGGATATTTATGAACTAAGTCAATGGCCTCTTCAAATGCTTTATGACAATGACCACAACTTGGACTAAGGATAATCGTAAGTGCTATACTCGATTTAGGATTCCCGAACTGTAACCCTTGCAATCTAGCGAACCCATCCTTTACAGGAACTTCTTTTGATAAAAATTCAAAAACAGGGTAACTTCTTTTGAACTTTTTCAATTCTTTTACTTCATTTTCTGCTTTAAACTTAGACTCTAATACCGGTTTTATCATAAACCATAACGAAGTGCAGACAACTATAGAAAACAAGTAACTAAAATCATTAAAAACCACATTCGAAAGTAAAGGTTGTTCTAAAAAGTAACCAACCAAACCTTGCAGAACAAGTATAGCAGACACTACCAAACAGAGCATACACCACTTTTTGATTTGGAATTTTTGAATCGAAATAGAATATGCAATAACTGGAAATGACAATACACTTAGCCAACCAATTATAACGGCAGAAGAGCTAGGATTTAAAAGCAAAGCAACTATATTAATGCTGAAAAAAAGCAATGGCAAATCTGTAAAACTCACCCATTTATTAATCTCCCCTTTTTGAGATTGAATAACCGAATCACAGGAAGTATTGGGATTGATATTGCAAAATTTTGAAACTATTTCATTTTTTAATCCAAACTTTTCTTGAATAATAAAAATACTGACCAGAACACCAACTATAGAAGTAAAAAGCAATATCGAATTACTTACACTATAACTATTGTAAAAAATCGACAAAAGGATTAAGCTTATAATAGGAAAGCTGTATGCTATCCATCTAACATTCGCTTTTCCTTCTGTTGTAATCGCTTGATTGGGTTCTACTGCTACTATTATTCCATTCCACCCTTTGCAAAAATCATCTATAGCCAAGATAGATTTTACTCCCTTTTCAGTCTCAATTTGAATAGTCTTTCCATTTTTGGTCACCAGAACTAAATCATCATTAAAAATGGCAAGAAAAGAATCAGGTAATTCACCTAGTTGTTCTTTTGGGACTTTTATCGCTATATTCTCTATAGACAACATATCTAAAGAATCGGTTATAGCAAATACACTTGGATAGTTGGGATGGGAAAGAAATGATTCTTCAAACTCTTCTTTTATATTTAAATAAAAGTTTAAACTAAGATATTGGTTTACTAATTTTATCATTAATCTGATTACTATTTTACTTCTTTAATTCAATTCCTAAAGAAGGATGGTTGGTTATTATTGATTAAAAACTATATTTTTTTCAATCCTTTTTTATAGAACTTATTACGATAAAAAAAATATTAGTTTTCAAATATATATTTATAAACAAAACATATGTCTACACAAAGCAAACATTTTTCGTACATTTTTTAAACATATGTAAAAAATATCCTTACATTTGTGATGAAACATCAATGTTTATGGAAAAATCAAGATTGATTAAAATTCGAAAAAATCTAGGATTAAGCTGTAAAGAAATAGCAGATTCGCTATGCATAGAAGAATATTCGTATAGACGCAGAGAAAATGGAAAAACCAAAATTAGCAATCAGGAATGGAAAAAATTAGCTAGTATTTTATCCGTTCCTTTTGAGACTATTTTTGAAGCTGAACGTGTGTCAATTGACAATTCTAAAAATACTATTCCCGAAATAAGTTCTAATCACTATTATAGCATCCCTAAAGAAATGGTGGACAATCAACAAGAGTATATTAATATTTTAAAAATTGAAATCGATTCTTTGAAGAAGGAAAATCTTCAGTTGAAAGAAAAATTATTAGCCGAAAAGGAGAAAAAATACTACATTTGAGTATATTTAAAGAAATATAACAATTTACATTGCTTTTGTTATATTTCTTTATGTAAATTTGTTGCATTAAAAACCAGAAACTATGAGACCCGATTTATTTCAAGCCCCAGATTATTACAATCTAGATGATTTATTAAGTGAAGAACACAAACTAGTTCGTGATTCTGCCCGTGCTTGGGTAAAACGCGAAGTTTCTCCTATCATAGAAGAATATGCTCAAAAAGCTGAATTCCCAAAACAAATTGTAAAAGGTTTGGGTGAAATAGGTGGTTTTGGTCCCTATATTCCTGTGGAATATGGTGGAGCTGGATTAGACCAAATCTCTTATGGATTAATCATGCAAGAAATTGAGCGTGGTGATTCTGGAGTTCGATCCACTTCTTCTGTACAATCTTCTTTGGTAATGTATCCTATTTGGAAATACGGAAACGAAGAACAAAGAATGAAATATCTACCAAAACTAGCCACTGGTGAATTTATCGGTTGTTTTGGGTTGACAGAACCAAACTATGGTTCAGATCCAGGAAGTATGATTACCAACTTTAAAGATATGGGAGACCATTATCTTTTGAATGGTGCCAAAATGTGGATTTCAAATGCTCCTTTTGCAGATATTGCCATTGTTTGGGCAAAAAATGAAGAAGGAAGAATACACGGTTTAATAGTAGAGCGCGATATGGAAGGCTTTAGCACTCCAGAAACGCACAACAAATGGTCACTTCGTGCCTCATCTACTGGAGAATTGATCTTTGATAATGTAAAAGTACCCAAAGAAAACTTACTACCGAACAAATCAGGATTGGGAGCGCCACTAGGATGCTTGGATTCGGCTCGTTATGGAATCGCTTGGGGTGCCATTGGTGCTGCAATGGACTGTTACGACACCGCTTTGCGTTATGCTAAAGAAAGAATTCAGTTTGACAAACCTATTGCTGGTACTCAATTGCAACAAAAAAAACTAGCCGAAATGATTACTGAAATCACCAAAGCACAGTTATTAACCTGGAGACTTGGGGTTTTAAGAAATGAAGGAAGAGCAACAACTGCGCAAATCTCTATGGCCAAAAGAAACAATGTAGATATGGCTATCCATATTGCTCGTGAAGCTAGACAAATGTTAGGCGGAATGGGAATCACTGGAGAATATTCTATCATGCGTCACATGATGAATTTAGAATCGGTAATTACCTATGAAGGAACTCATGATATCCACTTGCTTATCACAGGAATGGATGTTACCGGAATTCCGGCTTTCAAATAATACAACAACTATTAAAATATTTATAAAATTGACAGTAAAAGCTTCTTGGTAACGAGAAGCTTTTTTATTTTTACACAAAAAAAGAGCCCCAATGAATATTGCAACGATAAACACAAGCATTCAAACCCAAAAACAACAATTATTAAATCATCCTTTATACCAAAAAGTAAATACACTAGAAGATTTACGTCGATTCTTGGAAAATCATGTATATGCGGTATGGGATTTTATGTCATTATTAAAAGCCTTACAAACCAAATTGACTTGCACCACAACTCCATGGTTTGCAACAGCTAATCCAGAAACCAGATATTTAATCAATGAAATTGTGCTTGCAGAGGAAAGTGATTTAAGTATTGACGGTCGTCGTCTGAGTCATTTTGAAATGTATGTCGAGGCCATGCAAGATTGCGGAGCCAAAACGACAGGAATAGAAGATTTTTTAGAAGAGATTCATTCGCTTCATAATATATTTGTTGCGATTAAAAAAAGTGATCTACATCCCAACATTAAAGCATTTCTTGATTTTACTTTTAGGGTAATTGAGGAAGGAAAGTCACATGAAATAGCGGCTGCCTTTACCTTTGGCAGAGAAGATTTAATTCCGGGTATGTTTACCGAAATACTGAGAAATTTTCAAGCCAATTTCCCTGATAATGATTTAAGTAAATTAATTTACTATTTTGAAAGACATATCGAATTGGATGCTGACGAACATAGTCCAATGGCGATGAAAATGATTACTGAGCTTTGCGGAGAGGATCCGAAAAAATGGTCAGAAGTTGAAGAAATTTCGATTTTAGCTTTAGAAAAAAGAATAGGCTTATGGGATGCCATTGAAGAACACATTCAGGAACAACATCTAGCTTTACAATAAAAACAAAAAACCTGATTCCTATGAGATAAGAATCAGGTTTATATTTTTTAATTCTCTGGTGCTAATTCTAATTCTAAGCCTTCTAGACTTTCGGTAATTGGAATTTGGCATCCCAAACGGCTATTTGATTTTACATAAAAAGCTTCTGAAAGCATCGCTTCTTCATCATCTCCCATTTCAGGCAAAGCGACATCATTTAGAACATAGCATTGACAAGAAGCGCACATGGCCATACCTCCACAAGTACCCTCAACAGGAAGCTCGTAGGCTTTACATAATTCCATTATATTCATTGCCATGTCCGTTGGAGCCTGCAATTCATGAACAACTCCTTCTCTATCTTTGATCTTTATTAAAACATCCATTCGTGTAATTTGTTTTTTTTTAATCGAAGCCGTTTATACCCCAATTTTAGTCCTTTATTTCAAGATTTAATATGTATTCTTTTCTATTTTCGAGATTAGTAATTTTTAAGCCAATAATATCTGCTTGATTCACTATAAAAGTAATTTTTAAAGTGGGGGCATAAACTCCATCATGGGTTTTAAATATCAACTTCCCTTCAAAGGTTAAATTTACTAAACCATTTTTTTCTGTTTTTTCTTTAGTCAGAGTCTGTGAGGTAAATTCGGCTGAATTGTACGCACTTCCCTCTAACATTGAGGCTTTACCTCCACTAAGTTCAGTCAAAAACTCAGCATTGGCTATCTTTAATTGTCCTTTTCTATTGGACGAAACATTAACCATAGAACCATAGTTTACCTCACTCCATTCTTCATCAACAATAGTTAAAGTTTTGGATACAAATGAATCTTGCATCGGTTCTTGCCCATAATTTATATAAAAGCATAGAAGTAAAATAATTAATAAGTACTG
Organism: Flavobacterium laiguense; assembly: GCF_003097655.1. Lineage (GTDB taxonomy): Bacteria > Bacteroidota > Bacteroidia > Flavobacteriales > Flavobacteriaceae > Flavobacterium > Flavobacterium laiguense. The sequence goes on from NZ_QCZH01000001.1 coordinate 82,180, forward strand.
TTTTTTCATAATTTAAGTTTGTAAGTTAGTGTTGCAAATGTAAATTTTTATTTGAATTTTCAAAGAAAAAAAACTTGAATTATTAGCATGATTTTTTACTTATAATAGAAAAAACCGCTGTTTTATTGGTAATTCACTAATGATAATCATTTAAAAAATCTATTTTTATTGAGATTTAACAAGTACGAACAAAAGCTTTAACAAGTGGTAAACTGACTATTATTCTTTTATAACAGTATTTATTTTATTAAAATTTTCTGTTATAGCACTCCTTATCTAAAAAAGAGACTGTCATAAACAAACAACAGACTCTTTTCCAATGCTTTTACAAAACATTAACAACCGTTTCTATTTGAGGCGCATACTTCTTGATAGTCGTTTCCACTCCAGCTCTTAAAGTCATCTGGTTTACGCTACAACTAGTACAGGCTCCTTCAAGACGGACTTTTACGTGTTTTCCTTCATCAATTGAAATAAGCGTAATATCTCCTCCATCTGAATTCAAAAAAGGCCTGATTTCGTCTAGCGCTTTTAAAACATTGTTTGTTAATTCTTCTGTTTTCATGATTTTTTATATTCTTCTATGGAAGTTTAGAGTTTTATTTCTTTACAGCTGAACATCCAGCCATTGTTGTAATTTTAATAGCTTCAGTCGGCGCTAGGTTTTCGTTTCTCTTCACTACTTCGCTTACTACATTACGTGTAATTTCTTCAAAAACACTTTCAATTACAGATCCTGTTTGCAATGCTGCCGGACGACCGTAATCTCCAGCCTCACGAATAGACTGCACAATTGGAACTTCTCCTAAAAACGAAACTCCAAGATCTTGAGCCAAGTCTCTTGCACCCTCTTTTCCAAAGATATAATATTTATTGTTTGGCAATTCTTCAGGTGTGAAATAAGCCATATTTTCGATGATTCCCAAAACCGGCACATTTATCGCTTCCGATAAAAACATAGAAACTCCTTTTTTGGCATCGGCAAGAGCAACAGCCTGTGGAGTACTTACCACAACGGCACCCGTTACAGGCAACGATTGCATAATCGAAAGATGGATATCTCCTGTCCCTGGAGGTAAATCAATTAGCATAAAGTCTAATTCTCCCCAATCTGCATCAAAAATCATTTGGTTCAAGGCTTTAGATGCCATTGGCCCTCTCCAGATTACAGCTTGGCTTGGAGAAGTAAAAAACCCTATAGAAAGCATTTTAACTTCATAACTTTCAACCGGTTTCATTTTTGATTTTCCATTTACCTCAACAGAAATCGGTTTCTCATTTTCTACATCAAACATGATTGGCATCGATGGCCCATAAATATCGGCATCCAAAACACCAACAGAAAATCCCATTTTAGCCAATGTTACCGCTAAGTTTGCCGTCACTGTTGATTTCCCAACTCCTCCTTTTCCGGAAGCTACAGCGATAATATTTTTTATTCCAGGAATGGCTTTCCCTTTAATCTGATTAGGATTTTCAGCTGCTTCTACTTTTATATTTACTTTAATTTTGGCATCTGGAGAAACTAATTCCAATATCGTTTTTCTGATATCGTCCTCAGCTCTTTTTTTGATGTGCATCGCTGGTGTATGCAATACCAAGTCCACAACAACTTCATCTCCAAAAGTGACTACGTTTGCTATGGCTCCACTTTCTACCATATTTTTTCCTTCACCAGCAACAGTTATTGTCTCTAATGCTTTAAGAACATCTTTTCTATCTAATTTCATGCGTAGTTACTATTTGTTTTTATTTACAGCGATACCATTCTTCCGAAAAAGTATTTAAAATTTGGTTGTCAGAAACCGCTTTTTCATCTTTATAGGAAGAAAAATTCTTCATGGCGATTTCAATTATAATTTTAAATCAAGTTTCGACTTTAAAAAATTATCTTTATTTAAACTCATTTTAGATTGCAAAGATAGCGGATTAAGTTCTAATTTTAAAGGATTTGGATTGGATTTATTGATAGTAATCAATAATAAAAACTATAGTAGAAACTGCATTTTTAAAGGTTATGCACACTATTAAAAACCAAAGAACAAACCTGCTCAATAGTGATTCACCCTACCATTTCGGGCTCCCAAAAAACAGACTCGAAATCCATAATCTGATTGTCAATCACCACTATCCCCTCGTTTTCCAGTAATTGTTGCATGAGATTGGTTCCGTCAAAATGGTGTTTCCCAGTAAGCAACCCTTTTCTATTAACCACCCGATGTGCTGGAACATCCTCTAGACTATGGGCTGCATTCATGGCCCAACCCACCATTCTGGCTGAACGTGCAGATCCCAGAATTTTTGCAATGGCGCCATAAGAAGTGACTTTCCCGTATGGGATACGTCTTGCTACTGCATAAACCCTTTCGAAAAAATTGTCGCTGGTAGTTTCCATTTTTTATCCTAAATAAACGGTAATCAATTTGAATAGTGTAAATAAGGAAACTAATCCGGTAATGGTTCCTATAATGTAATTTCCATTATTCATTAAAAAAGAAGATTTAGACTCTCTTTTTTTGAAAAACAAGATATAAAGATAGAAAACCAAAAAAGATCCGATAACTACACCCGAAACAAAAGATAAAATAAATCCTTTATCGAAGAAAAAATATCCATAGGATGATAAAGTAATACTTATGAAAACATAATATGGAATCGGGAATAAATTCAAAACGGAAAGCAACATCCCCAGAAAAAATCGATTGGTTTTACTACGGGTTTTCGTTTCGGATTTTGCGCTTTTGGGTCTTTTTGCTTTCCAAAAAAAATAAATGGTCAATGCAATAAAAATAAAAAGTCCAAATTCTTGCAGCTTATTTATAATATCGGGTCTGCTATCAATAAAATTAGCGAACAGTAAGGCCAAAAAAGTTTGAAAAAATACAATTATGGTAGCGCCAATGGCAAAAGAAATCGCTTCGTTTCTGCCATCTTTCAAGCTTACTTTTGCCGCCGTCATATTAATCAATCCAGGCGGCGTAATACCAACTGCAGCGGCAATGAATCCAAAAAAAAAGGGAAATACTATAGCCATTTTTTGTTTTTAGTCTCTCCCGATAAACTATCGGGATCAGTCTTAGTTTTCAGTTTATTCTCTACAATAATTTGCTTTGGCAAACAAAAAAGGAATACTGTAATCTAAATACTATTTTATTTTAAAACGAATATACGTAATTGCTTTGTTAATTTCCAAATATTGTTTTTCATAAAATGTCTGAAAGGCAGTAACTTCTTCAGGACTTCCTTCGTTTACATACACATTATGGTTCGCATATAACACCTCATGACCTTCACCATGCAACAATCCTAATGTATATCCGTGCATGAACTCGCTGTCGGTTTTAAGATTGACAACCCCGTCTTTTTTCAAGATTTTTTTATACAATTGCAGAAACTCAGAATTGGTCATTCTGTGTTTGGTTCTTTTGTATTTAATTTGAGGGTCTGGAAAAGTAATCCAAATTTCATCGACTTCATTTTCGGCAAAAATGTGATTGATTAATTCGATTTGAGTTCGAATAAAAGCCACGTTATGCAACCCTGTCTCTACGGCAGTTTTTGCACCACGCCAGAAACGAGCTCCTTTGATATCGATTCCCACAAAGTTTTTATTGGGATATCTCTCGGCCAAGCCAACAGAATATTCACCTTTACCACAACCTAATTCCAACACCAATGGATTCTCGTTTTTAAAAAAATCTGAATTCCATTTACCTCTAAGCGGAAATAAATCGCCTACTACTTCTTCTCTTGTTGGCTGAAAAACATTAGTGAATGTTTCGTTTTCTTTGAACCTCTTTAATTTATTTTTACTTCCCACGATATAATTACAATTTCGGCAAAATTAAGGAATTATATAAGACCGAAAGCTTTAGGCTTTGTTAAAAACGAAAAAATCAAAAATTATCATTTGGATTGTGCTTTTTGAATCAGTGCATCTTCAATAGGTGCGATGATTTTGATCACTTCATCGGTATTGTCATTTGGGATGGTCATAGACAAAACATAGTGTTTTATTTTCCATGCTGCACCTATTTTGACAAGTACCCCTGAACCCCTGCAGATTTTCATTTGGGTATTTAATAATTCATCAAACCAAGCTAATTTTCCAGATTTATCAAAATAAATATGGCGTTCCATGGCTTTAAAATTCCAAGCTTTTCCTTTATCAAAATACGGTTTTGCAAAAACTTGAAAGGCTTTTAAATTCCAATTCTCCGTTGGATCCGTTCCGATAAAAATAGCATCATCAGTCATCATCCCAAAATAGGCATTATAATTGGCTTCGGCAGCGGCTTTGTGCCATGCATCAAGTGTTGTGTTAACCTTTTCTTTTTCTTCCGACTCCTTATACTGCAAAGAATCAAAACTAACTAATGCCAATAGGGCTAAACTTAAAAATAATGTTTTCATGTGTATTTGTTTTTCATTGTTTTTGGTTATAATTCTAATCCTGAATTTCTAAGCAAATCTAATCATTTGGCTATTCACCGATCACTTAAACGTTACTCTATTTTTATCTGGAAGACTTCCCATTTTTATTTTCATTTCTCCATCTTTACCATCCACAACCACCAAATGTAGCACTATTCCTTTGTAACGCAAAGCATCTCTTTTGGTTTTATCTTTAATTCCAGCATCATCTTTAGGATTTCTAAGCGGAATCGTCAAGCCTAAATTAGTTCCTTTCTTAAAGGAATAAATACCTTCTACATCAAAATTCAAAACATTCGAGCTCACTTTAAAGTAATCAACATTCACTTTACTACCATTCATGTTTAATCGCCCAGACAAATCATTAAATACGATATGTTTTACTTCTCTATTAGGAAAAGCAAACTTCCCTACTTTCATAATGGGTTTAAAATCCGTTAGCGACCCTTTTTTTATGTCATATTGCAAATTTCCTTTCACAGATTCATCTACCAAATCACCGTTTACTGTCATTTTTGCTGATAAGTCTGCCGTTGCCGAAAGATTCCCGTTTATATTTTTGGGTTGAAATGATGTAATTCCAAAATTCTTGAACGAAGTTAAAAACTGAGGAATATCAACCGTCGCAATATTCACATTAGCTTTTACATTAAATAATTCGCCTTGTGGAATCAATTGGGAAGCAAACGTAATTTTTCCACCGCAGGTTTCGATTGACCCTTGCTTGATAAAAAACTGTCTATTCTTGGCCACAATAATAATTTTAGCATTTTTGGCAGTCAAATTAGAATACACCATTTTGTCTAAATCCAAATTCAAAACCACTTGGCATTTTTGAACAAGAGCTATTCTTTTTCTAGTATCTGCCTTGGTAGTCGCTTTTTTAGCTTCTGTCTTTTTCTCACTAGAAGCCAAAGTAGCCATCAATTGTTTGACATCCATAAATGGGCTTTTGAGGTTGAGCACAGCCACCATATTTTCTGGATCATCGTAATAGAGATTAAGAAAATTGTCTATTCGTCCATCCAAAAAGGCAATGTTTTTGTCTCTTTGGTACTTAATATTTCTAATGAATAAAGCTTTATCGGTAAAATCAAGAAGAATGTTCGTTTGAAAAGTAAGGTTTTTGGGTTTGTAAAGCATATTGGCTTTTTCTATATTCACTTTACCTGTAAAACGAGGTTTAGAAATCCGCAAAGCCACAATATCCACATTAAATTTCAAATCGACATTGGCAGTTCCTCCATTAAATTTAAAGACATCCTCTCCAAAAACATTTCCTAATTTTTTTACTTCAAATTCAGAATGAATATTCCCTGTCGCTATAGGTTTTTCCAAATTATTGATGGCAGCTGCTGGAATAGAAATTGGAATTCCCTCATAATTCCCTTTAAAGTTTTTAATGATAACCGCAGAGTTGATGTCATTGTACCCCAACCCGTTTTTAAAATTATTGATATATCTACCCGAAAAATTACAGTCGGTAACTGTGCCATCCTGAGTAACCAAAACATTGTCTTTTATTTGGGCATCAACAATAATTTCGGGATCTCCCTCGGCATTCATGTCCCCTATAATACTACATTGAGCATCGAGTGGTTTAGTAATGTCAAAATGATTTAGAATTTTAAACAAATGCGGGTCTAACAAATGAGCGGCGTTCAACCATAAAATTTTGGTTTTTATGTTGATGTTCATTATTGGGTGCTCTTTTTCTAGACCAAAACTCGCTTTGATATCAAAATCATCGTCTCCAATCCCAAGTCCTTCGGTAAGCACGTCAATTCTATTTTTTTTCTTCGAAAATTGAATAGCCAATTTTCCTTTTAGTCTTTTGTCTTTTATAAAACTCCCCTTGATGGTATTGAAAGCCATGCTTTTGGCAAAAACATCCAAAAAAAGATCGGTTTCCCAGCCGTCATCCGTGTAATCGATTTTGCTTTTTAAAGAAGCCACTTCAAAATGAAATAATTTATTTCTTTGTAGATTTTGGGAAATAAAGACCACATTCTTAAAGTCTACCTCATCGATTTCGGTCTCTGTTTTGCTTTTCGGTTGGTTTGTTTTGGGTTTGGGTTTAAAAATATTGGAATTGGAAACTCCATTTTTATCCTTAAACAAATCAATTTTAGTATCAATCAACACCACCTTTTCGATATCTACTTTTTTATTCAATAAACTCAATACATTCAAGCGCACTTCAATTTCTTCTGCTTTAAGCACACTTCTTTTATGAACGGCATACAAGCTATCTTGAAGTTCTACTTTATTCAGTACCACCGTAAAATTGGGAAAACCAATCAAGAACTTATATCCCACATCGCCAATACTGGCATGACCTGAAATGTTATCATTGATTTTCTGATTGATTTCGGTCATTATAGCCGCTTTATTTTGGTTGAAATAAACCCTCAAGCCAATAAAGAAAATAAGGATTAATCCCAAAAAGCCAATAATAAAAAACCCGATTCGTTTTAAGATTTTTCTAAATCGATCCGTTTTTACAAACGCTGTCCCTTTTTCTACAATTTGATTCATGTCTGTTAATTTTTTTGGCTCCTAAAAAATACAATGGGTAAAAAACATCTCCTTATACCACATCAAGTCAGGCAATTGTTTTAAAAAAGCGCAACTCACCCTTAAACCAAAGTTAGCATAATTAAATCCAATTTCATTCGTTATACCTGAAAAATCTTAACAATATAGTATTCCTGTTTTTAAAACTAAAATGGTGGTTTTATCCCTATCCAGATGCCTTTTTTAATGGTGTTTTATTCTAAATTCACAAAAGAATATTAAAATTTATAGTACTTTTGGGCTCAATAAACCCTACAAATGGGTTGTTAATCTAAAAACAAAAACTATGCGATCATTAAAAATTTTATTGTTAAGTGCTTTTATAATATTGGCATCTAATGCAGTTTCGGCACAAGCATTCGGAGTTAGAGCGGGAGCCAATATTTCAGATATTAGCGTAAATGGTTTGAACACTGACGCCAAAACTGGACTTTATGTTGGTGTCTACAAAGAAATCCCTTTAGTAAAAAGTTTGCTTTTCATACAACCTGAAATACAATACTCACAAGAAGGATTTTCAACTCCAACAACAGATGTGAAAATAGATTACATTACTGTGCCAATTTTAGCCAAAGTATATGCTGTTAAATTATTGAGTTTTGAAACAGGTCCTCAATTTGGTTTCCCAATTTCTGATAATCTTGACAATTTTGTCGCTCTTAAAAATTTAGACACCAATAGTGTTGTGACTTCATGGGCATTTGGAATGTCTCTTAATTTACCACTAGGACTATCTATAAACGGAAGATACATCTCTAGTTTGAATGACACTTTCGACAATGTTGATGGTAAAAATCAAGTTTTTCAAGTAGGTGCTGCTTTCCAATTTTAAGAAAGCATTCAACATTTCTTACTACTAAAAAAGTTGCCTTAAAGTACATTCTTTAAGGCAACTTTTTTTTGTATATAAAGCATTCATATTGATTTTAATAGTGCTTTTATTTTTGTAATTTTATGCAATATCTAATAAAAAACTACAATCGGGATTCCATAAAACAAATATTACCTTGACATGAAAAAGTTACTGTTATCCCTCTCTATAATTGGCTTTGGTTTTTCTTTTTTCTTCGTTTCCTGTGAAAAAAAAAGCCCTAACCGTTCTGAATCATCCATAAAAGTAGCTAAAGTCAACAACTTGCCTTCTTTTGACAGCACTTTAGTCCGTCCGTTTTTTAAAAAATATCCTGAATTACAAGAATACCAACAAGAAGTAATCCAATTGTACCTTAAACGCAACTACCAATACATTTGGTATGACAAAAAAGGAATTTTGGAAGTGGGACATTTGTTGTATAATAAAATCAACCATCTGGAAGAGGAAGGGGTTAAAACCACCATTCCCTACAAAGAAAAACTGGAAGCTATTTTTCAAAATCCGGTAGCCCTTTCAAAACCGAATGCAACGGATGAGTTATTCATGTCGTCCTATTATTTCCTATACGTCCATAAAGTTTTAAAAGGTTTGGACACCAAAAAAACGATCGAATTGGGCTGGTTTTTACCTCGAAAAAAACTATCCTACGTTAATTATTTAGACTCTATAATGGCCAATCCTTCTTTGATTGAAAAGAACGAAAAAGAAGTGTTTAGTCAATATTACAGTTTAAAGGAAGTACTTCAAAAATATAAAAAATTAGCAAAAGACAACTCTTGGGATCCTATTGAGACCGACTCTAGTTTTATTGCTTTTAAGCCTGGTGATTCCTCCCAAACTATTGCCCAAATAAGACACCGTTTGTTTATTCTGGGTGATTTAACCAAAGATTCTGAAAGCAGCATCTATGACGATTCTCTTATTACCGGAATTTTGAAATACAAAAACCGAACAGGAAGTCTCAAAAACAATCATATCACAGAAAAAACCATTGCATCCCTGAACGTTCCTATTGTAGACCGTATCAAAACCATTATGGTCAATATGGAACGTTGTCGTTGGATAACGGCCGACATTGCATCATCCAAAGAATTGATAGTGGTCAATATTCCTTCCTATGAGCTGACTTATTTTAAGGATGGAAAAACCGTTTTGACATCGAATGTTGTAGTGGGGAAAGACTTGAATAAAACCGTGATTTTTAGCTCCAATATGCGCTATATCGTTTTTAGCCCGTATTGGAATATACCCTCTAGTATTATCAAAAAAGAAATCAAGCCGGGCATAGCCGAAAACAAAAATTATCTTGAAGAACACAACATGGAGCGGATAAACGGCATTATAAGGCAAAAACCAGGTCCCAAAAATTCGTTGGGATTAGTAAAATTTTTGTTTCCCAACCCCTACTCTATTTATTTACACGACACTCCGTCTAAGGGATTGTTTAACCGAGAGAAAAGAGCTTTTAGCCACGGCTGTATTCGTGTAGCGAAACCTGTAGAGTTGGCAAATGAAATCCTGAAAGACGACCCAAACTGGACTCCCGAAAAAATAGACTCCGCCATGAATAAAGGCAAAGAAAACTGGTATACTCTAAAAAGTAAAATTCCGGTGTTTATTGGTTATTTTACCGCTTGGGTAGATGCAGATGGCACGATTCATTTTTATGATGATGTGTACCAAAGAGACGAGCAATTGGCCACTTTGCTGTTTGATGAATAGTTTCTCTTGACTATCCGTGACTATAATTTTCGTCACAGATTTGCAGAAAGCGGGTTTGGGACTTTGACAAATGAGAGCTAATTCTAATGATGTCTAAAATAATTTTAACCGCAAGGATCGCAAAGATTTTTGTTTTCTTGAAAAACGCAAGGAACGCAAAGCTTTGCGACCTTTGCGGAATACATATAAAGCGATGAAAACCATTGCGCTCTTTGCGGTAAATAAAAGAGTTAGATAGAATTTAAAAGATTTTCACAGATTAAAAAAAGTGAATTAGATTTATTAGAAAAAATCAGTGGAAATCTTTTAATCTCGATATCTATCGGGCAATGTCATTAGGTTAAACTGTTTCAGTCGTCACTTCGAGTGATTTTGAACATTAATGCGATAGCTTTAATGTTCAAAATTGTATCGAGAAGCTTTCAAAACGTAAAGGTTCTCGATACTTCGTAAAAATTTTCTATCGCAAATTATTACTCAACTCGAACTGACGAATCCTTAACTTAATGACAATGATCTACCGGGAGTGGCAAAAAAGCAAGAGAGGCTGTCTATATGTAGACAGCCTCTCTTTTATATATGCTTTCGCTCTTTAGCGTTGTTGTTTTTAATATACTTTTTGTTTTTCAAACGCAGTAGACAACGTTTTTTTAATTTTATCCAAAGCACCATTAAATGCTTTTTCGATCGTTTCGGCATATTCTGTTACCGCTATAGGCTGCATGTTGGCCGGTCGGGCTTCAATAAGACAACGCTTATCGTGTAATCCGAATTTTGCGCTATTCTCATCTCCAAAATGCACTTCTATACGGGTAACTTTATCATCAAAACGGGATAATACTCTTTGTATTTCACTTGAAAAATAAGCATCAAGTCTTTCGCTACCTTCTACATTCTTGTCTGTGTTGATTTGTACTTTCATATGTATTGATTTTTTGATATATCTCAAAGTTAAAAATTATTCCCTAAAACATTTCCTTTTTAGCAAAACATTATGAAAGAATACAGCCATTTTTTTGACTATCGATCGAAGAGACTGAAAACGAAAAGGATAGTGTTATTTTTGTCGTAAAGCAATTTCTTGTTGTATTATGGCAATACAATTCTCTAGATTTTTTTCTATTTATAACCTATTTTTTTTCTTGGCTCTGTATTGCCTTTTTTGTCCATTAATTCATCGAGATAGTTAAAAACCAATTCTATATTTTTGCTGTGATTCGTGAGTTTCTTTTTAATCTCTTCGATTTCCAATTTCATACCCAAACTATCGGTAAGCATTTCTCTTACTTTGGTAAATACACGGATGATCTGGATACTAACTTTTATAGCAGTTGGACTGTTTAATACAGTCGATAACATCGCCACGCCTTGTTCTGTAAATGCCATAGGCATATATCTTGTACCACCCCAATTTGAGGTGCCAAATTGGCTCCTCAAGATTTCAAACTCCTGTTGGCTAAGTTCAAACATAAAATCTTCGGGGAATCGTTCCATATTTCTACGAACTTGCCTTTTGAGCTGTTTGGTTTCTACTGCGTAAAGTTCTGCCAAATCCCTGTCTAACATCACTTTTTGCTCTCTTATCAAGTAAATTTTACTGCTGATAATTTCGTCTGGAATGATAATTTCGTTACTCATATTCATGATTTATTTTGTAAAAGTAATCCTTCTATTTTAACATCGCAAATGATAATTTTAGATGTATTTACTTTTATTATATAGGATAAAAATTACTAATCATTTCATACAGACATTCCAAATCGCCTTGTTTCCAAAGTCAGACTGTGCTTTGTTCTTATCTTTCTTTTTGTCGTAAAGCGATTTCTTGTTGGATTATGGCAATACAATTCTCAAGATTTTTTTCTATTTCATGACTCCAAAAACGGATTACTTTCCAGTTTTGAGATTCTAGATAATTGTTTACCTCAACATCGCGTTGGCGGTTTCGTTCTATTTTCTTTTGCCAAAACTCAGTATTGGTTTTGACACGGTCTTTTTGGGTTTCCCAATCCTTGCCGTGGAAGAATTCACTGTCTACGAATATGGCAATTTTGAGTTTTTTGAAGGTGAGGTCAGGTTTGCCGAAAACGGTTTTGTTGTTTTTACGGTAGCGGTAGCCAAGATGCCACAACGCTTTTGCCAATCGCACCTCATCTTTGGTATTAGTGCTGCGAATGGCACGCATGTTTTTGGAACGTTGCTGTGGGGTTAGACGATCCATGACGTAACAATTTAAGAACTGTTACTGCAAAGTTAGGGACTTTATTTGGGATGTTGTTTAAGAGGATTTTTTTTTATAAAGTATCAATTGTGAATGTTCAAGCATATTTAATGTCAAAATAATTTTCCATCGCTTTTTGCATAATGGCTTGATCGAGTTTGAGTAATTCGGCTTTTACATCCCAATCTTTAATCATCTCTTCATCTTCTTCACAGATTTCTTCGCCTTCTAGTTTTCTAGCTAAAATATCGCTTAGTAAAATTTGGTCGCAAGAATAGTAATTTGGATAATAGGTTTCTATGAAAGGCCAGTAGTTCACATTACTTTTTCGAACATCTAGTGCCTTATTTTTATCAAAAATAGACTTATTGAAATGTATATTTTCAATTGCAAGAGAACCTGTATATTGAGATACAAATTCCAAATCATCCAAAAGTGTTCCAAAAGACGAGGCAATCAAATATTTTTGTATTGCATCTTCCCTTGAAATTCCACGCTCATTTCCTTTATGTTCACCATTCTTGTAAATAGCAAATAATTTTAGTTCTTTCATTTTTCAAAATTATCTGAAATTATCGAAATAAACTCACCAACAACCCTCATTTCCGCACCATTTTCTTCATTGATGATAATATTTTTGTAGGAAGTGTCAAATGAATTTGGTCTTAAAACAATTGAAGTGTGTTGCCAACCTTCTTTAGATACTACTTTTTCACTTGAATACGTTTTAATAGTAAAAGCAGAATTGAAATCTTGATCTTGAATATCAATGTTTTCAACTAAAACTATTTTTCCATTTCTACTGCCACCGGTATAAGGTTTAAATAAACAAAGTGAACCATTAGGAATTACTCTATTCATTGATTCACCAACTATTTTACAAGCAAAATAATCACCATTAGTGTTACTGTTTTCAGGGCCTTCTATTAAAGTAAAATCTTTTTCAGATTGAATTTCACTAAATGTTCCTGCAGCTGCATAGAAATCATAAAGAGGGATTGGGTTTCTTAAAATTGGTTCAAAATTTATAACGCTTTGTTCTTGAATAATACTAACACTCTTTCTCTGCTTATTATCTTTAAAAGCTCCATTTTCTTCAAAATAGTTATACATAGAAGCAGAAACAGAGGTTGCCAAATTGAAACGAATTTTCACAACCGAAACCTGTTTCCCACTATCATTACTCATAGTCGTTTGTTCCGTCTGATTCAATTCAGGACTTACTTCTCCCATATAATAAAAGTCCATTCCTTCATCATTATTTTTTTTAATAAAAAGAGGAAGCCTTATAGCTCCATTTTTGCCTAAAATAGATTGAACGTCATTACTATTAATTTTTCTATTAGATTTTGACATCCAGTCAAATTCTCTATTATTCACAAACTTATCCTCATATTTTGTAGATTCAGATATATCTTCTGCCTTATGATAATTTACAAAAATAGGACAATGAGAATTATCGGGACTAACCAAATAACCTCCTACGTTCTGAGCGACAGGGTTTTCTGCGGTATTTAATATTCTAAATACATCTTTACGAGAGTATTTTCGATAAAGTACAAATCCTTTCTGCCAATTATCAGGTTCAAATAGTTTATCAAATTCATAAATGGAATAATCCGTAGAATCAACTAGAAATGTCTTAAATGATTGTTGGTTTAAATTTGAAAGAAAAGTGTTTGAAAACACGAAACTGTCATTCTCCAATTTTATAATGTCTAAATTATTAATTTCTTTTACTGAAATCAATTTACCTCCTTTTTTTTCTCTAATAAATTCAAAATTTAAATTGGAAATACAGGATTGAATTGTTTCGTCGGAAATTGTGTATAGATATTTTTTAGAAATAGTATCTTTTAAATCATTTAGGGAAAGTTTTCCATATTCTATTAATGATTTGATAATTAAGCTTTCCTCAACTCTTTTTGAATTATTTATTTCTTTAGAAAACAGTTCTAAAAGTTGAATTTGCTGTATAGATAAATCTAAGTTGAATTCTTTCTCAACTTTTACGATGAAATTATAATACGAATTGGAATAATTCACATACAAATAAGGGTCTCTTGAACCATGTTCAATAAAATCCATCATCATTGGAATTCTACCAAGCTTGAATTTCAAAAGATTGTAATCTTTCTTCAAATCAGAGAACAATTGCATGTTCGCAGAATCAATGGATTGAAATATTTTTTCTCTGGTAATCTCATCAAAATTAATCGTTGAAGCACCAGGAATCATCCTACTGCCCTCTGTAATTAATTTTCTTAAAGAATCCTTATTGTAAGTTGTGTCTCCATATAATGCAATAGGAATTAGATAATTATTTTCATAATTACCAATAAAATCGATAACAGTTACATAACTTTTCCCTTCAACTTTTCTTAACCCTCTGCCTAGTTGCTGAATGAAAATAATTGCTGATTCTGTAGGTCGAAGCATAATAATTTGATTGATTTTAGGAATATCAATTCCTTCATTAAAAATATCAACCGTAAAAATGTAGTCTAACTTTTCATTTAAATTATCCGATTCTAATTTTTCAATCGCTTTTGCTCTTTCTTCTTCAGAACAATCACCTGTTAGAGCAACAGTTTTAAATCCATTCAAATTAAATAAAGTAGAGAGTTCAATTGCTTCTTTTTTTCTTGAACAAAATACTAAGCCTCTAGTTATTCCATTATCACTTCCATAAAAAATGGCTTGTTCAATTATTCTATTAACTCTTTCGCTTGAGATTAATAAATTAAAATCTGCTTTGTTATCAATCTCATTATTATCAATTAGTATATCAGTTACTCCATAATAATGAAATGAACAGAGCATTTCTTCTTCCATTGCTCTGTTTAATCTAATTTCATAAGCAATGTTGTGGTCAAATAATTGAAAAATGTCATTGCCATCAGTTCTTTCAGGAGTTGCGGTCATTCCTAAAAGGAACTTAGGCTCAAAATAATCTATCAATCGCAAATATGAATCTGCGCCAGACCTATGAGTTTCATCAATAATTATATAATCAAAATGATCTTTCGAGAAGTTTTCTAGGTGTGTGGACTTTGAAATTGTTTGAATTGTTGAAAACACAAAATCACAATCTAAGTCCCTTTTTTCTCCTGAATACAATCCCATTGTTTTATTTTTTCCAAAAACTTTTTTGAAAGTTTTTAATGAATCTTTTGCAATGGTTAATCTATGAACTACAAATAATAATTTCTTGGGTTTAAAGGTTTTTGCATCAAAAGCTGATAAATAGGTTTTTCCTGTTCCAGTAGCAGAAATAATTAAAGCTTTATTCTTTTTATCTTCTCGTAAATTTTTTAAGTTTTCCAATGCTTCGATTTGCATTGAATTAGGTGTTATAATTATTTGGGATTCAATAAAAATTTCACTAGAATTTTTATTGTTTAGAAGAAATTGGTTTTGATAAATTTCTTCGTAATACAATATAAATTCTTTCGTTACTTGTGTAGCTTTTTGAAAATCAGATTGAAATTCATTGATTACTTTTTCAACAATGCCACTCTCATCTATTGCAGAGACTTTAATATTCCATTCTTTATTAGTTGACAAGGCCTGAGCCGTTAAATTACTGCTGCCAACAATTAGATTGTAATGTTCATTATTTTTAAATATATATCCTTTTGCATGAGCGTTTCCTGTTGTAGCAATTCTTAAATCTATATTTTTGAATTGTAATAATCTTTTAAGCGCTTCAGGTTGTGTAAAATTTAAGTACTGTGAAACTAAAATTTCGCCTTTTATTTCCCGATTTTCTAGTTCTTTTAATTTATTGATTATAGTAGCAACTCCACTTGTTGTAACAAATGCCACAGAGATATAAAACTGATTACAATTTTCAAGTTCTTGAAGTATTGTTGAAAGAACTTTTTTTGGTGGATTTTTTTGATTAACAAGCAGCTCAGGTTGATAAGCAACGTCAGATATAATGTTTTTATCAATATAACCAGTTTGTAAACTGGAATTGAAAATTTGAATTAATTTATCCATTCATTACTAATTTATTTACTATGGGAATATCAGCTGCAGCCCAATCAAGTTTATTAAGTTCATTTAGATTTAACCACTCTTGTGCTATATGTTCATTAAGATGGAGTTCTTTTGTTTTTACTTCACAAATAAAACTGTGCATTGTCAATTCAAAATCAGGATATTGATGAACAACTGTACTAAAGAAAGTTTTGATGTCAGTTATAATATTTAACTCTTCAAATAATTCACGCTTTAAAGCTTCTTTTTGTGTTTCGCCTTGTTCAATTTTTCCGCCAGGAAATTCAAACTTCTCAGATATATATGAAAACTTATTTTTAGGTCTTTGTACACATAAAATTTTATCCTCAAAATATATTATTGCAGCTACTACTTCAATTTTCTTCATTCTTAATTTCTGATTTAATTAAATGTATATGTAATTTTTTCAAAACTATTTTCTTGTAATACTTCCTTTCAAACAATCGCGATATTCCTTGACTTTGTTATGTTTGAAATAATCAAGAGCAGTTTTTTTAAGGTGACACATGCATCCTTATTCATTTCTACATGCGCAATTGGTTCAAATCTCTCTGATATAAAAACCTCTGAGAGCCAGCCTGCTCCTGTAAAAAGATCTGTATAGGTTAGCTTATTCTCTATTATCAAATAATTCTTGAATGTTTACTTCGAGTGCTTTTGCCAGTTTTTCGATGATGAGTAGTGATACATTTCTTTTCCCTTTCTCGATATCTGAAATATAGGTTCTGTCGATGTTGGCAATATTCGCCAAAAACTCAATTGAGAAACCTTTTTGTTCTCTTAGTTCTTTGACTTTAGATCCGAATTTTTCCTTTATATTCATAGCTTATAAAAATAGTTTTATGAGGACAATTGACCTGCTTACAATAGTCCTCGTAGGTAAATAGTTTTCAATTTGTTTTCAGACAAAAAAAACGCCAATCTTTTGACTGGCGTTTTTGAAAAATCGAAGTTTTTCATTTTGATTTTTCATTAGTATTCTTAAATAGCTGATCTCTTATCTAAATTGCCATCTATTTTAATTAATGAGAATCAGCGGTCAAAATGCCTCGCTATGCAACTACTAAGGACAGAAGAGTAATTTTGTTCCGCTTTTTTAGTGTTTTATCCTATAATCTTACTTTTTTATCAAAAAACATGGTGTTAAGTACCAATACTGCAGGTGCTTAATACCTCTATTGTTGGTGCGAAGTACCTCTTCTATTGGTTTTAAGCACCAATAGTATTGGTGCGAACTACCTCTATTATTGGCGCGAAGTACCTCTTCTATTGGTTTTAAGCACCAATAGTGTTGGTGCGAACTACCTCTATTATTGGTGGGAAGTACCTCTACTATTGGTTTAAAACACCAATAGTGTTGGTGCGAGCTACCTCTACTATTGGCTCGAACTACCTCTGTTATTGGTCTTAAGCACCAATTATTCTGATATATGCGAGATAAGGACTTTATTTCCTTGGCTGTAGTCTAAATAAATGGTGTTACATTTTTTATTATTTATACTTAACTTTAACAGTGAGCTATTAATTGAGCAAAATGTAAAGTCCCTACGGGACAACAGCATGTGCGTAAATTTTCAGCTACCTACATTTAATCCCTACGGGATATTGCTCCGTAGGGAGCTAAATGTTGGTAGAAAAACAAATTCACCGTGCCAATTGTCCCGTAGGGACTATACAGGACTAATTTATGTAGCTGTCTTTAATGTGAATAACAAATTTCATCAGCAACATTCTTTTAGACTACATCCATTTCCTTTGAGAATTCTTCTCAAAAATTAAACCTTCCATTTTAGATTGAATAAGGATTACCATTCATCCCTTTTTAAACCAAAAAATGGATGGTTGTTAAAGAAAAACCTGCCTTGGATTATGGATTTAGCACGTGAGATTGCTTCGTTCCTCGCAAAGACTAACACACGCAAAGTCATTGCGAGGAACGAAGCAAACGCACTAAAATAAGAATACACAAAACGCGATTTTATCTTGACTATCAAGACGAATGACTAGCTTACACTGTTCCCAACTCAATTGTGTCCCAGTGCGGACACAATTGGAAAGGTGCGAAGAAGTCCCTTAAATTATAATTTTGTTTTTCATAATCCTGTATCGGTTTTTCAAAACCAAAACATTCAATTATTGATTCGAACAAGGCGAATACATGATTTTAAAAAATAAAGTACTGTATGAAACGGAATGCCCTAGCCCTGATGGAAGCGACATCCTTTTGTGCCGGTGTTCGGCACAAAAGATATAGCGGACAGCAGGAAATAGCTCCTACTTATTCGGTTTATGGTTTTGACGGTATTCGTTTAAGACTTGATCCATGACCCAAGTGGTTCGAGCCGCAGTGGCACCTGTAGAAGGACAATCTGCCTCTCCCAAAAGTTCCTTTATGACAGTCTCGATAAGGGGTTGCTGAATGTGTTCCGGATTTTCGACAGTTATGGTTTTTGTCAAGCCGTGGGCGTCATACACCAAAATGGGGCCGTCGCCAAAGGTTGCAAACGTAATCTTGCCTTGGTCGCCCACAATCTCTACAGTATCGAGGCGGGTGTGGCTGCCAAAATTCCACATGCCACTACCGTGCATTCCGTTTTCGAAAAGAAGAGACATAGAAACGGCATCTTCGGCCGGATACGCATTTTGTTGCGATGTGGCATGTCCGCGTGCCGAAACAATGGGACCAAACAGATAATCTAAGAGATCGAGCGTATGGCAAGCCAAATCGACAAAGATTCCACCACCTGAGATTTCGGGTTGCACGGTCCATGGGAGTTGCTGCGGATCTTGATAACGGGTTTCCAACGAATGATACAACACACAGTTGACATGGCGTGGCGTACCAATGACCTTATCCTTGTGTAGTAGCTCCTCGATTTTTAGGAATCTGGGAAGTCGTCTTCGGTAATATGCCACAAAGAGCGGAACCTGATTTTCTTGACAAGCGCTTATCATTTCGTTACACTCTTCAAAAGTCATGGCCATGGGTTTCTCGACATAAACTGGTTTTCCGGCTTTGGCACACATTACCGTATATTCCTTGTGTGCGGAAGGTGGAGTGGCAATATAAACAGCATTTACCTCTGGATCATTAATGAGTTCTTGTGCATTTGTATACCATTTGGGTACATTATGACGACGGGCATAATCCTCGGCCTTTGCAGGATCGCGGCGCATGACGGCAACCAACTGAGAGTTGGGAGTTTTCTGGAGTGCTGGCCCACTTTTGACTTCGGTGACACTACCACATCCTATGATTCCCCATTTGACTGTTTTCATTTGCTGCTTTTTTACATTTATGTTTCAAATATCGGTAACTTTTTTATAAAAAAATTGTGCCTTTTGTAATTAAAAAATTAACTACAAAAGGCACAAAATCTGGTTTCCTAAAAAGTATTAGGCTCTGTTTTTCTACCAATGACTTTTTTTAACATCCCTACGATCCGCAAACTTGTCATGCTGACGAAGGAAGCATCCCCGCAAGACACGAGCGACAGCGAATTGGCGAAGCAAACTCCGTGGTCAAAAGCATCAATCTTTGTCGATCTAGCAACGGAGATCTCTCCTTCGTCGAGATGACAATATTGGGCATAGGTATTACGTAATATCAGACTACTTGAACGTTATTCTATATTGCTTTTTGATAAAAAATTTCACCTCGTAAAGTCGCAAAAATTAAACTTTTTCTTTGCGTCTTAGCGCCTTTGCGGTTAAACTGTTTTTATTGGGGCAATTCTGTAAAACCCATATTATAGAGCGTAAAAGCCTGAATATCGACATTTTCCTGTATTGTTGCCGCAACCGATTTTCCGGCTCCATGACCGGCATTGATATCGATTCTGATTAAAACGGGGTTAGCTCCTGTTTGCTTTTCCTGCAACTCGGCAGCATATTTAAAGCTGTGCGCTGGTACCACTCTATCGTCATGATCTCCTGTAGTTACCATAGTGGCTGGATATTGAACTCCAGTTTTTACGTTTTGAACCGGTGAATACGATTTTAGATATTCAAACATTTCTTTGCTGTCTGACGAGGTTCCGTAATCAAAAGCCCAACCTGCTCCCGAGGTAAAGGTGTGGTAACGTAACATGTCCATTACGCCCACTGCTGGCAAAGCCACTTTCATTAAATCTGGACGTTGAGTCATGGTCGCACCTACCAATAATCCTCCGTTTGATCCACCGCGAACGGCCAGAAAATCAGAAGAGGTATATTTTTGGGCGATTAAGTATTCGGCTGCTGCGATGAAGTCATTGAATACATTTTGTTTTTGCATTTTGGTTCCTGCATCGTGCCATTTTTTACCGTATTCTCCGCCTCCACGAAGGTTAGCAACAGCATAGATTCCGCCGTTTTCCATCCAAACGGCATTCGAGATTCCAAAACTTGGAGTCAAACTAACATTGAATCCTCCATATCCATAAAGAATAGTTGGGTTCTTTCCGTTAAGTTTCAATCCCTTTTTATGAGTAATGATCATCGGGATTTTGGTTCCGTCTTTAGAAGTATAAAACACTTGGGTAGAAACAAAATCTTCGCTTTTGAAATCTACTTTCGGCTTTTGATACACTGCTGATTTTCCTGATTTTGCTTCAAAAGAATATATCGTTCCCGGTGTGATATAATTGGTAAACGAATAATAAAGTGTCTTTTCTTTTTTCTTGGCACCAAATCCTCCTGCTGTTCCCAATCCCGGTAATTGTATTTCGCGCATTAACTTCCCAGAATAATCATATTGCTTTACAATAGATACGGCATCTTTCATGTAGTTGGCAAAGATGTACCCGCCTCCTGTAGATGGGGACAAAACATGCTCGGTTTCGGCAATAACATCTTTCCAGTTTTCTGGTTTTGGGTTATTCACATCTACACTCACAATGCGTTTGTTGGGTGCGTTTAAATCGGTTACTATAAACAGTTTTTCACCCTCGTTATCAATAATGTGATTGTCACTGTTGAAGTTGTCTACTATCATTACAATAGGACTGTTGGGCTTGGTTAAATCTTGTATGTACAATTCGTTTCCGTAAGTAGAATTGGCAGCAGAAATAACTAAATAATGATTGTCTTCGGTAACTCCACCGTTTACGTAACGCCTTTTTAGGTCTGCGCCAAAGATAACTTTATCCTCTTTTTGTGCAGTTCCTAATTTATGGTAATACAGTTTATGTTGGTCTGTTTTGGCAGAAAGCTCACTCCCTTTTGGTTTGTCATAACTGGAATAATAGAATCCTTCATTTCCTTTCCACGATACTCCACTAAATTTTACATCGACTAAAGTATCCTCTAAAATCTTAGCATTATTGACATCCATCAAGATTACTTTTCGCCAATCGCTTCCTCCTTCGGAAATAGCATAAGCCACTTTTGAACCGTCTTCAGAGAAATCGACTCCACCTAAAGAGGTTGTCCCTAATTTTGAAAAGGTATTAGGATCCAAGAAAACTTCTTCCTTTCCTTTAGCATCTTTTCGATACAAAACAGACTGATTTTGCAATCCGTTATTTTTATAATAATAAATGAAATTCCCTTCTTTGAATGGCGCTCCTATTTTTTCATAATTCCATAGTTTTTCTAGTCTCGCTTTTAAAGCATTACGAAAGGGAATTTTGTCCAAATAATCATAGGTAACTTTATTCTCTTCTTTTACCCAAGCGGCTGTTTCTGGAGATTTATCATCTTCGAGCCAACGATAAGGATCACCTACTTTGGTGTCAAAATAAACATCAACAGTTTCCCCTTTTGGAGTCTGAGGATAGTTAATACTTTTTTCTTTTGGGCTCTGTCCAAAAGAAGCTATAGAAGTAGATACAGCCATTAGCAATGCAATTTTTCTCATTAGGAGTTAGTTTAAGTATCTAACAAAAATAGGAAAAGTTTTTTAGTAAATTGGAGTTGGAGGAAATGGACGGAAATAAAAAACCCTAAAGTTCACGAAGAACATTAGGGTTTTACTTTCTTATTTTGTGGAGAATACCGGATTCGAACCGGTCACCTCTTGCCTGCCAGGCAAGCACTCTAGCCAAATGAGCTAATCCCCCAAGATGATGTCGCAAATATAACATTTAATTATTGCAATATGCAAATTTCAAAATGACTATTCTTCAAATCCAAAAAAAACAAATTACTTCCATTCCTTTTTTTAACTTTACGTCAAAATTTTGCATTATGCTATCACTAGATAAAAACGGAACACTCTTAACAACCATAGAGAATAAAATTGCAACGGTTCAATTTGGGCATCCTGCCAGTAATTCTTTTCCAAGAGTATTATTGGATCGATTAACAAATGAACTAACCTTTTTGAGCGACAACCCTGAAATTTCAATTGTTGTTTTAAAAAGTGAAGGCACTGGTGCTTTTTGCGCAGGCGCATCGTTTGATGAATTACTTGCCGTAACAACTCTTGAAGAAGGCACTCGCTTTTTTTCTGGATTTGCGAATCTGATCAATGCCATGCGTAGTTGCAAAAAATTAATAGTAGGACGCATTCATGGAAAAGCCGTGGGTGGAGGCGTTGGTATTATTGCAGCTTGTGATTATGCATTGGCCACTACCGAAAGCTCGGTCAAATTATCTGAATTGGCAATTGGTATTGGACCATTCGTTATTGAGCCCGCCGTAAGTAGAAAAATTGGAAAAATAGCAATGTCCGAAATGACTTTGGCCGCTCACGAATGGAAAACAGCTGCTTGGGCCAACCAAAAAGGACTGTATGCCAAAGTACTGGAAACTCAAGAAGAATTGGATCTAGAAGTAACTACTTTCTCCAAAAGATTAGCCAATTACAATCCAGACGCTCTTGCCGAAATGAAAAAAGTAATTTGGGAAGGAACAGCCCATTGGGATAAACTATTAAAGGAAAGAGCTGCCATTTCAGGAAAACTGGTACTTTCTGATTTTACCAAAAACGCTTTAATCAAATAAAAATGAGACCCTATTTTCTAGTGCTTCAAAATGTAAACATTGAAGAAAAAATTAAAGACGCACCTAGCGAAGCTTATCAAATAGGCGTGCTAATTGGTTCATACCTCCCATTTGTTTTACTGGTAATACTGGCCTATTGGACATACAGTCGTGCCAAAAAAAGAAAAGAGTAACCTATAAAAACAATCTCTCTTTGAAAAAATTATTGCTTTTTGGTTTTATTATCTGCCTCTTTTTATCTTGTCAACAAAAAGAGAAACCTTCTATTTCCTTTTATTACTGGAAAACCATATTTAGGCTTTCGCCAAAAGAAAAAAACACCTTGAGCACAAACCAGGTTAAGAGACTTTATATTCGGTATTTTGATATTGACCTAAGCCCAGAAACACAAAAAGCGTATCCCAAAAGTCCCATTCGTTTTGAAGAAACAACCTCCAATTTTGAAGTCATTCCTGTGGTCTACATCAAAAACAAGGTTATGCTCAATCCGAAATTAAACGTGCTGGATTTGGCAAAAAAAATAAATAATTTCATTCAGCAAATCAATGCAAAAAACAATATTAGTGTTCAGGAAATCCAAATTGATTGTGATTGGACCCTTACGAGCAAGGACAATTATTTGAGATTTATTGAAGCCTTTAAAAAAGTATCTGATAAAAAACTCTCGGCTACTATTCGCCTACACCAAATAAAATATTTTGAAAAAACGAAAATTCCCAATGTAGATCGAGGTGTGCTGATGTATTATAATATGGGCAAAATAGCTCCAGATTCTTTAAATTCAATCTATGATCGTAACATTGCCAGCCGTTATTTGTCAAGTCTAAAAAACTATCCATTACCTATAGACATCGCATTACCCATTTATTCTTGGGGCATACATATAAGAGACGGAAAAATAATTGGTCTTCGGAACAAAATAGACCTAAATAAATTAAAAAATAACAGTAGTTTTGTTCTTACAAAAAACAATTGGTTTACGGTTACAAATTCTAATTTCAAAGATGGTATCTATTACAAAGAAAACGATCTGTTAAAAATAGAAACAATTACTTCAACGGATTTGCTAGAAATGGCAACCGATCTTGAAGAAAACACAGTACAAAATCCTAAAGAAATTATCTTTTACGATTTAGACGAATTCAATATTAAAAATTATGATACAGCCCTTTTTGAAAAAATTATTGATTGCTTTTAGCGGCCTTACCCTTTTAGTTTATGGAACCATTTATGCTTGTGCAGATGGAGATTGGGGTTGGTCATTTGACTCTAATTTTACTCCGGAAACTTTTGTAGATAAATCCTATTCTCCACTTTTTTTATCTAATGATATTTTTTACGGAATTGGTTTTGATACTGAACATCGGACAAGATTCAACTCCGAGAATGTAAAAGATTGGTCGGCTTACCTTGAAGGGAAAATCAACGAGAAAGATTTGACTTTTTTCCTGACCGATTCCAGCAGCGCTGATGTTGCTGATCTAATCCTCTATTACAAAAATGGAAAGACAAATAAATTTTCGGAAAAGTGGAATAAAAAATTCAAATTAAATGACAGCCAAATAAAAGAGTTTCTGTTGTTTTTGAATGATGCCCAAACTGTTGAAATCTACTCAACCCAACAATATGATTCTTGGAATTATGACGAAACCGTACAACCCGAAAAATTAACCAATTTAAATTGGATTAAATCCATCGAAAAAAAATACAACGACTCGAAAGATTCTTTCTTAAAAAACAGGTATTGGTTTTTGGTTATAAAAGCAAGTTTCTACAGTGATCGACAAGTAAACGGGGTAAGCTTTTTTTACCAAAGCGAAAAAACAATACCCAAAAATACGTTGTATTATAGAGCACTCGCTTATGTGGCAGGTGTAGAATACAAACAAAAGAATTATGCTAAATCCAATTTTATCTACAGTCAGGTGTTTGATAAATGCCCTACTATGAGAATCGTTTCGGCTTATTGTTTTCATCCCCAAGATCAAAAAGACTGGAAACAATCGTTAGGCATGGCCAAAACTGATGATGACAAAGCCGCACTTTGGGCCATTCAGGGTTATTATAATGACGAAGAAAAAGCCATTGCCGAAATCTATAAAATACAACCCAAAAATCAACATTTAGATTTTTTATTGACCCGATTAGTCAACAATCAGGAAAATAAAATCGATCAGTCTTTCAAAGACAAAACCGTTCTTGAAAACAAAAAAAGAACCAAAGACAGCATCCATAAATCAGCTATCGATCTGGTTACCAAAATTGCACAATCAGACAAAACATCAAAACCGTATTTGTGGAATGTCGCTGCTGGATACCTAGAAACCCTAAACGGAAATTTCAAGCAAGCCGACAACCATTTTGACAAAGCCGAAAATAAAATGCCCAAAACACCTTTGGCTATTGATCAAGTTCGTTTGCTTCGATTCGTGAATAATCTTAGTAAAATTGATCAACTCAGTCCAGAAAACGAAAAAACCATACTAGCCGATTTATCTTGGTTGTATTTTGAATTGCCTAAAAAAGCTGTTGAAAATTTCCGCTACGAAAACGCCTCACAATGGAGCAAAAACTATTTGGCCGCGCTTTACCGTTCTCAAAAAAACACCGTGATGACCGAAGTTTTCAATCATGAGCCCAGTTTTTATGACAATGAAAAACAGCTGCTAGCCATGAAGGCTTTTCTATCTAAAGAAAACAAAACCGAAATAGAAAAAATTGGTGCATCTATTTATGAAATAAAACTAGCCGACATTAATTATTTTCAAGGGGTTAAAGCCACGTTCGAAAACAAAATTCCAGAGGCCATTGCGTTTATGAAACAATCGGACAAACTTCAAAACACTGTTTTTTATGGGAATCCATTTCTGGGTAACATCAAAGATTGTCACGATTGCGACCATCAGGCACCGCAAAAAAAGAAATATACGATGATTGATTTTCTGACGATTATCAAGAAAATGCAAGACAACGTGGCTAAACAAGTCGATGTTTATAACAACAATCTATTACTCGGTCATGCTTTTTACAACATTACACATTTTGGCAACGGCCGACTGTTCTATGAAGGGAATATTGCTGGATCTGGTTCTACCCCTGATTTTTTCAGAGATCCTATTCGAAATATGATTACCAATTGTTCTTTGGCAAAAGCCTATTACGAAAAAGCTTTTTTGGCTACCAAAAACATCGAACAAAAAGCCAAAACCCAATACATGATTGCCAAATGTGAGCGCAACGACTATTACAACAAAAAATACTATTCGCTTAATTTATCAACTTGGGACATTCAGGACGACGAGACCAATTTTATTGCTTGGCAAGGTTTCAAGATTCTAAAGGCAAATTATTCAAAAACGAAATACTATAAAGAAATCATCAACGAATGTGGGTATTTTAAAACGTATGTTCGAAAATAGGAATCAGGAATGCGCCATCGCCATACAAACAATACTAATCTTAGCACCCGGAATTTTAAGCAACGCTCTCGAACAGGCTTCGAGAGTGGCACCGGTAGTTAGCACATCATCAATCAGGAGATAGTGTTTATTCTCATCTTCTTCGGTGAAAGCAACATCAAAAACAGTCTCAATTCCTTCGGATCTTCCCAAAAGATTTTTCTTTGATTGGGTTTTAGAATACACTTTCCGAAATAAAAGTTGATCATTTAAAGGGATTTTGAAACTCTCGGATAATGCCAAACCAAAATTCGTAACCTGATTATAGCCTCTCTCTTTCAACCTTTTTTTATGTAAAGGAACCGGAATAATCACATCTACATTTTTTGCTATTGCACTGTTCTTTAAATCGGCTGCATACCATTCGCCCAAAACAGTTCCTATCTCTTCATGTCCTTTGTATTTCAAATTATGAATCAATTCCTGAACGATTCCCTTTTTATGAAAATATAACAAAGCCGAAGCATATTCGACTGGAATTTGACCATAAAATTTCTTGAAAGCTTCATTTTCAGGATTCAGATGATGGTTCGTTAAGGGTAATTCGTGTCGGCAAACCGTACAAATCACATATTCATTCGTGCCTATAAATGATTTACAGCCAGCACAAACCTTTGGGAAAAACAAATTTATCAGGGAATTAAACATAAAAAATAGATTTATCTATAAAAATTAAGTCGAATTACTTAAATACTAATACAGAACCCGTTGGGTGTAATTCAAAAAACATTTCTTTTTACCACATAGAAACATAGAAATAAAACTTCTAATTAAAGAAATAATAGAAAATAGCACTATTTTTCGCATAGCTTGACTATGTGAAAAGTAAAACATCTATCAAATTCTTTTAAATACTATAATTTCTATGTTTCTATGTGGTGAAAAATCAGTTACACCCAACGGGTTAATACATAGTCTAATGTAATCAAACTTTGCTGTAGTTTTTAACTAATGTAGCTATTTTAGGCTAACATTTTTAAAATGAAATATTTGCGTTTAAAACAAAAACACACATCCAAACCCCTCTCAAGAGGGGAATTCGACCCCGCTAACATTTAACTTTAGTTGTTTTTTAAGTAAATAACTCGAAAAATAAGAAACCCAAGCCTTCAAATTTCATTTTTTTTCTTTTTTTAATTTCTCTTTTTATATTTTTGCAGTATTATGGCAAAACAAGAAGATTTATTTAAGAATGTAGTTTCGCACGCAAAAGAGTACGGATTTATTTTTCCGTCAAGCGAAATATACGATGGTTTAAGTGCAGTCTATGATTATGCACAAAACGGAGTAGAATTAAAAAAGAACATACGCGAATATTGGTGGAAATCGATGGTTCAAATGAACGATAACATCGTAGGACTAGACGCGTCTATATTGATGCACCCAACCACTTGGAAAGCGTCCGGTCACGTAGATGCATTCAATGATCCATTAATAGACAACAAAGATTCGAAAAGAAGATACAGAGCCGATGTCCTGATTGAAGATTATGCTGAAAAGCTGAATCAAAAAGCAATCAAGGAAATCGAAAAAGCCAGAGCTCGTTTTGGAGAAACTTTCAACGAACAGGAATTTGTAACCACCAACGCAAGAGTGATGGAATACAAAGCCAAGGAAAGAGAAATTCTGGAAAGAATGGCTCGTTCTCTTGGTAATGAAGACCTTGATGATGTAAAAGCGTTAATCGAAGAGCTAGAAATCGCCTGTCCAGAATCAGGTTCTAGAAATTGGACTGAAGTACGTCAATTCAACTTGATGTTTGGAACCAAACTAGGCGCATCTGCTGATTCGGCTATGGATTTGTATTTACGTCCAGAAACCGCTCAAGGTATTTTTGTAAATTTCTTAAATGTACAAAAATCAGGAAGAATGAAAGTTCCTTTTGGTATTGCACAAACGGGTAAAGCCTTTAGAAACGAAATCGTTGCAAGACAATTCATCTTCCGTATGCGTGAGTTTGAACAAATGGAAATGCAATTTTTTGTGCGTCCAGGCGAAGAAATGCAATGGTACGAACATTGGAAAACCACTCGTTTGAACTGGCATTTATCGCTAGGTTTAGGAAAAGAAAATTACCGTTTTCACGATCACGAAAAACTAGCCCATTATGCCAATGCAGCTGCCGATATTGAGTTTAATTTCCCTTTTGGTTTCAAGGAATTAGAAGGAATTCACTCCAGAACAGACTTTGACTTAAAAGCTCACGAACAGCACTCGGGTAGAAAATTACAATATTTTGATGCCGAATTGAATCAAAATTATGTTCCTTATGTGGTAGAAACTTCAGTAGGATTAGATAGAATGTTCTTGGCAGTTTTCGCCACTTCCCTAAAAGAAGAAACGCTAGAAGATGGTTCTACCAGAACAGTATTGAAATTACCTGCTGTTTTAGCTCCAACCAAAGCAGCTATATTTCCTTTGGTTAAAAAAGATGGATTGCCAGAAATCGCACATAAAATTATCGAGGATTTAAGATGGGATTTCAACGTAGCCTATGATGAAAAAGATGCCGTAGGACGTCGTTACAGAAGACAAGATGCTCTAGGAACTCCATTTTGCATCACTGTTGATCATCAAACGATAGAAGATCAAACGGTAACCATTCGCCACAGAGATACCATGAAACAAGATCGTGTAGCCATTGCCGATTTGAAATCAATTATCGAAAACGAAGTTTCCATGAAAAACTGGTTAATGAAAATGTAATCACTGATTCTATGTTAATACAAAAGGTGCTTCCCAATTGAGAAGCACCTTTTTTTTGATCATTGAATGGACGAAAAATTTATTCCTAGCGTTTTTCTTATTTATCTTTTGCTTGAAAAATATTAATACTATTTCGATTGTTTTTTTACTGCTAAAAACATGTAATTTATCGCATTTATAAGTACTTAATCGTAATCTATTGACAAATAAGCTTAAAAAAAATTGATTTGCGTAATTTTATTTTGTTGAAACCGCTATGAAGAAATTTTCTTCCAATAAAAATGAAAAAGCGGTTCCTGACAACCAAATTTTAAATATTTTTTTTCGTAAGAAATAGCATCATTTCCAATTTTGAATTACAATTAGTTAATTTTTTCTCATTAGTCTCAATGAAATACCATAATTAACTAAAGCAAAAATCTACCAGAAGAACTACAGTTCACAAATAGGTAAACTACTAATGAGTTATTCGTACATTATAATTGACGATGAACCAGAAAGTGTTTTGAAAACTAAAGCTATTGCTGATGGTTTTTCAGAGCTCTACTTTATAGCGGTAGCCTATAATTATACTGATGCCTTAAATTTAATTATAGAACATAACCCCAAATTAATTTTTCTAGAAATAGACCCAGCCAACAAAAAAAGCGATCTCTCCTTGAATCTAATTAATGCACTGTATAGATACTTAAAAGTAATTCCTAAAATTATTATAACCACCACAAAAAAAGATTTAGCCTTTGAGGCCATCGAATACGAAGTAACCGATTATTTGATAAAGCCATTAAAATCTATCGATTTTAAAAAGTTAATTTTAAAACTGGAAAAATCACATTGCGATGATGAGATTATTTTATTTCAATCCAACAATTTAGAAGAAAATGAATCCTCAAACTTAAAAGCCGATGATTCACAATCTGATGAAAATATTATTTTATTTCAATCCAACAATTTAGAAGAAAACGAATCCTCAAATTTAAAAGCCGATGATTCACATTCCGATGATGAGATTATTTTATTTCAATCCAATCATTTAGAAGAAAACACACCATCAGCTACAACTATTGAAACCCCAACCAAGAAAAAAAACCCTGTTTTATGTGTCAAATCGTATGGAGATCATCGGTATATTGATTCAAAAGACATTTGTTATTTACAAGCCGATAATAATTCAACCGATATTCATCTAAATAACGGTGAAGTAATCACCGCTTTCAAAACTTTGAAACATTTTGAAGCCGTTCTAACAATCCCATTTATTAGAATTCACAACAGCTACATTATCAATCGCAATTATATATCCAGGATTCACACCGGAAATTCCGTTTGCTATATTAAGAACACCACAGTAAAACTTCCGTTTTCTAAGTCCTATAAAAAAAATATAGATTTCATTATAAGTGACTTTTCCAACGAAAACTACATAGAGATCTAAAAACCAGTCATTTACCCTGATTTGATGCTCATTCACTAACAAACCAAGGTCAACTACCACAAACGCTTTTCAATGTAAGAAAAATTTAAGTTTCTTATGTAGTTTTACAAAAGAAATTCCTGCAAAATGGAACTAAAATCGTAAAACTTTAAAAAACATAAAAACTAGAAATCATGAAAAAAGCTACCTTAACAATCGGATTATTTACATTAGTAATGGTATTAACTTCTTTTACTACACCAGAAACAACTGCTTCAACAATTGCTGACAATACTACTAACTCCCCTATTGATGGGAATGGAGGACAAGACACTGGAGGCAATCGAAAACACGATTTTACAGGTGATGCAACAATCACAGTCTCAACAATTCAAATAGCCGACATTGACGGAAATGGCGGGCAAGATACAGGAGGCAATCGAAAACACGATTAATGCTATTTTCAAAATTAACACAAAGGGGCTGTCATTTAATTGACAGTCCTTTTTTTATATCAAAAGATTTAGTATTTTTGATACAACTCAAAACCTACTATTGAAAAAATATTCCTTCATATTATTATTTTTTCTGATTCTTCTAATTGGCTGTACCAATAAAAATAATCCAGAACGAAAAGTCACGCCCTCAGAAGATAGTCTATCATCTTACCTATCGCTAGCCAATGATCTTCGTTTACCACTTGAATTTAAGCAGAAATACAATCGGAAAGCATTTGAAATCATCATTAACCAAAAAGACGATTCCATAAATAGAGTGAATTTATTCAAAATAGCTAATCGCTATTA
This sequence comes from Flavobacterium laiguense, assembly GCF_003097655.1. Lineage (GTDB taxonomy): Bacteria > Bacteroidota > Bacteroidia > Flavobacteriales > Flavobacteriaceae > Flavobacterium > Flavobacterium laiguense. Next base: position 113,345 of record NZ_QCZH01000001.1, read on the forward strand.
CAACATGAACGATTGGAAAGGTTATTTTTATACTTCCAAACTCATTTTAGAACGATCAAAAAATAGCCATGATACAGTCAATATAGCTAAAGCTTATACCTATTTAGGAGATTACTATGGTGCAAAAAACATTTCGGATAGTGCTTTTTATTATTATTTTAAAGCTGAAAAACAATACCTTAATCTTAATGACAACTACAATCTTGCCAAAACACGAATTAGTAAAGCAAATTTACAATACAGTGAAAACGATTATTTTAATAGCGAAATAGCAATTTTTAGAGCTTTACGGGCTCTAAAAGAAGAAAAGGCCAATGATTTACGTTATGAATCATACAACCTTCTGGGTATTTTATACAATCAAAGAGAAGAATACGACAAAGCTTTAGAATACCACAACAAAGCTTTATTAAGTATCGACGACAAATCAATACCGCCAGATTTTCAATACAAAGCATCTTCCTTAAATAATATGGGGTATGTGTATTTGAACCTGAAAAATTACAACCAAGCCAAAAGCTACTTCCAAAAAGGATTAGAAGAACAAAACTTATTTGTAGATAAACCCAAATTATACGCCATGTTATTGGATAATTTGGCTTATGCCAAATTCAAACTTAACGAATCTAATGGACTTCCGGAACAGTTTTACAGGGCTCTTAAAATCAGAGATAGTTTGAACCTCACCGCAGGAGTCATTATCAACAAAACCCATTTATCCGAGTATTTTGCATACAAAAAGGACACTTTAAAAGCCGTTCGATATGCCAAACAAGCACTTGCTTTGTCTAGAAGCACCAACCGTCTAGGAAGTATCCTGGAAACCCTTAAACAGATGGGGGTCGTAGATCCCAAAAATGCTTCTAAATATTCTAAAGAATACATCCTTATCAATGATCGTTTACAAAAAGCTGAACGAAAAATGGGTGAAAAATTTTCTAGAATAGAATATGAAACGGATCAAATTAAAGTTGAAAACATCCATTTAGAAGATAAAAATAAGAAATTATTGTTTATTTTTGGCGGATTAGCCATTCTAGCCGCTTTATTGTACATCATTAAAGCACAAAAAACCAAGCAACGAGAATTGTTGTTCATTCAACAACAACAACAAGCCAATACCGACATTTATAACTTACTAATTTCACAGCAAAACACTATAGAAATCAATAGTATAAAAGAGAAAAAAAGAGTGGCACAAGAATTACACGATGGTGTTTTGGGAAGGATGTTTGGTGTTCGAATTAATTTGGATAGTTTAAATAAAATTAAAGATGACTCCGGAATAGAAAAAAGACTCAATTACTTAACCGAACTAAAAAATATCGAACAAGATATACGTGAAATTTCACATAACCTGAATAGAGAGAAGTCAGAATTAATCAACAACTTCGTCGCGATAGTCACTAATTTATTTGAAGAACAAAAGAAAACCTATAAATCTACATTTGTTCACAGTATTGACACTGCCATAAAATGGGATCAGATTGACAATGCCATTAAAATTAATTTATATCGAATTCTTCAGGAATCCTTACAGAATTGCAACAAATATGCTAATGCGACAACTATAAATGTTGAAATCGAAAAACAGGATATGGATTTGGTTCTAAAAATTATTGACAATGGAATAGGGTTTAATGTAAACCGGGCCAAAAAAGGGATTGGATTACTCAATATAAAGTCACGCACAAATGAATGTAAAGGTACCCTAGAACTAAAATCAAAAAAAGAGGAAGGTACCTCCGTTACTATAATTGTCCCGATAGAACAAACACATAAAACGACAACAAAATGATAGTTGACTCAAACGTGGAACCATTAATTAAGAAAAATATTTTAATAGTAGACGATCATCCCTTTATCATCGACGGCTATAAAAATGCAATTACGAGATACAATCCCAACCTATACGAATACTTTTTTTCTCAAGGCAAGGACTGTCAGTCAGGATATGAAATCATAACAAATCCTGAAACAACTCCTTTTGACGTTGCTTTTCTTGACATTAGCATGCCTGTTTACGAAGAAAAAGGAATTCATTCTGGTGAAGATTTGGCAAAATTAATTATGAAAATAATGCCCAATTGCAAAATTATTCTGCTCACCATGTACACTGAATTACTCAAGATAAAAGAAATAATAGATACCATTAATCCAGCAGGTCTGGTCATAAAAAATGATTTGACTTTTGATGAATTAATTTTTGGTTTTGACAAAGTATTGAAAGGTGAAACCTACTACAGTCATTCTATAATCAAAATGTCCAGTCAAAATGAAAATGATATTGACGGTATTGACCAATTTGACAAACTAATTTTATTTCATATTTCTAAAGGAACCAAAACTAGTGAAATTACCCAATACATTCCAATCTCTTTGAGTGCTATAGAACGAAGAAAAATTCAACTAAAAGAATTATTTAAAATTGACGACGGAAGCGATATTGAATTAGTCCGTGTGGCCAAAAATAAAGGTATTATTTTCTAAATCAGTTAAAAACAAAAAATGACACTTATTAAGTGTCATTTTTTTTCTCCTTACTCCTCTAACCAAGAAGAAGAGAGTTTTATAAAGTATCTATTCGCGTATGGCATCCCAACCTCTTGCTTTTAAGGCAATTTTAGTATTGGCTCTGGTAATTAGATGAATTCCTTCACTTTCTTGGGTCATGTGACCAATAATGCTGAAATTTGGATTGCCTTTTATCTTTTCAAAGTCTTCCATAGCAATGGTAAAGAGCAATTCATAATCCTCTCCTCCGTTGATGGCTACTGTTGTACTATCAATATTAAATTCTTCGCAAACATTGATAAATTGAGGATCTATTGGCAATTTATCTTCATATAAATTACACCCTACACCTGATTGTTTGCATAAATGCATAATTTCCGAAGATAAACCATCCGAAATATCAATCATTGAGGTAGGTTTTATTTCTAAGGCATGCAGCAAAGTACGAACGTCTTTTCGGGCTTCCGGTTTCAATTGGCGCTCAATCAAATACGTGTACGCATCCAGATCAGGTTGTGAATTTGGGTTTACCTGAAAAACTTGCTTTTCTCTTTCCAGCACTTGCAATCCCATATAAGCCGCTCCAATATCTCCTGTGACTACCAATAAATCGGTTTCTTTTGCGCCGTTTCTATAAACAATTTCGTCTTCATCAGCTTCACCAAGAACTGTGATACTGATGATTAATCCTTTTTGAGAAGAAGTGGTGTCCCCGCCTATGACATCAACTTTATATTCTTCGGCAGCATGGGTTATTCCAGCAAATAATTCTTCTAAAGCTTCTAGTGGGAAACGATTGGATACCGCTATAGAAACCGTGATTTGAGTCGCTTTGGCATTCATAGCACAAATATCAGAAATATTAACCACGACAGCTTTGTAACCCAAATGCTTCAAAGGCATGTAAGCCAAATCAAAATGTACCCCTTCAATCAATAAATCGGTCGAAACGACTACTTTCTTTTCCTTGAAATCCAATACGGCTGCGTCATCTCCAATCCCTTTTAGTGTAGAAGGTTGATTGATTCCGAAGTTTTTTGTTAAATGGTCTATCAATCCAAATTCTCCTAATTGAGCTATACTGGTGCGTTGTGGGGTTTTATCTTCAATCATTTTATTGTTTTATTACATCATTTTGACTTTTGCCAAAGCTGCAAAGGTACGAAGTTGATTTGCTTTATAAATTTAAAATGGGAGAGATTTTTATTATCCCTTTTTTACGAATTTAACTAATTTTATTGCACCTTTAATTTTCTAAAACATTCAAAAAATGACCACATACGATATCATTACTCTCACAGTTAATCCTGCTTTAGACAAAAGTGCCCATTTTAAGGGTTTGGTTGCCGAACAAAAAATTCGTTGCGAAGAACCACGCTTTGATGCTGGAGGTGGCGGAATTAATGTTTCTAAAGCCATTTCGCGTTTGGGTGGTACTTCTTTGGCGGTATTTACTTCTGGAGGGCCAACCGGAAAAATGCTGGAAGAATTGGTTGCCAAAGAATCCATCCCTTTTCAAGCCATTCATATCCAAACTTGGACTAGAGAAAGTTTTGTTGCGGTAGATGACAATACCAATTCTCAGTATCGTTTTGGCTTTACAGGAGGTGAAATCACCGACGAAGAAGAACAAGCAATTCTCAATTCCTTAGCGACTTTCAAACCAAAATTTATGGTAGCCAGTGGCAGTTTGAACGAGGGTTTGCCTACTGCTTTTTATCAAAAAGTTGCAGAAATCGCCAAAAAATCAAATTCAAAACTAATAGTGGATACCTCAGGAGAAGCCTTAAAAAAAGTAGTGGAAATTGGTGTCTATCTCATCAAGCCAAACGTAGGCGAACTAGCCAAATTAATTGGGGTAGAACGATTAGAAATGGAAGAAGTCAATGAAGCCGCCAAGCAAATCATTGCCAAAGGTGGAGCCGAAATTGTAGTGGTTTCTCTCGGGCCACAAGGAGCGGTTTTAGTCACCAAAGACAGTTATGAATTTGTCCCTGCTCCCAATGTAGCCAAGAAAAGTACCGTTGGTGCCGGTGACAGCATGGTGGGTGGGATGGTTTGGGCGCTTTCGCAAAATAAAAGCCTGAAAAAAGTCATTCGGTGGGGAGTTGCCTGCGGTTCTGCGGCCACAATGAACGAAGGAACCCAATTGTTTAAAGGTGCAGATGCGCAACGATTATTTGATTGGTTGAAGAGTAAATAATTTAAAAAAATATAAAAATAAATTTACTGCTGACAAACTGTTGCCACCGACCGTGTTTAATTTTGGAGAAGTAAAAAATCAAACCTTTAAAATTATGAAGACATTAGCAGCACAAGTTATTACCCCAGAAGATTTATTAAAACATTGGCAAGGACATCGTGCATTGACACGTCGTGTGATTGAAGCCTTTCCGGAAAAAGATTTTTTTGGATTTTCCATCGCGGGGATGCGCCCTTTTTCAAAATTGACAAATGAACTTTTGTCAATTGCTTCGCCTGCCCTAAAAGGAATTGTCAATCGAGACAGTCAACCCTTTACTGAAAAAGACACAGAAGAATTAACCACAAAAGCACAATACCTTCAAAAATGGGATGAATCAACTAAAAAAATCAATGATAACTGGCAGAAATTAGCTGTCGAAGATTTTGGTGAAACCTTTAATCTTTTTGGGCAATATGAATTTCCAATCATTCACAATATTTTTTATTTTATTGATAATGAAGTTCATCATCGAGGACAGGGATATGTCTATTTACGTGCTTTAGGCATTGAACCGCCTTTTTTCTGGGAAAGATAAAATTATTAAAACTCCTAAGATGAATTTCATTTTAGGAGTTTTTTTTTATAAAAGTAGTTGTTTATTTATTTCCAGTAATTCTAGGATTCTTGTTTTTAACCTTTCGGGTTCTATTATTTGGGCATAATCTCCAAACATCAGATACCAACGCGAAAAACCTTCTTCGACATCACGAGACATAAAGGTCATTTCGATTTGGTCGCCAACTTCTTTTTCAGAAACAAAGCCATGATATTTTCTTTCGTACGATAGATATTTTGCTATTTTTTTCTCAACAAGAATGCGCACTTTAGTAGTTGGGATACTTTCATTTTTATTCAAAAAAGTTTCTAGCGAATCATGTTCTAATGTAAAAAGAATATCCGTTTTTTTGATTCCGTGAACCCGGTCAGCCCGAAATTGTCTGTAATCTTTACGCAAATGGCAATAGCCTAACATATACCAATTGTTGTTATCATGAAAAACACCAACAGGTTCAATATGTCGCACTGTAATTCCATCTGATTGAATAGCTTCATACGAAAGAACAACTTGTGTTTTTTCGGCAATACTTTCAAAAAGTGTTGCCAAAGTATTGGGCGATTTATCATTAAAAAGTTTCCCTGATGATTGCATCAAAACACTCGATTCAATACTTGAAACCCAATCTTTATCATCGCTTCGAAGCACCGCTTTTAATTTATACATAGCCGAAGCATAATGGTTTCCAAGAGTGGTATCGGTAAATTTCTGCATTAATTTTTCAGCAGCAATAAAACTACTGGCTTCTTCTCGGGTAAACATTACTGGCGGTAATCTGTAGCCCTCCATTAAAGCATAACCAACTCCAGCTTCACTATAAATAGGAACTCCCGAAGCTTCTAATGTGCGAATGTCACGATAAATAGTTCGTAAACTAACTTCAAAACGATCTGCCAATTCTTGGGCTTTTACTATTTTTTTGGATTGCAATTGAATGAGAATTGCAACGATTCGGTCAAATCGTTTTGGGGATTCATCAAGCATAATAGAAAATCTTTATTTCAAAGATAATATTTTAGAAGGTATTTGGATTGGTGGATCTAAACAAAAAAACCTGACAACTTTCGCTGTCAGGTTTTCTCTATATTCTATTCTCTTTTTTCTTTATTCTAAAAAAACTAATCATTCAATTTCAAAACCGCCATAAACGCTTCTTGTGGAATTTCAACATTTCCAACCAATCTCATACGTTTTTTACCTTTTTTCTGTTTTTCCAGTAATTTACGTTTTCTAGAAATATCCCCACCATAACATTTGGCAGTTACATCTTTACGTAAGGCTTTTATGGTTTCACGCGAAATCACTTTCACACCAATAGCTGCCTGAACAGGAATGTCAAATTGTTGACGTGGAATTAATTCTTTCAATTTCTCACACATTTTTTTACCAATAGAATAGGCATTATCCACGTGCATCAATGAAGACAAAGCATCTACGATTGTAGCATTCAATAAAATATCAACTTTAACCAAATTTGAAGTTCTCATTCCAATTGGTGTGTAATCAAAAGAGGCATATCCTTTAGAAACCGTTTTTAGTCTATCGTAAAAGTCAAATACAATTTCAGCCAATGGCATATCAAAAGTCAATTCCACACGTTCTGTCGTCAAATACGTTTGATTGGTGATCAACCCACGTTTTTCGATGCACAAACTCATTACATTCCCAACATAATCGGCTTTTGTAATGATTGTAGCTTTTATAAAAGGCTCTTCAACGTGGTCCAAACGGGAAGGCTCTGGCAAGTCCGAAGGATTGTTTACAATAAGCACAGTTGTTGGGTCTTTTTTGGTAAAGGCATTATACGAAACGTTAGGAACAGTCGTAATAACAGTCATGTTAAACTCTCTCTCCAAACGTTCTTGGATAATTTCCATGTGCAACATTCCTAAGAATCCACAACGGAAACCAAATCCTAAAGCAGCAGAACTTTCAGGCAAAAACACCAATGAAGCATCATTCAATTGTAATTTTTCCATAGAGTTTCTCAACTCTTCATAATCTTCAGTATCTACAGGATAAATCCCCGCAAAAACCATAGGTTTTACATCTTCAAAACCAGTAATGATATTGGTTGTTGGCGTTTTTGCATCCGTCAATGTATCTCCAACTTTTACTTCTTTGGCTTCTTTTATACCCGAAATCAAATAACCAACATCTCCTGCCGAAATCACTTGTTTCGGAACTTGGTTTAATTTTAAAGTCCCAATTTCATCTGCAAAATATTCATTGCCAGTAGCCATGAATTTAATCTTTTGCCCTTTCTTAATCTGACCATTTTTGACACGGAAAATAACTTCAATCCCTCGAAACGGATTGTAATGCGAATCGAAAATCAAAGCTTGCAATGGCTCATCAACATTTCCAGATGGAGGCGGAATCTTTTCGATAATCGCAGCCAATATATTTTCTACACCAAAACCAGTTTTACCCGAAGCGTGAATAATATCTTCCAATTTACAACCCAATAAATCAATAATATCGTCACTTACTTCCTCTGGATTGGCACTTGGTAAATCTACTTTATTCAAAACCGGAATAATTTCCAAGTCATTTTCAAGAGCCAAATACAAATTCGAAATTGTTTGTGCTTGAATACTTTGCGCAGCATCCACAATCAAAAGTGCTCCTTCGCAAGCTGCAATAGAACGAGAAACTTCATAAGAGAAATCCACGTGCCCCGGTGTATCAATCAAGTTCAAGATGTATTCTTGTCCTTTATACGTGTACTCCATTTGTATGGCGTGACTTTTAATCGTGATACCACGTTCGCGCTCCAAGTCCATATTGTCCAGCAATTGTGCCTTTTCTTCACGGGCAGTTACCGTTTGAGTTGCCCCCAATAATCGGTCTGCCAATGTACTTTTTCCGTGATCAATATGTGCAATAATGCAAAAATTTCTAATATGTTTCATTTTCTTATGGTATCAAATTTTTTGGGCGTGCCGGCAGAAAAAGCCGTCGGGCTATTCGCTACAATCTTTTCCTTTTTAAAGAAAAAAGGAAAAGGATTTCCACTACTATCCCTCACACATATCGCTTTAACGACAATTAATCTGCAAATATAGTCTAAAATAAACAGTTTCAAAGTCTCAAAATCCTAAACTAATGAGTTTATTTAACCTTCTTTTATCTTTTATCTATCAGTCTATTATCTATCCATCTATTATCTATTCATCTAAAAGTTGTAATTTTGCAAAAAATAAAGGACGATGATCAAGATTGGCAACATTATATTACCCGAATTCCCCCTACTGTTAGCACCTATGGAAGATGTGAGCGACCCTCCTTTTCGCAGATTGTGCAAAACACACGGCGCCGATTTAATGTATTCTGAATTTATTTCCAGTGAAGGTCTTATTCGTGACGCCATCAAAAGCCGAATGAAATTAGACATTTTCGATTACGAAAGACCCGTAGGAATCCAAATTTTTGGTGGAGACGAAGAAGCTATGGCGCTTTCCTCCAAGATAGTTTCTACCGTAAACCCAGATTTAATAGATATTAATTTTGGTTGCCCTGTCAAAAAAGTCGTTTGCAAAGGCGCCGGTGCCGGAGTTCTGAAAGATGTAGATTTAATGATTCGCTTGACTCAAGCCGTTATTGACAGTACACATTTACCTGTTACCGTGAAAACCCGTTTAGGTTGGGATGACAATTCCATAAATATAGACGAAGTAGCCGAGCGTTTGCAAGACATTGGTGTCGCCGCTTTAAGCATCCATGCCAGAACTCGTGCCCAAATGTACAAAGGCCATTCTGACTGGTCGCATATTGCCCGTGTCAAAAACAACCCAAGAATCACAATGCCTATTTTTGGAAATGGCGATATCGACTCTCCCGAAAAAGCATTACAATATAAAAATGAATACGGTATCGACGGAATTATGATTGGTCGTGCCGCCATTGGTTATCCTTGGATTTTCAACGAAATCAAACATTACTTCAAAACAGGCGAACATTTAGCAAAACCAACTGTTGCCGACAGAGTCGAAGCAGTTCGAAATCACCTCACTTGGGCAATGGAATGGAAAGGAGAAAGACTCGGTATTGTTGAAACAAGACCCCATTACACCAATTATTTTAAGGGGATCCATTCTTTTAAACCCTTCAAACAAAAATTAGTAACTCTAGATCATCCCGAAGAATTATTTGCTGTTTTGAATGAGATAGAAGAATCTTATGCTGGATATGAGGTTGTTTAAAAATTAAAAGCTTAAACACGAATTCCACTAATTTACACAAATTAATTCGTGTAAATTAGTGGAATTCGTGTTTTGTTTTTTTTAAATCAAAAATCCTTAATCAACACCCGAGCTTTTGCGAATTGGCGAAGCAATCTAAAATCTTAGTCCAACAACTTCTTACTCACTCGACTACTCGCAATCAGCGAAGCAATAAAACCAAGAGTAACAATCGTCGCCATAACAATTAGTACATTTTCCAGTGTGAAAATTACTGGATAAGCCAGTGTAGGAGTTATCATAATCAATTGGTACTGTTGTTGTAACAATACAAATCCAATTCCCAACAACAAACCAATAATTCCTCCAAAAACACTCAATAAAGTCCCTTGCAGCAAGAATATATTTCTCAGATCTTTGATGTCCGTCCCTAGATTAAAAAGAGTTTTTAGGTTTCCTTTTTTATCCAAAATCATCATGATAAGCGCACCAATCAAGTTGAAAAGTGCCACTATAATCACCAACGTAAATATCAAATACACCGCTATATTCTCGGTGTTTAGCATTTTATACAAAGCCTCATTCAGTTGCTCCTTATTTTTTACGGTAATTTTATTCTTGAAAATCGATTGAAGTTTACCGACAACAGCACCTTCATCGGCTCCTTGTTTTAATTTAATTTCAAGACTCGAAATCTGATTGGTTTTGTATTCCAATAATTCTTGTGCCAAACCCAAATCGGCAAACACATACTTAGAATCCAAATCTTCACTGATCGCATAAATTCCAACCGGAAAAACATCCGTCGAATTAAACGCCTGAGCCGGATTTTCAATAGCGCCCTTTCCTGGTTTTGGGACAAAAACCTCTAAGGCATTATTATAATCAAGCAAACCCATCGAAAACTTTTGAGCAATTCCGTATCCCACCACCACTTGATAAGTATCCGGTTTTAACCATTGCCCATTGTATAATTTTTTATTAAAATCGCTAACGGTGTTAAAAGTAGCATCAACACCTTTCAGATAAGTAACCTCTTGTTTTCCATTAAAAGTAAACAACACCCTTTCTTCAATAACCTTAGAATAAGATGCAATACCTTCAATTTTTTTAATCTCTTTTTCCTGTTCTGGTACAATAAAAAAAGATTTTCCAAGCGTGCTGCTTATTTTAAGATCGGGGTCAATATCATTCGTAAACGAAAGACTAAATTCCTTCAACCCCGTAAAAACCGAGAGCACAACAAACAATGCCATGGCCCCCACAATAATCCCCATACTGGCAATACGGTTAATAATATTGATAGCATTATTTTTGCTTTTGCTAAAAATATACCGCTTGGCTATGTAAAGAGGAAAATTCAAATTTTATTGAAATCTGCGTTTATCCAACAAATCTCTATTTTCTATCGGATTTTCTTGGTTTTTCAATGCGTTGTCAATCTTCTCGATATAATCCAAAGAATCATCAATAAAGAAAACCAAATTAGGAACTTTACGCAATTGCAAACGTACTCTTTGCGATAAATCGTGCTTAATCAAAGTCGAATTCGTCTTGATTGCTTGCAATGTTTCCTTCGCCTTTTCCTGAGGAAAAATACTTAAATGCACCGTCGCCACAGACAAATCTGTAGTTACAATAACTTTGGATACTGAAATTATCAAATTCGTAATTCCATTTTTTCTCACTTCACCTTGCAAAATGTCAACCAAATCTTTTTGGATAACCCCGCCTATTTTTTTCTGTCTATTTGTTTCCATAGTGCAAAAATACTATTTTTTTAAGAGACCACCTTACAAAGTCATAAACTCATAAAGTTTTTTATATTTGTTTTATGATTTAGGAGCAGAAAATTAGGCTTTTTCAGGAGGCAAAGTTCCTGCTGTCATTCCAATCTTTTTATTCCGAAAAAAAATCGGAATAAAAAGGATTTTCCCCTCCATCAGGGCTAAAGAGAAGCAATAGTTCTTTTTTGGAAATATTTAAAAAAACAAAACATCACACCATGAGAAAAATAGAACACATCGGCATCGCAGTCAAAAACTTGGAAGTCTCCAACTTATTATTCGAAAAACTCTTTGGCGCACCAGCCTACAAACAAGAAGAAGTCGCCAGTGAAGGCGTAAAAACATCCTTTTTCATGAATGGACCCAACAAAATAGAACTTCTGGAAGCCACCAATCCCGAAAGTCCCATAGCCAAGTTCCTCGAAAAAAGAGGAGAAGGAATCCATCACATCGCTTTTGATGTAGAAGACATCCTTTCCGAAATCGAACGCCTCAAATCAGAAGGTTTCATAGTCCTAAACGAAACCCCAAAAAAGGGAGCCGATAATAAATTAGTCGCTTTTTTACATCCAAAAGGCACCAATGGCGTACTAATTGAATTGTGTCAAGAAATAAAATAAACAAAATTAAAAATTTAGTCAATTCATAATCAGTGGTTTTTGAAACAGTTTAGTCAAATTCCATAAATAATCTCAAAATCTACCCTAAAAATACTTGTAACAATAAAATAATTGTAGTAATATTGCAAACTCTTAACCGGTCCTATAGCTCAGCTGGTTAGAGCACCTGACTCATAATCAGGTGGTCCCTGGTTCGAGCCCAGGTGGGACCACAATTTAAAACCCCTCATATCAACTGATATCGAGGGGTTTATTTTTTTCTACAGAAACGAAGCTGTTTTTTAATTTAATATTCCTACAGGCAAATACAGTTAAAAACACAGAACAACAACCTGTTCTCAATATTTTAGTAAGTATATACCTTGTAAATTTATAAAAATCTATTTTTTAAGTTAAAAACAAAATATAATCCCAACAAGCATTTGCTCTTCAATAATTATATCTTTAACTTTACTAATCAAACTTTAAAAAGTCAGGTGTTTTTAAAACCAAACGATTTTGCTGCCATCAAGTACAATTGATATATAGCTTAAAAAAAACAATGAAGACTAATGCCTCAAATACCACCCTTCACACCCTACTCCTTCTTACAGGGATAAATGTTTATTGTCAAGCCCCTCCCGAACCAGGCGACGAAACACCTCCAGACGGACCAATTAACGAAAATATCAACATGCTACTACTCATCGCCCTATTATTTGGCATATATATTATTTACAAACACGTTCAAAAAAATAAAAAGCCAATTTAAATTGGCTTTTTATCTCTTTTTACATAACTCAATTTTTATCTAGCAGTACCGTACAACCTAGAAACATACTTCCCTATAACATCAAACTCCAAATTTACTTTTGTACCAACCCTAAAATCCCTAAAATTAGTATGCTCATGAGTATAAGGGATTATAGCAACACTAAAATTAGCCACCCCTGAATTCACCACCGTCAAACTCACCCCATTTACCGTAACAGACCCTTTCTCAATAGTAATATTCTGTAAAGCCGAATCATATTCAAAAGTATAAAGCCAACTACCTTTAGTCTCTTCAACAGCTACACAAGTAGCTATTTGATCCACATGTCCCTGCACAATATGACCATCTAAGCGATCTCCCAATTTCATCGCTCTTTCAAGATTTACACTATCTCCAACCTCCCAATAGGAAAGATTCGTCTTTTTAATCGTTTCCCCTATTGCCGTTACCGTATAATGATGATCTGCAATAGCCACGACTGTCAAACATATTCCGTTATGAGCCACACTTTGGTCAATTTTCAGCTCTCCTGTAATTGAAGAATCAATCGTAACGTGAATATTATCTTGCTCTTTTTTAACCTCTTGAACAATACCGAGGGTTTCTATAATTCCTGTAAACATTTCTTGTTTTATTTTACTAAATTTGCACTTCAAAATTAGCAATAAATAACTAGAGAATATTATGAAAAAAGCAGAAAATATAATCGTTGGGATTTCAATAGGAGATTTAAACGGTATTGGAAGCGAAGTAGTTCTTAAAACATTTGAGGATCCTCGCATGTTAGAACTTTGCACCCCAGTTATTTTTGCCAATGTAAAAATACTCTCCTTTATTAGAAAAAATTTCGAGTCTTCGGTAGCACTTCATGGTATCGATAAATTAGACCAAATTGTAATAGGAAAAGTTAACGTATTCAATCTTTGGAAAGAAGGGATAGATTTAAATCCTGGAACAAACGATGAAAAATCAGGCCAATATGCCATAAAATCTTTCGTTGCCGCAACCAAGGCTTTAAAAGAAGGCATTATCGATGTATTGGTAACGGCTCCGATAAACAAATACAACATCCAATCAGATACTTTCAAATTTCCGGGTCATACCGATTATTTAGACCAAGAATTAGAAGGTGATGCATTGATGCTAATGGTTCAAGACAATTTAAGAGTTGGACTATTAACAGATCATATTCCTCTTAACGAAGTAGCATCACACCTAACAGAAGAACTGATTTTCAAAAAAATTGAGACCGTAAAACAATCTTTGATTCAGGATTTCAGCATCAACAAACCCAAAATTGCGGTTTTGGGCTTAAATCCACATTGCGGTGACGGCGGCGTAATTGGCACCGAAGATGAAGTTATTTTAAAACCCGCATTAAAGAAATTATTCGAAAAAGGAACATTAGTTTTTGGCCCATTTGCTGCTGATGGCTTTTTCGGAAGCAATCAATACGAAAAATACGATGCAATTATAGCAACTTATCACGATCAAGGATTAATACCATTCAAAACACTTTCGTTTGGCAATGGAGTAAATTATACTGCTGGTCTAAATAAAATTAGAACTTCACCAGATCATGGAACTGCTTATGATATCGCCGGAAAAAATAAAGCCGACTATAATTCCTTCAAAGAGGCGGTTTATCTTGCAATTGACATCTATAATTCAAGAAATCAATATGCAGAAATAAGCCAAAAGCCCCTAAAAACAAAAGAAAAACAGTTATAAACAAAAAAAGGTGAATAACATTATTAGATTTACAATAATTTTATATCTTTGCACTCCCGAAGTTTAGGGCAAATTGTTGTTGAAATGAGCAAGACTAAAGAATATGTAATTCCTTTCGTAGGATTGAAGCTAGGGAAACATAAATTTGAGTATCAAATAAATAATGCGTTCTTTGAAATCTTTGATTATAATGAATTTCAAAATTCAGACATCAGAGTAAATGTAGTTTTAGAAAAAAAAAGCAGCATGTTAGAGCTAAGTTTCAAACATGTTGGAACTATAAATACCCCGTGCGATCTTACAAATGAAGATTTTGATATGCCTATAAAAGGGAATATGAAACTAATTGTTCGATTTGGTGAGGTTTTCAATAATGACAACGAAGAGTTATTAATTTTACCCTTTGGTGAATTTGAAATAGACATCGCTCAGTACATTTACGAAATGATAGTGCTTTCTATACCACTAAAACGAGTACATCCAGGAATCAAAGATGGAAGTTTGAAAACAGAAGCTTTGACAAAACTGAATGAACTGACAATTAAAGAACAAAAGAAAGAAAAGAAAAAAGAAGAAAAAGAAGAAAATATTGACCCACGATGGGACAAATTAAAGCAACTATTAACGGATAAATAATATAGTAAAATGGCACATCCTAAGAGAAAAATCTCGAAAACTAGAAGAGATAAAAGAAGAACACATTACAAAGCTACCGTAGCTCAAATCGCTACTTGTCCAATCACTGGAGAAGCACATTTATACCACAGAGCTTACTGGCATGAAGGTAAAATGTACTACAGAGGACAAGTTGTTATAGATAAATCTGTAGCTCTTGCATAATACATTTTTCTAAATAATACTAGAACTCTCACCATGTGAGAGTTTTTTTTGTTGTTTATAATTTACCGTAAATTAAGAAACACTAACACAAGTAGTTTAGTTTTTTTATTGTAATTTTAAAGTCTTTTAAAAATTTTTCAAATGGCAACATTTGATAATAAATAATCGCATTCAATGAGTACAATTACAGCCGCAATTACCGCAGTTGGAGGTTATGTTCCAGACTTTGTTCTTTCGAATAAAGTACTGGAAACCATGGTCGACACTAATGACGAATGGATAACTTCTCGCACAGGAATTAAAGAAAGAAGAATCCTTAAAGATATAGACAAGGGAACTTCATTTCTAGCTATAAAAGCCGCACAAGATTTAATATCCAAAGCGAATATTGATCCCCTAGAAATAGATATGATAATCATGGCAACTGCAACAGCAGATATGCCAGTAGCCTCCACAGGTGTTTATGTAGCTACCGAAATAGGTGCTACCAATGCTTTTGCTTATGATTTGCAAGCCGCTTGTTCTAGCTTTTTATACGGAATGTCAACCGCTGCTGCCTATATTCAGTCTGGAAGATACAAAAAAGTATTACTTATTGGAGCCGATAAAATGTCTTCAATAGTCGATTACAAGGATCGTTCTACCTGTATTATTTTTGGTGATGGTGCCGGTGCCGTATTATTTGAACCTAATTACGAAGGTTACGGGTTACAAGATGAATACTTACGTAGTGATGGTGTTGGTCGTGATTTCTTAAAAATCTCCGCAGGAGGATCTATCCTTCCTACTTCTCTTGAAACGGTAAACAACAATCTGCACAATATCGTTCAAGATGGTAAAACCGTTTTTAAATACGCAGTTACCAACATGGCCGATGCGAGTGAATTAATTCTAAAAAGAAATAATTTAACCAATGACGATGTAAACTGGTTGGTTCCACATCAAGCAAACAAACGTATTATAGATGCTACTGCCCACAGAATGAATCTGGAAGACGATAAAGTATTGATGAATATTGAAAAATACGGAAACACCACATCAGCTACTTTACCTTTAGTGCTATACGATTTTGAGCATTTATTCAAAAAAGGAGACACTATCATTTTTGCCGCTTTTGGCGGTGGTTTTACTTGGGGATCCATTTACCTAACATGGGCTTACGATAAAAAATAATTTAAACTAAAAAAAAATAATTATGGATTTAAAAGAAATTCAAAATCTAATCAAATTTGTAGCAAATTCAGGTGTTGCAGAAGTAAAATTAGAAATGGATGATGTTAAAATCACCATCAGAACAACTTTAGAAGGAAGCACAGAGACTACTTATGTACAACATATGCCTGCTCAAGGCGCTCTTCAACAAGCCGTAGCTCCTCAACAAATTGCGCCAGTTGCAGTTGCAGCTCCAGAAACACCTGCTGTTGCAGAAAACGCACACTACATCACCATAAAATCACCAATCATTGGTACTTTTTACAGAAAACCATCTCCAGACAAACCTATGTTTGTAGAAGTAGGTAGCACTATCGCAAAAGGAGATGTACTTTGCGTTATTGAAGCGATGAAGTTATTCAACGAAATTGAATCTGAAATATCTGGTAAAATTGTAAAAATATTAGTAGACGACATGTCTCCTGTAGAATTTGACCAACCTTTATTCTTAGTAGATCCGTCTTAATTTTAGATCTTAGATTTTAGATTTCAGGGTTTAGATTTCAGATTTTATCAAAAATCATTTGTCTATCATCCATTTGTCTAACTATCTAAATTGTCTAATTATCTAATTTTAAAAAATATGTTTAAAAAAATACTAATAGCCAATAGAGGGGAAATAGCACTTCGTGTTATTCGAACATGTAAAGAAATGGGGATCAAAACAGTAGCTGTTTATTCTACTGCTGATGCCGAAAGTTTACATGTGAAATTTGCAGATGAAGCCGTTTGTATTGGACCACCTCCTAGTAACTTATCTTATTTAAAGATGTCCAATATTATTGCTGCTGCCGAAATTACAAATGCAGATGCAATTCATCCTGGATACGGGTTCTTGTCTGAAAATGCGAAATTTTCTAAAATTTGCCAAGAGCACAACATAAAATTCATAGGTGCATCCCCAGAAATGATTGACAGAATGGGTGATAAAGCTTCTGCAAAATCAACTATGATTGAAGCTGGTGTTCCTTGCGTTCCTGGTTCAGTTGGGATTTTAGAATCCTTTGAACAAGCTGCAGAATTAGCCAATAAATTCGGATATCCTGTCATGCTGAAAGCAACTGCCGGAGGTGGAGGAAAAGGAATGAGAGCTGTTTGGGCTGCCGAAGATTTATTAAAAGCTTGGGAAGGAGCTCGTCAAGAATCTGCTGCCGCTTTTGGAAATGACGGAATGTATCTTGAAAAACTAATCGAAGAACCTCGTCATATCGAAATTCAAGTTGTTGGTGATTCTTACGGTAAAGCATGCCATCTTTCAGAAAGAGACTGTTCAGTTCAACGTCGTCATCAAAAATTGACCGAAGAAACTCCTTCGCCTTTTATGACAGAAGAATTGCGTACTAAAATGGGGGAAGCAGCCGTAAAAGCTGCTGAATACATTAAATACGAAGGTGCAGGAACTGTTGAGTTTTTGGTTGACAAACACAGAAACTTTTACTTCATGGAAATGAATACTCGTATCCAAGTAGAACACCCTATCACAGAACAAGTTGTTGATTACGACTTAATTCGTGAACAAATCCTTGTAGCAGCTGGCGTTCCAATTTCTGGAAGAAACTATTTGCCACAATTACACGCTATTGAATGTCGTATTAATGCTGAAGATCCTTACAATGACTTTAGACCTTCACCAGGAAAAATTACTACACTTCATATGCCAGGTGGTCACGGTGTACGTCTAGACACACATGTGTACTCAGGCTATACGATTCCGCCAAATTACGATTCAATGATTGCAAAATTAATTACTACAGCCCAAACTCGTGAAGAAGCTATTAGTAAAATGAGAAGAGCATTAGATGAATTTGTTATTGAAGGTATCAAAACAACCATTCCGTTTCACAGACAATTGATGGATGACCCTAGATATATCTTAGGTGATTATACCACCGCTTTTATGGATACTTTTAAAATGAATGATCCTGAATAAATCAAATGAAAAATCCCATTCTGAACTGAATGGGATTTTTTTTGTCCCATATAAAGCGGTTGCACTTCATAAAAGCAATTCATTTTCAAAAGCCATTTAGACGTGCCACAAACCCGTATATGAATTGCCTGTAGCTTTAGCTGGAGGATAAAAGATTGTATTCTCAAATTGGCTTTAGCCAAATAATACAGAGATTTTGGCTAAAGCCATTCCATACTACATACAATTTCATTCCTCCAGTTAAAAAGTTAAGCTTTATTGTTTCTCGCAAAGACGCGGAGGCGCAAAGTTCAGAACTGTTTACCTTGTGCCTTCGCGTCTTTGCGAGAACTAGATTTAGGAAAAGCATAGCAAGAAATCCTTAATGACATTGAGCTTTAGCCGGAGGCAATTCAAAACAAAAAAGCCTGCCTTGAATCAACAAGGCAGGCTTTTATAATTGAAAGAGACAATAATTACGCTCCTATTTTCTTAGCAATATCAGCAGGAATTCCCCCTTTATTAACCATTAAAGAAGTTGTTTTGTATTTTACGAAATTCTTACTCACATACAAATATCCTTTATAGTCATTTGTAGCTCCCCAAGAATTCTTCACAATATAATATTCTTTACCCATTTGATCTTTGGCAATTCCAACAATATGCATAGCATGATCATCTGTAGTTTGGTAATTATCGAATGCTTTTTGACGAATTTCTTCGGTGATTTCCAATTCTTGTTTTGGACCGTTGAACATATTTTCTTTTTCTTCGGCGTTCATGTCATCAAACTTTTTTGTTGGCACATAAGCAACTCCATTTTTCCAGCTAAAACTTTTCTCACTCACATCCGATGCCCAAGCAACCGTATATCCGTTTTTTAAGGCATTATCAATGATTGTTGTCATATCATTCATTTTTACATTATAAACCAAATCAAAAGACCAGTTGTCCGGAACCATCATCATAGTTTTCTCATAGTAAGGTGCATTAGAATAAGAGGCAAACTCAACATACTCATCAGGATTAATTCCTACCACTTCTTTAGCAAAAGTTTTAGGAGTATAACTTTTCCCTTTATATGTAAAATTTTCCGGAACTTGACCCAAATACGAATCAATAACAGCAGCATACGCTTTTTCCCAATTTGGAGTTAATTCTCCATTTGGATTCTTCACAATCGCAGCCAACATAGCTTCCGTCAAAGCGGCCATTTCTGCAAACTTATTTTTGGATGTACCATAATTCAATCCCGTATAAACCTCTTGAGGAACGGCTCCATATTTTTTATACATATTAGTAACATCATGCAGTTCTCCACCATCACCAAGTGTTACGGCACCATGCATACGTACATAGTTTTTCCCTTTTTCAACATAGGCATTTCTAGCAGAGAAAACTTGAGATAATTCAACGGGTTGTTTTCCCATTCTAACCATTTCAGATTCTAGAAATGAATTGGTAGAATAACTCCAACAAGTTCCCGAAGACCCTTGATTTTTTACAGAAGTGTTAGCCAAGTTGATTACATCTGTAAACTTAAAGCTTTCTGCGCTTTTTTCACTAGCGTTTACTTTTAATGAATTGACTAATCCGTCTTGGGCTGTCATTGTATTTACACCAACAACTAAAGCTGTTGCAATAAAAAGGGATTTAATTGGAAATTTGTACATCTTTAAATATATTTTTGGTTTTTACAATAAGTAACAAAAAAAACAATTTTGTTACATTATGGTTGCTAAATTATTAACAAATTGATGTTTTACAACGTTTCTTTCAACCATTTGTAAAATTCTTTTTGCCAAACTTGTGCATTTTGAGGTTTTAACACCCAGTGGTTCTCTTCTGGAAAATACAAAAATCTACTTTTTATTCCACGAAGTTGCGCTGCTTGAAAAGCTTCTTGTGATTGACCAATAGCCACTCTAAAATCATTTCCACCTTGTATAATCAATATTGGAGTATTCCAATTCTGTACATAATTTATAGGATTGAAAGTCGTATATGTTTTTTGGGCAGCTGCATTATCTTTCTCCCAATAAGCACCACCAAAATCCCAATTATTGAAGAAAACTTCTTCTGTGGTTCCAAACATACTTTGAGTATTAAAAACCCCATCATGTGCAATGAATGATTTAAACCTATTATTATGAATACCCGCTAAATAAAACACGGAATATCCACCATAACTGGCACCAACACAACCTAAACGTGAAGCATCTACATATTTTTCCTTTGCCACATCATCAATAGCCGAAAGGTAGTCGTTCATCACTTGTCCTCCCCAATCTTTACTGATTTGCTCATTCCATTCTACACCATGACCTTGCATTCCACGACGGTTTGGCGCTACTACAACATAACCGTTTGCAGCCATTAATGAAAAATTCCAACGGAAAGAATACGATTGTGTCAAAGGGGATTGTGGTCCACCTTGGCAAAATAACAGGGTTGGGTATTTTTTGGTTGTATCAAAATTAGGAGGTAATATTACCCAAACCAACATTTTTTTACCATCCGTAGTCGTTACATAACGTCTTTCTGTTTTGCTTAAAGCTAATGTTGCATACGTTGCAGTATTTACATTAGTTAATTGTTTCCAAGTGTTTTTCTTTACATTATAAGAAAAAATCTCAGCAGCATGATTCATATCGGTTCTGGTTACAATAAAGTCATCTCCAGAAAAACCAACCAAATCATGTACATCAAAATCACCTTTTGTAATTTGTCTTACACTAATCGCAATTTTTGTTAAACCTGGAAAGTTAACCTCAAATAGTTGTAATGTCCCATCAATTGGAGCTATAAAATAAATCTTTTTCCCGTCATTACTCCATTTGAAGCTACTCACTGTTCCGTCCCAATTGGCCGTAAGATTCATTTTCAAACCTTTGAAACTAACTATTAAATCGTTTTTGTCGGCCTCATAACCATCGCGTTTCATTTGCAACCATGTCAAATCACCAGAAGGCGAAAACTGAGGCGCAGTGTCATATCCTAGATTCCCTTCGGTTCTATTGATGGTTTTTCCGGTTTCAAGATTGTATTCATAAATGTTGGTGTCGGTAGAAATAGCATATTGAGTCCCTGCTTTTTTCTTGCATACATACAGAATACTTTTACCTTCTGGAGACCAAATATAATCTTCGTCTCCTCCAAAAGGTTTTTGGGGACTGTCGAAGTTTTCCCCTTTTAGAATATCTATTCCAACGGATCCCTCTTTATTTTCTTTATAAAAAACGTGATTGAACTTCCCCTCGTTCCAGGTATCCCAATGGCGATAATCTAACCCGTTATAGATTTGAACATTTGATTTCTCCAATTCTGGATAGAAATCTTTACCATGTACATTGTCAATTTTCACCTCTTCATTGTAAACTATATATTTCCCGTCTGAAGAAATATTTTTATCATTTATCAGAGTTTTATAATCCGAGATTTCAGTTGCTTTTCCACCATTTACAGGAATTGAAAAATACTTCGAATCCGATTTATTTTCGGCAACCGAGGGAGTCGAAACTTTGTAAATAATATTTTTTTTGTCTTTTGAAATGCCCAAAGGTGTTACTCTTCCCAATTTCCATAGCAATTCTGGTGTCATTACATTTTGCGCCATTGCGTTTAAACTCATCATTATCAGTGTTAAAAACAGTATTTTTTTCATATAAATAATTGATTTTATTTGGTTTTAAAAGTAATGATTTTAGACCAAAAAAAAACTACCTCGATTGAGATAGTTTTTAGTTTTAATTTTTCCTAACCTCACCCTTATCCAGAATGAGGAAGGAATAATAGATTCTTATTTATTATTTTTTAATAAAGCGTTTTATCGAAGTTGTTTCTTTATCAGTAATTTCTAAAATATAGCTACCTGCATTAATGTTAGAAACATTAATTGAACCATCTGATAATTTGCCATTTACAACCACTTGACCCAATAGATTATATACTCTAAATGTAGCGTTTTCAGATACTGAAGTTACATTTAAGATTGAAGATGTTGGGTTAGGATATAATTTAATATCTGTTATACTATTTCTAGATGTTTCAGTTCTAGATGTTTCAGATTCTTTAGCTCCAGAAGCAATGTTCACAGTATAATCTTCTACTTGACCATAAGAGAAAGCTTCACAAGCAGTAGGAACTCCATTATATTTCATAGAAACTCTCATTCTTGTTGTCCCTAAAGTAGCTGTAGCAGGAATAGTAAATGTCCCAGAAACAGGTGTTGTTGTAGAAGCAGCTTTTGTCCAAACTGTTTCGCCTGCATCTGCAAAATCACCATCTTGATTGTAATCAATCCAAACAGCATAGCCTTCGCTGTAAGCAGTGCTGGTCCATGCTGGTGTAACTGTAATAGTGTTCGCAGTTCCAAGCGTTAGATTCGTTGAAACACTTGTAAAATCTGTATAACCAGTTCCTCCAGTTGAAGTATTCACTATTGTTCCTAGTTGAACTTTACCTATTTTCTCATCAGCAACACTGTTACCTTGAGAAGTACAATAAGTCACCGAAGAACCTAAAGTTGTAACATTAACAACATTACTTGAAGCAGAAATATTTCCGGCAGCATCTTTTGCTTTAACAGAGAAAGTATAAGCCGTTGCAGCTGTCAATCCAGTCACAGAATAGGTTGTAGTAGTTACAGTTGCTTTCAAAGTAGCACCTTGATAAACATCATAACCTGTTACCCCAACATTATCCGTAGAAGCTGTCCAAGACAAATTAGTTGTAGTTTGAGCAGTTCCAGATGCTGTTAAGGCGGCTGGAGCGGTTGGAGCTTGAGTATCTGCAGCTCCCCCAATAAGATTTACCGTGTAATCTTCTACTTGACCATAAGAAAAAGCTTCGCAAGAAGTTGGAACTCCATTGTATTTCATGGAAACTCTCATTCTTGTTGTACCTAAAGTAGCTGTAGCAGGAATTGTGAATGAACCACTTACAGGAGTTGTAGTAGAGGCCGCATTTGTCCAAACTTGCTCTCCAGCATCAGCAAAATCACCATCGGCATTATAATCAATCCAAACAGCATAGCCTTCTGGATAAGAAGTACCTGTCCATGTTGGAGTAATAGTAATGGTGTTAGCTGTTCCTAGAGTTGCATTTGTTGAAATGGCTGTGAAGTCAGTATAACCAGTTCCTCCTGTTGAAGCATTATTGATCGTTCCAAATTGAACTCTTCCAATTAATTCATCTGCTGCTGAATTTCCTTGAGAAGCACAATAAGTTAGCGTTACGGCTGAAGTAGTCACATTTGCAACATTGCTTGCAACAGAAATATTTCCGGCAGCATCTTTTGCTTTTACTGAAAAAGTATAAGCCGTTGAAGCTGTTAATCCAGTTACAGCATAAGTTGTTCCAGTAACAGTTGCTGTCAAAGTAGCACCTTGATAAACATCATAACCAGTTACACCAATATTATCCGTAGAGGCAGTCCACGATAAATTTGTAGTTGTAGCACTAGTCCCAGAAGCTGCTAAAGCCGTAGGTGCAGTAGGTACTGTTGTATCAACAACTGGTGCTAGCGTAGTAACATTTACTACATTACTTGAAGCAGAAATATTCCCGGCTGCGTCTTTTGCTTTTACAGAGAAAGAATAAGCTGTTGAAGCGGTTAATCCAGTTACATTATAAGTAGTACCTGTTACTGTACCTAATAAAGTTGCTCCTTGATAAACATCATATCCAGTCACAGCAACATTGTCTGTAGAAGCAGTCCAAGACAAATTAGTTGTCGTTTGAGTCGTTCCAGAAGCAGCTAAAGCTGATGGAGCTGATGGTGCAACTGTGTCTGTAGAGCCTGCTGTAATTGTAAAGTTAGCGTTTGAAACATCAAAAAAGATATGATTTGTTCCTTTAATCATAATTCTGTTTTGCGTTCCAGCAGTATTAGGAATAGTAATTGCTTGTGTTCCGTCGTTTGGAGTTGCAGCCAATAATGTAGTTGGGAATGTCAAACCACCATCGGTAGATAATAGAACATCAACATTGGCACAATTTACACCATTTGCAGTTGTTCC
Source organism: Flavobacterium laiguense (assembly GCF_003097655.1). Classification (GTDB taxonomy): domain Bacteria; phylum Bacteroidota; class Bacteroidia; order Flavobacteriales; family Flavobacteriaceae; genus Flavobacterium; species Flavobacterium laiguense. The sequence continues at coordinate 137,717 of NZ_QCZH01000001.1, forward strand.
TGCAACAGCCCAAGTTACAGTTTGTGAACTTCCGCCAACATAAGAAACGGCAGTATTTGGTGAACTAACGGCGAATGGTCCAGCAGTAGCATTTACCGTAACTATCACATCATCACTATTGTTTGCAGGCCCGCCAGCGTGATTATCACGAACGGTAACTCTAAAGTTTAATGTTCTGGCAACTGAAGATAACGCCTCTACCGTAAGTTCTGTTCCTGCCGTCGTTGTTGCACCAGTTAATACGGAAACCATTTGAGGAAAATATCTTGTAGGTGAAGTCGAAGAATTATAAGATCTAAAATTCACTCCAGTAGTTTTTGTTGCGCTTGGTGCGGCTGACGTAGTTTGAGAGTCCATTTGCTCCCAATTGTAAGTAAGAACATCTCCATTAGCATCGGTTCCAGCTCCTGTTAGCATAAAAGGAGTGCTTTTTGGGATTGTGTAATCCAAACCTGCACTTGCAGTTGGAACTGCGTTTCCTGTTGTAATGTTAACAGAACACGTTTTCGCTTTAATATTATTGGTTATTTGTTGAATGGTTACAGCGTGAAAAAAAGCGTCAGAATGCGGTTGAACATCAACAGATGTTATGCCTGCATATCCCATGATAGTTGAGCCACTTCCAGGTTCCATTTGAACGCCGGTTCCTTCATTACTATGAGTAAAAGTATGGTTTCCGCCAAACTGATGACCCATTTCGTGAGCCACATAATCAATGTCAAAATTGTCTCCTTGAGGAATCCCATCATTTGGAGAAGTATATCCACTTCCTTTATTTTTATCAGTCGTACTTGAAGTGTCATCAACACAAACACAGCCGATACAACCTGCGTTTCCACCACCACCAGAAGCACCAAATAAATGCCCAATATCATAAGCGGCATTGCCTATAACGGAAGTTAATGTGTTTTGTAATTCTGTGTTCCAAGCACCGCCGGAACCGGTTGACGCAACTGAATAGGGATCAGTTGATGCATTGGTGTAAATTACCAGGTCAGTATTGGCAATAAGATTCATGTGAACACCACAATCAGTTTCAAAAACACCATTCACACGTGTCATTGTATTGTTTATTGCTGCCACAGCCAGTGCTTTTGTTCCTCCAAAATAGGTGGTGTATTCACCGGTAACAGACATGGCCAAACGGAAAGTTCTTAGCTTACCATCGTCGGCATTGGGTCTGTTCGTGAGTCTGCTGGTTTTTAAATCTGTTTTTGCTGTTTCAATCAATCGACACTCAAATTTATTTAATGAAGCGGCTTTGTCTGTTTTTCTGTAGACAGAATAAGTGGACAAGTCGGTTGTGTAAGGCTCGATAAAAACAGCTGATTTATCTGCATTGATGGTCATAGTTTGCAAACCTAGTGGCGAAACACTGAAATAGATTGTGGATGATCTGTTTTCTATTCCTTGTCCAACATATGATTTAATTTCTGGATATTTAGCCGCCAAAGCCGGATCCATGTTAGACATTTCATAAATTCTAAAATTATCTAAACCTCCATCAGCATTAGGGAATGCTACGACTGTACTAGATTTTTTTGAAACATCTCCTCTTTTTGATGCATTTGCCAATGCCTTTTTCAGTTCAATGACATCCAATGCGTATAGTTTTGGACTTTTTAGTTCTAATTTGTTTCGAGAAACGGCCGAACTGTTTTTTACCGTTGTCGCTTTCCATAAGGCCCCACCTTGGGCAAAGGAAAAACTCGTCATGGCAATTAATGCCATTGAAAGTAGGTTTTTTTTCATAATTGGTTTGGTTATTTGGTTAATTATTTAACAGCCAAATATATAACTAATTCCATACTTTAGTTAATAATATAACAAATTAATCTTAATTTGTGTTAAATTATAGTTACGGTTAAGTTCGCAAGGATGAATTTCACAAGGGTTATTTATCAATTAAACATTAATTCATATCTTATTAAATTCATATTAAAAAATTTGTGTTATTGGATATAGCATCAAAAAAATATTAATTTTATAAAAAATTTATCTGATGCAACTAAGTTATTGGGAATTAAAAAACTGGTTTACAAATGTAGACTACACCATAGTGGGAAGCGGAATTGTAGGCTTGCATGCAGCGCTACGGTTACGGGAAAAATTTCCTGAGAAAAAAATTCTAATCTTAGAGAGAGGAATGCTACCTCATGGAGCCAGTACAAAAAATGCCGGTTTTGCCTGCTTTGGAAGCCTTTCTGAAATCATTGATGATTTAAAATCACATACCGAGGAAGAAGTTATCCAACTTATCCAAAAAAGATGGAACGGCTTACAATTATTAAGGAAACGTCTTGGAGATACCACAATTGATTTTAAACCCTTTGGCGGTTACGAGCTGTTTTTAAGGGACGATGAAAGCAGTTATGCCGAATGTTCGAACAAATTATCTTTTGTGAACGAAATCTTAAAACCACTTTTTAAAGCCGAAGTATTTGCCAAAGAAGTGGATCGTTTTGGCTTTAGAGGCATTCACGAATATTTAATTTTCAATCCATTTGAAGCTCAAATTGACACTGGAAATATGATGCAAGCCTTATTAAAACAAGCCATTGCCAAAGATATTTTAATTCTGAATCAACAAACCGTCACTTCCTTTTTGGATAACCAAAACACTGTTGAAGTAGCGTTGGGAGATTTTAGTTTTACTACTAAAAAATTGTTGTTTGCCACCAATGGTTTTGCCAATGAACTAACCAAAGGTGCCGTAAAACCAGCAAGAGCTCAAGTTTTAATCACTGAACCCATCCCTAATTTAGACATCAAGGGCACGTTTCATTTAGACAAAGGCTATTATTATTTTAGAAATATTGGAGATCGCATATTACTTGGCGGAGGCCGAAATCTAGATTTTGAAACGGAAACTACAACCGAATTTGGTCAAACAGAAATTATACAAAAAAGATTGGAAGACTTACTAAAAGAAGTAATTTTACCAAATCATGATGTCAAAATCGACCATCGTTGGAGTGGGATTATGGGCATTGGGAACAGCAAAAAACCAATAGTAACGCAACTGTCTGAGAACGTTTACTGTGGCGTTCGACTAGGCGGAATGGGCGTGGCAATAGGCAGTTTAATCGGAACCGAATTAGCAGATTTAGTATAAAATGGCAACCAGAATAACCCCAAAAAAGACAACAAAAAAACCAGTCAAAAAAGACTCAGGGAGCTTCATGTCCAAAGTAAAATGGTTTCTACTGAAAGCCTTGATGTGGTTTTTTGGGATTTCATTGTTTTTTGTAGTGCTTTTTAAATTCGTACCCGTACCATTTACCCCTTTAATGGTAATGCGTTATTTTGAAAACAAAGCTGCCGGAAAAGAAAACTATTACAGTCATAATTGGGAACCCATCGAGAAAATTTCCATGAATTTGCAAAAAGCAGTGATAGCCAGTGAAGACGGAACTTTCCTGACCCACAATGGTTTTGACTTTATCGCCATGCAAAAAGCCTACAAAAGCAATGAAAGAGGTCGGAAGATAAAAGGAGGAAGTACCATATCCCAACAAACCGCCAAAAATGTTTTTCTTTGGCAAGGCCGAAGTTACGTTCGAAAAGGTCTGGAAGCTTATTTTACGGTTTTAATAGAACTTGTTTGGGGCAAAAAACGGATTATGGAAGTCTACCTCAACAGTATCGAAATGGGTGACGGAGTATATGGAGCTTATGCGGCAACAGAACATTGGTATAGAAAAGATGCGTCAAGCCTAACAATGACCCAAGCTGCCGGTATCGCCGCTATATTACCCAATCCCAGAAAATATAAGGCCACGAGTTCTTCATCCTATATCAACAATAGGAAAACTAAAATTGTTCGGATAATGAGGCATATCGGAAAAATTGAATATTAAAATAAAACCCCAATAACTGATTGTTATTGGGGTTTTATTTTTCGATAAACTTCTCTTTAGAATTTAAACGCTACTCCAAAAACAAAATTGACTCCTAGATTGGGTATTCCATCACTTGCCAAGCGAGACAAATGAGGAATATACCTTTTGTTCAATAAATTATTCCCATTCAAGTTTAGGTCGAAAGCAGTTTTACCTAGTTTTACTTTACCTCCAAAACCCATATTCAACAACGTATAACCATCCGAGGAAATATCATATCCGCTTACTTTATCTTGGCTAAAAGTAGTAGAAATGTTCAAAGTAGTAAATCCTTCTTGAAGCCATTTTCCAATTACAAAATCGGCTTTTATGGTGTTGTCCCAATTGTTCGCCGGAATTTGAGGCAAATACCCTCCATCTTGCAATTTACCGGTAACGGTTTCAAAACTCGTTTCAAAATGCAACCAGTCTAAAGGATGCGGGTGAATGTGCAAAGCGACTTCTCCTCCATACAAATTGGCATTGTTTTGAATGTAATCATATACCTGAAATCCATCATTTTCTACACCAGATGGTGACGAATAAATGTAATCGTTAATATGATTATAAAATCCACTCACACTAAACTCAAAATGAGTGCTTTTATATTCCAAATCCAAATCGGTTTGCAAATTTTGTTCGGTGTTTAAATTAGGATTCCCAACTTCATAACGAAAAGTGCCTTCATGAACCCCATTCGAAGACAACTCAGCCAAATTTGGCGCTCTAAAACCTGTAGCTGCATTCAATCGAAAAGTCAAATCCTTTGCGAAATTGGTTTTGTACCCCAAAGAGGCATTGAAACTATCATATTTTTTGTCGAGTGCTTCAAAATATCCTTCTTCACCAACGATTCCATTCTCTTCAGAAACTAAGTGTCTGTAGTCAAAGCGAAATCCTGCTTGCAATGAATTAGAACCCCAGTCATAAATCCCAGTTCCAAAAACGCCAAAATCATTTGTTGTTGCATTTGGAATTAAAAACTCGTCGGCTCGGTTTTCATTTTCCTGAGACATTCCTTGAACACCAACAATCGTTTCTACTTTACCAAACTTTGGCAAATAGTATTTGACATTATAATCAAATGTATTTAAAATCATGTGCAAAACCGCAACATCACTATCTTCATACTCACTACGGTCATTTTGGATATAGCCTAAATTCACATCCAATTTTGAATCGCTAAAAAACAGTGTATTATTCAAAGAGAGTAAATTATTGAAAACGCCTTGTTTGGGATAAGTCGTCTTTTTGGATGTAGTTTGATCTGCAACACCTCCCTCTGGAATCCCTAAATCCAAATTGTTGTAGTTGTATCTCAAAACACTCGAAAACTTAGCATTGCTATACCCAATTCCAGCTTTGAAATCCATTTCCTGAAAACGCGTATTGGTCACACGGTCTCCATTTGGAATTTTATAATCGGATTGGGTGTTGTAAGCACCACGGATCAAATATTTCCAATTATCGGTAGATATTCTCAATCCCAAAGTAGTGCTACTTCCAAGCGTATTCGAAAATAATCGTTGCCCAAAATCCCCTTGAAAAGTATTTGCCAAAGCAAATTTTTCAGGATTAAAAAATAAAACTCCTCCCAATGCATCAGAACCATAAAGCAAAGAAGCGGGGCCTTTTATCACCTCGACACTCTCTACACCTGCATCGTTTAACCCTAAACCGTGTTCACCCCCAAACTGTTGGTTCTCTAATCGAATTCCTTGGGTGTAAACCAAAACTCTGTTTCCACTCAATCCTCGGATTACTGGTTTCCCTATTGAAGTTCCCGTAGAAACTTGAGAAACTCCCGGAATGGTGGCCAATCCTTCTATCAAAGTAGCATTCCCTTTTTCTTGCATCGATTTGATACTTTCGCGATCTACTTTCATCACATTTTGGGATTGCAATTTGGAGAAAGGAGTAGACACAATAACCTCATCCATTTGAAAAGCCAATTCATCCAGAATAACATCTAATGTCTGTGTATCTTGAATTTTTTCAATCTTTTTATTTTGAGTCGCAAACCCTATGAATGAAAACACAAGCGTTAAATTCCCATTTGGAAGTGCTGTCAAGGTATAAATACCGTTGTTATCTGTCTTTATTGATTTATGCAATTCAGATGCATCGACGGTAACTCCTGACAAAGGATTGTTTTTGGAATCGGTTACTTTTCCCGTTATCGAATTTTGTGCCTGTAAAAAAGTGGTGAGACCCAGCAATAGAGCCAATATATATCGTTTCATATATGAATAATTGTATTGTTCCCAATCAATGTACTTAATAAAAAAGCGGCAAATGATTTGGAAATGTTTTTGTGAATACTAAAATTACCGACAAAATCTCTTAATAAAATTGTCCGCAGATGAGCTTATTTTAAAACTAAATAATCCAATAAACTAGATTATTTAAATACAATTTGGGGGGCCACGATGGGAATACAAACTACCCGAAAACGAAAAAACAGATTCAGGGTTTACAAAGAAATAGGGGATTTTCCAATTCCCAGCGAAGAATGCAGGGGAATAATTGATTGGGGTTATAAAACTGCTTAATCCAAATTGGCAAACATAACAATGGTCAAAATTGTGATGCTGATGGGTAAATTCAGAACTTGAATTATAGGTGTGATGACATTCTTTTTGAGAAAACTTTTCTTGTAAATGGCCAATACTGTCCACCGACTGAAACACTATTGAGAACAATACTGCAACAACCAAAGAAAAATTAAGTATGAGCTGTTTTCTTTTCATCCCTACAAAGGTAATAAAACAAAAAAACTACAACTGTTTAAAGTTGTAGTTTCTGTTTAATTATCTAAAAATGGATTAAACCAATTTTGCTGCTATCAAATATTCAGCAATTTGAATGGTGTTGGTTGCTGCTCCTTTTCTCAAGTTATCTGCAACAATCCACATATTTAAAGTGTTTGCTTGGCTTTCGTCACGACGAATTCTACCCACAAAAACGTCATTCTTCCCTTCAGCATAGCGAGGCATTGGATAGGTGAAAGTATCCAAATTATCTTGTACAACGACACCATCAGTATGGTGCAAAATGTTTCTCACTTCAGCAACATCAAAATCATTGGTGAATTCTACGTTTACCGCTTCACTATGACCACCTACAACAGGCACGCGCACAGCAGTTGCTGTTACGGCAATAGTTTTGTCCCCTAATATTTTTTGAGTTTCACGAACCAATTTCATTTCTTCTTTGGTGTATCCGTTATCTTCAAAACTATCACATTGTGGAATACAGTTTCTGTTGATTTTATATTTGTAAACCATATCTCCTTCAACACCTGCACACTCATTTTCGAACTGTTGAACTGCTTTTACACCAGTACCAGTAATAGATTGGTAAGTCGAAACAATGACACGTTTGATGTTATATTTTTTATGCAACGGTGCCAAAGTCAATACCATTTGAATGGTAGAACAATTTGGATTCGCAATGATTTTGTCTTCTTTTGTCAATTCTCCAGCATTGATTTCCGGAACAATTAATTTCTTGGTTGGATCCATTCTCCAAGCCGAAGAATTATCAATAACGGTAGTTCCTGCAGCTGCAAATTTTGGTGCCCATTCTAATGATGTTTCTCCTCCTGCAGAGAACAAAGCAATATCCGCTTTCATATCAACGGCAGTTTGCATACCCACCACTTTGTATTTTTTTCCTTGAAACTCAATTTCTTTCCCTACTGATTTCTCAGAGGCAACAGGAATTAATTCGGTTACAGGAAAATTTCTTTCTGCCAATACTTTCAACATTATTTCGCCAACCATTCCGGTAGCGCCTACAACTGCTATTCTCATCGTATATATTTTATATTGAATATTAATTTTGAAATGCAAAAGTATGCAATATTCAAAACATAACAAGCGGCTTCACAAAAATTAACAAATTGTTATAAATTAAACAAAATAGAAAAACCGCTCATTTATAGAGCGGTTAAGCTAGAATATATAGTGCAGCAGTATTATTTCTTCAATAAATCTCTAATTTGTGTAAGCAATTCTTCTTGGGTTGGCCCTGCGGGTACAACAACCACCTCCTCTTTCTTTTTAGATTTTTCGTAGGCTTTTAATACCATAAAAATACAGAAACCAATAATTACAAAATCAAAAACGGTTTGAATAAAAGCCCCATAGTTTATGGCAATTTCTGCAATTGCGGGCACTTTCTCTACACCGTTTTCCATAACAGCGGGAATACCGTCTTGAAGAATAATTTTTAGATTTTTAAAATCTACTTTACCTAATAACAATCCTATAGGCGGCATCAAAACATCATTGGTAAATGAGGTTACTATTTTCCCAAAAGCACCTCCAACTATTACGGCTGTTGCCAAATTCACTATCTCACCTTTCATCAAAAAGGCCTTAAAATCATTTAGAAATCCCATAACGTATTGGTTTTGATTAGACTTATAACATAACGAATATACTTATTTTTTGGAAAATAAAATAATATTATTCCCTGTAAAAAACCCTTTTTACCCGTTGCGAAATACTCGTCAAGATTTCATAAGGAATGGTATGTAATTTTTCGGCAATATAATTGACTGTTGGGCTTTCGCCAAAAATCACTACAGCATCTCCTTCTTTACACGCTATCTCGGTCACATCAACCATAAGCATATCCATGCATACGCTCCCAAGAATGGGGGCTTTTTTATTCTTAATCGTTACAAATCCAATACCGTTCCCCCAACTTCTGGCGATCCCATCGGCATAACCAATCGGAATTGTCGCAATTCGGGATTCTCTGTTCGCCATAAATCGTCTGCCGTAGCCTACACTTTCACCCGATTGAATGGTTCTAATTTGGGAAATAATGGATTTTAAGGTTCCTACATTTTCAAGATGCCTTTGCTCTTCCGAATCATTAGAAACACCATAAAGACCAATCCCTAAACGAACCATATCGTATTGCGCTTGCGGAAAATTACTGATTCCGGAAGTATTCAAAATATGGAGAATAGGAGTAATTTGCAATTCGTTCATTAATTTCGAAGATAATTTCTCGAATAAATTAATTTGATATTGCACAAAATTTTTGTGCTGTAAATCATCGCTTGTCGCCAAATGAGACAAAATGCTTTTCACTTTAACTGTTTGATTTCCTTTCAAAGTAGCAATCAAATCATCGATTGTATTGGCTTCAAAACCCAAACGATGCATTCCTGTATCTAACTTTATATGTATGGGGAAATCTTTTAATTTTTTATGCTCGGCGATTTTCAAGAAGGCATTCAATCCTTTTAAACTATAAATTTCAGGTTCCAATTGGTGCTGAATTATTGCAGGGAAACTTGTGTTTTCAGGATTCAAAACCATAATTGGTAATTTTATACCCGCCATTTTTAAAGATATTCCTTCATCGGCGAAAGCCACTCCCAAATAATCTACCTTGTGATGCTCTAATAATTTTGCAATTTCAAATCCACCGCTTCCATAACCAAACGCTTTTACCATCGCCATCATTTTGGTGTTGACTTTCAGTTTAGATTTAAAGAAATTAAAATTATGGCTAATTGCATTCAGATTGATTTCAAGAACCGTTTCGTGTGTTTTCTCAGCCAAAGCTGCCACGATTTCTTCAAATTGAAAAGACCTCGCCCCTTTGATCAGAATGGTTTCATTTTCAAAATTCAATTGGTCCAAATACAATAAAAACTCATTGGTGTCTTTAAAAAAAACAGCATTAGGAAGCTTTGTTTTCAAAGTTGAAATCGTTTCGCCTATTCCGATAAAACGGCAAATTTTATTCGAAACAATTAGCTCCGACACTTTAGAATACAACACTTCATTAGACAATCCGCTTTGAAAAATATCAGAAAGCACAACAGTTTTTTTCTGATGCTGTTTTTGACTTTCGAGAAAATCCAATGCTATTTTTAAAGATTGAAAATCGGAACTGTAACTGTCATCAATCAAACTGCAATTATTGATTCCCTTTTTCACTTTCAAACGCATTTCTATCGGATACAATAATTCAATTCTGCTTTGAATGGTTTTGGCATCGTATTCCAAATACAGCAAAACCAAAAGGCACGAAATCACATTTTCGACAGAAGCATCATCTACAAAAGGAATTTTCAAGGTCGAAATATTCCCTTCATAAGTATATTGAATAAGAGTTTGCTCGTGCGTATGCTCTTTTTTAGACACAAAAACTGTTGCTGTTGTATCTGTAAAAGACCAAGAAATGGTTTTAGTTTTGGAACTAATAAATTGCTCTACGTCATTATTTTTTTGATAAATCACTACTTCCGCATAGTTGAAAAGCAGCATTTTCTCTTTAATTTTTTCTTCCAAATTGGCAAAACCCTCATCGTGTGCAGAACCTATATTCGTCAAGATTCCAATTGTTGGCTGGATGATCTTTTCGAGTTTCTCCATTTCTGCAATGGTAGAAATCCCAGCTTCAAAAACACCAAGATTATGATGCTCATTGATCCCGAGCACCGATAACGGAACACCAACTTGAGAATTATAACTTTTGGGACTCCTGATAATGTTATAATCTGGACTCAAAAGGAAATTGAGCCATTCCTTGACAATTGTTTTACCGTTGCTCCCTGTTAAACCAATTACGGGAAAAGCAAAAAGTTTTCGGTAATAAGCAGCGATTTGTTGTAAAGCATTAAGGGTGTTTTCAACAATTAAAAAATTAGCTTTCCCTTCAAGGCCTTCCGGAATATAGGTAACCACAAAACTGTGAACGCCTTTTGCAATTAAGTCTTTTATATATAAATGAGCATCATTATTACGCCCAACCAATGCAAAAAAAAGGGTTTGCGGTCCGTTTTGCAATGAGCGGCTGTCGATAGAAATATTTTCAATTATGGCATCGCTTGTGTTACCGAAATATTCGGCATTCAGGATGGAAGTGATTTTATGCAGGGGTAAATTCACCTTTTTTATTCTTTGTTTTTGTTATTGGGAGTGCTATTCCCGTCTTTTTCTTGATTTTTCTTCATCGCATGATAATAGGCCGCACGGCTCAAAGGCTCGTACTCCTCGGTTTCCCCCAGCATTACCAGTTTGTCATTATCGGCTTTTCTAAAACTAAAATGGGCAAGATTCCCTGTTCGAGTACACACGGCATGCACTTTGGTAACATACTCTGCGGTAGCCATAAGTGCTGGCATCGGGCCAAAAGGATTTCCTTTAAAATCCATATCCAAACCTGCTACAATTACTCGAATTCCCTGATTGGCAAGATCATTACAAACCGTCACGATTTCATCATCAAAAAACTGAGCTTCGTCAATCCCTACCACATCACAACCTTGTGCCAAAATAGAGATATTGGCCGCAGCGGGAACGGGTGTCGATCGAATTTCATTACTGTCATGCGAAACAACCATTTCGTCATGATAGCGGGTATCTATGGCGGGTTTGAATATTTCTACTTTTTGCTTGGCAAATTGAGCTCGTTTTAATCTACGGATGAGCTCTTCGGTTTTACCCGAAAACATGGATCCGCAAATGACCTCAATCCATCCAAATTGTTCTTTATGATTTACTGTATTTTCGAGAAACATTTTGTCTTTTTCTACCTTAAAAAATGAATAGTTTTTATTACTTTGTAACGGTAATAAATCGGTTGGGTAATTATCTGTTTTTACCTCGTTTCAAAAGTAGATAATTTTTATCAAAACGAACATTTGGGAGGATTTATTTCAAAATAAAATACAGTCAGAAAAGAGTCCCCCATAAACCAAATACAAATTACTAAAATTTAATAAAAGTCCTATTCATTATAATTTCAAAAGTCATGAAAAAAAAATTGGAAGCCGATTTAATCAGCATTGCACATAGAATATTACAGCTAAAAAATAAATCAGACATCAACCAATTGTATTTAGAAACGCAGAAGTTATATGAAAAACTAGCCGTTTTACGATTTGTTGAAGATCATTTTGGAGAGACTAAACCCACTATTGGGCAAGCTGAAGTATTTGAGAAAATTGAAGAAGTTTTCGAAAATGACACGATACCTGAATTCCAAAGAAATTTCGAAAATGACAAAATTGTTGCAGATGAAATTGTAACGAAAGAAATCTTTGCGAAAGAAACATTAGCGGACAAAATTATTGAAGACCAAACAATAATCGATGAGGAAATCGATGAAATTGAATCCGAAGAAGAGGATGTAATAACTGAGGATGAATCCTTAGAATCAAATACGATTCAATCTCAACCTCTCTTAGAATTAGATGAAGTCGAACCCGTTACAAACGAAGAAAAAATAATTGAAGAGATAACTCCTAACATAGAAGAAACTGAAATCAACTCTATTGCAGAAAAAACGGAAGAAGTAAAAACAGAAACTCCAAAGAAAACAGAAGCGGTACAAATTTCGTTCGAAGATCTTTTGGGAGGTCATTATACAGAACCCAACTTTGTAAAAAGATCCCAACTGGAACAAACCTCCGAAAATAAGGTGGCGAATGAAACTCCATCGGCATTTAATTTTCAGCCAGAACCAATATCAGACACAAATAATACTGTTCTGGAAAAAGAAGAACCGAAATCAATTCCGTTAAATGATAAATTAGCAAAAGGAATCACAATCGGGTTAAACGATCGAATCGCTTTTGTAAAACATCTTTTTGACGGAGACAGCGAAGATTACAATCGTGTGCTAAGCCAGTTAATCACTTTTGACACTTTTCTGGAAACCAAAACTTTTATTGATGAAATGGTAAAACCTGATTACAATAATTGGGAAGGAAAAGAAGAATTTGAACATCGCTTTATGGAAATTATAGAAAAGAAATTCTTATCGTTTTAAGGATTACTATCCTTTTGTATTCCAATTTTATATTCCATCAAACACACTCTTTAAGCAGCAAAAATGTCAAAATTATATATAGTCCCTACTCCTATTGGCAACCTCGAAGACATGACTTTTCGCGCCATTCGAATTCTCAAGGAAGCAGATTTAATTCTAGCCGAAGACACTAGAACAAGCGGGAAACTGCTCAAACATTTCGAGATTGGCACACACATGTACAGTCACCACATGCATAACGAGCACAAAACAATCGAGAATTTAATCTCCAGATTGAAAGCCGGAGAAACAATCGCCTTAATATCGGATGCCGGAACGCCTGCTATTTCGGATCCTGGTTTTTTGTTGACCCGAGCCTGTATCGAAAACGGAATAACCGTAGAATGTTTACCCGGAGCGACGGCTTTTGTCCCTGCTTTAGTCAATAGCGGATTACCCAATGACAAATTTATTTTTGAAGGTTTCTTGCCCGAAAAAAAAGGAAGACAAACCCGATATCTGGAACTTGCCGAGGAAACTCGCACCATGATTTTGTATGTCTCCCCACATAAACTAGTTAAAACTTTAGCCGAATTTATTACCTATTTTGGCGAAGACCGTACCATTTGTGTTTGTAGAGAATTATCAAAACTACACGAAGAAAATGTGCGAGGTACTACTCGTGAAGTCCTAACCCATTTTGAAAAAGTAGCCCCTCGTGGCGAAATTGTGGTGGTCGTTGCAGGAAAACCAATTGTAAAAGAAGCCAAGAAAAGTAAATTTCAAAAAGACGAATAAACCCAAAAATATGACTATCAATACCTTTTTAGAAAAACTAAAAGAAACCCCAACAGCGATACCGTTTGCAGAAACAATCGCAACAATAGAAGAGAACTACACTTTTACACCAACAGCCTTTCAAAACGGAGAACAACATAATGCCGCTGGAGAAAACTCAGGTTCTTGCAAATTATTCGCTTTTGCGCTATTGCAAAAATTATCCGTTGCCGAAACTTTAGCTTGTTTTGGAGCTTATTATTTTGAAGAAGTTTTGGGAGATCCCAACGGAACCAATCATAAAAACATTCGCAACTTTATGAAAACAGCTTGGGATGGAATTCAATTTGAAGGAGAAGCATTAGAGCTTAAATAATTTCTCAATATTGCAACTTTTTTGATTCGTTATCTCTTTTAATAGCTATAACGAATCAAAAAAGCTACATTTTATATAAAATAATTTGCTTACCAATTTGTTCTATTTGAGTATTTTCAATGCCCGCTTTGGCAGCATAATTACGCCAATTGGAAAGCACTTCATTACACAATTCAATAATTGGTTTTGGTTTCTTAAGGTTGATATTTTTGGCTACAGCCAAAAGATCTTCCAGCATAATATTTTCTCTTTTTCCATTGACACTCATTTGATGTGCTTTCAACCAAAAATTATCTGGATTGTAAGCATATGTAACATCATACGCAGGCGAAAGTCGCCATTCTCCATTGGGAAACATTAAAAATGAAATGTTTTTGGTATGATCGTCTTGATTTCTGGACATCACATTAAAAACCATTCGTCTGTACAATTCTTCCATATCCGAATAAGGCAATTTCATTTGACGCATAATTTGAAAAGCCTGCTCATACGAATACGCACGAGGCATATTGTAATCAAAATGCGCTATCCCACACAACGTTTGCATGTGTGTTTTTTGATTGTTTTGCCTATCAAAACGCTTGGTCATAAAGTGCGAACGATTATTTTCGGACATCAATTTACTCTCAGACATTGTGATTCCAGCATCAATAGCCATCAGGTAATACGCATATTCTATATTCCCGTAGCCTTTGGGATCCCCCAACTGATGATTGGTAACTCCATCAAATTTAATCAACCAATAATCAAAACCTTCCAATCCATCAACCTGTCCCGAACGCACATCTCCCGTAGTTGTATTATAGGCAATAATCGCTTTCGCCCTTGCTCCTCCCGCCGAACTTCCCACTTGCAATATATCCGAAAATCCTTTTTCGGAATCCAAATCGGAATGAAAATCACTACGAGCATTTAAAACTTCTTTGGCAAATTTTACCAATTCTTGAATTTCGATAGGATTCGATTTTTCGATAGTACCATTATTGGCGGGTTCAAACTCTAAAGCACCCATTCCGCGTTTACCAATATAACACAGACGATCAACAGGATTAAAATCACTACTACTTTTACCTTGTTGCGCCAACCAAGCGTCAATGATTTGATTACCGAATTTATCAGGCAAACTGTCTGACAATAAACCTGGCAACCCTTTAAAAGTATCTGGATTTAATAAGGGAAACGAAAAAATCTTCCTGCCTCTTTGGGCATCGGCAACAGGCATCATTATAGGAGAAAGATCAAGCCCCAATTTAAAAAACTGTTTGTCATATTCAAAGACACCATAATTTCTTTGTTGATCCCAAAGAACAACTCCTACTTTATGGTTCCAAATTTTTACATCGGCAACTGCAATCATAGCTACTATTCTTTAGGATCTGAATTTCTAGGGGTCGGCGAAGCTTTTTTACGGAGTTTTTTTTGAGCTTCCATAACCATCATCGGACTGATTTCCGGTTCTTCGTTCAGGTAATTTAGCAACTCTAATTTTTCTAAAGCACGAAGCAATTGTATCAATGTCATCAAATTGATTGCCTTTCCGGTTTCCATCCTGCTAATCGTGATTCTATTGACCCCCGATTTTTCGGAAAGTTCTTCTTGCGAAATATTCTTATTCAAACGCATTTGTTTAATGCTTTTGCAGAGGGTTCCTACAATAGCATTATCGGTCAATGCATACCAGTTTTTATAGTAGCTTCTTTGTTCCATTATGTGTTTATTTATGATATATTGAAACATATATGTTACAAATGTACGTCTTTTTTTAATGCTTAAATTATTTTTATCCCTAAATTAAAAACCAATTAGCATACTGTTTTCATTTAAAAAAATTAAATTCGTATCCCAAAGGTCATCGCTGGAATGCGACACTCTTTTTTACATCCAATTTATCAAACCTCCATAAAAATGCGTTGGACCCTTAAGCCAAAACCCGCTGAAGAAAAAATAAAGCACTTAGCCCAAGTTTTGAATGTAGAAGAATTCATAGCTACTTTATTAATACAAAGAGGCATTGAGACATTTGAAGATGCCAAACATTTTTTCCGACCAAGTTTAGATGATTTACACGATCCTTATTTGATGAAGGACATGGACAAAGCAGTCGAGCGTATCGAAAAAGCCATTGCAAATCAGGAAAACATCCTCGTATTTGGCGATTATGATGTCGATGGAACCACCGCAGTATCTCTTGTTTCTTCCTATTTAAGAACCTATTATCCCAACGTTGCCACTTATATTCCAGATCGCTACGCCGAAGGTTACGGCGTTTCCTACAAAGGAATTGACTTTGCCGATGATAACGGCTTTTCACTCATCATAGCCTTAGATTGCGGGATTAAATCGATAGATCATGTCGCTTACGCAAAAGAGCGAAACATTGATTTCATCATTTGTGACCACCACAGACCAGGAGCATTTTTACCCGAAGCCATTGCAGTTTTGGATCCAAAGCGAGAAGATTGTGAATATCCTTATGATGAATTGTGTGGTTGTGGTGTAGGTTTCAAACTCATTCAAGCATTAGGAACCAATAGAAACCAAACCATAGACGATCTAGTTTTGTATCTCGATTTGGTAGCTACTGCAATTGCTGCCGACATCGTTCCCATGACGGGCGAAAACCGAGTATTGGCTTATTTTGGATTACAAGTTATTAATGAAGAACCAAGACCCGGAATTAAGGCATTAGTCCATCAAGTAAAAAAGAAAACACTTGACATTACTGATGTTGTATTTATAATTGCCCCTAGAATCAATGCTGCAGGTCGCATCAAACACGGTAATCATGCAGTAGAATTACTAACCGAATTTGATTTTGAACAAGCCCAACAGTTTGCTTCTGAAATAGAGCAATACAACTCCGATCGAAAAGACTTAGACAAACAAATAACCAAAGAAGCACTCTTACAAATAACAGAAAATCAAGAAGAAAAAAACTTCACCTCGGTGGTTTTTCAAGAAGATTGGCACAAAGGAGTAATTGGTATTGTAGCTTCAAGATTAATTGAAACTTATTATCGCCCCACTTTGGTTTTTACAAAAAGTGGTGATAAATATGCTGCTTCGGCACGATCGGTAAAAGGATTTGATGTGTACAATGCTCTCGAAGCCTGTTCCGACCATTTGGAACAATTTGGCGGACACATGTATGCAGCCGGAATGACTTTGACAGCAGAGAACTATATAAATTTCAAAAATGCTTTTGAAAAAATAGTCCAAGAAACCATCCAACCCGATCAATTAACTCCAGAAATCACAATTGATGCCGAAATTAATTTTGACGATATTTCGCCAAAATTAATTCGGATTCTAAAACAATTTGAACCTTTTGGACCATTAAATATGACCCCAGTTTTTTTTACCAAAAAAATAAAAGACACCGGTTATGCCAAAACACTAGGTGCTGAGGATGAGCATTTAAAACTATTTGTAAAGCAAAATAACTCAGAAGGCCTTACGGCTATTGGCTTTGGACTAGGAAATAAAAAAGAATTAACCGGTAATCAAAAAGAATTCGATGCCGTATATTGCATCGATGAGAATGAATGGAATGACAAAGTGAGCATTCAATTACGATTAAAAGACATTAAATAATAGCAGTTATTATGAAGAAAAACGATCCCTACGCAGCCCTAAGATTTAAAGAATTCAATACCTTTTTACTTATTCGTTTTGCCATGGTTTTTGCTTGGTCCATGCAATTTATCATCATCGAATGGGAAGTCTATAGAATAACAAAAAGTGCCTTGTCATTAGGAATTATAGGTTTAATGGAAATCATTCCAGCCGTCGCAATGTCATTATTTGCAGGACATATTGTCGATCAAAATGAAAAAAAGAGCCTTTTATCCAAATGCATTTTAGGCTTTTCAATAATTAGTTTAGGATTGTTTTTAATCACTTGGCCAGAAGTAAACAGTGGTCTACCTACAACTACTATTCTATATTCAATTTATGGTTTAGTATTTTTTGGGGGAATTGTTCGTTCGTTTTTAGGACCAACTGTTTTCTCTCTTTTGGCATTAATAGTTCCTAAAAAAGCATATTCAAATGCTGCGACTTGGAGCAGTTCTGTTTGGCAAGTGGGCTCTGTTGTAGGTCCTGCCGTAGCAGGTTTCTCCATTCATTTAATTGGAGTGCATTGGTCCATGAACTTGGTTATGGTGTGCTCGCTTTTTGCTTTACTTCTGTTAACTCAAATTGAAAAAAAACCAATTTTAAATCCAAAAATAGGCGAACCGGTTATGCAAAGTTTGAAAGAAGGTGTCAAATTTGTATACAACAATAAGTCCATCTTAAACGCTTTAACCCTTGACATGACAGCGGTTTTATTTGGGGGAGCGGTAGCGCTGTTACCTATTTTTGCCTTGGATATTTTAAAAGTAGGGCCTCAAGGATTTGGATTTTTAAGAGCTGCACCAGCAGTTGGCGCTATTTTGACCATGTTTTTTACAGCCTACGTTCCTGTTAATAAAAATGCAGGAATGAAACTATTGACAGCTATCTTCTTGTTTGGAGTATGTATTATCATATTTGGACTTTCTACCTCATTCTGGATCTCGCTTTTGGCTTTGTTTTTTAGTGGTGTAGTCGATGGAATATCCATGGTTATTCGTTCCACAATTTTACAACTTAAAACTCCCGATCACATGCGAGGTCGCGTAGCTTCTGTAAATTCTATATTTGTGGGATCCTCAAATGAGTTGGGTGCTTTTGAAAGCGGATTAACCGCAAAACTAATGGGTACCGTTACCGCAGTGGTTTTTGGCGGTAGCATGACACTTATCATTGTACTTTTCACTGGCTTTATATCTCCCGAATTTAGAAAATTAGACCTAACAAAAGACTTGGAAGAGCATGAAAAACAATAGTGACATAGAGTTATAAATTGTTTGTTTTCAATAAAAAAGAACAATCCCCTTACCATTTATTTCTTGAATACTAAGGGGTTTATCATTTGAACGGTTTATCATTTGCAAATAATGCATTAAATTGTTTTATTTCTTTTTGTTTCAACTTTGAAATATACTCAACTGGTTTTTGTTTAAAATAGCGATAGGAAAGAAACTCAATAGAGGAGTAGGTATCATGCCAATTCCCCACTTCCTCTTGTAGCTTATTAATATGCTGCTCATTCAAGTCGATTTTTTTTCTCATTTTTTTAGGTAAAGCATTGTATACGAACATTAATTTTTTTATGTTCTTTCTAAATTGATGCAACCCTTCCCTGTCTTGATTCAGAAAATCTTGATTCGCTTTCATCAACTCATTCTCAAAATAGGCTTTGATTATTTCTGTATCAGGGAAAGCAGAGGGCAAAGTGACTCCTTTACGAAAACTCTCTATGAATTTTATATAATTAGGAACATCCCTTTGAAGCTGTTTCGTTAAGAAATTTTCTTTCTTTTTTAATTCACGAATAAGTTTTTCCGGAAGATGTTTGGAAGAACCAATTATTTGGATCTCCCTTATTTCCCCCGATTTTTGAAATACAGATTTTAGTTCAATCACGCTGTAGGGCTCATTATATAAGTCTTCTGCAAAGGAAAACAATGCTTTTGCTACCTTTATATCTAATCTCAAAAGATGAAGGTGTTTGGGTTTACCATTCTTCGAGTAGGCAGCAAGATGCTTTTCGATAGATTTTAGATGGTTTGAAACATGATAATATAATAAATTCTCTTTCATTAGCTTTTGTCTACTGATGAATTATTGCACTTATATATAATTTGTTTTATGAAACTTTTGTCGGGTTGAAACTTAGATAAAGTAACAGTCTATTATTTAACAAGACTACAATAACTCCTATAAAAATACGCATATTTATTTACAACCTAAAGTCTTCGTTGTAAAATGTTTAAGAGTTTGTTTTTTAACCCAAAATAGGGCAAATGGAGTAATTTATACCCTAAAGATTGGGAACGATATTCCAAACACTTATTTTTGTTCTGGTTTGAAAGCCTAATTTCTCATACAGCTTTATTGCCCCAATATTGGATTCGGCAACGTGTAAGAATGGGGTTTTATTTTGTTCGAAAATAGCGTTGACAACATGAGTGACTAATTGTTTTGCATACCCTTTACCTGTATGCTCCGGATGCGTAATTACCGCACTTACTTCTGTGAATTCATCCATTTGCATTCGTTCCCCTGTTACTGCAACGAGTTGATTGTTTTTGTAGATTCCATAATAATTTCCCAATGAAGCGGTCTTCTTTTTAAAATAATCTGGATACACAATTTTAACCAAGCCTAATAAATCGTCTAAATGTTCCTCTCCTAATTTCACGATTTGATCTTCGATATCTAATTCTATTTTGCCATGAATAATCATTTGCAAACAGATTAATTCATTGTTTAATTTTAGGTGATCGGGAACAGTTGGTTTTTGTCCAATAATAAAAAAACTGCCTGTTAGTTTAGCATATTCAGAAATGGAGTGTTCTATATTGTCAAGCGCAATAAAGCCTCCGAAAGGACAATAATCGGGATGGTAAAATTTTATAGTACCATAATCAATTCCAAAATCTTTATGTGTTTCGGAAATTGAATACCAAACGGGATTGTCTAATTTGTTTTCCCCTATTGCCATTTTATTTATGAGATGCTAAGAAGTGAGTTATAATTAAATCAAAAGTGCTTATTCAAATTTTTTAACCTCGAATGTTTCTCCATCAAAAACTCCGTAGGTAAAATAACTGATCCAATCGCCTAGATTGACATATTCTGAATTTTCACCAACCGATTTTATCATCGGTAAATGACGGTGACCAAATACAAAATAATTATAATGTTTGGATTCCAGTTTTCGTTTGGCATAAAGTATGAGCCATTCGTTTTCTTCACCTAAGAATTTCACATCTTCGGCTCCCGAAATCAATTTATTTTTAACCGAAAGGTATTGTGCCAATTTGACTCCAATATCTGGATGAAGCCATCTAAAAAGCCACTTAGAAAACGGATTCGTGAAGACTTTTTTCATGCGCTTGTACCCCATATCGCCGGGTCCTTTCCCATCACCATGACCAATTAAAAAGGTTTTATCGCCAAAAGTAAATTCTTTGTTATCGTGATAAACAGGAATATTCAGTTCAGTTTCAAAATAATCGGACATCCATAAATCATGGTTGCCCACAAAGAAATAAATAGGAATACCACTGTCACGAATTTCGGCTAGCTTGCCAAGAATACGAACAAACCCTTTGGGAACTACTGTTTTATATTCGAACCAAAAATCAAATAAATCACCCAAAAGAAATATAGCTTCGGCATCGCCTTTTACTTCATCAAGCCAAGCCACAAACTTTTGTTCTCTTGGAAAACTAAGTTC
This sequence comes from Flavobacterium laiguense, assembly GCF_003097655.1. Lineage (GTDB taxonomy): Bacteria > Bacteroidota > Bacteroidia > Flavobacteriales > Flavobacteriaceae > Flavobacterium > Flavobacterium laiguense. Next base: position 158,865 of record NZ_QCZH01000001.1, read on the forward strand.
TGGAGTTGGCGCACCAAAATGCTGATCGGAAGCGAAATAGATTTTTTTGTTATTTGGTAATTGCATGAACTAAGGATAGATTATTGATTGTCGCTTGCGAACCATTCTGCAAAGGAAGACTCTGTTTCTTGAAGTTTTAAAGAAAAAAGCTGAATGTTTTGAGGCAATCTACGGATGATTCTTTGAGAAAAATCGACTACCATATTTTCGCTGGTAGGCTGATAATCTACCAAAATTACATGATGCCCGCGGTTTTTTAATTCGTTTGCCAACTCAATATGTGGAGTTGTTTCATTAAAAACGGTAGCGTGATCAAATTGATCGACAATCTCTTCTTTTACAATCTTTTTTAGATCCGAAAAATCGATGACCATACCAAATTTTACATTGTTACGATCGGTAATCGGTGTTCCGATAACGGTAACCGATAATTTATAACTATGACCATGCACATTTTTACATTTCCCATCATACCCGTATAAGGCGTGACCGGTTTCGAAACTAAATTGTTTGGTAATTCTAATATTGCTCATCGAAGATCTATTTTGAATGCAAATTTAATGAATTAGCTTGAGAAATGGTCAGTAAATGTGGGGCAAACGTTTTTGTTTAGTTATTACGCAAAGATTCCCGAAGTGTTCGCAAAGATTTTATTTTATGGAACTGTCCTAAAATATTCTAAAAATTAAAAAGGGCCACAGATTATACGGATTAGGCGGATTTTACGCAGATATGAAATGGATATTCAATTCATAAGTCAAGAATCCGTGCTGATCTGTTTAATCCGTACAATCTGTGGGCTAAACACTTATGCTTTAAAAATCACAAATAATGAGAATTACAGTCATAAATAATTTTAGTCTGCATTAAGAAGAGCCTTATTGTTTTAACTGCTTTTTGGTTGTAAAAATAAATTTCTTGTTCCCGTAAAGCCCTAGCCCTGATGGAAACGGCATCCTTTTTATGGGGTGATTTTTCTTCACCTCATATAAAGATACAGTGTACAGCAGGAAATAGCTCCTAATAATTGGCAAAACATTTCGATTACAGTAAATATAATTGTTATTTTGTAGAATCAAATTTTAGTTCATTATGTTGAAAAACAATTTTAAATATATTCCTCTTTTACTGTTGATTCTTTGTGTGAGTTGCGCCAAAAGAGGTTCCATTACCGGTGGTTTGAAAGACACCATTGCACCGACATTAAAATCCAGTTTTCCGGAGAATTATTCTGTCAATTTTAAAGGCAATAAAATCAAACTTGTTTTTGACGAAAATATCAAGCTAAAAAATCTAAACAAGCAATTGATTATTTCTCCCCCGATGAAGAATGAACCGTTAATCATTCCGACCACTCCAACAAAAACATTGACTATTACTATAAATGACACTTTGAGTCCCAATACAACCTATAGTTTGAATTTTGGGCAAAGTATTGCTGATAATAACGAAGGGAATCCATTCAATCAATTCAAGTATGTGTTTTCTACGGGAGATTATATTGACTCATTGGCATTGGGCGGAAGAGTAAAAGATGCTTATAATAAAGAGGTGGAATCTTTTGTGTCAATTATGCTTTATGAAGCGAATGAAAAATTTAACGATTCTACCATTTATAAAGAAAGTCCTCGATACATTACCAATACTTTGGATAGCTTGAAAACGTTTCGATTGGAGAATTTAAAAACGGGTAATTATCATTTGATTGCTTTGAAAGACAATAATGGGAATAATAAATTTAATCCTAAATCAGAACGAATTGGGTTTAGCAAACAAATCATAAAGATTCCAAGCGATACCGTTTTTGAATTGGAATTGTTCAAAGAAACACTGCCTTTTAAAGCATTCAAACCGACTCAAGCCTCCGGAAACAGGGTTCTGCTTGGTTATGAAGGGAAAATTAGAAAAAATGAAACGCCAAAAATCATTTTAAAAAACAAAAACGAAATCTTACCTATAGTTATTACCAAAGTAGCCAAAAAAGATTCTTTACAGCTTTGGTTCAAACCCTTGAAAACGGATTCTCTTTCATTACATATTGAGAAAGATAAATACAAAAAAGACTTTAGTTTTAAAATCAAAAATCAAAAAAACGACACTTTGAGCCTTAAAGCGGTACAGAGTGGAATATTGAATTTTAGAGAGCGATTCACTTTAGAATCGAATACTCCTTTGGTACATTTTGACAATTCGAAAATGAAACTTATTGATAAGGATTCGGTTGCCGTGGCCTTCACAACAGCTTATGATGATTACACCCAAGAATTATTCATTGATTTCAAAAAAGAAGAATCTCAAAAATATAGTTTGAAATTTCTACCGGGTGCCGTTACTGATTTTTTTGAAAAAAAGAATGACACTTTGACTTTTTCTACCAGCACAAGAAACAATGCTGATTACGGAAATTTAACAGTGAGTTTGAAAAACGTGAACCGCTTTCCTGTAATTATTGAATTGACCAATGAAAAAGGAGATATAGTTGTCGCTAGCCAATATACTGAAGCCAAAACGGAAATTGATTTTAATCTTCTCGAGCCTAGTTTATATACACTTCGGGCGATTTATGACGACAATAAAAATAAGGAATGGGATACCGGAAGTTATCTCGAAAAAAGACAAGCAGAAGAAGTTGTTTACTTTTCCAAAGGGGTAGATGTCCGAATCAATTGGGATGTCAATCAGTCTTTTGATTTGAGTATTCCGTACACTCCTGAACCCAAAAAGAAAAAAGAAAAGGAGAAAGAAAAATCAAAAGGATCATTTTAACACAAAAGAATCTCGATCATTTAAAAAATTAAACTTCTTTCTAGCAAGAAGCAATTCGGCTTTATTCAATTGAACTATAAAAACTCCTTTATTCTCTATCGGTTCTAAAATGTAATCTCCCAAGAAATTAACCACTTGGGTGTGTCCATTGTATTGATGTCCGTTATTGTCTTCTCCAATTCTATTGACACCAATAGTGTAACTCATATTTTCTATGGCACGTGCTTTCAATAAGGTATCCCAAGCGTTTATTCTTATTTTTGGCCAATTGGCCGCATAAATCAACACATCATAATCTTCGGTATTTCTGGCAAAAACAGGAAACCGCAAATCATAACAAATTAACGGGCAAATTTTCCAGCCCTGATATTCGACAATTAATTTCTTGTTGCCACCCGTATAGACTTTATCTTCTCCGGCAAGGGTAAACAAATGCCTTTTATCATAAAATCGAACTTCTCCTGAAGGAAAAACAAAAACCAATCGGTTGTAGAAGTTTCCATTCTCCGTGATTATTAAACTTCCCGTAATAGCACTGTTCTTGTCTTTCGCCAAATGCTTGAGCCAAGTTAGGGTTTCGCCATGCATGGTTTCGGCAACATCATTGGGTTGCATGGTAAATCCTGAAGTAAACATTTCGGGGAGCACAATTAAATCAACACTCTCGGAAATTGCATTGATTTTTTTTCCTAGTTTTTCTCTGTTTTTTTCTGGGTTTTCCCAGAACAATGACGATTGGATAAGTGCGATTTTCATTTTGACTTCTTTGCTATTTCACAAAGATACGCAAAGATAAAAAGAGATTCATTAAGGTATTACACAAACAAAAAACGTCCCGATGCATCGGGACGTTTTTGATATAAACTATTTGAAGTCTTATTTTAAACTTGCTGATAAATACTCTCTGTTCATGCGAGCAATATTCTCTAAAGAAATTCCTTTTGGACATTCTACTTCACAAGCTCCAGTATTGGTACAGTTACCAAAACCTTCTTCGTCCATTTGGCGCACCATGTTTAATACACGGTTTGTAGCTTCCACTTTTCCTTGTGGTAACAATGCATATTGTGAAACTTTAGCTCCAACAAACAACATAGCCGAACCATTTTTACAGGTAGCCACACATGCACCGCAACCGATACAAGCCGCTGCTTCAAATGCTTTGTCAGCATCATCTTTAGGAACTGGAATGGTATTGGCATCGATAGTGTTTCCAGAAGTATTCACTGAAACGAATCCTCCTGCTTGTTGAATTCTATCAAAAGCGGTTCTGTCAACAATCAAATCCTTAATTACTGGGAAAGCAACACTTCTCCATGGCTCAACCACAATCGTGTCACCGTCATTGAACATTCTCATGTGCAATTGACAAGTAGTGATTCCAGTATCTGGTCCGTGTGCACGACCATTGATATACAAAGAACACATACCGCAAATTCCCTCACGACAATCGTGGTCAAACGCAATTGGTTCTTTTCTTTCGTTTACTAATTGTTCGTTCAATTGGTCTAACATTTCCAGAAATGAACTGGCTGTAGAAACGTCATTTAGTTTGTATGATTCCATTTTCCCTTTTTCTTTGGAGTTTTTCTGACGCCAAATCTTTAGGGTTATATTGATATTTTTTGCTGCGCTCATAATTCTATTATTTGTAATTTCTAGCTGCGATTTTGATAAACTCGTATTTCAATTCCTCTTTGTGAAGTTCCGATTTTGTAACATCGTATCCTTTGTTTTCCCATGCTCCTACGAATGAGAAGTTTTCGTCATCACGAAGCGTTTCCCCTTCAGAATCCTGATACTCTTCACGGAAGTGACCTCCACAAGATTCTTTACGTTGTAAAGCATCCATAGCCATCAATTGTCCTAATTCGATGAAATCGGCAACACGAAGCGCTTTTTCTAATTCAGGATTCAATTCGTCTGAACTACCCGGAACATAAACATCTTTGTAGAATTCTTCTTTTAAAGCAGCAATTTCTGTAATGGCTTCAGTTAAACCTTTTTCATTACGGCCCATTCCTACTTTATTCCACATAATCAAACCTAAACGTTTATGGAAATGATCCACTGTTTTTGTTCCATTATTGGATAAGAATTTGTTGATTTGTTCTTTTACACTGTTTTCAGCAGCTACGAATTCTGGCAAATCTGTAGAGATTTTTCCAGTACGAATATCGTCTGCCAAATAATTAGAAACAGTGTATGGTAATACAAAATATCCGTCAGCCAAACCTTGCATCAAAGCTGAAGCCCCTAAACGGTTCGCTCCGTGGTCAGAGAAGTTAGCTTCTCCTGCAACAAAACAACCCGGAATAGTAGACTGTAAGTTATAATCAACCCAAACACCACCCATGGTATAGTGTACCGCTGGATAAATTTTCATCGGAGTTTCATAAGGATTCTCATCCGTGATTTTTTGGTACATCGTAAACAAGTTACCATATTTTTCCTCCAACCATTTTTTTCCTAATGAAAGAATTTCTTCTTGAGAAGGATTGTGATTTCCTTTGGCGTAAGCTGTTTGTCTTCCTTTGGACTGAATCTCTGTAGCGAAATCCAAATAAACTCCTTCGTTAGTATCATTAGCCTCAATTCCGCGACCTTCGTCACAAACTTCTTTTCCTGCTCTTGAAGCAACATCACGAGGAACTAAATTTCCAAATGCAGGATATTTTCTTTCTAAATAGTAATCTCTGTCTTCTTCAGCAATTTGAACTGGTTTTAATTTCCCTGCTCTAATAGCTTCTGAATCTTCTTTTTTCTTTGGAACCCAAATACGTCCAGAGTTTCTTAACGACTCAGACATCAATGTCAATTTAGATTGATTGGTTCCGTGAACTGGGATACAAGTTGGGTGAATTTGTACGTAACAAGGATTTGCGAACAAAGCTCCTTGTTTGTGAATTTTCCAACCAGCAGTTACATTTGATCCCATTGCATTAGTAGATAGGAAATAAACATTTCCGTATCCTCCTGTTGCAATAATTACGGCATGAGCAGAGTGTCTTTCTAATTCTCCAGTAATCAAGTTACGGGCGATGATACCACGAGCTTTTCCATCAACCTTCACCAATTCTAACATTTCGTGACGGTTGTACATCTCGATTTTTCCTAAACCGATTTGTCTTGATAAAGAAGAATACGCTCCTAATAATAATTGTTGTCCAGTTTGTCCAGCAGCGTAAAAAGTACGTTGTACTTGTGTACCACCAAAAGAACGGTTATCCAACATTCCACCGTAATCACGAGCAAAAGGAACTCCTTGAGCCACACATTGATCGATGATGTTACCAGAAACTTCAGCTAAACGGTGTACGTTTGCCTCACGTGCTCTGTAATCCCCTCCTTTAATTGTATCGTAAAATAAACGGAAAGTACTATCTCCGTCATTTTGATAATTTTTTGCTGCGTTGATACCTCCTTGTGCTGCAATTGAGTGCGCACGACGTGGAGAATCTTGGTAACAAAAAGCTTTTACATTATAACCCATTTCGGCAAAAGACGCTGCTGCCGAGGCACCCGCTAATCCTGTTCCTACAACGATAATATCTATTTTTGGTCGGTTGTTTGGTGCAACTAACTTTAAGTGATCTTTATAATCAGTCCATTTTTGTGAAATGTGACCTTCTGGTATTTTAGAATCTAGTTTCATTATAGATTGATATTAATTATTAAAGTGATGAAATAGCGCAATAAAAATAAATCCAAAAGGAACTATAATTGCAAATGCATAACATATTTTATGCAAAGACTTTCCGATTTTGTTATCAAATCCTACTGATTGCAAAGAGGATGTGAAACCATGCCAAAGGTGTAATGCCAATAATACGAAAGCAACACTGTACAATCCTGTACGAACTGGACTTTCAAATTTAGCTACCAATTCATGATAATATCTTGTTTCATCAATTGCATTCGCTTCTACGTATTTGTAAACCATTTCATGAACCCAGAAATCATAAAAATGCAAGCCTAAAAAAGCCAACACTACCAACCCTGAAATAATCATGTTTCTAGATGCCCATGATGCATTTGATGCGCCATCGTACTTTGCATAAGCAACAGGTCTAGCGTTTCTGTTTTTCAACTCCAAGACGAATCCCATAACGAAGTGAAAAATAACCCCTGCAACTAAAATAGGTTGCATTGCAAATTGGATTAACGGATTGTAACCCATAAAATGTGACATCGCATTAAACGTATCGGCACTAAAAACCGATATGAAATTAATAAAAAAGTGTAGCGATAGAAACATAATCAAAAAAAGTCCTGAAAGCGCCATAGCTACTTTTTTAGCTATAGACGACTTCAATATTGCAGATTTTGCCATAATAGTATAAATGTTTTGTTTTTTTAAAAGTCGAACAAAATTAGGTTAATTAGGAAAGAATCACAACGATTTAGCTCTCTTTGGTGTCTTATTTATAATCATTTTAAAGTATTTAAACGAAAAATTAGCAGATCTTCAAAAATGAAGTGCTAACACATTAAAACTCTGTTGATTGCTTCAAAAAAACTCAAATAAAACAAAAACGACTCTTTATGAATTACATAAAAAAATCAAAACAAAAGACGGGATAATTATTCATTATTCAATTTTATAAATAATTACTTTACAAATAAGCAAAAACACAAAAAACAGGAATTTTGTGGTACTAAAAAAATTGCCATTCAATGACGGAGTTTTAATTTTACCAATTAAAAAATTGAAAATGAAAATCGGAATTGACGCTATAGCTTTTGATGTTGCCAAAATACATTTACCCATAAAAACCTTGGCTTTAGCCAGAAATATTGAATCCGAAAAACTGAAAAAAGGTTTAGGGTTAATCAAAATGACTTTGCCGGACATTCACCAAGACACTGTGGTATTTGGGGCCAATGCCTTAACCAAATTAATACTGAACAACAACATCAAGCTAGACGAAATTGCCCGAATCTATGTTGGAACCGAAAGCGCTATCGACAACTCAAAACCCATCAGTTCGTTCTTGATTACTCTAATGGAACAAAAATTTGGTGAGGATTCTTTATCAGAATGTGACGTTGTAGATTTTACTTTTGCCTGTATTGGAGGTGTTGATGCATTACAAAACTGTATCGATTTTATTCAACTCAATCCCACCAAAAAAGCGATTGTTGCTACCACCGATTTCGCCAAATATGATCTAAATTCTACTGGCGAATACACACAGGGAGCTGGAGCAGTAGCGATATTGATTAGTGCAAATCCAAGAATTATTGCTTTCGAAAATCATTGGGGCGTAAACACAAAAGGAGTTTTTGATTTCTTCAAACCTTATAGAACAGTTTCAAAACAGGAAATCACAGGAAACACAAACAACGAATCTTGGTTTGACAATTTAGAAAGCGAAATTGAAATCCACAAAGACCAACCTGTTTTTGATGGTCAATATTCGAACCAATGCTATATGGATCGAACCAAAGCAGCTTATTTTTCATTCAAAAAATTAAAAAATACTCAAGAGACTATTTATCATTCCTGGAAAAGTATCGTGATGCATTTACCTTATGCTTTTCAAGGGCGAAGAATGTTATCCGAGATTTACGCCTTGGATGCTTCAAGCGCAATTCTTTCTGGCGAAGAAAACCCATCAGAATATCAGAACAAATTAAAAGAAATCAGTAAGTCTGAAGAATACAAAACATTTGTTATCGAAAAATTACAACCTGCAGAATTGGCTTCTTCTTTAATTGGAAACTTATATACGGGTTCTATTTTTATGGGATTACTTTCTACTTTGGCTCATTTTTATGACACCAAAAAGGAAATTACTTCTGAAAAATTTGGTTTTTTAGCCTATGGAAGCGGTTCTAAATCTAAGGTTTTTGAAGGTACGATTCAACCCGAGTGGAAATCAACTCTAGCTAATGTTGCCCTTTTTGAAACTTTAGAAAATAGTTTTGAAATTGATTTTGAAACTTATGAGAAATTGCATAAAAAGGAGCAAAAACAAAGCATTGTAGAACCTAAAAATGAATGGATTCTGGATCGAATAGAAGCAGAAATCCCTAATTTAATCGGAGCCCGTTATTACAAATGGATTGATTAGTGTTAAAGAATTTTTGATTGCAGATTAACGATTTTTGATTTGAGATTTTGCATTAGTAAATAAAGACCGGTATGCTTTACAGATCTCGCTCATCTGAAATCAAAAATCGTTAATCAAAAATCAGCAATCATTTTATCATTTAACTCTTAGTAATCTCAGCTATACTTAGCCATATATTTTTGAACCGTAGCATCGGTTTTTTCATTTCTGAGTTTTTGATTCAAATGAATCGGAGGCGAAGCTCTTTCTAAACAATTTTGTACCGAACAAGTTTCACAAGTAACTCCTACTATTTGTTTTTTTACTGAACCTCCTTCAATAAACTTAAATTTTTTCTTAATAGAAGGTGTGATCAAAATTCCAACAGAAATACTTCTCAAACAATTTTTCTTGAAAGGATCTGGCGTGGCCGATGAAAAAACAAGGTACTCATTATTGCTGTTTTCATAACGCGAAATCTGCGCATCAAAAAAGTGTTCCTTTTTTTGTCTTATGGACTCCACAATCGTCTTTATAGAAACCCATCTCCTGCAATAATGCTCATTCATTTCATTGGCATGAGGCTCTTGCTGATTGGTAATATGCAATTCTTTTTTTATTTGATACGTATCCGTACCTATTTCATGGGATAAACGTAGAAAAAAGAGGTTCTTTATCTGAAAATCCTTCGGTAAAATATTTGTCAACCGCTGATAAAAAGATTCCGGCGAAACCGTAAACTTATTCATCAACTGAATCATTTCTTGAGGTTTTGGATCTGACTTTGATAAAAACAAGTTCAACTCATTAATCAATCGTTCTCTCGGAATCAGTAATGCTCCCGCAAAATAAGAAGCATAAAAATTATTAAGGACTTGATCAAAATTATCAAACTTAATCCAACTGAAAGTATAAAGTCTTTCTTTGATTTCAAGAAAATTATAGGCAATCTCTTTGGCTAAAATAAATGCTTTTTGAGAATCATCAATGCCTACGGAAAGCAACAATGTTTTGCTTTTTGGCACAAAAATAGACCTTAAATCGCCCAATTCTTCTTGCTCAGAGAAAACAATTTCATTGATAGTATAACCATATTCTTCAATCAATATCGCCGACAATTCATCGATAGAAATAGTAGCATCCCCGTCAATATGAAACGCTTTACAAAACAACAGCACCTTTTCTTCAAGATCTTCAAAGTAATTATTATGCGCTTCTTGATAGGATCGCAAAGCTGCCAAGAAGAAACTTTCTCGAGTTAAGTTATAATGTTGTGCTATTTCAATAATCGTACTGATAAAGGCATTGACTTTGGCAGGAGCATTGGCGATAATGTCAATTAAATCAGCTTCTTGAATCCCAAAAAGATCCAGCGGAATCTCCTTCAAAATTCCAGATTTTAATATTTCTCCAATCGGCGCGAGATTATTATCGAGTTTCAAAGACACCATATGATCATAAGTGACGTCTAATTTCTCTGCCAAAAGAATGATTTTATCCGTCTTGGGATATTTTTTTCCTTTTTCTATTTCGTTCAAATAGGATTTAGAGAGCTCCGTTATTTTGGCTAAGCCAAATAATGACAAATCTTTATTTGTTCGGGCCTGCTTGAGTTTAAGCCCGAAAATTAGCTTGATATATTCCTTTTCTACGTTCATAAAATCAAAGATAAACTAAAAAAATAAAAACCGCAAAAAATATTATTTTCATTTTTAGCGTACGTTCGCTTGTTTTGTAAAAAACTTTTTGTACTATTGTAAAAGAAAAACGCACTAACCATGATGAACCAAACCGAAACCACCGAAAAAAAGTTCCAAATAACAAATGGAATGACTCAGCAGTATCCCGAAATATTGACGGATGAAGCCATCGAATTCTTAACTGAATTGCATCAAAAATTTAATAACCGAAGACTTTCGTTATTAGAAGACCGCAAAAAACAACAGGTCTTATTTGATGCTGGCGCATTACCTAGCTTTCCTCTTGAAACCAGAAACATTAGAGAAAGTAACTGGAGAGCTGCAACAACACCTAAAGATTTATTAGACAGAAGAGTCGAAATCACAGGTCCGGTGGATCGAAAAATGGTCATAAACGCACTTAATTCTGGTGCCAATACCTTCATGGCCGATTTTGAAGACAGCACTTCCCCAACTTGGAGCAATTTGATGGAAGGCCAACAAAATCTTAAAGACGCCGTAAATAAAACCATAACGCTTGAGGACACTATAAAAAACAAAAAATACGAGCTTAAAGAAAAAACAGCAGTTCTAATAGTAAGACCTCGTGGCTTGCATTTGAATGAGAAAAATATTCTTATTGACGATCAACAAACATCAGGTTCTTTAATAGATTTTGGATTATATGCTTTTCACAATCATGAGCAATTATCCAAAAACGGAACCGCTCCTTACTTTTATTTGCCAAAATTAGAGCACTATCTTGAAGCAAGATGGTGGAATGAGGTTTTTGAATTTACACAAGAATATCTAGGAGAACAAAACGGGACTTTCAAAGCAACCGTATTGATCGAAACGATTACAGCCAGTTTTCAATTGGACGAAATCATCTTCGAATTGAGAGATCATATCGTAGGATTGAACTGTGGTCGATGGGATTACATTTTTTCTTACATCAAAAAATTGAGAAAAAACAAAAACTACATCGTTCCAAACCGTGATCAAGTAACCATGACTTCGCCTTTTATGAGTGCTTATTCGCAATTGGTAATTCAAAGATGTCACAAACGAAATATTCATGCAATAGGCGGAATGGCAGCTCAAATTCCAATCAAGAATAATGAAGAAGCCAATAATATTGCTTTTGATAAAGTAGTAACCGATAAACAAAGAGAAGTACAAAACGGACATGACGGTACTTGGGTAGCACATCCAGATTTGGTTCCCTTGGCAAAATCGGTTTTTGATAAACACATGCCAACAGCCAATCAAATTCATGTGAAAAGACAAGATGTTCATGTTGTAGCCGAAGATTTACTGGCCGTTCCACAAGGGACTATTACCGAAGAAGGGGTTCGGAAAAACATTAGCATCTCTGTTCTCTACATCGCTTCTTGGCTTAACGGACAAGGTGCAGCAGCATTACACCATTTGATGGAAGACGCCGCTACAGCCGAAATTTCAAGGTCTCAATTGTGGCAATGGCTTCAAAACGAAGTGATTTTAGACACTAAGAAAACGTTAACCGAAGATTACTACCATCGCTTAGCCATGGAAGAATTTGAAAAAATTAAAAAAATAGTGGGGGACGAAAACCACGAAAAACAAAATTATCATTTGGCAGAACAATTGCTAGATACTTTAGTGGTTAACGACAATTTTATAGAATTCTTAACCCTAATCGGTTACAAACACCTATAACAATTTCAATAGCAATGGCAATTTCAATGTCAATTTTCGAATAAAAAAACCAACAAAAAAATAACCAACAAAATCTATTAAACTTAAAACACCATGAAAACCACCGAAACAAGAATTCAAGAATTAGTTACAGACTGGATCACAAACCCAAGATGGAAAGGAATCGAACGCCCTTATACCGCCGAAGAAGTGGTAAAACTTCAAGGATCTTACCAAATTGAGCATAGCGTTGCCAAAATTGGAGCCAATAAATTATGGAACAGACTTAATTCTCAAGATTTCGTTGCTGGATTGGGTGCACTTACCGGGAACCAAGCCATTCAAGAAGTAGAGGCAGGACTTGAAGCCATTTACCTAAGTGGTTGGCAAGTAGCCGCCGATGCGAATGTGGCGGGCGAAATGTACCCTGACCAATCTTTATATCCTGCTAACAGCGTTCCGTTGGTAGTAAAAAGAATCAATAACGCACTTTTACGTGCCGATCAAATACAAGTAGTTAATGGAACTGCCGACAAAAAAGATTATTTAGTACCTATCGTTGCCGATGCCGAAGCTGGTTTTGGAGGAAATCTAAATGCTTTTGAGTTGATGAAATCGATGATTGAATCAGGAGCAGCGGGAGTTCACTTTGAAGACCAATTGAGTTCTGCCAAAAAATGCGGGCATCTAGGTGGTAAAGTTTTGGTACCTACACAAGAAGCCATCAATAAATTAATCGCTGCTCGTTTGGCTGCCGATGTAATGGGAACGCCAACACTTGTTGTTGCACGTACAGATGCCGATGCTGCTAATTTATTGACCAGTGATATCGACCCTCGAGATACCAAATTCATCACAGGAGAGAAAACCGCCGAAGGATTCTTCTATGTAAACTGTGGCATCGAACAAGGAATTGATCGCGGTTTGAGCTACGCACCTTATGCCGATTTAATTTGGATGGAAACCAGTAATCCGGATCTAAAATATGCCAAACAATTTGCAGATGCGATTCACAAAGAATTTCCAGGCAAAATGTTAGCCTACAATTGTTCTCCTTCTTTCAACTGGGCGGCCAAATTATCTGTTGCCGAAATGGAAACGTTCCGTGAAGACTTAGCCGCAATGGGTTACAAATTCCAATTCATCACTTTGGCAGGATTCCACGCCTTAAACACCAGTATGTTCGAATTGTCTAAAGCCTACAAAGAAAGAGGAATGGCAGGTTATTCTGAACTACAAGAAAGAGAATTCGCATTGCAACAACACGGTTTCAAAGCCGTAAAACACCAAAGTTTCGTTGGCACCTCCTATTTTGATGCTGTACAAAACACCGTTACCACAGGAAAATCTTCTACAACAGCCATGAAAGATTCTACCGAAGTAGCTCAATTTTAATTTTAAATACCTTTCTTAAAAGCACGAAGAAACCCTTATTTCTTCGTGCTTTTTTTATTAAAATCCACTCCTAAAACAGTTAAACAAGAAATATTTGGCTGTGACCCCATACTAAAAATGGGCTACTTCACAGACCGCTTAGTCGCCCATTTTTAGTATGCGGTCGGGCTATCCACGCTACTTCGGTAGCTAGTTCCTATCCCTCACACTATCAGAAAACAAGAACTTTAGTACAAACCATCATCTTTATTTAAACCAGTCAATAAAATCTCAAAAAAAACAACACAAAAGCTAATTTCTTTTTTAAACTTAGTATTTTTGATGATTCAATACCTAAAATCATTCTACAATGAAATATCATCAAATAGACCGCGCACTTTTTATAAAAAATCGCGCAAAATTCACGGCTCAAATGAAGCCAAATAGTGTTGCCGTTTTCAATTCAAATGATATTTATCCGGTTTCTGCAGACAGCACATTGCCTTTTGCACAACATCGCGATATTTTTTATTTATCGGGAGTAGATCAAGAAGAAAGCATCTTATTACTTTTTCCAGATGCACCTTACGAAAATCAAAAAGAAATATTATTCCTAAAAGAAACTAGCGAGCATATTGCCATTTGGGAAGGCGAAAAACTAACCAAAGAACGCGCTTTTGAAGTTTCAGGAATTAAAACCGTGTATTGGTTACAAGATTTCGAAAAAGTCTTAAACGAAATGATGACCTACTCAGACATCATGTACATCAACACCAACGAACATTACCGCGCTTCTATCGAAACCGAAACCCGTGAAGCTCGTTTCATCAAATGGTGGAAAGCCAAATATCCTGCTCATCAAGTTGCCAAAAGCAACCCAATATTACAACGTATCCGTTCAATTAAAGAGACCGAAGAAATAGATTTAATCCAGAATGCCTGTAACATTACCGAAAAAGGTTTCCGAAGATTGCTCTCCTTCGTAAAACCAAACGTAACCGAATACGAAATCGAAGCCGAATTGATTCATGAATTCGTACGCAACAGATCCAAAGGTTTTGCATACACGCCAATTATTGCTTCTGGAAATAATGCCAATGTATTGCATTACATCGAAAACAACCAACAATGTAAAGCGGGTGATTTAATCTTGCTTGATGTTGCAGCAGAATATGCCAACTATTCTAGTGATATGACTCGTGTAATTCCAGTTTCCGGAAAATTTACTGACAGACAAAAAGACGTTTACAACGCTGTTTTACGTGTTAAAAACGAAGCCACCAAAATGCTAACTCCAGGAACGCTTTGGAAACAATACCATGTTGAAGTGGGCAAAATCATGACTTCGGAGTTACTTGGTTTAGGATTAATCGACAAAGCCGATGTTCAAAATGAAAACCCGGAATGGCCAGCATACAAAAAATACTTCATGCACGGAACCTCACACCACATGGGATTGGACACACACGATTACGGATTATTACACGAGCCAATGAAAGCCAATATGGTATTCACCGTTGAGCCCGGAATTTACATCCCAGCCGAAGGTTTCGGAATTCGTTTGGAAGACAATTTAGTGGTTCAAGAAACTGGGGAACCTTTCAACTTAATGAAAAACAT
Source organism: Flavobacterium laiguense (assembly GCF_003097655.1). Taxonomy (GTDB): domain Bacteria; phylum Bacteroidota; class Bacteroidia; order Flavobacteriales; family Flavobacteriaceae; genus Flavobacterium; species Flavobacterium laiguense. Next base: position 174,040 of record NZ_QCZH01000001.1, read on the forward strand.
CCCAATTGAAGCAGAAGAAATCGAGAGTTTAATGAATTCTTAATTTTAATTATCACATATCAAAACGGCTTTCAGCAATGGAAGCCGTTTTTTTGTTGCCAATAAAATTCGGGCGTGTCCTAATATTATTCTGACAAGGTTCTTTTGTCATTTCGACGGAGGAGAAATCACATAACGAGAGCAACAAATGTGATTTCTCCCTCTGGTCGAAATGACACCGCTAAAGTATATTTCGTCCTCGTTTGTAACATTATAAATCCTCATCCGACTTATCTAAAAAAATAAAACCACAGAAATCATGCAAGCACACGAAATAGATTACCAGATTTTTGGAGAAGAAATGCAGTATGTCGAAATAGAATTAGACCCGCAAGAAATCGTAATTGCTGAAGCAGGTAGTTTTATGATGATGGAAAACAACATTCAGATGGAAACCATATTTGGAGACGGATCCGCACAGCAAGTAGGATCGGGTTTGTTTGGCAAACTTTTGAATGCGGGAAAAAGAGTTCTTACAGGCGAAAGCTTATTCATGACGGCATTTTTAAACCAAGGCAACACTAAGAGTAAGGTTTCGTTTGCTTCACCCTATCCCGGAAAAATTCTTCCTATTGATTTAACACAATTTCAAGGCAAATTTATCTGCCAAAAAAGTTCTTTTTTATGCGCCGCCAAAGGCGTTTCGGTTGGAATAGAATTCTCCCAAAAACTCGGACGTGGTCTATTTGGAGGCGAAGGTTTCATCATGCAAAAAATAGAAGGAGACGGAATGGCTTTTGTTCATTCGGGAGGAACAATGGCAAAAAAAGAATTAGCCTCCGGCGAAATTCTAAAAGTGGACACCGGTTGCATCATTGGTTTTACCAAAGATGTCAATTATGACATTGAATTTATAGGCGGAATCAAGAATTCTATTTTTGGAGGTGAAGGCTTGTTTTACGCAACCCTTCGTGGTCCAGGAACCGTTTACATACAATCATTACCTTTCAGCAGATTAGCGGACAGAATTATTGCATCGGCACCAAGATCAGGTGGCAACAGCCGCGACGAAGGAAGTTTACTAGGTGGACTTGGAAATCTATTGGATGGTGATAATCGTTTTTAAAATGTAATTTAAATATAAACGGCTTTCAGTGATGGGAGCCGTTTTATTTTAATGGAAGCTGAATTTGAGGCAATGGTTGACAAAGAGTTTTGTTTACTATTTTTTCTCTCATTAAAGCTTTTTTATTAAAATGACGAGAAATATTCTGAATGATTTCGGTATAATTATCCGTACCATCCTTTTTTAGATGATAAAAAACCTTTATTGATCTACAATTGTTATGTTCAAAAACGGTATTTAACAAAGTCCTATCTGATAACCCACAAGAATGCCCCATAATATACACTTGAAATTTATCACTATCAATATAGCTTAATAAATCATTATAATTTGAATTCTGAAGATATTGAAATGACTTAAAGTTTCTTAAATATTCATTATTATTAATATTTTCAATGAATCTATAATCATCATCCATCTCATCTCCAAAACCGAAGTTAATTGGGTCTTCTTTGTTTGAAAGTTTACCGTGAATAAAATTAACATTTGTTTCTATTCTGTCATTTTGTACGATACCACTATATTTAACTATAGTCGGAGTATAATTAAAATTTAAAAAATATAATTTATTTACAATTACTCGATTCTTCTCTTCCAGAAAATTGACTTCAATTTTATTTCTATCGCTTAGATTGGAAAATTCTTTTAAAATGTTTTCTTCATTACTTAATAATGATATTGGTTTTAATTTTTCATGGATTTTTAACCAATCCTGATTTTCTCCGCTAAAATGCTCAAAATGATATTTGGCTAAAACTTTTTCCTCTAGATATTTTTCTAAAAGATTTTGTACTTGATTAAACTCTTTATTTAATTTACCAACATTTCCATAATACAAATACTTACCTGGCTCCTCCTTTGTCTTGCTTTTTAAAATTTCATAGTATATATTTTCAATATCAACCCAATTTTTAACATTCATTTGTTGATTTAATATTCTAAAAAAATCATTTTTAAATTTCAAAAGGGAAGTTTTTGACATTGTTGTTCTTAAAGGTTTATATAGAAAAAATTCATTTTCTTCCATTTTCACTTTCCATACATTACCATATTTAATAAAATAATTATTCAATATGTCTACTAAGTTAGAATAACTATTTATCCCATCATAACTCCCAATTTCATCAATGTTTAATTTGATAAAATCATCCTCATAACATGTATTGTTTATATTCTTCCAATAATCGTCAATAAAATCTTTATAAGAAGTTGGCAATCCATGAGCCAAATCAAAACCGTTTCCAATAATTACAAGTCTGTTCATATTTTACAAAATGCTTTCCTCAAATGTAGCATTTAGGAATTTAAAAAATTAATTTTGCAGTTGTAAACTATCAACATAATCCCTGTTCTTTTGGAAACACTTCTCTACAAAAACACTCAAATTTCATACTCTGATACTGGAAAAGGAACTGCAGTAGTCTTACTACACGGTTTTCTAGAAAACAAAACCATGTGGAACAACTACATAGCAGATTTTTCTAAAAAAAACAGAGTCATCACCATCGATTTATTGGGGCATGGCGAAACCGAATGCTTAGGTTACATCCACACTATGGAAGATATGGCCGACGCAGTTCATGCTGTTTTAAACGAATTAAAGATCCGAAAAGCAATTTTTGTAGGTCATTCAATGGGCGGTTATGTGGCTTTGGCTTTCGCCGAATTGTATCCCGAAGTAACGAAAGGATTTGTTCTTTTGAATTCGACCACTTTTTCAGATGATCATGAGCGCAAAATAAACAGAAATAGAGCAATAAAAATCGCACACAAAGAGTACGCTAATTTGGTTCAACTTTCTATTGCCAATTTATTTAGCATTGATAATCGCGAGCGACTAAGTACCGAAATAGAACAAGTGAAATTGGAAGCCTTAAAAACACCTTTACAAGGTTACATTGCCGCACAAGAAGGTATGAAAATAAGAAAAAACAAAGAGCACTTGTTACATCTTACCGATTACCCAAAATTGATTATTCTTGGCAAAAAAGACGGTGTTCTTAATTATGAGGACAACATCAAACAAGTAGAAGGAACCAATGTAGAACTCATTTCGTTGCCCGACGGTCACATGTCACATATAGAAAACCAAGAGGAGCTGCTAGCTATTCTAATTAACTTTTTTAAGCAATTTAAAAAATAATACTATAAAATTTTCTCCTCAAAAGCAATTTCGGCATCCAATATTTCATTCAATAACAAAACAATTTGTTCGAGATAATTAGACTGTATCTCCTGATTAATAATAGAGACACTCTCCTTTTCTTCTTTAATAGCAAAAGGCAAGAAACCTGATTTTAGGTTTTTAAAAGAAATAATCCCCGCCTCAATAGGCTTTCCTTTTGCATTTTCCTCATACATATAGGCATATGCCAGAACCTGAATGATTTTGTCATTTTTGATGTCCTCCGTCAATCCTTTCCAAGACTTAAGAGTAACACTGGATTTCTCTACTTTTCCCGTTTTGTAATCAATGATCCTAATGGTCCCGTTGCGTTCTTCAATCCTGTCCACATTTCCCTTGATCAAAACAGGAAAAGGCAAACTTGGATGTTGCACTATTCTTTCGAACGTTTTCTCAAGCTCCAGAATCTTTATGTCATCTCCGTTTTTAATACTCTCTAATTCTACTTTCAAGAAATTGAAAACATTTCGCTTTGCTACTTCAAAAGCCAATAAATTTCGTCCTTTTTTGATTTCCCCTTCTTTGTAAACCACTTTAAACTGAATCAAAACTTCAGAATCAATTTTCTTAATACAATTTTGAATGTCTGTTTCTGAAATGAATTTGCCAACGAAAGGGTCGTATAAAGCTCTCAAAGTTTCATGGATAATCGTTCCTAAAGTATTTAAAGCAATATTTTCTTCAACTTCTTCAACTTCACTGATTCGTAAAATCTTTTGGAAATAAAACTGAATCGGGTTCCGTATATAACTCGTCAATGCCGAAGGGGAAAATCCTTTTTCTGCTATTTCTTTCAAACGTAACATTACTTTCTCCGATTTCGGAATAACCATTGGTAAATAAGCGGTGTCTGGTAAAACTGCGTTATAAATTTCGTGGCTTAAATTGTGTTTCGGTTGCTTCTCTACCTCCAATTGGGTAATAAAACGACTTTTTTCTCCTGCATCCAATCCTTCACTTTCCGTATTATAAAGTAAATAAATGTTTTTGGAACGTTGCAACAAATGATAGAAGTGATAGGTGTAGATGGCATCTTTCTCTTTAAAGGTAGGCAATCCCAATTCCCGTTTCACATCATAAGGAATGAAAGAATTTTGTGATTTACCCGCCGGAAATTTCCCTTCGTTCATAGAAGTAATAATAACCGTTTCAAAATCCAAAACCCTGCTTTCAAGGACACCCATAATTTGTAATCCGTTCAAAGGCTCTCCTTCAAAAGAAACTTCGGCTAAATCTATTACTTGCTTATAAATTGCATACAGTGTATCAATCGTGTCAATTTCTTTATGTTTAGAATAGTAATTAATCAGTTTGTTAATCACTTTAAAAATGGCATAGACAAAAGCTTTTGTTATTTTTTCCTCTTCATTTTCATTGCTTAAATTATTCTTGACCTTCAATAATAAACTTGAGATTATTTCTAAAACGGTAATAGAACCCTTCTCCCATTTTTGGAATACAAGCAAGAATAAATCACTGGCATTATCATTTAATTCCAATAATTTATAATGACTGATAAAGGTGTAATTATTTTTATTTATAATCCCAACCAAAGCACTAGTATTCGCATACGGCTCGATTAGTGGATGGGTTAATATATCCAAAACATCCTTATAATAAAAAACATAACTGCTATTGCTTCTTGATAATGCATTGGTGTGCATCTTAAACAATTTTGCAATCAGGATTTGTGCGGGATTATTTTTACTCGAATATCCCATAGTAATATTCAAGGCTCCAACCGAATTTGGTAGAGAATACAACAATGGAATTAACAAATTTTCTTCTCCCAAAACAATAGCTACTTTATCTAATGCTGCATTGGGGTTTTCAATACTGATGTTTTCTATAATGCTTCCCGCAATCTTAGCCTGACCAATCGTTTTTGGAGTACCTATAACTTGAATGTTTTTGGTGCTCGAAAAATCATCCACTATCCATTCAAAAGGATGTGTTTTATAATGTTTCCAACTTTCTTTGAAACGGCGCACGAATAAACCGGCATCATGGTAAGGATCATTTAGAAACGTTTGATCGGCGTCCCAATATATTTTTGCCTGATCTGAAGCAATAAGGTGCTGAATTATTTTTTCCTCAGAAGCATTCAAAGCATTAAAACCCGCAAAAACAAATTGCTTTCCAGATATCGATTTTGAAAAAGCATCACTGTTTTTTACCGCTTCCCGATAAATCAAACCTTGATAACCTATCCCTTTCTTTAGTAAATGTTCGTATAGTGATTTATAATATTTGGGTAATAATTTCCAAAAATCAATGTAGTTTTCGAGTAACTGGGTTTTATTTTCGACTTCAATTCCCCATTTCTTAATGTCTTCAATATCTTTTAAGTACGATAAAACATGATTTGGATCTAATAAATAACGATCGATTTCATTAAAATCTTGGAGTAAGGTTTTAGCCCAATTGGCAAAAAGCTCAAATGACTGCTGGTTCTTTTTTTCAGTAACAGACAAATAGACTTCATAAAACTCAAAAAGCAATTCTATGGGATCAATGGTTCTTATCCCTGCAATACTTTGAACAAAATCTTCAATACTTATAATTTCTGGCGAAAATATATTTTCCTCAGTTTGTTTTTTTAATGCTTCAACAAGAAATATTTTGGCTCGCTTGTTGGGTAAAACCACTATAGTATCAGCTAGTACATTATTATATTCCGTTACTATTACCGTTGCAATTTTATCTAAAAAAGAAGTATTTGTCATTTTATAAATATAAAAAAAGCCATTCAATTAAGAATGGCTTTTTAAAATTATTTGAAGAGTAAATTACAATTTACCTTCGTATACTGAACCTACGTGTCTAATTTCAGTTCTTCTGTTCAATGCTTTACCTTCTTTAGTTTTGTTGTCAGCAACTGGTTTAGATGAACCAAATCCAGCTGAAGTTAAATTAGCAGGGTTAACACCTTTTTCAATTAACTTATCCATAACAACTTTAGCTCTGTCTTCAGAAAGTTTTTGGTTGATTTTAGCGCTACCTGTACTATCTGTGTGACCTTCGATAGCGAATTTAGCGTTAGGGTAGTTTTTAAGAATTTCTTTAATCGCTTCTAATCTACCATCTGTAGCTCCTTTATCTGCAGTTGCCAATATAGCTTTACCAGTTACGAAGTATACCGCTCTAGCTTGAACTTTAAGTTCTTCTAATACTTGCTCAGTTACTTCTGGACATCCTTTGTTGCTAGCAGGACCAGCTACAGTAGGACAAGCATCTTCTTTGTCAATTACACCATCTTTATCAGAGTCTAATTCAGGACATCCACCATTGCTAGCTGGACCAGCAACTGTAGGACATTTATCAGAAGCATCAGTAACACCGTCACCATCAGCATCTGGACAACCTTTTAAAGCAGGTAAACCAGCAACTTCTGGACAAGCATCATCTTTATCAGCAATTCCGTCTCCGTCTGTATCAGGACATCCGTTTAATGCCGCTAAACCAGCAACATCAGGACATGAATCTTTAGAATCTTCGATTCCATCAGCATCTGTATCAGGACAACCGTTGAATTGTTTTAAACCTGCAACTTCTGGACAAGCATCATCTTTGTCATAAATTCCGTCATTATCAGTGTCTTTAGCACCAAACTTGAAAGTAAGACCTGCAGAATATTGAGTATAAGAAGGAGCATCTGGAGTATCAGTTCCAGCATATTGTCTGTCTCCGAAAGATTTTTTGTAAGTTCCCAATAAAGAAAGACCTACGTTTTCAGTAAACCAAAAGTTTAATCCTAAACCTGGATTTACAGTTCCGTAGCTTTCATCACCTAAGAAAGTATAACCTCCACCAACGCTTAAAGTTGGCTCAATTACTTTAGACTTAAGCAATTCCATAAAACTGTAAGTAAGAGTTGCATCGATACCGTAGTACATCAAATCACCAGGGTTTACAACAACATTTGGAGCAGTTACAAATTTATCAATTTGGTTGATAGATCCTGTAACTCCAACAATAAAACCACTTCCTACGTATCTTGACACATTAAGATAAGAAACCGATGGAAGAATATTCCAGTTGTCACTTACTTTAAAAGGTTGGTCAAAATGACTCATAAAGTCATCACCAGCACTAGACCTGTAGTCAATCGCGTTTACTCCAAAACCGATAGCCCATTTATTGTTACTGTCTTGTGCTTGAGAACTTAATCCCATCACCATAGTTACAGCAACTAAAAGTTTGTTAAGATGTTTCATACTTTGATTTTTTAATTACAATTTAGTTAATTTAAGAACAAAAATAGTACGATTTTATTTAACATCAAAATAAAATGTTAAATAAAACATACCGATAAGACAAAAATTAACACTTATATTACATTAAAAGTCTTCCCAACGGATGTAAATGCCTGAATTGCTTTATCCAAATGTTCTTTGGTGTGTGCCGCCGATAATTGTACTCTGATCCTAGCTTTATCCTTAGGAACCACTGGGAAAAAGAAGCCAATAACATAAATTCCCTCCTTTAGAAGTTCATTTGCCATAGATTGGGCTAATTTAGCATCATAAAGCATTACCGGCACAATGGCAGAATCCCCCTCGACTATATCAAAACCGGCTTTCTTCATCCCCGCCTTGAAATAATTAGTGTTCCATTCTAGTTGATCTCTAAGCGTAGTATCCTTTTCTAACAATTCAAAAACCTTTATTGACGCACCTACAATTGCTGGAGCTAAAGAATTTGAAAATAAATAAGGTCTGGAACGTTGACGCAATAACTCAATTATTTCTTTTTTGGCAGTTGTATAACCTCCCATAGCGCCTCCCAATGCCTTACCTAAAGTCCCTGTAATAATATCAACACGCCCCATTACACCTTTGGCTTCTAGCGTTCCTTTTCCTGTTGCACCAATAAATCCTGCCGCATGACATTCATCTACCATAACCAAAGCATCATATTTGTCGGCCAAGTCACATATTTTATCTAATGGGGCTACAACTCCATCCATGGAGAAAACACCATCAGTAACTATTATTTTAAAACGAGCACCCGCTTCATTCGCTTTAATCAATTGTTGTTCAAGATCTTCCATATTGCTATTTTCATAGCGATAACGAGCCGATTTACACAAACGCACACCGTCTATTATAGATGCGTGATTTAAGCTGTCCGATATAATCGCGTCGTTTTCGCCAAACAACGGCTCAAACACCCCTCCATTGGCATCAAAAGCCGCCGCGTATAATATAGTGTCTTCGGTACCGTAAAAATCAGCTATCTTTTTTTCTAATGTTTTATGAATATCCTGTGTCCCGCAAATAAAACGAACAGATGACATTCCAAAACCATGGGTATCCATAGCGTCTTTGGCCGCTTGAACCACTTCGGGATGTGAAGAAAGTCCTAAATAGTTATTGGCACAAAAATTTAAAACTGTTTCGCCCGTTGAAATAGTGATTTCAGCTCCTTGTGGAGAAGTAATTATTCTCTCTTTTTTAAAAATTCCGTTGTCTTCAATGGTTTGAAGTTCTGATTGTAAGTGTTGTTGAATTTTACCGTACATTTTATTTAAATTTTAAAGCTAAAAATTTACAGGCCAAAAGTACTGTAAACTTCGCTATTCGACATTTTTTTATTTTTTACAAATGTACTACATCGATTTCGACTCCTATATAAACAAGTGCTTTTTTTAGTACCTTGAAACCCATTTTCTCAATAGCCATTTGGTAATTTTCCAATTGATATTTGTATTTCGGATTGGGGAGACCTGTTTTATAATCCAGTAAAAAAACTTCTTTCGCTTTATTAATAGCTATCCGATCAGGTTTAATAGTACCTCCTTCGTTCTGAATAATTGTTTTTTCGTTTAAAACTTCATTCCCTTCAGCAAAATGAACTGCCAAATCTTGATGATTTACGATTTCGATAATAGCATTACAAACAACATCTTTTTGAAGAATCGTTATTAATCCATTCTCGATTGCTTTATTGATAGCTAGCTCCACATCGCTTTTTGTAGCTACAAAAGAAAGTATTTCATGGATCACATTTCCAAATTCAATAGCTTCCTGTTGATGAGTACCCCACATTAGTGCTTCTTTTTGGGCAATCTTTATGTTTTTGGGATTCAATACTTCCGAAACTACTGGAATATTTTTGGTGGTGTCGATGTGTATTTCTTTTGCAGATAACTTTGCTGAATTTCCAAAAGGATATTCCAATTGATTTTCATCGTAAAGACCTTGTTGAATCAAATATTTTATAAAAAAAGAAGCCATATTGCTTGGATATTCCCCGTCTTTTCTTGGTTTAACATTTTGAGAAATAATATACAATTGCTCCTCGGCTCTGGTCAAAGCCACGTACAATACATTAATGTTATCCAGCAATTCTTCTTGTTTCTTTAAATTATAAACTGCCGAAGCTTCCTCTCCAAATTCTTCAATAGCACTACTGTTATCAACCAGCACTTTTGGCATATCAAAATCTTGCTCTTCCGAATTAAGCCATAACTTATCTTTTGGTTTTCTATTGTAATCTTCTTCGGCAAAAGGCATTATTACAACAGGGAATTCTAATCCCTTTGATTTATGAATGGTCATTATACGAACTGCATTAGTCCCTTCGGGAGAAGGAATGTTAAATTTCTCCGAGTTTTTATCCCAATAATTCAGGAAATCTGAAATTCCAGCTTGATTACGAACATCTCGCTCTAAAACAATATCCAGAAAATATTGAACATAAGCAGTTCCCAAAGGCAATGTCTCTAGGTTCTCATTGGTTTTTAAAAATTTTGAAATAATAATTTCAACAGCTTCATACAATGATTTTTTTCTAATGTTTTGAAAAGAGAGTTCTATATTACAGTTTTCAAGCCATTTTTCGAAAGGCAATTCCTCTTTCTCCTCCATTCCTTTGGCTATGAAATCGTGAACTGGTAATTCATTTTGTTTGTTTTGCGCCAAATATTGTAAAAAATTAGCCTTTGACTCTAAATCGGAGCTGTTTTTTAAATACTTTAATATGTGAATAATCAATCGAACTTCGGTGGCATTTTTAATCATCAACGTTTCGGAAGACAAAAGCGGAATGCTTTGTTCCGTTAAATAATTGGCAATCGCAATTCCTTGGCTTCGTTTTCTAGTCAAGATTACAATGTCTTTATATTCAAACCCTTCGTTGATTACTTTTTGAATGGTATTTAAAGTAGCTAAGACATATTGTGCGGATTTATCCAAAACTTCTTCGTCTTCGTTTTCTTGCTCTTCTATTTTTGGCAAAAAAGAAATATTCACATAGCCACCCACTTTGCTATTTATCTTCTGACGGCTATGGTTTTCATATAAATCTTTATAATCGGCATTACTGAACTCATTGGACAACAATTGAAAAAAATCATTGTTGAATTTGATAACTTGAGAATAACTTCTATAATTTTTGTCTAAATGCTCTAGTTTTTTCTCAGGATTACTGAAGGGATTTTGGTCTTTACTCAATTCGATAAACTGTTCAGCTTTCCCTCCTCGCCAACGGTAAATCGATTGTTTAGGGTCGCCCACTATCATCAGAGTCCCTTTTTGCCCGGAATCATCTTGACCCGAAAGCGCATTATCAATAAGCGGAATCAGGTTTTGCCATTGCATTTCGGAAGTATCCTGAAATTCGTCTATAAAAAAGTGGCGGTAGCGCTCCCCTAATCTCTCGTATATAAAAGGAGCAGGTTGGTTTTGAATTTCGCGGTGAATAATCGCATTGAACTCGGTTATCGAAAGTACATTTTGTTCGTTTTGAATTTTTGCCAATTCATTGCTGACTGTATTTAATAACGATAAGGGAGTAATATTTTTTAAGAAGGCTTTATAGAAATTTCGCTTTTCGAAGTTTTTGTAAACTTCAGCAAGACTTTGCAACAAATCAGGGATAATGTTTTCTATCAAGGCTCTGTCTTTTGCCGTTTTATTGATGGCAATATCATCGAACTCCCGAAACATCTTGTTTTTTGGATTGAATTTCCCATCCGCTATACTCTGGAGATGATTGGGAAAAGTTCCTCTGGAAAATGACTTTAAATCAATTCCATTTTTGTCTATTAATGATAACGTTGCTTCGGCAAGAGTTGCGTTTTCTTTCTCTAAAGCAGCACAGACTTGAACTAATTTTTCTTTTACAGCAATAAAATCGCTTATTGATTTATCGTGAAAATGAGTAATTTCATTTCGGTTATTTTCATTCAGCACTAATTTTCCTGTTTCCAAAATTTCACGTGAGATGTCCCAGGATTTATCATCATCGGTTTTTTCCATTGTGAAATCGATGAGTAGTTTGGTCAGAACTTCATCTTCACCCGCTTGTGCAATGATGGCATCTACGGCTTCAATCAGCAGGTTTTCAGTATCCAAAGTCACTTCGAAAGTCATTGGTAATCCCAAATCGTGTGCAAAAGCACGAATCACTTTGTGCGTAAATTTATCAATCGTGGATATATCAAAAGCAGCATAATTATGAATAATGTGCTTGATGATTTGTTGGGATTTGGTTTTTATTTGAATGATTGAAAGCGCAGTATCCACAGCCAAATCCTGCATCAAATCCAACGCTTTCGCATTAGGCTCCTCTTTGGCAAATTCAGACAAACTGCCTACGATTCGGCTTTTCATTTCGTGAACCGCTTTGTTGGTAAACGTAATGGCTAGGATATTTCGGTAAGCGTCATTCTTGTTTGCGGTAAGAATGATTTTGAGATATTCTTTTACAAGAGCATATGTTTTCCCTGAACCTGCGGAAGCGTCGTAGATGGCGAAAGAAGGTCTTTCCATTTGAATTTTCAGATTGGTGATTAACGATTTTAGATCTCTGATTTACACTATTGCTTCCTAAAATGCCGAATGCCCTAGCCCCGATAGCAGTGAAAATCCTTTTTCTAGTCCCGTTTTTTTTCTAACGGGACTAGAAAAAGATTCCAACGAATAGCGGGAAATAGCTCCTAATTACAATGATTCCAGCAATGAAAATCGTTGTATCATTTTATTTGATGAAATTATAACGAAATAGAATTTTCAATTCCAAAGTTAAATGTTTATTTTTGAATAAATATTTATAAATCATTAAACAACTATATTATGGCTTTTGAATTACCACAATTACCTTATGCGTATGACGCATTAGAACCTCATATTGATGCTCGTACAATGGAAATTCACCATTCAAAGCACCACAATGCCTATACAACAAATTTGAATGCAGCTATCGCTGGAACTGATTTGGAAGGAAAAACAATTGAAAACATCTTGATAAATCTTGATAAAACGAATGCTGCCGTACGTAATAATGGCGGTGGTTTTTATAATCACAACTTGTTTTGGACAGTAATGTCTGCTAACGGTGGCGGATTGCCAACTGGTGAATTGCTAGAAGCCATTGAAGCTGCTTTTGGTACTTTTGAAGAATTTAAAGCAAAATTCGCTAAGGCTGGAGCTACACAATTTGGTTCTGGATGGGCTTGGTTATGTGTACAAAAAGGTGGTAAACTTGATGTTTGTGGAACTCCAAATCAAGACAATCCTTTGATGCCTGGTGTAGGTTGTGGTGGAACTCCAATTTTAGGAATGGATGTTTGGGAACATGCTTATTACTTGCATTATCAAAATAGAAGACCTGATTATATTGAAGCTTTCTTTAATGTAATTAACTGGACAGAAGTATCTAGACGTTTTGCTTTAGAGAAATAGTTTAGAAAGATAATAGATTCTTAGATAATAGACGGATAGACTGAAAAGTTTGTTCGTCTATTTTTTTTACAATTACTTTTCCTATTCTCTTTTTTGAGACTTTATTCCAATAAAAAAGGTGGAATTTCTTCCACCCTTTTTGCCCCAAATCTACCATAAACTTAACCTACTAAAATTATGGTACGTAAATATACTACGATAAAGTAGCTTTTTAAAATATACTCGACGAATGTCCAATAAACCAGTTGATTTGCCAAAATACTGATTCTCAACATTATTAATCAGCAAAATATACCAAAAAAAAAAATAAAAATAATTAATAGCAATTTTACCTAATTGCTTCATTTATGTCCAATAAAAAAGGTGGAATTTCTCCCACCCTTTTTGCCCCAAATCTACCATAAACTTAACCTACTAAAATCATGGTAGTCAAATGTACGTCGATAAAAGACGTATCCAAAATATACTCGATGAATGTCCTGTAATTTCGTTTAAACAGTAAACGGCTAATTATCAGTACTATAAACTTTACTTTCTAGGCAAAAAAGAAATCTTTTATCTAATTATTTGACTTTATTCCAATAAAAAAGGTGGAATTTTACTTCCACCCTTTTTGCCCCAAATCTACCATAAACTTAACCTACTAAAATCATGGTGGTCAAATATACTTCGCTATTTAAGACTATAAAAATAAATCCGATAAAGTACCGGAAAAACCGTTTATCAAAATTTGTTTCCTATTAATATGCTCTAGCATCTTTCCCTTCGTAGAAATTCATAAAAGCACGATTTACTACACGATTACCTCCCGGTGTTGGATAATCACCTGTAAAATACCAGTCCCCCAAATTCTTTGGACAGGCAATATGCAAATCTTCAACCGTTTGGAAAATAATTTTTATTTTGGCATTAATCTCAGGAGAACTTAAAAGCTCTGCTATTTTATCTGAAACTTCTTGTGGTGTAAAAGGAGCATATATAGCGGTAACATAATTTACTACTTCGCTATCTTTAAAATTTTCCTGTGCTTTACATTTAGCATAAACTTCGTCTACGATGTGATACAAGTTTCTTTCTTTTAATAATTCCAATGCTGCTTTAAAAGCAACTAATCCTTCCAGTTTTGCCATATCAATTCCATAGCAATCCGGAAAACGAATTTGTGGCGCAGAGGAAACAATTACAATCCTTTTTGGATTCAAACGATCCATCATTTTGATGATACTCATTTTAAGGGTTGTCCCTCTTACGATACTATCATCAATAATTACAAGATTATCCGTCGGCTTTATTACACCATATGTCACATCATAAACGTGAGCAACTAAGTCATCTCTACTACTGTCTTCAGTAATAAAGGTTCTTAATTTTGCATCTTTTATGGCAACTTTTTCGGTTCTAATTTTTACGGAAAGCAATTTTTCTAACGTATCTTCATTCAAAAGATCTTTGTTTTGAAGAATGAAATTTTTCTTTCTTTGATTCAAAAAGTCTTGAGCCGCTTCAACCAATCCGTAAAAAGAGGTTTCGGCAGTGTTTGGAATATAAGAGAAAACCGTATTGTCAGTATCATTATCTATAGATTCTAATACTGCAGGCAAAATAAGTTTTCCTAGATTTTTTCTTTCTTGATATATTTCAGCGTCGCTTCCTCTAGAAAAATAGATACGTTCGAATGAACAGGCTTTTTTTACTGTAGGAGTAAGGATTTCAGTCATAGATACTGTTCCATTTTTCTTAATGATCAAAGCGCTCCCTGGATCAATCTCTTGAACTTTCTCAAAAGGGACATTAAAAACGGTTTGTATTACAGGTCGCTCTGAAGCAACCACCACAATCTCATCATCTTGATAGAAATAAGCTGGACGAATTCCTGCCGGATCTCTAAAAACAAAAGCATCTCCGTGACCTAATAATCCCGCCATGGCGTATCCTCCGTCAAGATTTTTGGAAGAACGTGCCAATATTTTAGCAACATCTAATCTCTCTGCGATTACTGGGGAAGCTTCTCTTTTTGACAATCCCATTTCTTTGCAGTCCTGATACAGTTGCATTACTTCTTTATCAAGGAAGTGACCAATTTTTTCCATTACGGTAACTGTATCGGCCATTTCTTTTGGATGTTGCCCTAATTCAACCAAATTTTGAAAAAGCTCTTTTACATTGGTCATGTTAAAGTTACCCGCCAAAATCAAGTTTCTGTGCATCCAGTTACTTTGACGTAAAAAAGGATGAACACTTTCGATACTGTTTTTACCAAAAGTTCCATAACGAACGTGACCTAAAAACAATTCTCCTATATAAGGGATATTGGCTTTTAATTTTGGAACATCATCCGCATATTCAGGATGAGCCACCATCTCTTCATTTATTCTTTCATTTATTTGTTTAAAAACATCTTGAATAGGTTGTGCATGATTAGAACGTACACGACTGATGTATCTTTCACCAGGTTCTACATCTAACTTAATGCTTGCAAAACCAGCACCATCTTGACCACGGTTGTGCTGTTTCTCCATAAGCAGATACATTTTTTGTATGCCATAGAAAGCGGTTCCGTATTTTTCTTTGTAGAATTCAAGGGGTTTAAGAAGTCTAACTAAAGCTATACCACATTCGTGTTTTAAAGCGTCGCTCATTGTGTTTTTGTTTGTAGTTATTGGTATTTAAAATGGTAATAATTTTATTTTTATTATTAAAATCCGAAGCAAGCTCGTATTTTTCTCATAAAAACTATCTGTATTAATTAAAAAAAGCCCCGTTTGAGAGGCTTTAGATTCTTATAATTCTATATCAAACTGGGTCAAAGATTTGAACTGTTGTAATCTTGAGACCACTTCTTTTTTATCTAAATCAATCATTCTTTCTGTTCCAAATTTCTCTACACTAAAGGAAGCCAAATTAGAACCTTGAATTACTGCATTTTTCATATTATCAAAAGAGACGTTTTCGCTTTGGGCAATAAATCCTGCAAATCCTCCAGCAAAAGTATCTCCTGCTCCTGTTGGATCAAACACTTCTTCTAAAGGCAATGCCGGTGCAAAAAAGATTTCTTCCCCGTGAAACAATAATGCTCCATGTTCTCCTTTTTTAATTACCACATACTTAGGTCCCATTGTATGGATTTTTGCAGCGGCTTTAACTAAAGAATATTCTCCAGAAAGTTGACGCGCTTCTTCATCATTAATAGTAATAACATCTACACGTTTAATGATATCCATTAATTCTGGCAAAGCACAATCCATCCAAAAATTCATAGTATCCAGAACTACTAATTTAGGTTTGGTTTCCATTTGATCCAAAACGCTACTTTGCACTAACGGATGCAAGTTTCCTAACATCACAATTTCTGCATTTTTATAGTCTTGAGGAACTTTTGGTTGAAAATCGGCCAAAACATTAAGTTCCGTTACCAAAGTATCTCTTGAATTCAAATCATTATGATATAAACCACTCCAAAAGAATGTTTTTCCTCCTTTAACAACTTCAATTCCAGAAATATCAATATTTCTATCTGTTAATAAATCCAGATATTCTTGCGGAAAATCATCTCCAACTACAGATACTATAGCCGATTGCACCTTAAAAAAAGAAGCTGAGATACCAATATAAGTTGCTGCTCCACCAAGGATTTTGTCTGTTTTTCCAAAAGGAGTTTCAATTGCGTCGAAAGCTACCGTTCCAACAATCAATAATTTATTCATTATATGAGTTTCGAATTAAGGCGCAAAGATAGTCCATAAGTTGCAATATTGCAAAGGTTACAAAGCACAAAGTTTTACTAATATATCCATTTGATTTTCAAATAATTAACAATTAATTTTGAACTTTTAGCTACTTTAAATAGAATAAAAATATTTTAGCTTTGAACGGTTGGTAACTCTCAGAATAAATTTAAAAAAACAAAACCAAATTTACAATTGATACTTCTTGTCATAATAATTTTTCAATAATCGTATCTGTATCAAAATCATTAGAGGAACAATTAGAAGAGCATAAATTGTATTCTTGGAAAAATGGACCTCTGAAAACAGGTTTGAAATATTTACAACATACGAATGACCTATTTCCGAATCGTATGACTCATTCCCAAAGGCAGTATAGAGAATCAAAGAAATTAAACTCCCTAAAATAACAATCCAAATAGGTGTAGAAATCAAAGGTTTGTAATCCTGGATTTTACTTTTTTCGGCAGCTAAAATTTGGGACATTACTTTTGAAGTAAAGTCAATTGACGGCGACTCCAAGGTACTTTCCGCCATTATTTCACCTATAAATTTTTCAATATTTTTATCGCTCTCTTTCATAATAATCCAATATTTCCGATTCCAATTGCTTTTTTAAAATGACTGCTAATTTTTTTCTACTTCTAAATAACTTTACTTTGACGTTATTGGAATTAATATCCATAATTTTTGCAATCTCATCTAAATTCTGATCGTCAAAATAATACAACGTTAGTAAAAAACTTTCTTCCCTTGACAATAAATTCATGCAATTCAGAATAGTTTGTTTCCGCTCTTTCTCTTCCAAAGCGCTCAAAGCGTTATCCAGAGTTTTAACTAAATGATCCGAAAATTCGTCAATTGAAATAGTGTTCTCTTCCTTTTTATTCTTTTTTAAACGATCCAAACAGGTATTATAGGCAATTTTATAGATCCATGTCGAAAATTTAGAATCCCCTTTAAACTTATTCAAGGAATTATAAACCTTGATAAAAGTATCTTGAGAAACCTCTTCTGCTTCTTCTCTGTTTTTAATCATCTTTAAAGCCAAAGTAAAAATCATTTCCTTATGACGATCAACCAATACGCCAAACACATTTGTGTCCCCACGTATAATTTGATTGATATAATGTTGATCACTTAACTTATCCATATACTAGTAAGACGCCAATAACTTAATTAAGGTTACAATTAAGTTATTTTATTTTTTTGACAAATCTGTAACCTAAATCAAAACTGTTTCGTCATATGGAATATCAATCACTTAAATTATTTAATCATGCTACCAGGTATTTTAATCCCCTTGAGTTTTTTCCTTATGATCTTTGGAATTGTTTATCTTGTTTATTCTACAAGAAACCGAGAGCGTTTAGCTCTTATTGAAAAAGGCGTAGACGCCAGTATTTTTTTGGAAGGAAAAGACAAAGGCGTTCCTATGTGGAAAGTATTTATTCTAAACCTAGCTTTTTTGTTAATCGGAAGTGGCGTTGGGATTTTTATCGCTTTGCTAATTACAACTTACACCGCCATGAATGACAGTGCTGTTTATCCAGCAATCATCATCACAATGGCAGGAATTGGTTTGCTTGCAGGATTTAACAAGGCTAAAGAATTAGACAAAGAATAAATAATTTTTCAATATAACGTATCAAGAAAATATTTTGATACGTTATTGTTTTTTTATTTCGAATCAATCGCTTCATAAAAAGCATCAACAGAAAGTTGTTTTTGCATAGCAGCCATAACGGCTAATTCGTCACATCTTTCGTTTTGGGGATGGTTATTGTGCCCTTTTATCCATTTAAAATCTACCTGATGTTTTCGGTACACCACTAGGAAACGTTTCCATAAATCTGGGTTTTTCTTTCCTGCAAAACCTTTTTTTTCCCAACCAAAAACCCATTTCTTTTGTACAGAATCCACAACATACTTCGAATCTGAGATCACTAAAACAGACGTATTCTCATTTTTTAATTTTTCTAAGCCCACAATAACACCCAACAATTCCATTCGGTTATTGGTTGTATATCGAAAACCCTCATAAAATTCTTTTTTATACGGTTTCCCAACCCATTCCATGACCACTCCATAGCCCCCATTTCCTGGATTTCCTTTGGCAGCACCGTCTGTATATATATGTACGTCGTAATTCAATAGGTTAAGGTTTAAAAATTATTTAAAAGCAATTTTTCAATTTCTTCCGGAAAATGTTTTTGTTCTAATGCATGAATCTTTGCCGCAACATCATCCGGAGTATCGGTTTCGGACAAAACTACACATTGCTGAAAAATAATATTCCCTTCATCATAATTCTCGTTTACATAATGAATGGTAATTCCTGTTTCTTTTTCATTATTTTCGACAACAGCATTATGAATATGCATTCCATACATTCCTTTTCCACCATACTTTGGCAATAGTGCTGGATGTATATTTACGATTTGATTTGGATAGGCTTCAATTATATTTTCGGGGAATTTTAATAAAAAACCCGCAAGCACGATTAAATCTGGTTGAAATAAACTTAACTCTTGTAGCGTTTTTCCTGAATTTAAATCATCTTTAGAAAAAATAACCGTGGGAGTATTTAGTTTTTTTGCTCTATCAATTACTTTAGCATTTGCATTATTTGTAAAAACGGCAACCACATTCCCAGTACAGCTTGTGGCAAAATACTTGGTAACATTTTCAGCGTTAGTCCCCGATCCAGAAGCAAAAATCACTATTTTTTTCATAATTCAATCCTTTTATTTATGCAAAAAAAGGAATAAAAATTGAAAATAAATAGGATTGGGAAATCTTTGTCAAAATAAATTTTATAAATTAGTACTCACATTTATCAACTAAATAGTTGTTTTAAAATAAAGTTGTTTTATTTTTGCCAACAAATTAAATTCTAAAATTAAAAGATTATGTCAGACATTGCATCAAGAGTAAAAGCGATTATCGTAGACAAATTAGGTGTTGACGAAAACGAAGTTGTAACAGAAGCAAGCTTCACTAATGATTTAGGAGCTGACTCATTAGACACTGTTGAGCTTATTATGGAATTCGAAAAAGAATTTGACATTCAAATTCCAGACGATCAAGCAGAAAACATCGCTACTGTAGGTCAAGCTATCTCTTACATCGAGGAAGCTAAGAAATAATAATTAAACACCCGTTTACAATTTTGTATTCGGGTGTTATTATTTTTTAAATTAAATTTTCGATTGAAATTCAATCTAAATATATTTATATTATAATACCCATGGATCTTTTACAATACTATTACAGTATAGAAAGCATGGGCTTTATTTGTTTAAAAAGATAACAAAACAAAAAAGTTATGGTTTTAAGAAGAGTTGTTGTAACAGGCCTTGGTGCTCTTACTCCCATTGGTAATAATATTGAGGAATTTTGGAATGGTCTAATCAATGGTGTTAGTGGAGCTGCTCCAATAACCTATTATGATGCTTCAAAATTTAGAACAAAATTTGCCTGTGAAGTAAAAAACTTCAATGTTGAAGACTTTATAGACAGAAAAGAGGCACGAAAAATGGACCGTTACGCACAATACGCTATGGTTGCATCAGACGAAGCTATAAAAGATGCTGCTTTCGATTTTGATACATTAGACAGAGACAGAGTAGGTGTTATTTGGGGTTCAGGAATTGGAGGATTAGAAACTTTTCAAATAGAGGTTCTTAATTTTGCAGCTGGTGACGGTACTCCAAAATTTAACCCTTTCTTCATACCAAAAATGATTGCAGATATAGCTGGCGGTCATATTTCAATGAAATACGGACTTAGAGGACCAAATTTCACAACAGTTTCAGCCTGTGCATCATCAACAAATGCTATCATTGACGCTTTCAACTACATTAGACTGGGTCATGCAGATGCAATAGTAACTGGTGGTTCAGAAGCAGCTGTAACAATTGCAGGAATGGGAGGTTTTAATGCAATGCATGCCTTATCAACCAGAAATGACGACCCAAAAACAGCTTCTAGACCTATGGACAAAGACAGAGATGGATTTGTATTAGGTGAAGGTGCTGGAGCATTAATCCTAGAAGAATACGAACATGCTGTAGCCCGTGGCGCAACAATATATTGTGAAATTGGCGGAGGCGGAATGTCAGCAGATGCTTATCACATTACAGCACCACATCCGGAAGGATTAGGAGCTAAAAATGTAATGTTAAACTGCTTGAGAGATGCTGGTTTAGAACCAACTGATGTTGATGGAGTAAATATGCACGGAACTTCAACTCCACTTGGTGATATTGGAGAATCTAAAGCAATTCTACATGTTTTTGGAGAGCATGCTTATACCATGAATTTGAATTCAACAAAATCAATGACAGGTCATTTACTTGGAGCTACTGGAGCAATTGAAGCCATATCCTGTATCCTTTCATTAAAACACGGAATTGTTCCTCCAACAATCAATCATTTTACAGATGATGAAAATATTGACCCAAAATTAAACTTTACTTTTAACGTTGCTCAGAAAAGAGAAATGAATGTGGTAATGAGTAATACCTTTGGTTTTGGCGGTCACAACGCCTGCGTTTTGGTAAAAAAATTAGATTACAAAGCATAAATGCGTATTATTAGAAAAATATTCTCAAAATCCCGTTCTCTAGAAGACGGGATTTTTTTTGATGCTATTCAACCTATCCTTGGATTTAGCCCGGTAACGCTTGAATTTTACAAAAAAGCATTTACCCACCGTTCTTCCAATCGGTTAGACTTAAAAGGAAATCCGATTAATTACGAGAGACTGGAATTTCTTGGTGACGCCATGCTAAGCTCTGTTATAGCAGCTTATCTTTTTACCGAAGCTCCTTTAGGAGATGAAGGCTACCTTACCAAAATGCGTTCTAAAATTGTCAGTAGAGAACACTTAAATGAACTGGGAAAAGATTTAAATCTAATTCAGTTCATTGAGAGTAAAGTTCCTTTACATCATTTTGGAGAAAACATACACGGCAATATTTTCGAATCATTGGTTGGAGCCATCTACTTAGATAGAGGCTATGAATATTGCGAAAAATTTATCCAAAAAAGAGTAATTGTACCTTATGTAGATATTGCTCGATTAGAAGGAAAAGTAATCAGCTATAAAAGTTTGGTTATAGAATGGTGTCAAAAAGAAAAAAAAGTATTTCATTATGACATTTTTGAAGATAATGCCATAGATGGTCAACGATTATTTGGCGTAAAATTGAGCATTGACGATAAAGTTATAGCCAAAGCCAGAGCAACTTCAAAAAAGAAAGCAGAAGAAAAAGCATCCCAACGCGCTTATTTTGCTTTTCAAGAAAAAATTGACAGAAAACAACTATAACGTTAGTAATACTACATCGTTTTCGTTAATAAAATAGTATAATCATAGCTATTTGCCTTCTATTTGCTTGGATAGAAATGGTATATTTACGCTTTATATGTAAATGAAATGGCAATTCATAAATTAGATCTTGGCGAATTTGACGAAATAGATTATAGTCTAATTGCTATTTATACCTCATTAGATGATTATCGATTGGCTTATTACATCAATCAAAAATTTAATGTAAGTCTGAGTAAATCTAAAAAAGAAATTCAAATTACAGGAAAAGAAGGAGAAGTTCATTTTTCAAGATTTCATTATTATGAAAAGAAAAAAGAAATTTCCTGGGATTTGATACAGAATAAAAACGAAGTTATTCAAAAACAAAAGAAAGAGAGTCAGGACTTGTTTTCTAATATAGACATGGATATTTCATCAAAAGTGTATATGCTTCCGGAATTCAAAAAAGTAGATTACTTTTTGAAAATAGAAAATGGGGAGGAGAATTTGAATATTTTAAAAATACAGAATACATTAAATACAATTGACAATATAACTACGATGTATATTGTTGATACTAATAAACTAAAATCAAAAAACAATTTAATTTTTTAATAACAATGCTTACAAACAAAAAAACCAAAATTGTAGCCACACTTGGGCCTGCATGTAGTACCCGAGAAATCATAAAAGACATGATTGATGCAGGTGTAAATGTATTTAGAGTGAATTTTTCACATGCTGATTACGAAGATGTAAAACAAAAAATAAGTATCATACGAGGTCTGAACGAAGAGTTTGGATACACTACGGCAATTCTTGGAGATTTACAAGGACCTAAACTACGTGTTGGAGTTATGGAAGATGGTGTCGTTGTAAATGACGGTGATTTAATTACTTTCACAACTGCAGAAGATATACTAGGTACTGCCAAGAAAGTATTCATGAAATATGCAAATTTCCCTAATGATGTAAATCCAGGAGAAAGAATATTACTGGACGACGGTAAACTGATATTTGAAATTGTTACAACTGATAAGAAATCAGAAGTTGTAGCTCGTGTAATTCAAGGAGGTGAATTGAAATCTAAGAAAGGTGTAAATTTACCAAACACTAAAATTTCTTTGCCAGCGATGACTGAAAAAGATGTTGCAGATGCCATTTTTGCAATAGAGCAAAATTTAGATTGGATTGCACTTTCTTTTGTAAAAACTCCACAAGATTTACAAGACTTACAAGACTTAATTGCCAAACATTCTGAATACAAAATCCCGATTATTGCTAAAATAGAGATGCCTGAGGCATTAGAGAACATCGATCGAATTGTTGCTTATTGCGATGCTTTGATGGTGGCTCGTGGAGATTTAGGAGTTGAACTTCCTGCCCATGAAGTACCATTGGTTCAAAAAGAATTAATTCGCAGAGCAAAAACAGCTAGAATCCCTGTAATTGTTGCTACTCAGATGATGGAAACAATGATCACAAGCTTGACGCCAACTCGTGCTGAAGTAAATGACGTTGCTAACTCTGTTATGGATGGAGCTGATGCTGTAATGCTTTCTGGAGAAACAGCTACAGGAAATTATCCGGTACAAGTAATCCAAAAAATGACTCAAATCATTGAAGCGGTTGAAGATTCTCCGCTAATCCAAGTTCCTCAAAACACACCACAAGTAAGAACAAACCGTTTTATTACTAAAACAATTTGTCATCATGCTGCCCTTATGGCCAATGTGATTAAAGCAAAAGCAATTTGTACCTTGACCAATAGCGGCTATACGGCTTTCCAAATTTCGGCTTGGAGACCATCAGCCCATATTTTGGTTTTTACTTCAAATAAAAGAATCCTTACCCAACTTAATTTATTATGGGGAGTGAAATCTTTTTATTATGACAAAAAAGTAAGTACCGATGATACCGTTACTGATGTAAATAATATTGTAAAAGAAAAAGGTTTTGTGAAAAAAGGTGATTTCCTAATTAACTTAGCCGCAATGCCAATCATTGAAAAAGGAATGGTAAATACATTAAGAATTTCTGAAATAGAATAATTTCAAAAAACTCTCATGCCACTAAAAACCGTCTTGTTTCTTAAATAGATTCAAGACGGTTTTTTTATTTGAATTTCTAATTATTTTTATACAAAATAAATCCAACTTCAATGAATCGATTTTTGCTGTTTTTTATTATTTTACTTCTGCCATTACTATTATTTGCCCAAAATAATCCAAATGTACTATTGCTTGAAATAGACAGAACTATTGAAAACAATTCTTATTACACCCAAAAGAAAGAACTCAAAATCACCCAACTCAAAGCGTTATTATATCATACGACTACTCCTAATCGAAAATATGAGATTACGCAAAAATTGTATAATGATTACCAATCCTACCAATCTGATTCTGCCTTAGTATATGCCAGACAGAGTTTCCAAATAGCAGAAAATCTTAATGAGCCTGAAAAACTAAATCAGGCAAAATTTAATCTCGTGTCTATAATGGGGACATTAGGTATGTACAAAGAAGGTCTAGATGTGCTGAATGCTATAACTATTACATCAACTCTCAATTTAAAAGGTTCTTTTTATGGTGTTAGTAGAGTAATTTATGGGCAAATGGCCGACAATGCTTCTTCTCAACAAGAAAAAGAAAAGTATCTTTTACTTTCAAAACAATACCGAGATTCCTGTGTAAATTTTTACCCTACTCATTCTACTCCATACATTATCGCGAAAGCTGATTGGTATTTAGATAACAAAAAACATGACAAAACTCTCGATTTATTACTTCCATTCTTTCCTAAAATTCATCAAAAAGATCCTAATCGGGCTATAATATCCTATATCATTTCACAAGTATACAAACAGAAAAAAGACAGGGATCAGGAGAAAAAATGGCTAAGCATTTCGGCTCTATCCGATTTACAATTGCCAAAAAAAGAATACATCTCACTACGTTCCTTGGCCTTTCTACTCTATGAAGATGGTGATATTGAACGGGCTTACACCTATATAAAACGTTCTCTCGACGATGCGGTTGAGTGCAATGCCCGATTGAGAACCTATGAAATATCAAAGATGTTACCCATCATCAGCGAATCCTATCAACAACAAAACGAAACCAATAAATTCCAATTGGTCGTGTTTTTAATTAGCGCCAGTTTTTTGGCACTCATTTTGCTTGCCCTTTTGTTTCTACTCTTCAGACAAATGAAAAAATTATCTAAAGCAAAAAGAGATTTAAGCTTGGCTAATGATAAACTTTCTGAATTGAATGCTGAACTAAGCACTTTTAACGAAAGGCTAAATCTTTCGAATAACACTTTAACGGAAGCCAATTTTTTAAAAGAAATATACATCGGCCGTTATATGGATCAATGCTCCGACTATTTAGGGAAGTTGGATGAATACCAAAAAAAACTAAATGTATTGGCGACCACAGGGAAACTGAATGATCTTGTAAGTGCAGTAAAATCAAAGCAATATATTGAAAATGAGTTAAAAGAGTTTTATGCGAACTTTGATAAGACTTTTTTACAACTCTTCCCCAATTTTATTCATGATTTTAATACACTCATAATCCCAGACGAACCCATTCAACTAAAAGAAGATGAGCAACTCAATACCGAATTAAGAATTTTTGCACTCATTCGTTTGGGAATAAAAGACAGTGCAAAAATCGCAGTATTTCTCCGCTATTCCATTTCAACTATTTACAATTACCGTTCTCAACTCAAAAACAAATCGGCTGGACCTAGAGATGAATTTGAAGAAAAAGTGATGCAAATTGGAACAAGTAATAAATAAATTTTTTCCTTTCAAGATCTTATTGGAACTAAACCCGCTTTCATTTAAAAATCTGGTTTACTTTCTTACCACTTTTTTTAAAAATTAAATGTTTGCAACTGCTTGTTTATCAATTATTTGTGTTAATTTTAAAAAACCATAATCTACTTTTTTATAACGGCTGAATTATTCAAGGTCTAAAGAATCTACTTTTACTTTGACGAAAATGACATCTCATTTTTATAAATTAATAAATCGATTTCGTCAAAAGCTATTTGAAAAACCAATCACTAATTTACCTTTAAAAAAATGAAACATTTACTTTATACCGCTTTATTCTATTTTTTGATTTTGCAGTGTGCCAATTCACAGCAGTTGAAATCCCCCAATGGAAAATTTACAATGGAGTTTACATTACAAAGTGATGGAACTCCAAGATACAGTTTAACTTATAAAGACAAAATTGTCATAAAGCCCAGTAAATTAGGTCTTGAACTAAAAAATGATAAAAAATCATTATTGAATGATTTTACTGTTATTGATACGAAAACAGCAACTTTTGATGAAAATTGGAAACCAGTTTGGGGAGAAGTAGCATCAATCCGAAATTATTATAACGAATTGGCAGTAACATTAAATCAAAAAGAAACCGATAGACAAATTGTTATTCGTTTTCGTTTATTTGACGATGGTCTTGGATTCCGTTATGAATTCCCTTCGCAAAAAAACCTTACTTATTTTGTAATCAAAGAAGAAAGGACCCAGTTTGCCATGACAGGAGATCATACCGCATTTTGGATTCCTGGAGATTATGATACACAAGAATATGATTATACGACCTCAAAATTGTCTGAAATCAGAGGCTTGTCAGAAAAAGCAACTACTGCAAATGTTTCTCAAAAGTCATTCTCTACAACAGGAGTTCAAACTTCACTTATGCTAAAAACAGTGGACGGATTGTATATCAATTTGCATGAAGCGGCTTTGATTAATTACTCTTGTATGCATTTGAATCTGGATGATAAGAACATGATATTCGAATCCTGGTTGACACCAGATGCCAAAGGCGACAAAGGATATATGCAAGCTCCAAGCCATTCACCTTGGCGTACTATAATTATTAGTGATGACGCAAGAGAAATTCTGGCTTCTAAAATGACATTAAACTTGAATGACCCTAGCAAAATAGAAGATACTTCATGGATAAAACCAGTGAAATATGTAGGTGTTTGGTGGGAAATGATTACTGGAAAAAGTTCATGGGCTTACACGGATGAATTCCCAACGGTACAACTTGGTGTTAGTGATTTTTCAAAAGTAAAACCAAATGGCAAACACGGTGCTAATACCAACAACGTTAAGAAATATATTGATTTTGCAGCTAAAAACGGTTTTGATGCGGTTTTGGTTGAAGGTTGGAACGAAGGTTGGGAAGACTGGTTTGGACACTCCAAAGATTATGTTTTTGATTTTTTAACTCCCTATCCGGATTTTGATGTCAAAGGGTTACATGAATATGCAAAATCAAAAGGAATTAAAATGATTATGCACCATGAAACTTCTGGATCCACACGTAATTACGAGCGTCATATGGACAAAGCGTATCAGTTTATGAAAGACAATGGTTATGATGCTGTAAAAAGTGGTTATGTAGGTGATATTTTACCAAGGGGTGAAAATCATTATGACCAATGGATTGTAAATCATTATCAATATGCAGTTGAAAAAGCAGCCGATTACAAAATTATGGTAAATGCACACGAAGCTGTTCATCCAACGGGAATTTGTAGAACGTATCCCAACTTAATTGGTAACGAAGCCGCAAGAGGAACAGAATACCAGTCATTTGGTGGATCTAAACCAAACCACGTAACGGTATTGCCTTTTACACGTTTAGTGGGAGGACCAATGGATTATACTCCAGGAATTTTTGAAATGGATTTAAGCAAAATCAATCCTGACAATCATTCCCATGTAAATAGTACATTAGCGAATCAACTGGCTTTATATGTTACAATGTACAGTCCGTTGCAAATGGCCGCAGATTTACCGGAAAATTACGATCGATTTGCTGATGCATTTCAGTTTGTCAAAGATGTCGCGGTAGATTGGTCTGACAGTAAATATCTTGAAGCGGAACCAGGTCAATATGTAACCGTAGCCAGAAAAGCAAAAAGAACTAACAACTGGTTTATTGGGAATGTAAATGGATATGAGCCTCGTACTTCAAACATCAATTTTGCTTTCTTGGAAAAAGGTAAAAAATACACTGCCACCATTTATGCAGATGGAAAAGATGCCAATTACAAAACAAATTCACAAGCATATACCGTTCGAAAAATACAGGTAACCAATACCTCTAAACTTTCCCAACTAAGTGCAGCTGGAGGTGGTTATGCGATAAGTATTATCGAAAATAAAAAATAAGAAGTCTATCTCATAAACAGATTAAGATTGGCTTTTTGGACACAGATTCCACAGATTTACACAGATTATTTTGTGGAAATTTGTGGAATCTGTGTTTAATATATATACTATTTAAAGATTTATTTATCCCCAAAAATTTGCACATCATCTACCTGAAAAGCACCATCCAAAGCAAGGTTTTTTCCTGAGCCGGTGTACTTGAAAGCAATATTTATTTTACCCGTATAGGATGATAAATCTACCCCTCCAGAACCCACAAATTGATACCAAGGTGTGGCTTGTTTGGGCAATACAACTTTGAGCGGAAGCCAAGTCGCTTTAGCAACATTCAAACCATCAAAATCATTAGAAACATACACTTCGAGCGAATTTAAAGGAGAATCCACATCCAAGTGATGCTGTGCCGATCTAAAAGTGAGTATTTCTTTGGCATGCAAATCCATATCTATTTTTGGAGAAATCAGCCAAGCTATATTGGATGCCACTTTGGTTCCTGTAGTATTAAACTCGGCATAACCATTTCCTGCATACAAAGTTCCCAACCAAAATTTTGTCCCTTTTTGCACTAAATTGGTCCAACCTGGAAGATTGAGTTTGGTATTGGTTTCTACACTTTGAAAATTTTCGGCAAAGAACGGAACGGAAGCGACACCTGTAAACGCTATATCTTTTTCAGATCGTGCCAACAGTTGATAATCTGAGCCAAATTTGGTCAAAACCCCACGTACTTTTCCGCTTCCGTCGGGAACAATTTTATCGGCAAAATCAGCAAAACTGCTTGTTCGAAATAAAACTTGATTCCCTAATCTATCGGTCAAGCTCCAATTGGTAGCTCCTCCAACATCATTGGATTCTTCATAATAATGACGTCCAATGGCATCAGTGGTAAATTGCACATCCGACAATTCAACCAGTGTATTGATATTCGAATCCTGCAACAAATCGGGTATAGAAATAGGACGAACCAGTTGTTCCTCGCTTACCATTGTGCAAGAAGCATTCAAGACTTTTTTATAATCGTTCGGAGAAATTCGACCAACGCCTCCTTCATTATAGGTATTGACATAAATACTCCCAATACGCATTCCTCCAAAATAAATGTCGGTATATTGATCTTTCATTTTGAGATACACTTTATTCCCTAATCGAAAATCAATGTAGGTATTCGAAGCATCTACAGGAACACTAAAACCCATTGCTGGTATTGTGGCTGTTGCCAAAGTCTGAAACGAAATGGTCTTAAAAAAATTTCCAGACTCATCACTGGAAACCACATACGCTTCTATAACATCATCGTATGTATATTGCGTCACTATAGAACTTGTAGCGGCTCGAACTTCTTCAACGGTGCGATTCACTTTCAAATCGGGTTGGTTACAACTCAATTTTGGCACATTAAACTCCTCCTTTGTACAGCTACAAAAAATCGTTGCAATTCCTAAAAAAACGGCATAGAATTTTATCTTCATATTCTTTATTTTAAAATTTATAAATTGATGTACAGGTTTACAAAATACGTCCTCCCGTAACCGTAAAAATATTTATTTCCAAAATTGGGTGTTCCGCTAGAAACATCTTGGTTGAGTTGCCTGAAATTGGCATTTCTGGCTTGCTCATAACCACCTGTTTTATAAGTCAAATCCAAAACATTATTTATGGTAGCAAAAAGTCCTATATTCTTTCCTTTTACTCTCCAAGATTTTCCTCCCGAAATGTTTAACAAAGTGGTGGGCTCAAAAGCTTCTTGGGTCAATAATTCTCTGGCTCGTTCCTCGGTAGCTTCCGGAAAATTGAAACCACTTTCGGGATTTTTATAGAAAGTAGCCGTTCTGGAAATAGGAGAAATATCTATAAAACTATTGGCCAAATAATTGATATTGGCACCAATCCACCAATATTTGGGGTCTCGATATTCAATTCCTAAAGCGAAAGCCTGTTGAGGCATTCCCGCCTGATGGTAATTTTTTAATGATGAAGTTCCAAAATCAAATACGGGATTTGGATTTTCAATAGTGGCTTGAGCGTCGTTGGTTATGGTAACATTGGGATTGCTATCGTACGTATATTGGCCATAAGCTGCGGAAAAATTAGTCATTAGCGTTGGACTCAATTGGTATTGAAAACTGAATTCGGCTCCTAAATTTTTCTTGTCTAGCTGTGTTAATGTCTGGCTCACAAAAGCATCAGTATTGGCATATCCCGCTCCATCATCAAATATTCCTTCGGCATAAAAGAAAGAAGTTTGTGTAATATTCTTTATAGTGGCATAAAAAAGTGTGAGTCGGGTTTGCCATTTGGGAGTGCGATAAAAATAACTAACATCCAAACTGCTTATTTTTTCATTTTCTAAACCCGCAACAATCGAATTGTTCAAACGAGAATTCGGAAACGTGTTCCTGATGGTTGGCGCATTGGAAAGATATGCTCCGTTAAAATTCAATTGTTGTTTACCCGAAATTTTGAAAAGCATTCCACCTTTAAAACCAAAATTCTCAAACTGTACTTTCTCGCTTTTCCCAAAAGAATTGGTGGCATAGATTCCGTTTTTATATAAACCTTCCCTTTTATAATTGGTGCTTATAAAGTTTTGTGCCAAATAAAAATCGACTTTATCATAGGTAAATTTAAAGTTGGTAAAAAGGTTTAACGTATTCGCATCATAATTAAAATTGTAGCCATAAGTTTCCCCCTCCACAACTTGTCTGTTGGGATGATTCAAATCCGATTGCGCCTGATTTCCGTTGTAAAACACGTCAATATCGTCAAAATACAAACCTCCCAATAAATCCGTTAATTGTTGGTAATTATGGGATTGTAAATGACTGTAAAAACCTCCGGCTGTCAAGAAAAGATTGTCACTCAATTGTGTATTAAAGGTAGAATTGGCCTTTATCGTTTGGTCCTCTGTTCGGTCTTCGTACAAAACATAATTACTTTTTGCGGAAGCATAGCCTGATATTTTCCCATTGGCATCTATAATTGGAGATTGATTCGCATAATACAAAGCGTTCCAATCGATTTGATTATTGGCTAGAAACATCTCTTTGCTTTTGTCAGCATTCTCATAATCGGGTATAAATGCTCCCGAAAACTCACCATTATCTGAGGCATACAGCGAACTGTAATAACTGGGCATTTTTCTATAATAGGTCGGGTCTGGACTATTGCCATTTTGGTAATCAATATTACTGTTTGTAATTTTACCAAATTGATAGGTCAAGCTTGAATTCAGCGTGGTATGATCGTTAAGGGTAAAAAAATGATTCAGCATCAAGATAGGCTCCTCAATCGTTTTTATTCTGGCATTCCGCTTTTTGCCATCTTGCCAACCCCAATACGAATTGTAGTTGTAGCTCGTTAATTCGGTAACTTCGGCTGTGTTCGGCGAATTTTTGGCTCGGGAATTGGGTGTGTAAAATCCAGAGAAATTCAACGAATGCTGGTCGTTTATTTTCTTTTCTACACTGATGAAACCCGCTACCGCATTGTAATTGGTTCCCTCAAAATATCCTTCCTCAGCCCAGCGAGTTCCTGCCGAAACCACATAAGCCCATCCTTTACCATTCATTCCAGATGCATAGGTTCCCATCATTCGCCAAGAATAATTGGTATTGGTACCCGAAAAGGAAAGAATCATACCCGGTTTGTAAATCGAAGCACGAGTGTTGATTTCTTGGGTGCCCAAAATCCCGCCAAAAGCATAATCCGAAGGAAAAGATCCTACGGTAAATTCTTGATTTCGGGTCACATTATTCAATCCTCCCCAGTCGCCCCACTGTGGTCTTCCGTCAAAAAGTTTGTTCATCGTAACGCCATTGATCATCGTAGTGGCATATTGACTGTCTAACCCTCGAATTCTAAAACGGGCTTGCCCCCAATTGAAAGCTGCCGCTTGTTGAAAAGCATCTCTGGAGGATTGCAAAAGTCCCGAAGTACTTTCGGATCCACTATTATCATCGCTCAAATCACTTTCAAGGAGTGTGATTATCCCTGTTTGCTGCACTGACGTTTGATTGTCTTCTAATGGAATAGCGCCCAAATCTAGCATTTGCTCCTTAACAATTACAATAGGAAACAATGCGTCTTTGAACCCTTGACTATGTAAAAGCAACAATTGACTCCCAGGAGAAACGGAGTAAAAACTAAAAATACCATCACTCGTTGTGCGTTGCATGAGGGGTGTATTTTGGATAGTTACCACCACATTTTCTAATGGCTTTTGGGTTTTAGCATCAATGATTTTTCCCATAATTCCTGTTGGTTTTTGGGCAAAAACAAAAGTCATATTCAATAAAAAAAGCATTCCTAACAAAAATTTATCCATACCATATTCTTAAACTCATTGGATATGCTGCATGCCAAATATTGCAAACTGCACATCCAAAAATTAGATTCGTTTTAAAAAAGGATAAAAAAGTTTTGGAAAAAAAGTGGCACTAAGACACTAAATCAAATGTGGTATTTTGAATTTCAATCGGATAAAATAATAACAGATTGAAACCGAAGCGATAAACTTAAGAAAAAAAATTATTAACTAATTAGTAAAAAGTACTTATTTTCTTAATTATAACAAAATTGAAGAAATATTTTATAATTCTAGCCTTAGTCAATAGCTTTGATTCGAGTCACCATAAAGGCAATGAGAAACCCAAAAATCCCAATAAAAGCGAAAGAAAATCGCAAACTTGAAATTTCGGCAATGTATCCTATTATGGGAGGCCCCATCAAAAACCCCAGAAAACTAACACTGGAAACAATAGTCAAAGCTTCACCCGCAGGGACCGTTGGATTTTTACCAGCAACACTGTAAACCGTAGGAACAATGGTTGATACCCCAAAACCAACTAACATAAAAGCAATGGTTGACGGAATTATAAAAGGAAAAATAACTGCGGTAAAAAGCCCTACGGAAATCATTATACCTCCTATTTTTAAAATCAATTTCTTTCCATGTCTATGGATTAAATAGTCGCCAAAAAATCGTCCACTTGCCATTGTAATCATAAACGAAGTATAGCCCAAAATCACCAATGCTCCGGGAACTTGGATCACATCTTTAAAATAAACACCACTCCAATCAAACATTACCCCCTCGCTCGCCATGCAACAAAAACCAATTACTCCCAGCCAAATTAAAGCACTGTCTGGTTTTGAAAATAGTTTTTTCTTTTCCGTTTTTAAGGTCTCTTTGGCTTTAATCAGAAATTTAAAATTAAAAGCAATCAACAACAATACGATTATTGCCACTATTAAAAAATGTTCATAGGGTGTCAATTCAAAAGCCAACATTCCCAAACCTACCAAAGCACCTAAAAATCCAGCCAAACTCCACATTCCATGAAAAGAAGACATAATGGTTTTTTTATAAAGGACTTCGGTATAAACGCCTTGTGTGTTTACGGCAATATTGGATAGATTTCCAAATATTCCAAACAGGAATAAACCCAGCGATAATTGCCAAGTATCTTTGGCCAACCCTAAATTGGTTAAACTAAAAACGTATAATAGTAAAGAGAAAATCAAAACACGGTAACTGCCAAAACGAGTGACTAATTTACCCGAAAAAGGCATAATCACGAGTTGCCCTAGCGGAATAGCAAACAATACACTCCCCAAACTCCCATCACTCAAGTGTAAAGCCGTTTTAATATCTGGAATTCTACTGGCCCAAGTCGCAAAACTCAAACCCATACCGAAATAAAACATCGAAACAGCCCATCTAATTCTAGATAAGTAAGAAGCCTTTATGTCCTTATAGGTTTTCTTGTATTTGGCTTTGGTTCGTGACCTTCCAATAAAGTTTAAATCTATCAAAATGATTGTTTTAGGATTATTTTTTTCAAAAGTACAAAAAGAAAAAAGGCTTATACACGATCACTTCATTAACTAAAAATTACAACGTTATTGTTTATAAGTCTATGGCTTTTCTATGAAAACTACTCTGAATTGCGGCTTCAATGATTTCCATCACTAGCAAACCTTCTTGAGCAGTTACTGGTTCTTTGGTGTCACTAACAATCGACTCATAAACACCTTCAAAAAAATCATAATAGTTACCCTGTAAAGTTGGAATTTTCTCTTTAATAATTTTGTTGTCTATCTCTGTATGCAACAATCCTTCGTTACCCTTAGCCTCTTTACCCCATGAACTAAGATTTGGTTTTTTGCCCAATTTTAATTCGTCCTCTTGCACATCACCACGAGATTTCAAGAAAGAACCTTTTTTTCCGTGAATAACATACGCAGGATTGGCTTCTCTAACAAAAAAACCAGCTTTCAATCGCACTCTAAAATTCGAATAATAAAACAAAATATCGATCCAATCGTCTACTAAAGAATGTTCCCGTGTCACTCGAATATCGGCAAAAACAGCCAATGGCATACCAAACAAATACAGTGCTTGATCAATTAAATGCGGCCCTAGATCCTTTAGAATTCCAGCGCCAGAATTGACGGTTTCTTTATGTCCTTTTACACTCAAAAGCGGATTGTAGCGATCAAAATGAAACTCGGCCTCCACCAATTCCCCCAATACTTTATCGGAAACGACTTGTCGCACGGTTTTAAAATCACTATCCCATCTTCGGTTCTGGAAAACCGAAAGTTTTAATCCTTTTTCTTTAGCCAAATTTACCAATTCCTGAGCTTCGGCAACTGTAGTCGTAAAAGCTTTTTCAACCACAGCATGTTTGCCGGCAAGCAATACTTTTTTAGCATATTCAAAATGAGTTCCTACAGGCGTATTTACTATAACCAAATCAATGTCATCCTGAAGTACCGCATCAAGAGTGGCATAACTTTTTACATTTGGATAATCCAGTTGAATGAGTTTCTTGCTTCTTTCCCAGGAACCAACCAATTCAAATCCATCGTGAAATTCTATAAAAGGGGCATGAAAAACTTTTCCAGACATTCCATAGGATAGTAGTGCAGTTTTAATTTTTTGCATATATTTTTATGGTAATTTACAATCCTGCAAGGTTTCCAAAAACCTTGTAGGTCTGATTTTTAAATTTAACACCTACAAGGTCAAAAAAAGACCTTGCAGGAAAAAACGCTTAAACAGTAACTTATCTTGTTTTTGCTCGTTCGTATTGTTTCGGCCATTGTACATCAACTCCTAACTCTTGGGCAAAATCCAAACCTAAATTTGGATTTCTAAGCGACTCTCTGGCAAACAAAACCAAATCGGCTTTTCCGTTTGCGATAACATCTTCTGCCTGTTGCGACGTTGTAATCAAACCCACTGCTCCCGTCAAAATTCCAGTTTCCTTTTTTATCTGTTCGGCAAAAGGAACTTGATAATTAGGGCCTAAAGGAATTTGTTGATGAGACACTAATCCGCCTGAGGAAACATCGATTAAATCGACACCTATTTCTTTTAATATATTTGAAAGGCGCAAAGATTCTTCACTATTCCATCCCCCATCTGCCCAATCTGTGGCCGAGATTCTTACCAATAAAGGAAATTCTTTAGACCATTCAAACTGAACTGCTTGGACAACTTCTAGAAGCAACCGAATTCTATTCTCAAAAGAACCACCATACTCATCTGTCCTTAAATTAGATAAAGGCGAAAGAAATTGGTGCAATAAATAACCGTGAGCCGCGTGAATTTCAAGCACTTGATATCCAGCCTGAACCGCTCTTCTGGCTGCCAATTTAAAGTCGGAAATTACTTTTAGTATCCCTACAAAATCCAATCGTGTAGGTACATGCTCATAATCATGAAAAGCTATAGCACTTGGTGCAACTGTTTCCCAACCTCCTTGATTTTGAGCCAGTTTTTTATTGCCATACCAAGGAGACGAAACACTGGCTTTCCTTCCTGCATGAGCCAACTGTATTCCCGGAACCGAATCTTGACCAATAATAAACTTGGTAATAGACTGTAATTTTTCGATGTGATCATCACTCCATAAACCTAAATCACTAGGAGAAATTCTGCCTTCTGGAGAAACGGCTGTGGCTTCCTGAATGATTAAACCAGACCCTCCTGTAGCGCGACTACCAAGATGCACCAAGTGCCAATCATTGGCAAAACCATCTTCAGCCGAATATTGACACATGGGCGAGATCGCTATTCTGTTTTTGAGTGTAATACTTTTTATTTGTAGATGAGAAAATAATTGTGACGACATAAATACAAGGGTATTAATGTTTTAAACTAGATAGCGTTAAAACAAGATTTTTATGTAGTAAAGTTATTGCACTAAGTTCAAAATTAAAACGAAAAATGCATTAATTAACAAACATTTAAAACGATACCCAAAAATATAGCGCAAATAATAAAATAGAAAATAGTACTTTTGTCCGTCATTAAAGAACCGAAAATTAAAAAATGGAAATAGTTATCAAGCTTTCTCAATTTTTATTGAGCTTATCATTACTTATTATACTTCACGAATTAGGACATTTCATCCCAGCAAAATTATTCAAAACCAGAGTCGAGAAATTCTATTTGTTTTTTGATGTCAAATATTCCCTTCTAAAAAAGAAAATCGGAGAAACCGAATATGGTATTGGCTGGTTGCCTCTTGGTGGTTATGTAAAAATATCTGGAATGATCGACGAGAGTATGGACAAGGAACAAATGGCTTTGCCTCCACAGCCTTGGGAATTTAGATCCAAACCTGCTTGGCAACGTTTGATTATTATGTTGGGGGGGGTAACAGTAAACTTTATACTTGCTTTCATTATATATATAGGTATGGCATATGCTTATGGAGATTCCTATATTGCAAATGCCGATATGAAAGACGGTCTTTTGATAGAAAACCAAGCGATGATCAATGCCGGATTCAAATCTGGAGACAAAATCGTTGCTGTTGATGGAGAAAAGATTGTACGTTTTGACAAAGAAATCAGTTCTAAAGTTATTTTAGCCAAAGAAGTTGTCATTGATAGAAATGGTGTCGAACAAACGATTAAAATGCCAAATGACTTTGTTGACCAATTGTCTAAAGTCGAGAAAGTACCATTAGTTAACATTCGAATTCCATTTGCAATTACAGAAGTGCCTGCAGAGTCTTTAAACAAAGAGCTTAAAGCAAAAGATATAATTGTGTCCTTAAATGGTCAAAAAACAAAATATTCAGACGAAGTAAAATCTATTTTAGAAAAAAACAAAAATAAAACCATTCCTGCTGTCGTTTTACGCGATCAAAAAGAAGTGCCTGTTAACGTAATTGTTTCTAATGCTGGAAAAATGGGGATTTATTCTGGAATTTTAGGGCTTCAATCACTTGAAAAATTAGGCTATTACAAAATTACACATCAAAAATACAGTTTCCTGGAATCAATTCCTTTTGGAATTCAAAAAGGAAAAGACCAATTGGTAGGATATGGTAAACAATTAAAAATGATTTTCAATCCAGAAACCAAAGCTTACAAACAAGTAGGTGGTTTTAAAGCCATATTTGACATTTTTCCAAGTTCTTGGAGCTGGGAAGTTTTCTGGAGCATCACAGCCATATTGTCGATAATGCTTGGTGTTATGAACTTATTGCCTATTCCGGCGCTTGATGGTGGACACGTAATGTTTTTACTATTTGAAATCGTAAGCGGTAAAAAACCAAGCGACAAATTCCTGGAAAATGCTCAAATGGTTGGTTTCGTATTACTTATAAGCCTGCTGCTTTTTGCTAACGGAAATGACATTTACAAGGCCGTAATTGGCAAGTAAAAAAGAATGATTTTTTTGCATTATTTGTTTGCAACAACCAAATAATATCATATCTTTGCACCGCTTTAAAAGTGAACAACACTTTCCTTCTTAGCTCATCCCGATAGCTATCGGGAGGTTAGAGAAAAAGTTCTTAAATTGATAAAATAAAAACATACAGTTTCCTTCTTAGCTCAGTTGGTTAGAGCATCTGACTGTTAATCAGAGGGTCCTTGGTTCGAGCCCAAGAGAGGGAGCTTTTTAAAAGCCTGACAGCAATGTCAGGCTTTTTTGTTTATATTTGTTTATGAATCATTTCGTTTATATTTTATACTCTCCCACAAAAGACACCTACTATATTGGAGAAACTTCCGATTTAGAAAATCGTCTTCATTGGCACAATAGTGGCGAATTCAAAAGTGCCTATTCAAAAATAACTAATGACTGGACGGTGTTTTTTTCGTTCGAATGTCAGGATATTATTCAGGCTAGAAAAATTGAAAAACACATTAAATCAATGAAGAGTAAAATCTACCTACAGAACCTGAGTAAACATCCTGAGATGAGTAAAAAACTAATAGATAGACACCCATAGTCAATACTTTAACAATTATCAGAAAATAATCCATCCAAAATGATAGTCTTTTTTTTGTTTAAAACTCAGCAAAATCAACACTTAAAAAGGTTTTAAAAAATTTAAAAAAACATTTGCTACATTCAAATAAAAGCATATCTTTGCACCGCTTCAAAAGTGAATCACACTTTCCTTCTTAGCTCAGTTGGTTAGAGCATCTGACTGTTAATCAGAGGGTCCTTGGTTCGAGCCCAAGAGAGGGAGCATTATCAAAAAGACTATCAGCAATGATGGTCTTTTTTTTTGCCTAAAATCGATAAATATGAACTGTGTTTACATCTTGCATTCTGCTAAACTAAGCCGATTCTATATTGGATATACTTCCGATTTTGATACAAGACTTGAATTCCATACCGAATCTTAGATTATCGACTCAGCAAATGTGATTGCTTCGTTCCTCGCAAAGACATGCGCAACGTCATTGTCAGGAACGGAGCAATCTCACTAGCAAAATCAACCACCATCATTTGAGGTTGCTTTACTTTTACAGTTCAAATACAAATCAATCAAAAGAACACAGCACTATCAATAAGGACTCAACTATCACCCAAGCAAATGCCTTTCCGAATCAAAAATCAAATTTCAGCTGAACCACAATCGTTTTTTTGATTTCCGTATTTAAGTTGCTCAAAGAAATGCCTAGAAGCCGAACCGAATCTTTCATTTTTTCTTGGTATAACAACTCCTTAACCGTTTCTAGAATCAACGCTTTATCCGAAATGAAATAAGGCATCGTCTTACTGCGCGTTTGTTGGGTAAAATCGCTGTATTTGATTTTTAGAGTAATGGTTTTACCTGCAATATTGTGTTTTTTCAAACGTCGTTCTAATTCGTGGGCTATTTTTTCAAGCTTTTCGACCATGAATATCACAGAAGAAAGATTACTGTCAAAAGTATGCTCGGCTGCAACCGATTTTGTAATTCGATCCGATTTTACTTCACTGTTGTGAACGCCCCGAACTACATTATAATAGAAAGCACCCGACTTACCAAAATGCTTTTCCAGAAATTCAACCGATTTACTCTTAAGGTCCAAGCCCGTAAAAATTCCAAGTTGAAACATTTTTTCAGTAGTCACTTTCCCTACCCCATAGAATTTTTGAATGGGTAGTTGTTCCAAAAAAGAAATGACTTCGTCTGGATTGACCGTTTTTTGACCGTTGGGTTTGTTATAATCACTCGCAATTTTGGCAACAAATTTATTGACCGAAATCCCAGCCGAAGCCGTTAAGCCTACTTCATTAAAAATACGCAATCGAATCTCCTGAGCCAATAAACCAGCACTAGGGTTTCCTTTTTTGTTTTGGGTGACATCTAGATATGCTTCGTCTAACGAAAGAGGCTCGACCAAATCTGTATAATCACGAAATATCTTGTGGATCTTTTTGGAGATTTCTTTGTAACGATCAAAACGAGGTTTTACAAAAATCAGTTCTGGACAATACTTTTTGGCCAAAACACCACTTATAGCACTTCGAACCCCAAATTTTCTGGCTTCATAACTGGCTGCTGATACCACTCCGCGATTTTCGGCACCACCTACAGCAATGGGCTTTCCCCGCAATTCAGGATTATCCATTTGCTCTACCGAGGCATAGAAAGCATCCATGTCGATGTGTATGATTTTTCTATTTGGAACGGATTCGAGCATTGTACAAATTT
Source organism: Flavobacterium laiguense (assembly GCF_003097655.1). GTDB lineage: Bacteria > Bacteroidota > Bacteroidia > Flavobacteriales > Flavobacteriaceae > Flavobacterium > Flavobacterium laiguense. Next base: position 214,235 of record NZ_QCZH01000001.1, read on the forward strand.
AGAAACGTTTTGAAAGAAACAGTACTTGGAACTGTTAAAAATAAATGAATATCTTTGATGCAACTACTAGCCCAGTCCCGATAGCTATCGGGAGAAACGGCATCCTTTTTCTTTTTCCTTTAAAAAGAAAAAGATATAGTGCACAGCTGGATAAAGCTCCTTAAAAAAATTCATGAAAATGATAGAAATAGAAAGAAAATTTTTAGTTACTTCGGATGCATACAAGAAAGAAGCATTTACTCAAAACCGAATAAAACAAGGCTATTTGAGCGCAGTTCCCGAAAGAACTGTAAGAGTACGCATAAAAGGAAATACCGGTTTTTTGACTATAAAAGGCATCTCAAATGAATCGGGTATGTCCCGTTTTGAATGGGAAAAAGAAATCCCCATCGATGAAGCTGAAAAATTATTGCTTTTGTGTGAAACTGGCGTAATTGACAAAACCCGTTTTGAGGTCAAAACAGCCAAACACATCGTAGAAATAGATGAGTTTTACGGCGACAATGAAGGCTTAATTATGGCTGAAATTGAACTTCAATCAGAAACGGAATCTTTTGAAAAACCTATTTGGCTAGGCGAAGAAGTTACCAATGACAAACGCTATTACAATTCCTATTTGAGCAACAATCCTTTTAAAAGTTGGTGATTTTATTTGCGTAATTCCTCTATTTTTACAATTACCGCGCCACTACTTTTGTTAGAAGTAATATCCATAAAAGCTTTTTTACTTAAATCAATTTCTCTCCCTCTAGCAAAAGGACCTCTGTCTATTACCTCTACAATAACTGACTTTCCGTTGGCTTCATTCGTGATTCTGAGTTTGGTTCCAAAAGGGAATTTTCTATGGGCTGCGGTTAATTTTTTATTGTCAAATCGCTTGCCGCTTGCCGTTCTTTTGCCATTAAACTTGTCGTGGTAATAGGAGGCGTGGGCATTTTTTTTGAAGAATACAAACTTTCCTGTTTCAACAATCACAGTATCTGGGGCAACTGCAACTGGTTCAACTTCTTTCTCGACAATTTTATTTGTTTTTTTTACAGTGTCTTTATTTATGGAAAATTTTTTGCTGTTTATAATAGAACTTTGACTGCTTACCAAACCAATATTGGCCAGTAAAAATAACAGCGTGATTATTTTTTTCATTTATAGTTTATTAGGTGAAACTTTGAATTGCAAAAAAATTATGGGTAAAAAAAAGTCCTGAAAAGTACTTTTAAATATGGGTTAAAACCACAATGACCAAGGAATTCTGCTTAAAATCAGCACTAATCCTAAACCGTAAAATATAGAAAAGGTTTTAAATTTTGATTCGCTTGTTGTCAATTTTTTATGTTTAGACCAACCAATAGTAATCAAGGTAATAGCGATTAAATTAATTAATGGATGCTCTAATGAAGTTAAACGCAATGCTTTATCGGACATTTGTCCCAAAGAGTCCAATCCTAGCGGAGACACAAAATACAAAATCAAACCAAACAACAATTGAACGTGTGTGCCTATCAAACCAAACAAAGCAATTTTTCGATCTTTGGCGGTAAATTCTTTTTTGGAAGACATTCCAATTATCGCATTAACAGCAGCAATAACAAGAACTAATAACGCAACATAAGCCCAACCGGAGTGAAATTTTTGTAAAATAGTGTACATAAATAAGTTTTTAATTTGAACAAATATAAGCAAAAAAGTCATAAAAAAACCTGACCAAGAATCAAATGGCAAGAAAAAAAATTGCTTTTTGACACCATCAGTTAAATTCAATTTGTAAAAAAATCAATTCTAAAAAAATTAAAGTCCAAAAAAAAACCCAGAAATAATATCTGGGTTTTTGCTAAAAAAAATATTTTATTACAATGATTTCAAAACTTTATCAGTTATTTGAATTGAACCATTTGAACCTTGAATGTTAAGAACTTTTACATTAGCATTAACAGCTGGTGTAGATTTGTCAACAATTTTTAAAGTTCCTTTAGTTATCACGAATGTATAAGTAGGAAACAAAGTTGTAACTGTTATATCAACAGAAGTTGAGAAAGCAGTTGTAGAAGCTGCAACTCTATTACTTTTTTCTAAATGATAATTTAAAATTTTAGTAATATCAGCATCTGTTTTACCTACTAAATAACCACCAGTAGCTAAAGCAGTAGCAAATGCATCATTATTTGGAGCATAAACGCTAACAGGAGCAGCTCCAGTAGCAGCATTCAAAGTAGCCAACACACTAGCTTGAGGAGTACTTTTAACCAATCCTAACAAAGAAGTCAAACTTGGATTTGCAGCAATTTGATTTACGATTGTTGGCAATAGTAAAACGGCATCAACAACATGCATAATTCCATTACTTGCATCAATATCCGCAGTAGTAATTTTAGCTCCACCATTTACAGCACCACCGTTAACTAAAACATCTGTTGCAGGTTTGTTAATAAACATACTCAAGTTTGCTCCAGAAGTAGAAGTTGCACTAGTTTTCAAAAACCCAAAAGTTTTAGAATAACCCGTTGCCAATAAATCAGATGTTCTTGTTCCTAGTCCTAATACATGATTTTGTAATCGTAATTTTAAATCGGCAATTGCAGTAGCATCTGCAGGAACTAAAGGATTCAAAGCATTTATAGCTGCACTAGTATACCCAGCAGCCGTAAAAGCAGCATTAGTAGGTGCGAATACGGTATATGAACCTGGATTACCTAAAGTTATATCTAAACCTGTTTTCTTCAAAGCATCCACGAAAATGCTAAAATTAGCTGGGTCAGCTTTTGCTATTTCAACTATAGAAGGAAGTTTCACTACATCTTTAGTTTCATCATTGGTACAAGAAAATGTCATTAATGCAACTGCTAAAACAGAAACAAAATATAGGATTTGATTTTTAATTTTCATAATTAATTATTTTATGTTTATAAAGTATTTGTCTAGTTTTTAAAAATATTTTTTATTTCCCGAAAGTATATCTTAGGGTAAATTGAGCTTGCCAAACATCAGACACAGAAGCATTTTTCTGGAACGTATCTTTAGCTAAGAATCTTTTCCCTTCATTATCCGTTTGCAAAGCCATTGTATAAAAAGGCGTGAAATTATTAGCAGCACTTGGCGCTTGTGCGACAGCCAAAATATTTGATCCAGCACGTTGTGAAATACCCCAATCTCTATTCAAGAAATTTGTAAAGTTCAAGATATCCGCTCTAAACTGGAAACTGTTTCTTTTACCAGCAATATTCACGTAGAAATCTTGTGTAATTGACAAATCAACTCTATGCAACATTGGCAAAACATTTGAATTTCTCTCCACATACTGCCCTCTTCTTTTAGACAAATAAGGATCTTGGTCTATAAATTTATCAAAAGCCTCTTGTTGTTGCGCTTCGGTATAAAGAACCTGTGTAGAACCTCCCAAATTTTGAGAAATTGGGCTAAATCTAAGATCCGTTGCTTTTTCCGGCACAAAAAGCAAATCATTATTTGTAACTAAATCGCCATTCAAATCTCCTCCGTAAAAATAGGAGAATGGGCCCGATTGTTCTCCGATATATCCTAAGTTTATAGTTGTTGCCCCTCCATACTTGGTACCATAATCTATTTTGTATCCTATAATACCAACATATCGGTTAGGCGTATTATTATTAGACAGACTTAACTCTTGATCATTATTACCATTAACAGACTTCGTTCCAGTTGCCCAGGAACCTGAGGCAGTTGATCCTGGTGACATCAAATCATAAGCAGCAGAATGCGTATAAGCAAACGATCCCCATAACCCTCTGCTATATGGATATTCTAATTTAACTGTAGTAGAGTAAAAATATCCTTGGTTGGTGTTTGTAAGTACAATAGCATTAGAAACATTGTTATTAATACGAACTCCATTATCAGTACCTGCAAATAAAGGTCTGTTGTCTGGACCATTAATAGTCCCAACTGGATTGGCTAAATTCGCATTATAATATCCCACTTCATTGATGTTTTTACTAAATATCCCTTCAATAGTTCCTACGAAACCAAATGGTAATTTTTGATCAACAGCAACTGTAGTTTTCCAAACTTGTGGAAATTTATAGTTTTTATCTGTAAAAGCCAAATCAAAAGTAGAAGGCAATGTTGGTGTAGCTGGTGTAAAATACTGAGCTGGATTAGCTGTGAAACCATATCCACCAGCACCAACTGAAGCGTTGTTAGCATCAACAAAACCAGTTAATACTCCATTATTCCCGATTGCATTTGATAAATACACATAAGGTGGTCTACCTGTAAAAATACCTGTCCCCCCTCTTACTAATGTTTTTGAATCTCCCGTTAGATCCAAATTGAAACCAACTCTTGGTTCAAATAAATATTGAGTATCCGGCATTTCGCCTGTATTAAATTTTTCACCATTAGCGAAAGTCATTGACGTTACAGCTGGATTTTCAATAGCGGTATTTTTAAAGAAAACAGTTGTAGCTCTTAAACCAAAAATAACTTTAAACTGATCGTTTACTTTAAAGTCATCTTGTAAGTAAACATCAATTTTATTAGACTCTAATACTTGCCATGGATCTGCGGCACCAGGTAAAGCAGAATATCTAAATTGCGTTCTAACCGGCAAATTCGTTTTTGATGGAGCTCCACCCAAAGCTATAGATTCATCCGCAGCTTTATAAAATTCATCTAAAGAGTTAAAAATAAAAACTCCATTTGAACCAGAGTAGAATAAATTCTCAGATTTGAAATGCTCATAGTTTGCCCCAAATAATAAAGTATGTTTACCTAAATACTTAGTAACATTATTTGTAAAATGCAAAGTAGAATAATTCAATTTATTTCCTTGCGTAAAAGGGTCCAATCCTACAGAGATAAAATTCGTATTTCCTGTAGAAAACCCTGTTCCTGGCGCAGGAATTGGTTGTCCATTTTTAATATCTATAGTTGGAAACAATCCTCCACCTTGAAGTGACCTGTCCTCTATTTGCACATCATATCCTGCAATGAAATTATTACTCCATGATTCAGATAACTTAGAGTCCAATTGCACAACAATAGATCTCGTATTGTCTTCAATAACATATCCACTGTTTTTATACGACATTGAATTTACATTCCCTGTTCTATTTCCAAATCCTAAAGAACTTGAATTTGAAATACCTTGATCAGAAGAAGAGTCACTATGTACATAACGAACCGAGAATTTATGGTCGTCATTGATATTCCAATCTACTTTCCCAAGAAACTTTTTAGACTCCTTCTTAGAATCATAGTTTTCCCATGGCCCAGTAGTATAATTGAATTTATCCTGCATAAAAGTAGAAAGGGCTTGCATTTGGTCATATGTTGGAGCCGAAACCTGGGCACTTCCATTTGGTGAATTGGTAGATGTCCAATTCGATGCTGGACTTGTATTCTCTATAGTTTCAAAATTACCAAAAAAGAATAATTTGTCTTTTATAATTGGAGCACCAATTCTAGCTCCCCAAATTGTTTCATCAAATTTTGCTGGTACAATTCTAACTTCACCCGCTTTTGTTCCAACGAAACTTTCTTTATTACTTCTGAAAGAATTATATACTGATCCTTCCACTTCATTTGTTCCGCTTCGAGTAACACCATTAATTCCTGATCCTGTAAACCCAGTTTGACGAACGTCAAAAGGAGCAATATTTACTTGCAATTGCTCAATCGCATCAAGTGAAATTGCCGTAGAACCTGTTCTTCCTCCCGCTGAGGCATCACTACCAAGACCAAAACCATTATTAAAAACCGAACCGTCAATAGTAAAGTTGTTTAATCTTGAATCTTGACCTCCAAAGGTACCGCCACTTCCTGCATTGGCATTGTATTTTGTAATTGCATTTATTGATCGAGCCCCAATAACTGGTACAGCATTAATTTGTCTATTTGAAAACTGTTGAGACGCTCCTGTTTTTCCTTTTGAAAAAGCCCCGTTTGATCCCGACTTAGTAATAACAACTTCTTTTAGCTGACTTGTTTCATCTTCAAAAAACACATTTACAGTTACAGTACTTCCTAATGGAGCATTAATTTCTGTAGTTTCACTGGTTCTAAAGCCGATAAAAGAAACCTTAACAGTATAAGGACCTCCTGGTCTTATTGCCTGTATAGAGTATCCTCCTGTATAATTTGTAATCGCATTATACTTTGTTCCCGTAGGAAGGTGAACCACATGAACCGATGCCCCTGGAATATTTGCGCCAGAACTCGACCTCACTGTTCCTGAAATCCCTGAAGTTGTTACCTGAGAATAACCGATAACCGACAGAAAAAAAATAAAAATAAAGGTGATTTTTTTCATATTATTTGTTTGGTTTTAATTTGGCAAAATTATAACATTTGAATCAATTAATGTTAAGGAAACCTTAAGGAATTGCGCTTTTTACTATTCACGCATACTAAATAAACATATTTTTATTAATTGTTTAATATTTTACACTTTTGCTTAAATTTAAACATAAACACTAAGAATATGATAATGTAAAATTCCGAAATAATTGTTTTAATTTGGATTCCTGAAAAAATTTATGCTTTTTTATCTATAAAAAAAGCCTTGATTTCACAAATCAAGGCTTTTTTTAAAGTACTAATTGCAGAAACAACCTACTTATTTTCCAAAAAATGATTCAGTAAAAATTTTGTAGAACTATCGTGGGTTGCAACTCGCTTTGTGTTGATCTCTTCCAATATAGAATTGGCCAACTGTTTCCCCAGTTCTACTCCCCATTGATCAAAACTAAAGATGTTCCAGATAATCCCTTGCACAAAAATTTTATGTTCGTACATGGCTATTAAAGATCCCAAAGATTTAGGTGTTAATTTTTGAATCAATATCGTATTGGTTGGTTTGTTCCCGCTAAACACTTTGAAAGGCAGAAGCACACTTGCTTTTTCGGCACTAAGCCCTTGTTTGTCAAACTCTGCCTGAACTTGCTCTTGAGATTTACCATTCATCAAGGCTTCGGTTTGAGCAAAAAAGTTAGACATCAATTTATCATGATGATCTTCATCTCCGTATAATGGTTTTACAAATCCAATAAAATCAGAAGGTATCAATTTGGTCCCTTGGTGGATTAATTGAAAAAAGGCGTGTTGGGCATTCGTACCTGGCTCTCCCCAAATAATAGTTCCCGTTTCGTAATTTACTGGTTTCCCATCACGACCTACACTTTTACCATTACTCTCCATCGTTCCTTGTTGCAAGTACGGAGCCAGTTTTTGCAAATATTGTGTATATGGAATCAAAGCTTCACTTTCGGCACCAAAGAAATTATTGTACCAAACACTCAATAAGGCAAGTGTTACCGGGATATTATTATTGAAGTCGGCGGTTTTAAAATGCTCATCCATTTCATTGGCACCACTTAACAAGTCATTGAAATTATCAAAACCAACGGCAAGACTTATAGAAAGACCCACAGCACTCCATAAAGAGAAACGTCCTCCAACCCAATCCCACATTGGAAAAACATTATCTGGATTGATCCCAAATTCGGTTACTTTTTGAATATTAGTGGATACCGCCACAAAATGTTTCGCTACATCTTCTTGTTTTGCCGATTTCAAGAACCAAGCTTTAATCGTTTCCGAATTTGTTAAAGTTTCTTGAGTGGTAAAGGTTTTAGAAACGATCACAAATAAGGTAGTCTCTGGATTTAGTTTTTTGATAATTTCATTTACGTGATCTCCATCAACATTCGATGCAAAATGTACATTCAAATGATTTTTATAAAACTGTAAAGCCTCAACTGCCATCACAGGACCTAAATCTGAACCGCCAATACCTATATTTACAACATCGGTAAATGGTTTTCCGGTATATCCTGTTCTTTGTCCTGAAGTTACTTCGCTTGTAAACGATTTAACTTTGTTTTTTACGGCATATACTTCCGGCATTACATTAACACCATCTACATTGATTACTGCAGATTCATTTGCACGCAAAGCGGTATGCAAAACGGCTCTATTCTCTGTTTGATTGATAATCGCCCCACCAAAGTAATCGGATATAGCATCTTTCAAACCTGTTTCGTTTGCCAACTCAAGTAACAAATCAATGGTTTCCTGATTGATTCTGTTTTTGGAATAATCAACCAAAAAGTCATCCCATTTCAAATGAAATTTTTCGGTTCTTGAAGTATCGGCTTGAAACATCGCTGTCATCGAAGCCTTCTGCATTTCGGTATAGTGTGCCTGAAGTTTTTTCCAAGCAGCTGTTTCGGTTGGGTTTATTGTGTTTAAAGCCATTTAATTTTAGTTTTTTAAATTGCCCAAATTTACTGAAATAAGTTTGAATGGACTAAAATCAGTTTATTATATAACAATTTAATATCAAATCACAGAAATAAATCGCTATGTTCAAAAATAAAGAAGATTAAATTTTAACCATATAAGAAATATAAGAACATTTAAGCTAGGATACAAAAAACAATAACTTATATGACCTTAACCTGCTGGGGGTAATTCTGTTTAAATAAAAAATAAACCACATAGATACATAGATTTATAACTAATAATTAAAGAATGAATAGAAATAGCACTATTTTTCACATAGATTGTCTATGTGAAAAGTAAAACATCTATCAAACTCTTTTCAAAAACTATAAATTCTATGTCTCTATGTGGTAAAAAAACAATTACACCCAACGGGTGACCTTATATTTCTTATATGGTAACCCTTTTTATAAATTAGAAACGCTATCCAATTCAAATTTCAAAGGCTCAATATGTTTCAAAAATCGTTCTTTGTTTTTTCCGCTCATTGGTTCCCCATTGGGGAGTTTCAATCGCAAAGCATCTACTTGGACACCATTTTTCCAGAATCGATAGCACACATGTGGCCCACTTGCCAATCCTGTACTTCCCACCAATCCTATGGTTTGCCCTTGATTCACATGTTGTCCACGTCTTACCAGTATTCGGGACATGTGCAAATATTGAGTAGAATAAGTCTTATTGTGTTTTACTTTTACAAAGTTTCCGTTTCCTGCCGTGTAGCCTGTTTGTTCCACCGTTCCCGCAGCTGTTGTAGAAATAGGCGTTCCATAAGGCGCCGCATAATCGGTTCCTTTATGTGCTTTCCAGATTTGCTGTACGGGATGAAAACGATTTGAAGTAAAACGAGAAGAAATACGACTAAACTTTATTGGAGTTTTAAGAAAGAAATTTTTCAATGTTTTTCCTTCTTCATCATAATATTCTACTTTACCCGAACCTTGATTTTGTTCAAATGGAAAGGCATAAATGATCTTCCCTTTATATTCAAAAAAAGCCGCTTGGAGACTATCTACCCCATCGTAAATAGAATCATTAATATATCTTTCGGTAAAAGTCAAACCAAACCGATCTCCTTTTTTCAGTTTAAAGAAATCGACAGACCATGCAAATATTTTTGAAATTCTACTTGCCAATGCCCCTTCTACTTTTGCTCCTTCTAATGTTTCAGACAAAGATCCTTTTAACACGCCACCAATCGTTCTTTGCTTTAAGGTTAAAGGTTTCGTTTTCTTGTGAGCAACTGCAATAGAATCCCGCAAATCGACAACATAATAATGCAATGCATCTGGTTGATAAATAAAAACATCCAGTTTATTGGTTTTGCTTTTGGATCTAAGCAGCGTATAAGGTTTGTTTATTCTAATGGTACGCACGTCAAAAGTATCTTTTACCTGTGCAACAATATCAAAGATTTTTTTGTCTCCAATGTTTTGTTTTTGGATAATACTCCCAAAAGTATCTCCTGATTGTACGGTATCATTAACTACATTATAATCAGACAAAGTAAATCCAAAGTCACTTATTTTGGACTGTTTTTTTACTGCCACATCTCCTAGGGTATCTTCACTCCTATTACAGGACAATAAAGAAAACAATACTGCTAAAATTATAATGACTTGTTTCAAGCTACCTCTTTTATTATATCTATTTTATTTTTCGATTCCCCAGTTGGCTAATTCTTCTTCACTCCATAATTCCGGGAAGAAAATCCTCCTTTGGTATCTTGGATGCATGTATTTCTTCCAATCACTTCCGCCTGTAGCCTCTCCATCACCTTTCCCGCTATCTATATATTTTCTAGCTGCATTCAAATGCCCCATAACCCATGTAATGTTTACGGTATGGTCGTAATGACGCATAGCTTTTACCAGTTCCGGATTTTTTTGGTCTGATTCCGGTAATTGCTTGAATTTTTGCCAAAGGTTTATGGTATTGTATTCCTTCATCTGAGTTATAAATGCCGCTTTGTATTTGCGTTCAAACTCCAATAACAAATAGGATTTCTCTCCCGTTTGATGATCTTTCCCCGCTGCCTGCCAATACATGTGATCTAAGGCGTGTTCGTAAGGTGTATTTCTATCAATAGTCGCTCGAAAACGGTAATCGATAAGATTAATTAAATCTGTCGAGGCTATCTCTATCATCCTGTATTGTGCGCTCTGAAAACCACTTGCTGGAGTAAGTGTATTTCTAAATTTCATGTATTGCTCTACTTCCATTCCGTCACCCATGATATCAAACGATGTGGTAAGCATATCAAAATAACGACTCACCCTCATTAGCCTTTCGGTAAAAAAATCGGTAGTCAGGGATTCGGCATACGAGATTTGACGCATCTCCCATAGTATCATCTTGAAAAGCAATTCATTGACTTGGTGGTACATGATAAAAACCATTTCATCAGGTAGCGTTGTTCTTTGAATTTGCAAATTCAATAAAGCATCCGTTTGAATGTAGTCCCAATACGTTATTGGTTTAGACCAAAGCAACCCTTCAAGATGAGTCTCCGTTTTTTGGTTTATGGCTTGGTATTTTTGATCAATTTCTTCTAAAATTGATGCTGTAGTATCGTTTATTGTCATTTTAATTTTAATTTAAACGGATGTTGCAATCCTTTATACTCTTCCAAATCAGCCTTTAGAGACCCTACCAAAAGACTTGCTTTTATTCGAATGGGTATCTTATTATAGTCATCTGAAATCCAAATCGTTAAACTTTCTTTCTCTTTAAATATACGCCCAGATTGTACCAAAGGCTTAAAAATCATTGTAGAAACAATGCCAAATTTAGTTGTAATATCTTCTCTTCCTATGAATTTTAACTTAAATTTTGTAGTCTCATTGTCAAAAAACATATCAATAATAACAGATTCTCCAGATTTTATTTTATTGATGTTGGGATAATTCCTTAAATAGTAAAAAGATGATAAAATATCCTGTGTGTTTTTAGAAAAGCCAAACGTTTTTTCGGTTTTATGCTTATAATCTTTTACGGTGATTTTATTCGCTTTTTGATCAAAGAATCCTTCTTGATTTTTGGTATATCCACCTTCATTTATCTTTCGAACAAATCGATAGGGATTTCTGGTGTTCTTATCAATATAACTTTCATACAGATCTTCGACTTTAAAGAAGAATTTGGTCATTCCTGTAGAATAGCCTTTTCCAACAACATGATAAACGGATTGGTCGTTTAGAGTAGCGTCTTTAACTTCGATTGTGGCGTAACCCGCAATTAGCATTCCGTAATGCACTTTAAACTTTAGAAATTCACCAATGGAATAAGCCTCTTCTTTTTGTGTGTCAAAACCCAAGATTACCACCAATATCAAGAAAATTGCAATTTTTTTCATTGGTCAGGATTCATTTAAATTAAAATGACCTCAAATGTATTAAAACAAAAAAACTCAGTCAAATTAATGACTGAGTTTTTATGCTATTAACTAACCAAAAAACTATAAATTATGAAAATTTATATGAAACTAAGAAGGAAACCACCCCTCCCTAATTTGCGAGTGCAAAGGTATTGTATAAATCAAGGTTTTTTTAGTGAAAATTCGAGTTTAACACAACATCTGCAGCTTTAAGGGTTAATTAACTATTATTTTTTTTGATAATGTAAAAATAATCAAATTTTACAGCGTTCCTCGCAATTGCTGTTCGCGCTCTATTGACTCAAAAAGGGCTTTGAAGTTCCCTGCGCCAAAACCTTTGGCTCCCATCCTTTGAATAATCTCAAAAAACAGAGTAGGTCTATCTTGAACCGGTTTTGTGAAAATTTGCAATAAATAACCGTCTTCATCGGCATCGACCATAATGGCTAGTTTTTCTATTTCGGCCAAATCCTCTTTCATCATTTCCATGTGTACACCCAATCTTTCCGGAATAGCTTCGTAATAGGCGTGTGGCGGTGCCGATAAAAACTCAACTCCTCTTGCTTTTAATTGCGAAACTGTTTTTATGATATCATCGGTAGCGATGGCGATGTGCTGAATTCCAGGCCCACCGTAAAAATCCAAGTATTCTTCGATTTGTGATTTTTTCTTTCCTTCGGCTGGTTCGTTGATTGGGAACTTAATTCTTCCGTTTCCGTTTGACATTACTTTACTCATCAAAGCTGAATATTCAGTATTGATTTGTTTGTCATCAAAAGAAAGGAAATTTACAAATCCCATAACGTCTTCATAGAATTTCACCCAAGTATTCATTTCGTTCCAACCCACATTTCCAACCATGTGGTCGATGTATTTTAGACCTGTTGGTTCTGGATTGTAATCGGATTTCCATTCTTTGTATCCTGGCAAGAAAACACCATTGTAATTTTTCCTTTCCACAAAAATATGAACGGTTTCTCCATAGGTATAGATTCCAGAACGTACCACCTCACCAAACTCATCTTTCTCAACCGTAGGCTCCATAAAAGAACGGGCACCACGTTTCATGGTTTCTTCGTAAGCACTTCTTGCATCTTCTACCCAAAGAGCGGCTACTTTTACTCCGTCTCCATGCTTTTTCAAATGATCGTGAAGAGGTGAATCTTGCGTTAAAGGAGTGGTTAAAACAATTCGAATTTTGTCTTGTTTCAATACATAAGACGTTCTGTCTTTTACCCCAGTTTCCAGTCCGGCATACGCCAATGATTGATAACCGAAAGCCGTTTTATAATAATGTGCCGATTGTTTTGCGTTACCTACGTAGAATTCGACATAATCGGTTCCTAAAAGCGGAAGGAAATCTTGCGCTCCTTCGAATATTTTTTCTAATCCGTATTCTACTGATTTTACTTCTTTTGCCATTGTGTTTATTTTTTATGATTCGGGATTTTTATGATTTCCGAAAATGTTGTTGATTATTCTAAAGCCCTAGCCCTGATGGAAACGGCATCCTTTTTCTTTTTCCTTTAAAAAGAAAAAGATACAGTGTACAGCAGGAATAGCTCCTAATTATTTTGATGAATATGAGATAATTTTAATTGATATGCTAAACGTGATATACTAAGTGAGATTACTTCTTCCGATAGCTATCGGAACTCGCAATGACTTACTCTACCCAAGATTTATAATACTGTCCATCGTCTATTCCCATAGCTTCTTCGGTCACCATAAGAGGCCTAAAAGTATCGACCATTACGGCTAATTCCCCCGTTTCTTTGTGCCCGATGCTACGCTCCATGGCCCCTGGGGCTGGACCGTGTGGAATTCCTTTGGGGTGTAACGTAATATGTCCTTGCTCGATATTGTTACGGCTCATAAAGTCGCCATCTACATAATACAACACTTCGTCACTATCTATATTACTATGATTGTAGGGCGCCGGAATAGCTTTTGGATGGTAATCATATAGTCTTGGCACGAAAGAACAAATTACGAAAGTGCTTGTTTCGAATGTTTGATGAATAGGTGGCGGCAAATGCACACGTCCGGTAATAGGCTCAAAGTTGTGAATGCTGAAACCGTACGGAAAATTGTAACCGTCCCAACCCACTACGTCAAAAGGATGCGTAGCATAAACCACTTCATGCATCATGCCTTCCTTTTTCATTTTGATCACGAAATCCCCTTTTTCGTCGTGAGATTCCAATTCGTTTGGCAAAATAAAATCACGTTCACAAAAAGGCGAATGCTCTAGGTGCTGACCTGACTCATTTTTATAGCGTTTTGGCGTATAAAAAGGCGCATAGGATTCTACATAAAACAAGCGATTTTCCTCGGTGTCAAACTCGATTTGATAAATGATTCCGCGTGGTATAATCAAATAATCGCCATACTCGAAAGGAATATTTCCCAACATGGTGCGGAGTTTTCCTTTTCCTTTGTGGATGAAAATCATTTCATCGGCATCGGCATTTTTATAGAAATAAGTCGTCAGTGATTTTCTGGGCGCTGCCAGTCCGATGATACAATCTTTATTGACCAACATAGCCTTACGACTGTCCAAGAAATCGTCTTCAGGTTTCAATTCGAAGCCTTTCAACAATAATGATTTGATGTTTTTTCCAATAGCGATTTTAGGCTCAACCGAATAGGATTTTAGAATTTCTTTGACCTGTGTAGGTCTATTAATGTGATACGACAACGAAGAATGCCCGTTAAAACCCTCTGTTCCAAAGAGTTGCTCGTAATACAACCCTCCATCAGGTTTTTCGAATTGGATGTGTCTTTTTTGAGGAAAATCCCCTAGTTTGTGATATATTGGCATGACTTTTAAAATTAGATTTTGAACAATTAGCAACAACCCTAACGTATTTTATCTTTTTTTGTGAGAGATAAAATATAGAAAATTAATACTCTGCACTCTATTTTAAGAAAAGTGCAACAATCCCAGTATCAGTTTCAATGGTTAATGCTCTACTTGATTAATTAACACAATTAATCACTCCGGATTTCTCTTGATTAAGAATTGAAGATACTCTAATAAACCTATCCAATTTGTTTTCATTATTACAAATGTCGTAATTTTAATTTAATTTAATAACATTTAGAATAAAAAACCAACAGTAAACCAAAGATGGGAACTATTTGTTTCTGGAGACCAAGAATATTTTACCTCAACTGGCCCTATAATGGTCTCTAAACCGTAGCCAAGTGCGTAGCCCGAATATTTAGGCCACGAAAACCAATCAAGCGAATCATAAAGATTATTTTCTAAATTAGCATAATTCGCAGAAAAATTGATGTGGTTTTTCTTGAAAATTTCATAATCTAGGGTAATAGTCGTCTCCAAATAACTGTTTGCGGCAAGACTCAAAAAATCATAGCCATAAAAATATTTGAAATAATTAGTGGTATAGAATCCGTAACCACCCAAAACAAAATCAAAATAAGGCACACTGGCGCTTCCTATTGATGCTCCGGCTTCGGCTTGAAGCTTAATTGTCGTTTTATTAAAAATGGTTTTGGCAATACCCGCCTCGGCACTTAGTATCGAAAAAGGTTCGAAATTTGAGGAATGATCAGACGAAAACATATAAAATTGCGGATTCCCCGAAAAATACCATCCGCTTTTAGGAAAATATTTATTATCATACGAATCGTATTTTACATACCCAAAAACACTGGAATAGGTACTGTTGGTAATATTGGAATCAACATCTAATGTTTCAGACGTTATTTTAAGATATTCAAACTCTGCGCCAACACCTATCAGAAATTTTTGAGCAAATATGGATTGAATATAGACTTGATTAGACATATTAGAATAATCAATGTTTATCGAATTTGTTTCTTGGGTATCGCGTTTGTATATATTATTGGAAATGTTTTCATTAAATTGATTGAATTGCGACTTAAAACCATAGCTTAATCGAAATCCATTATCGATATAATAATCAAAATAATATCTTACATTATCCCCTAAAGCTAAATCTACTGATAAAAAATCATTCTTTAAAAAAGTTTTTTTATTCGTTAAGTTAACCAATACGGCACTTTTATACAATCCATCATAATGCAATCCAAATTTCAAATTCGTCTTAATGGGACTTTCGGTCAAATTAAGAATCAAGTCATCCTGCTCTCCATTTTTATCAAAATAATAACTTACTGCACTAAAATTTTGGGTACCATTAAGGTTATTCACTCCTGATTCTAAATCCTTGAAACTTATTTTGGTTTCGGGTTTAACGTGCAATTTTCCAATGATATAATCTCTTGAATAATTTTCTAATTCATTAACTTTAATGGTGGCAATGCTCAAACTATCGGTTTCCAAATGCAACCCTGGCTTATGATAAGGTACTGATTTATCTGCTAAAAGAGCTATTTTTTCATAAACTGCAAATGTGGCATCTTCTCCTTTTTTTATAATTTCCGACGCTTTATCAAAGGATACCACTCCATAATTTATAACATTTGGTTTTATGTAAATATCGGTTTTTTCGGCATTTTCCTTCATCCTTTCAATCATTTGCAGATTGGTGATTTGAAAGAAAATTTTAGTGGCACTTTTTAGCTGATCTTTGTTTAATAAACCGTTTTGAACATCAACTCCTATAATAATATCTGCCCCAAGTTTTTTGACTTCCTGTATGGGATAATTATTGATTACCCCTCCATCGATAATCAGATTCCCATCGATGACAACCGGTGAAAAAACAGAAGGCAACGAGGAACTCCCCGCCAAAGCTTGAGCCAAAATTCCTTTATCAAAAACCACTTGTTCTCCCAAAGCAATATTGGTTCCTATACACAAAAAAGGAATTCGTAAAGCATTAAAATCCCGAACATGCCTAACCGGCAAGGTCAATCTACTTAATAAATTGAAGTTATACATCCCTTTGGACAATGCTTCGGGTGAACCTATTTTAAATTTATTAAAGGGAAGTGTAAGTGCATACAATTCGTCATTCCTTTTTTCGTAAAAATTTTTAGACGATCTGGGTATAAAATCATTGAGGATGTTACTGAAATTGGTTACCTTTATTATAGAGTCAATTTGTTTAGCATTATATCCCATGGCATAAAGTCCACCTATAACGGCTCCCATACTAGTCCCACCAATGTAATCGATTTTTATCCCTGCTTCCTCCAGTACTTTCAAAACACCTATGTGCGCAAACCCTTTGGCTCCACCTCCACTCAACACCAACCCAATTTTAGGATTTCTCGGTGTATCTTGAGAAAATGAATTCAAACAAGTAAAAAACATAAGAAGTAACAATACAATCTTATTCATAGAAATCGATTTGCTTTATTTTAATATAACGTACTTGCTTTAAGGTCTGTTAAAACTATTATTCTACCACCTTGTAAAAGTCGGTAATTTTTTTGGCTTTTGATGCTCCTACCACCTCCGAAATTTCTTTTTCTGTAGCTAATTTCAACCTTTTAACACTTTTGAAATGTTGTATTAATGCCAACATCGTTTTTTCTCCAATTCCGGGAATACTTTCTATAGACGAATTCAACGCCGCTTTACTTCTTTTGTCTCGGTGAAACGTAATTCCAAAACGGTGCGCCTCATTTCGTAATTGCTGAATGACTTTTAACGTTTCTGACTTTTTATCCAAATACAATGGAATGGAATCATCAGGATAGAACAATTCTTCGAGTCTTTTGGCAATACCGATAATGGCAATCTTCCCTCGTAATCCCAAGGCATCAATACTTTTTAAAGCCGATGATAATTGTCCTTTTCCTCCGTCAATGATAATCAAATTTGGTAAAGGTTCATTTTCATCCAACAATCTTTTATAACGGCGATAGACAATTTCTTCCATCGAAGCAAAATCGTCAGGGCCTACAACAGTTTTGACATTAAAATGCCTGTAATCCTTCTTGCTTGGTTTTCCGTCTTTGAACACCACACAAGCAGCAACGGGATTTGTCCCTTGAATATTCGAATTATCAAAACACTCTATATGTCTAGGTTCTACCGGTAATCGTAAATCACTTTTCATTTGAGCCATTATCCTATTGGTATGGCGGTCTGGATCTACAATTTGCAATTGTTTGAGTTGTTCTATCCTATAAAACTTGGCATTGCGAATCGACAAGTCTAATATTTGCTTTTTGTCGCCCAATTGTGGCACCGTTATTTTTATGGTAGGTCCCAAATCTACTTCAAACGGAACAATCACTTCCTTGGACAATAACTGAAAACGCTCCCGCAATTCTATTATTGCCAATTCCAGTAATTCTTCATCGCTTTCTTCGAGTTTCTTTTTGATTTCCATCGTATGGGAACGAATAATGGATCCATGTGAAATTTGCAAAAAATTGATGAAAGCTGCACTTTCGTCCGAAACAATAGAGAAGACATCAATATTGGTAATCTTTGGATTTACAATCGTAGAACGCGATTGATAATTTTCCAGAACTTCTATCTTTTCTTTTATTTTTTGTGCTTCCTCAAAATGCATGTCTTGTGCCAAACTGGTCATGAGGCGCTTAAAATCTTTCATGCTTTCCTTAAAATTCCCTTTTAGAATTTCCCGAATGGCATCGACTTGTTTTTGATAATGCTCTAATGTTTCCAATCCCTCACATGGCCCTTTGCAATTGCCAATATGGTATTCTAAACAAACTTTGAATTTTCCGCTATCAATGTTGGTTTTACTTAGATCGTAATTACACGTTCGCAGCGGATATAGTTCTTTTATCAGATCGAGAATCGTATGAACCGTCTTAAAACTAGTATACGGACCAAAATATTCCGACCCATCTTTGACCATTCTACGCGTGGCAAAGATTCGGGAAAAAGGTTCTTTCTTGATACACAACCAAGGATAACTCTTGTCGTCCCGCAACAAGACATTGTATCTGGGCTGCAGCGTTTTTATTAAATTGTTTTCTAATAAAAGAGCATCCGTCTCTGTAGGAACGACAATGTGTTTTATGGTTACAATTTTCTTAACCAGCACATTGGTTTTGGCCGTATCATGGATTTTATTGAAGTAGGAAGAAACTCGTTTTTTAAGATTCTTGGCTTTGCCCACATATAATATCTTCCCTTCCTTGTCGTAATATTGATACACGCCAGGACTATCAGGCAGAGTTTGGATTTGAAGCGCTAAAGTTGGATTGACCATTTTTTAAAAGATTCTCAGAATTAAATGGTTATAGCAAAAAAACCTATAATCTTCATTTTTTCAAATTTACGAATAACATTGAAGCAAACCAAAACGATTTTTTTTATACCAGATAAATAATTTCTATATTTAGATTTTATTTTAAAACATGAAGAACACAAAACCAATGGTGATTTTTGGCGAAAGTATTTTGCCTGGCGAAAATAAAACCATTCAATTAGAAATTGCCCGATTGCACACCACTACCAAACTGACGATTCCTATTATTGTACGACGTTCAAAAGTTGAGGGACCGGTTGTTCTTTTTTCGGGAGGGATTCATGGCGATGAATTTAACGGTATCGAAATCGTTCGCCAACTCATCAGCAAAAAGATAAACAAGCCCAAAAGAGGCACTATCATTTGTATTCCCATTATTAACATATACGGCTTTATCAACCGATCCAGAGATTTTCCGGATGGCAGGGATTTGAATCGTGTATTTCCTGGAAGTAGAAAAGGTTCATTGGCTAGCCGTTTTGCTTACCATATCATGAACGACATTGTTCCTATCGTAAATTATGCCATCGATTTTCATGCCGGAGGAGCAAGCCGGTTTAACGTTCCCCAGATTAGGCTTTCGCCAAATAACCCCGAGACACAACAACTGGCAGATGCTTTTAATGCCCCATTTACATTATTCTCAAAAAACATATCCGGCTCTTTTAGAAACTCCTGTGAAAAATTAAATGTCAAAATGCTGCTGTTTGAAGGTGGAAAATCATTAGACATCAATGAGAAAGTGGCTCAGGAAGGCGTTAATGGAGTCAAACGATTTTTAGATTATTTAGACATGTTAGACACCAAACAAATTGTTGAAAAACAGCAAAAGCCAACGATCTATATTGAAAAATCAGGTTGGCTGCGAGCTAAATGTTCGGGTTTGTTAATCGATAATAATTTCGTGGGACAATTTGTAAAAAAAGGAACTGTGTTGGGTATGATTACTGATCCTTTCGGGAAATTTGAACGAAAAATTAAAGCCCCAAACGATGGTTATGTGATCAATGCCAACCACTCTCCCATTGTCTATCAAGGAGATGCCATTTACCACCTCTCAAATACTACAGAAGAAGGCGAAGAATAAATCCTAATAATCAAAAAGCCAAAACCTAACAATTATCATATTTTTTAAAAATCTTTACCTGTATTTTTGAAAAAAAATAATAGATAATATGTTGTATTGGAAAAAGTTATCCCAAAAAGAGAGACAAGAACGCATTCAAAAAGCGTTAACTGAAAATGTAAATTTTACTTTGGATACTTCTTTAGGATATCCTGCCTCAAAACTAGACGGAAAAGTGTACAATGGCGAAGCCTCATTTCTGGCAGACGCACCTACTTTACAAACCTATGTAGCCAATCCCAATCATATCGGTTGTCATACGCTTGGTACTTCCGAGAAAGCTTTTAAGGGAACTCAAGAAATGGAACGCGAAGTATTAAATGTACTGGCTGTAGATGTTTTTAAAGCAGAACCTAATTCTTTTGATGGCTATATCGCTCCCGGCGGAACCGAAGCAAATATTCAAGCCATCTGGATGTATCGCAATTATTTTAGTTATAAGCTCAACGCAAAACCCCATGAAATTGCCATCATAGCCTCTGAAGACACCCATTATTCCATCCCGAAAGCATCCAATTTATTAATGTTGGATTGGTTAAAAATTCCAGTAGATTTTAAAACACGAGAGATTGATATTTTTTCATTAGAAAACATAGTAATTAAGGCTAAAGAAAACGGTAAAAAATATTTCATTGTCGTATCCAATATGGGAACCACAATGTTTGGAGCCATTGACAATGCAAATGATTATATTCAGGTGTTAGAAAAACACAAACTGGTCTATAAAATACATGTTGATGCGGCTTATGGTGGCTTTATGTATCCTTTTAGCAACAAAAACAGTGATCTCAATTTTGAGAATCCAAAAATAAGTTCAATAACCATTGATGCCCACAAAATGCTACAGGCTCCTTATGGCACCGGAGTTTTTCTATGCCGAAAAGGATTAATCGAAAACGTTTTGACCAAAGAAGCCGAATACGTAGAAGGAATGGATTTAACCCTTTGTGGTAGTCGATCTGGATCTAATGCCGTTGCTGTTTGGATGATTTTGTTTACGTACGGTCCTTTTGGTTGGTGCGAAAAAGTGCGTGTTTTACAAATGAGAACCCAGTGGCTTTGTGATCAATTGGATGCATTGAACGTGGCTTATTTTAGAGAGCCGTTTATGAATATAGTAACTATTCAAGCGGAATTCATTGAAGAATCCTTGGTCAAAAAATTTGATTTGGTTCCCCAAAAACACCATGGTGATAATTCATGGTATAAAATTGTGATTATGGATCATGTAGAAGTAGATCATTTGAGTACTTTTATAACCGATCTAAAAGAATCACTTTATGTTGAAAAAGGAATTAAGACAGAAGTATAAAGTATTAAGACAAAATCTTACTGCTACTGAAATTGAGAATTTAAGCCTGGCTATAGCCAATGAAATCCTAAAACTTCCTATTTGGGAGAAAACCTATTTTCATGTTTTTTTGTCCATTACAGAACAAAAAGAAGTCGACACCGAATTTATATTACACGTTTTATCTGGAAAAGATAAAGAAATTGTGGTTTCAAAAAGCGATTTCAAAACTAGGGATATGACCCATTTTCTTTTGACGGATAATACTCGAATCAAGAAAAACGAATACAATATTCCTGAACCTGTTGATGGTCTGGAAGTTCCTGCAACAAAAATTGATGTTGTTTTTGTCCCGCTTTTGGCTTTCGACAAAAAAGGGCATCGGGTGGGTTATGGCAAAGGTTTTTATGACAAATTCTTATCGGAATGCAAACCCGAAACCATTAAAATAGGACTTTCTTTCTTTGAACCCGAAGAACTGATTTCGGATGTTTTTGAAAGTGATGTCTTGTTGGATTATTGTGTAACACCAAATGGTGTTTCTGTTTTTTCAGTTTAAGGTTACCAGACTTTTGAAGGTGGGTAGCCTTAAACGGAACACTTCTATTGAAGAGTAGTAATCCATTCATTTTATTTTTTAATTATAATTGGGATCAATGTTTTTCGCCTTTTTAAAATACTTCTGTAGTAATGCCATTAATTGCTCTTTCTTAACCGGTTTTGAAATATAATCATTGCAGCCTGCGTCTATAGCCTTTTCTCTGTCGCCCAGTAGTGCATAAGCAGTTTGAGCAATTATGATTGCGCTTTTATTGAACTGTCGTATTTGTCGGGTAGTTGCATATCCGTCCATTTCAGGCATTTGAATATCCATCAACACTAAATCAATGTCTGGATTATTGCGACAAGCTTCAACTGCTTCAACTCCATTTCTCGCTTTTAAAATTTCTTTACCAAAAAGCGCAAGCGTTTTTTCAAGGAATTTAGCAGAGACTTTGTCGTCTTCTGCAATTAGTATTTTTAGGTTTTGGTTTTGTTTAGCATCAACTAAATAATCATTTTTGATTCCATCCATTACTTCCTGTCCTCCATTGTAAGGAATGGTGAAATAAAATATAGACCCTTTTCCAAGTTCGCTTTCTACCCAAATTTTGCCGCCTAACATTTCCACAAAAGCTTTAGATATGGACAATCCCAATCCTGCTCCTTCATAATTTTTGGTTAATGTTTCACTGCCTTGTCTGAACCTTTCAAAAATGATTTCTAACTGTTCCTGTCGAATGCCATTACCCGTGTCTTTTACGAAAAATTCCAGTTCGAATGATTGGTCATGTACACTAGCTATATGCTCTGGTTTTGGTTCGGCCGGTTTCAAGTTACAACCAACTTCAATGATGCCTTTTGGGGTGAATTTAATGGCGTTTTTGACCAAATTAGTGAGTATGGCATAAATTTTCTCTCGATCGGTTTTAATCATGACCCTATCTGAAGGTAAGGTGTTTTTAAAAGAAAGTTGCTTGTCTGCGCCATCAAACTCAGGCTTAAAGAAGGTATAAATGTATTCGATTTGCTCATTGATGTTGGTTTCTGAAAGCGAGACTTTCATCAGTCCCGATTCTATTTTAGAAATATCAATAATGTCATTGATAATATTGAGCATACGGGTACCACTTTTCTCTATGATGTTGATGCATTCTTGCTGTTCTTCACCAGTTAAGTTTGGTTCTTTCAATAGTTCGGCAAAGCCCAAAATACCATTCATAGGAGTGCGTATTTCATGGCTCATATTGGTCAGGAAAGCCGATTTTAGACGATCACTTTCTTCGGCTTTTTCCTTGGCAATTATCAGTTCTTCTTCAATATGTTTACGCTCGGTAATATCCTGAATAGTGCCAATCATTTTTATGGGCTGATTCTCTTCATTAAAAAACACTTCACCCAACCCGTGAACCCATCGTTCTTCATTGTCATCCTTTCTTATAATTTTATATTCTTTATCAAATTTACATTTACGGACAAGTACTTCATTCCTAAAATAATTCAGTATTTTTGGTCTCCATTCTGGATGAACAATCGAAGTCCAATTAAGTGTTGATTTATCATAATCGGTATTAATGCCCAAAATAACATCTAAAATATTTGAGCTTGTCCAAGTGCCATTTTCAAGATTCAGAACATAAGTACCCAGACGTGCAATTGTCTGTGTTTCTTTTAAAAACAGTTCACTATTCTTTAGCAATTCTTCAGCCCTTTTGCGCTCGGTGATGTTACGTGTATGTGCTAGGTGCACTATATTACCGTGGTACTCCATAGGCACGGCATTAGTCTCCAACCAATAACGCCCTCCTTTGAGCCCCACCAATTCAAATTCCAATTGAACGGATTCGCCCGCAATCACCCGTTTGTGCATCCTTATAAAAGCCTTGCGGTGTTCCGGAGAAATAAGCTTGAAAACCTCTTGTCCTGTTACCTGTTCCATAGAATCGGCTCCAATTATCGACAGCCCTGCTGGGTTCATAAGTATCAATCTCCCCTCGGCATCCACTATCTTGATGCATTCAGGTTCTGCTTCAATTATGGTTCGAAGACGGTATTCACTTTCTATGAGCGCTTGTTCTGCCTGCTTTTGTATGTAGATATCATGCTTGAGTATTTTATTCTTATCTTTTATTCTGAATAAAAAAAGGATTGCCAATAGTAATAGAACGATTAGTACACTTGATTTGATTACCTCTACTAGTAAGGAATTAACCCATGACTTTGCGTCAAAATCCATTCCATATACGGCAATGGTTTTGCCTGTAATTTCATCTTTTATGGGTATAAGCGCACTTACCCATGTTCCCCATCTATCGGTATATGGAGGTGAAATGATTTCCTTTCCAGTATTAAAAGCCCTGTATGAAGCTTCATCGGCTTCGGTATATTCCTGTCCTGGGGGCGAGCAATCCTTTGATTCTGCAGGTTCGGAATCTGCAAAAAAGTATATTTTACCATTTCGTTTGGTAAATATATACGCGAATCTTGCTTTGGGATTGACGTGAATTATGGCCTTTAATGCTTTTTTAATAACCTGATATTGTGGCTTATCAATATCGGTTGGTTTTGCTTCAAGCATTTTTAATTCCTCTTTTGGGAACGCTGCTTCAATAGATTTTGCAATTTGCAACGCTTCATTGGCTTGACTATTTTTGAATTTTATCCAAGTATAATGAATGTATATTACACCTGAAATTAAAATTAAAAATAACACTATTTTTTGCAATGCTACTTTAGGTAGTTTAATTTTTCTCATAAACATCTGGATTATTGTTTATTTAATTATACTATACTGTAACTCTGATATTCAGACAGAAAGGGACGAAATTGTATTTTATGTCAATCAATTTTTGCTCCTCTTACAAACACAATGAATTTACTTACTAAAGGTATTGTATTTTTCTTTATATACACCGCTGTATCTTTAAAAAATTTTGAAGCCAAGCAAAGAAGAAGTACTTGGAAAAGGAAATTGTTTCAATGACCTTATACTTGCAAACGCAACCAACAATCATGAACAGTCCGTTTATAAATAGTATGTTTGCATTTATTAAACCTTTTATCAAGTTATGAAAATTTTTAAAGTCCCAAGATTTACAACCCAAATTCTGATTATTCTATTTGCTGTTTCATCAACAAACTGTAGTGTTCGAGTGGGAACAAACAGTCATACCGTTAAAACAAAACAAGTTCCTCCTGGACAAGCCAAAAAAATGAGTGGCCAAAAAAGCGCCAAAAATTATGCTCCAGGACATAATAAATAAACGAAAAGAGGCTATCCTTTACAGATAGCCTCTTTTATTTTTTTTCAAAATGCAAAATCTATTCCTTATGAAAAGCTTTTTTATTAAACACAATTAAAATCCCAACACCAGTTGAAATCGCCATATCGGCTACATTGAAAATGGCGTTAAAAAAAATAAACTCTCTCCCTCCAAAATAAGGTACCCATTCTGGCATAGGATAATCCTTTATGAAAGGAAAGTAAAACATATCTACTACTTGTCCGTTCAACCATGTTCCATACGGTTTCTCTGCAAATAAAGTAGCCACTTGTTGGTGACTATCATCAAAAATCACTCCGTAAAAAACAGAATCGATAATGTTTCCAAACGCACCAGCCAATATCAAAGCAATAGCCACAATCAAATAATTGGAGCTCTTTTTTCTTTCTATAGCATCCCACAACCAATAGCCAATTCCCGTTACAGCAAAGAGTCTAAAAACCGTTAAGATTAATTTTCCGTACTCACCCGGTATTTTGGTACCCCAAGCCATTCCTTCATTTTCAATAAAATGAATTTGAAACCAATTAAAAACGTGAACCTCTTCGCCTAAAATAAAATTGGTTTTTATATATATTTTAGAGAATTGGTCGACTAGTAGTATAAGAATAACTAGGAAGTATGCTTTAAATAATGACATTTTTTGATGATTTAATGGCGTAAAAGTAACAATTTAATCAAAAAAAACGCTCCAAAAGGAGCGTTAATTATTTTATTACAGCAAAATTATTTTTGCAAATTTTTGGCCTCGATACTCATTGTAGCATGGGGAACAATTTTCAATCTTTCTTTCCCGATTAATTGTCCAGTAACTCTACAAACTCCGTACGTTTTATTTTCAACACGGAAAAGTGCGTTCTTTAAATCACGAATAAACTTTTCTTGTCGAATCGCAAGTTGTGAGTTGGCTTCTTTAGACATGATTTCACTTCCTTCTTCAAATGCTTTAAATGTAGGTGACGTATCATCCGTCCCATTATTAAGGTCATTCATGTAAGCGCTTTTTATCAAATCTAAATCCTCTTGAGCTTTAGTGATTTTCTTTTGAATAATTTCCTTGAACTCTGCTAAATCAGCGTCAGAGTATCTTACACTTTCATCTACCATAATACTAATTTTTAGTGATTGTTATTTTTGTTGTTATTCCGTCGAAATCAATTTCCGTGCCATTTTCGATATTCTCTTCAAAAACAAGTACTTCTGTTAATGTTTCCGATTTAATATAGTCCTCATTGGCTTTTACTGCTGTTTCCAAAGTATCATTTTTTTGCAAATGCACTTTAATTTTATCCGTTACCTCAAACCCAGTATCTTTACGTATATTTTGGATTCTGTTTACTAATTCTCTCGCAATCCCTTCTTCTTTCAGTTCTGGAGAAATTGTAATATCCAACGCAACTGTTATTCCGTTTGAATTGGCAACCAACCATCCTTCTATATCCTGTGAAGATATTTCCACATCTTCTAAGGATAAAGTTACACTATTTCCTGCAATAATAACGCTTAAGCTACCCTCTTTGTCAAATTGTGAGATTTGTTCTGTAGATAGATTTTGTATCTCTTTAGAAATCAATCCCATATCTTTTCCGAAGCGAGGCCCTAAAGCTTTAAAATTTGGTTTTATTTGTTTGATCAAAATACCAGAAGCATCATCCAAAAGCACGATTTCTTTTACATTTACCTCAGCCTTTATTAGATCTGAAACCGCCTCTATTTCGAGCCTTTGATTATCGTCAAGTACCGGAATCATTACCTTTTGCAAGGGTTGGCGCACCTTAATCATCTCCTTTTTTCTAAGCGATAAAACAAGTGATGAGATGGTCTGTGCTTTCTGCATTTTACTCTCTAACATTTTATTAACATACTTTTCAACCGAAACCGGAAACTGGGCCAAATGTACTGACTCAAAATTTTCTGATTGTGTAACCTTTGTTAAGTCTCTGTAAAGCTTGTCCATAAAGAAAGGAGCAATAGGCGCGCCTAGTTTACTTATGGTTAACAAACAAGTATAAAGTGTTTGATAAGCCGCTACTTTATCTTGTGCGTATTCGCCTTTCCAGAAACGACGACGACACAAACGAACGTACCAGTTACTTAGGTTTTCCTGAACAAACTCAGATATGGCACGAGCTGCTTTTGTAGGCTCATAATCGGCATAAAAACCATCCACATCTGCGATTAAAGTATTCAATTCTGAAATAATCCATTGATCAATTTCAGGTCTTTCGTTTACCGGAATTTCGGTCTCAGCATATTTGAATCCGTCTATATTGGCATACAAACTAAAGAACGAATAGGTATTATATAAAGTCCCAAAGAACTTACGACGTACCTCAGCAATTCCTTCCAAATCGAATTTTAAATTGTCCCAAGGATTCGCATTGGAGATCATATACCAACGCGTGGCATCTGGACCGTATTCATTTAAAGTTTCAAAAGGATCGGCAGCGTTACCCAAACGTTTGGACATTTTTTGTCCGTTTTTGTCTAAAACCAAACCGTTTGACACTACATTTTTGTAGGCTACTTTATCAAAAACTAAAGTCCCGATAGCGTGCAAAGTATAAAACCAACCACGGGTTTGATCCACTCCTTCGGCAATAAAATCGGCTGGATAGTCTTTGTTTTCGTCTATTTTTTCTTTGTTTTCAAAAGGATAATGCCATTGTGCATAAGGCATCGCTCCCGAGTCAAACCAAACGTCTATCAAATCAGCTTCACGTTTCATCGCTTTTCCTGAAGCAGAAACCAAGGTAATTTGATCGACTACATTTTTATGCAAATCAATTAAATCGTAATTGGCCTCAGACATGTTTCCTACCTGAAATTCCTTGAAAGGATTTTCAGCTTGAACACCTGCCTGAACTGCTTTTTCGATTTCGTTGTATAATTCTTCAACAGAACCCACTAGAATTTCTTCGGTTCCATCTTCGGTTCTCCAAATTGGTAATGGGATTCCCCAAAAACGAGAACGAGATAAATTCCAGTCGTTGGCGTTTTTCAACCAATTTCCAAAACGTCCTTCTCCAGTTGCTTTTGGCTTCCAGTTGATGGTTTCGTTTAGGTCGAACATACGATCTCTAACCTCCGTGATTTTTATAAACCACGAATCCAACGGATAATATAAAATTGGCGTGTCGGTCCTCCAGCAGTGTGGATAACTGTGCACGTATTTCTCTACTTTAAACGCTTTGTTCTCTTCTTTTAATCGAATGGCAATCTCTACATCTATCGAACGCTCTGGAGCATTTCCATCTGTATAATATTCGTTTTTTACATATTTACCACCAAATTCTCCCATTTGCGAGATGAATTTTCCTTGTAAATCTACCAATGGAACTGGGTTTTCATTTTCGTCAAGAACCAACATTGGTGGCACTTCAGGTGTAGCTTCTTTGGCAACCTTCGCATCATCCGCTCCAAAAGTTGGGGCAGTATGTACAATTCCGGTTCCATCTTCAGTCGTTACGAAATCACCTGAAATTACTCTAAAAGCATTTTCTGGATTTTGGTATGGCAACGTAAATTGCATTAATTGCTCGTAACGAATCCCAACTAGATCCGCACCTTTACATTCGGCAAGGATTTGAAATGGTATTTTTTTATCGCCTTCTTTGAAATTTTCAAAATCAGCTGCATCTGTACTCTCAAAAAATCCTTTCCCAAATTGTTTTCCAACCAAATTTTTAGCCAAAATCACATTTGATGGACGGAACGTATATTGGTTGAAGGTTTTCACCAAAGCATATTCAATTCTTGGACCAACAGTCAAAGCCGTATTACTTGGCAAAGTCCAAGGTGTAGTCGTCCAAGCCAAGAAATGGATTTCGTCTAAATCCAACCCTTCAAACTTATAATGCTTTAAATTATTAGAACTGATGTAATTATAAAAAGTATTAAAGACTAATTCTCTTTGATCTTCCAATACTTTAAACTGAGCCACAACCGTTGTGTCCGTTACATCACGGTAACTTCCCGGTTGGTTCACCTCGTGAGAACTCAAACCTGTTCCCGCTTTTGGAGAATATGGTTGGATGGTGTAGCCTTTGTACATCAAATCCTTGTTGTAGATTTGTTTCAATAACCACCAAACGGACTCCATATATTTGGATTTATAAGTCACATATGGATCTTCCATATCGACCCAATATCCCATTTTTTCGGTCAGGTCATTCCACACATCGGTATAACGCATTACGGTTTTCTTACACGCTTCGTTATACTCCTCTACGGTTATTTTTTTTCCAATATCTTCTTTGGTAATTCCAAGTTCTTTCTCTGTACCCAATTCTACAGGCAAACCATGGGTATCCCAACCGGCTTTACGCTTTACTTGGAATCCTTTTTGGGTTTTATATCTGCAAAAAATATCTTTAATAGCACGAGCCATTACGTGGTGAATTCCAGGCAATCCGTTGGCCGAAGGCGGTCCTTCAAAAAACACATAAGGAGCGTTTCCCTCACGAGTCGTTACACTTTTCTCAAAGATGTTTTCTTTCTTCCAAAAATCCAGTACTTCTGACGCCACTGTCGGCAAGTCAAGTCCTTTGTATTCAGTAAATTTTGTGCTCATTTTATCCTTTTCTTAATCGAGGTGCGAAAGTAAGGAATTTTGAATAAAACAAAGAAAAGAACTGGAAAAATAGCATTAATCCCTTATAAATTTAAATACACATTGCATTTAAAATCGTTATTTAGTAATTTAAGAAAAAACTTCTTTCAAAACATCCAAAGATTTAGGCCTTTTGAAACCGTCCAGATGAAAACTGTAATAATCGATTAAAATCTTTAAAAGAAGTTGTCTTTCAATGACATGAAATGTTTTTTGGTCGTTATCGAATTTCAAATCTATTAGTTTTTTGAACAACTGTGTTTCATGTTCCGTGAGCGAACTAATGGCGTGAAAGGGCGTAAAAACACCTTCGGTCATTTCGAAAAAAGGCATGTCAACATCCGAGACATCAGGATAAAAACCCAGATATTTTGTGGTTTCCAACATTAAAATCAAATGAAAATTACTAATCTCATCGTGTTGGTCTAACCAATGCAAAGCGGTTTCGAGAAAGGTAAACAACGATTCGTTTTTCTCTTCTTCATGTATTGAATGGTGCAAAATTTCGGAAAGGAACATGACCATTGTACTTTTATAAATGTCCGAATGTATCGAATGAAAAGGAGCCGATATCTTTACTTCTTTGAAATTCTCCAGAGTACCTTTGTTTTTATGGACCGCTTCAATTTCTATGATCGTCAAAGGTTGAAAATACGCCATTTTTGTCCCGACGCTTCGGGAGCCTTTTCGAGACGAAAATACATCCCGAACAAAGTATGATTTCAACCCATTCGACAAGGTAAAACATTTTACAATCAAGCTTTTCTCTTGAAATTTTAGAGACGAAATTACTATGGCTTTGGTTTTGACTAACAATTTTGATTTTAGATTTTAGATTTTAGATTTTAGATTTTCAGAAACTGCTGTCTGAAATCTTCCATCTGCTATCTGATTATCATCACTTTCTTAACCTTTGTTTCCACTCCATCTTGAGCGGAAACAAAAATCATATACACCCCAGATGCTACTTTGTGTTTTCCAAAAGCGGTCGTATCCCATTCTAAGGTTCCTCCCTCGGATGTGGCTTCGTAAACCAGATTGCCGGCCACGTCTGTTATTTTTACATTGGCTTTGTTCAGTAACCCATTTATTTTTACCGTTCCTTCATAATCCGGTCGAACGGGATTGGGATATACATAAACACTGTTTAAGTTATCATTCGCCGATGTTGCAATTCCTTTAAAAGAAATCAAGCCTTTGGAAGTCGCTATAAAAACCTCTCCCGTTTTGCTGTTGATACTAATATCGTTTATGACATTACTTGGTATAGGTGAATTCTCTGTGGTAAAATGATACTTGGTTTCCTGCCCGTTTGGAGAGACCATAAATACGCCTGCATCTGCCGTTCCTATCCATTTATTATTGGCACCATCTACTTCAATATCGGTTATGAATTGTTCGTATAATAATTCTTGTGCTAGATTATCCTCCATAATAATGATGGAATGTGTTGTCAATTGACCCTCCGTTTGAAAACTCCCCACATTAGGCAAAACACGCAAACCTCTTGTGGTTCCTATCCAAAGCTGATTTTTGGCATCTACTGCCACTGTTCTGACATCTTCAATAGGTAAATTACCTTGATCTGGTCCAAAAGTGATTTTTTTGAATGTATTGGTATTTTCATTAAAACCAACAACTCCATTTTTACTGGTAGACATCCATTTTGTTCCATTTTTGTCGATCACCATAGTTCCAAAATCGTTTTGTGTAGCCGATGAAAGAATTTTATCCATGGCATAACTCTGCCATTGTCCGCTTTTACTTAGTACTTTTAAGCCATTTACAACCCTACTGTTGGTTACCCAAAAATTTCCGGATTTATCAAAAGCAGACCCGTTGATTCTGATGTCTTTGTAGTTGGGATCTGGTGGACTAATCGTTAAGGACTCTAAACCACTATTGGTTTGATTGTACAAAACTGTTGGAATATCATTCTCTATTTTTAATAAACCCGAGAAAAAAGAACTAGCATAGACTTCTTTTTCATTGCTTGGATTTACGGCAATTCTTGACATCGATTTTGCTCCAAGTACTTTATCATACGGAATATTCGACCATCCCGAAGTCGTGAATCTACTTATCCCAAAATCATCTAACGGATAAGGGTTATAATAAATATCATAATCTCCATATACCGCCCAAAGCTGTGTTGGAGTAGCTTGCATGGAGAAAACAGTATTTCTGGCAGGGCCAATGGGCGTTATGTTTTCGTAATTTGTAGCGTTTGAAAGCGAAGTGGTAATCAATCCGCTTTCGGCTGTTCCTATATAAATAACATCCTTTATTATAGTAGCAGAGTTAAAAAATACCGGTATTTGATTCCTGTTTATTTGACGCTGCAACAGCATTTGCTTATTGTAAATCGATACACCATTAGGTGTTGTTATAATAAAATAATCGGTAGTGCTTCGAAAATCGGTAGTGGGTTCCGGCAATATCAAATACCCATTAAACATATTCGAACCTGAATCATATTTGTGTACGTAGCCTACTGAATTTACGGCATATAATTCTGTCCCAAAAGAGGTGATTCCTGACCAATTTCCAACCGCTATTTGTTGCCATTGTTTGTAATCAATTAAATTAGGATTGGCTGCATCACCTCTTCTAATCCCGCTTGAAGTGGACGCATAAATAAATCCGTTGTAGATGACTGTTTGGGTAACTTTTAGTTCGGCGCCATTATCTCCAATATAGTACGTGTCTCCAAACTGGGAAGTCGCTAGATTGAATTGCACGATTCCGAAGTCGGTTGCCACATATACAATTCCACCATATTCCATGAAATTATTGATTCGCTTTACACTTGTGGGTAAATTTTTATTTACAATATCGACCACTTTGAGCATAGATCCATCAGCTTCGTTGATGACAATCAGCAAACCATTTTGATATCCCACAATGGTTTTATTGGAAGTTGCGCTATAATATAGTGCCGTGATGGTTTCGCCCGAAAGCCCATCTACAGTGGTGGTGGTTTTTATAATGCCAGTATTCACATTTTTGGAAAACAAGGCATTTTCAGAGCCGGCATAAATTGTCGTTGGCGAATCGGAAACAGCTTTGATTTGGGTGTAGGAGAAATACCCTTGCCAAGACAAATTGGTTTGGGCAAAAGTGATTTGCAGCACAAATAAAAAAAACAGGTATAAAAGCCTTTTTTGCATTGAATCGATATTGGTTCACAAATATAGCACAAAGCAAAAGAGATTTTAGATTGCAGAATTTAGAATTTAGATTTATGCAACACTTTCTCGTATGCATTTCTTTGTGCTCCTCTAAAATACACATGACCACAGAAAGCGTAACCCAATTTTTCGAAAATTTTCATCATAGCAAAGTTGTCAAAATTTGTGTCTACTTTTACGCTGTATATGTTGTTATTGCGGGCAAAATCTTCTATATGCCCAATCATTTTTACTGCACAGCCTTTCCCCAAATACTTTTCGGAAATAGCCACACGGTGAAACACAACAAAATCATCGTTGGTTAACCACTTTCCTTCAATTTTGGCATATTCAGGTTCGTCATTGATCAATATTGCACAATAACCAACTACTGTTTCTCCCTCGGTCAAAACAAATCCTTCCCCTTTTTCAATATCGTTTTGTACCACTTCGAGGTTTGGATAGCCGTCTTGCCATTGGTCACTTCCATCTTCTTTTCTGCGTTTTATAGCCAATTGCAAAATGTCCCATATTTGAGGGATTTCAGAAATTTTCGCTTTTCTAAAGTGATAATCCATTATTGTATTTTATTTTAAGCTTCTTGGAATCAAATAAAACATCGTTGATTTACAATTGTTTATGTTTTTAAAACTCTCAGTTATCAAATAGCCATCAAATAAGAATTAAGCCCAAATACAAAACCAATTGCCAAATTAAGCCAATTGCCCAAATCCGTTGTAGTAGCTGTTGAACTGACACCCTGCGGGTGAATCCGAGACCGCCCAAAAATACGTATATTTGTTGTAAATTACACAACACAAAAATGATAATAGTGTCAATTTTATATCATAAAATTATGTTAACAAAATCGCTGTAAGCCTTAATTCCAGTGAGATTTTGACAAAGTAGACAAAAGCTACTAATCCCCCTATAGAGAAGTCCTAAAAAATGGGGCACTCAGTCAACACAAACTAAACAAGAAAAGCCCCGAAACTAATCAAGTTCACACTAATTAAGGGCTTTTCTCGCCTAGTTTGCTAAGTGTTATAGGCAGTTATTTTAAGAATAATATTTTTATATTTAAATTGAATTCGTCTTACTTTCCAATATGATATATTGCTGATTTATTGGATCATCAATTCGAATGGTTAGTGAATATTTTTTTTTAATTCCTGTAAGTTGGTCCAAATATATTCCATCAAAATGGAAAAATATCTGGTTTTCTTTGTTATTTATTACCTCAATGTCAAAAGCTGTCAATGGAGTTAACCTTTTTGCCATTCCAGTCATCCAAATTTCTTTAGTAACAAATCCAGATACATTACTTGTAAAAAATGGATTCTCTAATTCTGTTTTTCGTTCATTGCTTATGTAAACTACATTTGATGATTTTATAAGTTCAGCTGTGTATGTTCCTGGGTTTGTGATACGGTAGCTTATTTGAATATTTTTTCCGATTTTTAGACTGTCAATTACGCGTATCTGATCAATTGACAAGAATGCTCGATTCAAAGTTAGAAATTGTTCTTTATCTTGGCTCATAGCTTTCAGTTGAGCACTAACAGATTGTTTTGATAAATTCATACTTTCTCTATTTAAAGAATCTGAGGATATATTACTTTCTCTAGTGAATTTTAAAAGAGTTTTATTAATTCCATTTGCACGTTTTGATTCATTATTTGCTTCCCTCGCTATTGTATTTGCATCTACACTTTGGTTAATTGCTTTGTTAGACATAGCATTTGCCTCAACTGTCTTATTGTAAAGCATATATGTAAAGAAGGCTAAGATTATATTAATTATGAATCCACAACCAGCAATTAAGTTTGCCATATGTGCAGAATCAGTTAATATTTGAAGTAAACCTCTTCGTTGTGTAGTACTTATTAATTGAGGTTCCTGATATAAAATCGGATCTTCAGTTGCGTCGTTCATAATTGTGTTATATTTCTGATTCTGTGGGTTAATTGCCTATAACTTGTATATACACACTACTAAGTATCGTAAATCTACCCCCCATAACCTTCGTGTATTGTTCCCAAATATATTGAATAATACTTACAATTCCCTGAAAGTTTTTTGAATGTGTGATTTTTCTT
The DNA here is from genome assembly GCF_003097655.1 of Flavobacterium laiguense. Lineage (GTDB taxonomy): Bacteria > Bacteroidota > Bacteroidia > Flavobacteriales > Flavobacteriaceae > Flavobacterium > Flavobacterium laiguense. The sequence continues at coordinate 249,182 of NZ_QCZH01000001.1, forward strand.
TTGGTCTTGAAAGAACATAAATCTCTCGTTTTCCTTGAAGTTGTGGTGTTCGCGAAAGGGATAGACGGAAGCTACCGAAGTAGCCCAGATAGCCCGACCGCATTATAGAAAGGGAGCAAATAAGCGATACCTAAAGTAGCTCCCTTTTTATAATGGGGTTTCGCCCAAATGCTGTTGGAACTGAATTTTATGGGCACAAAAAAATGCCTTTAATCTTTACAGAAAAAAGGCATTTTATATTATTTATGAATACTACATCTTAAATCGTTAATCAACAATCTAAAATCTGCAATCTAAAATGATTATACTACTCCTTGAGCAAGCATAGCATCGGCAACTTTTACAAATCCTGCGATGTTGGCTCCTCTTACGTAGTCTACATAACCAGTTGCATCAGTACCATATTTCACACATGAAGCGTGGATATCTTTCATGATTACTTTTAATCTTTCGTCAACTTCTTCTGAACTCCAGCTTAAACGCAATGAGTTTTGAGACATTTCAAGTCCTGAAGTTGCTACTCCACCAGCATTTGAAGCTTTTCCTGGAGCGAATAAAATTTTAGCTTTTTGGAAAACATGAACCGCTTCTGGTGTAGAAGGCATGTTTGCACCTTCGGCAACACAGATACATCCGTTGGCAACAAGCACTTTTGCTTCGTCTTCGTTCAACTCATTTTGAGTTGCACAAGGCAAGGCTACATCACATTTTACTTCCCATGGACGTTTTCCTGCTACGAATTTTGCATTTGGATATTTAGTAACGTATTCGCTAATTCTTCCTCTTTGCTCATTTTTAATTTCCATTACATATGCCAATTTCTCAGCATCAATTCCATCAGCATCGTAGATATATCCAGCAGAATCAGATAAAGTAACTACTTTACCTCCTAGTTGAGTTGCTTTTTCAGCAGCATATTGCGCTACGTTTCCAGATCCAGAGATTACTACTGTTTTACCAGTAAAGCTTTCCCCTTTGGTAGCCAACATACTTTGTGCAAAATATACATCACCGTATCCTGTAGCTTCTGGACGGATTAATGATCCTCCAAAAGAAATTCCTTTACCGGTTAAAACTCCAGTAAATTCGTTTCTTAATCTTTTATATTGACCGTACATATACCCTACTTCTCTTCCTCCTACACCAATGTCTCCAGCAGGTACATCCGTATCAGCACCAATATGTTTCGACAATTCTGTCATAAAGGCTTGACAAAAACGCATTACTTCGTTATCTGATTTTCCTTTTGGATCAAAATCAGCTCCACCTTTTCCACCACCCATTGGCAATGTAGTCAAACTGTTTTTGAAAGTTTGTTCGAAAGCCAAGAATTTTAATATGCTTAGATTTACTGAAGGATGGAAACGAATTCCTCCTTTATATGGTCCGATAGCCGAATTCATTTGAATACGGTATCCTCTATTAACTTGTGTGTCTCCTTTATCATCTACCCAAACTACTCGGAACATAATGATACGATCTGACTCGACCATTCTCTCCAAAATCATTTTGTTTTGGTATTTTTTGTTTTCTTCGATGAAAGGAATTACTGTTTCAGCAACTTCCACAACAGCTTGCATAAATTCCGGCTCGTTCGGATTTTTTTTGGCAACCAATTCGATAAAATTTGTAATACTTTGTGACATGATTATTAAATTATCAACGTTTTAAGAAAACGTTTTCGTTAGATCAGACAAAGATACATTTTATGCGACTATTTAAGGCTTCTTTTTTTACAATAATAATCGAATTGTCTTTTTATTAGTTATAAATTACGAATTAAGCTCATAAAATAGTATTTTTAGAATAATCCTTGCATTTTTTACAATAAATACTGTATTACAGGCTGTTTTTTATTTCATCCATATCATCATTTCAGTGATCTTTGTTTTTCTTATATTTGTAGTGTATTGAAAATCCCCCTTCTACAATGATCAACCCAAAAACAATCATCTCAGTACTGTTAATAGGATTGTCCAGTAGCGCTTTTTCGCAATCTGGGATTTCACATGAAATAGGGGTGATTGCCGGACCATTGGAATTTCGATCTGATTATGGCGAAAGAAATAACCAAAGAACAAATACAAGAAACGTAGGGTATGCTTTTGGTATTATTGATTATTTAACTTTTTCTTACCGTAACAACCTGAATCCCTATTTTAGCGAGCATTTTAGAGTACGAGCTGAGCTCTCCTATAGCAAAACCGATTTGCATCATTACGGAAAATGGGTGGACAATGACAGGAATACCTTAGGGGTTAGACAACTTAGAGCTATGTATGGCTCCACTCAACTTATAAATTTTGGACCACAATTAGAATTTTCTCCATTAAACATACACCGGTTCGAAAGATCAAATCACGCTTTTGGCCCCTACATAGGTGTTGGAGCCCAAGTTAGCTATTATACAGCCACGGCAGGCACGACCATGGGAGAACTCGGAAATCCCCTAACTACCTTTGCAAAATACTTAGTCCCTTCTGATGGTCATCCTCACGGATATTCTAATGAAAGTAAGATTGTTTTTTCTGGAATTATAAATCTAGGGACACGCTATAAATTAAACCCATTGTCGGATTTACTATTGAATGTACAGGCGCAATATTTTAACTCCGATTGGGTTGATGGACTGAATCCAAATAAAGACACCTTCAAAGAGAATAAAGATTATGATTCTACAGTATGGATCGCTTTAGGATACATTTATTATCTAGACGATTAAGAATCTATGATTTAAATAAAAAGCCAATTCTATATTAAGAAGAATTGGCTTTTTATCCTCACCCCAGCCCTCTCCAAAGGAGAAGGAGAAAATTGGAATATTATTTTTAATTTCTATGCTAATGCTTGGATCAGATCGGCAATCAAGTCTTCGGCATCTTCTATACCTACACTCAAACGCACTAAATCATCGGTGATCCCGATTTCTTTTCTTTTGTCTTCAGGAATGGATGCGTGTGTCATCAAAGCAGGATGATTGGCCAATGATTCCACGCCTCCAAGGGATTCGGCCAGCGTAAACACATTTAGTCTTTCCAGAAAATCTACAGCTTCTTCTTTTTTACCAGACACAAATGTAAAAGAAACCATTCCTCCAAAACCGCTCATTTGCTTTTTGGCAATTTCATGATAGGGATGACTCGGTAATCCCGGATAATAAACGGTTTTTATTTTAGGGTGATTGCTTAAAAATTCGACTACTTTGGCACCGTTCTCGCAATGTCTTTGTACTCGCAAATGCAACGTTTTTATTCCTCTTAGCACCAAAAAACTATCCATTGGCCCCAAAGTCGCTCCAGTAGCAAATTGTTGAAAATGCAATTGATCTCCCAAAGCTTCGTCTTTTACAATCAAAGCTCCCGCAATGACATCAGAGTGTCCACCCAAATATTTGGTCGCCGAGTGCATCACGATATCCGCCCCTAAATCTAAGGGTTTTTGCAAATAAGGCGTTGCAAAGGTATTGTCGACTGCAAAAAGAATCTTTTTCTCTTGGGTAATTTTGGCAATTTCTTGAATGTCGGCCAACTTCATCAATGGATTCGTCGGTGTTTCAACCCAAACCAATTTGGTGTTTTCATTAATTAACGACTTGAATTTCTCCAAATCATTCATGTCCACAAAATGGAATTTTATTCCGCTGTCCTTATATATTCGGGTAAACATTCTGTAGGTTCCACCATACAAATCGTCCATCGCAATGATTTCGTCACCCGCTTTAAAAGATCTCAAAATACAATCGGTTGCTGCTAGTCCTGAGGAAAAAGCCAAACCTCTAGTTCCGTTTTCGATACTCGCCAACGCATTTTCGAGAGCAGATCGTGTTGGGTTTGCAGCCCTACTGTATTCGTAGTCTGGATTTAACGGTTTCCCCGGACTGGTTTGAATAAATGTAGACGTTTGATATACCGGCGGCATTACTGCCCCAGTGCTAGGATCGTGGTGTTGTCCTCCGTGAATGACTTTAGTATTGAATTTCATATTATGCTTATTTTAAATTCTTTTTGTTCGCTTATCTATTAAGCTCCTTTGTTTTTCCTAATCTGATGCAACTATTACACAAACTTTCTAAGACTCATCATAATTCCAATATGAAGCCCTTCATGAAAGCTGTTAAATTTGATCGCATCTTCAGTGTTTTTTAGGACAAATCCGGTTGAAGTTGGATATTCCTGAAAGTTTTTGAATTTATTATCGCTGTAATCCGCCTCGGTTTGGTCTATCGTTTTAAACAGCAATGCTTTGATTTCATCAACTTCTGATTGTGTAGCAATATGCTCCGGTTTAGTTCCTTTCATGTATTTTGCAATCATTTCATCAGATACCAATATCGGTAAACCAGATAATTTATGAACCAATAATTGCTGTACCACGATTATATGTCCAATATTCCAAATTAAATTATTACTGTAACCATCCGGAATTTTATTCAATTGCTCCAAGGTATAGTTCTCCAAAAATGGAGCTACCATTTTTCTACTGATTCTTGTAATGTCAAATGTTTGCTGCATAATTTTAAATTTTCGATAAAATTAAACATTTTAAGTGTCAAATGTTTTCCTTTGCATTTAGAAATTAAAAAACATGGACAAAATATACTATCTCGCTTCTTGCGATACTTGCCGAAAAATTATAAAATCACTTCCAAAAGACCATGATCTGGCTTTTCACGACATCAAACAGGACCCTATCACGATTGAAGACCTGGAAGAAATGTACCGCCTTTCCGGAAGCTACGAAGCTTTGTTTAGCAAAAAAGCGCAATTGTACAAGTCGATGGATCTTAAAAACAAATCCCTTACGGAGGATGACTACAAGAAATACATCTTGGAACATTATACTTTTTTGAGTCGTCCTGTTTTTATTATAAACGACAAAATATACATTGGCAATACGCAGCAAAATATGCTGCAGGTCATGAAAGCTTTGGGGTAACAAGTAAGAATTGATCTAGGGTTGAAACGAAATACTGAGACTGAACACTAAATTTCGACTGAACACCGACCACTTTTTTTCTTATCTTTACACTCTAAATTTCAATGTCATGAGTTTACAAATCATTCAAAACGAAAAAGGAAAACCTGCGGGAGTTTTTATTCCAATAAACGAATGGAAACAAATGAAAGCAATGTATGAAAATCTGAAAATCTGGGAAGAACCAGAACAAACAGAAGAGGAAATTCTAAACAATATCCGACAAGCAGTCGAAGAAATGAAGCTGATAAAAGCGGGTAAACTAAAAGGAAGACCACTTCAAGAACTTCTAGATGAGTTATAAAATAATAACCATCCCCTCCTTTGACAAAGAACTAAAATCACTGTCAAAAAAACACAGGTCCATCAAAATAGATCTAGCACAACTTGGAAAACAGCTACTGGAAAACCCGAAAATGGGTAATGAAATTCTTCAAAATTGCTATAAAATTAGAATGGCGATTTCTTCCAAAGGAAAAGGCAAAAGTGGCGGCGCAAGAGTAATTACCTATATTTACATTCAAGAAGAAACTGTTTATTTACTTTCTATTTACGATAAGTCAGAACACACTACAATTTCTGACGCTGTTATTCGAGAATTAATAAGCAGTTTAGATTCGGAATAAAAAACTCTCATTCTAAACCTACAATAGAAAAGAGAAAAAAATCTAAAACAAAACCCCAAATTTTAATGTCAAAAAGAAATCTAGCCTTAATTGGCGCAACCATCGTTTCCATAATTTACGGAGTTACTTTTACCATTGCCAAAGATGTAATGCCAAAATACATTGATGCCTACGGATTTATTTTATTGCGCGCTGGAGGATCTATGCTTCTATTTTGGTTAGTATGGCTTTTTATGCCCAAAGAAAAAATTGCCCTCAATGATTTTCCTCGTATCATTGCCTCCGCTTTTTTTGGTGTGGCTTTTAATATGTTGACCTTTTTTAAGGGTTTGAGTTTGACATCCCCTATTTCTGCCGCTGTTATTATGGTAACAACGCCAATGATTGTTTTGGTGCTTTCGGCAATAATCATGAAAGAGCGCATGCACAAACGCAAAATTTTTGGAATTCTTCTTGGGTTGATAGGAACCGCTTTTCTAATTCTTTACGGAAAATCCATCGGGAGTGCCACAAATGCCGGATTGGGTAATTTCTTGGTTTTGGTCAATGCCATTTCCTATGGTTTTTACTTGATCATCGTCAAAAAACTGATGCATAAATACAATGCTTTCACCTTTGTGAAATGGATTTACTTATTTGGATTTCTTATGGTTTTGCCTTTTGGCTGGGGCCAATTTGCCGCAGTTGATTGGACTTTTGTACCAACGGACATTTACTGGAAAATAGCTTTTGTGGTGGTCATCTCGACTTTCTTGACCTATTTGCTAAATTTGCTTTCGATGAAAGAATTAAAACCAACCACCGTAGCTGTTTTTATCTACTTACAGCCTTTGTTCGCCACTGTTTTTGCTATTGGTTTAGGCAAAGATGAATTGAGTTTAGTCAAAATTGGCTCGGCTATTTTGGTGTTTTCCGGAGTCTATTTGGTGACTCTGAAGAAGGAGTAAAACGGTATTATTTTACTATATTTATACTCGTTGGGTGTAATTGTTTTTTTAACACATAGAAACATATAATTTATAGTGTTTGAAAAGAATTTGATAGATGTTTCACTTTTTACATAGTCAATCTATGTGAAAAATAGTGCTATTTCTATTCATTCTTTAGTTATTAGTTATAGATCTATGTGTCTATGTGGTTCATTTTTTATTTAAACAGAATTACACCCAACGGGTTATATTTATATCAAAATCAATACGATGAATCGAATGAAAAACTTCCTTTACACCTATAAATACGAGGTTTTGCTTTTTGCGTTAATGCAACATTTATTTTCAGGGATATTCGTTCCTGATTTGTCTAATTACCACAAAGCGATTTGGCTTATTAATATTGTTTTTCTTGGGGTGGCCAGCATTGGAGTTTTCATTCAAAAAGAAAAACGCAAAAAAATAATACAGAATATCCTTCTGCTGTTAGTGGCACTATTTACCATAGCCTTGCCTTTTTATAATACCATTTTAAACTTCAAGGTTGCCGTAAATGTCGTTTATATTGTATTTTTTTCTTTTATTTTTTGGGAACTTTTAAAATTTTTAATCCGCCCAAGCCATATTGATTTCAACGTTATTTCAGCAGCGGCTTGTGGGTATTTTTTATTAATAGAAATCAGTGTTTTTATCATGCAAAACCACTTTTATCTAAACCCTAATTCTTTCAAAGGGATAGACACCACATCTCCTTTCGCTTCTTTCATCGATCTGGTTTATTTTAGCAGCATCACATTTACGAGTATTGGTTTTGGTGACATTATCCCCAATAGCCATCAAACCAAATTATTCACCGCTTTTATTGGTATTGTAGGTCAGTTTTACACGGTTGTTTTAGTAGGGATTTTGATTAGTAAATTTTCATCGAAAGAAAAGGAATAAACCGAAAACAGACCACTGCAAACTTTTTTATTATCTTTGAGCTCTTTTAGAAAACAATATGATACAATCGATGACGGGTTTTGGTAAAGCCACTTTGCAATTACCATCCAAAAAAATTACAATAGAAGTAAAATCCTTAAACAGTAAAGGTTTAGATTTAAATGTTCGAATGCCTTCGCTTTACCGCGAAATGGAATTGGGTCTACGCAACCAAATCGCCCTGAAACTGGAAAGAGGTAAAGTAGATTTTTCTATTTTTATCGAAAGTACCGCAGAGCAAACCACCACTAAAGTGAATGTGCCTATTGTGAAAGCCTACATCAGCCAATTGAGAGAAGTCTATGCCGATGCCGATGAAACCGAGTTGATGAAAATGGCGGTTCGTATGCCCGACACTATGAAAATAGAACGTGACGAGATCGATGAAAATGATTGGATTCAAATTCAAACCGTTATCGAGGAAGCGTTGCAAAATATCCTGACTTTCCGTAGAGACGAAGGACAATCACTAGAAAACGAATTTCAGTTGCGAATAGGAAACATTCGTCAATATATGAATGAAGCTTTGGCGCTAGATCCAGAGCGTGTTCAAGCCATAAAAGACCGTTTGCAAACTGCCATTGCCGAATTGAAAGTAAATGTAGATGAAAACCGTTTTGAGCAAGAATTAATCTACTACCTAGAAAAACTGGACATTACCGAAGAAAAAGTGCGTCTAACCAATCACCTTGATTATTTCTTGGAAACCATCAACGGAACCGAAGCCAACGGTAGAAAACTAGGATTCATCACCCAAGAAATGGGACGTGAAATCAACACCATGGGATCTAAATCAAATCACGCACAAATGCAAAAATTAGTGGTTCAGATGAAAGATGAATTGGAAAAAATTAAAGAACAGGTACTGAACGTATTGTAGAATATTGATTTTAGATTGTTGATTAACGATTTAAGATTTCTGATTTTAGAAAGGAAAAAATGAAAAAAGGGAAATTAATAGTATTCTCGGCACCATCAGGGTCTGGAAAAACCACTATAGTTAGGCATTTATTAGGGAAAGAAGATTTGAATCTGGAATTCTCCATTTCTGCAGCATCACGCGCACCACGAGGTGAAGAAATTGACGGAACAGACTATTATTTTATCTCTACCGAAGAGTTTAAAAAACACATCAAAGCCGAAGATTTTCTGGAATGGGAAGAAGTCTACAGAGATAATTTCTACGGAACTTTGAAAAGTGAAATAGATCGCATCTGGGGATTGGGTAAAAACGTAATTTTCGATATTGATGTAGCCGGTGGATTGCGTATCAAACATAAATTCCCGGAACAAACCTTGGCAGTTTTTGTAAAGCCGCCAAGCGTAGATGAACTTAAAAGACGATTGAAAGAACGTTCTACCGAAAGCGAAGACAAAATCAATATGCGAATTGCCAAAGCGTCTGTAGAACTAGCTACCGCACCGCAATTTGATGTAATTATCAAAAACTACGATTTGCCTACTGCTCTTGAAGAAGCGTATCAATTGGTAAAGGATTTTGTGAAGGAGTAAAACTATTACGCAAAGATTCGCAAAGAATAAAACACAGAGGCTCCCAAAAATTTTATAAAAAACTTTGTGAATCTTCGTGAAAACTTTGTGAATCTTTGCGAAACAAAATAATATGAAAATAGGATTGTATTTCGGAACGTTTAACCCCATACATGTTGGGCATCTTATCATTGCCAATCATATGGCAGAACATTCCGATTTGGATCAAGTTTGGATGGTTGTTACACCACACAACCCCCTAAAAAAGAAAAACACCTTACTCGACGATTACCACCGTTTGCAAATGGTGTATCTCGCCACCGAAGATTTTCCTAAAATAAAACCTTCGGATATTGAGTTTAAGTTAGCGCAACCTAATTATACTGTGAATACTTTGGTTCACTTACAGGGAAAATTTCCTGATCACGAGTTCTCCTTAATTATGGGCGAAGACAACCTAAAGTCTTTCCACAAATGGAAAAATTATGAAGTCATTTTGGCGCATCATGATATTTATGTCTATCCTCGAATTTCATCCGAAGCAGAAAATTTGGCTTTAAAAAACCATCCGAAAATTCATTTGATAGATGCTCCTGTTGTAGAAATATCCTCGACTTTTATTCGGGATAACATTAAAAAAGGAAAGAATGTTCAGCCTTTATTACCCCTGAAAGTTTGGGAATATATCGATCATAATAATTTTTATAGGAAGTAAAAAACATACTTAAAAATAAAAAAAGCCTAAATAAAAAATTGACAATTTGGCTTTTTTTAACAACCTCAATTGGTTACTATTAAACCTGAGAAAAATTTCGAATCAAATTTGCGTCACCAGTTCGTTATTGCTCGGTCACTAATTCACCCGGATTCAATATAAAAACTTAGGTTCGTTTCATAAAAAAATAATTTTGTAGCGTAATTCATGCATATTTGTTTAGTCTCTGTCTGCTTATCTTTAAATCCTAAATTAAATTTGACATAGACTGAATAGTTACCTAAAAATAAAAAAAAACACTTATGCTAAACCGAAAATTCATTTTTACAATTGCTGTTATAATTAGTATTCTGGGTTGCAAATCAAAAACAAATCAAATGATAAACCATCAGCGAGAGGGGCGGTGGGTAACCATGGATACATTAGATTCTATTTATATAACAAAAGGGAAATATCGCAAAAACGCAGAAATAGGAACTTGGAAATATCTTTATAATGGAAGAATTGTCAAAAAAGAGAAATATCGTAATAGGGTCTGTAAGACTACTTTTTACCATCCTAATGGTAAAATAATGAAACAGGGTTACACTAAATTAGACAGTGATGCGAATGAGGACCATTGGTATTATTTTGGCAAATGGTCTTTTTATGATTCAAAAGAGAAACTAGATTCGGTTAAAATCTATGAAAAAGAAAATTTTTAGGGCTAATGTCTAAATTCAAAATCTATGTGTCTTGATTTATACCAAATAGCTAGACGTTAAAACGAACTAAAAACAATACAATTCAACGAAAGTCCTAACAGGGCTAAATTTTTCACAAAACTCCCTTTAATTCAACCATTATATCCTGAAAAATAGTACTCAAATTATCGTTTTTACCCGATAATAAAAACACATCCGTACTTGGCATTTCTTTGCTGCTCCATATCAATTGTAATTTCTTTTCTTGGATTAAATTTTTGGCATTGATATTCCAAGTAACCGCAACTCCTGTGTTTTTAGAAAGGATTTCCAGCATTTCATATTCGGATGGAATTATGTAATTGGCAATCATCGACGGTCTTTTTTTGGCAAAAACATGTAGCCAAAATAATTTAATATGCGGAATTCCGGCATCATGACTGTACCATTTTTGCTCATTCAACCAGTTTTCAATAGCTACATTATCTTTGCTTTTAATCTTTGCTTTTATCACTGAAAGATCAATATTTGTTGACCCTACAATAACTTGTTTGATCTCCCCCACTTTTTTCTGAATAGTATCAAAGGTGTCGAACTTTTTGGTGACAATTGCAAAATCGAGTTTTTTGGAATTGACCAAATCAAACAGCGCATCATTATTATGGAAGGTAAAGTCGATAAAATCAAATTTGGCGAGCAAGGCACTTCCAATACTACTCATCAAATGTCTGGAAATGCCAACAGAAAGTAATCGATTGGCATTGAAAGCTTTGGCTCTAAAACCGTTCTCCACATTTTCTAATCGGTCCAAAGCGTCAATGATTAGATTATTGAGTAACTTAGCGTATTCGGTAGGTTCAACCCCTTTCGACTTTCGATTAAAAAGCTTGTACCCCACATGTGCCTCCAACATCACTATTTGCTGACTTACAGCGGGTTGACTGATGAATAATTCCTTGGCTGCCAAAGAAAAATTTCCGTTTTTATAAACCGATTTAAACGTTCTGTACCATTCGAGATTAACCATGATATAAATATATTTATCACAAAAATAATTTAAATTATTTTTACAAATACCACATTCGCCATAAATTTGTAATCTCAAAAAATAAATCATGAAGAAAATAACTGTATTAACTATTCTAGCATTAACCGTGAGTTGCTTTATGGCAACAGCACAAAAACAAAATAACAAAAAGATGAAAAAAGTATTATTCGTAGTTACCAGTCACGATCAATTGGGCAACACAGGAGAGAAAACAGGATTTTGGACCGAAGAATTAGCAGCACCGTATTATGCTTTGCTTGATCAAGGGGTAACAATTGATGTTGCAACACCAAAAGGAGGTCAACCACCTATTGACCCAAAAAGTGCCGATCCAGCATCGGCTACCGAAGACACCAAACGATTTGACGCAGATACCGTTTTATTGGAAAAACTTAAAAACACTAAAAAATTAGCTGATGTTACTCAAGCTGATTACGATGCTGTTTTTTACCCTGGAGGTCACGGTCCACTTTGGGATCTTGTAGAAGATAAAAACTCTATTGCTTTGATTGAATCCTTTTATACGCATAAAAAACCCGTTGCATTTGTATGTCATGCGCCTGCCGTTTTGAAAAATGTAAAAGTAAATGGAGCATTTTTGGTAAAAGGGAAAAAAGTAACTGGATTCGCCAATACCGAAGAAGAAGCTGTTGGATTAACCAAAATTGTTCCTTTTTTATTGGAAGATGCTTTGCGAGCCAATGGAGCAACCTATAGCAAAGCTGCCGATTGGCATCCGTATGCGGTGGAAGATGGTTTATTAATTACGGGTCAAAATCCAGCTTCGTCAAAATTAGTGGCTGAAAAATTATTGATCCAATTGAATTCAAAAAAATAATTGAAGTTGCTAAGATTCTAAGAAGCTAAGCTACTAAGATTTGAAAAAACTTAGAATCTTAGCTTCTCAGTAACTTAGACTCTCTTAAAAAACAAACTATGCTAAATTTCGAATTATACAATCCTACCAAATTGGTTTTTGGAAAAGGACAAATAGATAAACTACCAACTTTAATTCCTGCAAATGCCAAAATTCTTCTCGCTTATGGCGGAGGGAGTATTTTTAAAAATGGAATTCACGAGCAAGTTCGCAAAAGCTTAGAAGGATTTGAAATTATTGAATTTGGAGGTATCGAAGCCAATCCGCATTTTGAAACTTTAATGAAAGCGGTTGCGATTATCAAAGAGCAAAAAATTGATTTTATTTTGGCAGTTGGTGGCGGAAGCGTTATTGATGGCGCAAAATTTATTTCGGCTGCCGTTCCTTTTGAAGGTGATCCAATTGACATACTGAGAAAGAGAATTATTTTTAAAGAAGGAGCTGTCGTGATTCCGTTTGGTACCGTTTTGACTTTGCCGGCAACGGGTAGTGAAATGAATTCCGGTGCTGTGGTAACTATTGCAACTACTCAAGAGAAACTGGATTTTGGTGGTTCGGCTATGTTTCCAAAATTTTCTATTTGCGACCCTACTGTCATTGCATCATTACCAAAAAGACAATTGCAAAATGGAGTTGTCGATGCCTATACACACGTACTGGAGCAATACCTAACTTATCCGCACGAAGGCTATTTGCAAGACCGAATCGCAGAAAGCATTTTACAAACCTTGCTTCAGATAGGTCCTGATGTGGTAGAAACCCCAACCGATTATGCTTTGGCTTCCAATTTTATGTGGAGTTGTACCATGGCTTTAAATGGTTTGATTCAAAAAGGAGTTCCAAGCGATTGGGCGACGCACATGATTGGTCACGAATTGACGGCACTTTACGGAATTGATCACGCTAGAACTTTGGCCATAATAGGACCTAACCTTTATACCGTAATGTTTGAAACCAAAAAAGCCAAATTAGCCCAATATGGAAAACGTGTTTTTGACTTAACTGGAAGCGATGATGAAATTGCCGCAGCAGCCATTGCCAAAACCGTAGCCTTTTTTCACACTATGGGAATGAAAACGGCACTCTCAGAAAACGCAGAAGACATTACAAAAACTGCCGATTTTATAGTGGATCGTTTTGAAAAAAGAGGATGGAAAGCCTTGGGAGAAAAACAAAATATCACTTTAGAAAAAATAAAAGAAATTGTAGCGTTGAGTTATTAATGAATAAAATATGGAAATAAAAAAAGGCGTTCAATTAACCACTAGGAACGCCTTTTCAAAGTACTAAAACAAAACTAACTAATTCAATATTCATATTTAACTTCTAAATTGTTTAACTATAGAGAGTTACAACGCAGCTAGTCAATATATATTGTATGATAATCAAAAAATAAATTATTTTTTGATTATTTTTTTTATTCGCCTCCTAAAGTCCCACAAAATCTAAGGTTGTTCTTGAAAATTAATTTGTATTATTGCCACTTTTATAAGTACTTTTGATTAAATTTAATAAAAAAATGGCCGATAATTTAAAATTTGCAGTAATTGGTGGCGGAAGCTGGGCTACTGCTATAGCAAAAATGTTGTGCGTCAATCTTCCCGAGATTTCATGGTATATGCGAAATGACGCTGCTATAGAACACATTAAAACCCACAAGCACAATCCAAACTATTTGAGTTCTGTTGAATTTGATAACAAAAAACTTAAACTTACCAACGATATCAATGAAGCGGTTGCTTATGCAGATTATATCATCTTTGCAATTCCTTCTGCCTTTTTGAATGGCGAATTAGAAAAACTAACGGTTTCTCTCAAAGATAAAGTGATTTTTTCTGCCATAAAAGGAATTGTTCCTGAAACCAGTTTAATAGTGGGCGAACATTTTCACTACAAATACGACATTCCGTATTACAATATTGGTGTAATTACTGGACCTTGTCACGCCGAAGAAGTGGCGCTAGAAAGACTTTCCTATTTAACCATTGCCTGTGGCGATCCTGATAAAGCCTCAATCGTTGCGGAAAATTTATCTGGAAATTACATCAAAGCAAAAATCACAGACGATATTATAGGAACGGAATATGCAGCGATGCTTAAAAACATCTACGCTATAGCTGCCGGTATTGCACATGGATTGGGTTATGGAGATAATTTCCAATCGGTTATCATGAGCAATGCGATTCGCGAGATGAAAAAATTCATCAAGAAAGTGCATAAAATGAAACGTAACATCAATGATTCTGCCTATTTGGGGGATTTATTGGTTACTGGTTATTCTGTTTTTTCAAGAAACAGAATGTTTGGGAACATGATTGGAAAAGGATATACCGTACAAGCGGCACAAATGGAAATGAGTATGGTTGCCGAAGGCTATTATGCCGTAAAAAGTGCCTATAAACTCAACCAAGGTTATGGTGCCAAAACTCCTATTATTGATGCGGTTTACGCAGTCTTGTATGAAGGAAAAGAGGCCAAAGCAGTGTTTAAACAATTAACTGAAGAACTAGACTAAAGATTCCAGAATTCAGATTAAAGAATTCAGATTGCAGATTAACAATAATAAAAAAAGGCATTTTCTTAAATTAGAAAATGCCTTTTTTGTTTGATTCACTCAGCTAATCACTGAATACTAAAAAACTGTCCCGATAATTATCGGGAACTGAATATTTATTTTACCATCACTCCGTCAACAAACAAAATCGGTACTTCTTCAACCGCAGTTTCATTGACGCTATTGGCTTTAAAAATAAACTTTTTGTCGTATAATGTATTTCCAATGAAATACGTTACCGTAAACTCATTGTTGAGTGCCAATACACTTTTCACAATCATTTCGATTTTAACCACCGAAACGGCTGGGATTTCCACGAAAGCGTGACGCAAAAGAGATGTTTTTTTCATTTCACCGTCAATGGTTCCAAAAGCTTTGGAAACCACCATAACACTGTCTAATTGAAAATCGCTATCATTTATTAAGTAAGCATACCACACTTTTTCCATAAAATCGTCGCTCCATTCTTGAACGGCAGCAAGGAATACGTTTTCTACTTCGGGGATGGTGATATCAGATTTCATTTGATTTTTGATTGATGATTAACGATTTTTGATTGCAGATTTAAACTTCTGAAATTGAAAACCCTTAATCTTAAATTTTTATTTATTGTTGTACTAAACTAAAGATCTTGATTACGGAATGCCCTAGCCCAGATGGGAGCAAATATCCTTTTATGCCGGTGTTCGGCATAAAAGATATTGTGGACAGCTGGAAATAGCTCCTTCCCTTGATTATGATATCTGAAATCAATCCCGATAGCTATCGGGACGTTAATCAAAAATCTTAAATCTTTATATGCTAGATTTAAATTGCTCTAAGAAACGTACGTCATTTTCATAAAACATACGGATGTCGCCAATTTGATACAATAACATCGCTATTCTTTCGATTCCCATTCCAAAGGCAAAACCAGTGTATTCCTCTGGGTTGATGCTGCAATTTTTTAAAACATTTGGATCTACCATACCGCAACCTCCAATTTCTAACCAACCGGTTCCTTTAGTAATACGATAATCTGTTTCGGTTTTTAAACCCCAATAAATATCAATTTCGGCGCTTGGTTCTGTAAATGGAAAATAGGAAGGGCGCAAACGAATTTTTGATTTACCGAACATCTCTTTGGTAAAGTACAAAAGGGTCTGTTTCAAGTCGGCAAACGACACATCCTTGTCAATATACAATCCTTCTACCTGGTGAAAGATACAGTGTGAACGCGAAGAAACGGCTTCATTACGGAAAACCCTTCCCGGAGAAATGGTTCTGATAGGCGGTTTATTGTTCTCCATGTAACGTACCTGCACAGATGAAGTATGCGTACGCAACAAAATATCTGGATTGGATTGTATGAAAAAAGTATCTTGCATATCGCGTGCCGGATGGTATTCCGGCAGGTTCAAAGCAGTGAAATTATGCCAATCGTCTTCGATTTCCGGTCCTTCGGAAACGTTGAAGCCAATAGTCGAAAAAATGTCGATTATTTGATTTTTCACGATGGATATAGGATGACGGGAACCAATGATAGCTGGTTCTGCAGTACGGGTTAAATCCCCATAAAACCCCTTGGTTTCTTCTTTGCTTACTAAGGCTTCCTGGATTGTTTTTACTTTATCTTCGGCAGAAGTTTTAAGCAAATTGATCACTTGTCCAAATTCCTTTTTTTGGTCGTTGGGTACATTTTTGAATTCAACAAAAAGGTCCTTCAATAACCCTTTGCTTCCAAGGAATTTTATTCTAAAAGCCTCTAATTCTGCTGTGTCTTGTGTGGAAAAAGCTTGTGCTTCGCCAATATATTCTTTTATCTTGTCTATCATTTTCATTCTATAATTGAGAGTGCAAATTTAGGAAATTTGTTTCAAGTTTTAGGTTTAAAGTTTAAAGTTTACACGCCAAAATCTAAAATCATTAGTCTACAATCTGAAATCATCAATCTATCAATTCTCTTTCCAGAAAATAATTAACAATTGCTTCTTTCATCAATACCGATTGTTCTCCAGCTTTCAAAGGCGGTAATTCTTCTTTTACTTTGTAATGTGGCCAGCCGTCCTCGTCAAAAAATTCAAATTCGTAGAATCCGTAAGGCTCCAATAATCGACATATTGCTATGTGCATCAAATTGAGTTTTTCGTCTTTTTTGTATTCACGATGTACTTTTCCCAGTTCCTGTACGCCGATTAAATAAATTATGGCGTCCAGATCTAGATCTTCCCCTTGAGAGAATTGATTAGAAAGTATATCGACAAGCTTTTCCCAGCGTTCTTTTAATTGTGTGTCTCTTGACATTTTGATTTTTGATTGTAGATTAACGATTTTTGATTGCAGATTTATATTGCAAATTTTCAAAAAAGAATAATCAAATTATTTACGCAAAGATAAGAACTTGAAAATTGACAATGGTACCGAACAATTCTTTTATCTTTGCCTTTTCAAATTTTAAAATAAAAAAATGAGCTTTCTGGATATTGTTTTAGGTGGACTATTGTGTTATTCGTTCTATAAAGGAATCCGAAATGGACTTTTTGTAGAATTGGCATCCTTGCTTTCTCTTATTTTGGGAATTTATATTGCCATAAAATTTTCGGATGTGATGAAAAACATTTTATCGGGATTGCATTGGAATCCATACACCATTCAGGTAATTGCTTTTATCCTGACTTTTATCGTCGTGGTTGTTGGAATTTATTGGTTGGGTAAATTCCTGACTAGTATTGCCGACTTTGCTTTTCTAGGTTGGATAAACAGTCTTGGCGGTGGTTTTTTCAGAGTATTGAAAACCGTTTTGATCATCAGTGTGTTTCTCACTATTTTCGAAAAAATGAACTACCATAATTATCTAGCCAAAAAGGAAACACTTGATAAATCCCTATTCTTTAATCCGATTCAAAAAGTAGCTGGATTTATTTTTCCGTCTATTGAGAAATGGTATGATAAAGCGAAGAAATAATTAGTATTCAGTGGTCAGTTTTTTAGTGTTCAGTTTTTAGCTCCTTTGAGATTTTCTGTTTTCGAGCCTAATTAGCCAAATGGATCCTCAAAAAACAATAGCCCATGGTTTAAACCATGGGCTATTGTTTTTTGACTCTCGAAAAATTGAAAGAACTGGACGGTTTTATTTAGTATCACAACTGAACACTAAAAAACTGACCACTGAACACTACTCTTTCACTTCCTTAATTGCTTTACTGTCAATCCAACCCTCGGTTCCATCAGTCAGTTGAATTTTTTTCCAGTTTTCTAGCGTTTCTTCTACATAGACTTTGGTACCTTCGTGGAGCATAAAAATAGAAGCACTCGCTTTTTGGGGCTCGCTTCTTACCTCTGCTGATGCGGCAAAAACGATAGCTGGTTTTTCGTCGTCAAAATGGCTTTTCTCAAAAAAGGCAGCCGAAATACTCATTAGAATAAACAATACAATGACAAACATTCCGACAAAGAAAATCCTTTTTAAGGCTACTGTTTGAGAATAATAATAACCTATAAAGAACAATAAGAACACGAAAGCAAAAGCAATGGTTATCCAAGCCCAAGTATCGAAAGGGTAAATACCCGTAAAATCACGGAGTAGCTTTGCAAAACCTACTTTTGGCACTACTTTGATTTCGTCTATGGTTTGCTTTTGCGCAAATTTTATATTGTTTAAAACGGCTGCGTTCGCAGGGTCCAAAACCAAAGCTTTCTCATAGTTATAAATCGCCGGAGCCGTTTGTTGCAATTTATAATAACAATTCCCTAGATTAAAATACAATTCAGCAGATTCTTTGTTTTCTGCCAAAACCGATTCATACGCTTTGGCGGCCAAATCATACTTCCCTTTTTGGTACAAATCATTTCCTTTCTCGAACCCGCTTTGGGCAAAGAAAACTTGCGAGATGAATAATAGTATGTAAAAAATATTTTTCATTTAATTAAATATAAATTGTCATTCGATAATTCTAAAATCTGAATTCTTAAATCTAAAGTCTAGAATTATATCTGCTTTTCTAATTCGGAAATAATGGTTACCGCTTTGTCAAAATCATGTTGTATCGTTGCACTAGACGAAGGCGCATATCTGGCGATCTCACAATTTTCGGTAAGTGCTATAAAACTATTGACCACTTCGGGATTTGCTTTTTTCGACAACAATAATTCCTGGATGTTGTCTTTACTCATTTCCGAAGTTTCGATATGCAGCTTAGCTTTCAAGAAATTGTGCATTGCTTTTTCTAAGGCCACATAGAAAGGCTCTTTATTGCTGATTTGCTTTTTGGCTTCCGATAAATATTTCTTGACCAATTTATTGTTCATTTTGACTCTGTTTCCAAAAACATCACCATCAATTGCTTCTTTTTTCTTTTTGAATAACACAATTAGCGGAAGCATTAAAAACGGTAAAAACAACAAAGTATAGAACGTATTAGAACCAAAAAAAGCGGGTTCATTGCTAGCAGTAAGTTCTGTTTTTAGATTAATAAATTTAAACTGTTCTACCCCTGTAATTTTATTTTTTCCTGTACTGGCGGTTGCAGGCGCCTCAGCAGTTTGCATAGGTCCATCAAGAACATTAATTTTTATTTCGGAAGAACTAATTGTTTTATAGGTGCCTGATCCTAAGTCAAAATAGGAAAAATGCATCGGTTTAATGACATAATCACCTTTGTATTGTGGTATAATGGTGTAGGAGTCTGAGATTTTTCCGTTCATCCCAGAAAGTGGCGTATTTATTTTTTCGCTGTGAACGGCATCATACATTTCTAATGCATTAGGTACTTCAGGCTTAGGCAAAGTAAATAGTTTAAGATTTCCTGTTCCAGTTACGCTTAAAACTAAATCCAGACTTTCTCCGTTTTTTAACATTGTTTTTGAAGGTATTGCTTTAAAATCAAATCTACCCACAGCACCCGAAAAATCCAATGGTTTTCCTGCTTCCGGCAATGCTTTTACATAAATAGTTTTGGCTCCAGCCGAAACCCTTTTATTGCCATCGGTTATGATGACACGCCCGAACATATCCCTGCGATTGGTTGGCAATTGCACATCAATATCGAGCGACAAAGGTTCGATGACTAACTTTCCTGATTTTTGAGGATATAAAACCGTCTTACGCAATACTACATAGCGGTACCGCTCGCCTTTAAACATTCCTTCTTCGGCTACCAATTGTTTGATATCAATGTTTTGACTCCAAAAATCATTGTATTTGGGTTTCCCAAGTTCGTCCCATTTAGTAATTCCGATATTAAAACTAAAATACAATTTATAAACTACCGTAATAGGCTGATTGACATAAGGATTAGTATTCGAAATATCTGCAACTAAATATAAATTATCATCGGCCGAAACTTGTGAATCGTTAGGATCACGAGGCTGTTCTGTTGCTGCAGTTACATTTATTTTTATAGGTGATGTTTTATAAATCTGTCCATTGTACTCTATGGCTGCCTGTTTGATCACCAAAGTCCCTTTTTGATTGGGTAACAGAAAATAAGAATAACTTTTCTCGAAAGTACTTCTCCCGTTAATCCAGGATTGGCTTACTTGTTGGCTTGGTCCTGCAATAATTCGAAACCCATCAAAAGAAGGTTGAACAAAATTATCCCCATCAATATTCATTACAAAATCGATGCGGAGTCTTTCGTTGAGTCCAAGCGTTGTTTTGCTTACTCTAGCCTCAAATTGCACTTGGGCTAAAAGTCCTTGAAAACTGATTAGTAATAGAATTAAATATCTTTTCATTACTTGTTTTAATATTTTAATTGTTTAAAAGAGTTTAAATTGTTTAAGGGTTTAAAAGTTTAGCAATTATAGAATTGAGTTCACACTAACAACCTTAGTTCTTCTAAAAAAACACTTTTTATACATTTGTTAACTGGTTTATTTACAGGTTTTTTTGTTTAAAATAATAGATTCATAGCTTTTAGATTATCGAAACGGATTTAAACAATTTAAACTTTAAACAATTTTAAACCCTTTATATTCTTACCAATCCTTCTCCGTTTTTGCAGGAGAACCTTTTGCTTTATTGGCATTTACTTTATCTTGAACTTTCTTTTCTTCGTTGTTTACGGCATCCAAAAGATTTTCTAATCGTTGTTTTGGGATATCCCCAGGTTTTGGTTTAGGCTGACCATCGTCTTTGGGTTTTTCGTCTTTCTTGTCCTTATCTCCGTCCTTTTTATCGTCTTTCTTGTCGTCTTTCTTTTTGTCGTCCTTTTTATCTTTATCCTTATCGTCTTTTTTATCCTTGTCCTTATCCTTGTCTTTGTCCTTATCCTTCTTTTTATCGTCTTTTGGAGGAGGATTATCTTTTAGCATTTTTTTAGCCAATGCATAATTGTAACGCGTCTCTTCATCCTCGGGGTTGTTGCGCAGGGCATTTTTATAGGCTTCTACCGCTTGGGTATAATCCTTCTCTTTCATAAAAACATTGCCTAAATTATGGAAAGCCTTATGTTTTTGGGTTCTTGTTTTTACGTTTTTTAATGCATTTGCATACGCATATTTAGATTCTGAAAACTGATTTTGTTTGTAAATTGAGTTCCCTAAATTATAAGATGCAACGGTTCTATTAGGGAATTTAGATTTAGATATTCTATAATTGGCTTCCGCCTCCACAAAATTCTTTTCTACATATTCCTCATTCGCTTTAGGCAACACTTTGTCTTTCTGTTGTGCATTGACAACAAAAGTAAAAAGCAACAGTAAGTGTATAATTCTATTTTTCATTTTATATTTTGATGTAAGTTTCAAAGTATTCTAAGAGTTGCTCTTTTGGTTTACTAAGATCTTATTACCTTTATTTATTTTCATTAAATAAATTCAACTTTTTCACCCATCTCGTTTTTCTTTCCAAAAAGAAAATATCCAGAAATAACAAGACGAATCCAATTCCTAAAAACCATTGAAATTGCGATTGAAAATCGGCCATTTCGGTGGCTTCAAATTCGGTTTTTTGAATTTTATCTAATACCCCTTTTATGTATTCCAGCACTTCCTTTGTGTTGTTTCCATTGATGTAACCGCCACCCGTAATTTTTGCAATGGTTGCCAAACTATTTGGATTTAATTTGGTTATAACAACCTCTCCGTTATTGTCCCTTTGGTAACTCTCAACAATTCCGTTCTTTTTTAAAGGAATTGTTGCTCCTTTCTCGGTTCCCAGTCCAATGGTAATGATTTTCATTCCTAGTTTCTTGGCATCTTCTGCAGCAGCTTCGGCACCTTCGGAATGATCTTCCCCATCCGAAATCATAATCAACAATTTGCTAGTCTTACTTTTTTCGGCAAAATAAGTTGCCGATAATTTTATCGCTTCATCAAGAGAGGTCCCTTGTGAGGAAACCATTTCAGGGTTAACACTTTGCAAAAACATTTTGGCAACACCATAATCCGTCGTTATGGGAAGCACTGGAAATGCGCTACCGGCATAAACCACGATTCCTATTCTATCACTCCCCAATTGATTGATGATTTGAGAAACGATTTGTTTGCTTTTTTCCAATCGGCTGGGTGCTACGTCCTCAGCAAGCATACTTTTGGACACATCCATTGCAAACACAATGTCAATACCTTCACGCTTTACGGTTTCTACCTTGGTTCCGATTTTAGGATTTACCAGTCCAATAATCAAAGCAGCCAAGGCCAAAAGCATTACGGTCAATTTTAAAACAGGTTTAAACACAGAGCGTTCCGGACTTAGTCTCTTTAGTAATTCCAAATCCCCAAATTCGCGTTGCTTTTTTCTTTTCCAATATAAATTAATTAGAAAAATTACCACCAGAATGGGCAGTAAAAAAAGAAGGTATAAATAGTTGCGTTCGTCTAATTCCATTTGATTTGTGATTTTAGATTAACGATTGCTGATTTTTGATTTTTTGACATCTTAAATCAAAAATCGAAAATCAAAAATCGAAAATCCTATATAAAACTTCTATATATCGTATTTCGCAATCCTAATTCTAACAATAACAGAAAACCAGCCAGTAAAACAAAAGGTCTGTATTTTTCGTCATAATCATAGAATTTTAGTTCTTCGACTTCAGTAGTCTCCAGTTTATTAATTTCATCATAGATTTGAGCTAATTTGTAATTACTGGTCGCTCTAAAATATTTTCCGCCAGTTTTTCTGGCAATACTCTGCATCAACTTTTCATCAATTTCCACTTTCATCATTTGAAATAAAAATTGTCCATTGGGTGCAATTGCATACGGGAATTCAGCCATTCCGTTGGTTCCTATTCCTATAGTATATACTTTTATGCCGTATTGTTGCGCGATATCGGAAGCTGTATCAGGCTCAATAAATCCAGCGTTATTCACCCCATCTGTCATCAAAATAATTACTTTACTTTTGGCTTTACTATCTTTAAGACGGTTTACGGCAGTGGCCAGTCCCATTCCAATTCCGGTTCCGTCCACTAAAATATTATCGTATTTTATACTTCGAATCGCATCTTGAATAATGGCTTTATCACTAGTTACAGGTGTTTTGGTATACGCTTCAGAGGCATATACCACAAGCCCTATTCTGTCATTGGGTCTCTCATCCACAAAACCTGCCGCTATTTTCTTAAGGGCTTGCATTCGATCCGGTTTTAAATCTCTTGCCAACATACTTCCCGAAACATCGATTGCCATAACAATATCAATCCCTTTTGTAGTTTTGGTTTTATTGCTTACATCAACCGTTCTAGGTCTTGCCATAGCCACAATTAGAGAAGACAATGCCAATAGACGAATTATATTCAATAGTGGTTCTAGCTTGGCCAATAAAGAACTTGTGCCCTTGAACCCTTGAAGAGAACTAATCTGCAAGGAGGCCGTTTGTTGGTCTCTTCTCCAAAATATCAGAGCAAGTC
Source organism: Flavobacterium laiguense (assembly GCF_003097655.1). Classification (GTDB taxonomy): domain Bacteria; phylum Bacteroidota; class Bacteroidia; order Flavobacteriales; family Flavobacteriaceae; genus Flavobacterium; species Flavobacterium laiguense. The sequence goes on from NZ_QCZH01000001.1 coordinate 272,897, forward strand.
CAATTGGAATCAGAAGAAACAACCAAAAAAATTCTGGATTTAAAAAGGTTATTTTTTCCATTAGTTATTCGCTGATTTAAGTTCTACAGAATTCATAATACGGGCTGATAATTCATTTGCATATCGATCTCCTTCTTCGTGCAGCATCATAATTTGTTGCAACCCTCCCTCTTGTCCAAAAAGTAAAATTTCATAGTAAATTTTAGAACTGCTTTGGCTATTTCCATCTATTCTTGTAAAAGTTCCGTATCCCTTCTTCCCTGTGATTCCTGCATTGGTTTGAAAATCTTCTTGTTTCACAATCATATTTTGAGCCCCTTGTGATTCTAAAACCTGCAAAGAACTTTCGATCGATTTAGACAAATCTAATGCTCCCTCTTTTTTATATTTAATGGTAGAGACCATAATGTAAAAATTATCCAAGAGGCTACCGTAGCCAAAAGACTGCATCTCTTTTATCAAGGCCATCCCGTCTTTTGGCAATGTTTTTGTCAAGTCTATTCGTTTCAACACTTTTGGCGTTTCTACAATAACGCCAGGATTTCCGTATTCACTTTTTACCCATTCACCTTCTAACAACTCTTTAGTAGGATGCCCCAGCACATTATCTACTACATAATTATATCCTTTGGTAGCCATGAAGTAGATTGTTATGGTAGATACTAAAAGAAAAACGGATAAAACCGAAACGACAATACGTTGGCTTCTCTTTTTTCTAAGCAAAATTTTGATTTGTTTTTGCTTTTGCGCTTCATTCAAAATAGTGTCTTCTTCAATCGGAACTTCAACCGGAATGGCTTCGTCCAGCGTTAAAATCGTTTTTTGAATTCTATTTCTATCTTCGGTAATTTCAAATTCTAAAGGTTTCGATTTGGCAAATTTTACTAAATCCGCTTGTTTCAAAACCGTGAATAAATTTTCTATCGTTTCTTGAGAAAGCTTCATTTTCTTTTTTAATGATGCCGCCTTAAGTCCCGCGATCAATTCAGAAGTGGTGCTTTCCATTGCTGGAATTTCTATCGCTTCCTCGATATAATTTCTAGCAATATCCGTCAATTCACTATAATACGCTTTTATTTCACCATGTTGCCAAAGTTCTTTTTTCTCTAAAGTATTGAGTAAACTGGTCGCTTTTTCAATTGGTGTTTTATAAACTTCTTCTTCAATTTTTTTCTTCTGACGAATTTTAGTATACCAATAAACGAAAGCTCCAATTCCTAAAATCAACAAGATTCCCAAAAGATATTTCCACCAATCACCTAATGAGTCTTGGGCTTTTACAATGTCTTTAATGTCATACATTTTTTGTCTTAATGTATCTACTTGAACATTGGCTACCTCAACTTTTATGGAATCGGTCAAAAACGCTTTATCATTGATCAGAATTTTGATGCTTGGAATCGTATATTTCCCCGAATCAAATTGAGTCAAACCATACTTTTTGATTAATTCGTATCGGTCGTCTTTTTTGATGGTGTCAATCGGATACGACTGAATTACTTCTAGCGCTCCAATGTTTTTTAGTTTTGGAAAAACCACTTTAGACAAAGTATCCACCGAAGTTTTTAAAGTCAATTTAAACTCAGCTCCAATTTTATTTTTTGTAGTATCGATACTGGTAACTACTTTTTGCTGTGCAAAAATAGAAGTCGAAATCAGCAGTAATAGTAGGTAAAGTTTAATTTTCATTTTTTATCTAATTAACCCATCAGCCCTGTCAGGGTTTTGAACCCTGACAGGGCTAGGTTTGTCTTATCTTGATTTAAAATAGCCTAATAATTTGGTAACATAACTTTCGTCAACTCTAGTATTTACGACACCAGAACCCGATTTTCTAAAGGTTTCAATAAAATAATTCACATTATCATGATAGTATTTTTCATAATTCATTCGAACCGATTTTGAAGCCGTATTAATCAATTCTGTTTTGCCGGTCTCTGCATCGATCATCGAAACCATTCCTAAATTTGGCATTTTTTCTTCTCTAATGTCATACACTCGAATCCCGGTGATATCGTGTTTCTTGGAAGCTATTTTTAAGGTTTGCTCATAATCTCCCGACATGAAATCGGAAATAACAAAAACGATAGCTTTCTTTTTTTGGGTACCCGACAAAAACTTCAAAGCTTGAGCGATATCTGTTTTGTAACTCTTGGGATGAAATTCTATTAGTTCACGAATGATACGCAATACGTGTGATCTCCCTTTTTTAGGCGGGATATACAATTCGATTTGATCCGAAAACAAGATCAATCCAATTTTGTCATTGTTTTGAGTGGCCGAGAATGCCATGGTTGCAGCAATTTCAGTAACAATTTCTTTCTTGAATTGGCTTTTGGAACCAAAACTTTCTGAACCCGAAATATCAACCATTAACATCATGGTCAATTCTCTTTCTTCCTCAAAAACTTTGACATGTGCTTCGTTGTAGCGAGCGGTTACATTCCAATCGATGGCACGTATGTCGTCGCCAAATTGATATTGACGCACTTCACTGAAAGTCATTCCACGTCCTTTGAACGAAGTATGATATTCCCCCGAAAAGATATGATCGCTCAATCTTCGGGTCTTGATTTCTATTTTACGTACTTTTTTTAAAAGCTCTTTTGTATCCATTTTTCTTTAGTGACCATTGAACAGTGTTCAGTGTTCAGTTTTTTAGTGATCAGTAATAAGTATTCAGTAAATTGAATCCAGTCAGTTTTTTATTTTAAGCTTATTCTCCAAAGTCTTTTACATTAAAATCATTTTACAACAACCCTTTTTGAAACGACCTAGACTGAATACTAAAAAACTGAACACTGAACACTTCCTTTATGGTACTTCGATTTCGTTTATGATTTTATTGATGATGTCTACCGAGGTAATGTTTTCGGCTTCGGCTTCATAAGTAATACCAATTCTATGGCGTAAAATATCATGTACTACAGCACGAACATCTTCTGGAATAACATACCCACGACGTTTGATAAAAGCATAACATTTTGCAGCGGTAGCAAGGTTAATACTTCCACGAGGAGAAGCTCCAAAACTGATTAAAGGTTTCAATTCGGCCAATTTATATTTCTCAGGGTAACGAGTGGCGAAAATAATATCTAGTATGTATTTCTCTATTTTTTCATCCATGTAGACTTCACGAACTGCTTCTTGAGCACGTAAAATTTGTTCTACAGAAACTACCGGGTTTACCTTGTCATAGCTTCCTTTAAGATTTTGACGAATCACCAAACGCTCGTCTTCCATCTTTGGATAATCGATAACGGTTTTCAACATAAAACGATCGACTTGTGCTTCTGGCAATTGGTAAGTTCCTTCTTGTTCTATAGGGTTTTGAGTAGCCAAAACTAAAAATGGTCGATCTAACTTGAAAGTGGTATCACCAATGGTGACTTGTTTTTCCTGCATCGCCTCCAATAATGCCGATTGCACTTTGGCAGGCGCACGGTTGATCTCATCGGCAAGGACGAAATTAGCAAAAATTGGTCCTTTTTTGATAGAGAACTCATTCTGCTTAATATTATAAATCATGGTTCCTACAACATCGGCAGGCAATAAATCTGGAGTAAACTGGATTCTACTAAAAGAACCTTGAATGGCTTGTGAAAGTGTATTTATGGCTAATGTTTTTGCCAATCCCGGAACACCTTCCAACAAAATATGTCCTTGACCCAAAAGTCCGATTAATAATCGTTCGACCATGTGTTTTTGTCCAACAATAACTTTGTTCATTTCCATGGTGAGAAGGTCTATAAAAGCACTTTCTCTTTCGATTTTTTCATTGATTGCTCTAATGTCTAAAGTCGTTGTATTCTCTTCCATATTTGTATTTTTATACCCTTAATTTTTATAACTTTCGTTTGATGGTGCAAATTCATTTTTTTTTTAGAAGTAAGGTGTTAAAAAATGGTTAAAACTTCGGACAATCCCCTAATTTTAAGCTCGAATTGTGATACAATTTGCCTATTTTTAAGAACTCAATACAATAACCATCAAAATCACAACTTTAACCCCCAAATCATTAGGGGCTGTTGCCCAATAAATGGCGCAGAATTGACGTTGGATTTTTTGAATAAACATTAAAATAAAAACATGACAAAAACAACTTTTTCTAAGATAATTGCTGGCACCATGACATGGGGAATTTGGGGTAAAAACCTAGACAAAAATCAGATGATTGACCTGATGAATTCTTGTCTCGAAAGCGGCATTTCGACCTTTGACCATGCCGATATTTATGGGGCATATACTACTGAAACTGCTTTTGGAAATGCCTTTAGCGAAAGCAAAATTGACAGACAAAAAATACAGTTGATTTCAAAGTGCGGCATTCAACATAAAAACAAAAACAGAAGCCAAAACATAGTTGGACATTATGAATATTCGAAGTCCTACATCATTTGGTCTGTTGAACAATCCTTGCAAAATTTACAAACCGATTATTTGGATCTTTTACTGTTGCATAGGCCAAGTCCGTTGATGCAAGCCGATGAAATTAAGGAAGCTGTAGAAAAATTAAAAACCGAAGGGAAGATTTTAGATTTTGGTGTATCGAATTTTACACCCAGCCAGACCGATTTGATTCAAACAAAAACCAAAATCAATTACAACCAAATCGAATTTTCGATCACGCATCTGGATCCAATGCTAGACGGCAGTTTAGACCACATGCAAACCAACCAGATTACACCTATGTGTTGGTCTCCTTTAGGAACCGTTTTTAGAAAAGACGATGAACAATCGCAACGCATAAAAAAGCTAGCGACAGCACTTTCGTTAAAATACAATGTGGCAGATGATGTTATTTTATTGGCTTGGATATTGAAACATCCCGCTGGAATTTTACCGGTTTGCGGGACTTCCGACAAAACTAGAATTGCCAATTTAATGCAAGCCACCACCTTCGAAATGGAATTGCAGGATTGGTTTGCGCTTTGGATAGCGAGTACAGGAAATCCGGTACCTTAGGCGTAATTAGCATGGTATTCACAATAAAAAAACAGCCTCAATTCGGGGCTGTTTGTATGTCATACCGATTATGTATTCAATATAATCCAATAAAAATTGGACTGTTTTCATACCATATCGGCATTATACCACTTACTATTGGGCTATTTAGAAAATATAGATAGTATCATTTCCTGATTAATCCTATTTTTTTGATGCCAAAACAATACTACCTATGTCGGTAATCATTCCGTCCTTCACTACAATATCTGGAACCGTTGCTACAAGATAATCCGATGTGGGATCTGGCGTTAATGTTACGGCATATGTTCCTGCGGGAATCCCTTTAATCTGAAAAACACCCAATTCATTGGCATAAGCCGAAAACTCGGTATCACCCGCCATTACCGATGCCTTCACTTGAAAACCTGTTGGGGTAACCGTTCCTTTTATCCCTCCCAGGCTTAATGTGGCAAAGACTTTTATAACTGGATGAAGGTTGTAAATCCCCGAATTTCCAGCTTTTACAATCGATTTGTCAACATCAAAATCCAACGTAAAATCATAAGACATACCGGGTTCCAAAGTTTGATTCACTTTGAGTTTCAAACCAGATTGTTGAGCGCTTGGCGTTTTCAACGGATGTTCAACTCCATCTACCACCACGGTATTGTTTTCGCCTAGCAATAATCGAATTTGACCCAAGTAACCAGAAGGAACCCACGTATCGGCAATTAAAACACTGACTCCGCCGGTCAAATCCATCAAATCATACGGAGTAGGCTCTATGGTCCCTATACTTATCCATCCATTGTCATCGCTGTTTTCGTTGCTTTTAATCAAAACATCAATCACTTCCAAATTCACCTCGTCATAATCCCCTGGAGCATCTGTCAATCTCACTGCCATTTTTGAGGTTTGGTTGGTCATAGAATCCGAATCATCATTGCTGTCACAAGCCATAAAACACAAAGTTGCGAATATGATTACAGAAAAAATAAACGCAGGAATTTTAATATTTTTCATATATTTAAAGAATTAAATTAAACAAATACTTTTTATATTTTAGTTTATCGGTTTGGTCCAATTTCTAAAATGATGTTGTTCGTCTTTTTTTATAGAATTGATTAAAAAAACACACCAAGTTAACAATTAAAAATCTGATTTACAAATATTTAACACGTTCCGAAAGGTTATTAAATACAATAAAATGATTAACAAGCGTCTTCTTATCAAAAACCTGCTCGCTCACAACGATGAGAGTAGTTTTTATGATAAAAAACGACAGTTAAATTTGCATTCCAGAGAAGGTAAAGCAAAATTTTTAAAGCATATTTGTGCATTATCCAATTCGAATCCTACCAATAATTCCTATATAGTAGTTGGTGTTGAAGACGAGAATAATACTATCGTGGGAGATGATTTTTTTGATGATAGCAGGATTCAGAATTTAGTAAATGCTTTTCTGGAACATCCCCCCAAAATTCAATACGAAAACGTACCTTTTCCTAATTTACCAAAGGACAAAGTTATTGGGCTCGTAACCATAAAACCCAAGAGCAAAACTTCTTATTTTAAAAAAGGAATTCACACTATTCCCGCTAATAGTGTTTTTATACGTCGGGGCAGCAATACGATGCCAATTGAGGGCGAAGTAGATAAAAATTATCAGAATACCGAAACCGTAATTGATATCGAAAACAGTTCGAGAAACAGTATCGAATACACTCTTGATGGCGTTATTGATTTTATGAATTTTCGCCACAAGGACATGGCTCCAAAATACAAAGTTTTTAAAGAATTATTTGTTATTTGTTGGGCTGGGATCGCCAAAAGAAATCGACATAAAACCTATTTATCCAGAGTGGATATTGAATTAATCAACGAGCAAATCAAATTGTTTTATTCGGCTCAAGATGTGGTGGAGATTACGTATGACGAGGATACTTTTACCATTATTGAGTATGTCCCTTTAGGGCTGAATGACAAAACCAGTTACTACCCATTAGAACAACAAACGATTCATTTTCATGACAATGGATACTATAAGATTGATCGAAAAATACTTTTTGAACCGCCGGAATTCAACAGGAAAATGTTGTACCATATTTATAATTCGAATATCTCTTTGCTCTACAAACTCCAAAAAGACATTAAATTATCGGAACGGGAACTCAAAGATTTAGAAAATTTACCCTCTACTTTTATGATTTGTTACCTTAACGGTTTTGACGAGGCCAAACAAAAACTGATTGATGCCAAACCGCTATTGAAACCGTATACGCAAGCCTATCTTTCGTTTAAAGAAGCCCTACGAATTCTAAGAAAAATGAAATATGATGTGCAGTAAGTTTGCTTTTTGAGAGTCGTTTTATCACGATTAGCTAAACAAACCTGTTATCCAAATAACAACATCATTAATTACTTGACAAGCAAAATTAGTCATTAGTAATATTAAGGTGAGTAATGCATTCATTTTATAAATTTTTAGTAAAATTACAATACTTTCTTACAACATACAATCACTAAATTTAGTGATATTTTGAAAGTCAAAAATAATCAATTTTATTTAAGAAAAAAATTTAATTAATTGATATTCAATACGTTTAATAAATAATTATAAAGATTAAAAGAAGGCATTAAAAAATTGTAATTTAAAAACCCTTCTTTTTCTAGTAGTTTAGAAAACAAGAATGATCAGTTTCTAAAATTAATCTGTTTTACCTAAAATCAAAGTTGATTATCTCAAAAGGTAAAAAAATAAAAAAACAACACTTCTTTTCTCCTATTTTTGTAAAAGAACAATTTCAGAATGAATTACATGAGAACATTAGTAATTGGTGACATACATGGTGGTTTACGGGCTTTACATCAAATTCTGGAAAGAGCCAAGGTAACCCCAAAAGATAAACTCATATTCTTGGGCGATTATGTAGACGGGTGGAGTCAATCCCCACAAGTGATCGATTTTTTGATTGAAATGAAAACTACTCACGATATCATTTGCATTCGGGGTAATCATGATGAATTGTTAGAGGAATGGCTCAGCGAAAGCAAAGACAATTTGTTGTGGTATAACCATGGCGGTGAAGCAACCGTTTTGGCTTATGAAACCGTATCTTCCGAGACCAAACAAAGGCATATTAAATTCCTGAAATCTTTAGAAAATTATTATTTGGACGAGCAAAACAGATTGTTTATTCATGCAGGTTTCACCAATATGAACGGGGTTAATTTTGAGTATTTCCCTAAATTATTTTACTGGGACAGAACACTTTGGGAAACCGCATTGGCATTAGACAAAAGTATGAAACCCTCTCATCTATTGTATCCAAAAAGGTTCATTCAATACAACGAAATATACATTGGACACACCCCTGTTTCACGTATAGGAGCAACAATTCCGGTACAAATGGCCAATGTTTGGAACATCGATACTGGTGCCGCATTCAAAGGCCCTTTGACAATTATCGATGCCGATACCAAAGAATTTTGGCAAAGCGAACCCTTACCTAGTTTATATCCTAATGAAAAAGGACGCAATTAAATCAAAATACTATCTTTGCCGAAAATTATTACCTATTTATTTTATGAAAAAAATTATTACACTTGTGTTTTTGGCGTCTTTTGGTTTAACAAATGCACAACAGGCTTTTAAGGGAAAAGGAGATGCTAAATTTAATGTTGGAGCAAACATTCAAGATGGAGGGTCTGGGATTCAAGCTTCCGCAGATTTTGGCCTTGGCGAAAATTTCTCTTATGGATTTGTGGCCACTTATTTATTAGGAGTAGATGAGTTTTCAGGTATCTATGGAGAAAACACTTATGCTAACGTAAAACCAGAATTTGAAGATCGTGTTGATGCGAAATTTAGAATTAATGCTAATTTAAGCAGTGTAATTGGTGTAGAACAATTAGATATCTATCCAGGTTTGAGCTTAGGATTACACAATTTTGGAGGTCATCTTGGTGGCCGTTACTTTTTTACTGAAGGTTTTGGTGTTTTTACTGAACTTGGCTTCCCAATTGCAAAATACAGCGATGATAAAGAAGTATTCGATCATTTAAACAATCAAGTTACCTTTAGCATAGGCGCTTCATTTAATTTAGATTAAACCTTAAATCTCAAATAAAAAGTGGCTTGTTAACTAAAACAAGCCACTTTTTTTATGCCTTAAAATTACTTACAAATCAAATTTGATTCCTTGTGCCAAAGGCAAACTTGTAGTATAATTGATTGTATTGGTTTGACGACGCATGTAGACTTTCCAAGCATCAGAACCTGATTCTCTACCTCCACCCGTTTCTTTTTCTCCACCAAAAGCACCACCAATTTCGGCTCCAGAAGTTCCGATGTTTACATTGGCAATTCCACAATCCGATCCTACTACAGATAAGAAATGTTCGGCTTCACGTAAATTGTTGGTCATAATCGCTGATGATAATCCTTGGGCTACTCCGTTTTGAACATCGATTGCATTCTCTACTGTTCCTGAATATTTGATTAAATATAAAACTGGAGCAAAAGTTTCGTGTTGTACAATTTCGAATGAATTTTGTGCCTCAGCAATTGCTGGTTTTACATAACAACCACTTTCGTACCCTTCTCCAGAAAGTACACCACCTTCAACAAGAATTTTTCCTCCTTCGGCTACTACTTTTGTCAAAGCATTGGCATACATTTCAACTGCATGAGTATCAATTAGTGGTCCAACATGATTGTTTTCGTCTAATGGATTTCCAATTCGCAATTGCCCGTAAGCAGCCACTACAGCATCTTTTACTTTGTCATAAACACTTTCGTGAATAATCAAACGACGAGTCGAAGTACATCTTTGTCCAGCAGTCCCTACCGCTCCAAAAACAGCACCAATGACAGTCATTTTGATGTCGGCATCTGGCGTTACAATGATAGCATTGTTTCCACCTAACTCCAATAATGATCTTCCCAAACGACCCGCAACATCTTGCGCCACGATTTTCCCCATACGAGTAGAACCTGTAGCAGAAATCAAAGGGACACGCTTATCGGCAGTCATTAATTGACCTATTGTATAATCTCCGTTAATCAAACAAGAAATACCTTCTGGAAGGTTGTTTTCTTTAATCACCTCAGCAATAATGTTTTGACAGGCAACTCCACACAAAGGTGTTTTCTCTGATGGTTTCCAAACACAAACATCTCCACAAATCCATGCTAAAGCGGTATTCCATGCCCAAACAGCTACCGGGAAATTGAAGGCTGAAATGATTCCAACAACTCCTAGCGGATGGTATTGCTCATACATTCTATGTCCAGGACGCTCAGAATGCATCGTCAATCCGTGCAATTGACGAGATAATCCCACTGCGAAATCACAGATGTCTATCATCTCCTGAACTTCTCCATATCCTTCTTGCAATGATTTCCCCATTTCGTAAGAAACCAATTTTCCTAAAGCCTCTTTATTTTTACGCAATTTATCCCCAAACTGACGTACAATTTCTCCACGTTGTGGTGCTGGCATCAATCTGAATGTTTTAAAAGCTTCGGTTGCCGTTTGCATTACTTTTTCGTAATCGGCAGCTGTACTCATTTTTACAGAAGCGATTAGCTTTCCGTCTACTGGTGAATGACTGTCCAGTATTTCTCCATTTGAAAAATGGTTAATACCTGTTGAAGTCCCTTCGTTTATGGCTTTAACTCCCAATTGCGCTAATGCCTCTTTCATCCCGAATTGTTCTGCTATTGTTATCATTGTAACTATTTTGGTTAAATTTGTTATATTTTTGTGTAAAGATATTATTTTAAGCTTAATTAGAAACACTAGAGATGTTAAAATCAAAGTACGGATAGACAATTAAGATTCAAAAACATACAGACGCATATTAAAAAAGCGAGTAAATTTATACTTTTTTGACGGGTTGCTGTTCTTTTTTATAAAAAAAAGAATTCAGTAAAAAAGAACAAAGTATTTTTATAATCTGAAATACAATTTAAAATAATACCCTTTTGACTATGAATACCATTAATCGATACCTTATTGGTTTGCTTTTGATAACTATCCAGTTGTTTGCTCAGCAAAAACAAAATACTGCCTTTGAAGTAGTCCCACTGGGAGTTAGAGGTGGAATTGACGAAAAAAATCTTTCGGCCTATTTGGTTGCACCCATTCACACTCATGATTATATCTGTCTCGATGCGGGAACCATAAATTCTGGAATTGAGAAAGCGATAACTAATAAAGTCTTTAACGTTTCACCAGGCGAAGTTTTAAGAAAATACATTAAAGGCTATTTTATTTCTCATGCCCATCTGGATCATGTTTCGGGGTTAATCATTAACTCGCCAGCAGATTCTTCTAAAACGGTTTATGCCACCAAAAAATGCATGGAGACAATGGAAAACCATTATTTTAACGGAGAGGCGTGGGCTAATTTTGGTGACGAAGGTCTGGGCTTTAAATTAAAGAAATACCATTTTCAGACTCTTGTTGTTGGAGAAGAAACCAAAATCACCAATACCACAATGACCGTAAAAGCGTTTGCGTTAAGTCACGGAAACCCTTTTGAAAGTACTGCTTTTTTAATTCAAAACGGAAATGACTACGTTCTGTATTTAGGTGACACCGGCCCTGATTCGGTAGAAAAAAGTGACAAACTAAATCTTTTATGGCAAACCATCACTCCTTTGATTCAAAACAAACAATTAAGAGGGATTTTTATTGAAGTTTCGTTTCCGAATGAACAACTGGACTCCTCATTATTTGGTCATTTAACTCCCAATCATCTAATGAAAGAACTCCATGTACTCAGCGGATTGACCGGAAATGAGACCTTGAAAAATTGCAAAATTATCATTACTCATTTAAAACCTCCAACCCAGAATATTCTGAAAATCCAAGAGCAATTGCAAAAACAAAATGATTTAGGTTTACAGCTCCTATTCCCAGAACAAGGAAAGCGTTTTGAATTGTAGACATTCTATAACACTATTTTAAACCATTGAGAGATTAAGGTTCATTAAGTTTTATCTTGACAGTAAGTTGAGAAAATAATCAACCGAAAACTTAGAACTGTAACAAATTCTAAAAACAAATGTCTATTATATAAAAACAAACATTTTCTATCAAAAAAAAATTATGAAATCGCCATGACAACAGCTGTCGTAAAAACCAATGAAGATCTGGCGACCCGAGCGATAGCGAACTGGCGAAGCATACCATATTCCAACAAAAACAATATTATCTACATATGAAACCAAAAAACATTTGCTTAATCGGATTGTCATTTTTTGTTATAAGTTACATCATGTTTTCCCAAGGTTCTAAATTAGATTATTTTAAAAAACCTATAGATTTTGCACATTGGTTTAACTTAATTGGAGCAATATTGTTAATCTCATTTAATAAAGTATTCCCAAAAAATAATCTTAATGCTGTAGCCTCTCTTTTAACAACTTTAGGAGTTATTGCTCACATAGGTCTTTGCACTATTGACTTTATAATGTGGAGTTTTGGGAATGACGAAATTGCTAAAATGGAATTAAGCAACCATATAAGTAATACTCCATCTATTTTATACCCTTTTGTCATTATTGGACCATCTTTGCTCTTTGTAGGATTAGCAGCGCACGCATTAAATTTCATCAAAACCCATACTGTGATTGCCGCAATGGTTATTGTTGGGGCACCCTCAGTAGGTTTTTCATTTTTTGTATTGAAAAATGGAATTCTTATGCTATTAAGCTGCGTACTTTTTGCACTAGGATTAGTTTTGCTTCTTTATAGAAAAGAAAACGTAAAAATTCTAACTGAATAAAAACTAGCAAAGCTTTATTTTTTCTCTTTTATCAAATAAATATAAACGGGAAAATGGTCACTAAAACCAGTTTCAGTAAGTGAATGCCGTAACGGATAGCCTTTGTATTTCCCGGATTGTTGAATTAAAAAAGGCTTGTTGTAAATTCCAGCTTTCCAATATTGAAACGAGCTGTAGTCCTTTTGCAATAGCGATTCCGAAATCAGGATTTGGTCAAAAATATCCCAGGAATCCCGAAAAGCAATCGTCCCCAATCCTTTATTCGCCATTTCTTCGAATGGATTGTAAATCCCAAATAGCTGAACTTCTTGCATTTTGCCTTTGGCTCCAAGTGCTTTTTTTACACTATTATTAAAAGGACTGTCGTTTAAATCTCCCATGGTAATTATCTTGGCAATGGGGTTGATGTGCTGCAAAGAATCTATAATTTTTCTGTTTAAAGCTCCCGCAGCCTCACGAAATGGACTTGTTTTTTTCTCACCTCCAGCTCTTGACGGCCAGTGGTTAACTATTATATGAATCTCTTCCCCATTCAAAAAACCGGTTACCAGCAATTGATCTCTGGTGTAAACTCGATGATTTTTGGTGCTGACTTGGATAACATCTTCGGTTTCTAAATCCTCTTGAGATTCCTTTTTGGACATTTCCTTAATTGGTTGTTTCTCTTTATAAACGTACAAAGGAATATTGCTGGAACTCGTGGGCTGGAATTGCTTTTTTTGAAACAATAAGGCAACGTCGATTCCTCTTTTGTCGGGGGAATCAAAATGAACTATCCCATAATCCTTGTCAATCAATTTGGGTTGCTTGATTAAATCTTCCAACACCGTTCGATTTTCAATTTCGACACCACCAATAAATGTTGGGGAATTCGAATTTTCGGAAGTTCCGATTTCGGATAAAACACGGGCTAAATTTTCTAATTTTTGATGGTATTTTTTAGTGTTCCAATGTTGGTCTCCCGTTGGCGTCCATTCCTCGTCATTCGTAATTGGGTCATTAATCGTGTCAAAAAGGTTTTCAAAATTGTAAAAAGCTACCGTATGCAACGCAAAAGCCTTGGTTTGGGCATGGCCTTTGGATAGTAATAGAAATAAAATCAGATAAAAAAAGGTCTTTTTGGGCATCTTTATTCTTTTTAAATTTTGTTTGCGTAAAGTAAATATAGTAATTTGATTACAATTATTTGTCTTGTTTCAGAAATGTATATCTTTGCTTTAACTCAGATTCCCTATAACAATTCATTTTCCAAAAAATACAGCATGAATACCAATCCATTTTCTTTTATTCAAAAACAATGTGTTTTGTATCCGATGCTATTCCTTATTTTTGTTTTACAAGCTATAAACAGTCAAGCACAAACTACTATGATTACACCACCTTATTTACAAAAAGGAGATACCATTGCAATTGTGGCAACAGCCCGAAAAAATGTTGATGACAACTTAAAACCAACCATAGATTTATTGCATTCTTGGGGATTGGAAGTCGTTATTGGAAGCACCATCGGACTTGATCTAAATCAATTAGCGGGTACAGATGAACAACGTGCTGCCGATTTACAACACCAGATGGATAACCAAAATATCAAAGCGATTTGGTGTGCTCGCGGGGGCTATGGAACGGTACGAATCATTGATTTATTGGATTTTACCAAGTTCAAACAACACCCAAAATGGATTGTAGGTTTTAGCGACGTTACGGTTTTACACAACCATCTCAACACCATGGGATACAAATCCATTCATGGAACCATGCCGGTTAGCGTCGAAAAGACTGCTCCAGAATCTATAGCAACTTTGAAAAAAGCATTGTTTGGTTCACCTTTAGAGTATCAAATCGACCCATTCCCGATGAATCGTTTTGGAAAAGCAACGGGCGAATTAGTGGGTGGAAATTTGTCTATTTTATATAGTTTAATGGGATCTAAATCGGCTATTGATTGCACCGATAAAATTTTATTTATAGAAGATCTGGACGAATACCTTTATCACATTGACAGAATGATGATGAACCTAAAACGCAATGGTTGTCTCGAAAGCATCAAAGGAATCATTGTGGGTGGAATGACAAAAATGAAAGACAATGACATTCCTTGGGGGAAAAATGCGATGGAAATTGTTCAAGATGTGACCCAAAAATACAATATTCCCATACTTTACAATTTCCCTGCAGGACATGTTCATGACAATAGAGCCTTGATTATGGGGAATATTGTGAGTATGGATGTGAATGAAAATTGTAATACCGTAGTTTTTGAAAAAAGAAAATAGAGAATAGAGTAAAGAAAATAGACTTTGCGATAACTAGATAATCTTACAAATTAGTTAAACTCCATTTTTAAATCTATTCTATGTTCTTTTCTCTATACTCTAACTTCTAACCTCTAACTTCAAAAAATGGCTGCACACAACGAACTTGGCAAACTTGGAGAAGATCTGGCGGTAGAACACCTTCGGGAAAACGGTTACGAAATTCTGGAAACCAATTGGACTTTCCAAAAAGCGGAGATTGACATCATTGCCATAAAAGAAGGAATCCTTGCCGTTGTCGAAGTAAAAACACGTTCATCCCTAGAATTTGGATTGCCACAAGATTTTGTAAAACCAAAAAAAATTCAGCTTTTGGTCAAAGCAGTCAACGCCTATGTAAATCGAAAAAATTTGGACATTGAAGTCCGTTTTGACATCATTGCCATCCATAAAGAAGGCAAATCCTTTGCAATTGAGCACCTTATAGACGCTTTTTATCATTTCTGATAAAAAATTAATAATGTTGTATTTGTAACAAATTGTTTTTTTATGTATCTTTGCCTAGATTTTAGACCCAAAACTAAGTATTTACTACGTAAAAATCCCTAATACATTATGAAAACAGTATCTTCAATTGTAGAAAATTACATTAAAACAAAACCGTTTTTATTAAACGCATTATCACTTGGCATCATCAACTTGACATCTTTGTCTCGAAATATTATGATCGAATTGGAAAGTGAATTTGGCAAAGAAGTAAAACAAGGGGCTGTGGTTATGGCACTTAAAAGACTAACTGAAGAATTGGATTTTAGATTGAATCATAAAATCAATAAAGTAATTAAAAACATAGGGGAGATAACAGTACGATCTGCTTTGACGGATTTTACTTTTGCTGTTTCGGATACCGTATTAAACAAACAAGCCGATTTGATTACAGACATTAATGCTTTACCCGATATTTTTTATACCTCATCCAAAGGGGTAAATGAAACCAATATAGTGGTAAGCAATAGCGTGAATCATCTAGTTGAAAAACATTTCGCTTCTGAAAAAATGATTCAGAAACTGGATAATTTAGCTTCTATAACGGTAAAATTACCCAAAGAAAACATTACCGTTCCCGGAATTTACTATTTCATCTTTCAGCGTTTGGCTTGGGAAGGAATCATTATCAATGAGGTAATTTCGACTTCCAATGAATTTACTATTTTGGTAAGCGAAGATGAAGTGGATGTAGCTTTTAAAGTTATCAAAGATTTGAAAAATTAAGACTTATCTTTTTATAATTGAAAACGAGGCTAACTGCTTCGTTTTTTTTTGGCGCGGGTTTAAAGATTATTTCATCTCCATTAGAAAAGATCAAGAAACTTTAAAAAAACATTTACTAATCCCTAAATTTACATTTTAATCATTAAAGGTTCAGAATATTTCTTTGTGAAATAAAAACCGGATTATCTATAAAATGCAATCGTATGTTAGCTCCTTCTTATCAAAAGTTTAAAGATATTGTATCGGCATCTATTGATCCCAAACGTATTTTGACCAATCCGTTGCAAACGCTTGCTTATGGAACCGATGCCAGTTTTTATAGACTCATTCCCAAAATTGTAATTCTTGCCCACAATGAATCGGAAGTTATTGAAATTATAAAGCAAGCTAAAGCATTCGATATTGCACTAACTTTTCGTGCTGCTGGAACCAGTTTATCAGGTCAGGCCATTACGGATTCGGTTTTGGTAGTTGCCACTCACGGCTGGAAAAGCTTTGAACTTTTAGACAACAATCAAAAAATTAAGCTCGAACCCGGTATTATTGGTGCCAAAGCCAATAATTACTTAGCTCCTCATGGTTTGAAGATTGGACCTGATCCTGCATCAATCGGAGCATGCATGATTGGAGGAATCGTAGCCAACAATGCCAGCGGTATGTGTTGCGGAACGGCTCAAAACTCCTATCAAACAATAGCCGATATCCGAATTGTACTGAATGACGGAACTATTCTAGATACAGCAAATTTCGATAGTGTAGCTGCTTTCAAGAACAATAAAAAAGGGTTGATTCAAGAAATTGAAAGTCTTAGAGATGAGATTAAAAGCAACGATGCACTTTATAAGCGCATCCTAAATAAATTCAAAATAAAAAACACCACAGGTTATAGCATCAACGCCTTGGTTGATTATGAGGATCCAATTGACATCATCAAACATTTGATGGTGGGATCTGAGGGGACTTTGGCTTTTATTTCGAATGTGACTTTCAAAACGGTTATTGACGAAAAATACAAATCCTGTTCTTTGCTCTTCTTCCACACCATTCAGGATGCTTGCAATGCGACTATATTGTTAAAATCAAGTCCAGTTGCAGCAGTAGAATTATTGGATAGGGAGTCCATTCGTTCTGTCGAAAAAGATGATGATGCACCCGATTATTTTAAAACGTTACCCGAATCGGCCTGTGCTTTATTGGTGGAATGTCGGGACAATGATTTGGCTGTTTTGAATCAGAAACAAGAAACTATTCGACTGCAAATTCAATCCATTCCTACCTATACGGATTATGAATTTACGAGCGATCCCAAACAATATTATTTTAATTGGAAAGCTCGAAAAGGGTTATTGCCAACGGTTGGTGGGCTACGAAAAAACGGTACGACCGTTATCATTGAAGATGTTGCCTTCCCTTTGCCTCAATTGGCAGATGCTTGTTTGGCATTGAAAGATTTGTTTAAAAAATACGAATACCACGATGCCGTTTTATTTGGCCATGCCTTAGAAGGAAACCTGCATTTTGTATTCTCCCAAGACTTTTCGAATCAAGCCGAAGTAGATCGTTACGAAAAACTGATGTCAGAATTGGCTATTTTGGTTGTAGATCGTTTTGGTGGTTCCCTAAAAGCCGAACATGGAACAGGACGTAATATGGCTCCTTTTGTAGAAAAAGAATGGGGAATAGCGGCCTACGAAATCATGAAACGCATCAAAAATATTTTTGATCCAAATAATAAAATCAATCCCGATGTGATAATCAATCCGGATCCCAAAGCACATCTCAAAAATTTAAAACCGTTACCAGAATCTAATGCTATTATTGACAAATGCATAGAGTGTGGTTTTTGTGAACCGTATTGCGTTTCGGAAGGTTTGACATTATCCCCTCGACAACGTATTGTGATCGCCAGAGAAATTAGCCGATTGGAAAGTACAAATGATGACCCACCACGATTGGCAGATATTCGAAAAGATGTCACGTATCAGCTGGACGAAACCTGTGCAACCGATGGGCTTTGTGCCTTGGCATGCCCCGTGCATATCGATACAGGGAAATTTGTGAAAGAATGGCGAGCCTCCAAACTGGATTCTGGCGATAAAAAAGTAGCCGCTTACATTGGCTCACACATGGCAGGAACTACGGCGATTTTGAGAGTTGGATTGAAAATGGTTTCCTTTTTTCACTCCATATTAGGAACTACTATTATGACAACATTATCCAATGGTTTCCATTTTATAAGTTTTGGAAAAGTTTCCAAATGGATTCCCGAAATGCCAAAAGGAGCTAATAAAATAAACACGAAAAATTGACCGCAAATTCGCAGATTAATTTTTTTATTTTCAATAAAGATTTGCCAGATTTATAATTAAAAAATCTGCGAATCCGCGGTTAAACTTTTAATAAAAAACAATGAGTGCAACACCCGATTTAAAAGTAGTTTACTTCCCCTCTTGCATCAATAGAAGTATGGGTAAAAATAGTTTTCAAAACTCAGACGATCTTCAATTGACAGCGCTTACCCATCAATTGTTGGTACGTGCCGGTTTTACGATAATTTATCCCGAAAACATGTACACCCATTGTTGTGGCATGCCGTTTTCGAGCAAAGGTTTTGCTGAAGCCAACCACGCACAATCGGAGGCATTGGAAAAAGATTTATTGAAAGCTTCAGAAAACGGAAAATATCCCATATTGTATGACATGAGTCCTTGCTTTTATCATTCAAAAGAGGAGTTTTCGAAAACGCTAAAAATTGTGGATCCTATCGAATTTATGCTCGATTATGTCATGCCGCAATTAACGATAAAAAATAAAAAAGACACCGTAGCGGTTTTCCCGGTTTGTTCGGTTAAAAAAATTGGAAAGATGGATCAACTCCTTGCCTTATCCAATCTGTGTGCTGATAAAGTTACCCTTATCGACAGCAATTGTTGTGGTTTTGCGGGAGACAGAGGTTTCCTGGTTCCAGAATTGAATGAATACGGATTGCGCGAATTGAAACAACAAATCCCCGCCAACTGTAAAGAAGGCTTTTCTACCAGCCGAACTTGCGAAATAGGTTTAGAAAAAATGAGCGGTATTGATTTTAAATCAATTTTTTATTTGATTGAGGAAGTGACGCGGTAGATGAATTTTAAATATTCACTTCCCATTTATAAACACAAATTTCACAAATTCTCATTAACTAATTGGTGGAAATTCGTGTTTTAAAAATTACTCCCCTCCCAACATCTCCATCAATTCCAAAGCTCTCCTAGTACTCTTCACATTCTCAAAAGTCAACAATAGTCTCAAACCTGCTGGCGTTTGTTTTTCTTTCATTACACAAATACTGCTGTGGGTTTGCACAAACTGAATCACTTTATGGAAACGAGCGGAATGGTAATAATCGGATTGTTGATCAGACACAAAATAGCCAATCATCTTGCCTTTTTTCATCACCAGTTTTTCGATACCCACTCTGGTAGCAATCCATTTGATGCGAATGCTGTTCATTAAAGCAAGAGCACGCGGTGGCATTGGACCAAAACGGTCAATCAATTTATTTTGAAAAACAACCAGTTCCTCTTCGTTTTTCACGTTACCCAACTCGTTGTACAAACTCAAACGTTCAGTAACATTATTGATATATTCGTCAGAAAACAACAGCTCAAAATCGGTGTCGATTTGCAGATCTTTTACATATTCCTTGGTTTCGATATTGCTTTCTTCGGGATACAAATCCTTGAATTCATTTTCCTTCAATTCCTCGATGGCTTCGTTCATGATTTTTTGATAGGTGTCAAAACCAATGTCGTTGATAAAACCGCTTTGCTCTCCGCCCAATAAATCCCCGGCACCACGAATTTCAAGATCTTTCATGGCAATGTTCAATCCGCTTCCCAATTCGCTGAATTGCTCCAAAGCCTGAATTCGTTTTCGGGCATCTTCGGTCATGTGAGAATACGGCGGACAAATAAAATAGCAAAACGCTTTCTTATTGCTACGCCCTACTCGACCACGCATTTGATGCAAATCAGACAAACCGAAATTATTCGCATTATTGATAAAAATGGTATTCGCATTCGGTACATCCAATCCGCTTTCGATAATGGTTGTGGCTACTAGAACATCAAATTCACCGTTCATAAAGGCAAGCATCAATTCCTCGAGTTTGGCACCTTCCATTTGTCCGTGACCAATTCCCACTCGGGCGTTTGGCACTAGGCGCTGAATCATCCCCGCAAATTCCTTGATATTTTCGATTCGGTTATTGATAAAGAAAACCTGTCCGTTTCGCTGAATTTCATACGAAATCGCATCCCGAATCAACTCTTCATTAAAACCAACCACATTGGTTTCGATAGGGTATCTATTGGGAGGAGGTGTCGTGATTACCGATAAATCGCGTGCTGCCATCAACGAAAACTGTAAGGTTCTCGGGATTGGAGTAGCCGTCAATGTCAATGTATCTACATTCGCTGCAATGGTTTTAAGTTTATCTTTTACGTTAACCCCAAATTTTTGTTCCTCATCGACAATCAACAATCCAAGGTCCTTGAAAACTACATTTTTGTTAACCAATTGGTGTGTTCCTATGACAATGTCGAGTTTTCCTTCGGCCAATTGTTTTAGCGTTTCAGCTTTTTGTTTGGCGGTTCTAAATCGGTTCAAATAACCAACCGAAACTGGCATATCTTTTAGCCTTTCGGTAAAAGTACGATAATGTTGGTAGGCCAAAATAGTGGTTGGAACCAAAACCGCCACTTGTTTTGAATTATCAACCGCCTTGAAAGCCGCACGAATGGCGACTTCGGTTTTACCAAAACCTACATCCCCACAAACCAAACGGTCCATAGGACGCTCGCTTTCCATATCGGCTTTGACTTCCTGCGTTGATTTGGTCTGGTCGGGCGTATCTTCATAAATAAACGAACTTTCCAACTCGTTTTGCAAATAACTGTCGGGGGCAAATTGAAACCCTTTTTCCAAACGGCGTTTGGCATACAATTGGATCAAATTGAATGCAATATTTTTAACCCTTGCTTTAGTTTTTTGCTTTAAAGTCTTCCAAGCATTCGACCCTAATTTATAAATTTTTGGTGGTGTTCCGTCTTTTCCGTTGTATTTCGAAATTTTATGCAATGAGTGAATACTCACATACACAATGTCATTATCGGCATAAACCAGTTTGATGGCTTCTTGCGTTTTGCCTTCAACCTGTATTTTTTGCAACCCGCCAAACTTCCCAATTCCGTGGTCGATATGCGTTACATAATCGCCTACGGATAGAGTCGTGAGTTCTTTTAAGGTCAGGTTTTGCTTTTTCGAATACCCATTTTTGATGTTGAATTTATGATAGCGTTCAAAAATTTGATGATCGGTATAACAGCAAATTTGGTTTTCCTGGTCGATGAACCCTTGGTACAAAGGCAATACGATGGTCTTGTATTGTTTTCGAATATTCTCGTGATTGCTTTCGTCTAGCGTTTCAAATATATCATGAAAACGTTTGGCCTGCGCCTCATTCGAACAAAACAAATAATTTTGATAGCCGTTAAAGTGGTTCTCGCTCAAATTATTCAACAATAAATCAAACTGTTTGTTGAATGACGGTTGCGGCTGAATGTGAAACTCGAACTTCTTGGCAATTTTAAAAACCGGCTTCGAATGAAATTCTACAATCGAAAAATCCAAGGCTCTTTTTACAAATGCCTTTTGATTCAAGAACAATTGTTCCGGCGTGGCGTGTTTGATATCCTTGGACAATTTCTCAAAAGCTTCTTCGGCTCTTCCAAATTGCTTGTCCAATTCGTATAAAAGATTCTCGGTATTTTGAAAAAGCAAAACTGTTTTCTCCGCTATATAATCTAAAAAACTCTCCCTGTTTTCCTGAAAAATTTTATTTTCAACGTTCGGAATAATGGTGATTTTTTTCTGCTTTTCTAATGACAATTGAGTGCCCACATCAAAACTACGGATGCTTTCGACCTCATTTCCAAAAAATTCTATTCGGTACGGATTGTCATTCGAAAACGAAAACACATCGACTATTCCTCCACGAACCGAGAATTCGCCCGGTTCCGTGATAAAATCAACCCTTTTGAATTCGTATTCAAACAAGACTTCGTTCAGGAAATCAATCGAAATTTTATCGCCGATTGCTACTTTCAATGTATTTTTATCCAAATCCTTTCGGGTCACTACTTTCTCAAAAAGCGCCTCGGGATAGGTAACGATGACAGCGGGTTTTTTACGGGAATTGATTCGATTGAGTACCTCAGCTCGAAGCAAAACATTCGCATTGTCGGTTTCCTCTATTTGATAAGGACGACGAAAAGAACCTGGATAAAACAAAACATCCTGTTCGCCAATCATTTGTTCGAGGTCGTTTAAATAATAGGCCGCTTCTTCTTTGTCATTCAAAACCAACAAAAAAGGAAGCTCTGATTTCTTAAAAAGAGATTGAATCACAAACGAAGCTGCCGATCCCAACAAACCCTCCAATTGCATTTTTATCTGATTGTTTTCCTGCAAACGAGCTACAATTTGTGCCGTTTTTGGAGACGAATCATAAACCGAATATATAGTGGATTTACTCAATGCGTGGTGCGTTTGGATTAACTGGAATCACAGGATTCCCAGACTGAATGGCTCTTGTGGTATCCAACATCATTAATAATTCGGACTCCCCAACTTCCAATGGAATTTTACTTTTCTCGACGATTTTATCCATTTGTCTTTGCAAAGAAACCAATCCGATATTAATCTCTGAAACGAGCTTGGTCACTTTTTTATCCGAAACCTTATCCAAATTAATGTATAAATCCAACATTTGAACTTGAGTGATTAAAGTCGCAATTCGGCTTCGTATCTGTGGAGTGTCAAATTGGGATGGAATGTTGTTATTCAAAGCCATCGCTTTGGCCGATAAAGCTTTGGCTTTCTTTTGAAAAGCGCCAATTGTTTTCTTCGGCTTTATGGACAATTCATCCATAAAGGCGCGCCATTCTGTCCAGGTCGCCAAAGTAGCTTCGGAAGTCGAATTGATGGGTGTGTCATGAAAATTCCACCCTTTATTTATGGTTGTAAAAATTAATTCCTTCTTTTTTGCATCCCTTAAGTTATCGGCAAGACGTTGTTCGTTGTCATTTTTACACGAAAACTGCATCAAAAGCACCAAAAAAAGTAGCGTTAATTTATTGTTCATTTCTCATTATTTGAACCACAAAGTTACAAAGTAAATTTACAATGGCAATCGTAATTTCAATGTCAATGTCAATGACAATTTCAATGGCAATTTCAGTTTCAATGGCAAAATGGCAACATCAAGAATTACGACCTTCAAACAATCTCATCTATTATTTTACGGCATACATAAAAATCGCCGTCTTTAATCCTGATTATTTACGAAATCGTTATCTTTGCTTTTCAAAATCATCCAAAAACATGAACCCAAAAATATTAATTATAGGCGCTTGCGGGCAAATTGGCACCGAACTAACGCACCAACTTAGAGCATTATACGGAACGGAAAATGTTATTGCCTCCGACATTCGAAAATTAAATACGGATGTAGTCAATTCAGGACCCTTTGAAGTGGTTAATGCTTTAGATTTTAATCAAATCGAAAATTTAGTAGAATCGCACCAAATTACCGACGTGTATTTGATGGCTGCCCTACTTTCTGCAACAGCCGAAAAAAACCCCGCTTTTGCTTGGGATTTGAATATGAATTCGTTGTTTCACGTTTTGAATTTGGCGAAAGCCGGAAAAATCAAAAAGATATTCTGGCCTTCTAGTATAGCTGTTTTTGGGCCAACAACACCCAAAGAAAACACCCCGCAATACACCGTTATGGAACCTTCTACCGTTTATGGAATCAGCAAACAAGCTGGCGAAAGATGGTGTGAATACTACCATAACATCTTTGGTGTAGATGTGAGAAGCATTCGTTATCCCGGTTTAATTAGTTGGACCACGCTTCCGGGTGGAGGAACTACCGATTATGCCGTTGACATCTACCACAAAGCGCTTTCTGATAAAAAATACGAATGCTTTTTAGCTGCAGAAACCAAAATGCCGATGATGTATATGGATGATGCCATTGCTGCCACCATCAATATTATGAAAGCACCGGCTGAACAAATTAAAATTCGATCTTCTTATAACTTGGCGGCGATGAGTTTTACTCCAACCGAAATTGCCGCCGAAATCAAAAAACATATTCCAGAACTTGAAGTGACGTATGCACCAGACTTCCGTCAAAAAATTGCCGATAGTTGGCCAGCCAGTATTGATGACAGCCGTGCTAGAGAAGATTGGGGCTGGAAACACGAATTTGATCTAGAAATGATGACCGTCGATATGTTGAAGAACTTATCCAAAAACAATACTGTTTCAATAGACTAAATTCAAAAAACCTGATTACACCCATTTGGGCGTGCCACCATTAGAAAAAGAGGCCTACTTATCGCACCGCATATTCGGCCTCTTTCCCTAATGCTGTCAGGCTATTGCCGTTACAAGGTAACTTGGCGCTATCCTTCACGCAGCATTCCTGTTCCGAAGATATAATTTCCTTAAAGAACCTGTTTCCACAAACCATACACTCAAAATTGCCATTCCTGACAATACTAAGGAGAAACTGTTTAAAATAAAAACCAACACTACCCCAAATTACAGCTTTATAGAATTTCCATACTAATTACAATAAAACAATTCATACAATAACGTTTCGCTAATAATTTCCCTTGATTTTTGCCGATTATATAACGGTTTGTACCTGTGATTTATTTAAATTGCAAATGCATTAAATCAAAAAAGTGGTATGTCAGAAATAGATCCAGAAAGAGCGCGCTTAAAGTTAAGAACCGACAATAAAGGCTGGAAAAAGTGGGGCCCTTATCTAACGGAACGTCAATGGGGAACCGTGCGGGAAGATTATTCCCAAAGTGGTTACGCCTGGGGAAGTACCACCCACGATATGGCCCGTTCCAAAGCCTATCGATGGGGAGAAGAAGGCATCGGAGGCATTTCAGACAACAAACAGCACATTTGTTTTGCTTTCGCATTTTGGAACCACAAAGACCACATTCTAAAAGAACGCTTTTTTGGTTTAACCCCTTCAGAATCGAACCATGGAGAAGACGTAAAAGAAATCTATTTCTACCAAGATTCTACCCCTACCCATTCCTATCAAAAGATGCTTTATAAGTATCCTCAAACTGCTTTTCCGTATGAAAGTTTAGTTAAGGAAAGCACAAAACGATCCCGTCAGGAACCCGAATACGAATTACTGGACACTGGGATTTTTGACAACGATGCCTATTTTGATATTACCATAGAATATGCCAAAGCAGACGAACAAGACATCTTAATCAAAGTTACCGTAGAAAACCGCTCAAAGGAGGCTGCTCCAATTACAGTATTACCCACCATTTGGTTTAGAAATACTTGGAGTTGGGGGTATGAAAAGTACAAACACAAACCAACCCTGACCGGTGTTGAAAATTCTTCAATTGAAATCCATCATTCCTTGGTGGGGCACTTTCATTTGTATGCAGATCATCCCGATGAACTTTTGTTTTGCGATAACGAAACCAATTTGGAGCGTTTGTATAAAACCCCTAATCCCACTCCTTACACCAAAGATGGCATCAATGATTATATCATTAATAAAAACAACGAAAGCGTAAATCCAAAGAAGACAGGAACCAAAGCATCCGTAAAATACGATGATATCATTCCTGCCAATGGTCAAAAAGTCTATCGCCTTCGGTTTACAAATACCACTACAAATAATCCTTTTGCCGATTTTGATACCCTCTGGGAAAAAAGAATGCAAGAAGCCGATGAATTTTATGCTCCGCTTCAAAAAGGGATTACCGACGAAAAATTAAAATCGATTCAACGTCAGTCTTATGCTGGAATGCTTTGGTCAAAACAATGGTATTATTACAATGTCTTTGAATGGTTGAAAGGAGATCCATCTACCCCAAAACCAGAAGGAAACCGAAAAACAGGTCGGAATAGTACTTGGAAACACCTATATACTTCCAACATTCTCTCCATGCCAGACAAATGGGAATACCCTTGGTTTGCAGCCTGGGATTTGGCTTTTCATACATTACCATTGGCCAGATTAGATCCTGATTTTGCCAAAAGACAGTTATCGGTTATTCTTCGAGAATATTACATGCATCCCAACGGACAAATCCCGGCTTACGAATGGTCGTTCTCCGATGTGAATCCACCAGTTCATGCTTGGGCCACCTGGAAAGTATATGAAATTGACAAAGAAACCAATGGTGGTGTTGGAGATACAGTTTTCTTGGAACGCATTTTTCACAAACTACTGCTCAATTTTACGTGGTGGGTAAATTTGAAAGATAAAAATGGAAATAACATCTTTGGAGGTGGATTCCTCGGAATGGATAATATTGGAGTATTCGATCGCTCCGCCGATTTACCTACTGGAGGTCACCTGGAACAAGCCGACGGTACGGGTTGGATGGCCATGTACTGCTTGAATATGCTCCGAATTGCCTGTGAAATTTCGCTTAAAAACCCCGTTTATCAGGAGATGGCTTCCAAGTTCTTTGAACACTTTCTTCAAATTTCGGGAGCGATGCAATTCATGGGAGACAACAAACTAAACCTTTGGGACGATGGGGATAAATTTTTTTATGACATGCTCCACAAAGAAAATGGCGATGCCGAATTGCTAAAAATACGTTCGATGGTTGGATTGATTCCGCTCTTTGCCGTCGAAGTTTTAACTCCGGAGCTGTTAGAAAAATTACCCGCTTTTAAACGTCGTGTAGAATGGGTGTTAAAAAACCGACCGGACTTAGCGAGTTTGGTTTCGAGTTGGCATCATCATGGCAAAGGAGACAGTCGTTTGCTTTCGACCTTGAGAGGACATCGAATGAAAATGATCCTAAGACGCATGTTTGATGAAAATGAATTTTTATCCGATTTTGGAGTGCGTTCTCTATCCAAATACCACAAAGAACATCCGTATAAATTTACCCATGAAGGCGGGACCATTCAGGTCGATTATACTCCGGCCGAAGCTACGGGGGATATGTTTGGCGGAAACTCGAATTGGAGAGGGCCTATTTGGTTTCCCATGAATTATTTGATTTTGGATTCGTTAGAAAAATTTCACGGTTATTACGGCACAGACTTCAAGGTAGAATTCCCAACTCATTCAGGGCAAATGGTCACGCTACAGGAAGCTTCTGAAGGAGTCGCCAAACGATTATTGTCGCTTTTTCTACCGGATGCCAATGCAAAAATTCCAATGTATGGTGAATACGAAAAGTTTCAAAAGGATGCCCTTTTCAATAAAAACCATTTGTTTTTTGAGTATTTTGATGGCGATACCGGCAAAGGTCTAGGTGCGAATCACCAAACGGGATGGACGGGACTGATCTCTGAAATTATCAGACACTTGCATAAGGTAGCGGAATAGGAGGCACCCCAAAATGGATGTCTACAAAAAAAAGGCTCTTTCTAAAACGTTACGTTCTAAAAAGAGCCTTTTTTATATTTTATGAATTATCACTTCACTTCATAAACATTATTGGTTTGCTTAATATCAGCCATTAAACCGCTTGGGTCAATGGTGATTTTCTTGATGGTCGCTTTGGGTTTTGAAATGTTAAATTCAAAAGTAGGATACGCCCATGCCCAGTCGTTAAGAACGGTTCTGGTAATGGCGGGAGTTGGGTTTTCTTTTTCAAAACTCATCATGCGCAACGGGATGTAGAAACTCTCTTTGGTACCATCATTATATTCAACCAATAGATCGATCGGCATTGGCATTCTACCAATTCGTTCTAGGGTTACGGTTGTTTTATCGGCATTTTCTTTGACGTCTTTGATTCCGTAATCAATGGTGTTTAAAGTTTGGGTCCAATCCACCAAGTACCAATCTAAGTTGGCTCCCGAAACACGCTCGGCAGTTCTCTTAATGTCATTTGGCGAAGGGTGTTTGAATTTGAAATCTTGGTAGTATTTTTTTAGGGTTTTGTTCATGTTGTCTTGACCAATCACATAAACCAATTGTGACAGGAAGATACTTCCTTTTACATAAGAAGAAATGCTATACGGACGATTTTCGTCATAGCGATCTCCGTGCGTCGTTTGTGGTTGTTCCTTACCCGATTCGACCAATTTATAATAAGCGGCATAGTTCCCTTTGAATGGGTTTTCTTCTTTCTTCACGGCTATTTCATTAAGAGCAGAATCTTCGATATAAGTCGTAAAACCTTCATCCATCCAAGGATGTTTGGATTCGTTGGAGGCCAAAATATGTTGGAACCAAGAATGTCCCATTTCATGAGCTGCAGTACCTAAAATTCCATCTAGGGTTCCGTTTCCAAGCATCAAGGTACACATGGCATACTCCATTCCACCATCGCCTCCTTGTATAAACGAGTATTGTTTGTATGGGTAGTCGCCAACGGTTTTGTTGTAATAATCCATCACTTTTACCATCAAAGGTTCCAGTTTTCTCCACGTTTCTACAACAGCTGTGGTGTTTTTGAAAAAGAAATGCAAATCAACATTATTGGGTCCTTTTACGATATCATGTACGTAATTTTTATCGGCACCCCATGCAAAATCATGCACCATTGGCGCTACAAAATGCCAAGTCAATGTTTTTGCTTTTTTAGGATACACTACGGTAACTCCAGCGTCTTGGTAGCCATGACCGATTTCGTTTGGATTTTGCAAATATCCGGAACCTCCCAAAGTGTAGTCCTTATCAATCGTAATCTTCACATCAAAATTTCCCCAAACGCCGTGAAATTCTCTGGCAATGTAAGGATCGGCATGCCAACCTTCAAAGTCAAATTCGGCCATTTTCGGATACCATTGTGCCATTGACAATTCAATTCCTTCCACATTATTTCGTCCCGAACGACGAACTTGAACTGGTACTTGTCCATCAAAATCTAGGGTGAAAGTAGTTTTTGAATTCGGTAAAATCGGTTTGACCAAAGTTACTTCTAGAATCGTTCCTATTTCTTTTGCAACAGCTACAACACCGTCTTGTTTGAAATTTGAAATTCTCAAATATCCGATTTCGTTGGGTTTAAGGTTTTTGATTCGGCTTTCTTTTACGTCTTTGCCATCCACTTTTATTTTGGTTACCATACGACCATCGGGATCTTTGATGGTTTGCAATCTAGCGTCCATTTCGCTTCCTGGTTGAAAAGCATTGTTATACAAATGATAATATACTTTCTTCAACGTATCCGAAGAATTATTGGTGTAAACCAGTTCTTGTTTTCCTTTGTATTGGTAATTTTTGACATCGATAGTGACGTCCATTTTGTAATCGACCTGTTGTTGCCAGTAACCTGAATTTTGGGCGAATAGATTCCCGAGACTTAAGGAAAAGAATCCTAATAAAAAGAGTTTGCGCATGGTTATTTAAAAATAAAAAATGGAAGAGCCGAAAAACTCTTCCATTGGATTAATAGTAGTTACAATTATTTCTTAGACATTTTTTCGGCCAACAATAATGCATTATAGGCATTGACCATCTTGCCTGTTCTTGATGATTCAGTAGATGCTACTGCCACCGGTTTTTCATTAGGATTTTCACTTTCGCCCAAAACTACCTTAGCAGGAAGTGGTGTTCCAGATTCCATCAAGATTTGTTTTACTTGTTTGGCAGATAATTTTGGATAATAAGAACGAACCAAGGCAGCAACTCCGGCGGCATTTGGCGAAGCCATAGAAGTTCCTTGCAAATATTTGTATTTATTGTTCGGAATCGTTGCATAAATTTCGTCTCCAGGAGCATAAACGTCTACGTTAAAAGCTCCATAATTTGAAAATGACGCAATTACTCCTTCTCCATATCCATTATTCAAAGCACCTACGGTCAGTACATTCGAAGCAAATTCTTTTTTATTGTCTTCAGAGTCATTTGGGAAATTTGCATTTTCATCCAAATCGATGTTTTGTCCATCATTCCCAGCGGCATGAACAAACAAAACGTCTTTCTTTTCGGCGTATTTAATGGCTTCAAAAATCCATTGTTTGTGTGGAGAATAACTTTTTCCAAAACTACCGTTAATTACTTTGGCTCCATTATCAACAGCATAACGAATGGCTAGTGCAATGTCTTTGTCGTATTCATCTCCGTCCGGAACGGCTCTTACAGCCATGATTTCAACAGTGTTGGCAATACCGTCACCCCCAAGATTATTACCTCTTACTTGAGCAATGATTCCGGCAACGTGAGTTCCGTGCAATGCCTCTTCCTTGTCTGGTCCATAAACGGTGTTGTTTCCGTATTTGGTGTTTTTAATATCTTCTGGATTATCACCTACAATTTTTCGGCCATCAAACTCTTTGTTCAAATTATAGTTCAATTGATCGTAAACGTATTTTCCGTAGTCTTCTATTTCTGCCCTGAAAGTAGGTCCTGCATTGGTCAAGATACGGGTCATGACCATTTTGCTTTTGGACAAATCAGGATCTGTAGTAACGATTGCGTTCAAATCTTCAACGGTATAGACTTCCTTATTCAAATGTTTTTGAATGGATTTGTCTGCCCCCATCAAGAAATCGACTTGCTGTTTGTCTTGCAATGCTTTATTGTATTTTTCATCATAAGCCGCCAGTGCGCTTTTGTAGGTTGCCGATCCGTCATCGCCTTTTTTTACGATACGAGTCATTTCTAACGTTTCATGTCCGGCATTACCCAGAAAATTCCAACCGTGAATATCATCGATGTAGCCGTTTTTGTCGTCATCGATTCCGTTTCCGGCAATTTCTTTTTTATTGGTCCAAACTACAGCTTTCAAATCTTCATGGTCAATGTCAACTCCAGAATCTACAATTCCAACAATTACTTTAACGCTTTTTTTACCTTTCAGTAATTCGGCATAGGCTTTGTCCACGCTCATTCCGGGAATACTGTCTTTGGCCAAATCCAGGTGTGACCATCTTTGCAGTTCAGGTTCGTTCAATTTTCCTTTTTTACCAATGTATGAAGTTGATGTTTGCGCATTGGCCGAAAGGCACAATGACAAAGCCGCAAGTAACGCTAATGAGGTTAAGTTTATTTTTTTCATGTGTAAATACTTTATATGTTTTTAGAACATGCAATCGCTATTCTTTATTAATGTTTTGGAATCATAGCGATTTCACATCTATAATTTTCCTTTTTTAATAATCAACTTCAAAAATAGTGGAAGTAAATTATATATTATACAATCGTTAACTGTATTTTAAGATTATCTGACACTTATTGACAAATTTATAATTTGTTCCTTACTAAAATCGCCATCATCTATCCATTACTCGAATTGGCTCTAGCTTTTTCATCATCGGCTCCACCGGTTTTTCTTCGAGCTGATGCTTTCCCATCACCAAAATTATAGGTGTAAGTCAAAATAACAACCCTAGAGTCTCTTTTGACTACAAAAGATTCATTGTAATCAGAATATACCGAAACGGCTTGAATATAATTTGTTGCAAAAACGTCATTAAATGCTAATTTTAAAGAACTCTTGTTCTCAAATTTCTTCTGAAAACCAATATTAAAAAACCATACGGGTTCAATAGTCATAAAAGCATATACTTCTTTGGCTTGGTAATTCCCTATAAGTTCTGCAGAAAAATTTTTGGCTATTTTAAAACTATTAGTACTGTTTATATTATATGAATATCCTCCAACATTATCCAAAGTTGTATTTGAAACTGTTCCTGAATACGATCCATAATAAAAATTGAAATTGTTGTTGGTACTAAACCATTTGGTTACCTCTATTGGGACTACAATATTAAAACCATAATTGTCTGCAATGTCAAGATTCTTAAAAGTTTGAACGGTCTTTCCTTTGTCTGTTTCAGAAGGTATAATTAGTTCCGTAATATTATTATAGGTTCTCGAAAAATTTAATGTAGTATAAATTTTTTGATTAAACCCATAAATCAGTTTAATAGAATTGGTAGTTTGTGGTTGCAAATAAGGATTACCCTCTACGTATGTTGTTTGATCGATATAATACTTAAAAGGATTTAATTGACTATAACTTGGGCGAGTAATTCGTTTACTATAATTTATTTCCAAAGAGTTGTTTTCATTAAAAGTATACCCCACATTAGTACTTGGAAATAGCTGCGTATAATTATCTTTAATAGTAGTGTTGTCTACCAATTGTTCACCAGAAATATTCGTATTTTCTGCCCTTAATCCAAAGGTTGCTTTCCATTTTCCAAACTCCTTTGCTGCATTAAAATAGGCTGCATTGATGTTTTCTTTATAAATAAAATGATTACTTTTTG
The DNA here is from genome assembly GCF_003097655.1 of Flavobacterium laiguense. GTDB lineage: Bacteria > Bacteroidota > Bacteroidia > Flavobacteriales > Flavobacteriaceae > Flavobacterium > Flavobacterium laiguense. The sequence continues at coordinate 305,464 of NZ_QCZH01000001.1, forward strand.
AATTGTCATAAATGGGATCTCCAGAGCTCAAATCATAAAAAGATAAATTATTATCCGCTTTTACAAAGCTTGTTTTAAGCCCAGTTTCAAATTTAACTCCTCTTTTTGAAGTGGTAACATAATCTGCTTTTAGTGTATAAATATCCAGCTTCCCTTTTGTATCACCGTATAGTACATTGGGAGCCAATATTTCTACATCGCTTAACCCATAAAATTTGGTAGTTAAGTCTTGAACTGCATCTGTTTTATAACTGGCATAATCAAAATCACTTGTTAACTCTGTCCCCAAAGTATCAATTACATGTTTATAATTTAAATTTAAAGAAGGATTACTAAATTCTTTATTTGAAATATTATCTGTTTCATATCGAGACGATTTGGTGTGAGTTGCATCATATACATCCGAAACATTATCTCCTTTAGCTTTAGATTTTGTTTTTATGGTATTGACTGTCAATCCAAGCGTGTTCTTATCATTTAAAAAATAATCGATTCCTGCTCTAAAATTTTGATTGTCAGAAGTTCTGTTTATAGAATTTACTTGAGAATAGGCACCCGTAAAAACATTGTCTTCATAAAAATTACGAGTTAACACCAAATTATTAAATCCTTCTCTATGTGCAAAATTATAGTTTCCAAATACATTTATTTTGTCATTTTTGTGATTCAAACTCAGATTCGCAGTCGCAGTAGGAAATTGTCCTTGTCCATAAGATCCTGAAGCGCTTCCGTTGGTACCTTGTTTCTTTCCTTTTTTCATTATTATATTAATGATCGAAGAACCCGCAGCATCGTATTTTGAGGATGGATTGGTGATAAATTCTATTTTTTCAATCGAACCAGAAGCAATACTTTTTAAGTAACTAGTTAAATTTTCTCCAGATAATGGAGTTGGTTTACCGTCAATTTGAACCAAAACACCATTTTTACCCTGAAGGCTGATGTTGTCACTAGCGTCGATTTTAACACCTGGTGCTTTTTCTAAAACTTCAAAAGCAGAGGTACCCGCGTCGGTAATGCTGTTCTCCACATTCACAATCGTTTTACCATCTTTACGCTCGATATAAGGTTTGGTTTTTTTAATCACCACTTCTTTCAGAGCACTTGATTCTAATATTAGAAAAATAGAAGGAAGTTCTAAACTCGCCAAAACATCAAAAGGTTGTCCTGTATATTTAGTTTTCCCATTTTCGGAAACAGTAACATAATAACTTCCTTCCGAAATATTTTCGAATAAAAATTTACCTGTAGTATTGGTAAGTTCTGTTTTTACTAATTTATGATCTGTTGAACGATATAGATTTATAATTCCTTCATTGACGATTTCGCTTTTTTCAGATAAGACAGTTCCAGAAATGGTAAGAATTCCATTTGCAACAACTTCATTTTTGGCCAAAAGATTTGATTCATTACTAGAAGAAGGCCCGCTTCCCAAATTTTGTCCATAAATGATTGTTGCGAAAACTGAAAGTAAAAAAAAGGTAACACTTAAAATAATTTTTAACATACTGATTGTTTTTTGATTGATGATTGATTTTTTATTGATGATTGATGAATTAAATACAGTTTTCTGTAATTTTTTTTAATGTTCTATTGGTAATTTCTAGATCCTCTTGAGAAACTCCTTTTAAAGCTATTTTTCTATTTTGAAGTACTAATGAATGAACTTTTTTGATAATGGATTCCCCTTCAAGAGTTACTGTTAAATTTGATTTTCGTCTATCATTTGGATTGTTTTCACGCTCCAAATACTTTGATTGTACTAGAAGTTCAATAATTCTAGTGACCGATGCATTGTCCTTAAAAACCATTTCGGCTAAATCTTGTTGAGAAATTCCAGGATTTTCAAGTATTGCTTTTATAATCAACCATTGATCAATAGTTATTTTATAATTGTTCTCCTTGAGCTTTTTCTGTGCAAAAGTTCTATATGTTTTGATTGCTTTATCCATTGAATAGAAAATGATATCTTTTAATTTATCCATTTTTGAATATTGTTTTGATTGTTCGGGCAAAAATATAAATGTTTTATCAATCTTTGATGTATCAAATACATTTTAACAAAATTTTATTTTTAATGACCTCTCCTATAAAAAATAGTTGAACTACTATACTATTGAATTACAAAAAAAAAGGGAATGAAAGGGAATCAGTAAAATAAAAAATAATTTCAAATTACTTATAAAACAAAAACAGCAGTAAACTTTTGCTTACTACTGTCTGAAAAAAATAATTTTTTATTTTTATATGTTTTTAAAATACCTCTTTACAACTAAACCGTTCTTTCAATCTCACCCCTTTCTCGGTATGCTGAACCGTTATAATTTCGTTGTGTGCATCGTGTTCCAAGAACAAGTAGTAATTATTGTCTGCGGCTGCATTAAGGAATTTTGCTTTTTCGGGCATTGTCAATAAGGGCCTTGTGTCATACCCCATCACATACGGCAAAGGCAAGTGTCCGGCTGTTGCCAATAAATCGGCACAAAAAACAATCGTTTTATCTTGGTATTGAATATGCGGAATCATTTGCTTCTCAGTATGCCCATCTGCATAAAAAACTCCAAATCCCAAATCTGATGAAATTTCAAAATCAGTATCTGGCTGAGGAATAAAATGCAACTGTCCGCTTTCTTGCATCGGCAAAATATTCTCGGATAAAAAAGAGGCTTTTTCTCTCGGATTTGGTTTTGTGGCCCATTCCCAATGATTTTCATTACTCCAGAATTTGGCGTTTTTGAAAGCAGGTTCATAGCCTGTTTTGTCTTTGTTCCATTGCACACTACCTCCACAATGGTCAAAATGCAAATGTGTCATGAAAACGTCGGTAATATCATCGCGATGAAAACCGAATTGAGCCAGCGATTTGTCCATAGAATGAGTTCCCCAAAGAGAGTAATATCCAAAAAACTTTTCAGATTGTTTGTTTCCCATCCCGGTATCAATCAAAATTAATCGGTTTCCATCTTCAATTAACAAACAACGTGCGGCAATATCAATAAGGTTATTTTCGTCTGCAGGATTGGTTTTATTCCAAATGGTTTTGGGAACCACTCCAAACATAGCACCACCGTCGAGTTTAAAATTACCTGTTTCTATAGGATATAATTTCATTATTAAAGTTTAAATAGTTTTAAAAAACACTGCAATTTAGCAAAATCGTTTGTCTTAATTGGAATCAAATAGACATTTTCTATTTTGTCATTAGTTATATAAATGTTATCAATTATGGAAAAAGGTTTTTATATAGTATCTTTGCGGTTAATTTAGACGAAATAAAGATAAGGGTTAAAATACTTTTCGGAAATAGGATTCCTTTTTGGGAATTTCTATTCAAAATCTCGCTAAAAAACACAATTAAAAACACCAACACATGATACAAGTTTCTGATACTGCCAAAAAGAAAATCATCGATTTGATGAAAGACGATGGTTTTGATGCTGCTGTGGACTACGTGAGAGTAGGCGTAAAAAGCGGTGGATGCTCTGGTTTGTCTTATGATTTGAAATTTGACAAAAACAAAGGCGAAGACGACAAAATATTCGTTGACAACGACATCACCATCGCTGTAGAGAAAAAATCATTCCTTTATTTAGCAGGAACGATACTGGAATTTTCAGGAGGATTAAACGGAAAAGGTTTCGTTTTTAATAATCCAAATGCTAATAGAACTTGCGGTTGTGGGGAATCATTCTCACTTTAAAGAATTAAAAAAAGATTTAAACCATTAAAAAATTAAGAAATTAAGTCTTATTAAGCCTTAATTTCTTAATGGTTTTAAAAAATAAAAACATGTCAAAATACACCGAAGACGATTTAAAAATCGAATTAGAGACTAAAGAATATGAGTACGGATTCTATACCGAATTAGAGTCTGAAACATTTCCTATTGGTCTAAATGAAGATATTGTTCGCGCTATTTCTCAAAAGAAAGACGAACCACAATGGATGACCGATTGGCGTATTGAGGCTTTTCGCGCTTGGGAAGAAATGATTGAGCCAAATTGGGCAAACGTTCGTTATGAAAAACCGGACTTTCAAGCCATTTCGTATTACTCAGCTCCGAAGAAAGCAGACCCAAACAAAACGCTAGACGACGTAGATCCAGAACTTTTGGAAATGTACAAAAAGTTAGGTATCTCTGTGGATGAGCAAAAAATGATGAATAATGTAGCCATGGATATCGTAGTTGACTCGGTTTCGGTAGCGACAACATTCAAAAAAACATTAGCGGAAAAAGGAATTATCTTTATGAGTATTTCCGAAGCCATTCGTGAATATCCAGACTTGGTTCGTAAGTATCTTGGTACTGTTGTTCCTCAAAAAGACAACTTTTATGCAGCCTTAAATTCAGCTGTTTTCTCAGACGGATCTTTCTGTTATATTCCAAAAGGCGTTCGTTGCCCAATGGAGCTATCTACATATTTTAGAATCAACCAAGCCGGAACAGGACAATTCGAAAGAACATTATTAGTGGCTGACGAAGGTAGTTACGTTTCTTACTTAGAAGGTTGTACTGCGCCATCACGTGACGAAAATCAATTGCATGCCGCAGTGGTAGAGTTGATCGCCTTGGATGATGCCGAAATAAAATATTCTACTGTTCAAAACTGGTATCCTGGAAACAAAGAAGGTAAAGGTGGAGTTTTCAATTTTGTAACCAAAAGAGGATTCTGCGAGAAAAATGCTAAAATCTCTTGGACACAAGTAGAAACAGGATCTGCCATAACATGGAAATATCCATCCGTTATTTTAAAAGGAGACAACTCAGTAGGTGAATTTTATTCGATTGCAGTTACCAATAATTTTCAACAAGCCGATACGGGAACGAAGATGATCCATTTGGGTAAAAACACCAAATCGACTATTATTTCCAAAGGAATTTCTGCTGGAAAATCACAAAACAGCTATAGAGGATTGGTTCAAATTGGAGCTAGAGCAGAAAACGCAAGGAACTTTTCACAATGTGATTCTTTATTGATGGGGAATCATTGTGGAGCACATACTTTTCCTTACATCGAAAGCAAAAATCCAACGGCAAAAGTAGAACATGAAGCTACTACCAGTAAAATTGGTGAAGACCAAGTTTTCTATTGCAACCAACGTGGAATCCCAACCGAAAAAGCCATTGCGCTTATCGTAAACGGATTCAGTAAAGACGTGTTGAATAAATTACCAATGGAGTTTGCTGTTGAAGCACAAAAATTATTGGAAATTTCGTTGGAAGGTTCTGTAGGATAGTTTTCTGTTCTAAAAAAATACTTAATAATCTTAATGGTTTAAAATATAAAAACAATGTTAAGCATAAAAAATTTACATGCCTCAATAGGTGACAAAGAAATATTAAAAGGGATAAACCTTGAAGTAAAAGCGGGAGAAGTTCACGCTATAATGGGACCAAACGGTGCTGGAAAAAGTACACTTTCTTCTATCATTGCTGGAAACGACACTTACGAAGTAACAAATGGTGAAATCTTTTTGGACGGTGAAGATCTTTCGGATCTTGCTCCAGAAGAAAGAGCACACAAAGGGGTTTTTCTATCGTTTCAATATCCAGTAGAAATCCCTGGTGTTTCGGTAACCAACTTTATTAGAACTGCCATCAACGAAACACGAAAAGCAAAAGGTCAGGAAGAAATGCCAGCCAACGAAATGCTAAAAGTAATTCGTGAAAAATCAGAATTATTAGAAATCGATAGAAAGTTTCTTTCTCGTTCTCTTAATGAAGGTTTCTCTGGAGGAGAGAAAAAAAGAAACGAAATTTTCCAAATGGCGATGCTAGAACCAAAACTAGCCATCCTTGACGAAACCGATTCTGGTCTTGATATCGATGCTTTACGAATTGTTGCCAATGGAGTAAACAAATTGAAAAGCGATAAAAATGCTGTCATCGTAATTACACATTACCAAAGATTATTAGACTATATCGTTCCTGATTTCGTACACGTACTTTACAACGGAAAAATTGTAAAATCGGGCGGGGCAGAATTAGCGCACGAATTAGAAGAAAAAGGATACGATTGGATTAAATTAGAACAAGAAGCTTAAATTTTTGTTTAAAGTTTGAAGTTTAAAGCTGCGTCGAGTTAACTTTAAACTTTAAAACCTTAAACTTTAAACAATAAAGAATAATGGAATTAAAAGAAAAATTACTATCGTCTTTTATGGCTTTTGAAGAGCGTGTTGATGTTCAAACAGAACTTCATAACGTACGAACTGCTGCCATAAAAAACTTCGAAAATAAAGGGTTCCCAACTAAAAAAGAAGAATCTTGGAAATATACTTCGTTAAGTGCCATCTTAAAAAATGACTTTACCGTATTTCCAAAAACAGAAAACAGCATTCAATATAGCGATGTAAAAAAATATTTTTTACACGAAATAGATACCTATAAAGTAGTTTTTGTAGACGGTGTTTTTGCCTCCAACCTATCTTCAACTACTCATGATGGAATTGATGTTTGCTTGATGGCATCAGCATTGAACAGACCAAAATACAAGATGGTTATTGACACTTACTTCAATAAAATTGCCAGTAAAGACGAGAGTTTAACTTCATTGAATACCGCTTTTGCTAATGAAGGAGCATATATCAATATCCCAAAAAGCAAAGTGGTAGACAAGCCTATAGAAATCATGTATTTCTCTACAGGAAGTGAAGCTGCACTTTTGGTACAACCTAGAAACTTAGTTATTGTTGGCGAAAACTCACATGTACAAATCATCGAGCGTCATCAAAGTTTGAACGACAATCCTGTTTTAACCAATTCGGTTACCGAAATTTTTGCTCAAAAAAGAGCCATTGTGGATTACTACAAAATTCAAAATGACAATCTGGAGGCCAACTTAATTGACAATACTTATGTTTCCCAAAAACAGGAAAGCCACGTATCCGTTCACACTTTCTCTTTTGGTGGAAACCTAACGAGAAACAACTTGAATTTCTATCATTTTGGAGAACGTTTGACCAGTACTTTAAACGGAATCACGATTATTGGAGACAAACAACACGTGGATCATTATACATTGGTGCATCACGCAACGCCAAACTGCGAAAGCTTTCAAGATTATAAAGGAATCTATTCTGACAGATCAACAGGTGTTTTTAACGGAAAAGTATACGTAGAAAGAGAAGCTCAAAAAACAAACGCTTTTCAAAAAAGCAACAACATTCTTTTGAGCGACAAAGCAACCATAAATGCCAAACCACAACTAGAAATTTTTGCAGATGACGTAAAATGTTCACACGGTTGTACCATCGGGCAACTGGACGAAACCGCTATGTTCTACATGCAACAACGCGGAATCCCTAAAAAAGAAGCCAAAGCATTATTGATGTACGCCTTCTCGAATGCAGTAATCGAAAACATCAAAATACCGGAATTAAAACAAAGAATCACCACTATTATCGCTAATAAATTGGGCGTTAAAATCGGATTTGATTTATAATAATATTATCTTTTGATAAATAATCTAAACCTAACAATTTTTACTGTTAGGTTTTTTTTGGAGCTATTCCCGCTATACATTGCAATCTTTTTTCGGTGAAAAACCTCAAAAAGGATTTCCATTTCTATCGGGGCTAAACAACTTTCAATTACCTTACATATATTTTTTATAAATCATTTTTTAACTAAACAATAGATTAAAAGTATAAATCCAAAAAATGATAATCCTAATCCCAAATTAAGACATATCGAATTATATGGATGGCTTATGATTGTTGACCAAGCCAAAGCATTAAAAACAAAACCAATTATCATTAATAGAAATGATATTAAAAATTTATTTCTTCCCATACTATTATTTTTTCACACTCCCCACTATCCCGCTCAAAAACCCATTAAAGTCAAACTCATCTTTCAACCCCATTCTCACAATTACCAAATCCATAGACGGAATAATCGCGACCATTTGCCCTTGAAAACCGCTACAATAATACATATCTCTTGGAACATCTGGAAAATGACCACTAGCATTGAGCCAAAAATGCGCACCATATCTTCCGTGAGAAGTATTTGTCGGAGTCGAAACATACTTTGCCCAACTGGCATCAAATAATTCCTCACCGTTCCAATTGCCTTTATGCAAATACAACAATCCCAATTTTGACCAATCTCTAGTCGTTGCCCAACCGTAAGACGAACCCACATAATTTCCTGCCATATCCGTTTCTATAAGCATCGAATGCATCCCTATTTTATCAATCAAAGCCGAATACCAAAAATCCAAATACTCTTGGTGCGTCTTGAACTGCTTCCGCAAAATTCCAGACAACAAATTTGTCGTTCCAGAAGAGTAATTCCAATGCGTGTTGGGTTTAAAAATGGCTGGTTTTATCAGTTGGGATCGAGTCATATCTTCGGTCTGGAAAAGCATTTGTGTTGCATCACAGGTTCTGTCATAATGTTCCCCCCATTCCAAACCCGAATTCATGTGGAGTAAATCATTGGTCGTAATATTTTTTCGATTGTCATTCTGCCATTCTGCAATGGGAGAGGGCTTATAAATATCAAGCTGGCCCTGCTTTTGAAAAATCCCAAATAAAGTTCCCGTAATACTCTTAGTCATGGACCAGCCCAAAATAGTGCTGCTTTTAGTAAAGCCAGGAGCATATTTCTCCGCAATGATTTTGTCATTATAAATAACCAAAACAGAGCGGGTTCTTTTATCATTATGCCCTTTAGCATCAAATGCATTGGCAACAGCCTCACTCAATTTAGCATAATCTACATTGGAAAAAACGGTGTCTTTGGGTTCTAGATCTCCATAAGGAAAAGGTAATATGTTTTTTAATTTTGTTCTTTTGGGAACTTCATACGCTTTACTGACATCAAAATCATCATCTATTAGTGTGGCTCCCAAACCCTCTCTATAAATCGCTTTTCGCTTTTTTAAACCAAAAACGTTCGCCGTGGCAAATTTTTCTGATTCATTAATTTCATTGGTTGCCCAACCTATAACATCAAAATCATTATCGTTTTTTTCGATAATTTCTTGTGAACGATAGTCGATGAAATGTCCGGAAGCAACACTTTTGGCCGAAAATCCAGAAATTAATTCCAGTTTGGGATAATTGGTAAAACCCAAATAACCCAAGAGTAGGAAAAAGAGAAGAGCACCTATTTTAAAATACTTTTTCATATTGAAAGATAATTACACCAATTTAGTAAAAAAAAGAATACTAACTTCAAACAATCGGTAGGCAATTCATTTTCAACAATACACTTGTTTTCTTTGTTACTATTTTTACAATTATTAACTATTGTTTCATAAAAAACTAAATCAATTGTATTACTTTTGTATTTAGAAAAATTCTAAATAAAGAAATGTTAGATATTCAAAAAATAAGAACCGATTTTCCTGTTCTTTCACAAAAAGTAAACGGAAAACCTTTAGTATATTTCGATAACGGAGCCACTTCACAAAAACCCCAAGTGGTTATTGATGCAATTTCAACCTATTATCAAGAAATTAATGCCAACATCCATAGAGGTGTTCATACGCTAAGCCAATTGGCGACTGATGCCTATGAAGTTTCCCGAGCAAAAGTGAAAAATCACATTAATGCACAATTCCTTCACGAAGTGCTATTTACTTCAGGAACTACTTTTGGGATCAACCTAGTAGCCAATGGATTTGCTTCCATTCTAAAACCAGGTGATGAAGTGTTGGTTTCTGCATTAGAACACCACAGTAATATTGTGCCTTGGCAAATGCTGTGTGAAAAAACAGGAGCCACACTCAAAGTCATTCCGATGAATGAAAATGGTGAATTGATTATGGAAGAGTATGATCGATTACTATCTCCTAAAACCAAGATTGTAGCCGTAAATCATATTTCGAATGCGCTGGGAACTATCAATCCTGTCAAATATATGATTGACAAAGCTCACGAAGTTGGGGCTGCTATTCTAATTGATGGCGCACAAGCCGTACCGCATTTAAAACCCGATGTTCAGGAACTGGATTGTGATTTTTATGTTTTTTCAGGCCATAAAATGTGTGGACCAACGGGCATTGGAATTTTATACGGAAAAGAAGCTTGGTTGAATAAATTGCCTCCCTATCTAGGCGGTGGTGAAATGATCAAAGAAGTGACTTTCGAAAAAACCACTTATGCTGATTTGCCTCATAAATTCGAAGCGGGAACACCCAATATTGCGGGCGGAATTGTTCTAGGAACTGCTATCGATTATATGAATGAAATAGGTTTCGATAACATTCAAAAGCAAGAATTAGAGTTATTAAATTACGCAACAAAGCGATTATTGGAAATCGACGGGTTGCAGATTTTTGGTACATCCGAAGCAAAAACCTCGGTTATTTCGTTTAATATTGATGGTATTCATCCCTATGATATTGGAACCATTATAGACAAATTAGGAATTGCCGTAAGAACGGGTCACCATTGTGCGCAACCGATTATGAATTTCTTCGGAATTCCCGGAACAATAAGAGCTTCCTTTTCTTTTTATAATACCAAAGAAGAGATTGACCTAATGGTCGATGCCGTAAAAAAAGCACAAATGATGTTATCCTAAAACTGAACTGCAATGAAAATTATATCCCTTTTGTTTTTAACCCTGTTTCTTGGTAAAAACTGTCAAAGTCAAAATAATGTTGATATGGAGACTGCAAAAATGGAGTATACTGCCAATTCAAGAGGATTGTATAATAACACGGTTGTAGAAAATAAAACCATATCGGTTACGAATACCAGAGACGGAAAACCAGTTTCGAATTCGCTTACCGATGCCCAATGGAACACTTTAATAAAAGAATTTCAAAAAGTAAATTTGGACGAAATTCCAAGTTTGAAAGCTCCCACTCAAAAACGTTTTCACGATGGAGCGGCAATGGCCAATTTGACAATAACCTATAAAGGGAAAACCTACGAAAGCCAGACTTTCGATAATGGATTTCCACCCGATAAAATAAAAAATTTAGTAAATACGATACTATCCTTTTCAAAAAAAGTAGAATGACAATAAAAGAAACACAAAACGAAATTATAGACGAATTCTCCATGTTTGACGACTGGATGCAACGTTATGAATATATTATTGATTTAGGCAAAAATCTTCCTTTAATCAAAGAAGAATTCAAAACCGACAACAACCTGATCAAAGGATGTCAATCCAAAGTATGGTTACAAGGAGAACAAAACGGCGATACAATTGTCTTTACAGCCGATAGTGATGCCATTTTGACCAAAGGAATAATCGCTATTTTAATCCGTACTTTTTCAAACCAAAAAGCGATCGATATATTAAACGCCGATACAGATTTTATAGACGAAATAGGATTGAAAGAACATCTTTCGCCAACAAGAGCCAATGGTTTGGTGTCGATGATAAAAAATATAAAAATGTATGCCTTGGCATTTGATGCTAAGAAAAATTAAAAATATGGAACAAGAAATAAACACCGCAGAATTAGGAGAATCGATTGTAAAAAAATTGAAAACCATTTACGATCCAGAGATTCCTGTAGATATTTACGAATTAGGATTGATTTATGACGTGATGGTTAATACCGATTACGAAGTGAAAATATTAATGACTCTTACTTCTCCAAACTGTCCGGTAGCTGAGAGTTTGCCAAGAGAAGTAGAAGAAAAAGTAAAATCTATTGAACATGTAAAAGATGCTGAAGTAGAAATTACTTTTGATCCACCTTGGAGCAAAGATTTAATGAGCGAAGAAGCAAAATTAGAGTTGGGAATGCTTTAGTAAAAAGTAGACAGTGTTCAGTCTTTTAGTATTCAGTTAGTAGCTGATCACTAAATACTGACCACTGACCACTTAATATTTAAAAAATGGAAGAAATAATCAATAAAGTAGCGAATAGTGTACTGGAAGTTTTCGATCTTGAAGACTATTATCCAGAAGGAGCTCGAGCGCAAATAGATATTTCACAATGGCTTATTGATGGTTTTTTGTTGAAAGAAAAAGACTTTAGAGAACAGCTCAACAATCAAGATTGGTCAAAATACCAAGATCAATATGTTGCTGTTGCTTGTGGGACAGATGCGATTACCCCTAAGTGGGCTATCATTTTAGTCACCATGCATTTGGCTCCTTATGCCAAGAAAATTATAAACGGTTCTATCGAAGATTTGGATTCGGCTTTATATGATGAATTACTTCCCAAAATTGATTATAGTGTTTACCAAGACAAACCTATTATTATAAAAGGCTGCTCCAGAAAACCCGTTCCTATGCGAGCCTATATTTTGGCCGCACAGTATTTGCAACCTTATGCCAGAAGTATAATGTATGGAGAAGCTTGCTCTGCTGTGCCATTGTACAAGTCTACTAAAAAATAGTACCTTCTTCAATCCAAAGAAAATGTTTGGTGTAAGACTCAATTACAACTTTCAGAACAAAAAAAGACCTTTTAGCAATTACTACTAAAAGGTCTTTAAATTATAATTTATTCAAATCAATTACAATGAAGGATTGTGTCTTGTTCTTAATTGTAGTTTATTAAAATGTTCTACTAACTTAGTCCCCTCTTCAATAATATTTTTCCCGTCTTTCTTGTCATAATCATTAGCGATTAGTCCTTCACCTTCTTTAATTGCTTTTTCAGGCTGATCCAAATACAAATAAATTTTGCCTAAATTATAATAGGCAGAATATCTAATTTTCTTACTCCCCTTATTGTCTTCTGTATATTTTGTCTTTAAAGACTCAAAATATTCTATTAACGGTTGCAAATCGGCAGCTAGTTTATCAATAGGCTGATCCGCCTTCATCCCTGCAAATTGAAGTTTAACTGCTTCGATTGCTTCTTTTTGAATTGCTCCTTCTTCTTCCTTAGAATCCATAATCCACAATTGCTCTTTATAACTAGTAGGAACAAAGCCATATTGATTATTTAGTCTGCGATTCGTTTTTGCAATACAGTCTGTAACAAATTGTCTTAATCTAACATTAAAGTTAGTTCTTCTGTTTTGTTCTTCATCTTTCTCTACATCTGCAAGAGATCTACTTTCTTTTGTAGTATACGCAATATCGCCAGAAAAATTAAATGTTTTATGATTATTAGTATTCTCTGTTTTTGGTGCTTCCTGATTGGTGCTTTTTAAAAATCTATTCGTTGGCTTAGGAGCATCAACAACCACAACAGAAGCAGGAGTCTCTTTTGGTTGTAAAATAGATGTTTGGGTTCCGTTTGCACGACCACTATATGTTGTTGTAATTGAGTACAAGGGATATGAACTGATTACTTTACCGTCTTTATCTTTTTCTTCAACAATTTTTGTATTCACTTTTGTTCCTGCCTCATAAAAATCAGCTAAATTAAGTACTAAAGTAATGGTTGGATTTTCGGCTACTTTTTTCCATCCTGAGATATACAAATCATTATTTAGAACTTTAGCGCTTTCAAATTGTTTTGATATAGGACCATCGGTAATAATTGTAGTTGCATATGTTCGTTGTTCAAAAGGCACTAGTTCTTCAGGTAAATTTTGAAAACTGACATCAAAATAAAAACGATCTAAATCTACTTTTTGAGCAAAAGAAACCGTCGAACATAAAACAAAACATAATAAAGTAATTTTTTTCATAGATGAAATTTTAAAACAGTAAGGGTTTAGAATATTAAAATAATTTTTGAGTGCCAAGATATTGTTTTTATCTGTTTTTTGAATCGTTTTAATTGAAAAAAGTTACAAAAAAATACATTTTTTAATGTTTTTACTTATTTTTACATCCTAAATTAACCTGTAAAATTTAAGAAATGATTAAAAAATTATTTACGCTATTATTCCTGCTTATCACTTTTGCTACTTTTGCACAAAAGACGGATACTGAAACAAAAAAAATTAAAATACCAGTTCCCAAATCAGATTTTTTTAATGCTATAAAAACTTATAACATCATTATTCAAGGTCATAAAAATTGGTCATACACTGAAGGCTATGATAGAAACAAAACATATCAACATCTAATTGCTCTGCCTGAATATAAAAACGACAAAAAAATTGATTCAATAAATCCGGATATAAAAATATTGACTGGATTTATACCTACTGCTTCGAGATCCATTAATTCAAATGGGCAAACTGTAATTACAGGAAATTTTAATTATTTGATTTTAGGAAAAGACAATTCTATTATTTTTGAAAAAACCATTAATACTAGTGCCACTTTAAACGTAACCAGTAAATCTAATGAAGTAAATATGGCAAACACTTTATGTAGGCTTGCTTATAATGCGTTAGATATTTTATTAATAACTGCAAACGAAAAAGAATTTACTTTTAATTACGGACTCTTTGAAAAAACAGAAGGATTTCCTGAATTGGAAGCTTTTAATGCCAAAAACACTGAACTATTAGCAAAACTCGAAACGCTCAATTTTGACGATGCTTATTTAGAAGAATCTCAAACCTTTTACAAAAGCTATATTGGAAAACAATTTGGAAAAATAAAGGAAAAAGAACTAAATAAAGTAATCTATTTGAACTTAAGTCTTATCGAAATATTTAAAGTCAATTTTATAAAAGCAAATGAATATTTGGCTGTCGCAAAAGAAGGAGCCGGTATGTTGAGTATGTGGCCAGGAAATGCAAGGTCAATTATTGCCGATTTAGAGTTTATAAACCAAACAACTTTTAGCCATAAAGTAGAAAATTTGAATGCAACATCCGTTTACTACATAAATACAGTAGGTACGGCAACTTATAAAGAAAAAACTAGTTTTACAGGTTTCTTTGAAATACCAAGATTTAAACCTAGTGGAAGTGATGGAAATATAGTAAGTTTAGATTCTGGTTATACTCCTAATTTTTTGATCTATGAAAAAGGAAGATTAACGAATGATTATCCAAATTCAAACAAATTTCATATTAAAACTGATTCTGGAAAAGAACTCTATATCATGAAATTAAAAAGTGATTATGTAATGGTTGAGAAACTTTCTGATAATACATATAAGAGATATGAAACCAAATCTGATGATATTTATACCTCTCCAGATAATGAGAAATTAGAATTGAAAAAATCCTAATCAATATATGTTTCAATAAAAAATCCCAAAAATCTAAAAACTAGATTTTTGGGATTTTTTCATTTAAAGAAAAACTTATAGATTACTCTTCATTCTCCTCCTTCTCCACGGCATCTTTATAATCTGGATATAAAAATTTATTGTATGGAAAACGGGTAATGTGAATATGTCGAACTGCTTCGTAAACACGTTCTCTAAATTCTTCAAAATTTTCTTTGTTCGTAGCCGAAATAAACAACGCTTTTTCTCCACCCAAACGATGCATCCAGGTTTGCTCCCATTCCCCAAGGGTAAAATGTTTTGGGGTCTTTTCGGTCATCAAATCATCTTCATCAATGGTCAAATGTTTATAGGCATCAATTTTATTGAACACCATTATTACTGGCTTATCATTGGCTTTAATATCCAACAACGTCTGGTTTACCGACTCGATATGATCTTCAAATTCGGGATGTGAAATATCGACAACATGCAATAACAAATCGGCTTCACGAACTTCATCCAATGTACTCTTGAACGAATCTACCAATTGAGTTGGTAATTTTCTAATAAATCCTACAGTATCCGAAAGCAAGAAAGGCAAGTTCTTAATAACTACTTTTCGAACCGTGGTGTCTAACGTCGCAAAAAGTTTGTTTTCTACAAACACGTCACTTTTCCCAACTGCATTCATCAAAGTCGATTTACCAACATTGGTATACCCAACCAAGGCTACACGAACCATAGAACCACGATTGCTTCGCTGAGTTCCCATTTGCTTGTCGATACTTTTAATTTTATCTTTCAATAAGGCAATTCGGTCACGAACAATACGTCTGTCTGTTTCAATCTCGGTTTCTCCAGGTCCACGCATTCCGATTCCTCCTTTTTGACGTTCCAAGTGGGTCCACATTCCAGAAAGTCTAGGTAATAGATATTGGCATTGCGCCAGTTCTACTTGGGTTCTTGCATAAGAGGTTTCGGCTCTTTGTGCAAAAATATCAAGGATAAGGTGTGTACGATCTAGTATTTTACAGTCGATTATTTTAGAAATATTCTTTTGTTGCGAAGGCGATAGTTCATCATCAAATACCAAAGTTGATATATCATTTTCTTTTACAAAAAGACAAATTTCTTCCAGTTTTCCAGTTCCCACAAACGTTTTAGGATTCGGACGTTCCATCTTTTGAGAAAAGCGTTTGACCACTTCTCCTCCAGCGGTAAAAGTCAAAAACTCCAATTCATCAAGATATTCTTTAAGTTTTTCTTCGCTTTGATTTTGGGTAACAATACCAACAATGGCCGTTTTTTCGAAATTTATTGTTTCTTTTTCTAACATGTCTTTAAATAAGAATGCAAATTTAATGATTTGATAGCTACAATTCCTTTAATCCCTTTATAAATTAACATACGAGAAAAGAACCGCACTAATTTATGTCTTTGAATTCCAAAAAAAATACCCTCCTAAAAAAGAAGGGTATTGATTTGAATCTTAAGCTGTCCTTAGTTTTTACTGTTCAGTTTTGAAAGCAATCGTAAGAATTCAATATACAACCATACTAGTGTAATCATCAATCCCATTGCTCCGTACCATTCCATATATTTTGGCATTTTTTGCTCTGCTCCTTTTTCTATACTGTCAAAATCCAAGAACAAGTTTAAGGCTGCAATAACAATTACAAACGCACTAATACCAATACTCATCATAGAATTTCCATGGTGAACCGGTGTGAAACTTGTAAACATAGAGACCAACCAAGAGATTATATAATAGGTAGCAATAGCAAGAGTGGCCGCTACAACAACCGATTTGAATTGCTCTGTTACTTTTACAATTTTATATTTATACAACCCTAAACAAACTGCAAACGTGACAAAAGTAGCTCCGACAGCTTGCACTACAATTCCTGGGTACATCGTTTCGAATATAGCTGAAATTCCACCAATGAATAACCCCTCAAAAAGTGCATATCCGGGGGCTAAATACGGAGAATATTCGGGTTTAAAAGCAGCGACTACCACTAAAATTAGTCCAACAATGGCACCACCAATAGCAGGAAACATTGGATTCCATCCGTTAAACGTAGCCCACCAAATCACGGTTGCTGAAGCGGTAAGCAATAAAAAAAGAATTAAACTTCTGTTGATTGTCCCTGCCAAAGTCATGCTTTGATTATCATCAATAATCGTTGCTTGATGCACTTCGTCCTTTCTGGAAACAGCAGTTGAAAATGTTTTGTTGTTTAAAAATGGATTATTAGAATTCATATTTTCAAGTTTTATTTTTATCAAATGTAAATTTTATTTTTCATACGGAGTTAATATTAGCTTTTTTTTAGGAATATGGAATTCGCATATCACCATTTAGGTTAACGACAAAATTTAAGGTTATGCTCATTTCAGAAGACTGTTTAAATTTTATTAATTTTAACCTACTATTTTCCCGACAACCAAGATCTTGGATTAGTGTAGGTAGTGTTTTGAGTAATCGCAAATTTCAGAATCGTCTTCCCATCTCCATTCGTTTTTATTTTTCCCAAGCTTTGTCTTATACTTACTTTATCGCCTTTGCTTACATTGACTGAACTCAGATTTTGGTAAATGGTAAAAAAGTCTCCATGTTGTAACATGACCAATTTATTTACTGGCGAAATGATAATAACACTCGTTACCACCCCGGCAAAAACCGCTCTGGCATTGGCACCAGAATCAGTGGCAAATTCCAGTCCGCTGTTATGGATTACCAGGGTTTTATATACCGGATGTGCTTGGTCTCCATAACCAAGTGAAATATATCCTTTGTCAACTGGCCAAGGCAATTTTCCTTTATTGCCCTTAAAATTATCCGAATCTACTTTTCCTCCCGATGATAATTCCATCTTAGTGGATGAAACTGCGACAGGCATAACAGTCGGTTCTACTTTAGCAATGGCTTTTGCCACTTCTTTTGGAATTGGAATCGGTTTTGGAATTGGTTTGGAATTCGCTTTTGCATTGGCTGCAGCAATTGCATTAGCGGCAGCAATAGCTTTAACCTTTTCCATAGCATTAGCTTTGGCAATAGCATTGGCTTTTGCAATAGCGTCTGCTTTGGCTTTATCTTTTGCAGCTTTTTCTCTGGCTGCTTTTCTATTGGCCTCCGCAATGGCTTCCCGAATTAATCGGTCTATTTTTTTATCAATTCCTTTAGACTCCTTTTGCTTTTTCTTAATCTCTGCGATAATTTTATTCTTATCTTTCTTTAAGGAATCTACTAGTTTTTGTTGTTCAATTTTTTCTTTTTCTAAAGACAATCGCTCTTTCTCGTTTTCGGTAATAAGCTGTTCCTTGGCACTTTTTTGAACATCTAATTTGGCATTAAATGTATAAAGCACATTCGTTTTGGATTTTATTTCTTGCCCTTGTATTTTTCTATAATTGGTGTATTGTTTCAGATACTGTGCCCTTTTATACGCTTGCAAAAAACTTTCCGAAGATAATATAAACATGGCTCGACTTTCTTCGGAGCGGCTTTTGTATGACTTAACAATCATCTTGGCGTAGTCCTCCTTTAGTAATTGGAGTTCATTTTCTAATGCACTAATCTGAGCTTGATTTACAGCAATAGAACTCCCCAAAAACTTCGTTTGCTTTTCGGTGGTCGAAATTAATTCTTCTTTTAGCTTGATTTTATTGCTTTGTAAAACAATGGCTTTGGTTGCTGTTTTTTCCTTTTTTTTAACCGTTTGTAGTTTGGTTTCGTTTTCTAGGATTTCTTTTTGAATTCTGGCTTTTTGCGCTTCTAATTTTGCTTGTTGTGATTCTTGACTCCAAAGAACAGAAGTGGCAAGTAGAAAAATAAGGCTTATAAAAAATTTTGGCATCTTAAATATATATGGTGCAAATTTAATGAATGATACTTTTAGAAAAACAGCACTATCTTATTTTTTTAAATAAAATAATGCTGAATATTTTGGGCGATTTGGTTACATATTATACAGCCAACTTGCTGGATTATTATAGGTAGTATTTTGAGAAATGGTAAATTTCAAAACGGTTTTACCCTCCCCATTGGTTCTAATTTTTCCTAAACTTTGTTTGATATTTACTTTATCTCCTTTGCTTACAAAAACAGAACTTAAATTTTGATACACCGTAAAGCAATCTCCATGTTGTATCATTACCGCTTTATTTACGGGAGACAAAACGATAACACTTGTTACTTCTCCTCCAAAAACCGCTCTTGCAGTTGACCCTTGATCTGTGGTGATTTCCACTCCACTATTATGAATCACTAGGCTTGGGTAGACTGGATGTGCTTGATCCCCGTATCCCAATGACACAAATCCTTTTTCTACTGGCCAAGGCAATTTACCTCTATTGGCTCTAAAATTATCTGCTAATATTTTTGATTCCGCAGTCAATACAATTCTGGATGAAGTATAGGTCGCAACGGGAGCATTTGGATTTGCAATAGCTGCTTTTCTATTGGCTTCGGCAATGGCTTCACGAATTAATCGATCTATTTGTCTGTCTATAGCTCGGGACTCTTGCTGTTTTTTCTTAATACTGGCTATAATTTTTTTCTTGTCTTTTTTAATAGCATTCACCAATTTCAGTTGTTCTCTTTTTTCTTTTTCAAGAGACAATTTTTCTTTGGTGTTTTCGGCTAATAACTTCTTTTTGGCTGCTTTTTGAATGTTTAATCTTTCATTATATCCTAAAAGCTCATCCGTTTTGGTTTTTATTTCTTCTCCTTGTATTTTTCTATAACTCGTATATTGTTTCATATACTGAGCTCTTTTATAGGCCTGCAAAAAATTCTCTGATGATAATAAAAACATAGCCCTACTTTGTTCAGATCTGCTTTTGTATGATTTCACAATCATCTTGGCATAATCTTCTTTTAGTATAGCCAACTCCTTATTCAGCTTATTGATTTTCATCTGATTGATGTACATGTCATTCCCAAGAATCCTTGTTTGTTTCTCTGTAGTATGAATCAGTTTTTCTTTTAATTTAATTTTATTGCTTTGCAAAATAATCACATTAACGGCAGATTTCTCTTTTTTCTTTACCGTTTGCAATAACTTTTCATTAGCCAAAATTTCCTGTTGAATTTCGGCTTTACGTTTTTCTAATTTTTCTTGTTGCGAATCTTGCCCCCACATTAATGAGGTCATGCTTAAAAAAATTAGGCTTAAAATAAATCTCGGCATCTTACTATTGAATTTGTTCAAATTTACTTAATTAAAATTCTTTTATAGCCATTTGGAACACTATATGGAAAAGAAAGTTCTTCATTTATGGTTATGGTGTTGTATCCTAAATTTATTTCTGTATTCCCTTTATCTTGACTGGCACTGATTGCAACATTAGAAGGAAACATGGATTCATTATACAGCTTAGAATCAGAATAAGAAACCTGAATCATTCTGTTTTTATCAGTTTGAGTAATCTCCTGCTTATTTAACAGGAATTTTTGAGTGTCAAAAAAGAAATATTTTTTGGTGTCTTTATTAGAAATATCCTCCAAACGGTACGTTTGATCTATTAAAGAATCTTTATATTCTCCTTTCGTTAAGTCATCCATTGCTTGGCCAATCAACATGTTTTGAATCTTTTTATAATCCAAATCGGTTCCTAGCCATTGACTTAATGTACTAAAATCGCCTTCAAAATAACTCCCATTTATTTTCTCATAATAGCTTACTGTCGTTGGAGTAATTAAGGCTTTGGCCATTGTTATCCCTAAAAAACGAATACTGACCAAAATTTGCTCATTGTTCTTGATTTTTATTTCGGCAGTTACATTTTGCGTTTGTTTATCATCACTATATCTTACATTAGACTTAATATATAATGTTGAAAACTCACTTTTATTATTGTAATAATTTTTTACAATCCGATCTGCCGTTAAACGATTTGAATTCGTGTTTTCCTTTACCGCAATTGCCTTTGCTTTACAAGACACTAATGTTAGCGAACTGCTCATGCAAACCATTAAAACAAAAAGTACTCTTACTAGAAATCGATTCATTATTTTTTTTCTTTTATTAATTGATTGGCTTTACTAAAATAAAACGCTGCCTTCGTTGCATCTCCTAAACCATGAAAAGCTTCGCCAAGTTGAATATTAAAATTAATTTCTAAATTTACGTTTTCCACTACATAATCAAAGCCCATTTCAAGAATCTCTTTGGCTTTTTTAAATTGTTTCAATTGATTGTTTGCCATTCCTGCATAATAATAAAATTGAGGTTCAGCAGGAAAACTCTCGATCAACGTCATCGCTTTTTTGGCTACTGATTCAAATTGCTTGAGTTCGGTATTGGCTTGAAGCCAAAGCAAATTCGCTTCAATATCAACTTCCGAATCGTTTTTCTCCGATAGTTCGTAATATTTAATCGCGTTTGCCCATTGTTTTTTATTGTGGTAAAACTTACCTATTTCTTTGGCAACATTTACGGTTGTATCTGTTTTAAAATAACCAATTGCATTATCCAAATCGGGCGTAAATTGTGGATTGACATTGGCAAACAGCAAAAATTCATTAAAAATGCGGTGCTTGATTTTGGAATCAATTTTCGAACTGGCCAAAACGATATTCATCGCTTTTACCGCGTTTGGTCCATCATTTTTTTCTAAATAATTTTTAAACAAACTCACTTGTGCCCAAACTGATTCAGGAATTTCTTTTTCTAATTTTTGTGAGATTTCCAATGCTTTTGCTTCTTCATTATTTTTAGAATACAAAAAAATCAAAGCAATATAATTCGATTCTTCTTTTGGGTTTTTATTTATTTGATCAATTAAGTTTGTTATTTCTGCATTTTGATATTTCCCTTCAGACAAAATTTCCATTTTGTACATTTCTCTTCTGTCTGTTTTTCCGGTTTTTTCATTCAGCTCATTTATCCCTTCAAGAGCCTTATCATACTGCTTTGTTGCCATGTACAAGGAAACCAAATCTTCTTTGTATTCTGGATCAAAAGGAATGATTTTATTGACTATAATTATGGCTTGGTTGAAATCTTTGGTGGCATAACATACATCGTACATCCCTACCCAAAACCATTTATTGTTAGGATCCATTTGAGCCGCACGTTCATAAGAATCGTAGGCATTTTTATAATCTTTTAGAGCAAAATAATTTTTCCCAAATTCAAAATAAACCGTTGCTTCATTGGGGTTTAATTTCAAACATTGTTCTAATGATGCTAAAGATTTATCATAGTTTTCAATGCTTTTCTGAAATAAAGATTCATAAAAAAAATCTTGAAATTTATCTCCTTCCACTTTGATTTCCTCTGGCTCCGTTTGTGCCAATACAGCAACTGAATTGCTTAGCAAAACGGAAAAAGTGAATATGAAAGGCCATTTTTTTATCATTGAAAGAAGAAGTCTTTTGAAAACAAAATCAATAACATTGTTCTCTTGTGCAAAATAAATTAAAAAAACAACGAAGCAGCATAATAAAAACTTAAAAATGCTGCTTGATGATTTTTTAATGTACGCTTTTTAATTATTCTAAAACGGAATAATCGCCAATGCTGATATTAGTGAAATCCCCATCAAAACTGGCATAATTCCCTATCATGGCATTATCAAGATTGGCATTTTTTATACGGGCGTTGGTTTGCACCAAACTGTTTTTAATTGTGCTATTTTGTACGTGACATCCGTCCCCTAAAGAGACATTTGGCCCTACGATTGAATTCATCAGGACTACATCATCCCCAATATAACAAGGCGGAATAATCGTTGAATTTTCTAAAACCGCTAAATTAGAAACTAAATTTTCACCATCTTCCTGTAAAAAACCTAACATTCTGGAATTGGTTTCTACAGTAACGTCTTTGTTTCCGCAGTCCATCCACTCATCTACTTTTCCTGGAACAAATTTCATGCCTTTGGCCATCATTTGTTTTATTCCATCATTAATTTGATATTCTCCACCGTGAATGATATTATTATCCAACACTAGTTGAAGTTCGTTTTTTAGAACGGCAACATCTTTAAAATAGTAAATTCCGATAACGGCAAGATCCGAAACAAATTCTTTTGGTTTTTCAACGAGTTCAATTATTTCATTGGCCTCATTTAAGTTTACCACACCAAAAGCTTCTGGTTGATCTACTTGTTTTACCCAAATAACACTATCGGCATTTGTATCTAAATCAAAGTTAGCACGGATTAAAGTATCAGCATAAGCAATAACAGCTGGTCCACTCAAAGAATCTTGAGCACACATAATGGCGTGACCAGTTCCAAGTGCCTCATTTTGATAATAGATAGTTCCTTTGGCGCCTAATTTTTGAGCAATTGCAATTAAATCTTCTTCTACTTTTTTTCCAAAACTTTCATGAATAACGAATGCAATTTCTTCTATAGGCTGATTTAAAACACCAGCAATGTCTTCGACCAAACGGTGTACGATTGGTTTACCCGCAACTGGAATTAAAGGCTTAGGAATGGTTAAGGTATGTGGGCGAAGACGTGATCCACGTCCTGCCATTGGTACAATTATTTTCATTGGGTTTGGTTATTATACTGCAAACTGTACTGTTGAAAAGCACACTAAGCTAAATTATTATTATATTTTTTGAAAGATAAAAAGTATCCATGCTACTCTTTGTCTTTTTTTGTATTCTGAAGTCTGAAGTCTGCTAACTATTTCACTCCAGTGCTTCCAAATCCGCCGGCACCTCTTGAAGTTTCGGTTAATTCTTGTACTTCAATCCAGTCTGCACGCTCGTGTTTGGCGATGATGAGTTGGGCAATTCGTTCTCCGTTTTCGATAACAAATGGATCATTGGATAAATTTACTAAAATTACTCCTATTTCTCCTCTATAATCGGCATCGACAGTTCCAGGCGCATTAAGAACGGTTATCCCATTTTTGGCAGCCAATCCGCTTCTGGGTCTTACCTGAGCTTCGTAACCTATCGGCAATTCTATAAAAAGACCCGTTTTTACAATGGTTCTTTCCAGAGGTTTTAAAGTTATAGATTGTGTCAAATTGGCTCTTAAATCCATTCCCGCAGAAGCAATGGTTTCGTAGTTTGGGAGCGAGTGTTGTGAGTTATTGATAATGTTTATTGTCATTCTTTTTTAATATAATAAGTTGATTACGAAAAACCCTAACCCAGATGATAAAAACATCTTTACAAAGTCTACAGATTTTATGTTATTAATGCTGTAAAAATAATAAAAGTCTTCCGTCTTTTTCAGTAAAATGCCTTTAAAAATTGTAATCAACAACTTTGTAGTTTTTGATTGTGGATTTGTATTGTGTGCTAAGTATGTGTTGCGAATTCTGGAGACTTAGCCTGATCATTTAGAAATAAATATTTCGACTAGCGGGGGATTAGGTAATTCCGTTGTAAATTAATGTTTTAGAACTTGCTATTTTTGTTGTGCCAATTATTACTGGTACAAATTATAGTCTTTTTACCAAAACAACTCCTTTATAAAATACTGAAGTTTGAATTACTATTTTAAATCAAAAAGAGCTAAAACATTATATTTGATTCATTACTTCAAAATAATGACAAACGAAATGAAAAAGGAGACATTTTTAAAACTTTAGAAAATTTGAAAAAAGTGTAATTGATGAAATTATTAAGTATATGATAATCTACAAACTTAATTTTTCTTTGAATGTTGATGTTTGACGTCTTGAAATTTCGACTTTTGCTTCTTTTGGCAAATGAACTAAAAGATTTCCGCTAAACCAAGGGTCAATTTGAGTAACGTATTGTATGTTAATAATTTGATTGCGATTGGCTTTAAAGAAAAATTCTAAGGGCAGTTTATCTTCTATTTGATTTAAAGATTTATTGATAATGGCTTTTTCATTATTAAAAAAAACTTTGGTGTAATTCCCATCAACTTCAAATAAATAAATATCAGCAATTTTAACCAGCCAACATTTTTCACCATCTTTAATGAAAATCTGATTACTTAAAGTCAGTTTTTTATCGTTACTTTCTTGTTTTTCAACTAAAATGGCATTTACTTTCTCAATAGCTGTCGCAAATCTTTTAGCGTTTATAGGTTTTAACAAATAATCTAAAGCATTATATTCAAATGATTTAATAGCATATTCATCAAAGGCAGTTGTAAAAATGGTTATAGGCACATTATCTAGCATTTCTAATAAGGCAAATCCGTCTTTTTCGGGCATGTTTATATCAAGAAAAAGCAAATCGGGTTGGGTTTTGTTAATTAATTCAAAACCAGCATCTACGTTTTCAGCTTCGCCGATAATTTCAATTTCAGGATGGTTTTTAACCAATTCTTTGAGCTCATTGCGAGCTAAACGAGAATCTTCTACAATAACTGCTTTAATCTTTTTCATGATTATATAATTGGCATTACAATTGTTGCTACTACTTTATCCTCTTTTTGTTTTAATTTAAAAATAGCGTCATTTCCATATAATAAATGCAATCTTTCTTCTATATTCTTTAGTCCAACTTGAGTTGTGTTTTCTACAATTACTAATTTTCCAGTATTGCTAACCAAAATAGTCAGATTATTATTTTCAATCGTCGTTCTCAATGTAATTTCACCGCCATCTTTAATCGTAGCTATTCCATGTTTGATCGCATTCTCAATAAGCAATTGAATAATCATAGGTGGTATCTTAATTGGTAATGTTTCAGGAGCAATTTCTGAAACAAATTGTAGTCTCTCTTCTAACTGAATTTTAGAAATTGCGATAAAATTTTCAACCATTTCTATTTCTTCTTCGAGAGCAATAGTATCAATATCATTTTTTGTTAACGAATACCGAAGCATTTCAGACAAACGTGTAATCATATCTCTAGAATTCTCTGGATTTTCTAAGATCAAACCACGAATATTATTCAGGCTATTGAACATAAAATGTGGGTTAATTTGCCCTTTTAACACATTGAGTTGAGATTCTTTTAAATTAGATTCTAATTGTGTCTTCTCAATTTTATCGTTTTTTAATTTTAAAATTGATTTGTACATAGTGTATGCAACTGACCAAATAAAAAATAAAAAAATAAAAAAGATAAAATTCAAAATATAGAAACTTTTCTTTATGATTGTTGATTCTAGAATATCAGGTCTATCATAAATGAAAAGAACTGAGAAATTGGTATATAAATACAATAAAAAAACAAAGATGCCTGAAGCCAAAATACAAAACAAAATCACTTTTGTAAATTGCCATAAATTAAAATCATCAAGCACAACGAATTTATGATATAAACTTTTTAGAATGAAAGAAGCAAAAACTAAAAAAATGGTATCCATAAAACCATCTAAAATGTACTGCCATATATGATATTTCAAAACATTTAATTTAGGAATGTAAATCATAGGCGCAGTGAACGCAGCCATTATTACTCCCCAAAAAATAAAATTGGCAATTAAAAATTTATAATTATTTTGTACCCATTTAATCAACATAAAATTTATTTTAATTGTAAATTACCTTTTTTTTTAATTCCTTGAAATAATCCTGAAAAAAAACTTAAAACAAGAAATATGCAAACAAGTATACAAATTACAGTTTTTCTCATGATTAAAAGTTTTCCTATTTTTTTCATTAACTAAAAATTAAAACAACAAAACTAATCACTAAATCTGCTACTTTGAATACCAAAGAAAAAACAATTTGTACCATAACTTTACAATATTAGAAACTTTGGCAAAACTAAAATGCTTTGCCAAAGTTATAGTTTTAAATTTAATTTAAAGGTTGAAATTCTGGATGACCAACCTGCCATAGCGCAAAGCTAAAAACATCTGCAATTTCTTCATATGACTTTGCTTTAGTTGCTCCGCCAAAATGACCCGCTTCATAATCAACTTTAAGTAAGCTTGGTTTGTTTGATGTGTTTACTTCTAGCATTCTTGCTGCAAATTTTGCAGGTTGCCACACAATAATTCTTGGGTCATTAAAACCTGCCGTTGTTAAGGTTGCGGGATATTTTTCACCTTCTTTTAAGTTTAAATAAGAGTCCATTTCTATTAAAGCTTTAGCTTCACTTTCTTTTTCCATCGTTCCAAATTCGGCAATATTTGCTGGTCCATTGGGCGTTTTTTCTCCTCTCACTGTGTTCATGCTTCCCACTCCAGGAATGGCCACTGCATACAAATCAGGTCTTTCGGTGATAGCTCTTCCTACAAATATTCCGCCTGCACTTCTACTGTAAATAGCAGTTTTTGTTGCGTTAGTATAGCCTTCATTAATCATATATTCAGTACAGGCAATAACATCTTTCCAAGTATTGGGTTTAGTTGCTTTTTTCCCATCTAAATGCCATTTTTCGCCCAACTCTCCACCTCCTCTTACATGAGCTATCGCTAAAATCCCACCTTTTTCAACCCAAAGTAAGTGTTGTACGTTAAAACTTGGCGTCATTGACATTCCATATGAACCGTATCCATAAAACAATACCGGAGTTTTGCCGTCTTTCGCAAGCCCTTTTTTATGAATTAAAGACATCGGAACCAATACACCATCATGTGACTTTACCGTTATTTCTTTCACTTCAAAATTTTCAAATTCTGGATAAGATACTACAGTAGATAATTCTTCACGTTTGAACTCATTTTTATTTGAATCATATTTGTAAGTTTCAGAAGGAGAAATCCATCCAGCAATTGTAATCCAAAGATCATTGTATTTGTCACCTCTGCTTCTCATCCCAATGGTTGCCGCTTTTTTAGGCGTAATTATTTCCTTTATATTATTACCTTCAAAATCAGTGTAATAAAGCTTTGTTTCTAAACCATTGAAATTTACGGTATAAAAGATACCATTTTTTGTAGTCGTAATTGATTCTAATTTTGCATTTTTATTCTCGGCAATAATTTCTTTTGCATTTTTATAATCCGGATTTTCATAACTAGTTCTACATAATTTAAAGTTTTTTGCATTTAAACTTGTATAAAAATACATTTGTTTGTTGTGCACAAAATAAGTTTTAATTTCTTGATCTCTATCTATTAGTAATTTCCAATTTTTCTTTTCTAAATCTATTTCTTTTGAATCAGCTACATAAATTTTTAAATTTCGATTTACAGACATAGGGATAAACATTAAATTGTTGTTTTCAATATCAGCACCTGCTAAAGGAATTTCATCAGCATTTATTAATCCCAAAGCGGATGCTCTAGAAAAAAACAAACGATCTGTACTTATATCGGTACCCAATTTGTGTATTTTGGTATTTAAATCGCTTTGTGACGCCATGTTGTGAATGTCTCCTGAGATGGCTTGTACATACATAAAAGATTTATCGTCTTTTAACCATGCTGCGGGACTAAATTTAATTTTGTCTATTTTTTCTGGTAAAATTTCTTTTTTCAGCACATCAACAATTATCATTTCAGCCATTTCACCTCCATTTTTATTTACGTTTATAGCGACTAAATTACCTTTTTTGTTAGCTGAAAACAATCCAATACTATGAACTTCTTTAGAGTTTGCAACGTAAGTTTCTGGATTAAAAATTAACGTTTCTACATCTTTAGCATTATTTTTCATATAAAGTTTTGCTACGATATCTTTTGGTGTTGTTTTTAAATAAAAATACTTGCCGTTTTCTAAGATGGTTAGCGAACTTATTTTTTCTGCACGTCTTGCATCTAGTTCAACTAGCTTATCTATAATTTTTTGTTTACCTGGTATTGAGTTTAACACAGCGTTTGTATAATTTGCTTGTGCTTTCATCCAATTTAAAGTTTCTTCGTTCTTTAAATTTTCTAAATTCCTATATTTATCTACTATAGTTGTTCCAAAATAATTATCGCTTACGGGGCTAGCTGGTGCCTTTGGAGGCTGTTGTGCAGTAGAATTTAAACTTAAAAGTAAACCTAATGCTATTATTGCTTTTTTCATTTTTTTAAATTTTGTATTGTTTTTTGACTTGTTAAATTAATCTGATTAGATACTGAACTTTTATTGCAATTAATTGTATCATGCTTCTAATGATTTTTAATAAAGATTTCTATCCAATGACCAACTTCTTTACCAATATTACAAAGCACATAGGTGATGGCCAGAAACCCAGTTACTCAAACTCGCTTTCTAGTTACCTTTTTATTTTCCGCACTTACAATAAATGTATCATTGCTTTTATAAAATGGTGTAAGCCAAAGCCTACAAGAAATCCTATAATCGATGTTAATGCTGAGTTATTGAAATTTAATTTCTGTGTGTTCACAATTTGAGTTTTCATAATTTTATTTTTTAAATGATTGTTATAATTTGATGAGACAAATATATAATCAGAAAAATCCTTTTTTTTCAAAAAAATGATAAGTGGTAATTATAAAATGATGAGCGGTTAATAAAAGATAAATTATCTTTTATTAACCGCTCATTTGATAACATAACCTTATTTCTAAGAATTCAAATACTTTACTTCAAACCTCGAATAAGCATTCAAAATCTACAGTCCAATTTAGTGAAAGATTTTAGAATTTAAGATACTTACAGAAATACAAAATACATTGATACAATTAAAATAAATTGCATTACTGTTATTTTAAATAAAATATAATGATTGTGGAATACCTTAGCCCTGATAGAAGGGAAAATCCTTTTTTGTACCGTCTCGTCCCTAAAGACGAGACGGTACAAAAAATATTGGAATGACAGCAGGAAATAGCTCCTAATTTTTATTCGGACGTTTTAAAATTCGCAAAAGTGTTTCTTTTTCATTGTAATATATAAAGCCCATAAATACGGCTAAAAGTAAAATACCGATATAATAATTCTCTCTGAAACCATAAAAAGAAATTCCTGAAAAACCGATAGATAAAGTAAGGTAACCCATTATTTTTTTCTTATCGTAGGGAATTGGATAGTATTTGTTTCCGAGGTAATAGGAAATAAACATCATACTCCCGTAAGCAGAAATAGTAGCAACCGCCGAGCCGTAATAACTGTATTTTGGAATCAATACGTAGTTTAAAACCAAAGTTACAATTGCTCCAACTATTGAAATATATGCCCCCACATAGGTTTTGTCAATAAGCTTGTACCATACGGAAAGGTTGGTGTAAATGCCTAGAAAGAAATTGGCCAAAATGATTAAAGGCACCACTTTCATCGCTTCCCAATACGAGGAATTTGGAATCATGACTTGTTTTAATAAATCGGCAAATACGATTACCGACAATAATATAAAGGACCCAAAAATGACAAAGTATTTGGTAATTGTTGCATAGGTTTGTTGTGCATTCTCGTTGGAAGCATGACTGAAAAAGAAGGGCTCGATTCCAAGTGTATATGCCGTTCTAAATAACACCATAAAGAGTCCCAATTTGTAACAAGCGGAATATACCCCTACTTGTTCTGCTGCGATATTGGCCGGCAATAGCCAACCCAAAAGAATTTTATCAAATTGTTCGTTAATGGCAAAGGCTATCCCAGCAATCATGATGGGAAGTCCATATCGCATCATACGTTTCCAGAGTTCGTAATCGAATTTCCATTTGATAGTAAAATAGTCAGGAAAAAGCACCACAAATGTTAAGAAACTGGCAATAATATTGGCTAAGAAAATATAGCCTATTTGGAAATTTTCTATATAAACAGAACTCAAAAAACTATCGGGTTGAGATAACGAAATACTTGGTAAATACTTAAGAAAAAACAAGTTGAAACTTAGGTTTACAAGTACATTTCCAATTTTTATTATCGCATAAAACTTAGGTCTTTGGCTGGCTCTTAATTTTGAAAACGGAACAATAACCAAAGCATCCAATGCTAAAATCCATATAGAATATGTGATGTATTGCGTATCCACTCCAGACCACCGCGCTAATGAATTTCGAAACAATAACGCTATAAATATGAAAAGGATGGTCGTCCAAAAAATTGAAACAGTAGTCGTTTCAACCACACTTGTTTTACTTTCATCTTTATTATTATAAAACCTAAAAAAAGCGGTTTCCATTCCGTATGCCAGAATCACATTGAAAAAAATCATCCAAGCAAATATTATGGATACCTTTCCGTACTCGGCCTGAGGTAATAATCCCGTATAAAGCGGAACCAGCAAGAAGCTGAACATCCTTGGTATTACAGTGGCAAGCCCATAAATGGCCGTTTGTTTAAAAAGCTTTTTATATAATCCCAAAATATAATGTCTGTTTATTATTTATAAAACAAAAATAACCAATTCTTTGGTTATTTTTTGGGTTTTGTTGTTGAATAAAGTTTCAAAAAATGAAATTGAGATTATGTTAATCCATCTTCATTTAATATTTTCAAAAAGTGAAAGCCTTTAGGAACATATCCTTGATTATAATAAAAACGATGTGCGGTAAAATTACCCGTGAAAGCATCCAAAACAATGGCATTGCAACCTTCTGCTTTGGCTTTAGCATCGATATAATCGGTCATGATCTTACCTATGCCTTTAGCTCTATGATCTGAATGGACAATAAAATTATCAATTTCAATATACTTCCCCGTCCAAAGTTTCATGGCTGTCCAAAAACCCGTTATCCCCACGCAAGTACCCTCTTCGAAAACAGCTAATTGTTTGTAATTATGAGGAACCATTTCCTTCAAATAGGATTCGTATTTTTCAACAGTGAGATTGGGATACAGTTGTTGCATGGTCTCAATTTGAGCCAACATCTCCGGAATGGTGGTAAGTTCTATTAATTTCACTTCTATTACTTTTTGAGTTTAAATTTAATCAAAAAAAAAGAGTTCCGCAATGCGGAACTCTCATATATTAAAACAGATAATTTCTTATCCTTTCAAGGCTTCTGCTCCACCAACAATCTCAAGGATTTCATTAGTAATGGCGGCTTGACGTGCTTTATTGTAAGTCAATTTCAACTGATCTCTCAAATCGGTTGCGTTGTCTGTTGCTTTGTGCATGGCAGTCATACGCGCACCGTGCTCTGAGGCAAATGAATCACGAATTCCTTTGTACAATTGAGTTTTCAATGCTTTAGGAATCAATGTTAAAACGATTTCTTCTTTTGAAGGTTCAAAAAGATAATCTCCTGTCGAAACTGGTTTGTCCGATTTTATAGGTGCTAATGGCAAAAACTGTTCTGTTTGAACAATTTGAGTTGCAGCATTTTTAAATTGATTGTAAATCAATTCTATCTTATCGTATTCTCCAGAAACAAATTTTTGAGTTAATGTTTCTGCAATTACAGCCACATTGTCAAATGATAAATGATCAAAAATAGTACTTTGATTATCAACAACTTTAAGTGTTTTTGATAAAATATCATTACCTTTTTTACCTATAGCAAAAATATCAACTTGCTTTCCTGCATAATATTCAGAACGGCTTTTAGCTTCCTTAATTACATTGGTATTAAATGCACCACACAAACCTCTGTTTGAAGTTATGGCTACAATTAAAACTTTTTTTACTTCACGTTGTGTTGTAAATTCTCCTCCAGCATCACCATCAAGAGTCGCTGAAAGATTTTGTAATAATTCCGTTAATTTTTCGGCATAAGGGCGCATTGCCGTGATCGCATCTTGTGCTTTCTTAAGCTTTGCTGCAGAAACCATTTTCATTGCCGATGTAATTTGCATCGTTGATGAAATGGAAGTAATTCTATTACGGATTTCCTTTAAATTTGCCATTGTTTTGTAAGTATTAAGATTTAAGTATTAAGTATTAAGTACCAAGAAAATCTTAATACTTAATACTCATTACTTAGTACTTTTTAGTTATATTTCGCTGAAATTTCTTTTGCAACAGTTTCAAGTACATCTGTAATTTCATCTGTTAATTTTCCTGCTTTCAAAGCATCAAGAGTCGCTCTGTGTTTGTTGTTCAAGAATTCCAAGAAATCTTTCTCAAATTCTTTTACTTTATTCACAGGAACACTTCTCAATAAGTTTTTAGATCCAGCATAGATAATTGCAACTTGGTCTTCAACAGTATAAGGATCATTCAAACCTTGTTTCAAGATCTCAACGTTTCTTCTTCCTTTTTCAATTACGTTTAAGGTAACAGCATCAAGATCAGAACCAAATTTAGCAAACGCTTCCAATTCGCGGAATTGTGCTTGATCCAGTTTCAAAGTACCTGCTACTTTTTTCATAGATTTAATTTGAGCATTACCTCCAACACGAGATACAGAAATACCTACGTTAATCGCTGGACGAACCCCAGAGTTAAACAAATCTCCATCCAAGAAAATTTGACCATCTGTAATAGAAATTACGTTTGTTGGGATATATGCAGAAACGTCACCCGCTTGCGTTTCGATAATTGGTAAAGCAGTCAATGAACCACCACCTTTTACGATACCTTTTAATGAAGCTGGTAAATCGTTCATGTTTTTTGCAATTCCGTCATCAGCAATTACTTTACAAGCACGCTCTAATAAACGACTGTGTAAGTAAAAAACGTCTCCAGGATATGCCTCACGTCCCGGTGGTCTTCTCAATAAAAGAGAAACCTCACGGTAAGCAACAGCTTGTTTAGATAAATCATCATAAACAATTAAGGCTGGACGGCCTGAATCTCTAAAATATTCTCCAATAGCTGCACCTGCGAAAGGAGCATAAACTTGCATTGGAGCTGGATCAGAAGCATTAGCTGCAACGATCACTGTATAAGCCATTGCTCCTTTTTCTTCTAACATTTTTGCAATTCCTGCAACAGTAGAAGCTTTTTGACCAATAGCAACGTAGATACAAAATACTGGTTTTCCAGCATCGTAAAATTCTTTTTGATTTAAGATCGTGTCAATACAAACAGTAGATTTTCCTGTTTGACGGTCACCAATAACAAGCTCACGTTGTCCACGACCAACTGGGATCATAGCATCAACCGCTTTTACCCCTGTTTGCAAAGGTTCAGTAACTGGTTGACGGAAGATAACTCCAGGAGCTTTTCTTTCTAAAGGCATTTCGAATAATTCACCACCAATTGGTCCTTTTCCATCAATTGGAAAACCAAGTGTGTTCACTACACGACCTACCATTCCTTCTCCTGCTTTAAGAGAAGCAATACGTTGTGTTCTTTTTGCTGTAGATCCTTCTTTGATTCCTGTTGATGGTCCTAAAAGTACCACACCAACATTGTCTTGTTCAAGGTTCAAAACGATAGCCTCTAATCCGTTTTCGAATTCAACTAATTCACCGTATTGAACATTTGAAAGCCCATAAATAAGAGCAATACCATCTCCAACTTGAAGTACTGTTCCTACTTCCTCTAGCGTAGCACCAGATTCAAAACCTTCGACTTGCTTTCTTAATATTGCTGAAATTTCAGCAGGTTTGATTTCCGCCATCTTAATTTATAATTTAGACACTTAAATGTGTAATAAAACTAATTACTTAACTCTCTTTTTAATACTTGTAATCTGTTGGCAACTGAAGCGTTGTATTGCTGGTCACCTATTCTTAGAATAAATCCTCCAATGATAGCAGGATCTACTATATTTTCTATTGTAATCTTTTTGTCTGAAAGGGTTGCAATTTTAGCTAAAACTTTAGCTTCAAGTGCAGCATCCATAGCAATAGCTGTAGTTACTTTGGCCACTTCAACATTATTCATAACATCGAATAATTCACTGTATTTTATTGCAATAGCTTCAAGAATTTCGAATCTTTTGTTTTCAAATAACAAATGAAGCAAACCTTTAGTAACATTGTCAACACTAGCAAAAACTTCTAAAAGTGCGCTCTCTTTTACTTCTACTTTAATGGTTGGATTTTGAATAAAAGTATTCAATTCCAAATTTCCATTGATAGTTGAAGCAATCAATTTCATATCGTTATTTACAGATTCAGATACTCCTTTTGAATCGGATAAATCTAAAATTGCTTTCGCATAACGAATTGCTGCTCTAGTACTTGCCATAATTAGTTCAATTTAACGTCACCTAACATTTTCTCAACCAATTTAGTTTGAGCTTCTTTGTTAGATAATTCATCTTTCAATAATTTTTCAGCAATGCTAAGAGACAAAGTCGAAACTTGTAATTTCAATTCAGCCATAGCTGCATTTTTTTCGCTTTCGATAGCCGCTTTAGCTTGTTCGATCATTTTTTGACCTTGAGCTTGAGCTTCAATTTTAGCGTCATCAACCATTTTCTCTTTCATTTCACGAGCATCTTTAAGCATGTTGTCACGCTCTAATCTTGCTTCTTGTAAAATACGTTGGTTATCTGCTTGTAAATTTTGCATTTCTTTTCTAGCATTTTCAGCAGAAAGCAATGCATTTTTAATTCCTTCTTCTCTATCGTTTACAGCGTCAAGAATAGGTTTCCAAGCGAATTTTTTCAATAAGAATATTAACCCAACAAATATTAATACTTGCCAGAAGAACAAACCTAACTCAAACTGATTTATTAACTTTTCCATTTTTTATAAATTATAAATTGTATTTTAAAAAATAAAATTTAATTTGTTTAATATGATTTTCAACATTTAATTAAAACAATAGTTACAACCAACCGTTGCAACTATTGTTTGTTTTTTAAGTGCTAATTAAGCTGCGAATAACGCTGCGAAACCAATACCTTCAATAAGTGCAGCTGCGATAAGCATAGCTGTTTGGATTTTTCCAGAAGCTTCTGGTTGACGAGCAATAGCGTCCATTGCTGAACCACCGATTCTACCAATACCTAAACCTGCTCCGATTACAATTAATCCTGCTCCTACAATAGTTGGAATTTGCATAATATATATATTAAAAATTAAACATTCAATTTGATTTTGGAGTGTAGATTTTAGAGTGTAGATTTTGAAAATCTGCCATCTGAAATCTAAATTCTAAATTTTAGTGATGAGCTTCCTCATGGTGATGCTCTTCTACTGCTGAACCGAAGTATAAAGCAGATAACATCGTGAATATATACGCTTGTAAAAACGCAACTAATATTTCAAGAATAGAAAGTGCAAATGACAATCCAAATGACAAACTACTTCCCAACCAGCTTTTAAAGATAAACATTAAACCAATAATACTCATCAATACAATGTGTCCTGCAAAAATGTTTGCGTACAAACGTATCATTAATGAAAATGGTTTGATAAAAACTCCCAATAACTCAATAGGAGCCAAAACAATACGCATTACTTTTGGCACACCTGGCATCCAGAATATGTGACCCCAATAGTTTTTATTTGCCGTAAAGTTGGTAATTAAAAAAGTAAGGATTGCTAATGAAAAAGTAATCGTAAGATTTCCTGTAACGTTAATACCGAAAGGCATCAATCCAAAAATATTCAAAAACAATACAAAGAAAAAGATAGTCAATAAATAACTCATGTATCTTTTATAATGTTTCTCTCCAATATTAGGAATTGCAATTTCGTCACGTATATACAATACAACTGGTTCAAAAATACGACCAACACCAGAAGCGATTCCGTTATTTTTCGCATACGATTTTGCCAAACCTGAGAAAATGATAAACATCAAAAGTGCAGCAATCATTATCGACACAACTGATTTTGTAATCGATAAATCTAAAGGACGCACATTTGTAGGATGTCCTGATTTTCCATCTTCGGTGATTGTTCCAGCAGCATCGGTTTTGTAAATCTTCCCGTCGTGGTGATTTATTTTGTAGAAATTCCCGTTTGATTCAGCAACAGCTTCTCCATGTTCAAATTTTGAAGAAGAAAAAATTTGAAATCCATTATCCCAAATAATAACAGGCAATGCAAAACCGTAATGTACTCCTGTTTCATCATCTTGGAAAAAAGAAAATTCGTGAGAGTCTAAAACGTGGTGTTTAATAAATGCTTTAACTTTAGACTTCACATCTGTTGGTTCAGCATGTGCTTCGTGAGCAGATTTTGCTACTTCATGTGTAGCTACAGTTTGTGTACTTGTGGTATCCGTTTCAGGATTTGCAAAACTAGTAAAAGGAAGACATACTACGAAAGTCGCTATAATAAAACTAAGTGCCTTGTTTGAAATCACCATATCTGTTAAATATCTAAATTTTTTACGATTCTAAAATTTGGTGCAAATGTACATTTTTTATTAATACTCAAAAGCATATAAAATTAAATTTTTCAAACATTTTTATCACTTATCGTCAGTTTACCCTTTTTCGTTGACTAATCGTATTGTAAAAAGTGTTTCAATTGCTAAAAACACAACAAACAAGACAAAAAAGTTTACCCTTTCTATTGGGCTATTCGGCTTTGGAACATGCAATAATGGCCTTACTATCAGATAACAAAAAATCATTTTGACACTTGTAGCCAAAAGAAAAGACATCCCCACATTATCAAAACTTTTTTCTTTCACTATTAATAATATTTTGAAAATAACCGTGGATAAAAGAAAGAAAAATAAGTAAAGCACTTCTAAAGAATAATGGAATGTGTTAGTATCTATATTTAAGACATAAAAAATAACGCGATGGATTGCATAAATTACAAGAACAATACTTAGTAAAGTTAGAAATGGTAAGAACTTTTTAAAATTCATTATGTGATTACTTTTTATTGATTTCGTTTACTTGTCGGATGACATTATATAAGGCTAAAACAACACCTACCATCACCAATATTTTTACATAATATACTTTTGTACTGGGGTGATTGTCGTCCAGCCAGTTCCCTAGATAGGAAAACAAGAAAATAACAACTCCCATTTGGATTGGGATATTAATTAAGGCCAACCATTTAGTATTGTTGTTTTTCTTTGGGTCATTATTCGTTGTCATTGGCAGTTCCTTGTGTAGCATTGGGTTTCATGATACAGGTTGCGCTAAAAACGGCTCCAGGTTCAACGGATAGTTTCCCAACCGTAACATCACCAATAATAATGGCCGATTCTTTTATGTTTAAAGTGTCTTCAATCTTCAATTTCCCTTCAAACTTACCTTCTATGTCTGCGTTTTGACAAATAATTTCTCCATTAACGCTTCCGGCAGGACCAATTACTAACTTCCCATTCGATGAAAAGTTACCTATAAGCGCTCCGTCTAATCTAAAATCAGCTTGCGAAATAATATCTCCCTTTATTATGGTTCCCTCTACAATTCTATTGGTTTTCCCTAAAACATCGGTTAAAGATTTTGGTTTTTTATCAAACATAATTACAGTTTTTTTAGTGAAAGATAGGCTTCTAGATTTTTCTTGATTTGAACTATTTTATAGTTTTCATTAGAAATAACAATTCCAGGCTGATTTATTTTATATTTTAAGTTTTCCTCCAAAAGAGCCGCTACAAATTTTGCATAAGACTCTGTATGTATTCCATGAATCGAAATGAAACTTTCTTTTTCGGTGTAGGCATCACAAGTGTATTTTAACTTTTCAACATTTTCATTGGCGAAAAATAACGCTAATTTAGCCTCTATTGCTGCAGCACTTTTCTCGTCATTATCGGTAATTCTAAAAATAACCTTCCAATTCTTCGAATCCGCTGTGCTAAAATTCATTTGTTCTAAAAGTGGAATTTGGGTTTTTAGAATTTCGATAGCATTCTTCCCTTCTTCCGTAGTGGCATAATTATCGGCTACATATTGTATTGCTTTTTTATATGCATCAAGACCATACAATTTCCCAATGGTATAAGCTTTCAGTAATTCGAATTTTGAAACTATAGGATCGCCAGAAAAGTCATCAATCAAACCATCGACTTGTTTTAATACTGATCCAAAATATTCCTCTTCATACAATCTATATAATTTTATATACTCTCCTTCGGGTGTATCCTGTACCGTTTCATTATGTGAACCCGAATTACTTACGATATTCGCATAACGAGAGTTTGGATATTGAGTCGTTATTTCATTTTTCAACGCTTCAGCTTTGGCGCTGTTTGTGATTTGATAGATTTTATATAAATTATACTTTGTGGGAAGTATTAATTTTTCTTCGGGATTGTAGGCTAATAATTGCTCCAGTTTTGTACTAGCCAAATTATATTCCTTGAATTTTTCTTTATATGTAACTCCAAGTTTATAATAGGTTAAATTCCTTTCTTTAACAATACTGTCCATTACCGTTTGCGATGTTGGAAGTTGTTTCATATAATACTCCACAGTATATTTTTCGTTTACCACAACTGGAGCGGTTTTGGTATCTGTTATAGTATCGGTTTTTTTTTCTTCAGGATTAGTATTAGCCACAGCACCCGTCGTTGCCGATAATCTCCAATATCCGACTTGAGTTCTGTTTCCCCATCTTTTCTTAAACTCTAACTTTCCGTAAGCAACCGTATTGGGATTGTAAAAATAGAAAGTGTTTATCTTTTCCTTTTCTGTTGAATTTGCATTATCCGGAGGTACAATTCCTGTATTTTTATTAGAAATAGCCCCATCCGGCATATTTGAAGCGCTGTTTATTGCAATGTTATCTTCTATCTTTTTTTGTTTGTCTTCCAAAAGTTTTTTAAGCTCGTCTTTGCTCTTTAATTTTTGAATATAATTTTCATAATAAACTATTTGTTCCGGCTCTTTTAATCCAACCACATAAATAATACTATCATTCCTTTTGGCAATAGCTTCGTCATGTATGACTTCATCAAGGTTTTTTCTGGTTTTTTGAATCTTTAGAAACTCTCTGGTTTTTACATCTAATAACGCCAAGGACAGGTCGTAATTTTTTGCAGCATTAATATAATCGGTATCTTTGAAATACATATTCCCTATATTTCTATAATTGGAAGCATTCAAATAAGTATCTGCAGATTTGGTTTCTAAGGAAGCATTATAAAAATCTAATGCCATTCTTTTGTCATTGTTATTCTCATAAAAGATCCCAATGCTATGATAAATCACATCCAAGTACGGTCTGTTTTCTCTGTCGTCCATAATCTTTTTAGATTTTTTGACAAATAAATCATAGTCCTCGTTTTTATAATTATTGAGTTTCGCTTTTTTGGCGTAGGCCTGAATAACAAATTTCCGTTCGGCTTTTCTATTCATATCAATAACGGTTTGATAAAAATAAATGGCACTGTCCTTTTGCCCAGCTTCTTCATACAACTGTCCTAATAAAAACGAATACCGTTGTCTTTCTTCATTACGTTTCGTCTTTTTATTGGCCAATTTTAATTTTACAACCGCACTGTCTTTTTCTTCAATATTCAAAAATGCACTGGCAAGAATGGCATTCGCATCAGCAAATTCCTGATTACTTAAATCATTGTCTTCAATAAGTTTAGACGTATTACGTATCGCAGCTGCGTCATTCCCTAAACGAATATTTGTTTTTTCGCGCCAAATTCTAGCCTCATAATTGTTGCTGCTGTTGGGGTATTTGTATAGAATGTAATTGAAAGCATCTAGAGCAGGAATAAATCTTTGGTCATAATACCTGGCTTTTCCCAGTAACAGATAGGCTTCGTCTATTTGATAATTTTTTTCTCTTCCATCAATATTCATGGAATGTTTCTGAATGGCTTTGGTCGCTTTGGCTTCAGCAAGTTCAAAATCGGTATTTTTGGGTTTTCCATCAACTGGCATATCATCACTGACCTGCATTTTTTCAACAGGTAAGCGTTTCCAAAAATTTTCGGTAGTATTGTCATTAATTCCTTTAACTCCTTTATCTAATGCAATTTGTCCATTATATAAAATATTCAGTTTTGTACTTAAAGCATGGGAATTTCTAGCCAAAAAAGTATCCTTCTTGGTAGAACAAGCTATCATGGCAGCTAAAAATAATAAAGCTAAAAAGTATTTAGATGTATTGCTATTCAAGGGTAAACGTTTAATTCATTAAACTTTTAAAAAAGTATTTTAGTATAATGACTGGTAAAAATACGTTTCTTTTTGAAATATATAAATTTAAACAGCAAAAAACAATTCCAATTCCTGCAATGTCTCTTTTGAAGTTGGCATGTCTTTGACCAATTCTCCTTTATTCAACGCAACAATCCTATCACAAACATCAACAGTATGCTGTAAATCATGACTGGAAACGAGTACTGTAATATTTGGATTGTTGGCCAATTCTTTGATGATTTTTTTTAGTCTGTTTACCGTAGTGGGATCTAAATTGGCAAAAGGTTCATCTAGAATAATCACCTCAGGATTCCCAATCAAAGTCGCAATGATTCCCACTTTCTTTTGGTTTCCTTTAGATAAATCACGTAAGTATTTTTTATTTTTAAGGATTTCACCATTAAAAAATTCCTCGTGTTGAGCCAATAAAGCGTCAACATCGGCTTTGTTTTGTCCTCTTAAGTCCCCAATGAAATAAAAATATTCTTCGGGTGTTAAATATCCGATTAAGAAACTCTCGTCCAGAAAAGAAGCTGTGAAAGGTTTCCAACCCTCACTGGCATTAACCTGAACCTTGTTGTTTATAATATTACCCGTTGTAGGCTGGATTAAATCCAATAACAAACTGAAAAAAGTTGTTTTGCCCGCACCATTGTTACCCACTAATCCAAAACTTTGTCCTTTTGGAATTTCTAATGATTCTATATTCAATACGGTAGTATCGTTGTATTTTTTGGAAAGATTATTTACTTGTATCATGGCAATTTTAGATTTTAGAATTAAGATTTTAGATTTCGGTAGAGAGGTTGCATTGCAACGTCTCTACAAATTATGATTTTTGTTTGTAGGCCGCAATGGTTGCATATTTTTCTGATTTGTATATTTTTTCAATGAATACAAAAGCCTTGTTTTTTAGGGCTAAACCTAAAATACCTACAACGGCAACAAGTGTTAGACCTAAATTTTCATTCATTAAATAAGTACCCGACCAGTACAATCCCACTGGCAATATTAACTGCGGAATGGTAATGAGCATTGTTTTTACATTAAACGCTTTTTTGTCTCCAAAAGCACCTTTGCCAGAACTCAAATCAATTGGGGTTTTTGTAAAAGCTCCTCCTAATAATACTAATGAGGAATTGACTCCAATATTATAAATGGCTCCAACAATTATCATTAGATAAACATGCCACCCAAAATATAAGTAAAACGAAGCAATGATGGTCGAAACTACTGTAGCAATAACCATCAGCCACCATTTTGAATTCAAATACCCTTTGTATGGAATGTTTTGTGTCATCATGAGTTGATAATAGGCGCTATCCCAACTCGGTACAAATTGTCCGAAAGTGATTAAAAATCCACCTGAAACAAAAATTCCTGCCAAAATATGCATCGTGGGAGTATCATAGGATTCGATTCCGCTTCCGAAAATCAGGAGACCATAAAACAAGAACATAACGCTTAATCCAATTGTCGTTTTAGAACGTTTGTTTCTTTTGATTAATTTAATGTCATTTTTCAAAAACGTTCCCAGTGTTCCAAATTGGTTCAACCAAGTTAAATGCTCCGTTTTGGCAATGTCATTTTTAGAAGTTAATCCTGCATCTAGGTACAAATCGCCTTTTAGATAATTATACGTCCAAAAATACAATCCCGATAAAACTAAAACAGGAAGTACGAAAACCCATTTAGTATGGAATAATGATTCAAAAAATGGATAGGTGTAATTGGTAATATCAAAGAATTTGTAATATTGACATCCTGCCAAAATTAAAGTAATGGTAATGAAAATAGCCAATAAGTGGTCTTTGTTATTCAATAAAACATTCAAAAAATTATTGGCAAATACTATAGAAAAAAGAGCCATTCCCCAAAGCAAAACAGAGATAACATCATAACCTTCGTAGATCAAAACGGCACAAAAAGGAAGAAAGAAAAAAGCATGCACGACATTAAAAAAAGACAACATGGTTTTTCCTAACGAAAAATGAACAATCGTTGACTTTTTGAAAGGCATCGTCAACAATGGTCGAATGTTCATTACTGGAATCGCTTGCAGCATAAGCCGAACAATCAAATCCATCAAAAAATAATACATCAAGAACTTGTTTATGGTTACTAATGGATCCAATTTCATTTCCCTAAGAATATAAAAAGCCCCTACTCCTAGTGCTAAAAAAGCTACAGTAAAATAAAGGACTAGAAATCCCATTAAAATTTTCAAGGCCAAATTCGATGCGAAAGAAGCAGACCTCGTGAAAGATTTCCACTCGAGATAAATAAATTTTGTAAACATGGTTATTTAATTTGGTTTGGTCAGTAAGTAGATCGATGTAAGAAAACGTTACAGAAATAAATCAAAATCTAACTTGAATAGGTTCAAATTCTTTCATTCCTAAATAGTTTTATTACTTTTGCAAAAAAATATTCCTATGCCATCCTTCCTAAAATTGATTGTAAAAGAAGTAAAACGTGAAACCAAAGATGCTGTTTCTATACTTTTTAATGTTCCCGAAGAATTAAAACCCAATTATACTTTTATTGCTGGTCAATATATTAATTTACGCTTGACATTAGACAATACCGAAATTCGTCGTGCCTATTCTATTTGTTCTGCCCCTACAAGCGGGGAATTGCGAATTGCAGTGAAAGCCGTGAAAAATGGTGCTTTTTCTCAATTTGCCAATAGCAAATTAAAAGCTGGCGATGTCCTTGAAGTTGGAAAACCAGAAGGGAAATTCACTTTTGAACCCGATGCAGACCGTCAAAAAAATTACATTGCTTTTGTAGCAGGTAGCGGAATTACTCCAGTTCTATCAATCATAAAATCGGTTTTGAAAGGCGAACCAAAAAGTTCCTTTGTCCTGGTTTATGGAAACAAATCTCCAGAAGAAACCATTTTTCATCACGAATTACACGATTTACAATCACAATATGTGGGTCGTTTATTTGTGCATTACGTTTACAGTCAAGCTAATGTTGAAAATACATTGTTTGGCCGAAT
The DNA here is from genome assembly GCF_003097655.1 of Flavobacterium laiguense. Taxonomy (GTDB): domain Bacteria; phylum Bacteroidota; class Bacteroidia; order Flavobacteriales; family Flavobacteriaceae; genus Flavobacterium; species Flavobacterium laiguense. The sequence goes on from NZ_QCZH01000001.1 coordinate 349,141, forward strand.
TGACAAATCTGCCGTAAATTTTGTATTGAATAACAAACACTCAGCATTAGATTTTGAAAAATTCTATCTGTGTGGTCCAGAAGAAATGATCAATACCGTTTCTGGCGTTTTGAAAGAAAAAAACGTAAGAGATTCGGCTATAAAATTCGAACTTTTCAAGGCTTCTTCACATGAAAACACCATTCAAGAAGCATTAGTTGGACATTCAAAAATCACCGTTATGGTGGATGATGAAGAAACGACTTTTGAAATGTCACAAAAACAAACTATTCTTGAAGCATCCTTAAAACAAGGAATTGATGCACCGTATTCTTGCCAAGGAGGTATTTGTAGCAGTTGTTTGGCTCGTGTAACTTCTGGAACAGCGCTAATGAAGAAAAACTCTATTCTTACCGATAGCGAAATTGAAGAAGGTTTAATCCTAACTTGTCAAGCACATCCAACTTCGGCTAGTTTACGAGTTGATTATGATGATGTTTAAAAAGTAGTGTTCAGTTTTTTAGTATCAGTCGCAGTTTGTAAATTTAAAACGATGCTATTGCTATTGAAATTGATTTTTGAAATTGATATTACCATTGTAGATGAAATCAACACGAGAAATTTTTAAAGGAAAAGAATATCTATTGAATGAACCCGAAGTGGCAAAACTATTGGAATACTGCGAGCAATTACAAGATGAAATCGTTGAGTTCAAATTTCAAAAAAATGATAATAAAGAGCTTGCCATGCTCGACATGCTCAAGGAAGTTATAAAAGGCTGCAACGCTATCGAAAAAGAACAAATGGAACACGACCGTTTTGGATATGAAGCACCCAATTATCAAGAAACTATTTCGAATCTAAAAAGATACATTTACGGCAGATGTAAAGATGAGAAGATTTATTTGTAGTTCGTCATTGCGAGGAACGAAGCAATCTCATATCGTATAGCTATTTCAATAATTTACAAAGCTTACTGTTAGTGTGATTGCTTCGTTCCTCGCAAAGACTATAAAACAAGATTAATTATATCCTCAACAGCAATTGTTCGCATCGCATCTTCATACCCTTCCACTTTTTTATTGCCGTAAACTGATGTTGGCAATTTTGGAAACAATTTTCTATCGGAAACCAAAGCATTTTTAAAAGGTTGATTGAAAGGAGAAAAACCGGCATACGGATGTGTTGCGCCCCAAAGAGTGATTACTTTCACCCCTAACATGGCTGCAATATGGGCATTCCCTGAATCCATAGAAAGCATCACATCCAGATTACTGATGAGTTGCAACTCTTGTGGAAACTTGATTTTTCCGGCCATATTGATGACATTCTCTTTGTTTGAACTTAGTGTATTCAAAATCTCGATTTCCTTTTTTCCGCCACCAAAAAGCAAAATGGTATTGTTTGGGTCCAATGCCAAAGTGTCTATCACTTCTTGCATTAAGTCCAGAGGATAGACCTTAGAATCGTATTGTGCAAAAGGGGCAATCCCAATTAATTTTTGTTGAGAATTGCCAATTAAATTGAGAATATCGGAATCTAAAATGGCTTTTTGAGGAAATTTTGGATTCGCTAAACTCACAGGAAAACCAACTTGTTCAAACACTTTGATATGCCTCTCGAACATGGTAGTCAAAGGTTTGAAAATTTTATTTACGGAACGGGTCAGGGCTTTTTTCTCATCTCGACCTTTATCAACCGAAGCTACTTTTTTTCCGTTTAAAGCAAAAAGTGTTCTTACGATTTTGGAACGCAAGACATTGTGCAAATCGGCGAAAGCGCCGATATCCAATGCTTTTAAATCTTGAAATAATCGGCATAGTCCCAGGAATCCTTTGTGTCTTTCTTTTTCATCGAAAGCCAAAAAAGAAAGATTGGGAATACCCTCAAAAAAAGGTTTAAAAAAAGGCCTGGAAACTACCGTGATTTTTACTTCTGGATACTGATTTACAAAAGCACGTAAAACAGGAACCGTCATGGCGACATCTCCCATTGCGGATAGTCTCATGACGGCTATATGTTTGATTTTTGGGGACAAATTTGTTGCCAAAAATTATTTTTTATTTTGATACAAAACCGGATTCAAATCATCATCGTTATACATTTTCATTTGCTTGTACACTTTCATGAATTTATCTCCATTTTCGATATCTGTCAATAAATCATCAATTGCCATTGACAAATCTGTTCTTTGTTCTAAAAGGATGTTCAATTTAGCTTGACATTTATCTCTATGGTCTTGCGAAGCTTCAGCACGAGTCGCTTCTTCATTCATGTGATAAATTTTTAGGGCCAGAATAGATAATCTGTCAAAAGCCCAAGCCGGACTTTCAGAATTGATTTTGGCATTGTCTTTTACAACAACATGGCTGTATTTTTGAAGAAAATAACCATCAATATATTCTACCATATCCGTACGTTCTTGATTGGAAGCATCGATTCTTCTTTTCAAAGTCAAAGCAGCAACAGGATCAATATTTGGATCACGAATGATGTCTTCAAAATGCCATTGCACGGTGTCAATCCAGTTTTTTAAATACAATAAATGCTCAAATTTATCTTTTGGGAAAGGATTGTTTATGGGTTGGTCAACATTATCAAATTGATGATAATCTTTTATACTTTGTTCAAATACTGAATAAGCTAATTTTGAAAACATATCTTTATGATTTTAGAAATACAAAGATACTTTTTATACTTTTATAGTGTAAAGAAAACGGCAAAAATTATCCCGACATTTCGGGATCAAATAGAGACTTCATGGAAATTCATTATTTATCAGAAAACAATAGCGTTCTAAATCATTTTTTAGGTCAAATTCGAGACATTAAAGTCCAAAATGACAGTATGCGTTTTCGCAGAAACATAGAACGCATTGGTGAGATTATGGCTTATGAAATGAGTAAATCATTGCATTACAAAGCCGTTGAAATACTGACTCCGCTTGGCATTAAAAAAACTACCGAAATTGCGGATCAATTGGTTTTATGTTCCATACTAAGAGCTGGACTGACCTTGCATCAGGGGTTTTTAAACTATTTTGACAATGCCGAGAATGGTTTTATTTCGGCCTACAGACACCATCCCAATCATGATGATTTCTTTGATATTTTAGTAGAATACCAAGCTATTGCCGATATTAATAATAAAAATGTTTTGTTGCTAGACCCTATGCTGGCTACTGGACAATCTATAGTGGCGGTTTTTAACAAATTAATAGAAAGAGGTACTCCAAAAGAAATTCATATTGCCGTGATTATTGCCGCTCCCGAAGGCATTGCGCATCTAAAGGAAAATTTGCCTGATACGTGTCATCTTTGGATTGCTTCCTTGGATGAGAAACTCAATGACAAAAGCTATATTATTCCGGGACTCGGAGATGCAGGAGATTTGGCCTATGGAAACAAATTATAATTGAGAAAAGAAAGCAAATAGACTACAGGCCAAAAGCACAAACATAACGATTTCCTCTTTTAATTTGGGTTGGGCAATTTCGATATGAGCTGTAGCCAAGATAGCCAATGGTGCAAAAGTAAAAACTAATAATTCATTGCTTTTGTTGGCCGATAAAATGAAAACGAAAATCCCGATAAAAAAAGAAGCTATTACTTTTTTATACGAAGAAAGCAATACTAAAGGTCGGCTAGATAATGTTGAAAATATTGATATTACAAAAAACAAAGCAACAGTGATATAAATGGAAAAAGCCGCATTTTGATAATTATTGGTAAAATAATCTACGCTTAAACTTATCCTGCTATTCTCTTGTAAAAAAGCAATACTATTGATGTCAAAAATCAAGCAGCAAGAAATAAACAATATCGAAACCGCAAAAAGAGCGATAAAAGGGATAACCCAGTTTCTATAATCCCTAGAAACGTGGAATATAACAGATATAAAAACTAAAAGAATATATAAAATACTCCAAAACTGAAATAATGCAGCTATAAAAATCCATAAAGATGCATCAAAAAGCTTCTCTTTTGTTTCTTTTAAAGTTTGTAAAGACACCAGTCGTCTAATGGCCAATAAAATAAAAAAATTGGCAAGAATCAGATTTGTGTTGTTGAATAAATCAGGAAAAAAAAGCAGAAACAAAAAATAAAAAAAAGCAGTGTAGGTACTGTCTTTACTCAATCCGTTGCGTTTTGAAATAAAACTGGCAAGGAAGACAGTTCCCAGTAAAAATCCAAATAATCCTACTCTTTGAAGAATTAAAATAACAGAATTTACCCAAGTCGGTTCTTGAATTTGATATAGAAAAAAGAAAACCAACATTAAAATAACCACCAAAGAAAAATTTAATGGTGTAGATTTTCTAAAAACACTTGTTATCATAAGGATATTTTATACTTTTGTGACTGTAAATATAATACTTGTTTAAAAAGGAATGGGACAAGATTAAAAAAGATTCGTTGGAAATTTATTTATTGATGTTGCCTATTCCAAAACATAAAAATAATAAAATAAAATATATAGATTATGACATCATTTTTTGAAGGAATACAATACTTATTTGTAAACATTTTATTCGCTCCCTTAGATTTTTTGCGTGCATTAGAGCTTAAATCATGGTTTGGTGCCAATACGATCAACTGGATCTTCATGATTATTTGTGCAGTTGCAATGGTATATTGGATCAAACAATTGAAATTACACAAAGAAAATGGAGAAGAGTTTCAAGATACAACTGCTCATTCTTTTTTGAAATAAGCACTTAGCTCTTGTAGCAATTAAGATAAACTTCTTAGATTTTAATTTTTCACAAAATTAAAATCTAAGAAGTTTATTTGGTTTTATATCAAATCGAATCCGATATCTTTTCTGAAATTCATTTTATCAAAATGCAATTGACTTACATTCTTGTATGATTTATCTAAAGCTTCCTGAAAATTATCCCCATAAGAAGTAATAGCCATAACTCTTCCTCCATTAGAAACCACATTGCCATTCTCTAATTTGGTTCCAGCATGAAAAACGATTGAATCTGTAACCGTTTCTAAACCTGTAATTACTTTCCCTTTTTCAAAATCTTCTGGATATCCTCCAGAAACAATCATAACCGTTGTTGCGCTTCTTTCATCAATTTCAAGGTTAAATTCGTCTAGTTTTTCATTGGCTACAGCCAAAAACAATTCGACTAAATCTGATTTTAATCTTGGGACTACAACCTCAGTTTCTGGATCACCCATTCTCACATTGTATTCAATAACAATTGGCTCGTTATTAACATTGATCAGTCCAATAAACACAAAACCTTTATATGGAATTCCGTCTTTTTGAAACCCTTCGATTGTTGGTTTTACAATACGAGTTTCTATTTTTTCCATCAACACGGCATCTACGTAAGGAACTGGAGAAACTGCTCCCATTCCACCTGTATTCAAACCCGTGTCGCCTTCACCAATACGTTTGTAATCTTTGGCTGTTGGCAAAATTTTATAGCTTTTTCCGTCTGTCAAAACAAAACAACTCAATTCTATACCGTCTAGAAATTCTTCGATTACTACTTTTGAACTTGCTGCACCAAATTTTTGATGTACCAACATGTTTCTTAATTCGTCTTGGGCTTCCGCCAAATCCTGAATAATTAAAACCCCTTTTCCAGCGGCTAAACCATCAGCTTTCAATACATACGGAGATTGCAAAGTTTCAAGAAACTGACATCCTTTTTCAACTGTTTCGGCTGTAAAACTATCGTAAGCCGCTGTTGGAATGTTGTGTTTCATCAAAAATTCTTTGGCAAACTCTTTACTTCCTTCTAATGTTGCTCCAATTTTTGAAGGTCCTATCACAGGAATATCTTTTAAATCTTGATCGTTTAAGAAAAAGTCATAAATCCCTTTTACCAAAGGATCTTCTGGCCCAACAACTACCATTTTTATATTTTCCTTAATTACCAATGCTTTTATGGCATCAAAATCGGTGGCACTAATGTCGATGTTTTTTGCAATTTGAGCAGTACCTGCATTTCCCGGTGCTACAAAAAGGGTGTCGCAAAGTGGACTTTGAATCATTTTCCACGCAAAAGCATGTTCTCTTCCTCCAGATCCTAGTAGTAAAATATTCATGGTGTAGTTTTTTAGTTGCATTTCCGTCTTTTGACAGATGGTGCAAAAATAGTTTGTTTTGCTGTGAAATAATAATTTTTTTTACTTACTTTTAACGTTAGTAACGCGAAAGATATGATAATTTCATTTGGATCAAAAGCAACCGAAAAAATTTGGAATGGAATTGTTGTTAAAAAACCCTCAATAGCAGTACAACAAATTGGTAGAAGAAAACTAAGAATACTTAACAACTCACAAGATTTGATAGATTTAAGGATTCCACCATCCAACAGATTAGAGAAATTAAGTGGTAATTTAAAGGAGTTTTACAGTATTTGGATTAACGATCAATGGCGCATCATTTTTAATTGGGAGAATGGAAATGCTTCAAATGTAGAAATTGTAGATTATCATTAAAAAAAATAAAATGGAAAAATTAAAAAACATACACCCTGGAGAAATTCTACTCGAAGAATTCCTTATCCCTTTGGAAATAACCCCATATCGTTTGTCTAAAGATTTGAAAATTCCACAAACCAGAATATCCGAAATCACAAAGGGAAACAGAAGAATTACTGCAGATACGGCAATCCGTTTGAGTCAATATTTTGGAAATTCAGCTAAGTTTTGGCTTGGATTGCAAGATGATTATGATATTGAAGAAGAACGGGAAAACAAAGGGGAAGAACTGCAATCTATCAAACGTTTTAATAATCAAAAAGTGGCATAGATGATTAAACTATTCGACCTAACACTCCAAATAAACGGTTTCCCTATGCGGGAAGCCAAAGCTGAGTTGCAAAAAATTCTTGCCATTCCAGAGGAAGAATATGGTCGTTTTATAGAAAAACAAAAAATGGAAATCGTCCATTTTCATTTAAATAACAATCCTTTTTACAAAGAGCTTGTTGGTGAAAACTCTCTTAAAAACTGGTCAGACTTGCCAATTTTGACTAAGGAAAACCTGCAGAAACCTTTGAATGAAAGACTTTCAATGGGCTATACTTCCAAAAATAGTTACGTCAATAAAACTTCTGGCTCTAGTGGTCATCCCTTTATATTTGTGAAAGACAAATTTTGTCATGCTTTGACTTGGGCATCTTATATGTATCGTTTTGGTTGGTACGGAATTGATTTTAATAGTTCCTATCAAGCTCGTTTTTATGGCATTCCGCTAGATTTTATTGGAAACAAAAAAGAACGGTTCAAGGATTTTTTGAGTCATCGCTATCGGTTTTCGATATTCAATTTATCAGACGAAGTTTTGGAAAGTTTTTTAAAGGATTTTAAATCTAAAAAATTTGATTACATAAATGGCTACACCTCTTCCATAGTTTTGTTTGCAAAATTTTTACAGCAAAAAAATATCATTTTAAAAGAAATTTGCCCTACTCTAAAAGTATGTATGGTTACCTCCGAAATGCTTTTTGAAGAAGATAAACTACTGTTGGAGAAGCAATTTGGCATCCCTATTGTCAATGAATACGGAGCATCAGAATTGGATTTGATAGCTTTTCAAAATCCAGGCAGCCAATGGCAAGTCAACTCGGAAACTCTATTTCTAGAAATTTTGGACGAAAATAATCAGACTGTACCAAACGGAATTTCGGGGCGAGTTGTAATCACTTCCCTCTACAACAAAGCGCATCCTTTTATTCGTTACGACATTGGCGACATTGGAGTTTTGGATGAAAAAAGCACTTTGAAAAAACCCATTCTCAAACAATTAATTGGCAGAACCAATGATGTCGCCATTTTACCCAGTGGTAAAAAATCGCCCGGATTAACCTTTTATTATGTGACCAAAAGTATCATCGAAGACGATGAAAACGTAAAAGAGTTTATCATTAAACAAACCAAAACAGACACTTTCGAAGTAGAATATGTGAGTGAAACCGAATTGACATTGGCACAAATCAATAAAATTGAGGAAGCAATTACTTTGTACTTGGAACCTAATTTATACTTTACTTTTAGTCGAAAAATAACCTTAGAACGAAGCATTCGAGGAAAATTGAAACAGTTCACTTCGTTTTTGTTATGTAATTAAATTCGTACATTAGTTGTTTAAATTAAAAAGCGATGAATGACCAATCTTTACTTTCAGAAGAAACTATTTCTAACAAAATCTACGTTATTCGCAATCAAAAAGTGATGCTAGATAGTGATTTGTCTTTGCTTTATGGAGTTGAAACCAAAAGACTAAACGAACAAGTAAAAAGGAATGAATTAAGATTTCCTTTGGATTTTATGTTTCAACTCACTGAAATTGAATTTCAGAACTTGAAGTCGCAAATTGCGACATCAAGTTGGGTGGAACAATAAAATTGCCTTTTGCATTCACTGAACACGGTGTTTTAACGTTGTCAAATGTGCTAAAAAGTGACAAAGCCATTCAAACGAATATCCAGATTATGCGCATTTTTACAAAAGTGAGACAAATGCTTTTGGACACCACCGAAATAAAAATAGACATCCTTCAGATTCAAAAAAAATTGGAAAACTATGATAAAAATATCAAATTGGTTTTTTCTTATGACTGAGAAGAAAGAAAACGAAGGTGAAAGGATCAAAATTGGATATAAAAAATAGACTCAAGAACTAAACTGTTTCAAATCTTCTTTATATAACGCGGTTTTATCATCAATTGGGTCAATAAAAATCCAATCATAATGAACAGGGAAGTAACATAATTAAAGCCATGAAAACTCCTATAAACGGCAAAATTATGTTTCAATAAATCAACCTTTGAGGCCGATAATGAATTATTCCTAATGCGATAAATAGCCAAACTTTCTGGAACTGGTTTTGCTTTTTTTATTTTTTTGAGAATCGTAAGCCATACCATCCAATCCTGTCGTTTTCGAGTCGAGGAAATTGCAATTTTTCCAAAATACTTTACTTCATAAATCCCCGTAAGATTGCCTACATAATTGCAAAAGAACAATTGACGATACGAGAGATCTCTAGGTGCTTCTACCCTTTTGTTTAATTTATTTCCTTCTTCATCAATACAATCATAGAAACAGAATGTAAAAGGAATTTTGTTTTCTTTTAAAAATTGAAGTTGTTTTTCGAGTTTTAAAGGTTTCCACAAATCATCGGCGTCCAAAAAAGCAATATAGTCTCCTTTTGCTTTTGATAAAGCTACATCTCTGGCAATTCCTGTACCTGAATTTTCATCTAATCGAAAAAGATGAATTCGACCATCGTCATTAATAAATTGTTCAATAATGGAGACCGTATGATCTTTAGAGCAATCATCTACAATAATCATTTCCCAATTTATATAGGTTTGATTTTGTACAGACACAATCGTTTCAGCAATGAATTTCTCAGAGTTGAAAGACGGTATGATTATAGATACCAGATTTTCTTGCATGTCAATACGCTTTTATATCACCCTTTATAATATTATAAATGGTGTTGAAAATGATTTTTAAATCCATCAACAGAGACCATTTTTCGATATAAAAAATATCATATCGCACTCTATTTATAATGTCTTTGTCGTTTTCAACCTCTCCTCGAAATCCTTTGGTCTGAGCCAAACCTGTTATTCCTGGTTTTATAAAATGACGCACCATAAAATTATCAATCCGTTCAGCATACATATTGGTGTGGCTAATCATATGCGGTCTAGGGCCCACTACAGACATATCCCCCCATAAAACATTAAAAAACTGAGGCAGCTCATCTATGCTTGTTTTTCTAATATATCTACCAATTTTTGTTATTCGGGCATCATTTTTAGAAACTTGATTGATATTCGCTTCATCATTGAGTTCCATCGATCTGAATTTGAAACAATTGAACTCCCTATTGTTTAAACCATTTCTCTTTTGTATAAAAAATAATGGCCCATTTGAATCCAATTTAATGATAATTGCTAAAATCGGGGTCAACCAAGATAATAGCCCAACTATCATTAGGATTGAAAAAACTATATCAAATAGACGCTTTATAATTTTATGCAAGGTTTCATCCAAAGAAATCGTTCTTTGTGCAATTATGGGAATATAATCGTAATATTCGAAGGTGGTGTTCAAAGAAAGGAGTTGTTTTTCGTCTGGAATGAATTTGAGTGTTTTAAAGTTATTGTCAGCAAAAAAGATAAAATCATCAATTTGCTTACTGGTCAAATCGTTCATAGAACAATAAACTTCATCTATTTTATTTTCTAAAATAAACGAAAAAATCTCCTGTAGCTGTTCGGTTTTATGATGATCCAAATCAAACACTTTTATCAATTTATACCCATAATCTGGGTTTTCTTCAAAAAAATGCTGCAACGGGTTTATACTTTTACGCTTCCCTATCAGAGCAACTGTCCTAAAATTACCCCCAAATAAAATTCTGTATTTCTTTAGAAAAAAATAAATAAATAGTTTGAATACCAGAATTATTAAAACCGATATCGTTGTAAATAAAACAATTGTATTAAAACTGTCCCTCTCAGGATAAAAATGTACAAGTGCCAAGCAAAAAACAATAAAAGCAATGGTTTGCTTCAAAGTACAATTCAAAATAGCAATTACTTTAGTGTACCTATAGACTTCATAAAAACCTAAATTGGCGGCAATAATAAACCAAGCACAACTGATAAATAAGAAATAATAATCCTGAAAAACAGGTATACCCGAAAAATACGCAGTCAAAACATTGATAATTACCAAGTCTAGTATGCGTGAAAAAGGTCTAATATAACCCGAATATCTTCCTGTTTTAGTTTTCACTACCTAATTGATATACTTAGAAAAATCTTTATGTTCCTCTTTCGATAACTCTTCTTTGGATAGCGATTTGAAATAATCATAAGTGATTTTCATTCCTTCGGCTCGGTTTACTTTGGCTTCCCAACCCAGTAATTCTTTAGCTTTGGTAGTATCTGGTTGACGTTGCAAAGGATCATTTATAGGCAACGGATGATAAACCACTTTTTGATTGGTTCCCGTTAATTTTATAATTTCCTCAGCAAAATCTTTGATGGTGATTTCATCGGGATTACCAATGTTTACCGGATACACATAATCCGAATGCAATAATCTAAAAATTCCTTCTACTTGATCATCTACATAACAAAAAGAACGGGTTTGCATTCCGTCTCCAAAAATCGTTAAATCTTCTCCACGAATGGCTTGTCCAATAAAAGCGGGAATAACACGACCATCATTGAGACGCATTCTCGGCCCATACGTATTGAAAATTCGAACAATTCTAGTTTCTACCGCATGAAAAGTATGATATGCCATCGTGATCGATTCTTGAAAACGCTTGGCTTCGTCATATACTCCTCTTGGTCCAATGGTATTTACGTTTCCATAGTATTCCTCCGTTTGCGGATGAACTAGTGGATCTCCATACACCTCGGATGTAGATGCAATCAAAATTCTTGCTTTTTTTACCCTAGCCAAACCTAATAAATTGTGCGTTCCCAAAGAACCCACTTTTAAGGTTTGAATTGGAATTTTAAGATAATCAATTGGACTTGCAGGCGAAGCAAAATGCAAAATATAATCTAACTCTCCGGGAACATGAACAAACTTGGTAATATCATGATGATAAAATTCAAAATGTTCTAACTTGAATAAATGTTCTATATTTTTTAAATCACCAGTAATGAGATTATCCATTCCTATTACATGATAACCTTCTTTGATAAAACGATCGCATAAATGAGATCCTAAAAATCCTGCTGCTCCAGTGATGAGTATTCTTTTCATAGTTACTATATACTACTATAATTGTTTTTTGTAATACGCACAAATGTACTAAAATATTTTACCTTTAAATTACACGATAAATGATTAACGGATGCCCTTTTCCATTTGTTGAAAGATAATTTCCTTCTAATATTGTTCTTGTTTTAAAAACAAGGCTAATTCCCTATACTTTTTGAAAGAAATTTGTAGAGAAATCCAGGTTCAAAAAAATAATAGTACTTAATCAACTTTACTCTATTTTTGTTGCACTAAAACCATCTATTTTGAAAGTTGTTCATGTGATCGAAGCATTAGGGGGAGGCGTTTATACGTATTTCAAAGACTTGTCCCACTATTTTGGAGATGATAAAATAGCAAAAGACATTTCTACAACCATTATTTATAGTGGAAATCGAAAAGAAATAGATCCTGAAAAAATTGAATCCGATTTTTCAAAGGGGGTATCGCTGATAAAAATAGATATGGTTCGCGAATTTTCACCTATTCAAGATTTTAAATCCATTCTTCATTTACGAAAAGAACTTCAGAAACTGAATCCAGACGTCATTCATCTTCACTCTTCAAAGGCTGGTGTTTTGGGTAGAATTGCTTGTTTTTTATTATTCAGAAGCAAAAAAATATTTTATACACCACATGGTTATTCTTTTCTAAGAACAGACATTTCAAATTTGACCAAGAACTTCTATTGGACAATAGAAAAAAGTTTTCAGCAGCTATTTGGCGGTATTACAATTGCCTGTGGAGATACGGAATATGAAATAGCCCAAAAAATAGGGAAATCATATTTGATCCGAAACGGCATCAATATTGAAGAGATTCATCAACTCCAAATAAAATCCACAAATCAAGTATTGACTATTGGTATCGTAGCCCGAATAACCTCTGCCAGAAACCCAAAACTATTCAATTCGATCGCATTGCGCTTTCCTAACTTTAATTTTGTATGGATAGGAGATGGCGAATTAAATTCAATGTTAACTGCTCCAAATATAAGAATTACAGGTTGGTCCATGGACAGAAAAGATGCGCTGAAAGAGCTTAATGCTATAGATATTTACATCCAAACCTCTCTTTGGGAAGGCTTGCCTATCGCTGTTTTGGAAGCTATGGCCTTGAAAAAACCAGTTTTGGCAACCAATGTTATTGGTAATAAAGATATTGTTGTCCCCAACGAAACTGGCTTTCTTTTTGACGATATTGATGAACTTTCCCTTTATTTTGAACAATTAAAAGAGGATAAAATCCGAAGTCTTTTTGGTGATAATGCCTTAAAAAGATGTTATGATTTATTTGATAAAAACAAAAACTTTAAAGCCCTTGCTGAACTTTATCAACACTAATTTTTTGTTGTAACCAATAACTAGCAAAAATAGAAAACCACAATCCGCTGAAAGCGATACCATCAAAACGCAATAAAAAATCATCGGTAAGATTGGACGTGAAGAAAAGAACGAAGAAAGATATTATTAAAGCGTTCTTTAAACTAAAACCCAAGTAGCTAATTGTAAAAATATAAATCAACACCACCAAAGGACCTAATATTCCAAATTTTATTAGAAAATCTAAAAACTGATTGTGGGTTGGGAATTCATATTTTGCCAAAAAATGTTGGTTCGTTTCTTTAAAATATTTGACTAATTCCGGTTTTCCATCCGAAGCACCGACGCCAAAAAGAAGGTTTTCTTGGGCCAGTTCCCAACCCGATTTCCAAATAGAAACTCGAGTTACAAGGGAATTAAACACTTTGGCTTCTGGATGCTCAATTTCATCGAGTTTGCCCACTTTATCCATGTAAGCAAAAGTAACCGAAGAATATTTCTCCTTCATATACGGGTTGTTTTGAACAAAAAAGAAAAGCACTCCGCCCAATACAACCATTAAAATAGCCAAAGTTCCAACCACTTTCTTGAAATTGTATTTTCGAATCACTTCGCCAAAAAACACCAATGAAAATCCAATCAATGCATTCAATAAAGCCATTCTGGTATTCACAAAAAGAACAAAGAAAAAGGAAAGGACAAATACGATACTGCTAGCTATTTTAAGAACCCATTTTTCAGGCAACCGAAAAGCCTCAAAAACAAAAAAAAGACTGCAAATAGACACAAAAGCCAAATGCATGTTTAAGGCCGGTGCATGAATCCCAATACTGTTTGAAAATTCATATCCCATTTCCCATAAGTCGTTTCCGTTTAAATATTTATCGACCAATTCAGGATAGTAAATGATAAATCGGATGAAGAAAAAAAGCAGGATAACCGTAGTAGCTATACTATACAATCGGAGGGTTTTTAAAAACTGAATCCTCTCATAATTCCCTAGAATAAATACCGGAAAAATAAGAAGCGAACTGTATTTTTCTAATGATTTTAGGCCTTTAGCAAAAGAGTCATTGTTCCAAAACATGATAATTTCCAATAGCAAAGGAGATGCAATAAGCGCTATTAAAATCAAGGATTGCCTAGAATAGCTGAACTTTTTTATAAAAAATAAATTGAAGACTGCAAACAGTATGATCAACAGTGTACAAGGTTTTCTAAAAATCATTGCAATAGCAAGTAATACAAGAAAGCCGTTGACTATTTTGCTAAAGTTTTTTTCTGAAATGTTCATAGTATAATGCATAATAAATTAGAGGGAAAACGCCTATTTTATGTCGAACAGCCGACCCTAAATCGGGTTCGAAAACGCCTTGAACAATAAAAAAAGCAAACAAAATAAGTAAAACCCAAAGTTCATTTTTATGTTTTTCTCTCGCTGCAATACATTTGGAAAACCGAACAAGGAGGATGTAAAATAAAAAAAGTTGCCAGATAACAAATACCAAGATTTGAGGTGAAAAAATATACTTGAATCCGTTGAGCGGAACATTCACCGAGAAAAACCCATAAACAATACCAATCGTTTCTCCATACCAAGTATCTGGTTTTATCGGAGATATAATGATTGAATTGGCGTCAACACCACTTAATCTAACGCTATTGACCACTTCTCTACTGACTTCCGAGAAATAATGCCCTAATACAACTCCATAACTTAACGACAAAAATATAGCGATAAGTAATCCGTAAAAGATAGTAGTTAGTGTCTTATTATTAAAATTAACTAATGTCACTCCATACATCACAACCGCAATAATGGGAATCAGAAAAAAATAAGGGCGGTACAAAACACCAAATACAGTCAGTAAAAATAATGATGAAAAAAGGGCTTTTCGAAAAGAAACCTTCTCATTTAAAAATAAAAAAACGATTTGGGAAACAAACAAATACGTAATAAATTCTTTGGAAGGCATTGACATAAAAATAGCCATCATCAGGATTCCTAGATAAACGAGTATGTTTTTTATGTTTATTTTTTCAAAGTCAGCAGGGATTCCGATTTTATACAGCACATACATCAGAATAGGAAATTGTATCAATCCAACGATAGAAAACGGCAAATAACGCAACCCTGTTATTTTGTAAAACAATATAGTTAGCGGATAACTCCCAAAAAAACCTATTTCATTGCCTTTGTCTAGTGCTATGACCACAGCATCATAAAAAAAACGTTTTGGCAATACATAGCATGCAAGAACTGCAACAAACAAATTGAGTATCAATAATACAATAAAAGTGGCTGTACTTCTTTTAATCAAAATTTGCATAATTATACTATTGTTTGGTACAAATGTAGGTGTTTGTCAACCATAATCTGAATGTCATATTGTTCCGCTCTTTTTAAACAAGATGTTACAATTTCTTGGTAATAGACTTCGTCTGTCAGTAATCGTTCGATTTTATTGGCTAAATCCCTAGCATCACCCTGCTTAAATAAAACACCTGCACCTCCAACAATTTCCTGCAATCCCGGCACATCCGAAGCTATGAATGGTTTTCCAGAAGCCATTCCTTCAATACTGGACAAAGACAGACCTTCGTATTTTGAAGATAAAACGACCACATCAGCCGTCTTCAATAATTGGGAAACATCCATCCTTAGTCCTAAAAACAGCACTCGTTTTTCTACGTTTAGGGTATGTGCTAACACTTTGCATTCCTCTTGCAATTTCCCCTCTCCTACCAATACTAATTTAACATCTTCTGATAAATAGTGTAATGCTTTTATTAGCGTCATTTGGTCTTTGGGTTCCTTAAAAGAGGCTACTTGAATGAGTGTTTTTATATTCGAATCACTATTTGGGAAAAACTCCTGTAGGTCTTTAGTACCACTATTCTTGAATTTTTCGAGTGATACCCCATTGTGTAAGATTTCGATTTTTGAACTTGGTAGTCCTGTATGCTCTTTAACAACATCACATACTTTTTCTGAAATACAAATTATCGTATCATACTGTCTATAAAAAAATGGGTCTATATATTTAAAGAGCCTACTTCTAGTTCTTCTGCTAGAAGTACTGTGCTCGGTATAAATCAATTTAATTTTAGAAAAAGACAACAACTTTGCCAAGACAACCCAATATTGCGAGGGAAATAAATGTACATGGGCTATGTCATATTTTTTCAAAAAAGGAATTAACTTAAAAACCTGTATCGGATTATATTCTGAATTTAAACCCAAGGAATAAATCGAACAACAACCTTTTTCTTCTAATGCTTGCATAAAAGGACTTGGAGTGCCGTTCAACACCAATAAGTCAACGTCAATTCCTCTTTCTCTATAAATAGGAATCGTGTCCAAAAGCAATTTCTCGGCCCCTCCAGAGGCTAAACTATTTATGATATGTATTACTTTCATTCTTGAATTCTAGTTCAAAAAAACATTTACTTTATCCTTTCTATAAATTACAACAGCAGTAATACTATTCCAAAAAACAGAACTGATAACAAATGCAGTTGCGGCTCCAGTCATGCCATATTGGGGTATTAACACTCTATTCAGAATAAAATTAATAAGTACCGCAACAATCAAAATGATTTGAAAAATATGCTGTCTCCCCGTCATATTCAAATAAACGGGAGCCGTTCCAAAAGCGGAGCAAATTCCCTGACCGACAATTAAAATCAGCAAGGCATCCTTAGCAGCTACATACTCTTTTCCGAAAAAACCCAAAATAAACTCTGAAAAAAAACAAATGATAAGTACTGCTGGAAAAGTCAATAGAAATATCAACCGAGAGGCGTGCTGGATTGTTTTGACCAAATCGGTTTTGCTTTTGGTGAAAAAATATTCTGAAATTTTGGTAGAAACCGTAATGTTCACCGTAATGATTACCATAGAAAGGATGGTCATCAATTTTACCGCCACCGAATAAAAAGCAACAGTTGCATCATCTCTATATTTTTTTAAAAAAAGAATATCAAAACTCATTAATAAAAACAAAGCCATCCCGCTAATAGCGATAGGATATGATTTCATGAATATATCATTATAAGTGAAATCTGCAACCTCATTTTCAATTTTAGCTTTACTGAAATAAAAGAAAACAATAATACTTGTTACAATCGAAAGAAGAACAAAACCTGCCAAAAAGACCTCAACTAAATAGGTTTCTAAACCAGAATAATAAAGCAAAACTGCCCCAACAATCAGTGGTATATATTTAATGGTATTCCTAAAAAGTTCAGCTACATAAAAATGATCCAATGCGCGAAAAACTTCTGTATTCAAGGTCGTTAACCCATAAAAAAACAACACCATTATTGATTTTAAAAGAATAGCGTAAACCCTCGAATCAAAGAAATAATCATTTATAAATTCTTCGTCGATACTCAAAAATATCAAAAGAAATAAAACGGACATCAACAGTAGCAGTCCTAACATTTTGGTATATACTTTCCTGATTCCTTCCAAAGAATTTGAACCGCTTAGTCTTCCTTTGAAATACAATATGGACTGGTCACAGCCTAACAAACAAATACTTCCGACTACCAGAAGAAATGAACGAACAAAATCATATTGTCCAACAATTTTTGGAGAATACGATTTGGTTAGAAATACAGTGAATCCAAATAATGTTATTATACCAAAAACCCTAAAAATCAAAGTAATCAAGCTTTGCCGAAAAAAAGAATTTTTTCTGATTTTCAATGATTGATCCCTAATTTTCTTTAACATATTTCGTTCTCCATACTCATTCCAAGTTTGCATTTGCTTTGAGAGATTGTTTTTTATAAAAAGAAATAAAAAAGCTAAAGAATATAAAAAGACCAACAAACACTAATGGTAAAATAAAAATGAATCTCCCTTTAATGGTCTTATTCCCTTTTATGTTCAAAACCATTCCTTGCTCTTTAATAGTTTTTCCGGTGTTGTATTGTTCGATTTTTAATTTGTCTATTTCACCTGATAAAGAATCTTTAGTTCTAATAATCGCATCCAAATTCAAATTTTCATTATAATAAACCAGTTTTTCATTATTTGAATGGTTCCCATTAGCTTCTGAAAATTGATTTAAAATTCCATCAATTTGAAGAATTGTCGCTTCTTTACTTTTTATATTATTTTGGATATTCTGAGAATTGATTTTTTTGAATGCATCATAATACAAACTTGTATTCAAAAAATTTAATATTGGGTCAATTGTGTTTTTTTGTACTATTATACCATTAGCATTTATCTTAATAGTATGAAAATTATAATATTTCCTTAAAGTTGTATCCTTAACAATAGTCTTTAAACCCTCATTTTCATTCATCAATTCCAATAATTGAAACTCCTTATCCTCTTCATTTATAAGGTCATTCACATTTACAATAGGTTCTACAGCAATAGAAGCAATTTGTAACGGATTTTGAATCCCAATTGATTTTAAAAACAACGTATCTTGTACTGCTATTTTAGAAGCTAAAAAATCAATTTTAGAGTATAGATAATTCGTCGATTTAAAATTGGGTGAAACAATAATTCGATTGTCATACCCATTTTGAGTGGTATCCAAATACTTTCCAACCCCAACCCCAAGAACGACCAAAACAGCCACAACAATGACCTTTTTCACAAAAAAGCGAATCATTTTAAACAACAAAGTATTCATCCATTCGAAGAAATCCCCTATTCTGCTAAAAACCATCAGCAGATCTATTTCTGGATTCTCTGGATTACTTTCTCTTTTTGCACTCATGCCGTCTTCTTATTTTATATTGAAAATTTGTTCTAATATTTTAATGGTAATCAAATAGGTAGGTTTTACTCCTGTGGTTCCCAACCCACCCGAAGCCAACGTACTTCCTGTTTCTAATGGATTATCTGAAGCATAATAGGCATAACGCACTTTGATATCGTGAGGAACACTTTTTCTGATTTTAGAGGCCGATTGAATGGCTTTTTGGTAATACGATCCTTCCATCTCCAGACCAATAATACCCCAAGTCGATTCATGGAAGAACTTCAACAAGTCTCTATTTTGCAACGATGTTCCCAAAACCGTAACCATCGGTCCTGCAAAAACGGCTATGTCATTGCCTTCAAACATGGCTGCAGTCAATTGATTTTCGAAAAAATAATTATCTGCCGTTCCCTCATTGATATGGGCATTCGGAATCATGATGTCTCCTTTTCCTCCCTCTAGAATTCCTGCTTTTCCCATAATAGAAACCGATTCAACTCGAAGCAAGGTTTCCTTCTTATACGGTTTCAATAACTCATCAATCGTTTCATAAGCCTGTTCTCCAAAGGCATAATCCATAACAATAAGAACGGGTTTCTCCTCCACAAGATTTGCTGTTGGAAAAGAAGTCTTAGTCCAATCTATTTTGGCAGTATCAAAAATTTGTACATCGATATTGGTTCCGGACGTATCGGGTAAGGCAATCATTCCTTGTTTCAATGCAACGGCTTCCACTAGATTGCGAACTTCATGCGCACCCGACTTGCTCAACTCTTCGTAGATAAAGAAATCGGATTTGTCTTTGAACTTCGTTTTCAAAATGGGAGTCGCAAAAATAGAATTCATCACCGAGTGCATATTCGCACTAATCACGTGAATGGGTCTATCCAAAAGTTCGTTCGCTTTCAAAACTTCCTTGATGTTGGTTGCCCAAATCTCGCCATGAATATGATGCCCCAAACGCTCTCTTAGAATAGGACTGAATGTAATGGTTCGTTTATTATTGTCAACAACTTCCTCTATTGCTAGTTTCCCCAACCAATAAATCACGTGCAAAAAGCGGTCAGGTGCTGATTCGGTTCCAAAGGAATCGTAAATATCCAAAACTTCCTCGAAGGTTCTCCCTAGAATATTGGCAGCATGAGAAATGGCCTTTTCTTTTTCAATCAGAGTTAGTTTTTTACTTTGAGATACTGCCAGTTCCAATTTTACCCAATCACGGGATACTTCGCCAGCATCGTCCAGTAAAACCCTGTTTTTAATTTTATGTGATTCGATGAAAATAAAAGTCAAATGGGTCAGGATATCATAAATGTCTGATCGCCCTCGAGTGATTTCCACATTCATTTGTTCTTCGTCAATTCGATAGCAATTGCGGCGTCTTTTTGGTGGAACTATCGCTTTAAAATGCGATTTGGAATACCCTTCATCCGAGGTTAAATTAATAAAACGACACTCCTCGATTCCTGTCGGTAACCGTTCTATAACATATAAAAGACCGTTTAACTCAACTTTTTCCTCGGCTATATTTCCATAAATTTCAGGTCTTAAGGCCAATAAAGCCTCTCTTAAGGTATCACCGGAAATTCCCATGGGTTTATAAAATCCTCTATTAAAAAGATGGCGCATCGTGATGTACATTTTTTCAATGGCTGCCGATGATTCTTGTGCTCTGGATCTGGATATGTTTTTAGTCTCTTTCATATATGTAAAATTTTATTTGTCAGCGGTCATATATGGTGTCGCCTTTTTATTTATCGGTGTTTATCTCACAATATTTTATTTTCATCAGTGTTCGATGATTATTCAATTGTTTGCGCAAACAACTTTTTAGTGGCGATTTCATATTTTTATAACTTTATAACGCTCAAATGTATTGTTTTTATTTTTGTTTTAAAACAGCTACAATACTCCTATCATTAGATAATCTTGGAATTTTATTTTGTCCTCCCAATTTCCCTATAGATCTCATGTAGTCTTGAAAACCGTTTTTGGTCACTTTGGTAATGACCAGTTTTTTCAAAACATGCCCTACTATCAAATCATCATAATACATGTTTTGTTTGCGCATGGCATTGTCTAGCGCTTCCGCAAAAGTGTCGCTGTTCTCTGGTTCATTTTCAAATTCGATAAACCATTCATGATAAGGCAGTCCTTCGGTAGGTGTGATTTGTGGGGCTACGGTAAATTCATTTACTCGCACCGTTGTTCCTATCATGGCTTCCTGCAAAGCGCATTCGACTTCTTTCCCAATAACATGTTCCCCAAAAGCCGAAATGTAATGTTTAATACGTCCCGAAACAATAACACGATACGGTTTCAAAGAGGTAAACTGAACGGTATCTCCAATATTATACCCCCAAAGTCCCGCATTGGTCGAAATAATTAAAACATAGTTCACTCCCAAGTCTACTTCGCCTATGGTATGTCGTTTTGGATTTTCGGTATAAAATTCTTCGCTCTTTATAAATTCGTAAAAAATTCCAGCATTCAGCAATAATAACATTCCCTTTTCTTTTTGAGAATCCTGGTAGGCAAAAAAACCTTCAGAAGCGGGAAATAATTCGATACTATCTACTTTTCGACCTATTAAATTTTCGAATTTAGCACGATAAGGTTCATAATTGACGCCACCATAAATAAACAAATTGAAGTTCTTGAAAATCTCCCCAACAGGCTTTCCGGCTCTTTGCTGCAGTTTTTCAAAATACATTTGCACCCAAGACGGAATTCCCGAAATCACGGTCATATCCTCATTTATGGTTTCATTGACAATGGCGTTCACTTTGGTTTCCCAATCTTCAATGCAATTGGTTTCCCAAGAAGGCAGTCGGTTTTTTTGCAGATATTTAGGAACAAAATGTGCCACAATTCCAGACAAACGACCTAGTTTTATTCCGTTTTTTTCTTCCAGAATAGGGCTTCCTTGCAAGAAAATCATTTTACCATTTACAAAATCGGCTTTTTTGGTTTCGTGTATATAAAGTAAAATCGCATTTCGGGCCGCTTCAATATGATACGGCATCGATTCTTTGGTCAACGGAATGTATTTCGCACCCGAAGTCGTTCCCGAAGTTTTGGCAAAATAAAGTGGTTTGCCTTTCCAAAGTATATTCTCCTCCCCTTTTACAACTCTATCCACATAGGGTTTTAAGTCTTCGTAATCGCGAACTGGAACTAGCTTTGCAAAATCTTCATAAGTCTTTATCTCTTCAAAATGATGGTCTTTTCCAAATTGAGTCTGTTTTGCGTCTTGTATTAAATTCAAGAAAACAGTTTTTTGGGTTTCTATAGGAGTATTGGCCCAAGCCTGTGTCTTTTTATAAATTTTTTGTGCAAATAGTTTTGCTGCAACCGATTTTAGTGACATTGTATTGGACTTTATTTTAAAATTGTAATGTTATTTTTTAAATTCCGAAAACTATCCAGATTATTTTTTAGGGTTTCGGCTCCTCCCCTTCGGGGAGGCTGGGAGGGGATTTTCCTCTTGCGCTACTCTTTCCCTTAATTCCATTTCTTTCTTGGATGGCGATAAATCAACTGGTTCTGGCTCTTCGTTAGTGCTTGAAAGTATTGAGTCTTTGTTGAATTTAGCGTATTCTAAATCGCCATTTAGCACTTTTTGAATCGACTTGATATAGGCTTCATTTTTCTTTAAAGCAAAAGATAGGGAATCTGATTTTAATGCTAGAACTGTGGCGTCTCTTTTTAGCTGAGAAGATGAATAGCCTGGGATGAATTCTCGTAAAGGAGTAAAGGCAATCAAAACCGTTGTAATCGAAATCAAGAAAATGGCGCCCAATGAAAGGGAAACAAAAACACTCATGATGTTTAATTTGAAAGAAAAAATTTCTTCAAAAGTATTCTCGTTCAAAATTATCAATCGGTTTTTGATTAATAATTTATCCAAAAACTTTTTTCTTTTTAATCGATTCGTTGACATCCTTTGGGTTTAAGTCACAAATATAATAATTAAAAGCGTTGCCAACACTAGCCTATTTTAAGTAGTTGCATCGCTACCCAAACTATTTTATCAAATATTTAACGCTATCGAAAGTAAATAAATGAATCAAAATGAATGCCTATTAAGTTATTCTATATACATTTGCACATTAGATTCATTACAAATTTGCTACGGCATTAAATATTCAATCATGGGAAGATTTGGAGTTACAGAAATCCTTATTATTTTGGCAGTTGTTTTATTACTTTTTGGAGGTAAAAAAATTCCGGAATTAATGAAAGGTTTAGGAAGCGGTATTAAAGAGTTCAAAAACGCAGCCAAAGACGATCAGACAGCTGATAAGAAAGAAGAAAAAGAAGAAGAAAAAAAATAAAAAAAAGGCTTTTCGATACCGAAAAGCCTTTTTTTTGTGTTTTAAATTACCATTGTTAACTGAATACGTTTTCGATCTTCATCCACTTCAGTGACTTTTACCTGAACGTGTTGATGTAATTTCACCACCTCATTGACATCGCTCACAAAACCTGCTTTGAGTTGAGAAATATGAACCAATCCGCTTTCTTTTACCCCAATATCAACAAAACAGCCAAAATTGGTAATGTTATTCACAATTCCTGGTAAAATCATACCCGTTCTAACATCTTTTATCGATTTTACATTCGGGTCAAATTCAAAAACCGTTGCTGCTTTTCTTGGGTCTAATCCTGGCTTTTCTAACTCTTTTATAATGTCTTTCAAGGTTAAAACTCCAATATCGGGCGTAATATAATTTTCTGGTTTAATTAAAGCCGTTTTTTCTTTGTTGGCAATCAAATCATTTACCGTTACTTTCAAATCTTTGGCCATCTTTTCAACAATTGAATATGCTTCTGGATGCACCGCCGAATTGTCTAAAGGATTTTTGGCATTCGAAATTCGGATAAACGCCACTCCTTGCTGATAGGCTTTTTCTCCCAAACGAGGAACTTTCTTCAGTTGTTTTCTATCTGTGAAAGGACCGTTTTCAGAACGATAGGTTACAATATTTTCGGCCAGCTTCTCTCCTATTCCACTCACATAACTCAACAAATGTTTACTCGCGGTGTTGATGTTGATTCCCACCGAGTTCACACAACGAATTACCGTATTGTCCAGTTCCTCTTTGAGTTTGTTTTGATCCACATCGTGTTGGTACTGTCCTACACCAATCGCTTTGGGATCAATTTTGACCAATTCAGCCAAAGGATCCGATAATCTACGCCCAATAGAAACTGATCCTCGAACCGTAACATCATAATTAGGAAACTCCTCTCTCGCAATCTTCGAAGCCGAATAAACCGAAGCACCCGCTTCTGAGACGATGAATACTTGAAGCGGTTTGTCAAAAGCAATTTTCTTGATAAAGAACTCCGTTTCACGAGAAGCCGTTCCATTTCCTATCGATATCGCATCAATTTGATAGGCATTGACCATCGAACGAATCTTTTTCATGGCCATCGCTTCCTCCTTTTGCGGAGCATGCGGATAAATGGTTTCGTTATACAACAAATCGCCTTTTTCGTCCAAACAAACCACTTTACATCCCGAACGAAATCCTGGATCTATCGCCAAAATTCGTTTTTCTCCTAATGGTGGCGCCAGTAATAACTGCCCTAAATTATTCGCAAATACCTGAATTGAATTCGCATCTGCTTTGGCCTTGGCTTCCTGTAAAGCTTCATTCGAAATCGCCGGATTCAACAACCGTTTGTAACTGTCTTCAATCGCCAATTGAATGTGTGGCGTGGTATTGTTATCTCCTTTTATAATTAATTCGTCAATAATATCGTAGGCATCATCTAGTTCTACATCAACTTTGAACTTGATGAAACCTTCGTTTTCGGCACGCATAATGGCCAGTAATCGATGCGATGGCGCTTTGGTCAACGGTTCCGCCCATTCAAAATACTGATTGAATTTTTGGGCGCCTTCCTCCTCTTTTTTCGATTTAACGACCTTTGTGGTTATAGTCGCTTTACGTTCAAACAATCTTCTCAGTTGCTTTCTAACGTAAATGTTTTCATTGATCCATTCCGCAATAATATCTCTTGCACCTTGCAGCGCTGCTTCTTCATTGATCACATTTTCATTCAGATATTGAGTCGCTAGAAAATCAACATCATCCTTGCTTTGCGCCATAATTATCTTGGCTAAAGGCTCCAAACCGTTTTCACGAGCCACATCGGCTTTGGTTCTTTTTTTCTTTTTATAGGGCAGATAAAAATCTTCCAATTCCTGTAAATCAAAACTTTTATCAATTTTCGCAAATAAACCCTCGTTCATGGCTCCTTGCTCCATAATCGATTTTAAAATCGCTTCTTTGCGTTTTACAATAACTTCATACTCTTTTTGAAACTTGGCAATATTCTCAATAAAAACTTCATCGAGATTTCCTGTTTTATCTTTTCGATAACGAGATATAAACGGAATCGTACAGTCTTCCTGTAATAATTGAACGGTATTTTGAATGTTGATCGTTGCTGTGGCAACATATTTTGAAATGAATTGTAAGTTGGTCATTTTTTATGTTGTAATTTTTTATGCTGTAAAAATAGAAAAAGGAATACATTTCTATTCGTTTAATTCTTTTTTTGCTGGTGGTAAAAAATTCTCCCCAGTAACTACACTTTTTCCGGTTTTGTCTTCCAGCGCAATACGGGCATTTTTGGCAATGGCTCCTCCTTTTTTGCTCGCTTTTGCATTTTCAATGAGTCCTTTGGCTTGATCACTCTCGGCTATTTGTCTGGTGGAAAGTTCGGCTAATGCAGTAAAAATCAATTCGGCCTCACTCATGTGATCTCTTAAATTTTGAGTTTCCAAACCCTTAACTTCTTTGTGTTTTTTTACCGACAATCCTGTCCATTCTTGATGAATGATATTGGTCAATAAAGCAAACTCGTCAGGTTTTTCAACTCCGCTGTCTTTCCAATAATCAGTCAATTTATTGCGTGTCTCCTGCCCCGTCATTCGTTGCTGAATCCATTTTTCGCTTCGTCCCAATTTTTGCCAATTTTCACGGGCACGATCTAAGCTTTGAGCGGGATCTGCCAATTCTTGCATTCGTTCATAACCCACTTTGGCCAACCATTGTTTGAAAGGTTCCGCTTTTGGAGAAGGAATCGATTGGATAAGTCGTAATAATTTTTGAGAATCCAAACAATCTGTGTTATATTTTTTTCCATCAGATGACTCAAATTTCAGTTGTACGATTTCTTCGTACAACTGACTTCCTTCTTTAGTAAGCTTCTTTTTTAAATCCGTCCAATATCTTTTAGGTATGGTACTTCCTGTCAAAATTTCAATTACATCGATAACCGAAAAATACCAAATTTCTTGTTCAGCATCGTAATGACTTCGTACTTTTTTCTGTTCAAATAATTTAATTGGGCTCATAATTTATACATTTTTAAGGCTTAAATAAAGACTTTGAATATAAGAAAAATAATAAACTTCTACTATCTTTGACTCTTATTTTTATACCAATGACAACACTTTTATACTTATTTTTGCTTGTTAATTTTATAGCCTTTATTGTAATTGGTTATGACAAATATTCGGCTGTAAAAAACAAAAAAAGGATTTCCGAAAAAGCACTTTTGACTTGGGTCGCCTTGGGTGGAACCATTGGATCATCGCTTGCGATGTCGGTTTTTAGACATAAAACTTCCAAAACAAGCTATCTATGGAAGTTTTCAGGAATTGTTGTCCTCCAAATTTTAATTGTTTTTGGATTATTTTATTTCGACATGTTAACACTATAAAAAAGTAATCCAGTCAATGTGCCAACTGAATTACTATAAATTCAACTAACTCACTGACTGAATTCATATAAATTAAGTCAATAGAAATGCTAAAATGTTCTTATTGACAAGCTATTTTATCCACTCTATTTTGGTGCCTTCCACCTTCAAATTCTGTAGCCAAAAAAGCTTCAACAATTTCTA
This sequence comes from Flavobacterium laiguense, assembly GCF_003097655.1. Taxonomy (GTDB): domain Bacteria; phylum Bacteroidota; class Bacteroidia; order Flavobacteriales; family Flavobacteriaceae; genus Flavobacterium; species Flavobacterium laiguense. Next base: position 375,870 of record NZ_QCZH01000001.1, read on the forward strand.
CAGCTTGTGGAATAGAAGTAAAACGTGCCGGAATACTTATAATATTTGCATCATTATGCAAACGAGTTAAAACCGCTATTTCTTTCATCCAACAAAGACCGGCGCGAACTTTTGGGTATTTATTTACTGTCATCGCAATTCCGTTACCGCTTCCGCAAACAACAATTCCAAAATCAGCTTTTCCTTCAGAAACATCTGTAGCAACAGGATGCGCAAAATCTGGATAATCAACACTGTCTACAGAATCTGTTCCGTAATTAGTTACCTCATGTCCCTTTGCTTCAAGCATAGCAACAATTGCTTTTTTATAATCTGGGCCTGCGTGGTCATTTCCTATGGAGATTTTCATTTCTTTGTGTGTTTTGTTTTTGAATTGCAAATTTAGCCAAAGTAATCTAGATATGATACTACTATTTAATTTTCACTTCAATTTTTAACTAAAGCAATAGAATAATCGAAACCTTTTAAAACTAAAATGTAACTGTCTGAATTTCTGAAAATAAGCTACTTATTAACAAAACAACTGTTTTACAAAAGACTGTAAATCAATGCATAGTTTACAATTTAAATGTTAATTTTTTGAATTGTTAATAGCAAAACCTAACTACTTGATATTCAGTTAACGTTATGTTAACTAAAAATGTTCATAACTTGAGATAGAATATTAGAAGTTTTTTTTGGAAAATAGAATAAAATAAGTAATCCAAAACCCACTTTAGAAATCCTAATTTAGTTTACTGAATTTTTAGAAAAGTTATCAATACTCAAAATTGGTTTTTCAACAAAAAAACAGAAATCACTTATTTACAATTTATATAATTTTTGAATTGTTAACAGTTGTTAACTAAACTTGAAAAAGCCTTAAAAACTAAATATTTACGTATAAATAACTATGTTGATAACTCAAGATAAAGTGACAAAACTTCATTTCAATACATTTTTTTAGAAATTTATAGCAACTATTAACAAGCTATAATAACCATAAATAAATAATTTAAATTTAAATTTTCTTTTTGTTGTATTTAATATATGTTGACAACTTTGAAATTTTAAAACAAAAAAAATGAAATTGATTTTTGAATTCTTTTAAACGATTGAAAGTTTGGAATTCAAATTGTCTAGTATTTCTTGAACTTGTTCTAAATCGTTTAGGTGTATTTTTAGTTTGATTTAGCCAAAAGCAAATGTTGCCAAAGGATCAATGGATACTATGTTTTCATTTTCGAAAAAATAATAAATTCCTTCTTGATCCAAAATATGTTTAAGAACCACAATTTCATGCGAAACCCACATCAAAAAAATAATTTTTTTTCTATAAAATAAAAAAGTGTCCCGATAGCTATCGGGATGACAACCAAAATTTAAATACTTTTTAGGAAGAATAATTAAAAACAGCAATCGTTTTAAAGTCTTTCATTTTCATTTTTTTATAAATGTAGTAAAGTTATTATTAGTTTAAAACTGTACTGATATTACGGAATAGTGGATACTATTTTGTAATTTTAGACTTTTAAGAAAAAGATATATGAGTAAAAGATTAAGAAAGCCGATAAAAAAAGAGAAAGATTTCTCAGATAAAATTATAAAAATATTATCGCAAAGTGCCAATAAAGCCTTTAATTATAAGCAAATAGGAGCCAAATTAGAATTAGACGATACCCAAAGTCGCAATCAAATTATAAAAGATTTAAAAATTCTGGCTGCTTCCAAGAAAATTATCGAATCAGAACCCGGGAAATATTTAATAAAAGCTGCCAGTAAAGAGTATTACGAAGGCAAGATTGATATGACAGGTCGTAAAACGGCTTATTTTGTTTGTCCAGAATTTGAAGAAGATGTTTTTATTCCGTCGAATAATTTGAATCACGCTTTAGATAAAGATACCGTAAAAGTGTATGTTTATAATAAAAGAAGTGGTAAAAGAGCTGAAGGAGAAGTAATTGAAGTTATAGAAAGATACAAAACCGACTTTGTTGGGGTAATTGATATTCAAAAGAATTTCTCTTTTGTTTCAACAGCCAATCCCAAAATGTACACCGATATTTTTATTCCAAAGGATAAAATAGGGGAGGCCGAGCAAGGAGATGTAGTTTTGGTTCATATCGAAGATTGGCCTTCAAGAGCTGATAGTCCTTTTGGAAAAGTAGTGAAAGTACTTGGAAAACCAGGTGAACACGATACTGAAATTCATGCAATTTTAGCTGAATATGGCTTGCCTGCTGAGTTTCCTATTGAAATTGAAACCTATGCCCAAAAAATAGATACTTCGATTGAAGAAAGTGAAATAGCCAAACGTCGTGATATGCGAGATACGTTGACTTTCACAATTGACCCGAAAGATGCTAAAGATTTTGATGATGCATTGTCTTTCAAACAACTAGAAAATGGAAACTATGAAATAGGTGTTCACATTGCAGATGTTTCGCATTATCTAGAAGAAGGAACTATCCTGGATGATGAAGCCTATCAAAGAGCAACATCCGTTTATTTGGTAGATAGGGTAGTACCAATGTTACCGGAAGTACTTTCTAATTTCGCTTGCTCTTTAAGACCTCAAGAAGAAAAATATACCTTTTCTGCCATATTTGAAATTACCGAAAAATGTCAAGTGGTGAATCAATGGTTTGGTAGAACCGTAATCTTCTCTGATCAGCGTTTTGCTTATGAAGAAGCGCAATACATCATTGAAACAAAGGATAACACCATTCCAACCGAAATTTCCATTACAGGAAGTTCGTATGTAGTTTCAGATGCAATTGTGGCTGCAACGCTAAAAATGGATGAATTAGCCAAGATTTTTAGAAGAAACAGAATGAACGAAGGGGCAATTTCTTTTGATAAAGTAGAAGTAAAATTCAACTTGGATAAAGATGGTGAACCAGAAGGAGTATATTTTAAAGTAGCAAAAGATGCCAATCATTTAATTGAAGAATTCATGCTTTTGGCAAATAGAAAAGTAGCAGAATTCATTGGAAAACAAAAGAAAACTTTCGTTTATAGAATTCACGATGAACCCAATGAAGACAAACTTTTTGCGATGCAAGCTGTAATTGCTAAGTTCGGTTATAAAATTGATTTCAAACAAGGTTCCATCTCTCAAGCCTTGAATAAATTAATGGAAGATGTTAATGGAAAAAAAGAGCAAAATTTAATTGATACTTTAGCCATTCGATCCATGAGTAAAGCCAAATATTCTACGGATAATATTGGTCATTACGGATTAGCTTTTGATTATTATTCTCATTTTACTTCGCCAATTCGCCGTTACCCGGATGTTATGGTACATCGTTTGTTGCAGTTTTATTTGGATGGTGGAAAATCGGTTGATGAAGATACGTATGAAACGAAATGTTTGCATTCTTCAACAATGGAAGGATTAGCGACCAATGCCGAAAGGGATTCTATAAAATACATGCAGGTTAAATACATGCAAAACCATAATGATCAGGAATTCCTTGGTGTTATTTCTGGAGTAACTGAATGGGGTATTTATGTTGAAATTATTGAAAATAAGTGCGAAGGAATGGTGAGAACCCGTGATATAAAAGATGATTATTACACTTTCGATGAAAAACAATATGCCTTGGTAGGTGCCAATTCTGAGCGATTATTGCAACTGGGCGATGAGATTTACGTAAAAGTAAAAAATGCCGATTTGGTAAAGAAACAATTGGATTTTAATTTTGTAAAAAGAAACGAGTAAGATTTTTTTTAAAGTTTTTAAGCTTCTGAGTAACTAAGTTTCTAAGATTTGAAAATGAGAATTATATAATCTTAGAAACTCAGTTACTTAGTATCTTAGCTTCTTAATTTTTGAGTAGTGAATAATTAAATATATTAACAATTAAATTTTTTCAAATGAAAAAGACAATTTTATTAGGTTTTGTATTCTTGACACAATTGACTTTTGCCCAAACCACAATAGATCTCAAGGATTTTGATGATATAAAAGTATTTGATAAACTGAATGTTACTTTGATAGCATCGAATGAAAATAAAGCAGTTATCACGGGAACCAATCAAAGAGATGTTGAAGTGGTTAATAAAAATGGACTTTTAAAAATAAGAATGCCTTTGACTAAAACCATGTCTGGTGATGTAATAAAAGTGACATTATATTTCAAGAAAATCCAAAGTATTGATGCCAATGAAGGCAGTACTGTAACTTGTGCGGACACTTTCAAACAAACCACTTTGGATTTAGGTACTCAAGAAGGGGCTAGGATTACAGCTGTATTAGATGTGGATAAAACGTCAATTAAAGCGTATTCTGGCGGTATTATTAATTTATCGGGTAAAGCCATCACTCAATCGGTTTCTATCAATTCTGGAGGTATTTTAAAAGCAAGCGATTTAGAAACTTCGCAAACGACAGTGAGTGTTTCTGCTGGTGGAAATGCCGAAGTAAAAGCAAGCACACTTGTTGATGCCAAAGTAAAAGCTGGTGGAACTGTAGTTATTTATGGTAAACCAAAACAAATTAATCAAGAAACTCTCATGGGTGGGAGTATTATTGAAAAGTAATAAATAATTTATAAATTTTTAAAGTCATTTTTTAATGATAAACGATATTTTAACTGGAATTCCTTGGGGAGTTTTATTGAGTTTTATGATTGGTCCTGTTTTTTTTATTTTACTTGAAACAAGTATTATCAAAGGATTTAGAGCCGCTTTAGTTTTTGATTTAGGGGTTGTTTTAGGAGATGTTTTTTTTATAGTAATTGCCTATTTAGGTAGTTACAGGCTTATTCAAAGTTTAAATGACAATTCTTCGTTATTTATTTTCGGAGGTTTTATCATGATGGCTTATGGTTTTGTTTCTTTTTTAGGAACTAAAAAAGAGAAAAAAATCAATACGAAAACAATCGATAACGAGATTATAAAGAAGAATTATTTAGGTCTTTTTCTAAAAGGTTTTTTTCTAAACATTATTAATATTGGTGTTCTTGGTTTTTGGTTGGCAGTAATTATTTCTGTGGGTCCAAAATTAGAAATGGAAACTTCGAGAGTATTTACGTTTTTCATATCGGTTATTGTTACTTATTTAGGTATAGATTGCATCAAAATAGCTTTAGCCAAGCAATTAAAACACAAAATGACACCAACCAATATCTATAAAATTAAAAGAGGTATAAGTGTTGTCTTGATGATTTTTGGACTGGTTCTAATTTTTCAAGGTTGGTTTCCAGAAGAAAAGCAAATGGTAAAAAATGCTTTTGAAAAAATAGATTAATATTTTTGTATCAAAATTTATAAAAAAGAGACTGTAACTAGTCTCTTTTTTTATACTAATAATTAGCCCATTTTAGTGTGATTGTTTCGTTTTAAACAAAGATGTCAGTTAAGTCTTTGCGAGGAACGAAGCAATCACACTAGCTATTTTTTTTAATTTTTATAGAATAAGATCTAGATTCGAACTTAAACTTTAATTCATATTTTAAAAAAATTAAGCATAAAAAAAAGAGATACATTTCTGTATCTCTTCTTGAGGCATCGTCCGGATTCGAACCGGAGTAGGAGCTTTTGCAGAGCCCAGCCTAGCCGCTCGGCCACGACGCCATAGTTGAACGGATGGCAAAAGTAGTTTAAAATTTTAAAGTTTAAAAGTTTAATCTTAACTTTTTTCTATTTTTCTATTAATTCTTATAATTTGAAATAGCGCTCTTCTTCCATTTCTACGGTAACCGCTTCGACATCACCGCCTATAGGAGGATTTATTTTAGACACCGCTACTTTTATTTTTGATATGGCTTCTATCTCTGCCAATGCTCTTACTATTATTCTTTTGGTAACATGCTCCAATAAATTAGATCGAATAGCCATTTCTTCTACCACAATTTGATTTAAATGTACATAATCTACCGTATCCTTCAGATTATCCGATTCGGCAGATTGTTTCAAATTGGCTCTTATTTCTAAATCTACACTATAGTCAGACCCAATTTTACCTTCCTCGATTAAGCAACCGTGGTAAGAATACGTTCTGATATTTTTTAATTTTATTGTTCCCATTTTCTTTGTTTTTAACATTGAGAATAACTTCTTTTTCATTTCAAAAAAGAAAGTATTTATACAAATATATTAAAAATTGACAACTGTTTTTTCTTTAAAGTCTATTATCTTATTCTCTATTATCTGTCATCTATTTTTTATCTTTGCTAAAATTATTTACAAATGGCATCAGAAGAGAAATCACTTCATTTTATTGAACAAATTATAGAAGACAGTTTAACAAGCGGTTTTCCACAGGATAAACTACGCTTTCGTTTTCCACCAGAACCTAATGGATATTTACACATTGGTCATGCCAAATCGATCTGTCTTAATTTTGGTTTGGGTCTAAAATACAATGCGCCGGTAAATTTGCGTTTTGATGATACGAATCCAGCCAAAGAAGAGCAGGAATATGTAGATGCCATCAAAGAAGATTTGAAATGGTTGGGTTTTAATTGGTCTGAAGAATTGTATTCGTCTGATTATTTTCAACAATTATATGAATGGGCTGTTGCTATGATCAAAAATGGTAAAGCTTATGTTGACAGTCAATCTTCTGAAGAAATGGCAATTCAAAAAGGAACTCCAACGCAACCAGGTGTAGATGGTCCTTATAGAAATCGTTCAATTGAAGAAAATTTAACGCTTTTTGAAGGAATGAAAAACGGTGATTTTCCAGAAGGTAGTCATGTTTTACGTGCCAAAATTGATATGACATCGACTAATATGTTGATGCGTGATCCATTGATGTACAGGATATTGCACCGTCATCATCACCGTACAGGAAATGAATGGAATATTTATCCTATGTATGATTATGCGCATGGAGAAAGCGATTATGTAGAACAAATTTCGCATTCTATTTGTACGCTTGAATTTGTGATGCATCGTGAATTATACAATTGGTTTTTGGATCAAATTTATGATGAAAACAAAGTGCGTCCTCATCAACATGAGTTTGCTCGTTTGAATTTGAATTATACCGTTATGAGTAAGCGTAAGCTCTTGCAATTGGTTCAGGAAAATATAGTAAAAGGTTGGGATGATCCTAGAATGCCAACTATTTCCGGACTAAGAAGACGTGGTTATACTGCAGCTGCTATCCGTAAGTTTTGTGATGTGATAGGGGTTGCCAAACGAGAAAACATTATAGATGTTTCGCTTTTAGATTTCTGTTTAAGAGAAGATTTAAATAAAACAGCTCCAAGAGTTATGGCTGTTTTAGATCCTGTTAAAGTTTTGATTACCAATTATCCAGAAGGAGTAGAGGAGTGGCTTGAAGCAGAAAACAACCAAGAAGATGAATCAGCTGGTTATAGAAAAGTACCTTTTTCCCGTGAATTATACATAGAAAGAGACGATTTCCTTGAAGTTGCTCCAGCTAAGTTTTTCCGTTTGAGTATTGGAAATGAAGTACGTCTTAAAAATGGTTATATCATTAAAGGAGAGAGTGTTACTAAAGATGCTAACGGAGTTATTACCGAAATTCAAGTAACGTATGATGAAGATTCCAGAAGTGGAAGTGGGAGTGAAGCCAGTCAAAGAAAAGTGGCTGGAACCTTGCATTGGGTTGCTGTAAAAACTGCTGTTGAAGCCGAAGTTCGTTTGTACGATCGTTTGTTTATTGATGAAGCTCCAGACAGTCATAAAGAGAAGAGCTTTTTAGAGTTTATGAACAAATCTTCTTTACAAATCGTAAAAGGTTTTGTAGAACCAAGCTTATCAGCTGCTAAAAGTGGAGACCATTTTCAGTTTCAACGTTTGGGTTATTTTGTTGTTGATAAAGAAGCAACTGATTCAAAATTAGTGTTTAACAAAACTGTTGGACTTAAGGATGCTTGGGAAGAAAAGGATAAAAAAGAAGCAAATCTTTTGATGAACACCCAAAAAGAAATCAATAAATATGTAAAAGAAAAGGAGGATAACAACGCTCAAATTCTTTTAAATTCTATTGTTGATAACATCAAATCTATTGATAATTTCAGTTTACTTTGTCAAACTATTGTCAAAAATGTTAAGAATGATAATAACTCACTATTGTTTGCTAATTTAATTTTGCATTTTTCTGATAAAGTTACCGCTAATGACATTGAACAAGAAGTAGCGCATAAATTATATATGATGTCATTAAAAAGTCAATTGGCAACGGTTCGTATTTTTGTATTATTAAACATTAAAAAAGATTTAATTAATTTTTCTGTTTTCGAATCTCAAATTTCAGATTTAAGAAGTTCAGAAAAAAATGAGAAAGTATTAGAAGTTCTAAATTCTATATAAAACCTAATTATAGATATTATCAATTAAAAGCGCTTTTTATAAGGCGCTTTTTTTATTATATAGAATAATGATTAATAAATAAAAATTTATAAATTTTATTTATTAAAATCAACCTTCATAAATTGATTTTAAGACATTTTTTAATTTTGTTAATATCAATTTATATTTTCTATATTTTGATTCGTTAGGAGTTTTAATTTCAATTTTAACTTAAAAAAGAGTTGTTTTTTTACTTTTAAGTCTATTTTTTATCCTTTTTTAGAAATCGCACACATTTTATTTTAATATCAATTTTTACTATTAAATTTATTTATTAATAATTTATATTTATAATTGATTTTGTATATTAAAATTCTATTTTAATAGTTATTTTTGATTAAAACTGACTTTCATACCTTTGTTTTAATCCATTTTTATTTAGTTTCTATACTGATAGGTGTTTTTTAGTTTTTGATTAAAAAAAACTCTTTATTTAGTTTTTTAGCCTAATGTAGGACACTTTAACGGCTTGTTAACATAGGTTTGTTAATAAAGTTGTATTTTTATAAATAGTAAACTTTTAAATTTTAATCATATGTCAAATAGTACTGGAAATACAATAGTGGCCATTTTAGTTGGTGCAGCGATCGGTGCAGGAGTAGGAATTTTGTTTGCACCTGATAAAGGATCTAAAACTAGAGAAAAATTAAAAGATGGTTTTGATGATGCCAAACACAATCTTCAAGATAAATTGCATGATGTGTCTGAAAGCATTAAAAGTAAAATAGTAATTGCCAAAGATGATATTGATGGAAATTATGATAATATAGTTTCTTCTCTAAGTCATAAAACAGAAGATGTCATTTCTTTTTTAGAAAATAAATTAGCGGATCTTAAATTAAAAAACGCTAAATTTCAAAAATAAAATATTGCGTCTATGCCATTTGTCGATATAAAAGAAAATACGGATAAGGTTCAAGAACAAGTTCAAGTGTATCTTGAAAGTACTATTTCCTATTATAAATTATGGGGTTTTAAAGTTGCGATGAAATCAACCACTATGATTTTAAAGTTTACTTTAATTTTGTTGTGTTTCTGTATGGTTTTATTATTTGGCTCTGTTGCAGCCGCTTTGGCGATTGGTGCATATTTTGATAGTTATGCTATTGGTTTTCTAATTGTAGGAGGTTTATATTTACTCACAACAAGCCTTTTATTTTTAATTAAAGACAAAGTAATTGAAGGGCCAATTTTAGGGAAATTTTCAGAAATCTTTTTTAACGACTAATTATGGGGGCCAAAAAATATACATCATATGCCGAAATTGATTCTGATTTAGAAATTTTAAAATTAGAAAAAGAGATCAGTTATCAAAAACTTGTTTTGAGCATTCAGAAAACCAAAGAAGCAATTACTACAGAAAATATTATTAATGGGTTTTTTGATTCTTTTAAAAGTATAATTTCTAATTCGTACCTATCTATCTTAAAATCGGTAGTTCCATATATCATTAGTTATTTCGTAAATAGAAAAAGAGGCGATTAAGCCTCTTTTTTTATGGTATTCAGTTAGATTATTCTTCTGATTTTGGTAATTCTGAATCAGGTAGTTCCAGTTTTGTTGTTGGTGGAGGAGTTGTATAATGATCCTCTGGTTTATTTTTTACTTTTGGTTTGTTTCTCTTCATCATTTCTCCCACTTGGTTCGATGCAGAGAAAGATGCCACCATATTATTCAGCATATCGCTTCCTGCTTGTGGAGAATTGGGTAACAAAATTAAATTAGAATTTGCATCTGCACCAATGGCTTGCAGAGTATCATAATGTTGAGTAACTACAATCAATGCCGAAGCTTCTTGTGAATTGATACCCACTTTATTCAAAATATCTACACTTTCTACCAATCCTCTTGCGATTTCCCTTCTCTGATCAGCAATTCCTTGTCCTTGTAAACGTTTGCTTTCTGCCTCAGCTTTGGCTTTAGCAACGATTCTTATTCTAGATGCTTCGGCTTCAAATTCGGCCACTGTTTTCTCTCTATCTGCGGCATTGATTCTGTTCATGGCATTTTTTACCTGAATATCTGGATCAATATCGGTTACTAATGTGTTGATAATCGTGTATCCATAAGTTGTCATTGCTTCATTCAATTCTCTTTTTACGGCAATGGCAATATCGTCTTTTCTTTCAAAAACATCATCTAGTTTTAGTTTCGGAACTTCGGCACGAACCACATCAAATACATAAGATGTGATTTGATCGTGTGGATATTCCAGTTTATAGAAAGCATCATATACGGTTTCTTTTACCACCATAAATTGAACCGAAACTTTTAGTTTTACAAACACATTGTCTTTGGTTTTGGTTTCAATAATGACATCCAACTGTTGAATTTTGAGGTTTACACGTCCCGCAATTCGATCAATCATCGGAATTTTTAATTGTAAACCAGATTGTCTAATGCTGTGAAATTTCCCAAAACGTTCGATTATAAAACTACTTTGTTGTTTCACTGTAAAAAAGGACGATAGAAAAATAAATAATCCTAAGATTATAAAAATAATTAATGGAATGTTCATAGCTTTTACTTTTTAGTTAGTTAATATTGTACGTAAGAATATTTTTAAAGTTACAAAAAAAAGCTCCCAATCATTTGGGAGCTTTTTACTTTTTATAGAGTTGCTATTGCTTTTTGAATTCTGGAAATGGTTTCTTCTTTTCCAATTACTTCAACAATATCAAATAGGTGAGGGCCTTTGAGCGCTCCAACCAAACTCAATCGAAACGGTTGCATTACTTTGCCCATTCCAATTTCGTTTTTTGTCATCCAATCTTTTACGATAGTTTCAATATTCATTGAAGTAAAATCGGTTATTTCTTCTACTACCGAAATCAATTCTTGCATCAAAGCAGGAGTTTCTTCCTTCCAATTCTTAGATGCTTTTTCATCATAAGTTGTTGGAGCCACAAAAAAGAAATCACTCATTTCCCAAAACTCCGAAACAAAATGTGCTCTGTCTTTTATCAAGGAAACGATTCTAGTCAAATCAAATTTTGAAATATCAATCCCTTTTTCAATTAAAATAGGAGCAAAGGTATCTGCTAAAATTGGATTATCTTGTTTTAATAAATATTGGTGATTGAACCATTTGTTTTTTTCTGGATCAAATTTGGCTCCTGATTTATGCACTCTTTTTAAATCAAATGCAGCTGTCAGTTCTTCTAATGAAAAAAGTTCTTTCTCGGTTCCGTCATTCCAACCCAATAAGGCAAGGAAGTTGATAACTGTTTCTGGAAAAAATCCTTTCTCTCTGTAACCAGATGAAACACCTTCTTCAGTTTTCCATTCTAACGGAAATACTGGGAATCCCATTTTATCTCCATCTCTTTTTGACAATTTACCATTTCCAATAGGTTTTAAAATTAATGGTAAATGTGCAAATTGGGGAGCATCCCAACCAAAAGCTCTATATAACATTACGTGTAATGGCATTGACGGTAACCATTCTTCTCCACGAATTACGTGTGTGGTTTCCATCAAATGGTCATCTACTATATTAGCCAAATGATATGTTGGCATTCCATCACTTTTAAACAATACTTTATCATCTAAAAGACCAGTTTGAAACTGAACTTCCCCACGGATGATGTCTTGTAAATGCAAAGTTTCTTCTACTGGTGTTTTGAAACGGATCACATAATCTTCGTTATTGGCGATTCTTTTTTCCGTTTCGGCTGCAGAAATCACTAATGAAGTATCTAGTTTTTCGCGATTATGATGATTGTAGATAAACGTTTTTCCTTCTTCTTCATGTTGTTTTCTATGGGCATCCAGTGATTCGGCAGTGTCAAAAGCATAATAAGCATTACCGGATTCGATTAACATATCGGCATACTGTTTGTACAAATGCTTTCTTTCGCTTTGTCTGTACGGTCCAAATTTTTCGTTTTTTCCAACGGTTTCTTCGGGAGCAATTCCCAACCATTCTAAGGCTTCCATGATATATTCTTCAGCACCTGGAACAAATCTATTTTGATCGGTATCTTCTATTCTTAAATAAAAAGCACCTCCATTTTTTTTGGCAAACAAATAATTGAATAATGCGGTACGTACTCCGCCAATATGTAATGGTCCTGTTGGACTTGGTGCAAAACGCACGCGAACTGGTTTAGACATTGCTTAAATTTTTTGCAAATATACAATTTTCAAACAGTCCATTTGTTATACTCAATTAGGGATTCTTGGTATGTAGAATATTATGTTTTTTTTACATTTTAATACCCATTAAAATTATTACTTTTATTGGTTATTAAATCAATACGATAATTTTGGAAAAATCAAATTCGATACATCAAAAATTAGAAGCTTTTATCAAGAAGTATTACACCAATGAGTTAATCCGGGGTATTATATTTTTCGTTGGTTTAGGATTAATTTATTTTTTGTTTACTCTTTTTATAGAGTATTTCCTTTGGTTACAACCACAAGGAAGGTCATTTTTGTTTTGGTTTTTTATCACTGTCGAAGCTTTCTTGTTGCTTAGATTTATACTTTTCCCAGTTTTTAAAATTTTAAAATTCCAAAAAGGGATTGATTATAAACAAGCTTCTTTGATTATAGGAAACCATTTTTCGGAAGTGAATGATACTCTAACGAATTATCTTCAACTTTCTAATTCTGATAGGTCTGCTTATAATTCAGAATTATTGTTGGCTTCCATCGAACAAAAAGCAAACGCTCTTAATCCAATTCCGTTTGGTAAAGCAATTGATTTTAATAAAAACAGGAAGTTTTTACCCTTAGCCATTATCCCAATTTTGTTTTTATTGTTCTTCTTTTTATCAGGTAATAGCAGTGTCATTTCTCAAAGTTTGAATAGGGTAGTGCATTTCAATGCCGCATTTGCACCTCCAGCACCTTTTAAATTTGTTGTATTGAATGCCAATTTGGTTACCGAACAAGGCAAAGATTTTGTGTTGCATATAAAATCAGAAGGTTCGATTGTTCCAGAAAATGTGATGATCTTTATTGGAGATGAAAGTTATTTTTTAGAAACCATTCGTCCCGGAGAGTTTCAATTCAAAATTGTGAAGCCTTCTTCTAATGTTGCTTTCCATCTTGAAGCCAATACAGTTTTCTCTTCTAATTATGAATTGAAAGTAATTGCTGTTCCTACTATTGCCAATTTCGAAATGAAGTTCGTTTATCCTTCGTATCTGAATCTAAAAAATACGATTATCAAAGGATCAGGGAATGCTATAATTCCAGAAGGCACACAAGTTACTTGGGTTATGAATACCAATTATACTCAAAATGTAGTTTGGAAAGTAGGTTCTCATGAATTTCCTTTCTCTAAAACGGATAATACCTTCAATTTATCAAAAAATATTACTCAAAACACAGAATATCAAATTATTACATCTAATTCTGAAGTAAAAAACTTCGAAAAGTTAGATTATCAGCTCAATATTGTCAAAGATCAGTTTCCTACCATCAATGTTGCCAAAGTACCCGATAGTTTAAGGGTAGGGAACACCTATTTTGTGGGACAATTATCGGATGATTACGGTTTATATAAGTTACAGATCGTTTACTATGAAAGCGGAAAACCACTTAATGCCAAACGTGGAACGATAGCAGTTAAGAAGGATACATTTGATCAATTTGTTTTTGATTTTCCGAGTAACCTTGATTTGGTAAAAGGGGTAACCTATGATTTCTATTTCGAGGTTTTCGATAACGATGCGATTCATCATTTCAAAAGCACCCGTTCTTCTGTGTTTTCAAACCGTGTACTTTCGGATGAGGAAAAACAAAATCAAGTTTTTCAAGAGCAAAATAATGACATCAACAGTTTGCAAAAAACATTGTCTAAACAGGATAAACAGTTTTCTGAAATGGAAAAACTTCAGAAAGCCAGCAAAGAAAAAGCCTCTTTAGATTTTAAAGACCGTCAAAAAGTGAATGATTTCATCAAACAGCAAAAGCAGCAAAATGAATTGATGAAGGAGTTTGCCAATAAAATGAAGAACAATTTAGATAAATCTAATCCGCAGCAAAAAGATGAAAACAAAGAATTGTTGCAAAAAAGATTAGAGAACACGGAAAAGGAATTAGATAAAAACAAGAAATTATTAGATGAGCTTAATGAGCTAAACAATAAAATTAATGATGAAGATTTTACCGAGAAGTTAGAAAAATTTAAAGAGAAAAGTAAAAGTCAAAATAAGAATTTAGCACAATTAGTCGAACTGACGAAGCGGTATTATGTCGAAAAAAAGGCTGAACAAATAGCGGATAAATTAGATAAGTTATCTCAAAAAGAAGATAAATTATCGGATAATGAAAAAGAGAATTCTACAGCAGAACAGAAGAAACTCAATGATGAGTTTGATAAAATACAAGCTGAACTTGATAAATTAGAAAAGGAAAATAACGAATTAAAAGCACCGATGGATATTCCGAATGATGCTGAAAAGGAAAAAAGCATCAAAGAAGATTTAAACAAAGCGGCTGAAGATTTACAAAAAAACAACAAATCAAAAGCCAAACCGAGTCAAAAAAGCGCTTCCAAAAAGATGAAGGAAATGTCTAAAGCTATGGAGCAGGCAATGGAAGAATCGAACAAAGATCAGATAGAAGAAGATGTAAAAATGTTGCGTCAAATATTGGATAATCTATTGACCTATTCTTTTTCCCAAGAGGATGTAATGAACCAATTTAAAACAATTAAATTGGGTTCTCCATCTTTCAACAAGTATATTAAAAGTCAGCAAAATTTAAAAATTGAGTTCAAGCATGTAGATGATAGCCTTTTCGCTTTGTCCTTGCGCCAACCTAAAATTGCCGAAGCGGTTACCAAAGAGGTGGCCAATGTACAGTACAATATTGATAAATCTATTGAAAGTTTATCTGATTCACAAATTCAAAGAGGTTTGTCTCAACAACAATATGCGTTATCTTCTGCTAATAAACTAGCCGATTTATTAAGTGATTCTCTTAATAGCATGCAAATGCAAATGTCTGGCAGTAGTGGTGGTAAACCAAAACCTGGTAAAGGGTCAGGAATGCAATTACCGGATATCATCAAAAAGCAAGGGGAGCTTGGAGATAAGATGAAACAGGGAATGGAGAAAGGAAAGAAACCAGGAGAAGGAAAGAAACCGGGAGATAGCACTAAGGAAAAAGGTTCTCAATCTGGAAAAGAACAAGGAGGAGAAGGTGGAGAAAATGGAGAAGGAGATGCCAAAGCTATAATGGATATTTACAAAGAGCAAAAACAATTGCGTGAAGCGCTTCAAGAAGAATTGAATAAAAAGGGCTTAGGCAACAATGGGCAAAACGCATTGGAGCAAATGAAGCTACTGGAAAAGCAATTATTAAACAAAGGTTTTTCCAACGAAACGATTCAAAAAATCAATAATATCAAACAGGAACTTTTAAAATTAGATACTGCAATTCGTCTGCAAGGGGAAGATCCTAAACGTCAATCCGAGACTAATACGAAGAGTTTTTCTAACCAAGCGAGTCCATTGCCAAAGGTGCTTTCAGATTATTTGAATAGCATCGAAATATTAAATAGACAATCGCTACCTTTGCGCTCGAATTTTAATCAAAAAGTTCAAGTATATTTCAACAACAAATGATCAATTTTAATTACGAATCCGATTTTACTTTAGATAACGAAGAGGCGATAGCTACTTGGTTAAGTGCTGTAATAGTTTCGGAAAACAAGAGCGAAGGAGAAATTAATTATATTTTTTGCGACGATGAATACCTACACAAAATCAATGTAGAGTATTTGGATCACGACACACTTACCGATGTTATCAGTTTTGATTACACTATGGGTAACGAAATAAGCGGAGATGTTTTTGTTTCTGTCGAAAGAGTTCTAGACAACTCCAAAGATTATAAAACCAGTTTCGACGAAGAGTTGAAACGTGTTTTGGTTCACGGGGTTTTACATTATTGTGGATATAAAGACAAATCAGAAGCTGACGAGATTCTAATGCGAAGTAAAGAAGAAGAGAAATTAACTATGTTTCACGTGGAACAGTAGATTAAAATGTATTAAAACTATATAAAAAAGCAATACGTTCCACGTGAAACATTTTTTTTTTGTAAATTTTTTTAAAATAAATTTTTCACACAAAACGTAATTTATTCGTTTTAAAACAATATGTTTCACGTGGAACATTATTTAGATTGCTTAGATTGTTTATATTGTTTCACGTGGAACGTTAATTTGAGATTTCATAATTCCTTTTCGAAGGATTAATATATAAGAAAATGTTTTTAGAAGAGTATGATGTAATTGTGGTGGGTGCGGGTCACGCTGGTTCTGAAGCGGCGGCGGCAGCGGCAAATTTGGGCTCCAAAATTTTGCTGGTGACGATGAGTTTGCAGAACATTGCACAGATGTCTTGTAACCCTGCAATGGGTGGAATTGCAAAAGGGCAAATCGTTCGCGAGATCGATGCGCTCGGTGGGTACTCCGGAATTGTTTCGGATCGAACTGCAATTCAATTCAAGATGTTGAATAAATCAAAGGGTCCCGCGATGTGGTCTCCAAGAGTTCAAAGTGACCGTATGCGTTTTGCCGAAGAATGGAGAATGATGTTGGAGGGAACTCCGAATCTTGATTTTTACCAAGAAATGGTAAAAGGATTGATAATTGAGAATGGAAAGATAAAAGGGGTCAAAACTTCGTTGGGAGTGGAGATTCGATCCAAATCGGTTGTCTTGACGAACGGGACTTTTTTGAATGGTTTGATTCATATTGGAGAAAAACAATTCGGAGGTGGTCGTGCAGGAGAGAGTGCAGCGTATGGAATTACCGAAGATTTAATTCTGGCTGGTTTCGAAGCGGGTCGAATGAAAACGGGAACGCCTCCAAGAGTTGATGGAAGGTCGTTGGACTATTCTAAAATGAACGAAGAAAAAGGAGATGCAAGACCGGATAAGTTTTCGTATTCTGATTTGACCAAACCATTGGCTGTTCAAAAATCGTGTCATATGACGTACACTTCGTTGGAAGTGCATAATATTTTGAGAGAAGGTTTTGATCGTTCTCCAATGTTCAACGGTAGGATAAAAAGTATAGGCCCGAGATATTGTCCGTCTATAGAAGACAAGATTAATCGTTTTGCGGATAAAGAGCGTCACCAATTATTTGTGGAGCCGGAAGGATGGAATACTTGTGAGGTTTACGTAAATGGTTTTTCAACTTCTTTGCCGGAGGATATTCAATTTAAAGCGTTGCGTTCTGTTGTCGGTTTTGAAAACGTGAAATTCTTTCGTCCGGGATATGCGATCGAATACGATTATTTTCCGCCAACGCAATTAAAGCATACCTTGGAAACTAAGTTGGTTGAAGGTTTGTATTTCGCTGGACAAATTAATGGAACGACTGGATATGAAGAAGCCGCTTCTCAAGGATTGATGGCTGGAATCAATGCGCATTTAAAAGTGCACGAACAAGCTCCGTTAATTTTAAAAAGAGACGAAGCGTATATTGGTGTTTTAATTGATGACTTGATTACGAAGGGAACCGAAGAGCCGTATCGTATGTTTACTTCTCGTGCGGAATACAGAACCTTGTTGCGACAAGATAATGCCGATTTTAGATTAACGCCACTTTCGTATGAAATTGGTTTGGCATCGGAAGCACGTTTGCGTCGTATGGAACATAAATTAAATGAATCCGAAAAAATGGTTGCTTTCTTCAAAGAGACGAGTGTTTCTGTTGCAGAGACCAATCCGATTTTAGAAGCTAAGGATACTGCGTTGATTAATCAAGGCGATAAAATGTTTAAAGTTTTCTCTAGACCGCAAATCGATTTGGAGGATATGATGAAATTTGAAAAAGTTGCTGAGTATGTAGCCGAAAATAATTTAGACCTGGAAATTTTGGAACAAGCCGAAATACAAGTGAAGTATTCGGGCTATATCGAAAAGGAAAGAAATAACGCCGATAAGCTAACGCGCTTGGAAGACGTTAAGATTCCCGAAAATTTCGATTACAATAAAATCAAATCCATGTCGATAGAAGCAAAGCAAAAATTAAGCAAGATTCGTCCTGTGACAATTTCTCAAGCTTCCAGAATTAGTGGAGTTTCTCCTAGCGATGTTTCGGTGCTTTTGATTTACATGGGAAGGTAGGAGGAGATTTTAGATTTTAGAGTTTAGATTTTAGATTGAGGATTTTAGATTGAGGATTAATGATTTTTAATTTGTATAGTGGTTGAATTGTAATTTTCATAATATTCGTTTTACTTAATTGTTGAAATAACTAAATTTGAAATGTTAACGTGATTGAGTTCCCCTCTAGAGAGGGGTTAGGGGTGTGTTTTTCTTTTAGAGCTGAAATTATATACGTGTTTGCTATCGCTCTGGTTTTTAATCTAAAATCTGCAATCTAAAATCTAAAATTAATTTGTTCCACGTGAAACTATGCTCGCAGCACTAGTATTTGTTGATAAATCGCTTCATACTATTTTTTTGAAAATGAAAATTATCCAAACAACGAGTTTAACTTTAGATCAGAAACAATCGGCATTTGAACTTTGGAATTCGGAGTATCCAGAAAAAATTGGATATCCCGAATTATCCGAATTTGAGAATTATCTCGATGGACTTTCAAATGAAGAACATTATTTAGTAGTTGACGATCAAAATCAAATTCTGGGCTGGGCTTTTGCTTTTTTTAGAGAAGAGGAGATTGGTTCGGAATTATCATCAATTCAGAAATACAGGGAAAAGGATTTGGTTTACTTTTGCTGGATGAATTGAAAAAAAATAAATTGGCTTTGAATGGTTGGGTAATCGATCATCAAAATGATTTGAAACAAAATAATGAGCCTTATTTGTCGCCCTTAGGGTTCTATACAAAAAACGGTTTTTTAGTGCTTCAAAAGGACCGAATAGAAAAAGAGAAAATTTCGGCCGTTAAAATAAGGTGGGAAAGGAACTAGAGTTGATTGCAATTCCTGTTTCTTAACAATGTTTTCTAAAAATTAAAATAGCACACGGATTATACGGATTTACGCAGATATTTTTTATTTTGAATTTGTGCTAATTCGTTTATCCCGATAACTATCGGGAGTGGTGAAAAAAAATAGGTATTATTGTTGGCAATCATATAGAATTAATAGTAAGAAAGAATTACTTTTCAGCTTTTCTACGCAAGGGTTGAAATTATTTATTTAAAAACAAAAATGGACATTACACACAAAAAGCATTTTCTAAAAGTAAAAGATTATTCGGTTTCTCAAGAAACTTTCGACTTGTATCAAGATGAAGTATTGGATATGTTAATCACACATCCACAACCTAGCTTAGATGTTTTAGGGAAATACTACGAAAGTGCCGATTATATTTCGCATACCGATTCTAAAAGATCTTTGTTTGAAAAGGCCTATCATTTTGTGAAAAATATTGCTTTAAAGAATAAATTGAATTTAATCAACTCTTATCAACCTTCAAAAGGGTTGATTTTGGACATTGGTGCCGGAACTGGAGATTTTTTATCAGTGGCAAAGAATGACGGTTGGAAAACGGTAGGAGTAGAGCCTAGTGATAAAGCCAAAGCCATTGCAAAAAGTAAAGGAGTTTCTTTTGTCGAGAAAACTTCAGAATTAGAGGATCATACTTTTGATGTTATTTCGATGTGGCACGTTTTGGAACACGTTCCCAATTTAGACGAACAAATCAAAGAATTAAAACGTTTGCTAAAACCCAGCGGAACTTTGATTGTAGCCGTTCCGAATTTCAAATCTTTCGATGCAAAACATTATGGACATTTTTGGGCGGCTTATGATGTGCCGATCCATTTTTGGCATTTCTCGAAAACAGCGATCCAAAAACTTTTCGAAAAAGAAAATATGAAGCTCGAAAAAGTATTGCCGATGAAATTTGATTCTTTTTATGTGAGCTTGCTTTCGGAAAAATACAAAACGGGAAAAATGAATTATATCAAAGCTTTTTTCATCGGATTGCAGTCGAATTGGAAAGCCAAGCAAAATTTGGAATACTCATCGCATATTTACATACTTAAAAACAACTAAATCGCATTTTAAGCCGTTTTAATACGCTTATTTTGGTTCTGCTAGGGTAATTATTCAATTATTTTGAATCGTCCTTTAGAAACGAGCCTTTAAATCCGTTTTTGATAGCTTTTTTTGATTGAATTTATATTTATTAATAATTAAAATTGATAATAATAAAATAGCAGCATTTTTGAAACTTTTTATCAATGCTATCTATTTTTTTATATTTTTGTCATCCATACTTAAAAAACTTGAAATACATCAAAATGAAGAAAGCATTATTATTTATCGCAATTTCAATATCACTTGTTTCTTGTGATAAAGCAGCAGAAGTGAAAGAATTCAAAACAGCTTATGTTGATACAGCTGAGTTGATGAAAGAATATACAGAAACTAAAGATCTAGAAGCAAAATATAAAGGTCAAGCTGCTGAAAAAGGAAGACAATTGGAAGCAGAAATCAATAGATTCAAACAAGATGCTGCTAATTTTCAACGTAATGCTCAAGCAAACGGTCAAGAATGGGCTCAGAAAAATGGTCAAGAATTGCAACGTAGAGAGCAACAATTGGCTCAAGCGCAACAAGGTTTGCAAATGCAATTGCAACAAGAAAGCGGAAAAGAAATGGATTCTCTTGTAAAAGGGGTTAAAAAATTCATCAAAGAATACGGTAAAGAGAAAGGATATGCTTATATCTATGGTACTGGCGATGCAGCTTCGATCTTGTATGCTGAAGAGAAATACAACATCACTAAAGACATCGTGAAATTATTGAACGAAAAATACAAATCGGCTGCTAAAACAGAAGAAGTTAAAAAGTAATTTTTTGTTTGCACAAATACATAAAACCTTCATCTTGAACAAGATTGAAGGTTTTTTTATTTAAAAATATTTTAGCACTCTAAATTTATACGCCAAATGCAATCCATATCCGAAGCCGCTGCTTATGCTCTCCGTTTTATCAATCAAACCCATCAATCTGTTTTTTTGACGGGTAAAGCGGGAACTGGTAAAACCACGCTCTTAAAGCAAATCATAGCGACCACACACAAGAACACAGTGGTTGTGGCGCCTACGGGAATTGCAGCGCTGAATGCGGGCGGAGTTACGATCCATTCGATGTTTCAACTGCCTTTTGGCGGATTCATACCGGACAATTCGGCTCCTCAGTTTTCGGATACGACCAAGTTTGAAACCAAAGCCACTTTGCGCCGACATTTCAAGATGAGCGGACAAAAACGTGCAGTTATCCGCAATATGGAATTGCTTATCATAGACGAAGTCAGTATGTTACGTGCCGATTTGCTGGACGCAATGGATTACATGATGCAAACGGTTCGAAAGAAATCGGCTCCGTTTGGTGGTGTGCAAGTGTTATTTATAGGAGATTTATTACAATTACCGCCCATCATCAGAGACGAAGAGTGGCGCACTTTGAGAACATATTACAAAGGGAAATTCTTTTTCCACGCACACGTCATTCAGCAGTATCCGCCTTTGTACATCGAGTTGTCCAAAATTTACCGTCAAACCGATGATCGATTCATTTCGGTTTTGAATAATCTGCGTAACAATGAGATTACAGCAACGGATATTCAAATGCTGAACGAATTCGTAAAACCCGATTTTGACATGAAGGTGAACAAAGGCTATATCACGCTGACCACGCACAATGCCAAAGCCGATGTTATGAATGCGCAATCTCTAGAAGATCTGGAAGGAAAACTAACAACTTTCAAACCGGAAATCACAGACGATTTTCCAGAGAAAATATATCCCGTAGATCCCAATTTGCAGTTGAAAGTAGGAGCACAGATTATGTTTGTCAAAAACGATTTGTCCCCGGATAAAAATTATTTCAACGGAAAAATGGGAATTGTAAAATCCATGACCAGCAAAGAAATCTGGGTTCACTTTCCGGATGAAGACAAAACCATCGAAGTCGACAAGTACGAATGGCAAAACATTCGCTACACCGTAAACGAGATGACCAAGGAAATAGAGGAGGAGATTTTGGGCACTTTTGTGCATTACCCAATCAAACTGGCTTGGGCGATTACGGTACACAAAAGCCAAGGTTTGACTTTTGATAAAGCTGCGCTCGACGTATCGCAAGTTTTCTTGCCCGGACAGGCGTATGTGGCATTATCGCGTTTGCGTTCCTTAAACGGGCTTGTTTTACTCTCTCCGTTGCGAATGAATGGTATTTCAAACGATCAGGACGTGATGGATTATGCCGAGAACAAAGCCTCCGAAGAAGCTTTGGCGAATGCCTTAAAACGAGAAACCAAAAATTTTATCCTCAACTATCTGAAAAACAGCTTCGAGTGGAACGAGTTGGCTCAAGAATGGCGCAACCATCAGTTCAGCTACAACGAAGATGTCGAAAATTCAGCCAAATCCAAACATGCCGCTTGGGCGAAAAATCAAGCCGGGGTGATTTGGCAATTGCTCGATCCGTCTTCTAAGTTTTTGGTGCAGTTGGATAAATTGTTCCACAGCGAACAGCTGGAATTCAGTCATATTTCGGATCGGATCAACGCAGCCTTCAATTACTTCATGGATCCCATGGACAAGTTGGTGTACGAAATCCTATGGAAACTCGAGGAAGTAAAACGACTCAAAAAAGCCAAAGCTTTTTACGATGAATTAATACTACTCGACGATTTGCAAACCAAGGCAGTGCTCCAACTGATGAAAGCCAAATTAATGATGGCCACGCTGGTAAAAGGCGAAACCATCTCTAAAGAAAAACTAACGTCTGCCGAAATCAAGCAATATAAAACCACCAAAGTCGAGCGTGTCATCGAAGATTTCAAGAAAGCCAACATCACCCTAATCGAGGACGAAAAGGACGCCGAACGCTACGCACCCAAGAAAACCACCAAAAAGGAACCCAAAAAATCGACAGTACAGGAAACCCATGAGCTGTGGTTAGAAAAGAAAACCGTACAGGAAATCGCAACGATCCGCAAGTTCACTCAGGAAACCATTTTGTCACACTTAACCAAGTTGATCCAGTCCAAAACCATTATTATCAACGAAGTCTTGTCCAAAGACAAAGTGACCGCACTCACCGAGGCCTTTGCGGGTTACAAAGAGGAATCGGTTTCTCCCCTAAAAGAAAAACACGGCGACAAATTCACTTGGGAAGAACTTAGAATGTTCAAGGCGAGTTTGAATCTCAATTAAACACAAAATTTAAAAATCATTTGGGCGTGCCAGCATTAAGCAAAGGGGCCAACTTATCATATCGGTGAGTCGGCCCCTTTGCTTTATGCCGTCGGGCTTCCCGATAATTATCGGGAAGCGCTACTTCGGTAGCTAACTTCTATCCCTCACGTATGCTCACAAGATGTTGAGGGAAGGTGGAGGGATTTTGTTGATTCCAAAATAATTTATTTTTTGTAAGAATTATTTATCATTTTTGAAAACGATACTTAGCTGCGTGTATACATCCAAAATATAAATGGATTTGTGGTTTTTTGTTTTGTATATACAAGTTGCAAGAGATTTTAACCACCTAACAACATTTAAATTATGAAGAGAAATGTATTTTTAAAAGCCTATTTAACAAATGGGTTAGCACTTATTCTAGTATTCTTTTTATCAAATTGCCAAGTAGAGGAAGACACCTTACAAGGAAATAATAAGGCAGTTTCTGAAATTTATAAAGTTAAAATAGAGGATTATTGGGGTCAATTAAAAACAGGCTCTAGTAAGGAACAATTAGCCAAAATTGAAGAATTGTCGACTGCAATCGACATCAATAGTTTAAAAATATATGATTTAAGAACGACCGAAAAATTAGTGATTGCAAATGCAAAATCATTACAGGGATTAGATGGAATTATTAAAATTATTTTTTATATAAATGAAAATAAAGTGGTGCGTTCAAATATTGTAACATTAAAAACTAATGAAGCCAATAGTGATTACGATAAGGTTATTCAATCCGTACTAAATGCAGATAAAAATGGTTTTAACTATACGGGTGAAATTACTTTTTTGAGTCTTTCAAAAACAAAATTGCTGTATGATAAATTTAATCAAGGGAATTTAATCGAAAATAAAACCCTAAGTTCTGCTAGAAATAGGAAGAAATTTAGCAAAACACAAGGAAACTGTACTGAGTATTGGTGGGTAACCAAATATGGTAATGAAATCATTAGTCAAGTTTATATGTTTACAGTCTGTGATTGTAGTGGCGGTGGTGGTCCCAATGGTGGTGATGAAACTTTTAAAATGAGTAATTGTGATAATGGTGCAGGGGTATTTTTGGGAGGATCAAGTGCGTCAACTTCTACAAACAAACCTACTCTTCCTGCAAATCCCATCAACAATCAAACCTATAAATTTACCGATCCAGATGGAGTATGTACCGAATATATTTATAAAAGTAGCATAAACTCCTGGCATATTTTAGAGGTAATCCTTCCTAATATTATAATTTCTAGAAACAAAGATAATTACGGTATTCTAGATTTCCAATGGCCTGTGGATAATCAAAAAGTGTTCGACCCATCTACCAATATTTTTTACACTTACGATGGAGGTTCTGATTCTTGGAGCGGAATACCAGGTGAGTCTCCAAAAAATCCTTGTGACGCAGCTAAATTAATAACAACGGATTCTAAAGACAGCAAGTATTTATCTGCCAAAAGTAGTATCCTAGCTGCAAATGCTACATTAGAACATAGTATCACTCTAGGTAAAGACGTCAGTAATCAAATAACCCATGCACCTATGAATAATGGAGGAACAAATGATGTAAAAGTAAATGAAACTTGGGCTGGAGCTTTTGCATCTTTGCACAACCATCCGAACAATACACCATTATCAACTGGAGATATCTATAATGCTGTTACACTAAATAATAAAAACAGTAATTTTACTACTTCATTTGTTTTGATAGACGGAGAAACCTATGCAATTGTTGTTACAAATTTAGTAGAAGCAAATGCCTTTGTAAAAGCTTATCCAGCCGATGAAAATCCACCTTATCCACCTGAATTTCCCGATGCTATTTTTAATGAGATATTAGAGGTCAGGTCTAAATTAGGTGAATCAATTGAAGCAAGAACAAGTGCAATAGCTTTTGCTTTAAACTCACATAATTCTGGTATTTCATTAATGAAACAAGATAATAATGGAGAATTTTATCCACTAATAATTAAAAAGACAACACAAAACGGAACCGACACATACAACCTAACGTCTTGTAACAACTAAAAAAAATATAAAAATGAAAAATATATTAAAAATTTTCGGGATACTATTATTGTTAATAAACTATAGCTGTAGAGCACAACAAATGGTACAAGTACCTAATGATACTTATCTATTAAAGACAAATGATCAACAATTCCTTAACAAGCCATTAAAAAACCTTTTGAGAGAAATAAAACCTAATATAAAATCTGTGTTAGGTACTGTAGATTCACCATCTTATTTTATATTTAGATTCATAGATATTGATGAATTTAAAAGTGGAAAAGCAATAGGAAAAAATCATTTATTGATATGTGTATATGTAAAAGAGCCTTTAGATTGGAATTTTGACAAAAGACCAAAAGGAAAAGAATATCAATGGACAAAAGAAGATGAAGAAAAATATGGTAATCTCACTGTAATTCGAATTAAGGTAATTGGTAAAGATTAAACAGACAAAGTTTTAATCTCGACTCGTTACTGAATGAAAATTCCTTTTTGGTCTAAAAACCAAAAAGGAATTACTAGTAATGAAAGAAAAATGAAAAATATATTAAAAACAATCGCAATCCTATTCCTATTTGCAAACAATAGTTGCAAAGCTAAACAAATGGTCCAAACAACAAAAGATGTATATTTATTAAAAACTAATGAACAACAATTTATAAACAAACCTTTAAAGGATTTATTAAAAGAAATAAAACCAGAGATAAAAACAGCTTGGGCAACTTTAAGTGACCCGATGCTATTTTTTATCAAATTGATGATATGAAAGATTATATGGGATATAGCATCGAGGGACGTACAACGGCAATCTCTACTATTTTAAACCAATACAGCTCAGGAATAACTCTAATGAAGCAAGATAGTAACGGAGAATTTTATCCCCTAAAAGCTAAAACAACAATACTCCCAAATGGATCTAAGAGCTATATTCTAACACCTTGTAATCAATAAATTAAAAAATATGAAAAACATATTAAAAACATTCGCAATCCTATTCTTATTTGCAAACAATAGTTGCAAAGCTCAACAAATGGTCCAAACAACAAAAGATGTATATTTATTAAAAACTAATGAACAACATTTTATTAACAAACCATTAAAAGATTTATTAAAAGAAATAAAACCAGAGATTAAAACAGCGGACGCTACTAATGATAATCCTTACTATTTTTCTTTTAAATTTAGAACATTAGAACAACGAAAACAAAGCAAAGGAAGTCAAGATGATAGCGTATCTCTATTTGTCTATGTAAAAACTCCAATTGATTGGAAATATGAAGAAAGACCAAAAGGAAAAGAATTACAATGGACAAAAGAAGATGCAGAAAAGTATAGCAATCTTACTGTAGTTCGAATTAAGGTAATTGGTAAAAATAAAGAATAGTAAACTTTTAATCAAGACTGTTATTAAATGAAAATCCCTTTTTAGTCAAAAAACTGGGAAGGGATTATTTGAATTAAAAAAACAAAGCAAACAATCAAAAATCTTGCTATTCAATCTTGATTGAGTATGTACCGTATATAAGTACAATAGTAGTCAAAACTCTTGGAAAATCATAGAGGTAACCCCGCTCGGATATATTAATTCTTCATCGCAAAGATAGCGCTGATTTGCAATCTGTGCCCACAAAGAAAAGCTACAATTAAAGATAGAGTATGCTCAAACAATTTACAACTAGCGTTTTCATCATCAATAACTTTGAAAGGAATTTGTAACTAGCGCTCATTCATCATAAAAAATTTGATAGATGGATGGTTCCTGGCGGTCATATCGAACCTTCCGAAAACCAAGTGGAAGCTGCCATTCGAGAAGCTAGGGAAGAAACAGGATTAAACATCAAACTGTTTTCCTTTTTGCATGCAGAAAATAAGGTTAATGATTCGGAATGGATTTTACCTCCTGAATATTTTTATCAGCAACAAATTCCAGCTTCATCCCAAGAAGAGTCCCATTATCATTTAGATTTTGCCTATTTGGCATTTGCTAATGAGGTGGAATTTACTTTTAACGCTAAAGAAACAAAAGACATAAAATGGGTAAATTTAGAACAGGCTTTAAATTTTAATCTCTTTGAGGGAACAAGATTTATAATAGATGAGATCATTTCTAAATTTAAAAACCACGAAAAAATAGGATATATACAAGAAGCATAACGTAAACGGGTAGCTCGGAAGTGTTAAGTTTTCAATTTTTCCGTTCATAGCAGAATCCGTTTGATCAGTAATCCCGAAAGCTATCTGGAGCCGGCCATTGCGCAATCCGGGTTTATTGAGAATTAGGTTTAAGATGGTTGTTGAAAAGTTATTTTTTTTTGAGGGTATGCTGAACAAAGTGAATTTATTATAAAAAAAAACAGACTGTAAAATTTTCAGTCTGTTTTTTAAATTGCTTATTTTTTCTCAGTTCTTTTAATTCGAAGTGAAGTTTCCTGAATTTTAAAAGTATTTTTTTATCCTCTCTGAGCGATGTTTTTTTTGTAAAAATAGAAGGAAGCAAATGTTACCATGTTTAAAGTAATTGCTAGTGATACAATTGGATTGAAATCTAATGTTTTTTCAACATTTTCAATATTTTTTGTAATTTGACTTACTGTCATCACTAAAAATGCTGAGATGCTTACATAGGTATAGACTAGGTATGCACACACTTTGGTAGATAAATTATTGGTTTTCATTTTTTTGGTTTAGTTTTTTTTAGTTTAAAAATTACTTTAAAATGTTCTCAAAGTTTTAATATTAAGACTAATGCAAAATTAAGTTAATGATATTGGCGTTTAAAATAAATCTGATAAATAGCTTAAAAATCCGATTAAAATACAAAATCAAGCGTTTTTATTTTGTATGAATAAATAGGTATTATAAATTGAAACACCAAGATTTAGGGAAGAATCATGATCTATCGGATGTTGCAATTTTAGCAACTCGGCTTTGGAAAGAAATTATTAGGCCCGTTTAATTTTCATTTGAGTGCAATCTTTAACCGCAAAGAAGAGTTGCAAATCGGACCCTTTCAGGCTTTTTCAGATGGAAATCAAGTATTGTGTCAGAATTTTAAAAGACGGGCTAAAAAACACCGAAAACGATTTTATAATCAAAATGGGGAGGCGTTGTGAAAATGAAATGATCAATATTATTTCAAATACGATTTTGGATGATGTTTACAAAGAAAAAAGCATTAGTTAATTTTTTATAAGATTTTTGTTTTTCACAATTATAGTATTCTTGCTGCTTTACTCCAAGGTCTTAGTTCTTTTTTTGAATTCTTTTTTCAAAATGGTTTTAGGTAAATGTTTGTATAAGGTTATAACTTATTATGCTTACTTTTGTGACTGACCAGTCAGTAATATCAGTAATGGGCAAAAAACAACATATTATCAATACGGCTACCCAATTATTTGTTGAATTGGGATTCCACGGTACAGCAACCAGTAAAATTGCACAACAAGCCGGTGTAGCCAATGGGACTCTTTTTAATTATTTCAAGACCAAAGACGAACTTATCGTTACTTTATACTTTAGCATTTTGGCCGAAATGGATGATTACATCATCAATAGAATGACATCCCAGTCCATTACCAAAGAATCATTCCAATCTCTTTTCTTTGTAACTCTTTTCTGGAGTTTGGATAATCGGATTCAGCATCAATATGTGCAACAATTCAATCATTCACCCTATTTTCAACAAGTAGCTACAACAGGTTTAAATCAAGAAGAACACCCGCTTTTGATCCTAATCCAAAACGGAATTGATCTTGTTCTTCTAAAACCATTGTCAGCCTCGTTTATTTTCTCATTGTGTACAGCACAAATAAACGGATTGTTTAATTATATAATTGCTAATGATTTAGCCAAAGAGAAACAGTTAGAATTGATCCAAGAGACTTTTGAGATGCTATGGAAAATGATAGAAGATTAATTAAAATCACAAATTGACTGATTGATCAATCTATTTTTAAATTCATAAAAAACGATAACCGATGAAGCTTTTCCTTTTCGGTGTAATTATCTCGATCGCTGGCTTATATTATATTTCTGTCAATGGGTTGGAATAGTTGCATCATCTGTCTTTAATTAAATATAACACAAAAATCTAAAAATCAAGTAAATACAAAAATATATCGTCTGTATTCCATATTAATTAGCTTGTTTTTTTGTAAATTAGCGAATTGAATTGTTCCTATCTCCCCATTTCTTTTTTTAATTAGTACTGCTCGAAAGTTTGTAAAGAGAGGCAGTACTTTCAATAATACTTTTTTGATAGTTGATAAAGGCTCTTGTTTAAAAGAAACAGCAGCAAACCGCTATATAAGACGGAGTAGCCGAAAACCAGACAGAGTAGGCAAAAATTAAAATTAAAATAAGATGAAAAAAATAATCCTTATGATGCTGCCAGTGATTACACTTGCAGTATTTATGAACGTAGAATCCGCAAGCGCACAGGAAACCCAAACGCCATGGCCTGGGGTAACTAAAAAAGTTTTAACGGATAACGAACATGTTAACGTATCGGAAGTAACTTTTGCTCCGGGTGCGGTTGCAGATTGGCACTCTCATCCACAGTATAGTGCTTATGCGATTACCGACGTGAAAATGAAAGTGGAATTTAAAGATAAAGAACCCGTTACCATGGATTTAAAAGCTGGACAAGCAGTATACTCCCCAGCAGTAACGCACAAAACAACCAATGTGGGTAAAAAGCCCTTTACTGTTATAGTCTCTGAAGTGAAATAATACGCAGGACATTGTAAATAAACGAACTAAAATGAAGCCCCGAAATAGTGAAAATTTCGGGGCTTTTTGCGACTTTAATAGTTTAGTTGCAATTTTAAAAAGCATTTTGGATATAGTTTAAATCCACTATATTTACTTCAAAATTTAGCAAAATATAATGGAACAGCAGTATTTAGACAAACCGTCATTTTACGAATTGTTACTGAACTACAGAAGATAAACACTATAAATGCAGACATTAATTACATATTTTGAGAAATTGGGTTTTTCGGAGAACGACTTAACCGCATTTTGAGTTGTGTTAAAACCCGTAAATTTTCGGCTAATGAAATAATCCTTTTCAATGGTCAATTAGAAAACTATTTATCCTTTATTGACACTGGTGTGGTGCGCTATTATGTGGTGGCAAACGACAAGGAAATTACGTTTGATTTTGCTTTCAAAAACTCCTTTTATTGCGCCTACGATTCCTTTTACGGCAGAACCCAAACCAATATTTACATTCAGGCAATAACCGATTGTCAGTTGTACTCCATTTCACATGAAAATCTGCAAATGCTTTATGGGAAATGTGAAACTGCTAAAAAGCTGGGCCGAATTGCCACCGAATTTTTATTAGCCAAAAAAGTAAAAAGAGAATTAGATCTTTTAACGACTTCTCCACAAGAACGATATGAAAATTTGCTGTTGGAACATCCCAAATACATCCAACAAATACCCTTGAAATACCTTGCTTCCTATATTGGCGTTGTGCCGGAAACGCTGAGCCGCATTCGGAAACGCATTTCTTGACCAAAGTCAATTCTGGACTCATAAATTGAACCCAATTTTGTATTACTATTTTAACAACAAAATCGAATACAAATGAAAGTAACCATTACACATATTGACACGGCTTGTGTTTTACTCAACATCAATGGGTTCAAAATATTGACAGACCCCACTTTGAACAAAAAAGATGGTATTTTTCCGCAATATGTCAGCAGCCCTTTGGCTTTTTCCAAAAAATATTGCGACCCCGCTTTAACCAATGAAGAAATCGGAAAAGTAGATTTAGTGCTATTAAGCCACGACCATCACAGTGATAATTTGGATAAAAAGGGTCGAGCTTTCATCAAGACAGTCAATACGGTACTTTCGACTACAGCTGCGGTAAAACGGTTAAAAAGAAACAATATCATTGGACTCGATAATTGGCAAGAGTACACCGTTGAAACCGATAAAGTTCCCCAATTAAAAATAACGGCAATACCGGCCCAACACACCAACATAAAGCGTTTGGATAAAGTGATGGGTAAGGTTATTGGATTTGCGATTGAATGGGAAGGTCAAAAAAATGGCTGTCTTTATATTTCGGGGGATACGGTACTTTTTGAGGGTATTTATGAACTTAAAAAAAGAAAAAAAGTCGACGTGGCGATTTTACATTTAGGGGCTGGGGCATTCCCTTATCTGAAAAAAAATTTGAGAGTGACCATGAATGGGGAAGAGGCAATTGAAACCGCTAGACTTCTGAATCCAAACAGTGTGATACCCATTCATTATGAAGGTTGGTGGCATTTTAAACAATCGGTGAAGTCCTTAAAAAATGAAATAGAACAATCAGGGGAAAAAGACAAGTTTTTATGGCTCACCAGTGGAGTTGAAACGGAATTAATGCTTCATAATTAGAAGGGTTCTCAAAAGCCGCCTTTTAATTGTTTTAAAAGATTTTTGCAGCTTAATCGCGTTAAGTGGTGTTTGGTAGAAAAAGCAGCTTAAGGAAGCTTGAAATTGGCTTTAAGTTCAAGTCGAAAAGAATCGAATTAGGGTAAAACAAAAAATCACGAACAAACACCTATTTAATTCGGGTTTATTCGTGATTTTTTTATGCTGAATTGTTGATTTTCTATAGTGTTTGTATCAAGATCCAAGCTTCGGGATTATCCGTTTCGATAATTTTAGCTTTCTCTTTTTCAGCTTCCGAAAATGTTGGGAAGCTTCCGTATAAAACTGGGAATAATCCATTTTTATTAACTCCCAAACGTCTTGCTTTGTACCCTTTGGCAATTAACTGATCGTGTCTTTTTTGCGCATTGGCTTCGCTTCTAAAAGCTCCGGCCATAATGTGATACGGCAACTTAGCCACTATTTCCTTGTCTTTTTTCAAAGAAAGGGTTACAGCTGGTATTGGTGTTTGAATAAAGAAAGTAGCTTGCTGTATTTTGTTCTGCACTTGTTTTTGAACCGCTGTTTCTACCAAAATAGTTTCAGTGGCAATTTGTTTTTGATATAAAGGATATCCAATAGTTCCGGTAGCAGCCAATCCTAAAACAAAAATTGCAGCATACTTAAGATAAACACTCGTTGTTCTGGTTTCCGGAATAAACTCAATCGGTTCTTTTTCTGTAACAACCGTTTCTTTTTGATCCCGAAGCGTCGGGACAATTTCTCTTTTTACGGCTGGCGACACATAAGAACTTAACCCAAAAGATTGCGTTAAATAATTGGTTTGTTCGTTTGGAGTAAAAAGAATATTGTTATCGGCATTCAAACTAAGAGTACCAATGTTTTTTATCGAAAAAGTTCGGTTTTCCTGTAATGCTTTTTTCCAGCTCAATACCTCATATTCTATGGCACTTACCGCATAATCATAGGATGTTTTTTCGGCTTGGGCAATATGATTGGCCAATAATCCATCATTGTTTTTTAGATAGGAATTAAAGGAAATCATCTTTTTTGGCGGAAAAAAAGAATGTGAGTTTTCGATCAATTGAGCCGATTGGATTTCGGTCAAAAAAGCTCCAAAACCAGGAACGGTTACACATTGGTAACGGTACAAAAGTTGCGCGATGTAATGTTCGATTTTCATAGTAACAAAGTTATACAACGAGAATAGTTATCAAAATTTTATTCACAATTTTTATTAACAATTTATATAAACTTATATATCAGTTGATTATGAATTTAAAATTTATTCAAGTTCTGTTTATATGTGATTTTAATTTCGTTTTGTTATTAAATGAGCCTCTTCATTTTTTTGAAAAGACTTTTGTTTTGAAATATTATGAAAATAAAATTTTTAGATATTCAAAAATATGTGGTATAATTGTAAGATATGTCAGAAGAAAAATTATTTCATTTAATGGCTTTACTCCGTGTAGAAGGGGTGGGGGATATCATGGCCAAAAAGCTCTTAACGCACTTTGGCAGTGCAGAAGCCGTATTGAATGCCAAAACTTCGCAACTTGCTGCAATTGATGGTGTAGGTGCTGTTTTGTTGAAAAATTTAAAAGACAAATCTATTTTCGAAAAAGCGACCCAAGAGTTGCAGTTTATTCAAAACAACAACATCGATGTGCTTTATTTTCTAGACGAAAAGTATCCAGATCGCTTAAAGCATTGCATAGATGGTCCTGTTTTGTTATTTAGCTCGGGGAATATCAATCTGAAAAACCGAAAAATAATAAGCATTGTGGGTACTCGCCAAATCACTTCCTATGGTATGGAGTTTTGCAGAAAATTGATTGAAGATCTTGCTCCACTTGACCCGATAATCGTGAGCGGATTTGCTTATGGGGTTGATATCGTGGCACACCAACTGGCAATGGATCATAATTTACTAACTATTGGTGTTGTGGCACACGGGTTAAACCAAATTTATCCCAAACCGCATAAAAAGTATGTCGCCAAAATGGAGCAAAATGGCGGCTTTATGACCGAGTTTTGGAGCACCTCCAATCCCGATAAAGAAAATTTTGTTCGTAGGAATAGAATTGTTGCCGGAATGACCGAAGCAACTATTGTCATCGAATCTGCTGATAGGGGAGGTTCGCTCATTACCGCCAACATGGCGAATGATTACAACCGTGATGTTTTTGCAGTTCCAGGACGTGTTACGGACAAATACAGCCAAGGGTGTAACAATCTAATCAAAACCCAAAAAGCGAATGTGCTCACCAGTGCAGCTGATTTGATTTACATTCTGAATTGGGATATAAAGAATGAAGCCAAACCAGTGCAAAAACAATTATTTGTCACGCTTGATGATGATGAGCAAAAAGTCTATGATTACCTTTTGAAAACAGGCAAAGAATTGATGGATATCATCGCTTTGCATTGTGATTTTCCCATTTATAGACTATCTGGATTGCTCCTCAATATGGAACTCAAAGGAGTTATTAGACCTTTGCCAGGGAAATTGTTTGAGGCAATATAAAAAATTTTTGATTTTAGATTGATGATTAACGATTTTTGATTTCAGATTTTTTACATCCGCAATCAAAAAAAGCTTTAGTTGTGATTGTAATCTATACCGATAGCTTAATGAGACTAGAATATGGGTTTTTTAGATAGTACAATAGCCCAAGGTTTCAACCTTGGGTTACGTATTGTTGGTTTCAATTGTTTGTTATCTATATTGTCTCCAACGGTTGAAACCGTTGGCTATGGTTTAATGAAAAAATATGGTCCTAGTGTCTTTTAGTTAGGAACTAAAGCAGTATTTGGCTACTGATTACTTATAAAAAAAATGCAGATGTCAAGTTAAACATCTGCAATCAAAAATCTCTATTTTAAAGCTTTATACAAAATTTCAACAGGGTGAAATGCTTTTCGGCTGGTACCGTCGCTTATTTGATGCCTACAGCTGGTTCCAGACGCAGATATTAAAGTGGCTTCTTCTTCGGATCGAATGGCCGGGAATAAAACCAGTTCGCCAATTTTCATCGAAATGTCATAATGCTCTTTTTCATATCCGAAAGAACCCGCCATACCGCAACATCCGCTTGGAATATTGAGTACCGTATAATTTTTGGGCAACATCAAGATTTTCTTGAGCGGCACTAATGACGATAAGGCCTTTTGAAAACAGTGACCGTGCATGCGAACTCGCTCTACATTTGCCGTAAAGGAAGCCGATGTGATGCGGCCTTCGTCCAGTTCTTTGGCCAAGAATTCTTCAATAAGCATCGCTCTACTGGAGAACGATTTGGCTTTTTCTTTCAAATCGCCACGACATAAATCAGGATATTCATCTCGGAATGATAATATGGCCGAGGGTTCAATTCCAACTAAAATTGTGTTTTCCGGCATTTCTTTGGCGAAAGCCTGTGTATTCTTTTCCGCAATTTCTCTAGCCTCTTTTAGCATTCCTTTCGAAAGATAGGTTCTGCCGCTGATGCCAATTTCTGGAATCTCGACTTCATATCCCAAACGGTTCAACAGCTTCACAGCGGTTTGACCGATTTCTACATCATAGAAATTCAAGAATTCATCGTTGTACAAATAGACTTTTCCCTGTATAAAATTACCCGTTTGTCGGTAGCTTTTGATCCATTTGGCAAAGGTAATTTTATGCATCAAAGGCAATGTTCTTTGGGTGGAAAAACCAGTCGAACGTTTCATGATGTTTCCTAGAATACCTTTGGACCCAAAATTATACAACCACGGAATGGAAGCAAATAATTGATTAATTTTTGGGGTATTCCCAATTAATCTCGAACGGAATTTTACGCCGTTTTTGTCATGATATTGTTGTAAAGTCTCTGCTTTGAGCTTCGCCATGTCTACATTTGACGGACATTCGGATTTACATCCTTTGCAACTCAAACAAAGATCCAGTACTTCAAGTAGGGCTTCATCATCAAATCGATTCTCTTTGGTAGAATTGGTAATGGTTTCTCTCAGGATGTTGGCTCTGGCACGAGTGGTGTGTTTTTCATCACGCGTGGCCATATAACTCGGGCACATGGTACCACCGCTTTTCTCGGTTTTTCTGCAATCTCCGGAACCGTTACACATCTCGGCAGCACGAAGAATTCCGTTATGTTCCGAAAAATCAAAATACGTTTCAGGCATCGGAGTATCTTGACCCGGTGTATATCTTAGGCTCGTGTCCATTGGAGGTGTGTTCACGATTTTTCCAGGGTTAAAAACGCCCCAAGGATCCCAAGTTTGTTTTACTTGGATAAACAATTGGTAGATTTCTTCGCCCAACATCAGCGGAATAAATTCCCCGCGAAGTCTTCCGTCTCCGTGTTCTCCACTTAGCGACCCTTTATATTTTTTGACTAAATGGGCAATATCGGTAGCGATGGTTCTAAAAAGTCCTGCGCCTTCTTTGGTTTTTAAATCAATGATCGGACGAAGGTGCAATTCACCGGTAGCCGCATGAGCATAATGCACACAGTTTAGGTTTCGTTCTTTCAGAATCGCATTAAAATCTTCTATAAAATCGGGTAAATCATTGACGTCAACTGCCGTGTCTTCAATCACGGCAACCGCTTTGGCATCACCAGGAATATTAGACAATAAACCAAGTCCTGCTTTTCTTAGTGCCCATACTTTGTTAGTATCTTCACCGTAAACAATCGGAAAATGATAGCCTAGATTTTGAGAACGCATCAAAGCTTCCATTTCTTTAGCAATAATGTCAATTTCTTCTTGCGTATCTCTTAAAAACTCAACAGCAAGAATTGCCTGGGGATCTCCTTGTACAAAGAACCTGTTTTTGCTTTGCTCTATGTTTTCTTTGGTACATTCCAGTATATAATGATCGATTAATTCGACACTGTCCGGATTGAATTTCAAGGCTAATAAATTGGCTTTTAACGATTCGTTGATACTGTTAAAATGCACACAAACCAAAGCAGCAAAAGGCTTTAAGGCATCTACCAAGTTTAATTTTATGGCTGTCGAAAAAAACAAAGTTCCTTCGGATCCTGCAATTAACTTGCAGAAATTAAATTTTTCGGTGGGATCTCCAAAAGGCTGACTGTCTGCCAATAAATCCAAAGCATAACCCGTATTTCTTCTTGGAATTGATTTTTTTGGATAATTTTCATCGAATAAAGCTCTGTTTTCAGCAGAAGACAAAATTTCTTTTGCCTGAACATAAATGGCTTGTTCCAATGGGCTCACCACATTTATGCCTTTACATTTGTCTTCGAATTCGGCATTGGTCAAGGCTCCGAAAGTGACTTCGTTACCATCTGCCAAGAAGCCTTTGATTTCGAGTAAATGTTCTCTTGTCGATCCATAAATTACAGATCTGGCACCACAGGCATTGTTTCCTACCATTCCGCCGATCATACAGCGATTGCTCGTGGATGTTTCCGGCCCAAAAAATAATTTATAGGATTTTAAATGAAGATTTAATTCGTCTCGAATGACTCCTGGTTCTACCCAAGCGGATTTTTCGACAGGATCGACCGAAAGGATTTTGGTAAATTCTTGCGAAATATCAACCACAATTCCGTTTCCTACAACCTGACCGGCAAGAGAAGTTCCGGCCGCACGAGGGATTACACTGCTGTTGTTTTCTCGGGCAAAAGCTATGATTTTTTGGATATCGGCTGCCGTTTTTGGAATAGCTACCGCCAAAGGCATTTCTTTATAAGCACTGGCATCCGTGGCATAGAGCGTACGCATGGTGTGGTCATAAAATAATTTACCTTCTAATTGTTTTTCAAGACTTTCAAGCTTCATTTTGGTAATTTTAGATTTTAGATTTCAGATTTTAGATTTCGGGTAATCTGAAATCTAAAATCTGAAATCTAAATTATTTAGTACAGAATTCTATATCGAATAGTATTCGGAATCTTTTTTAATTTTTTCTCTAATTCTTTGTTGTGGAAATTATCAATATCGGTAATCACATATCCCAAAGTTTCGTTTGTTTTAAGGTATTGACCCAAAATATTATTATCATATTCCGAAAGAATAGTGTTGATTTGTGCCAAAATTCCTTTTACGTTTTCATGGATATGCATGATACGGTGGGCACTTTGAAGTTCAGGAAGCTGAATTTCAGGAAGATTAACACTTCCATAAGTGGTACCCGTATTGATATACTGAATTATTTTTTTGGCTACATAATGACCAATGTCAAATTGCGCTTCCTCTGTACTACCGCCAATATGGGGAGTTAGAATAACATTAGACATTCCTTGCAATTCAGATACAAATGGTTCATCGTTATTGCTTGGTTCTTCCGGGAAAACATCCACGGCAGCACCTCGTATTTTACCGCTTCTTAAGTTGGCCGTCAAAGCTTCAATATCCACTACGTGTCCTCTTGAAAGATTCAAAAAAATCACACCGGGCTTCATGTATTCAAAAGCGGCGGCATCAATTAAGTTTTTATTGCTTGCGCGTCCATCAACGTGTAAAGAAACCACATCCGAAAGGGCCAATAATTCTTTCAAGGAAGAACATTTTTTGGCATTTCCAAGGGCTAATTTATCGACTGCATCATAGAAATAGACTTTCATTCCAAGTGCTTCTGCAATGATCGAAAGCTGTGATCCGATGCTTCCATATCCTACCAATCCTAGTTTTTTTCCTCGAATTTCCACGCTATTGGTGGCCGATTTATCCCAAACACCGGCATGCATCATTTTGCTTTTTTCGAAAGTATTACGAACCAGCATGATGATTTCTCCAATGGCTAACTCAACTACTGAACGGGTATTGCTATAAGGTGCATTAAATACCGAAACCCCTCTCATGCTACAGGCAGTAAGATCTACTTGGTTGGTACCGATACAAAAAGTTCCAATTGCGTGGAGCTTTTTGGCATGTTCCAATACCTTTTCGGTTACATGGGTTTTCGAACGAATTCCAAGTATTGAAACTCCTTTTATTTTTTCGATCAATTCATCTTCAGACAGGGATCCTTTGATCACTTCAACATTATACCCTTCGTGTTCAAATATCTGTACGGCATCTTGGTGTACGTTTTCCAATAACAAAACTTTAATTCTGTTTTTAGGATACGATACGGAGGCTTTGTAAGACAAATCATAAAGTATTTCGTCTAATGAAGGAGCGATTCTATCCGCTTTATCGACCACAACTTTTCGGCTTACATTTTCTGTAAAGGCAAAAAACTTTGATACGGCACCACCTTCCAATGTTTCATAATCGGTATAGCCATCACCGATCATTATGGCTTCTCCAGCTAGATTCAATGATTTTATTTTAAGGACTTTTCCTTGATTTTCACACAATTCGTCTTTCTCGTCAAAACCTATGATTTTTCCATCGTGGTCAAATTTGAAGGTATTGGCCAAAACATGTTCCGGTTTTATCCCGTATTCTTGAACGATTGGGATAATGATTTCTTTAAAACCATTAGAAATGATGTAGATGTTTTCGGCATGTTGCTTAAAAAAGGCTCTATTTCGGATAACAGATGCGGTAACTTTCTTTTTTAAAACCTCAATTACGGTGCCTAAATGGTCTCTATTGGCTTGCAATAAATGAATTCGGCTCGTTAACGATTCTTTTAGGGACAATTTGCCTTCCATTCCCAGATCGGTCAACCGTTGAATTTCGCTCAATATTTGAACACCCGCAACGCTATCTTCATAAATTACTTCACATAACACGTCAAGTGCTTCGACTTTAATAAAAGTACTGTCAAAATCGAATATAAATGTTTCTTGAATTTCTGTCATCTTTTTACTGTTTACCACAAATAGAAATTATTTGCCAATTTTTTTTCAAAGATAGAGCCTCGATAGTTATTGTGAAAATTTATTGGAATAATACTAAACAGTTTAACGAGAATTGAGATTATTGTTATAATTCCTCCTTTTGATTGGATAATATTTATTTATTGGCCGTAAAATCAATACTATATTGTATTGACCCTATTTCAAAAGGGCTTTTGAATGGATTATAAGTTTTTACTTTTGTTGAATGTTGAGCGTGTTTTCCTAAAAAAAAACTACAACTTGTCAAGTTTTTCTAATTTTAGAAGAAATGATGACAAATTGTAGTGTTGTTTTCCAATATTATTTTTGCAATTTCACATCGGTACTTTCAAAAATTTTATCGGCTGATGAGGCTACAAATCCTTGGTATAAGTTTCCGTCAGGCATGGCATATCGAAGTGCAAACTCATAATAGCAAGATGGAATTTCAACCGAACCTTCATCAAAGGTAATTGTGTATAAATCTGCTAATGTACTGGATTGCTCTAAAAACTGCTCAGGAGTTCCTTTTATTTTCCCACCAGAAGCGTTTAGTTTCCAGCCACTTTCTTCCAAGAATGAATTCAATTCTTCCAGTTTTTCAAAATGCTTAAGCGCATTTACACTAATCGTAAAATGATTGGCACGGAAACCATAGATGTACATCCAAGCTGCATATTCTGATTCTTCCAAGAGTGATTTGTATATCGCCTGTGAATTAGATTTCCAAAAAGTGCTGTTTAAAGCTAATTCAGGATTAGTAAATTCGTTAGGGTCGCAATCATCCAGTAATTTTTTTACCGTATTTTGTAATGATTCTGAACATTTTTCTAGCTCTAATTCGGAGATGAAAATTCTCGGGGCATCTTTGTCTGTAGTATGTTCGTAGTGTTTGGCAAATAATTTTTTAGATTCAAATACATACTCTCCACGAGCTTCATATCCAACGCTTAAGAAAATTTTTTCTAACACATTGATGTTGACTCTTTTGTCATTAAATGTTCTAATTGCAATATGATCATTTTGAATCGTTTCGCCTTTTTCTTCCAGTAAAGTATGTATTTTTTTAGCAGATGGGGTTATTTCAGCATATTGCTCCCATAGTTTCGAAAGTAGTTGATTTTTGTCCATTTCCGTATGTTTTTAGTGTTGTTATTGTGACACAAAATTATATATACTTGTATCATAATAACAGTAATATTCTACGATTATTTATAAATAGACATTTTTTGATATATTTGATGTAATTTTGACAGTTTTAAAGCTGCTTTTAACATTCGAATTGTCAAAATAATAGTTTCAACAAAATCACGTAACCGATGTCAAGTATAAAACACAACGAAAATACTGATTATTTAGATCAAGAAATCATCAGAAAGCTTAGTGAGAACGGTAGAATTCCCTATTCTGAATTGGCCAAAGAATTAAACGTATCTAATTCACTGGTGCATTTACGGGTTCGGAAATTGCAGGAATCGGGTGTGATTGCGGGTTTTTCTGTGAAATTAAATGCGAAAGCCAATGGATTTGAAACCATAACCTATACCGGAATTACCACCAAAGAAGCTCGTTTTGCCTATTCTATTGCCGAGCAGCTCAAAATGATTCCTGAGATTGTGGAATGCCATTGGGTTTCGGGTAAATATGCTTTATTTATCAAGATTGTGGCGGCCAATAATGATGAGTTGCGTAAAATTATATACGACCAAATTCATATTATTGAAGGAGTGGGTGGTACCGATTCATTCATTTCTTTTGGATCGGCTTTTGAGAAAAACTTGCCGATACATTAGGGATTATAAACACGAATTTCACGAATTGTCACGAATTCCTTTGTGTTGAAAAATTTCACGAATTCACTCTAAAATTGGAATTTGTTCAAAGAAAATCAGTTTTATTTTTTTGGTTCTACCACGAATCGTGTGGGTATTATCAAATAGGAAAATTTATAAAAACATAATAACAAATAAAACCATTAAGATATTAAGCTAATTGAGACTTAATGAAACTTAATGGTTTAAATTCTTAAAATTAATTTTAAAGACTAAACCCACACAATTCGTATTACCTTTCTTTTTTAAACCTCAAACCCCAATTTCTCTCTTACTCTTCCCAAAACACCATTGGCAACAATACCCGCTTTTGCTGCTCCTATTTTCAATAAGGCATCTACTTCTGGGAGATTATTGATGTAGTAATTGTATTTTTCTCTTTCGGTTTTAAATTTTTCTACGATCAATTCAAACAAAGCTTGTTTGGCGTGACCATACCCATAATTTCCTCCTAAATAATTGGCTGTCATGGTTTCTAATTGACTTTCGTTTGCCATTAGTTTGTATAATGCAAAACAATTACAGGTTTCAGGGTTTTTTGGAGCCTCAAGTGGTGTACTATCGGTTTCTATACCCATGATTTGTTTGCGCAACGCTTTGTCATCCAAGAAAATATTGATGAAATTATTGGCCGATTTGCTCATTTTCCCTCCGTTTGTACCCGGAATAAGCATGCTGTCTTCTTGTATTTTAGCCTCTGGAAGGACAAATGTTTCCCCCATTTGAAAATTGAAACGGGAAGCTACATCTCTTGTTATTTCTACGTGTTGCAACTGATCTTTTCCCACTGGAACAAATTCTGCATCATATAACAAAATATCCGCAGCCATAAGCATAGGGTAAGAAAACAATCCAGCATTTACATCTTCTAATCGATCCGATTTATCTTTGAAAGAATGCGCCAATGTCAAACGTTGGTATGGAAAAAAACAACTCAAATACCAAGATAATTCAGCCGTTTGCGGCACATCCGATTGACGGTAAAAAACCACTTTTTCCACATTCAAACCACATGCCAACCAAGCCGCTGCAGTGCTGTAGGTGTTGGCTCTTAATGTTTCTCCGTTTTTTATTTGTGTGATCGAGTGCAAATCGGCTATGAAAAGAAAAGATTCGTTTTCGGGTTTATTGGATAAAGCGATTGCCGGTATAATTGCGCCAAGTAAGTTTCCTAAATGTGGTGTTCCCGTACTCTGAACGCCAGTAAGTATTTTTGCCATTTTATATATTTTATTCCCTATAGATTTCGTTAACGAAAAGTGATTTTTTTTGCAAAGTTAATTCTTTTGCCAAATTTTCCGCAAGTTTCCTTACTTTTGACGTTATGAAATCGCCATGATTCCAAAAAACAAAGAAAAAAAAGAATGGTGTGACCTCCTGTACCGATAATTATCGGTAGCTATTGGGATCCTTTAAAAAACAAATATTATCTACACATGAAAGGTATAAAAAAGATGTTTTGGGCCGTCTGGCGGGTTTGGTTTTATGTCGTAATGC
Organism: Flavobacterium laiguense; assembly: GCF_003097655.1. Lineage (GTDB taxonomy): Bacteria > Bacteroidota > Bacteroidia > Flavobacteriales > Flavobacteriaceae > Flavobacterium > Flavobacterium laiguense. The sequence continues at coordinate 418,904 of NZ_QCZH01000001.1, forward strand.
TTATTCCGATCCTTATTATGTCCCCTTTTTTGGTGGCTTCGATCTTGACCGAAAGAGGGTATCCCTATTTTTTCAAGATGTCCCGCATTTGGGCGAAATGTGTTCTTTTTGGAATGGGATTTTATTATAGGGTCGAGAAGATTCAAAAATTAGATCCTCATAAAAGTTATATGTTTGTAGCCAATCATACTTCAATGTCGGATATTATGTTAATGCTTGCCGTTGTTGAAAACCCTTTTGTTTTTGTGGGAAAAAAATCACTGGCGAAAATTCCATTATTTGGCTTTTTCTACAAAAGAACCAGTATTTTGGTCGATAGAAGTTGTTCTAAAAGCAGAATGGAAGTGTTTGATGAAGCACAAAAAAGAATTGACCGCGGACTTAGTATTTGTATATTCCCTGAGGGTGGTGTGCCACATGATGAGTCTATTCTGTTAGACACTTTCAAAGACGGTGCTTTTCGTTTGGCAGTAGAACATGAATTACCAATTGTCCCCTTAGTTTTTCCGGACAATAAAAAAAGATTATCCTATACTTTTTATAGCGGAAGTCCAGGTTTAATGAGAGTTAAAATCCTTCCATATGTAGAAACTGTTGGGAAAAAAGGAGCGCTGGACCGAAAAGAAATTAAGGAAGAGGTTCGGGATCTTATTTATAATGAATTACTCGAGTTTGAGAAAATGGACAAGTTAAGTTAATTGTACCAAACGGTTATAATTTAGTTCCAGTTTAGAAACTATTTTTTGAACCATTAAGGCATTAAGTTTCATTAAGCTTAACTTAAACAATCTTAATGCCTAAATGGTTTCAAATATTGGGTATCTTGACTTTACTTATACAATTGTAGTAGAACAAAAAAAAAGCCCGCAATTGCGGGCTTTTTTGCTATTTAAGCTTCTGCTAACTCTTTGATTTGATTTTTAATCTTCACTTCCAATTCATCAGCCAATTCTGGATTGTCTTTTATTAAAGATTTTACTGCATCACGGCCTTGTCCTAGTTTGGTTTCACCATAACTAAACCAAGAACCTGCTTTTTTGATAATTTCAAATTCTACAGCAAGATCCAATATTTCACCCGTTTTAGAGACTCCTTCTCCGTACATAATGTCAAATTCAGCTACTTTAAATGGCGGTGCAACTTTGTTTTTAACAACTTTTACTTTAGTTCGGTTACCCAATACATTATCTCCATCTTTAATCTGAGTAGAACGACGAATATCCAAACGTACCGAAGCATAAAATTTCAATGCATTTCCACCCGTTGTAGTTTCGGGATTACCAAACATAACCCCAATTTTTTCCCTCAATTGGTTGATGAAGAATACCGTGCAATTCGTTTTGCTGATCGTTCCCGTTAATTTTCTTAAAGCTTGAGACATTAATCGAGCATGAAGACCCATTTTTGAATCTCCCATTTCGCCTTCAATTTCACTTTTAGGTGTCAAGGCTGCAACAGAGTCAATTACCACAATGTCAATGGCTCCAGAGCGAATCAAATTTTCGGCGATTTCTAATGCTTGTTCTCCGTTATCCGGTTGTGAAATGATTAGGTTTTCAATATCAACACCTAATTTCTCTGCATAATTTCTGTCAAATGCATGCTCCGCATCAATAAAAGCAGCTATTCCTCCCGCTTTTTGAGCTTCGGCAATAGCGTGTAGTGTTAATGTTGTTTTACCAGAAGATTCCGGTCCGTAGATCTCTATAATTCTTCCTCTTGGATACCCACCAACTCCTAATGCTAAATCAATCCCTAAAGACCCCGAAGAAATAGTTTCTACTTCCTCAATGGCTTTATCCCCCATTTTCATTACAGTCCCTTTTCCGTAAGTTTTGTCTAATTTGTCAAGCGTTAATTGCAATGCTTTTAACTTGGCTTCTTTCTCTGAACTGATTTTTTCTTTCATCTCTTTTTCTTTTACTTTCATATTTTTTAGCAATAATATAGGCTCGTAATATTAGATTGATTTTATTTAGTTTTCGTAAAAATACTTCTTTTTTCTGAAGTTACAATAGCAAAAGGTAATGGCAATGGCAATAGCAATTTCAATCATTCAATATCGAATGTCAACACTGAATACATCAATCCAAGAGGTATCTCACTTGGAAATGAAATCTTGACAAGCTAGGCTCTCTTTACTCTTTACTCTTTACTCTTTACTCTTTTGCAAAAAGAGCTTTCAATTCAGTAGCATCATGAGGATTCATTTTACCAGCCAACACTAAGCTCAATTGTTTTCTTCTCAAAGCCGCTTCGTAACGCTGTTTCTCCAATTCTGTTTCTGGAACCAATAAAGGAACTTCTACGGGTCTTCCGGTATCATCCACGGCTACAAAAGTGTAAATTGCTTCATTAGCTTTGGTTCTGTTTCCAGATTGACGGTCTTCTACCCAAACATCTAGGTAGATTTCCATTGAACTTTTAAAAGCTCTGGATACTTTGGCTTCAATAATAACCACACTTCCCAACGGAATGGATTTGTTGAAAGCAACGTGATTAACAGAAGCCGTTACTCCAATTCGACGCGAATGTCTTCCGGCGGCGATACTTGCTGCGCGATCCATTCTGGCCAATAATTCACCTCCAAATAAGTTATTCAAAGGATTGGTTTCGCTCGGTAAAACCAAATCGGTTAATATAGTTAAGGATTCTGAAGGATGTTTTGGTGTCATTTTTATTGTTTTATAAAGAAATTGTAATTGTGTTCAATTATGTTAATTCAGCCAATACACAGCCATTACCGCTGGAATAAAGTAAAGTACAATGGTTCTGGCTCCGTCATAATCTTTGGCTAATCGTTGTCCAAAAAGTAACATAATAAGGGTAATACAAGAAAAAATGGCTCCGTACAAACCATATAATCTTCCGCTATTTACGGTTAATTCTATAGCACCCACTACACATAAAATTCCAGACAGTAACTCTAATAGTAATACATTAAGTAAGGCTAAGGGTACTTGATTTCTTAAAGGGGTTGCAGAAAAGTGTTCTTTTAACCAATCGATATTATCTTTCCAATGAAATAATTTATCATAGGCTGATTGTAAAAAAGTTATTGCTAAGAAAATTAAAATTAGGATTGAGGCAATGTTATTCATTTTTTATTATTTTTTATGGATTAGACGAGTGAGTTTTATGGATAAATCAGTTAAAATTATTTTTGCATTTCCATTGCGTTCAATATGATACATAGCATCGGATAGTTCTTTGAAAATGTCATTGATGTTATTTCCGTTTACAAAAGGGGCGAAATTTTCCAGTTTGAATTTTTCAACCTTTGTTTCTATGTAAACCAGTTTTTTGGTTTGATAATTCTCGAGCAATGCTTGGCGGAACATTTCGATACAAAATTGCAGGAATTTTTTCTGTGTTTCTCTTCCTAAAGCAGCAATTTGCTCGCTCCATAGAATTAAATCCTGTATCGCTGCAGCATTTCCTTTTGCCTTAAAGGCGGCTCTAACCCAAGTCACAAACCATTGTTCAAAAGGAAATTCGTCATTGTCATCCTGTAACAGATGTAATGCTTTAGAATAGTTACCCTGTGCTTGATGCGCAACCTTTATCGCTAGTTTTGGGTCAATTTGTTCTCGTGCAATAAGGGCATCTGTGATGGTTTGTTCACTTAAAGCATTAAAATGCACGATTTGACAACGAGATCGAATCGTTTGAATGATATCTTCTTCATTTTCGGAGATTAATATAAATACCGTTTTTTCCGGTGGTTCTTCCAGTAACTTCAGTAATTTATTGGAAGCTGCGGTGTTTAGCTTATCCGCCATCCAAATAATCATGATCTTATAACCTCCTTCGTATGATTTTAATGCCAATGATTTAAGAATCTCTTGGGCATCATCTACACGGATCTCTCCTTGTTTATTTTGCACACCCAATTTTGCATACCAATCAAATAAACTTCCGTATGGATTCTCCATTAAAAATTCCCTCCAATGGTTTATGAAATCGATACTCTTCGGTTTTTGTTTCACCTCTTCTGTGGTTACGGTTGGGTAAACAAAATGAAGATCAGGGTGGGATATTTTTTGAAATTTCAGAACGCAAGATTCTTTTAACCCTCCAGTATTATTGCAAAGCACATACTGTGAATAGGCGATTGCCATGGCCAAAGTACCACTTCCTTCAGGGCCAACAAATAATTGTGCATGAGGAATTCTTCCTGAATCGGCACTTTTTGTTAAATGATTTTTAATGTAATCTTGTCCTAGAATTTCTGAAAATTGCATGAAGCAAAGATAGAAGAAAATGATTTAGTCAAAAATAATCCATTATAAAGTTTATATAAGTTTTTAAACCAAATACTAAAAGGGATCGTAAAAAGGGTACTAAAATTAATGTTTTTTATAATATCAGCCGGTCAACTGTTAATAACTTTTGTATTATTATTAACAACTAAATTTTTCATTGTTCTGTCAATGTTGTTTTAATAAGATAAGTAGTGTTATTTGTTAAGTTTTTTTGTTAATTATTTTTTTTAAAGATTTAATAATTACACCGACAAAGTGTTGGTTTTACTCGCTATAATGTACATTTTGCCTTGTTTTTATCTTAAAATTGACTTTAAAAAAATTCTCAGGACTTGCAAATTCAAAATATTTGTATATTTTTGTTTTATTAATTAAATATTTCAATGTTATGAGAGGGAAAATTATTTTTTTCAGTATTTTTATGTTAGCGTTAAGTTCTAAAGGATTCGCTCAAGCAAAACAAAACATGCCAAAAAGTATTATAAGTACAAGTGCAGCGGTACGTACTTATCATGACGATAAGACTCTGAGAGCAATGTCAAAAGGAGAATTGGTAGAATTGTACATCGAGCGTATGAAGGTTATTGTAAGAACATTACCTAATATTGCCTTGGCTACAAAGCCTGGTGTAACTTTGACTGATCTTGGTATTCCAGCTGATGATGTAAACAAAAAGGCATTAGATTTAGAAACAGAGGCAACAAATGTGTATTTAGATGTAACGGTTGATTTTTTAAGAAAAATGCTTCCGTATTCTGATAAAGGTCAATTAGTGACTATGGTTTTGTTCTATGAGCAAACATTGAAGTCATTGCATGAAGTTGAACATCAATAAAAAAAAATTTTTTAGTAAAGATGTAACAGTCTTTACTAATTTTTTTGATCTTTTACTCTTTTAATGAGGTTATAAACTCTTACCTACAGAGTTCAAATATTAATAATTTAATCCCCCCCGAACCTATGAAAAATGTGTTTCTAATTATATGGGTTTTCCTTGCTGTTGTTTGCAATGTTAATGCTCAACAAGAGAAGGGAATAATAGGATCAAGCAATTGGTTAAACAACTGGACTGAATTTAAACCTGGTAAAGCAGATTACGGAGAAGCTACTCAGATTCTTGCCGGTAATATTGCTGTGAATACTAAATTGGTAAAAAAAGAAGTTTACATTATTCAAGGTAATGTATATGTAACCAATAATGCGATCCTTACTATTGAACCTGGTACCGTAATTCTTGGAGATTCCGAATCAAAAGGAACTTTGATAGTAACTAAAGGAGCACAATTGATTGCAGAAGGTTTAGAAACAGATCCTATTGTTTTTACTTCAAATAAATCGCTAAAAAAAGCAGGTGATTGGGGAGGAATTGTTATTCTTGGTGACGCTCCAATTAATAAATTTGGAACCTATTCTTCTGTTAATTACGATTTGGATCCTTCATTAACTACTTATGGTGGTTTGAATCCAGCAAGTTCTTCAGGGGCTTTAAAATTTGTTAGAATTGAATATGCAGGTAAAAAGCCAAGAGGATTGGAAAATTTTAATGCTCTTTTATTAGGGGGAATTGGAAACAAAACAATTTTAGAAAACATTATGGTGAGCTATGCTGCTGGAGATGCATTCGAAGTTCTTGGTGGTGAGCCTATAATGACTAAAATGGTTTCGTATAAGTCTAATGGAATAGATTTTAAATTTACTTTGGGATCACAGGCTAAAATTGACAACTCCTTAGCTGTAAGATCTTCTTATTTAACTAGCAGTAGTGGTTCTCGTTGTTTAGATGTTTCTTCTTATGCAAAAAAAGAAGAAGTAGATTTTACAAAAAAGCAAACACTTGTTACAGCTACGAACTTGACCTTGGTTAATGATAGTGAAAATATCGATGCAGATATTAAAGCGGGTTTGGTTAAAGAAGCGGTTTACGTAAGTGAAAATTCTTCTTTGGTTTTACGCAAAAGTGTAATTTCAGGTTTTAATCCAGCTGTTGTTTTAGACAATAAAATTGAAATTAACGATAAGAATCTTAAAAAGATACGTATCGAGGAAATGTACATAAACTTCTGTAATGGAAATATATTTACGGAAGGATCTGATAATAATGAAGATTTAGAAGGGTATTACGGTAACAGTGTGTTTTTTAATTTGTATTCTAAAACAACCAATTTAGAAACATTTAATGACTTTGCAAATCCGAAAAGACCAGATTTCAGATTGGCTCTTTCTAAATTCACAGCTTCTTCAAAATAAAATTAAAGTTATAATGACTTTGTAGTAAAATGAAAGTTAAACCTATACAAAGGTTTTACTTTCATTTTACTACTTAATATAGGTTGTTATAATTGCTTAATTTTAAATGCTATTTACTATGTCAAGCAAAACTACATCCCTTTTTTCTTTAAATACATTATTAAATTTTTTAATGTTGTTGCTGTTGCCTTCAACAATATTATTGTTTGCTCAAACCCCAACCATCACCCCCCAAAAATTACCGTTTGATAAGATTTGTGCCGGTGGACTAACTCCAGACCCAATAAAGTATCCAGGAGAATTTTTTAATCATTATCAGGCTAATTTTAAAATTAGCGGTTTTGACCCTAGCGTAATCTTTGTAGTAGAGCTTTCGGATCCTTCTGGTTCTTTTGTGACAACCCAAACCGCAACTACAGCTTTACCACGGTTAGCGAATACTCCTCCAGACACGGCAACGGATAAATGGCTAACATTTGCAGTCCCCACTAATTTAGTGGGATCGGATACCTATCGATTAAGGGTAAAAAGTTCTACAGGTATCACAAGTAGCAATTTTAACATTGGTGTTTCAGGTAGCGTGCAAGCGCTTACAGCGTACTATAAACCCTATATTAATCCTTTTGCGATTAATAATAATCAACCTACATTGAGTTTTTGTAACGGTAGCAGTGTAACTTTAACAATTTACAATCCAACTCCAGCTATTCCAACTTCATCTCCTGCCAATTACCCTCAATTAAAATACAAATGGTACAAAGACGGTGTCTTAATTCCGGGCGAATCTGGTATTTCCTTATCCGTAAGTTCTAATGGAGAGTATTATGCCGAACTTAATTATGGTATCTGTTCTGATGTTAATTATAGCTCACAGCGAGTTACTGTAACGGGCACTTCCGGAAATGGGGCCACGATTACCTCTAGTTCAGGTAACCCTTTTTGTTCCAGTTTAGGTAATACAACTTTAACAGCTACTGCTGGTAATACGTATGTTTGGAAAAAAAATAATGTAGTTATTGTTGGAGCTACTGCTCGAACATATCAAACCAATTTATCAGGTATTTACACTTGTGATGTTGATTTTGGCGGATGTAAATCCACAGGAACTGTCGATTTAAAAGTGTTTGAAATCAGTAGCACCATTTCCGGTGTTGATGAAGGCAAGGTAAATAAAATACCAGAAGGAGAAACAGTATCCATAACAACAACCACAACAGCGGTTTCACCAAGCTATCAATGGCTTCTTAATGACTCCACGATTCCTGGCGAAACTACAAGTTCATTAGACATAACTGCAGAAGGAAAATATAAAGTAATTATTACTCAAACCTCCGGCTGTCAAGTAAGCGACGAATTTAGTTTTGAAGTTTCATACCAAACCAATTTGAATGTGCCGCAAATAGCTAATATCGTTTCTCCTAATAATGACGGTGCCAATGACACTTGGATTATTCCTGATCAATATATTAGCGGTACCAATACCCAAGTGATGATTTTAAACTCATTGGGTGAAATAGTTTACCAAACCGATAATTATGATAATTATAATGGTTGGCCACAAACCACCATTAAATTCAGTAATTACAATCCTGTTTATTATTATATAATTACTCCTAATGGTCAATCAGCCAAAAAGGGTTCGATAACTCTTGTGAAATAATATGAAAAATTTTTTTTTAAGTGTTTTCTTTTTTTTCTGTTCTATTCAATTTTTTTATTCACAAGAAGATGGGGTTGTTTCTTTCGTAATTCCTCCCGGAAACTCTTTGAAATTTAATTCATTTGCGATCAATCCTACTTTTAGTTTTGTAAGACAGCAAAGTTCCTACATTACTCTTTTTAACAAAAGTCAATGGACAGGATTCGAAAACGCACCCAAAACCTATTTATTAAGTTATTCTGGACGTTTCAAAGAAAATGAAGGTTTGGCTTTGGGTGTCTTTCAGCAAAATTATGGTGCTTTAACCACTTTTGGTCTTATGGCTAACTTTGCCCATAATATTATTCTTCAAGAAGATAGTAATTTGACATTTGGTGTCAATTTAAGCGGTTACAAAAGTGGTTTAAATAGCGGAAAAGTAATTTCTAATTTCCCAGATTCCTCACTAGATAACATTCCTTCCAATACTTTAATGGTAGTTTCACCTGGAATCAATTATGGCACTGCTTTTTTTGATTTTGGTCTTGCTTATAATAACTTAGTAACTTATAATTTAAGTTCAGGTCTATTAAAAGACGATCCTAACAGTGGGATTCAAGCTCATGTTATGTATACAGGATTCCTTGATTCTTACGGTTTTTTTGACAAAAGCAAATTTTCCGGTATCGTAAAAACCGAGTTATATAAAGAACAAGCAGTTGTTTCTGGATCGGCTGTGTTTACTATTCCTAAAGGGATTTGGGCTCAGGCGGGTTATAACTCCGTTTTAGGAATATCTGCTGGTTTAGGATTCAATATTACACCAAAAATCGCATTTGAATACTCTTACGGAATGGGATTGGGTGATATTTCAAACTTAGGGGCATCCCATATTCTTGTTTTAGCCTATAAACTTAAAAACAATACTTATGATTATGGCGATGATGAAGAAGAAGGTGCTATTATTTCTCCTGCTGAAGTAAAGAAAACAGTAGTTGCAAAACCAAAACCGGATACAAAAGCGGTTACCTCCTCACAAGCTCAAGTCGCTGCTGCAAAAGCTAAGCTAGCAGCTGCTGCAAAAACCAAAGCGGATGCTCAGCAAGCTGCTGCTGCAAAAGCAAAACTAGCTGCGGATGCTAAAGCTAAATCGGATGCAGAAGCCGTTAATGCTAAAAATAAATTAGCTGCAGATGCTAAAGCTAAAGCAGATGCTGCTGCGGCTCTAATTATAGCCAATAAAAAACCTGTAAGCGCAGTCAATAAAGCGAAACTTGCAGCTGATGCTAAAACTAAAGCGGATGCTGATGCTTCTGCAAAATTAGCTGCGGATGCCAAAGCGAAATTAGATGCACAAGCCCAAGCCAAACTGGCTGCAGATGCCAAAGCGAAAGCGGATGCAGATGCACAAGCCAAACTGGCCGCTGAAGCCAAAGCGAAAGCAGATGCCGAAGCCCAAGCAAAACTGGCCGCAGATACAAAAGCGAAAGCCGATGCAGATGCACAAGCCAAACTTGCTGGTGATGCCAAAGCGGATGCCGAAGCTCAAGCTAAACTAGCTGCAGATGCCAAGGCTAAAGCTGATGCAGAAACTCAAGCCAAACTTGCTGCGGATGCCAAAGCGAAAGCCGATGCTGAAGCCCAAGCCAAACTGGCCGCTGATGCAAAAGCTAAATCAGATGCTGCTGCTCAAGCAAAATTAGCCGCAGACGCAAAAGTGAAAGCCGATGCAGAAGCCCAAGCCAAACTGGCTGCGGATGCCAAAGCGAAAGCCGATGCAGAAGCTCAAGCCAAACTGGCTGCAGATACAAAAGCGAAAGCCGATGCCGAAGCTCAAGCTAAACTAGCTGCTGATGCCAAAGTGAAAGCGGATGCACAAGCTCAAGCCAAACTGGCTGCTGATACAAAAGCGAAAGCGGATGCCGAAGCTCAAGCCAAACTGGCCGCAGATGCCAAAGCGAAATCAGATGCTGCAGCTCAAGCCAAACTTGCCGCAGACGCCAAAGCGAAATCTGATGCCGAAGCCCAAGCCAAACTTGCTGCTGATGCCAAAGCGAAATCTGATGCCGAAGCCCAAGCCAAACTTGCTGCTGATGCTAAAGCGAAAGCCGATGCCGAAGCTCAAGTTAAACTGGCTGCAGACGCCAAAGCGAAATCAGATGCTGCAGCCCAAGCCAAACTTGCTGCTGATGCTAAAGCGAAAGCCGATGCCGAAGCTCAAGCTAAACTGGCTGCAGACGCCAAAGCGAAAGCCGACGCTCAAGCCAAACTGATCGCAGAAGCCAAAGCTAAAGCTGTCGCTGATGCTCAAGCAAAATTAGCTGCAGACGCGAAAGCCAAAGCCGATGCCGAAGCACAAGCCAAACTGGCTGCAGATGCGAAAGCGAAAGCCGACGCTGCTGCTCAAGCCAAACTTGCTGCAGACGCAAAAGCGAAAGTGGATGCCGAAAATCAAGCCAAACTGGCTGCTGAAGCCAAAGCGAAAGCAGATGCAGCCGCCGAACAAGAAAGGCTGGAAGCAGCAGCAGCAGCTAAGTTAGCTATAGAAGCTCTTGCCAAAGCCAAAGCCGATGCCATGCCTAAAGATGAATATGGTAAATCGATGGATAATTTGACTAAAACATTAGAAGATTCTAAAAAGAAACAACAACAGTTGTTAAGTCGATTAGATGCTTCTGTTGCCAATAAAGAAAAAGCCTTAAAAGAATTAAAAGAGGAAAATGACTTAAGCGACAAAGGAATTGTGAAAACTAGCGTGGAATTTAAAAGTACCTCTGGTGAAAATGCTGAATTGGAAGCCATTAGAGCTCAAATAGCGGAAGTGAATAAAGCTCAAAATGCATCTTTGGCGGAGTTTAACAGACTTTATAATGAAAGACTTAAAAAAGCTCCCAAAAATGATTTAATTAATCAAAATTATTTGAGAACGATTGAGAGTTTGAAAGCGGAACAAGCCAAAGCAGAGCAATCTAATGCAGTATTAATTTCGAACTTAGAGCAAATTAAAGTACAAACTGAAATAGAGAAAAAACGTAGAATCAAACGTGCAGCTTCATTGAATGACCAAGATCGATATGTACAAGACTTGGCTACTTTGAAACGAATCAAAGAGACCACTAAAGTAAGTAGCACACCACTGAAAGCGGAAGATTTTGACTTTGGAGATAGTCAATCCAATATGCAGATTATTAAAAACAATAAAAATGTCGAAACTGGCTATTATGTAATATTGGCGGTTCATTCTGATGTACAAAAAAGGGATACTTTTGTGGGCAAAACGGTGGCTGCTGGACAAAAGGAGGTGAATTTCTTCTATGATGCCAATTCTAGTAAGTATTTTATTTACGATGCTAAGTTTGATAATTTGGAAGAAGCCACACAAGCGCTAGAAACCAAAGGCAATAAACCTTATAATGGTAAAATGGTAATTGTTAAGATTGAAAAGTAATTAGTAAGAATAGATTTGTTTAAAAAAAATAATTAAAAAAAAACAATCTATATTGTTATAAAAAGTATATTTTTAGCCTTTTAACTTATGTTTTGTAGTATAAACAGACAAACTGTGAGTTTTTTATAATTAATTGCGATAATAAAAAAATATAACAAAATAAAATGCTGCTTTTTAGTTTTCTAATGATAGAATTTTAGCAGCATTTAAAATTTAATTAAAAAATGGTTTCCTTTTACTCTATTCTTTTGCCCCAAAGAATAGAGTAAAAGGAAATTCCTAAATATTATATACATGAAAAAACCTACTTTTTCGAAATTTTCTTTTGTTGCTTTTTTGTTTTTATTTAGTTTTTACTCATTTGGGCAAAATCTAGTCCCCTTTAACGTTAGATACAATACCACTATTAAAGGCGATATGCTTTTGATAGGGAATAACTTACTTAGTGTTGATCCTACAGCAGCATATGATAATGTTGATAATGCTAATGGTGATATCGATTGCCCAGGCTTGATAAATGTGGATATTGATGGAGATTCAAATACGTTTAATTCCAGTAGTGCTGATTTAACTGTTCCAACTACAGGTACTACCAAATGCTATAAAATTAAATATGCTGGATTGTATTGGGGAGCTGTAAGAAATGGTACTGCCCCTATTACATCGATAAAATTTAAAGTACCTGGAGCGACGACGTATGAAGTATTAACGGGAACTAAAATTTATTCTAAAACGGGTAAAGGAACTGGACAAAAAAATATTTTTGAACCATCTGATGAGCCTGGTGCGGTCGGAATGCAGAACGAATATGCCAAATTAGGCCCCAAACCCAAACCTATACCGGTGACTTGTGATAATACTACAGGCGCAGGTTCCTATGCCTGTTACGTCGATGTAACCTCTTATTTAAATTCGACAAATCCAAATGGGACATACACAGTTGCGGATGTATCGACAGCAATAGGGACTAATGGAGGTACAGGTCTTTCTGCAGGTTGGTCTCTTTACATTGTATACGAAGATCCGACAATGACCAGTAAAAACATTACATCTTTTGATGGTTTTACGTTTGTCAGTAGTGGAAATTCTCAGGACATTAATGTTTCCGGATTTAAAACAATTCCTACGGGTCCTGTTCGCGCAAAATATGCATTTAGTGCATTAGAGGGTGATAAACCTTATGATGGTGATTATTTATCAATTAATGGAACAATCATTGACGCAACTAATAGTGCAAATAAAACAATCCGACCTAGTGACAATTTTTTTAATAGCTCAGTTTCTTATATCAATCCCGTAACGAAAACACCGGAACTCTTTACAACAAGAAATCCAAATAGTTCGAATACTTTAGGATTTGATGCAGGGATTATAGAGGTTCCCAATTCAGGTAATACTGTAATTGCGAATGGCGCTACTTCAGCTACAATCCATTTGGATAGTGATTGGGATCTTTATTACTTTTATTTTAATGCGTTTTCGGTTGAAATCATTGAACCTAAAATTGTACTTACCAAGGTCGTTCAAGATAAAGCAGGGAAAGATATCGGGAATAAGAATGTGACACGTGGGGACGAACTTTATTATGTTATCGGTGTTACAAATTCAGGCAATGATGATGCGACTTCTTTAACTATTCGAGATGTTTTGCCAATAAATACAATTTTTAATTATCCCTCGGATATGAGTCCATTACCCGATGGAGTTACAGTTAAAAGTTACAATGCGACTACAAGAGAGATTGTTTTTGAAATTGAGAATAGAGTTGTTGAGGAAGGGGATGCTACTTTTGAAATTCGTTTCAAAGTACAAGTGGTTCCTGATTGCAACATGTTGAGTGATGCGTGTTCCAATAGTATTGATAATTCTGCTTATGCAACTTATAAAGGGACTTTGAATCCTTTATTTACAATATCTGACGATCCTAGTGTTAATGCCAATTCAGGATGTTTGCTAACTCCAAAAGCCACAAACTTTTTAGTGGGAATGGATGATTGTAAGTATAGCAAAGATATGGTTTTGTGTGGGACAGGTCTTGTTTTAAAAGCCGCTAATGGATACAATACTTATTCGTGGTCTTCCAGTCCTACTGGTTCCCCAGTAATTGGAACAGGGCAAACATTTACCGCAACTACAGCAGGTACGTATTATGTGCACAATACCGCCGTTGCTCCTTGCTTATCGATAGATCAGGTGTTTAATGTAAGTCTTTTTGGGGCTACAACTCCGAATCCATTGTTGCTTTTTGTAGATCAAGAGGTAATTTGTACCAGTGGTGGAAAAAAATTGCACAATATCTTTTTGTGTGGTGCCAATGATACTCGATTAATTAAGACGGGTGTTTCGGATGGTTCGACCATTGTTTGGGAAAAATTGAATGAAAGTGCTACTTGTCCTGCGGCAACTAACACCACACTATGTGCCAACGAAAGTGGCGCTTGCACTTGGACAGAAATGGGAACTGGTCCCGATTATTTGGTCGATACTTCAGGGCAATTCAGGATAACTCTTACTTATTCTGGAGGATGTTTCGTCCGGTTTTATTTTAATGTTTTCCAGAATTTATTAAAACCAACAGCTACTTCTTCCGATAACTATTGCAATACCCCAGCCAAGATTATTGTGGGGGGTGTTGGTAATGGATATGAATTTAGTCTGGACGGTACAACCTATCAAGCCAGCAATGAATTTCCTAATCCTTCTTTTCCTGTTGTTGCAGCAGGTACATACACTGCTTATATTAGACAAACAGGGGTTGTTAAAGGGTGTGTTTTTAAAGTAGAAGATATTAAAATTCTGGATAAGGTTTTAAAAGTTGCTGCAACTAAAATTGTGCAACCACTTTGTTTTGGAGATAAAGGTTCAATCAAAGTAGCGGCGAATGGTGTTAGAGGACAATATATTTATACGTTATATAAAGATGGTGTTTTTGATCAGAAGTCTGTACTTACAAATGATGATACGTATACATTTGGAAATTTAGACGGTGGTACCACTACCCCTTTGTCTCCAATCACCTATAAAATTGAGGTAACTACTGATGATGGCTGTACGGGTTCTGTAGATGTACAATTAATTATGCCGGACTTACTGAAAGCTACGTCTTCGCTTACAAAACCATTTACATGTACAGATGGAGAAGTTACAATAAGCCCAGTTGGAGGAACTTCACCGTATGTTTATAATGTGAATAGTGCTTCTGCCAACCAATCTGTACCTGAAATTGTAGTTAAGAATCCATTGCCAGCCGCTGGAATTTATAATGTTGAAGTGATTGATTATAACGGCTGTAAAGCTAAAACGGCAATTACGGTAAGTAATATTCCAAAACCGGAGTACACCGTTTCAAAAAACGATATCCAATGTTACGGAACTAAATCGGGCGAAATCAAATTTAATGTAACCAATGAGTATGGCTATACCTTATCTTATGGTATTAGTATTGATAATGGAATAACCTATACGTATGCAAGTCCTGCAAACGCGACCCTTTCGAATCTTGCAGCCGGTGATTATTATGTAATGCTAAAATATTCGATGAGCGGTACAGATTGTTTAGATACACCGCAAAAAATAACGATAACGGAACCAGTTGCTGCTTTAACGGCATCTGCGGGAGTATCTGAACTGGCGGGATGTGGTCCAGGTACAGTACAATTTCCTAAAGACGACGGAAAAATCCGCATTACCAACCCTCAAGGCGGGACACCATTTGCAGGGCCAAATCCATATTTGTATAGTTTCGATAATCAGAATACGTGGGTCCCTACGAATGATTATTATATGCCTGTGGGTATTTACACTGTTTATATCAAAGATGCTAATGGGTGTATATTTCCTATGCCAAACATTACCATCGATCCCAAGCCGGTAGATCCTACAATTGACGTTTCATCGCCTGCTTTCAATTGTAATGGGACGGCAAGTAGCACGATAACGGTTACTAATCCAGCCAGTGCGGTGTATGATTATACCTATTCGCTGGATGGGACGGCTAATGGTAACGTGCCTGCTAATGTTTTTGTCGGGGTTCCGTCTGGGGCGCATACCGTAAATGTGGGGTATGTATTAAAAAGTGTTACCACGTTCAGTAATTTGCTGAATGAAGATTTTGGTACAGGTTCAGAAATTTCTTCACCGGGTATTAATCCTGCTTTTTGCTGGGAGAGGCAAAACTTTTTGACTTGTGATAAAAACGGAACTTTAAATAACGGAGAATATACGGTTACTAATACTCTAAAGAATAGCCCATGGCCTGGCTGGAATAATCCGGTAGACCATACGACCGGTAGTGCAACCGGTAGGTATATGGCTGTTGATGCAGGGGTCGCTATACCAGCGGGCGCAGTGTTGTACCGAAAACAAATCAAGGATGTTATCCCAAACCAACCGATACAAGTTAAATTTTTTGCCACAAATTTATTAAAAGTAGGAAATACACAACCAAATGCCTCTTTAACAGTTGAAGTACAAACGAGCTCAGGAACGGCTTTGTCATCAAGCTCTACTGGAGGGATTCCTAAAACAAATGGTTGGGTTGAATTTAACAGAACTATAAATCCAGGAAACAATACTACTTTAGATTTTGTATTAAAATTAGATAATCCAGGTATTGATGGGATTGATTTTGCTGTAGATGACATTCAAGTCTATCAGCTTCCCAAAGCCTGTGTTACCCAAAAAGACTTTAAAATAGTAGTGGCCAGCAACCAAGCTTTTGCGGCTTCTGTTACGGGAACTTCCGACATGAGTTGCGCAGGATTGAGTGATGGAAAAATTATTATAGCAGCTCAAAATTTTAATACTACTACTGGTTTTGAGTATTCTAAAGATGGTATCACTTGGCTTACTTCTACCACTTCGCCAGTAACTCTTATCGACTTAGGATCAGGGGCTTATGTGTCGCAAGTGCGTTATAATGCGGCGGGTGCTTGTACATTGACGTTAACGCAACAAACCATTAATGCTCCTGCGCCTATAGTGGTAAAAACGACTCCAACGGTAGCTACTTGTCTTCCAAATGGTGGCGCTACGGTAGATGCGACAGGTACAATGGGAGGAACGGGTGCTTATACTATTCAGTTGGTAAATACCGTGGCTCCTCTTACTGTAACCAATTTTCCTTCTACTTTAATTTTAAATAATGTTGCTCCAGGAACGTATACTATTGTGGTTAGGGATGCCAATGGTTGTAAACCAACCACAGACCCTACTATAACAATTGCACAACCTGCAGCCCCAACTGCGACTATAGATCCTACCTCTAATTTGTGTTTTGACCCTACCACGGGTGCCAATATCACTGTAAATGTAATAGGAGGAGTAGGGCCTTATACCTATAAATCAATATTGAATGGAGGTACGCCAAGTGGCGCCAGCGCCACTTTTGATGGCCCACCATTCCCAGCCAAATTTACTTATAATACTACCGTTACCGGTACGTATGCTTTTGAAGTTACGGATAGTTATGGTTGTAAAGTAACAACGGCTGATCAAGTTATTAATGATAAATTGACGGCAGGTGCTGCTGTAACAACTGCTTTAGACTGTGATGCTGCACCAGCCAATCGAGCTGTCATTACTGGAACAGTTTCTGGAGGTAAAGCACCATTTGTGGTTACGCTTCTTTCTGGAGTGGGACCGGGTACTTTGGTACAACCCGTTGGAAATGCAACTACTTTTACCTATACTACAGCGGTTGCAGATACTTATAAATTTCAAATTAAGGATGCCAATAATTGTTTAACTACCAGTGAGGCTACAATTAATTCATTGGTTGCTATTACTTTAGCTACTGATAATGTAAACCCAAAATGTAATGGTTTTTCGGATGGAAGCATACAATTGAATCCAGGAGGAGGATCAGGTGGATTTACTTACAGCACAGACGGGATTACTTATAATAGTACCTCATTTTATAGCTCATTAAGTGCTGGAGTAGCATACACCTATTATGTAAAAGACAGCAATAAGTGTACAAAAAGCATAACAGTTACTTTAACAGCACCAGCTTTTATCACTGGAACGGCAAAAATAACCACACCTTATACCTGTGATGGTCCAGGAGAAATTACGGTTTCAGCTGTTTCAGGAGGAAATGCAGGCGGATACAACTATACGCTTTATCGAGGAGCTGTTGCTGTTGCAGGGCCACAATCAGGTGTCGGAGCCGATGTTTTTAAAAATTTAAGTGTTCCGGGGAATTATACCGTAACTATTACGGACACAAAAGGATGTTCTTTTACCACAACGCCTGCGTTAACTATTGATGCTTTAAATGGTCCAACGGATTTAGATTTTACCTATAAAACTTTTAACTGTAGTGACAATACTTCCGCATTCAATGTTAATTTACCATCTGGAGCTGGTGGTCAAACACCAGTAAAATTTCAAATAATTGGTGTTCCGGCATCTATTGCAGTTGGTTCCCTACTATACATCTTTTTGACCCAGCCCAATTCGGATGGACAATATTCGGGAGTCCCAGAAGGAGCTTACAAATTTCAAATAACGGATAAAAACAACTGTACGTACACAGAGGTTTATAATCTGATACCTGACCCTCCAATTGTGGTTACAGGAAAGTTGATCAATAATGTCAAATGTAAAGGCTCTGCAACGGGTTCTGTAGAATATTCAGTTTCTGACTTTGCCACCACTTATTCTTATACCATAAATGGAGGGGCATCTTCTGGTGCTGTAAACACTCCAAAAATTACACTGACTAATTTATCAGCAGGAGATTATACCATTAGTGTTACGGACAAAAAAACGGGTTGTGTTAGAACAGCAAAGGTTACTGTATCTGAACCAACAGATGCATTAACTATAGATTCAATTGACAAATCAACAATTACTTGTTTGGCGACAAAAAGTAATGTAGATATCAACACAACTGGTGGTTGGGGCGGTAACAGTTATACCGTTACGGGAACTGCGCCTGCAGTAACGGCTGTTACTCAAGGAACCAAAACTTTTGTGGGTCTTGCAGCAGGTGATTATACTGCTACTGTTAAAGATTTGAATGGATGTATTGTGACACAGAACTTTACAATAAATCCAGTAGTAGGGATTACCGCTGCTATTGGAGTTTCCGATTTTTGTTATGACAGTGCCGATAAAGCGACTCTTGTCGTTTCTCCAAATACGTTTGCAAATTATGAGTACAGTATCAATAGCGGTACGCCTAAAGGAGATGGTACTTTTAATAGTCTTACTCCGGGCAGCTATACCATTCGTGTAACGGATAAAGTTACAGGTTGTTTTAAAGATTTATCGGCAACTATAGCCAATCCAGTTTCGGCAAATACTAAATTAAATAAAGATTTAGATTGTGATGCGACTAACCCTAACGCAATTATTGAAGTTACGATTAATGACGGTTACCCTGATTATAAATACAGAGTAAGTACAACTGGACCAACTTTTTCAGGGGGGTATACTACACTTGTAGCAGGACTAAAAACGTTTACTCATACCACTACCACGGGAGCTGCAGCAGCAACTTATGACTTTGAAATCACCGATGCCAAAGGCTGTACAACCATAGTGACGAGAACTATAAATGCTAAAGTATTGCCAACAGCAACTACAACTCCAACGAATCCAACTTGTTTTGGAGGAAATAACGGTTCTATTGTAGTCAATGCCAGTTTAGGATTGGCACCTTATACCTATGAGGTTTCAACAGTTGCTGCTACGGGACCATTTACTGCTATGACTTCTAATTCGTATCCAAATGCTTCAGCAGGGGATTATTGGTTTAGAGTTACAGATGACAAAAAATGTACTTTTACAACTCCAAAAGAAACATTGGTTGCACCTTCGCAAATGACGGCTTCTGCTTCAGTGACTACTCCGTTAAAGTGTAATGCCAGCAATGTGCAACAGGCTGCACTTATTACGGTTACGGCTTCAAATGGCACTCCATTCCCAGGGCCAGATTTTTATAGATACAGTTATAATGGATTGGCTTATGGGACTTCTAATACATTTACTATAAACTCGGCGGGTAACGTAACAATCGATGTTAAAGATGCCAATAATTGCCCTGTAACAGTTACTGGTGGTGTTACGATAGCAGCTTTAAATCCACCTACTGCTATAGCTTTCTCCAAAAACAGAACTATTAATTGTAGTGTATTGGATGCCGATGTAGAGCTTACGGTATCTGGAGGTACTCCGCAATATAAATATGAAATAACGGCACCGGCTGTTGCGACTGCGACTGTTGCAGGTCAAGCAAGCCCATACACCTTTTCAAATCTAACCCCTAGAGTTTACACTTTTAAGGTAACGGACAGTAATGGTTGTACGGTTACCGATACCTATAACCTTACGGCTTCGGGCAAAATTAATGTATCCGGTTCATTAGTGGCGGATGCCAGTTGTAACGGTGTATCCGACGGAAAAATTCAATTTACCGTGGGCGGAACCTATGTAGGTGCTACTGGAGTTCTTACAAATAGTTTGACTGCGGCTGTCGTTAATGTACCAGCTATTCCAATAGGAGGAAATGTATTAAATTTCACCGGTCTTCCAGCTGCGACTTATACGCTTACTGTAACCAATCCTAGTACAGGGTGTAGTGCTACTACATTTGTAGATGTAGCCCAACCTACTGCAGTAATTATAACCAGTATCAAAGCCACCAAAGTTTTCTGTTCTAAACCAATTTCGACCATTACTGTAACTGCTTCTGGCGGAACAGGTCTTTTGTCTTATGCTATTATGAAAACTGGAAATGCTCCTCTAGCGGTCAATTACCTTGCGAGTAACATTCAAACCAAAGATACTAGTGTTGATGGATTGGTTTATGATGTTTGGGTAAAAGATGAAAACGGTTGTCCTGCTATTATGGGAACTGTTTCTGCGGTAAGTGATCCTGCGCCTACGGTTACCGCTAGTGCAGTAGGGCAATGTTTGGGTACTGGGACGTACACTATAACCGCTACCCCGGGTGCTACTGTATTTGGTACACCAACGTATAGTTTAAATGGCGGCGGTTTTGTACCTACTAATACTTTTACCATAACTACAGCGGGTGATTATACTATTACCATAAAAGATGGGAATGGTTGTACAGCACCAAGTAATAAGGTAACGGTTGCTTCTAAATTAACATTAGGGGCCATTTTAGATAAGGATATTACTTGTGCTTTTGCTGCTCCTTTTACTTCTAATGATGCTCAGATAACATTGACAGCAGCAGGTGGTAATGGTGCGTATGCTTATGAATATGATAATGGCGGTGGATTTGTTTCTTTTGCAGGATCAGTTTATAAAACTTTAATCCCAGGTAATTATATTTTTAGGGTTAAAGATGCCAGTGGATGTAGTGTTGTAACTACAGTAGCTATTCCAGTTACTGCTAAAGTAGATCCCGTGATTACAAGTGCCACACCAGATCCATTAAAAAAAATCAATTGTAACGGTGAAGCTACTGCTGCTATTGATATTGTCATCGATAATACGAAAGGACAAGCGCCATTTGTATTTAATGTAAAACAATACACTGATGCTACTCATACAACGTTGGTAAAAGATTTTGGCACTCAAACATCAGGTTTATCAGCTGGGTATTATTTAGTTACAGTTACAGATGCTAAAGGGTGTACGGATACGAAACCCGTAACTATTACTGAGCCAGCACCAATTGTAGTAAAACACCATGAAGTGCCTATTACATGTGGTGCTTTGGGAGTATCTAAAGGTTCAATCATTATTGATAAAATTACAGATGGTGTAAGTGCTCTTGGAGGAACTGGAGGTACAGGACCGTATAATTATTTTGTAACGGGTGTTAATGGCTATAATGCCGTCGAATTAAATAATGCTGGGACTACTTCTATCACTTTTAATGTGGTTGATTTTGGATTGTATCAAATTAACGTGGTTGATGTTAATGGCTGTTCTAAATTAGTTCAAAACGTATTGGTAGCTTCACCTCCAGATGATTTAGATATTAGTGTTATTTCACCCCCAGCAGATTGTTCTACTTCTGGTTCTGCTACGATTTCAATTGGGGCATTAAGTAGTATAACTGGAACTGGACCTTTCTATTTTAGAATATATACGGGACCTGGTGTTTTTTACAATGCTTTAGATCCAACTTGGCTTCCAGAAGCTCCACTAGGTAGTAAAAAAGCGACTTTCCCTAATTTGATACCGGGTGTTACTTACACCTTTATGGTATATGACGCTGATGCAGCCCATGGAGGGACAGGTTCAGGATGTTATTACTACGAAACCTCTTCGGTTCCAATTCCAACTAATTCATTAATAACGGTTAATCCATTAATTGCAAATAATATTACTTGTAAAAATGCTGCAAATGGGAATGTTACTTTTACTATTAACCATCCATACGGTGTTGCAACACCAGTTATTTACCAGATATATAATTCATTGACTGCTGCTGCAGTAGGAGCAGCTGTATCAGATATAGTTCCTGCTAGTGGCTCGTTGATTGTAAATAATTTTGGTGTTTTACCTTTTGGTAATTATTTTGTTTTAGTTAAGGAAGATGTTGGAGCAACTCATGCGGGTTGTAGTAAAGCTTCTGCTTCATTTGATATTACTGAAGCGGCTTTCGATTTGACGATTGATGCGACTGTTTCTAAACAGCCTAATACTTGTAATTTAACTGCGGGTATAATTACAGCTAGCGCAAGTGGAGGAAAAGTTGTTCTTGTAGACCCTACAGACGCTACAATTATTCCTTTACCTTATTTATATCAAATAACGACAGTCAATGTTCAACCCGCAGTAGGAGATCTAAATTGGAATGTTAAGAATACTTTTACTCTTTTGGGAGCTAATACCTATTATATATGGGTTAAAGATGCTTACAATTGTATAAAAATGGATTCTGAAACTTTAATTAATGATGCTGCACCAGT
The DNA here is from genome assembly GCF_003097655.1 of Flavobacterium laiguense. GTDB lineage: Bacteria > Bacteroidota > Bacteroidia > Flavobacteriales > Flavobacteriaceae > Flavobacterium > Flavobacterium laiguense. Next base: position 441,404 of record NZ_QCZH01000001.1, read on the forward strand.
TATAAATGCACTACCAGTAACGGCTGTTTGTCCAGCAGACATGCCAAAAACGATAACAATTTCAGGGACTGTGTTTGCGGGCTCTTCTATAACGTATGCTATAGGTACTGGACTTCCTGCAGTTGCGGTTGCGGGTGCATACAAAACAACTTCGGACTTTGTGCTTACAGCTTCGGGTAATTATACGTTCTTCATAAAAGACGACAATGGTTGTGTTGTAAAAGCACCTTATACTATTAATGAGGAGATTATTCCTAATCTAAAGGTTGATAAACAATTGGATTGTAAAGCAAGTCCTGATGCCAACATTCACGGAGAAGTTGTAGGCGGTCTAGGTACCGGTACATATTCTTATACCGTAAAAATTGGTAGTGGTGCTGTTGGTTCTAGTGTGCCAATTACAGGAACTACTTTCGATTATTCGGCAACCACTTCGGATACTTATACTTTTGTGATCACAGATGGTACTTGTAATGTTACAGAGATTATAAAAGTAGACCCAAAAGTGCCAACCGTATTTGATACTCATATTGTAGATGTAAAATGTTTTGGTGATAATACGGGAAGTATTTCTGTTGATGTAACTTCTGGCGTAGGACCATTTGAATATCAATTGAGCGGAGGTCCAGTTTCTTATGGGTATCAAGATTCAAATCAATTTAATTTGTTGAAATATGGGACAACATATACTGTTACCGTTAGAAGCAAAACAACCTTATGTGAGTATAGTAAGACAGTTACAGTTGGTCAACCTGGTTTAGCTTTAGCAGTTGTTCCAACGATCACCAAATTATCCTGTGATCCAAACAATGCAGCACAAAAAGGTACGGTAAAACTTGTTGTAACTGCAGGAACGGGCACAGGACCTAATTATCAATATAGTTTTAATAATAGTGCTTATGGAACTGCTAATGTTTTTGACGTATTTGATACTGGTTTAGATCAACTAGGAATTCCTTATAAAGTAAAAGACAGTAACAATTGTGAAGTGTCGGGTACTGTAGATATTTTTAAACTTGATCCACCAGTTTTTAATAAGCCTGCATTTAGCCAAACAACGGTTACATGTGTTGCTCTTACTAGTGATGTTATCGTTGCTGTAGATCTTACTCATGGCGTAGGTACACTTAAGTACGAGACCATTGCGCCTTCCCCAATGATTGTCAATAATTTAACAGATCCTAAATTTATTGGTTTAATTCCCGGTGATTATCTCTTCCAAGTAACGGATGCAAATGGTTGTACCGACCAAGTAAGTTACAAGGTTAAGGATGTTACTAAAATCAATCTTCAAGTTACTTCGCAAAGTGATGTCATTTGTGATGCTTCGGCTACGGGAACGGCAAGTTTTGCTGTAACTGGTTTCGGACTTGCAACGTATAGTTGTACGGTAAATGGGTTAGCATTCCCGTTAGTATTGCCAAATTCTAATACTGGAGCAACAATTAGTTTAACAGGATTGGCTGCAAATACTTATATCGTAAGAGTTACGGATAATGTTACTGGATGTTTTGATGAGAAAACAGTAATAATCAAGAATCCTACTCTACCTTTTGCCTTGCTACCTAATACAGTTACGCCTTTGGGTTGTAAAACCAAAGGAGCTGTAACCATCAATGCTACTGGCGGATGGGGTAATTATGTATATACGCTAACTCAGCCGGATTTTTCTACAGTTACCAATACTACAGGTGTTTTTGCAGGTCTTACGCAAATAGGAACTTACAACACTTCCGTAAAAGATGACAATGGATGTACAATTTCAGGAAGTTTTACTTTATTAGACCCTACTCTTGTCAATCCAACCATTTCTTCGGTTGTTGTTTCTTGCCCTACCAACAATCTTTCGACTTTGACTGTAACGGCAGCTTCTGCATCAACTTTTACCTATGCTCCTTTTGGGTATAGCATTGATAATGGAGTAACGTTTCAAGCCTCAAATATTTTCAATAATTTATCTCCGGGTAGTTATGATGTGGTGGTAAAAGATGCTTTTGGATGTGTTTCTGCAGGTACAAATGCCAAAATAGAATCACAACTTTTTGCAACGACACAAAATACTAAAGACATTTTCTGTACAGGAATTGTTAATGGTACTATCAAAATTAGTGCAGTTGGTGGTTATGGTTCTTATACCTATACTTTCTCTAAAGATGGAGCTCCAGTTTCAGCTCCAATAGCATTCCCAATTGGATCTGATACTGCTAACTATACTGTTCCTGATACAGCTCCAGGAAGTTATGCTTTTGTAGTATATGATGCTAAAGGATGTTCGTTTACAATTATAAATGCTGTTGGGATGGTGGCTCCAACTCCAGTAGCTTTAGCTCCTGCTGATATCGTTAAAACGGCTGTAGATTGTAATAGTGCAAATGGTACGAATAACAATGGTACTATAACCGTTAAATTAAGTGCAGGTAATAATAATCCGTCCTACACGTACGCCTTGTCAGGAACTGCTATACGCGCTGCCCAGCCTTCAAATGTTTTCACAGGATTGGCTCCTGGAAGTTATGATGTAACGGTTACTTCGGGTAGAGGTTGTGATGCTACTGTAAATGTGACTATTGCGGATCCCGTGATTGTTGGTGCTGCATCGGTTGTTCCTAATTTTGCGTGTTCTGCCAATGTAGTTCAAGCGACAGCTGTTGAAATTACAGGCTCAGGGGGTACAGGAACTTATAGTTTCAGTAATGATGGTACAAATTATTTTACAAGTAATACTAAGCCAGTTGCTGACAAAAAATATACTTTTAGTGTTGTTGATACGGGCTTACCACAGCCGTTCACGTATTTTGTAAAAGACACCAATGGTTGTATTCAAACGGTAAACGCCACTGTTAATCCTTTCCCTAAATTAGTGTCTGTGATTGCCACAAATGGTCCCGCCATGGATTGCACCATTGCCAACAATAAACAAGAAATGAATGTGGTGATAACTGGCGGTAGCAATACACCGAATCCGTTCACTTACCAAGTCTATCAAGACGGAATTGCTTTTGGATTGCCAAACACATTAGCTGTTGGTGACAATACATTTACCTATAATGCTCCAACGGCAGGTCATTACTATGCATTTGAAGTAATTGACAACAATACAACATGTAGTTTAACTTCAATTGCTTACGACGTTCCATTATTCAATAAAATTAACGTAGTTGCTTCTACAGCAGCTAATGCCAAATGTAAAAATGATGTCAATGGTGCCATTGAAATTAACGTGACAGGTTATTCAGGAACGTATGATTATGAAATTCTTAAAGGAGGAGTTTCTCTTGTTCCAGCTCTTACTGGCTCAGGAGACAGTAGTATTACAAGTTCTTTACTACTTCCTCAAGGATTGGGTGCTGGAAATGATTATACCGTGAAAGTGATAGAAACCGCTTTCCCAAGTTGTCCGGCAACTTCAAATGTTGTTATTATTACTGAGCCTGCAGCTTTAACCCTTAGTAATGTAATCACGGTGGTAAACAAAAACTGTTTCACAACAGGAGCTCAAGTTACCGTGCCTATTACATCGATAGGAGGAGGCACTCCTGATTATATGTATGCGTTTGTGCCAAAGGGTGCATCACCAGCAGGTCTTTACACTTCATCTAATACAAAAACAATTGCTACTACTCAAATAGCTCCTCTATTTGACGAATGGGATGTCTATGTACAAGATGTGAATGGTTGCCCAGTTGTTCAAACTATCCAAGTTACAACGGACCCAATGCCCACAGTTACTTCTATACCAGCTAGCCAATGTGCTAATCCTGCTGGATATACCATCAATGTGACAGGAACTGGTGTAGGAACATTAGAATACAGTCTGGATGGGAATAGTTTCCAAACCAGTACCGTATTTACCGTTGCTTCTCCGGGGACTTATGATGTTACGGTACGTGATGCAAATAAATGTGCCGTTACAGTAGTTGCTGCTTTTACTATCGTTAAACCGCTTGCCTTAAAAGGAGTTGTTTCGAAAGTGAGAAGCTGTAGTGCTGTTAAAGATGGCGAAATTACAGTAACCGCTACAGATGGTTCTGGTCTGCCAAACTATGAGTACAGTATAGGCGCAGGAGCTTATGGTCCGTCTAATGTATTTGGTGGTTTAGCAGCGGGAACGTACACCATGAACGTTAGAGATACAGGAACTCCTTTACCTTTTTGTGTGAAATCAATAGCAGTGACTGTTGATGCTCCTACAGCTGTAACCGGTATGGCTTTGTCTAAAGTTGATGTAAGTTGTAAAGGAAGCAGCGATGGATCTATAAAGGTTGCTTTAGATGCTACGACTTTAACAGTAAATAACAATCCAGATTATAATTTCAGTTTAACGGGTACTACAGTGAATTTAGTTGTTGTAGCTAGACCGAACCAACTTTCTAATGTTTTTGATACTTTAGAAGCAGGAACTTATACTATAACTACAACGTCATCTAGAGGTTGTCAGGATTCAAAAACCATAACTATCGTGGAACCAGCAACTATCGTTGTTCCGGCTCCAGTAGTGGTACAATATGCTTGTTCTGTAGCGACAGCTTCCAATACCATGAACCTAGCAAGTATAACGGTAAATGCTCCGTCGGGAGGTTCAGGAACATACACTGTTTACGAATTTGTAAAAGGAGGTGTCGTTGTACAAAGCGGTAAAAACAATGTGTATAACCAAACTGATTTATCGGGTGGGACTATAACAGTAAATGTATATGATGACAAAGGTTGTATAGGAACGGTTGTAGCTGCACCTATAGATCCATTTGTTAGTATTGATTTTGCGGCTACCGCAATTACGATAACCAAAGGAATTACTTGTGTTAACGACGAGGAAATTAAAGTTAATGTAACCACTACAGGGGCAATGGTGCCAATGCCAACTTTAATTTATAATGTAAAAGGTTTAAGTGCAGGCAGTATCTATGATGTTACGGATCCAACTTCAACAGGTGTTTTCACTGGATTGACTGTAGGGGATTATATGGTTACAGTAACCAACCCTATTACTGGATGCGCTATTCAAAAGATACACTATGTAAATGAGCCAAATACCTTCGACCTGCAAGTGGTCAATAAATCGGATGTGATTTGTTTTGGTTCTAATGAAGGTAGTGTGGAGTTGACTTTTGTTGACAGAAACCCATTGCCGGTTGATGAATCAGGGCCTTATAGCTATATAATTAAAGATGCTGCCGGAGCGACTGTGCGCAACGGAAATAGTACGAATGCGACACCCGAATTAATCACAGGTTTAATAGCAGGTACGTACTCCGTAACGGCTACACTTACCAGTCTTACGGGTCCACAATGTACTACTGCATTAAAAAATTTCACAATCAATCAGCCTGTTCAAATATTGGTGATAAGCGAAACTCATACCCAAATTACATGTGTGACAGGAAACAATGATGGTTCTATTTCGGTTACAGCAGTAGGAGGATGGCCAGGGGATTATCAATTTGAATTGGTGGGACCAGTAAGCAAAACTTGGAGTACAGATATGAATTTCACGGGCTTAACAGTCGGAAATTATACTGTTAATGTAAGAGACAGTAAAGGTTGTATTGCGCCTATAAGCGTTAACTTGACCAATCCAGTTACTATTTTAGCCACTATTGCTGCTGATAAAACGTTATTAAGTTGCTTCGGGGATACCGATGCTACGATAACATTAGATTTAGCCACTCTTTCGGGAGGTTCAGGAAATTATAGGTTTACATTAGAATCTACATTGCCTAACGGAACCATTATACAAAACGGACCACACTTGAGCAATGTGTTTACCAATTTGGGGGCCGGAAGCTATAGGGTATTAGTTTCAGACGATTGGACTTGCTCTAATTTTTCGAATACTGTTGTGATAACCGAGCCAACTATAGTAAAAGCAAGTTTAGTTGTAGCGTCTACTCAAACCTGTACGACTCAAACTAGTCTTACGCTTTCGGCAACTGGAGGTACAGGATTATACAGTTATAGTGCGACTGCTAATTTTGCAGTAGTATTAGGCTCTTTTGTTTCGTCCGTTACATTCCCTGTACCAACTGGAACGTATCGTTTTTATGTGAGAGATGCGAATGGTTGTATCAGTGTTGTTTCTAATGGCATCAAAATAGATCCATTGGTGCCATTGACCATCAAATTAGATGTTACTAATGCGGTGATCAATTGTCGTGGAGATAATACAGGTGTTATTGTAGCCACAGCAAATGGCGCTTTGGGGAATTATGTGTATACATTGCTAGATGATGCCACAAATAATCCAATAGCAGGTGCTGTACAATCAACACCAGGGGTCTTTACACAATTGGTTGCGGGAAGTTATAAAGTGCAAGTAATAAGTGATGATTGTAATACAACATCAGCAACCATTACTATTGCACAACCTGCTTTACCTTTAATTGCTCCATTTATAGTAACTCCTGTTACTTGTAATGGTAATGGCGATGGGAAAATAGTTATCAATGCATCAGGGGGAACCAGTGCAATTAAATATGCTATTTCGGCTAGATTGGATCAGTTTTTTGACATTGGTGTATTTAATAATCTCAAACCGGGTGATTATACGATTGTTACTCAAGACAAGAAAAGTTGCTATATCAATGATTTAGTTACTATTACCGAACCTGATCCGATTAATGTTAGTACGGTGGCCAATTCTATAGTTCCGGAAATTTGCGTTGGAGACAAGAACGGTGAATTTAAAATTGATATTTCTGGTGGAATTGCTCCTTATAGCGTAAATTTGGACAACCCAAATATGGCTACAGCAACACAAGGAACCTTGGGACAAACGCAATTTGACTTTACCAACGGAATAACAGGAGGTGATCATAGGGTTTATATCGCCGATAGCATGGGTTGTCCTACCGAATGGAAAGTAGCTTTACCGCCTGCTATTAATTTAGATCCAAAAGCCAATGTTGCATATGATTGTGTTGATAACGAACCTGGAAATACAGTTGTAGTTACCGTAGATCCTAGTAACACCTTTCTTTCTGATATTGACTATACAATAGACGGACTAACGCCTTTTCAAGCGAGTAATATATTTGCAAATGTGGTACCAGGATTGCACTATGTTGAGGCAAGACACACCAACGGTTGTATTCAAAAATTTGATGGAATTGTAGTCGATAAAGTAGATCCATTATCAATTTCATTAGCACTTGGAGGATTAAATGAAATTGTTGCTACCGTTTCTGGAGGATCTGGTATCTATCAATTGACGTTGAATGGAGAACAATTTAGTACGCAGAATAAATTCATTTACTATAAATCTGGTGATTATACCGTAACGCTTTCTGACAGTTATGGTTGTGTGGTTTCGGCGACTAAGTATTTTGAGTTTATTGATATTGAAATTCCAAAGGTGTTTACGCCTAATGGAAGTGGTACAAATGACCACTGGAAACCCTTAAAGACAGAAAATTATCCAGATATAAAATTTGTAGTGTATGACCGTTATGGTCGTATAGTAGGTGAATTTGGTGCCGGACAATTCTGGGATGGGAATTACAATGGCACCGAGCTGCCAATGGGGGATTATTGGTATGTTTTAAAACTTAGAAACACCAAAGATGATCGTGAATTTGTAGGTCACTTTACTTTGTATCGATAGTCTTGAATTTTGATTTTAGAATGAAATTGCCATTGATTTTTACAATGTAAAAGCGTCAAGGAGACTAGACAAAAAAAATATTTAAAATGAAAAAAATACTTATATGCTTTTTTCTTTTGACTGTAGCGTTTAGTTACAGTCAAGAGTTAAATGCACCCGTAGCCACTCAATATTTAGCCGACAATCCTTTTGTTGTTTCTCCCACTTATGCCGGTATAGGAGATAATTTTAGAATAAATTTAAACGGATATATGCAATGGGTAGGTATTGAAGACGCACCACGGAATCAATCGTTACATGCAGATTTTAGAATATTTGATAAATCAGGTGTTGGACTAACGTTATACAATGATTCTAATGGGAATACCCAACAAGCGGGTGGTAAACTAAGTTTTGCCCATCACATTATATTGGATTATTATTCTAAGCAGTATCTTTCTTTTGGGGTTTCTTATATTTTGAATACGTTTAGTATAGATATCAGTGATTTTAATAATGGCGAAGTCACGGATAATAGATCGTCGATGAACAACAACTTTGAAGTTGGTTTTTTGTATCGAAACAAAGGGTTTTATGCGAGTTTTAATGCGACCAACATTTTACCTAAAAGTATTGATTTAGCCACTGGATTTGAGCCCAATACGCTTACCAACTATCAATTGTATTCGGGTTATGTATTTAATTCAGGGAACAGATCAGAGCTAGAACCTTCGGTTTTTTATCAATTGTATCAAAGTGATGGCCGATCCGTAACGGATTTGAATTTAAAATACAGAAAATTCAATAAATACGAAGACTACTATTGGGTAGGGGCATCCTATCGTTTTTTGAATGATCAAATAGGTAAGCCACTCGGTGTAGGGCCAATAGTAGGATTACAAAAAGGGTTTGTCTCTATCGGGTATTCCTATCAAGTGACGCTAAACGATTTAGCGGCCTATAATACGGGAACCCATTCGTTAACCATAGGATTTAGGTTCCTTCAAGGCGTGAGTAACTGTCCTTGTACAGAAGGACCGGTTCATGATTAAGTAAGCACCTTTTTTTAAACATACAAAGCACAAATTAGTTCTGGTTTAACGGAATTAATTTGTGCTTTTTTTATTTGTGACTTTCTTCTGATTGTTTTCACAATCAAAATAACATTTCATAACTTTTTTTGCTTAATGCGGTTATAATTCTGAATATTAAGCTGTTAGTTTTTTGTTTATTTATTAATTTTATATAATAATCTTATCTATTGTTTAAAATGAATTGTATAAGAGAATGAACAGGTTTGCTCCATTTTTGAAAGGTTGAATATAAAAAGCGAGAGCAGCAATTCATAAATTAATTTTTGTTTAATTCACGAATAAAAAAAAGTAAGATTATACTTTTAATTGTTTGTAAATTATGCAATGTGTCGATTAAAAGTTTATTTAAGCGAGTTTTTTAATTTTATTTCCAAAAAGTATATTTACATTTGTCTAACGTTTAAATAGGCTTGTAAAGTGCATTTAAACTCTATTTCTTGTTTATACAGAAACAGGTGAATCATACCGTTTTACTATTTTGTAACTAATATGGGATTTTTTTAAATCTGAATTAGTTATCTAAAGAACTTTACTTCAGATTAATTGCTGAATTCCGATTGATTGTAAATAGTATCCAATTTAAAGTTTTATACTTTAAACAAACACAAAAAGTAAGGATTAAATAGAACACACTATTTATTTTTTAGTAATCTTTTTGTAAACGGAGGTTTATCCCCCATTATCTCCCTTTCTTTTTTTAAATTATTTTGATTTTGTATAATGCTACAAAACAGGATGTTTAATGATGCTATTTAAAATCAGCGAGTTGTGTTTTGATTTTATTAAGAAATAGGTTTTCAATTTTTTCGCTATCCCTATTGAGGACTAAAAGGTATTTCTTTTTTACTGAAATCTGTTTTTTTTAAATTTCGATAGATGTTTCTACTGTGGTTTCTAAATTTCTTATAATGAAAAAATGTACGTCTAAATTCATAATAGCTATTGTAGTACTGTTGCTTTTTCATTTAGGCTCGTATGCTCAAAATTTAAAGCCCTTCACGCCTCGTTTTGACCAGGATTTGAACGGGAGCATGCTCTTGATTGGGAATAATATTCTGAGTAAAGACAATAATGATTATAATATTACTACGGGAAGTTCAGCGTACAATTCCAATATAGATATGGTCTATGTTGATATTGATGGTGATCCATCTACATTTAGTTCGAGTTCCGCAACTTTAACCATACCCAATCCTAGTTGTGCCAAAGTACGCTATGCTGGTTTGTATTGGAGTGCTTTACTGCAAAGTGGTACTCGAACAGAGATAAACAAAGTTAAATTAAAAGTTGGTGCGGGTAGCTACACCAATATTGTAGGTGAGGTAATAAAGGATGTAGGTTCTACGGAACTTGCTGGTGGTGCAGGAAATCGTCCCTATGCTTGTTATGCTGATATTACAAGTATAGTTAACAGTTCTGGTAGTGCAGTATATACTGTGGCCGATGTTTTGTCTAGTACAGGGAGGAATGGTGGTACTGGTTTATCTGCAGGTTGGTCTATAGTTGTAGTTTATGAAGATCCTACATTGTCAGCTAAATCGATAACTACCTTTGACGGTTTTAGCGGCATATCCGCTTCAGGTACAGGTAATTTAAATGTCAATGTAGTTGGATTTAGAACCATTCCTAATGGGCCCGTACGAGCGGAATATGCTTTTAGTGCTTTGGAAGGAGATAGGCCTATTAATGGTGATTTTTTAATGATTAATGGGACTAAAGTTGTAACCGTTTCACGCCCCCTCTCCGGTGGTGCTGATAATTTTTTTAACAGTACAGTTACAAACGATTTAGGTGTTATAAATACTAGAGTGCCAAAAAGCACGAATAGCTTAGGTTTTGATGCCGGTATTTTGAAAGTACCCAATCCTGCCACAGTTGCTTTTCCTGGAGGGAGCATCATAAAAAATAAAGATGAATCGGCAATAATTACTTTTGGAACCTCACAAGACACCTATTTTATTTATTTTAATGCTTTTGCCGTCGAAATTATTGAACCCAATATTGTCATTACCAAGGTTGTTCAGGACGCTTTAGGCAATGATATGAGTAATGCCAATGTAACGCTGGGGCAAAATTTATTCTACGAAATTGAATATCAGAATAAAGGGAACGATGATGCTGTTGGTTTTACCATAAAAGATATACTTCCCTTAAACACTATTTTTAATCCAATTGATTTAGATTTAACCAATTCTGGAGGAGCTACTTATACGTATGATGCAGCTACCAGGACCATAATATTCACTATACCTGATAGTGCTGTTCAGGAAAACGACCCTAAATTTAAGATTCGTTTCAAAGTACAGGTAGTGCTTACCTGTAATGAGTTGAGTAATGCGTGTTCTAATATCATCAGAAATCAAGCCTTTGGCAATTATAAAGGGAGATATAGCGGTAACACCATCAATCAGGATCCCAGTATTCCCTCAGCTTCACCCTGTCTTTTTGCCATTCCGAGTCCCACCAATTTTTTGGTTGGTTTAGATGGTTGTGTTTATACCCGAAATGAAATTTTATGTGGAGCCACTACAACTTTGAATGCCGCTTCTGGATACAGTACCTATTCGTGGTCAAAAAATGCCGATGGTTCCAATCCTTTTGCTTTTACCCAATCGATAACCGTAAATGCTGTGGGAACCTATTATGTACGGGATACCGCAATTGCACCCTGTTTGTCTATTACTGAAATTATTAACGTTTCTTTATTTGGAGGGACAGTAACTAATCCTGTACTTTCTTTTGCAGATCAAATCGTTACTTGTCCGAATGACGGAAAAAAATTACCCTTAATTTTTCTGTGTGGAGGCAATGCCACTAAGTTAATTACCTCCGGTATTTCAGATGGTTCAACCATTGTATGGGAAATATTAAATGAAAATGCCTCTTGTCCTGCCGCTACGAGTACTACAGTATGTGCCAACGAAAGCAATTCCTGTACTTGGACCCAAGTAGGAACAGGACAAGACTATTTGGTCAACGCGGCAGGACAATACCGTATGGTTTTAAATTACCCTGGAGGTTGTTTCAATCGGTTTTATTTTAATGTGTATCAAAATTTACTCAATCCTACCGCAACCGCAATTGATAAAGTTTGTACAACTGCGGGACAAATTACAGTTGGGGGAGTTCCGCCTGGGTACGAGTACAGTTTGGACGGGGTTACCTATCAGGACAGTAATGTATTTGTTATCAATATTGGGGAAATTTACACCGCTTTTGTCAGACAAAAGGGGGTAACGACCAATCCCTGCGTTTTTACCGTGCCGAATATTTTTGTGAGAGAACGAGATTTTACTGTTGATACTTTTATAACGCAACCGCTTTGTAATGGCGGATTAGGAAGCGTTAAGTTGGCAGCCAATGATGTTTTACCCCAATATTTTTATAAAATTTCGCAAGGCGGAAGCACTGTAAATAGTGTAGGGCCCATTATAGCGAGCGATTACACCTTTGGTAATTTATTGGCAGGAACGTATCAAGCTGAAGTTTCTACATCAGACGGCTGTATTTCTAATTTTGATGTGATTATTCCCAACACCCCATTGTTGCAAGCCACAGCTGCTATCACGATTCCGTTAACGTGCAATAATGGTGAAGTGACTGTGTCTCCCACAGGAGGAACTCCACCTTATTTTTATTTTGTAAACAGTACTACGATTTTTCAGGGTGATCCCAAAATAGTCATTACAGCTCCAGGAGGAGTGTACAATATTGATGTAGTCGATGCGAACAATTGTCCGACCACAACCAGTATTACGGTAGCGCAAACACCAGCACCCACTTTTGATGTTACTCCTACAAATGTGCTTTGTGCAGGAACCAATACGGGAACGATTACCTTTGGTTCTATCGTTACCAATGGGAATACGCTTCGATACGCCATAGATGTTATCCCCGGAACACCAGCGATACCCGGAACACCGGACACCGCCGAGATTCCGGCAACACCACCTACAGGAACCTTTGTTAGCTCTCCCGTGTTTGCGGGACTGGCACCCGGCACTTATGCTGTTGCGGTTGAATATACGATTGCTGGTCAAGTGTGTTATTCGAATTTGCAAACGGTTATTATTAACCCAGTTAGTCCCATAGTAGGGTCAGCTAGTTTAACTCAGCCTTATACCTGTGGTCAAAATGGTGAAATAACCGCCACTGCCTCGGGCGGAGTTGGGTTACTAACCTATAGCATCGATGGAGTGACTTTTCAAGCTAGTCAGGTGTTTGGAGGTTTGACCAATGGCACGTATTCCATTACGATAAAGGATGCTAATGGTTGTGCTTTTTTAACGAATTCGGTTACGATTGACCCATTGACTCCTCCTACGGATTTGGGTTTTGTTGCATCTGCATTGTCATGCTCGACTGTTCCGCCAAATGTTTCAAGCGTAACGGTAACTCCTACGGGAGGATTTGGGGCATTAGCCTATACTATTTTGCCGGCCTTGCCCGCAGGGGTTACGGTAGCGGGCAATGTGTTTTCTGGATTAGCAGCGGGGACTTATACTTTTCAGGTGACCGATGCCAAGAATTGTAGCTTTCAAAAGGATTTTACCATTGTGCCTTTGCCAACTCTTACGGTTATTGGGCAATTGGTTTCCAATGTAAAATGTTTTAATACTGCTACTGGAGCAATTAGGTTTACGGTTTCAAATTTTGGTGCTGCTGCGGGATTCACATATACAATAAACGGTATTGCTCAAGGTGCAGGACCCGCCTCAGGAATAATTGATTTAGTTAATCAGCCAGCGGGTACTTATACTGTTGTAGTGACCGATGTGACTACTACTTGTACAGCCACAATCTCGGTTACAGTAGCGAACGCTCCAGCTGCTTTGACCACATCACTAGCGGTGAGTCCAATTAAATGTTTAGGAGTTAATGGAAGTGTAACCATTATCGCTTTGGGTGGATGGGGTGGATATTCCTATACGCTTACGCCTCCTGCACCTGGAGTACCAGTGACTCAAGCCAGTAATACTTTTGCTAATCTTAGCGATATAGGGAATTATACAGTTGTTACAACTGATGCTAATGGGTGTCCTATTACGGATACTTTTACTTTGACAAATCCGGTTTTACCCACGGCAAGTATTGACCCTTTATCTGATTTGTGTTTTGATGGGGTGAATGCCGCTATACTTGTGGTTACCACCGGAAATGGGAATCCGACCCCTGCAACGGCTGTTTTTGATTACAGCATCAATGGAGGTGCGACTTATCAAGCGAGTAACACTTTTTCGGGTTTAGCCCCAAATGCTGTTGCTCCGGGTTATACCGTAACGGTTCGGGATGGGTATGGTTGTACCGCTACGGCAAGCCAAACGATACAACCGCAACTTACGGTAGGCACGGTTTTGTCCAAAGATTTGGATTGTAACGTACCACCAGACGCTGCCATTACAGGAACGATAAGTGGGGGAACGGCTCCTTATGCAGTAAGTGTAATTACTGCAACAGGTACAGGGACTTTAACACAACCAGTTGGTCTTGGCACAACATTTACTTATGTCACAACGACTCCTGCCGACTATCAATTTCAAGTGACGGATGCCACTGGTTTGGTTTTTCAGCATTGTACTGCGCTATCAACTGTGACGACAATTAATCCAATTATAGCCCCAACATTTAGTTTTACCCAAACTCCAGAAACATGTAATACTTCTAGTGACGGAACTATTGTCGTTACTCCAACAGCTGGAGTGGCTCCTTTTAAATATATAATTGATGGTGGCTTACCTCAAGTTTCTAATGTCTTTACAAATTTGCAAGCAAGAGTAGCCTCTTATCAAGTTCAGGTTGTCGATGATAAAGGTTGTCTCTCTGTAGCTAAACCTGTTACGATTACGGAGCCAGATTTATTGACGATTTCAAGTGTTGTTTCGCCATTTACCTGTACGGCGAATGTTGTGAATGCTACTGTTGTAACTATTACTGGAGGAGGAGGTATTACCCCCTATACTTTTAGTTCTGATGGGGTTAATTTTTTACCAAGTAATACGCTACCAGTACCTGATACGAAATATGCTTTTAGTGTTATAGATAATGGAGCAATTCAGAATATAACCTATTTTGTAAAAGATTCAAATGGTTGCTTGATTAATAAAGTGGTCACTATAAATCCATTCCCGAAAATAACGACTGCTCCAGTATCAATTACCACACCGATTGATTGTAAAAATACAGGAACAGTAACGATATCTCCAGTTGGAGGTTCTGGGAATTATACTTATCAATTATTGCCAAGTTTAGTTACACAGGTTTCAAATGTCTTTAGTGTCACTGTTCCAGGCACTTATAGTTTTCAAGTAAATGATGTGACTACAGGTTGTACATTTACTACAGCTCCTTTTACGGTTGCCCCTTTTAATACGATTGATGTTGTTGCTACAGCCACTGCTCCTGCTACTTGTTTTGGAGATACCAATGGTTCAATTGCCATCAATGTTACGGGTTATTTAGGAGCATATAGTTATAAAGTATTAGGGAGTACGCCATTAATTTCGGGAACAGGGGATTCTTCAGCTTTAAACCCACAACCAATTTTAGGACTTACGGGCGGTAGTTATACAGTTGAAGTTACAGAAACGGCAAGTCCATTTTGTATAAAAACATCAAATGTTGTGGTGGTTGATTCCCCAAGTTTGCCAGTATCAGTAACGACTAAAACGATTAATGATAATTGCAATGCTAATGCAGGTCAAATCACGGCAATTGCGCAGGGTGGAACCGGACCTTATACGTATCAAATTTTATTGTCAACCGATCCAGCCCCAACGGCTGTAAGTCCAGGTTGGGTAGCTTTGAATACCTTGAATGCGGAATCTGGAAATTATATCGCTTACGCCAAAGATTCCAGAGGTTGTATAAGGCAAATAGCAGTTCTATTAGGATTGGATCCAACGCCTGTAATTGCAGCAGTTGTAAGCAATCAGTGTACAGCCATTGAAGGTGGTTTTGCTATAGATGTTACTTTGCCAACGGCTGGTATTGCACCTTACAGTTATAGTGTTGATGGTGGAGCTTATCAAATTCAAACGGCACCATTTACGATAAATAATTTAGCTTCTGGAGCGCATACGGTGCAGGTTAAAGATTTTAATGGTTGTGGGAATACGGTTAATTTGACTATTTATCCAGTTTTAAAAACTAACGCTGTATTAACAAAAGACATTACTTGTTCCTTGACACCTACAAAAGAAGGTCTTATCACTGTTACGACAAATGGCGGGAACGGTCTTTATACTTATAAAGTAAAAATAGGTATAGGTGCTTTTGGAGTTGCTTCACCTCCATTTGCAGGTCCTACATTTACCTATGCGCCAACTTCGTTACTATCTGAAACGTATACTTTTGAAATTACAGATGCAAATGGTTGTATAGTTGAAACTAATGTAATTACAACTACTCCAGCCCTTCCGCCAACTGCAACAATTAATGCCGTTAACCCAACCTGCAACGGTTCTACAGATGGTTCCATAAAATTGGAAGGTTCGGGTGGGGAAGCACCTTATACGTATAGTATTTCGGGCGTAGGAGGTTTGGGAGTTGCCAATGTTTTTGGAGGGTTAACTTCAACTCCAGGAATTTATAATTTTATCATTCGTGATAATAAAGGGTGTGATGCTACAGGAACTGTAACGTTTATTGACCCTGTTGCTATTGTAGCCACAACTTCACAAGTGAATGTAGTTTGTTCAAATACTGCATCAGGTAACACTTTAGGCAGTATTACTCCACTTATAACTGCTGGTGGAGTTGGACCTTTTGTTTATAAATTATATAACAATATTTTTGCACTAGTGAATAGTAGTGGTTCTATTGGAGCAAATACTTATACTTTTCCTAGTTTAAACTTTGGTGATTATTATTACACCATTGTTGATGCCAATGGTTGTGAATTACGTAGCCCAAAAATAAGTATATTGGCACCTATATTTACTACGATTCCTACTGTTGCAATTGGACTTACTTGTGCTGATGGTGCCACTGTAGTGGTTACTGCCGAAGGAGTTTCTCCTTTTACCTACTCAATAGTTGGAAATCCTAATTCAACGGATGGAGTAGGATTTCCTATAAATCCTGTTGGACCAACCCTGTCTACCACTAATACTTTTGTGAAAGTGCCACTAGGTACGAATTATATTTTTAAGGTAACAGATGCTAATGGTTGTGAATTTAGTCAATATGTACCGATACCTAATCCTTATGGAATAGCAGTCACTGCAACAGGAACTAATATCACATGTAATGGTGCAATAACAGGGAGTGTCGCTTATACGGTAAGGGGTTATTCTCTAGCAGCAACAAGCTTGAATTATTCAGTTGTAAATACAATAACTAATGTCTCGGTTTTTTCAGGGTCAGTAGCTGTTGATATAGCAGGTGCTGATGTAAGTTATACTTTGGGAAGTTTGCCCCCTGGAAGTTATAGCATTTATATTACAGAAGTAGCAGGTTCTGAGTGTACTGCCCAAGCTCCATTTGATATTATTCAACCAACACCACTTACTGCAATTATCAGTAACGAGGTCAATGCAAATTGTTTTACAGGCGCACAACTTACCATCGCCGCATCGGGCGGAACAGGACCTTATCAATATGCTTTTGTAGCTGATGGTGCCCCTCGAGCAGCTGCTTACGGAGGAAATAGCTTTACAACATTAAATCCTCCAACATTAAATTGGGATATTTGGGTAAAAGATTTTAATGGTTGCGAATTTAAAATTGATAAAACTATAATTCTAGACCCAATCCCAATCATCACTACAGCTGTTGTTGATAATTGTGTTCCAGAAGGAACTTTTACAATCAATGTTACTCAAACAACTGCTGGAGTTGCTCCCTACACGATGAGTGTAAACGGAAGTGCTTTCCAAAGTGTTTCGGGTTTAAGTTATACAATTTCAAATCTAAACTCAGGAACTTATACCATAATTGTAAAAGATGCAAACGGTTGTGAATCATTACCAGTAGTTCAAACTATTGCTGCACCAGTAAGTGTTAGTACTGTTTTGACCAAAGATGTTGATTGTTCTTTAGCTCCAGCTTCACCAGATGCTACTATTACAATAACAATTAAGGACGGTTATCCAGATTATAGTTATAGGGTGAGTATAAATGGGTTTCCATTTGCTGGTGCATATACTCCTGTAGGTTTTGGGTTTACCACATTTACTTATACAATTGCACCAGTTTTATCTACTACAACCTATCAGTTTGAAATAACGGATGCTAATAATTGTACTACGTTATCAGGTATCACTACAATTAACCCGATAATTTTGCCAACAGCAACAACAAACATAACCAATGTTAGCTGTAATGGTTCTGCCAATGGAAGTGTAACCATTGTGGCTAGTTTAGGAGTTGGGCCTTATACGTATAGTTTTAATGGAAGTCTATTTACTTCAATAACTACTTATACAAATTTAGCAGGTTCAATAGCGGGTATTGCTTATCCTTTCATCGTAAGAGACAGTAAAGGATGTTTGTATAATGGAAGTGCAACAATAACAGAACCTGCGCCAATTGCAGGCACGGCAGTTACAACGGTTCTTTATACTTGTTTAAGTAAAGCAACGATAGAAGCTCAAGCTGTTGCGGGAGGAACTGCTCCATACGAATATAGTATAGATGGAGTTACTTTTCAAGCGTTACCTACTTTCGCAGGATTGGTTAATGGCACGTATTCCATTACCATCAAAGATGCCAATGATTGTACATTTGTTACACCTCCAGTAATCATTGCTCCATTGACACCTCCAACGGATTTAGGTTTTGTTCCAACAGCAATAACTTGTCCAACGAATAAGTCGGATGTAGCGTTAACAGCAACAGGCGGATTTGGTGCATTAGAATACCAAATTACGGCACCAGTTGCTTCAGCTACACCATATCAAGGAGCGAATGTATTTAATAATTTAGCGCCAGGAACTTATACTTTCCAAGTAAAAGACGCTAAAGATTGTACATATCAAGAAGATTTTACGATTGTACCGCTACCAACATTAACCGTTGTAGGTCAGTTAGTGGCCAATGTTCAATGTTTTGGTACAGCCACGGGTTCTGTTCAATATACGGTTGCAGGGTTTGGAGGAGCAGGATATACGTACACAATTAATGGAGTTCCTCAAGGAGCAGGGCCAACAGCACCAGCCGTAATTACGATACCAACTTTGCTGGCAAACACTTATACAATTGTAATAACAGATGTTACAACAAACTGTACTGTTTCAACTTCAGTTATAGTTACGGAGCCAGCTACTAGTGTAGGTATCACATCAGCAGTAGCCACCAATGTCAATTGTAATAAATTCGATTCTCAGATTACTGTTATAGGAACTAACGGTACGCCAAATTATACTTATACAGCAGTTATAGCAGGAACAGGACCTCCAGCTCTAGGGACTTATGGACCAAGTAATGTTTTCAATGTAAATACCGTAGGAGGTACTGTTTTAGGCTGGGATGTGTATGTTAAAGACAATAATGGATGTGTTGTTTCTGCTCCAACACTTGTAACTGTTATTTTGGATCCACCACCATCTGTAGCTGTTACTGCAGCTGCATCCAATCAATGCAATACAACTGGTGCGCTTTATACTTTTACGGCTACAGGAGCTAGTGGTATTCCGCCTTATGAATATTCTATTGGGAACGGGTATCAAACGATTCCAACATTTACAGTTGCTCTGCCTACTGTGCCAACTTCGTATACCGTAACCATAAGAGATGCCAATGGTTGTACGGCTACAAGTCCTACGCCAGCCACGGTTTATCCGCCTCTAGGCTTATCCGCTAGTTTTACCACTCCGCCAATATGTATTAATGCTGATGGTACAATTACAGCTGTTGGAACTGGTGGCACTGGGGCTTATACCTATACATTGCTACCAGTTACCGCAGGAGTGACAGAGGTAGGAGGAGTGTTTTCTAATGTGCCACCAGGGAATTATACCATTACCGTTGCTGATAGTTCTGTTCCAACAGCGTGTACTAAAACAGTTCCAGTAACTATTGCCATTCCAATTGCGCCTGTCTTTGTACTTGTAGATATTGCAGTTAATAATGTGAGTTGTAATGGTGCCAATGACGCCATTATAACTGTAAACCTAAATCCATTAACCAATATAGATCCGCTTTATACGTATACGCTAACGCCAACTGCTCCAGCTGGTCCGCCTACGGGTCCTCAAAGCAGTAGCTTATTTTCAAATCTTCCTCCGGGAACTTATGACGTAACGGTAACTTCTGGTAGAGGTTGTCCTACAAAAGTTACTGGTGTTGTAGTTGCAGAACCAACTGTTTTGGCGATTTCGAGTGTTACAGCTACTCCATTTGCCTGCGCTTTGGATAATTCCAAATCTGCATCGACAGTAACTATTATTGCTTTGGCGGGAAGCGGTACAGCTCCGTATTTGTTCAGCATAGACGGAATTAATTATACCTCGACGAACACTTTTAGCGTGATTGATAACGGAACTAATTATACTTTAAATGTAAATGTAAAAGATGCTAATGGCTGTATGGCTAATGGCTCAGTGGTAATTACAACTCTAATTCCATTAACAGCAGTCGTTAATCAAAACGCTTCGATTACGTGTACTAATCCTGAGGATATTACTATTACAGCAAACGGCGGTTCTGGAACTTACAGCTATCAGTTGTTGCCAATTGGAATTCCTAATCCGAATGTGATTCAAGATGCTATACCAAATATTTTTCACATCAGTGCCCCCGGCGATTACTATTTCCAAGTCAACGATGTAACCACCGGCTGTACTTTTGCGACAGCGAAATACACCGTAGTACCATTTAATTTAATCAATGTAACCGCTACTCCAACGGCATCAGTAACTTGTTTTGGCGATACTAACGGAACTGCCGTTATCACTATCACAGGATATACTGGAACGTATGATTACCAGGTACTCGACAGTTCCGGAAACCCTTATGGCCTATTGGTTACAGGAAACACCACGCCTGTCCCTATAACAACAACAGGCTTAACAGGAGATAGTTACACTGTAAGAGTCACAGAAACAGCTACTCCATTTTGTACATTTATTACCAATACCTTTACCATCGCTTCACCAGCAACGGCACTTGCGGTAACTGCTGTAAAAACTGCCGATGCAACTTGTACCAACGACCAAGGAACCATAACCGCTACAGGGATAGGTGGTTGGGGCGCTTTGGAATATGAATTGGTAGGAACAGTCAGCGTTGGTTATTCTTCAAACAGTACTTTTGGTAATTTGCCAGCAGGAAATTACACTGTAAATGTAAGGGATAGCAAAGGCTGTATTAGTTCTTCAACTGTTGTGGTGCTTGCTTCTCCATTGCCTATACTTCTCACTGCCTCAGCAAGTGTATTATCTGTTAAATGTAATGGCGATACCGATGCAATAATTACAGCGACTGTAAATGCGCCACAAGGAGGTCAAGTTGGTAATTATTCTTACACTTTAAATGTGCTTTCAGGAGGGGATTCTGGACCACAAACATCTCCTGTTTTCGGCGGTTTGGGTGCTGGAACATATACTGTGACTGTAACTGATGGTTGGAATTGTAGTGGTATATCAAATACTATTGTCATCGATGAGCCAGCTCCAGTTACAGCGAGTTTGGTATTAGCTTCCGGGCCAACCTGTAATATTGACCCAATAGTCACTTTGACAACTAGTGGAGGAACAGCTCCCTACACATACAACATTGATGGTGGAGCAATAGCATTAGGAGTATTAAATCCAACAACTACTATTCCAATTCCTCTAACATCATTACCTATTGTGAATCACTACTATGTTGAAGATGCCAATGGCTGTAAAAGTTTTATATCTAATGATATCTTGATTGAACCATTAGAACCGTTACTTATCAATTTAGACCTTTCTAATGCTTTTATCAATTGCAAAGGAGATGCTTCTGGAGTAATAGTGGCAAAAACACAAGGGGGTTTAGGGAATTACACTTATACCTTACTGGATGGTTCAGGTAATCCTCTTCCCGTAGCGGTACAAAATAGTCCAGGAATATTCACTCAACTGTTTGCTGGTTTTTATCAGATACAAGTAGATAGTGGTATTGATTGTAAAATAACTTCAGTACGTTTTGAAATCAAAGAACCTGTACTTGCTTTAACCCAGTCCAATGTGGTAACCAATGTGCTGTGTAACGGAAACAATGACGGTCAAATCGTTATTACGGCTCAAGGCGGAACAGGCATCATCCAATATGCGATTACCCCTAATTTGAATAAATTTGTTGATCAAAACACCTTCATAGATCTTGCACCCGGCAATTATCAGTATATTGTTCAGGACCAGGCGGGTTGTTTTGAATTGGTTTTATTTGCTATTACAGAACCCAATGTGTTAACAGTAGCAACCACGCCAAATTCGATCGTACCCGAAATTTGCTTTGGAGATGTAAACGGAGAATTCAAAATTGACATTGCTGGAGGAACGCAACAATACAGCACCAGTTTGGATAATGTAAATGGCGTTTATACGGTATGGCCGGTAGGACAAACGCAAATTCATTTTACGGGTTTAACAGGTGGTTCACATACCGTATATGTCAAAGATGCCAATGGATGTACCCAAGAATGGACAGTGGTATTGCCGCCATCCGTTTTCCTAGACCCTAAAGCCACTGTAAATTATGCCTGTGTGAGTAACATAGCTGGAAATACCGTAACAGTAACCATTGATACCAGCAATAACCCTGTCGATGTAGATTATGCTTTAGACGGAATCGCTCCTTATCAAGCCAGTAATGTATTTGTAGATGTGGCTCCCGGTACGCATTTTATTCAAGCAAGACATACCAATGGATGTATAGATGTTACGAGTTCTTTTGATATTGCAAAAATAGATCCCTTAGCACTTACCTTGAGTCAAGGCTCAGGGTTGAACCAAATTGTAGCAACACCCACAGGAGGTTCTGGCATTTATCAATTTACACTCAATGGGGAATCCTATGGAACTCAAAACAAATTTATTTATTATCGTACTGGTGATTATACCGTTGCCGTAACCGACAGTTATGGCTGCACGGCTACGGCGACGATGTATTTTGAATTTATTGATATTGAAATTCCAAATGTATTTACACCAAATGGTAGCGGAACCAATGATACTTGGAAACCTGAAAAAACAGATAATTACCCCGATATGATTTTAAAAATATTCGATCGTTATGGTCGTGTGATTGCCACTTTGGGTCAAGGACAATCTTGGGATGGAAATTACCATGGAGCTGCACTACCAATGGGAGATTACTGGTATGTGTTAAAACTCAGAAATACACAAGACGATCGTGAATTTGTCGGACATTTTACATTGTACAGGTAGGAGGTTGCAGAAGGTAGGTTGAAGTTTGCAGAATTCAGTTTGCAGAAGGCAGGTTTCAGAAAACCAAAAACAGTGATTTACATCGATTTCGTTAGTAAATTCACAATTTATTTAGAATTTTCAAATTTAATACTTGTTTAAAAGTTATATCTTTGTTTTTCTTTCAAAAACAACTAATAAAAGAACCATGAAGACTTTAAATAATTTTGATTTTAATGCTAAAAAGGCCATAATCCGTGTAGATTTTAACGTTCCTTTAGACGAGAATTTTAATGTAACTGATGCTACTCGAATTGAAGCTGCAAAACCTACCATAGATACTATTTTGGCTCAGGGAGGAAGTGTAATCTTAATGTCTCACTTGGGTAGACCAAAAGGAGCTGAGGATAAATACTCATTGAAACACATCTTGAAAACGACTTCGGACATTCTTGGAGTACCGGTTCAATTTGCAGCAAACTGCGTGGGTGAAGAAGCTCAAAATGCGGCTAAAAATTTATTGCCAGGTCAAGTGTTATTATTAGAAAATTTACGTTTTCATGACGAAGAAGAAGCAGGAGATGTTGCTTTTGCAAAAGAATTGGCTTCACTTGGGGACATCTACGTAAACGATGCCTTTGGAACGGCTCACAGAGCGCACGCTTCGACTACTATAATCGCTCAATTTTTTCCAACCAGTAAATGTTTCGGACTTTTATTGGCTAAAGAAATTGAAAGTTTAAATAAAGTATTAAAAAACAGTGAAAAACCTGTAACTGCAGTTCTTGGAGGATCTAAAGTGTCTTCTAAAATTACGGTTATCGAAAATATTCTAGACAAAGTTGATCACATGATTATTGGGGGTGGAATGACATTTACTTTCGTGAAAGCTTTGGGCGGAAAAGTTGGAGATTCTATTTGTGAAGATGACAAACAAGAATTGGCACTTGAAATTTTAAGATTAGCCAAAGAAAAAGGAGTTCAAATTCATATTCCAGTAGATGTTATTGCTGCCAATGATTTCTCTAATACGGCAGATACCCAAATTGTAAACGTTAACGAAATTCCTGATGGGTGGCAAGGTCTGGACGCAGGTCCAAAATCATTGGCTAACTTTGAAAAAGTAATTATGGAGTCTAAAACTATCCTTTGGAACGGACCATTGGGTGTTTTTGAAATGGAAAGTTTTGCCAATGGAACCATCGCTCTTGGAAATTATATCGCAGCTTCTACTCAAAACGGTGCTTTTTCACTTGTAGGTGGAGGAGATTCGGTTGCGGCAGTAAAACAATTTGGTCTTGAAGACAAAATGAGTTACGTTTCTACAGGTGGAGGTGCTATGTTAGAAATGCTAGAAGGTAAAGTGTTACCAGGAATAGCAGCTATTTTAGACTAAGACACTTTTTTAAAGAAATATATCTCAGAAATTTAATTTCTGAAACAATGAAAAAACTAGTAGTAATTTATTTTACTGCTAGTTTTTTTTATGAAAGAATTTTATGAAACAGTGTCATTTAAAATGAGAAAAATTAAATTTTTGAAAATTTTTACGCACAAATGAGTAAAAATCAAGTGAAATATCGAGTTTTTTTGTATTTTTAACATTATTTATTGCTTTTTTTAAATTTTACCCCTTAAGTTTGTATTCCTTAATTTGTAATTATTTGAATAATAGCATATTGAAAATATATTTATGACTTTAAAAAATACCACCCTCACTTTTTTCCTTTTGCTAACTGTTTCTGTGTTTTCTCAAAATTTTGTTGAGAAAAAAGAATTGGTAAGAGCAGAAAAGCCTGTATCCTATTTAGACTCCATTAAAAATTCTTTTGTTAAATACGATAGAACAACTAAAACAGACAGTCTATGGATGAATCAGGTATCCAGTTTTGATATTTATAATGATATAGAAACCGACATCAATACGGTTAATATTGATACCGATATCGATAAAGAATTGCCTACTGAATTGTTAAAAGAAAGACTGGCGGCTATGGATGCCAAATCGCCTTTTAATATTGAATACAACCAAGGTTTAGAAAATTTAATAAAATCATTTCTTAAAAACAGAAGAAAAGCATTTGCCAATCAAATGGCCATTTCAGAGTATTATTTTCCAATTTTTGAAGAGGCGTTAGCCAAACAAAACGTTCCATTAGAGATTAAATATTTAGCTGTTGTAGAATCGGCATTAAATCCAAAAGCAGTTTCCAAAATGGGTGCTACAGGTTTGTGGCAATTTATGTATCATACAGGGAAACAATACAATTTGAGTATTGATTCTTATGTTGATGAACGTAGCGATCCTTTGAAATCCTCTGAAGCAGCGGCACAATACATGACCAATATGTATACTGTTTTTAACGATTGGGATTTGGTTTTAGCCTCATATAATTCAGGTCCAGGAAATGTAACCAAAGCAATTCGCCGATCGGGAGGGCAACAAAACTTCTGGAATATCAAAAAACATCTTCCTCAAGAAACACAAGGGTATGTCCCTGCATTTTTGGCGACTATGTATATTTACGAATACCACACCGTTCATGGTATTGTTCCCAAAAAAGCTTTAGTAAAACATTTTGCTACCGATACCGTAATGGTGAAGAAAGAGATGTCTTTTACCCAAATTTCCAATTTATTAGACATTCCGGTAGAGCAACTACAAGCATTGAATCCTTCGTACAAACGCAATGTTATTCCAAATTATGTTGGAAAAAGCCATTATTTAACACTTCCTTCTTCAAAAGTGGCGGTTTTTACTTCAAACGAAGATAAAATTTATGCCTATGTTCAATCGGAATTAAACAAAAGAGAAAAAACCAATGATGTTAGAAAGTTCAATAGCATCAAAGATTCTGCTACTGCAATAGTCTCCAATACCACTGTAAAATACTATAAAGTGAGGCATGGCGACAATCTGGGTGATATTGCCAAAAAGAATGATGTTGTAGTTTCGGATTTGAAAAAATGGAATCACCTCAAAGGGAATTCAGTGGCTACTGGAAAATCGTTGAAAATCATTATAGATAATACGGATTCAAAAACAAGTTTGGCTTCTAATACCAATAAGAATAAAGTATTGATTGCGGCAGATTCTCCAAAACTGGCCGATGCCGATGCCAAAACGAGTTCAATCGAGAAAAAGGATACGCTTGTTTCTAATGCATCGAATTTTTATATCGTTCAAAAAGGAGACAATCTAAACACGATAGCCAAAAAATACAATACGACTGTAGCCGATATTCAAGAGTGGAATCACCTTTCTTCTACCAATGTCAAATTGGGAGTTTCTTTGCAAGTGGTAGTTCCAGTATTAGAAAATTCAGCAGCGGTTGCGGTCGCAGCTCCAGTACTTAAAGACATTCAATACGAAGTTCAAAAAGGAGACAATTTAGGAAACATAGCCAAAAAATTCGGAACTTCTTTGGCAGATTTAAGGCAATGGAATAATTTACAAAATAACAATCTTGCTGTTGGAAATATTTTAATAGTAGCCAAAAATGAAGTTGCTATTATCACCAACAATGCAACGGTGGATTCTTTTAAGAAAAGAGACATTACAACAGCTTCTAAAAATGCCGATATCGATTATCTGGTTAAAAAAGGAGATTCTTTATTTAGTATATCCAAGCAATACCCAGGAGTTACAGTATTTGACTTAAAAAAATGGAATAATATCACCGGAGACAATCTTAAACCGGGAATGGGACTGAAAATAAAAGGATAATACAATAATCTGCTGTATTTTTGAGGTCTATTCTATAATCGATTTATGATGCATAAAGCGCCTATTTTATTTCTGTTTCTTTCGTTGTTTTTTTTTTCTTGCTCCAAGAAAAATGAAAATTCAACAAGGGCTTCTTCAGGGAAAATCAATTCTATTTCGGTAGTTATAGATGATAAGTTATGGTATGGCGTTATTGGCGACAGTATTCGAAATAAATTTGCCAGACCTGTTGACGGTTTGCCAAAAGAAGAACCACTATTTGACATAAATCAATATCCTACCCATCTAATGGAAGGGTTTATGACCAAAAGCAGGACGATCATTGTAATCAAAAAAGCAGATAAAAATAGTTTTGAAATTAAGAAAGATCAGTATGCAACACCACAAAATGTGTTTCATATTTCTGGTAAATCCGTTTCGGCTATTCGTGAAATTTTAGAAAAACATGCTCCACAGATAATCCAAATTATAGCAGAAGGAGAAATTACCGAACATCAAAAATTGTTAAGCGATTCCATTCTCAATCCCAAAAAAATCCAAAAGCAGTTTCAAATTCTTTTAAAAGTCCCAAATAGTTATTCTTATGTCGTTAATGGCGATAATTTTATATGGCTAAAAAAAGAGTTTATTAGCGGCAGTAATAGTTTGTTGATCTCTCAATTGCCTTTGGGTGCCATAAAAACCAACTCGAATGTCTCTTCAAGAATTTTAAAGCTCCAGGATTCTATAGGCGCATTATATGTAAAAGGGACAAAGTCTGCTTCTACGATGTATATTGACCAATCCTATCCTATTTATTTTTCAAAAACCAAACTGGATGGAAAACTGGCCTATGAAACAAAAGGTACTTGGCGATTGAAAGACAGTTTCATGTTTGGGCCTTTCGTGAATTATATGATTCTAGACCCCGATAAAAACCGAATTTTGTTTTTAGAAGGATTCAGTTATTCTCCTTCGAGGGATAAACGTGATTTTATACATGAATTGGAGTCTGTAATACAAGGGGTAAAGACGAAATGATTGGATTTTAGATTTCGAAAATCGTTAATCTAAACCAGCTATTAAAAATATTTTAAGAAAAGTACAATGACTATAGAATGGAAAATAAAGCCTTTTGAGGCGTTAACGGTAAACGAATTGTATGATATACTCCAATTGCGAAGTAGAATCTTTGTAGTGGAGCAAAACTGCGTCTATCTTGATCTTGATGGCAAAGATAAAGTCGCTTTGCATCTTTTTGGTAGTTTTGAGGGTAAAATAGTGGCTCACGCCCGACTTTTCAAAGCTGGAATTAGTTTTGATAACGCTTCAATAGGCAGGGTAACGGTAGATCCCGATTACAGGGACAGAAAATGGGGACACGACTTGATGAAAGAAGCCATTTCGGGTATATTGCTTCACTTTGGCGAAAACCAAATTACTATAGGAGCACAATTGTATCTCAAAAAATTCTATGAAAACCACGGTTTTGTACAAACTAGCGAAATGTATCTGGAAGATGATATTCCGCATATTGAGATGGTGCGGGGGTGATAGTTATCCAAGTCCAAAAGAAATTATTTATTTTTGATTTTCGGTAGTGTAGATTGTTTCTTGATTGTTCAGTGAACTATTCGGTTCATTCATCATTTTTTTTACTTCATCTTGACTGTGAATGTGACCCGATTTTATATCGTCTTCTGATTCTATAATCATGCTACTATTTTCGGATTTCGATAGATGGGTTGTGATAAGATTATAAAACTCCTTAGCGAGATTAGTGTCGCTACTGTCTATAAATCGGATGAAGTTCTTTTTTAATTTCTAAAGTGCTCATAGTAAGGAATGATTGTTATACAAAAAAAGAAAAAAAGTGGATAGAAATGCCAACTAAATCATCCTATGCTGATTTTGAATTGCCTCCTCCCGATTATTATCGGGATAGCTGGAGATTTATGAATGAATGTCTAGATCTTCACAATCAAAAACTCGACTCTTCGGTCCAGTCGATCTCCTTTGTACAGAGGAAATTGATTTCCATACCCTTTATAGGTCATTCGGTACGGGTTTATTCCTTTTGATTTCAGGTATTTATATACGTTTCTGGCACGATTTATAGATAAAATACGTTCTTGGCTATCTCTGTCAACAGCATCAACATAAATCTTGGAGGTGCAACAGACATGCCCCCGAATTTCAAATTGTACGGTTTTGTTTTTTTGCAAAGCGGCCACAACTTTATCCAATTGTTGTCTGGATTCTAAGGTGGGGTCACTGCTTCCCATTTCGAATAAGATATTTTCAAGAATAATAAGATCACCTACTTTATGTTGGTTTTGAACGCTTTGAAACTTTCTATGGTTTTTAAAATAGTCCTCAGATATGCTTTTTTGAACCATTACAATATCGACTCTCCTGTTTCTGGCCCGCGTTTCATGTAGATTTGCAACGGTATCTTTGTTTAAATCAATACTTCCTCTCCCTTCTGTAACGATTATTTTTTTTGATTTTATGCCATGGGATAGCAAGATTTTCTGAACATAATTAACTCTGTTATCCGACAGTTTAAAATTGTATCCATCGGTGCCTCTATCGTCACAATAGCCATATATGGCAACGGTTTTGATTTTTGAGGTGTCTAATTTTCTAATAAAATCAAGAATTGTGTTTTGTTCTTTTTTTATAAGCACATATCGGTCAAATTCAAAATAGACTTTTTGAACGGGTAAATCTTGTGCGTAAAGACTTGAAACGAATAAAAACGCAGCTATTTTAAAATAGATTTTCATCAATTTTTCAAAATAGCATTATACTCAGCAGGATTATTCAAAATACTGACCGCCTTCTTGATTTCGGCATTGTTTTTTATATAAAACTCGTACAACCCTTCTTGGTATTGATAACGTTTAATAATTTCGTCCAGCAATAAACCTTTGATTTCTTTTTGGCTTTTGTCTAATTGATTGTTTTCGGATTTTTGAAGTGCTGTAAGCAATTGTTGGTATTCTATGGCAATCGATTCGTCGAGTTTTTCTTTTTTGGCTGTAGCCAAAGTGTTTTTCAAGGCGATTTCGGTTTCCGTGTCAAAAGTTAGTTTTTGGGCTTTTAAAAATTGTTTGAAATCGGTATAATCGGCATCTGTAAGTGTTGGAATTGTAGTTCCTAAATTAGGGTTTTTGTAATAATAGTACGTCGCATACTGAAAAATACCGTCGTTTTTTAGCAATGCATTTGTTATCGGACTCGTTTTGGTTTCTTCCATTTCGATGTCGGGTAAAACACCGCCGCCGTCATAAACCGTTCTTCCTTTTCTGGTTTTAAAGGTGTTGTAGTTTTTGGCATCGGTTCTTGTGGCCGCACCATTTTTGTCTTTATGGGCATAATCTAATGCTTGAATACATCTGCCTGAAGGCGTGTAATAACGTGAAATAGTTACTTTGAGTTGTGTTCCATACTTTAATTCTACGGGTCTTTGTACCAAACCTTTTCCGAAACTACGGCTGCCCAAAACTACGGCGCGATCCAAATCTTGTAGTGCTCCTGAAACAATTTCGGAAGCCGAAGCACTTCGTCCATTCACTAAAATAACCAACGGAATAGTGGTGTCTATAGGTTCTTTGGAAGTTTTATAAGTGTTGTTGTGTTTTTCTATTTTTGATTTGGTCGTTACAATAACCTCGTTTCTGGGCACAAAAAGATTGCAAATATTGACGGCTTCGTTCAATAATCCTCCTGGATTGCCTCTTAAATCCAAAACGATTCTTTCGACACCTTCTCTTTTTAGTTGTTCAAGGGCCTCTTTGGTTTCATTCGAGGCTTTGTTATTGAAACGAGCCAATACGATATACCCCGTTTTTGCATCGATTTTTCCAAAATACGGAACTGATTTGATTTCGACTTCATCCAATACAATTACAGTTGAAAGTGTTTTACCCTGGCGAATGTATTTGATGTCAATTTTGGTGTTTTTTGATCCTTTTAAAAGTTGGGAAGCATCATCCTTGAAGTCGCTCAATGGCGTATCTCCTATTTGGATAATTTCATCCCCAGCTTTAAGTCCCGCTTTATCTGCAGGGAAATTTTTATACGGCTCTTTTATGATTAATTTATCGTCTTCTCGGGTTATCAAAGCTCCAATTCCGGTGTATTCGCCTGTGTTGTTGATTTTGAATTTAAGTACCTCCTGTTCATTAAAATAAACGGTGTAAGGGTCAAGAGAGCTCAACATTCCTTTTATGGCGTTGTTCATCAACTCAGCCGGAGTGGTTTCGTCTACATAATTTTTATGCAATTCCTTGAATAGGGTAGTGAAAATTTCTATTTGTTTGGCAATCTCAAAATAGTCGTCTTTAAAACTGACACCCACATACAAAAATGCAGATGCCACTACCGGAATGATGAATTTTTTTTGAAAAAAGAAGGTTTTCATTTTCGTTTGGCTTAAATTGAATGTACTAAAATATGAATAAATCTAGGAATATAATCATTGATTAGCAGGAAATGCCACCCCGCCCGTTGGGCACCCCTCCAAAGGAGGGGAATTTAGCGCATTCCCCTCCTCTGGAGGGGTGCCTGAAAGGTGGGGTGGTTTTTAAGTATTTATTTTTCTTCGGATTGAATTACCGGTTTCGTTTGTGCCAAGAATTTCTCAAACAATTGAATGGTTTTGGTGTTGATTTCTTCATAAGGCAATCGGTCTTTGCTTTGGTAAAAAAGCATAAAAGAATACGGTTGATCCAGATTGTCAATTAGTAAATGTTTGTTAAGGCGATACGTTTCACGAAGCACGCGTTTGAAATAGTTGCGATCAACCGCTTTCTTAAAATATTTTTTGGAAACCGAAACACCTATTTTTATTTTTTCGCCTTCGCCAAAAGTGCCTGCATTATAAACTAATCGCAACGGATATTTAGAAACAGATTTCCCTTCGGTAAATAATAAACCAATGGTGATTTTACTTTTTAGTTTTTCTGTTTTGGGATAGGTAAAGTTCATTTTATAAAGGACAAAGTTATAAGAAAGCAAAGGTACGATTAATGTATGGCGATACAATAGGTTGTTTTATGGCTTCTTTTGCTTGTTTGTAAATTTTTAAATTTGTTTTTATAAGCGTAAATTTAATTGTAAAGTATTGTTTGTCAATTTAATAATTGTCTTTCTGTTTATTACGCTTGATGTAAATACTCCTAAAAATATATTTCTTACTTTTGTAGCAAATTTAACAGTATGCAAAAAATCATTTCATATCCCTT
This sequence comes from Flavobacterium laiguense, assembly GCF_003097655.1. GTDB lineage: Bacteria > Bacteroidota > Bacteroidia > Flavobacteriales > Flavobacteriaceae > Flavobacterium > Flavobacterium laiguense. Next base: position 473,371 of record NZ_QCZH01000001.1, read on the forward strand.
ATCTTTTATCGTTTTGATGTTAATTCTTTTGACATTGGTGATTTTTCACCCCATTCAATGGATTTGTTTAAACGTTTTTGGTTATCAAGCGCATAAGAAAAGTGTCGATTACCTTAATTTTATTTTATTGAGAATCGTTCATTTGCTTGGAACTACTTTCAGTTTCAGGAATAGAGAAAGTATTCCAAAAGGAGTGCCTATTATTTTTGTTGCCAATCACCAAAGTTTGTATGACATCATTGCCATGATTTGGTTTTTGAGAGAATTTCATCCAAAATTCGTCAGCAAGAAAGAATTGGGAAAAGGGGTGCCAAGCGTGTCCTTCAATTTGCGTCATGGCGGTTCCGTGCTCATAGACCGTAAAGACCCAAAACAGGCAATACCGGCGATTAAAAAACTATCGGAATATATAGAAAAAAACAACAGGGCAGCCGTAATTTTTCCGGAAGGAACACGAAGTAAAGATGGCAAGCCAAAGGAATTTGCACAAAGTGGGTTGAAAATTTTATGTAAATACGCCCCATCAGCTTATGTGGTTCCTTTAAGCATCAATCATTCTTGGAAATTGGTAAAATATGGATCTTTTCCCTATGGTTTAGGAAATCGCCTTACCTTTGTAGTTCATAAGGCAATTTCGGTAAAGGATTATAATTTTGATGAAATAGTAGAAAAGACCGAAGCGGAAATAGTAAAAGGAATAAAAATTTAATAATTATATAAAATGTCTATAAAAAACATACGTCTGGAAGTAATGCAGTTTTTAGAAGGTAAGGTTGACGGTTTTGTCGATCAATACTTGATTCCTGTAGAGCAAATATGGCAACCGTCTGATTTTTTACCCAATTCAGAAAGTGATAATTTCCTTGAAGAAGTAAAAGAACTTAGAGAAATCTCAAAAGATTTACCGTATGATTTTTGGGTAGCGATGGTAGGAGATATGATTACCGAAGAAGCTTTGCCAACCTACGAAAATTGGTTGATGGAAGTTGAAGGGGTTGATAACTTAGAAAGAAATGGTTGGGCAAAATGGGTGCGTCAATGGACTGGTGAAGAGAATCGTCACGGCGATTTGTTGAACAAGTACCTTTATTTATCGGGTCGTGTGAATATGAAAGAAATCGAAATGACGACACAACACTTAATCAACGATGGTTTTGATATTGGAACTGGAAGAGATCCGTATAAGAACTTTGTATACACCAGTTTTCAGGAATTAGCGACCTACGTTTCTCATAATAGAGTTTCACAATTAGCAAAAAGTTACGGAGACAAGAAATTGGCAAAAATGTGTAAGATGATTGCCGGAGACGAAATGCGTCATCACCATGCCTATAGCCATTTTGTTACTGAAATATTTAAAGTAGATCCTAGCGAAATGATGCTTGCTTTTCAATATATGATGAAAGCGAAAATTGTGATGCCTGCACATTTCTTGAGGGAATCAGGACAAAAAATAAGCTCCGCTTTCGAACACTTTTCGGATTCTGCACAACGTATTGGGGTCTATACTGCCAACGATTATGTGGATATTATGCAAAAACTAATCGAAAAATGGGAGATTGACAAATTTTCCGGTTTGACTGATGAAGCCGAAAAAGCCCGTGATTACTTGATGAAATTGCCGGCTAGAATGGCTAAAGTTTCAGAGAGATTAGTCATTCCCCAGGAGTCTTTCCAATTCAAATGGGTAGAACCGGCGAGATTGTAGAATTTAGATTGTAGAATTTAGAGTTTAGAATTTAGAATTTAGAGTTTAGAAATTGATTTTGCCATTGCCATTGCCATTGAAATTTGACATTGATATTGCTGATTTTTGAGGTTTATACTTTGAAGGTCAGCATTTTTTTATACATAAACACCACAAATGACTAATCCAGATTTAATTAATAAAACCATTCTTTTTGTAAAAGAAAAATTGGCGAATGCCGAAGGCGGCCACGATTGGTTTCACATTCAAAGAGTGTATAAAAATGCACTGTTAATAGCAAATGGTGAAACATGCGACGAAACCGTTGTGAAACTGGGTGCTTTGCTTCACGATATAGCCGACAGTAAATTTCACAGTGGAGATGAAACCGTTGGGCCAAAAGTGGCCCGTGAATTTTTGGAAAGCGAATCCGTTTCGGAAGCTGTTATCACACATGTAATCCAAATCATAGATAATGTCTCTTTTAAAGGCGGAAAAACGGAAAAGACATTCTCGTCAATAGAATTGGATATTGTTCAAGATGCAGACCGTTTAGACGCGATAGGAGCCATTGGGATTGCTAGGGCATTCAATTATGGGGGATTTAAAAACAGAGCTCTGTACAATCCTCAAATTGCACCAAATTTGCAAATGAGCAAAGAAGAATACAAAAACAGTCAGACGCCAACAATCAATCATTTTTATGAAAAGTTATTGTTGTTAAAAGACAAAATGAATACTGAAACGGGTAAACAAATAGCCCAGGAAAGACATCACTACATGCAAGGATTTCTAGCGCAGTTCTATGCCGAGTGGGATGGAGAGTTGTAAAGAAGAACAATTAACCCTTCCAAAAGCCGAATTTTGGAAGGGTTAGTTATTGAATTTCTGATAGGTTTAAAGTACCCTTTTGGTCTTAAATAAGCCTGTGTCATTATCTTTGTTTTTCCAAGTTCCCTCTGCTTTTTCTCCATCTATTGTACCTTTAATGTTGGCTTCCACTGTGCCTTTAATGTATTCTACAATTCCAGTAATGGTGTTGTTTGCCACAGTCCCTGTTACTATTAAAGCCGTGCCGGAATCGTTATGAGCAATGCCAATGAGGTTCTCCCCTAGGATGCAAAAATTAAATGTATTTGAATTGGTTTTTCCATCGTCATCAGTAGAAATTCCTACGTAACATTTTACAATTTTGTCTGATTTTTCCTTTTGTATTTCAATACTGGCGTTTGGATGTCCAACAATTGTAATGTTTGTAATATTAGGTTCTTGACCAGATGCGCCCACATTAAAATCAAATGATGATTCTCCGTTTTTAAACGTTAATCCAGTAGTAACTTGACCAATAGAACTTGCTTCTGTTGCTGTATAAGTATACTCTTTACCATCTATAGTTAAAACCGCTGTTTTGGTGCTATTATTTTGGTTGATAACTATAGTTCCTGTAGAGCCAACAAACACTCCTTTGTATGTGCCATAATTACTAGAGTCAAATTCTTTAACTGCAGTTGGTGTCTCCGTTAATTGTGATTGTTCGGGTTCGTCTTTGTCTGATGAGCATGAAAATGTCACTGTTCCAATAAGCACTAGTGCTAAAATAGTTTTTAAAATAGATTTCATATTTTCAAGTTTTTAAAATTGGATTGCCTACTCTGTTTCCCCTTTTCGGCTAACGGGTTGGTTATTACTCTCTAAAGTGTAACCCGCAAAAGCATTTTTAATAAGCAGCGGATTATTTGTAATTTTTTATAAAACAATTGTCATCTAGTAATTAATGCTATAATTTGATGAAGTATACGATTAAAAAAATTTGATTTTTTCATTTTGTTGAAGTTTTGTTTTTAAGTAAAAAAATATTCGTAGCTTATTACTTTTAAATGTAATTATCGTTAAAAACCCTCTAGCTTTATCTTTAATTAAATGGGTATTTAGAAGACCACATTCCATCGTTATTATTTCTGAAACTGTATTTGAATTATCTAATTGTAAGTTTGCACTTATTTGTTCGATTTGTGATTTTAACATTATAATTTTATGGTATTATGCGTTTTGTTAAAATTTTGATACTTCAAAGAACTGTATTTAAGACCACAAAAAAAATACCTATAAATAGGTGTTTATGGTATTAATTTTGTTGTCTGGGGTAATTTCTGAAATTTAATTAATCAAGAATTATAGGAATTGATAGTATAGAGTAGTTTTCTTTTGGTTTAAATCAAACCTTGTAGCAAACATTTACGAACCAATTCTACTGAATTTTTTGTACCTGATTTATAATTGATGTTTTTTCGGTGTGTTTTTACCGTATATTCACTAATAATCAAAAATTCGGCAATTTTTTTGTTTGTATAACCTTCGGAAATAAGTTTTATAATTTCAATTTCCCTTTTTGAAAATGATGTTAATTCTTTAAGATCTAGAATGACACTAATATTAGTATAAGAAGGCTCGTTATTTAATCCTATAAGTGAAATCGTATTGTTATTCGTTTTGGTAATATGATCTATATTGGTGTGGATATTCAGGGATTTCCCAATGCGAAAGTCATCATCTATTGTCAGTATTATAGATTGATGATTTAACAGACAATATTCCCCATTTTTCATTCGACTTCTAAAGGAATAATTTGCTTTGTAATTAGGGATTTTTTCTTTTCCTAATTTATTATGAAGGAGCTCAAAATAAGTAGCTTCCGCTTTTGCAACAAACTCCATATCATCAGGATGAATTGTATTTAAGACATCATCAAAGGTTACTGTTTCTGGATCAAATCCATGAATCTCAGCTATGGACGGACTGACATTGGATAAGGACATATCATAAAAATCTATGATATAAAAGTAAAATGGCCCCACACTGATTAAAGAACTTATAATTTCATCAAAGTTGAATTGAGGAACTAATGTACTTAGATCAGTTGTTATTTCCGTAGCCTCCCAAACTGTTTTCAGTTTATTTATTTCTGGATCCATAAATTTTGCTGATTTAAAGATCCCTAAGGTATTAAAAAAAAGTATATTTAGTGGCAAAGTCTATACGGAGCCTTATTTTTTAAAATTGAAAAAACAATTTTATAGTGTTTTACATCCCTTTCTCTTTCATTTCCAAAATCACATCCGAAGCATTCTTAAAAGTAGGAGCTTGTTCAATGATACTTCCCACACGTTTTTTATTCAGTTTAAAAGTAATGTCATTTTCGGTGGTGAATAAAAGTGCCGTCAAAAAGGGATTGTTCATGTATGGAGCCAAAACAATATATGCTTCATCAAGAGTGTGAAAGCTCTCAATTTCCTCAGTTTTATAACGCGCCGTAACCGAAAGGCTGAAGATACCATCATTCAAAACGGGACGAACATAAATGTTTTTCAATTCAGTATCGCCTATGGTTTTGGCTAGGGTTAATTTGGCATAGGTTTTATTTTCGATGCTTTCTTTTACTTTTTCCCAGAATTCAGCAAATACAGGTTGGAATGACATAGTTTTTATTTTTAGGTAATTAAATTTTAAATAAGTAGTATTCTTGTTTTTTAAATACTCAGGTTACAGCATACTATAACCTGAGCACTAAAAACTATTTTCCCGTAAAAACGGCTTTTCTTTTTTCTAAAAAGGCTTTGGTTCCTTCGCTAAAATCTTCGGTTCCAAAACATTTTCCAAAGTTTTTTATCTCGGTTTCGTAACCGTTTTTACCATCTGCAAAATTGGCATTGATTGCTTTTATGGCTCTACCAATGGCAAAAGGGGAGTTTTTCATGATTTTTTGGGCAATACCAGTACAAAATTCGATTAGTTCAGCTTGCGGTACTACGTGATTCACTAATCCGTATTGTTTGGCCTCCTCGGCAGAGATCATTCCAGCGGTCATAATCATTTCCATCGCACGACCTTTACCAATGAGTTGCGGCAAACGTTGTGTTCCTCCATAACCTGGGATAACTCCAAGAGAAACTTCCGGTAGTCCCATTTTGGCATTCTCTGAGGCCACTCTAAAATGACAAGCCATGGCCAATTCCAGTCCACCACCCAAGGCAAAACCATTGACAGCGGCTATAACTGGAGTTTTTAGGTTCTCTATAAAATTAAATAAAAGTTCTTGTCCTTGAAAAGCCAGTTGAGCTCCTTCTTCGATAGTGAAATGAGCAAATTCGGAGATGTCGGCTCCCGCAACAAATGCTTTTTCTCCGCTACCGGTTAGTATGATAACTTGAATTTCTTTGTTTTTACCCAATACTTTAATGGCTTTATGCAAGTCGTTTATCGTTGCAATATTCAAAGCATTTAGTTTAGTTGGTCTGTTGATTACAACCGTTGCGATGTTGTTTTCTATTGTAATTAAAAGGTTCTCGTAGTTCATTTTATTGGTTTAAGTGTTAGTGATGGGTAGGGTAACCGTAAAAGTAGTTCCACTTCCAAATTTGGTTTCAAAGGTAATTGTTCCGTTGTAGTTTTCGATAATGTTTTTTATAATTCCGAGGCCTAAACCCATTCCGCTATTTTTGGTGGTGAATTTGGGTTCAAATATGTTATTGAAATTATGTTTTTCAATTCCAGTTCCGTTATCTTGTATGGAAATGATTACCTCGTTTGCTATTTTTTTTATGGTAACCAAGACCCATTTGTTTTTTTGGGCAGACGGAATGGCTTGTGTCGCATTTTTGACCAAATTGGTAATGACTCTAATGAGTTGCGTACGATCCATTTTTGAAATGATTTCTTTTTCTTGACTTTCAAAAACGATATAATCTTCGTTAAAGATATCCAATGTTAGTTCTACAACTTCCACCACATTCAAGACTTCATTTTGTTGGGCCGGCATAGAAGCAAAATTAGAAAATGCTGAGGCTACAGAGCTCATCGTGTCAATTTGTTGAATTAGCGATTCGGAGAAATCATTTAATTTTTGTTTAATATTTGCGTCTTCAGGGTTGAATCTCCTTTGGAAACTTTGTACCGTGAGGCGCATTGGCGTAAGCGGATTCTTGATTTCGTGCGCCACTTGTTTAGCCATTTCTCTCCAAGCCAAGTCGCGTTCGTTTTGGGCGAGTTTTATGGCGTTTCTTTCGAGTTCTTCAATCATTCTATTGTAGGCAATCAACAGCATGTTTATCTCTTTAATCTTGGCCGAAAATGGAATTATCTTGCTTTTTTGATTCAAACTGGTTTCGCTCAATTTTTTCGCAAAATCGTTGATGGGTTTGGTTATAAAAGAGGACAGGAAATAGGCGAAGGCAAAAGCCACAATAATCATAAAGGTGTAGACTTGTGCCAAATGAATTAGAAAATTGTTTAATTCTTTTTCGTAATAACCATCGTCGGGGATATTGGGCAAAAGGAGAATTCCGATGGGTTTGAATTTTTTGTTTTTTATCAGACTGTAGGAGGAACGATACTTAATGCCGTCAATCGTTTTGACGTCTACGTATCTTTTGTTGATCGATGACCGTACCAATCGAAGGATGAATTTTGAAATGGTAGGGGAATGTGGTTCTACAGAAAAGGATTCTTTAGACGATTTAAGTAATTTTCCCTCTAAGGAATATATTTGAATTTCAGCATTTTGTATGTCCGATACTTCGTGAATTTTATCCTTGAAAATTAATTTGATATTTTCATTGGTCAAAGGATAGGTCGTATTTGAAAGAACATAATTGATATGCTTTTTTACATAACGCTCTATGTTTTCAACCCGTCGTTGATTGTATTCTTTGGCTACACTTTTGTACTGTATTATGGAGATCGTTATAAGCAATATAGAGGTTGCGATGATTAGTACAATCATCGATAGAAAGATTCTAACACGTAATGAAACTAAGGGAATCTTAAAATTTTGAACCATAATTACGATTTATTTCGCTCTCTTATTCTTTTGTAAAATTTAAAGCCAAGCATAATAGTAATCGAAAACAAAAAGATACCTACAACTCCATAAATCCAATTCACGGCGTTTTTTAATATTACTAAAAAGACAACGGCAAATAAAATGATGGTTGCTCCTTCGTTCCACAATCTCATAAAATTGGTGGTGTATTTTACTTTGTCGTTTTGTAATTGATTGAATATTTGCTGGCATTTTAAATGATACAGATACAACACAAAAACAAAGCCAAGTTTTACATGCATCCAGGGCATTTGTAGCCAAGTGTTGCCAATATCGGTAAAAAACAACATCCAAAAAGCAAAAAAACTAGCCAATACAGCCGATGGCCACGTGATAATGTACCATAAACGGTACGACATAATTTTATACTGTTTTTGAAGAATTTCTTTTTCTGGAGAGGGTTTGTCGGCAGCTTCTATTTGGTATACAAATAATCGAACGATATAGAATAAACCAGAAAACCAGGTAATTACAAAGATCAGATGAAGTGATTTGAGATAATTATAATAATCCATTTTTAAATTTTAAGCATTATTAATTTTCTATTCGCTTTTTGCTGAACTCCAATCAGTAATCCAGTTACTTACCGTAGCACACCATTCGTCACTGTCATTCAAACAAGGAATGGCCAAGAAATTTTCGCCTCCGTGTTCTTTGAATTGGTGGTTGGCTTCCATGGCGATTTCTTCTAGGGTTTCCAAACAATCCGCAACAAAAGCGGGTGTAACGACTGCTAGATTCTTAATTCCTTTCTCTGGCATTTTATTCACTTCGACATCCGTGTAAGGTTCAAGCCATTTGTCTCCCGCCAATCGGGATTGAAAGGTTTGGCTGTATTTTTCTTTTGGAATACCCAATTTTTCAACTACCAATTTTGTGGTTTCATAACATTGGTGGCGGTAGCAGAATTCATGACAAGGCGATGGCGTTTGACAGCAAGAACCGTCAATCTTGCAATCTTTGGTGGTAATGTCAGTTTTTCGAATATGACGCTCCGGCAAACCATGATACGAAAACAATAAATGATCGTAGTCAAATTGATCCAAATGCTTTTTTATAGAATCGGCCAAATTCTGAATGTAATCCGGTTTATTATAAAAGGCAGGAACATGGGAGAATTTCATGTTCGGAAAATGTTGCTTTCTGATTTCTTCCGCTTTTTCCAGTACCGTCGTGGTAGAGGACATGGCATGATGTGGATACAAAGGAAATAGCAAAACCTCGGTAACTCCTTTGTTAGCAAGTTCCTGTAAGCCAGAAAGCAGACTTGGATTTCCGTAACGCATCGCCAAGGCAACGGGAACATTGACTTGGGGTTTTACCTTTTCGTGCATTCTTTTGGAGATGACCACCAGAGGCGAACCTTCCTCCCACCATATTTTTGCGTAAGCGGAAGCTGCTTTTTCGGGCCTGTTTCTAAGGATAATGCCGCGAACCAATAAGGCTCGTAACAAATACGGAACGTCAATCACGTATTTGTCCATTAAAAATTCATCTAAATAAGGTTTTACATCTTTGGGAGTTGGACTTTCTGGAGAGCCTAAGTTTATTAATAATACGCCTTTCATATTTCGTTTTTTTGATGTTTCAAAAATAGCTAAACTTACTTTTGGATAAATTGATATTAACTACTTTTTAATTATTGTTGAATATAGAAACCTGATGCTTTTGTTTAATCGAAATTTTATCTAAAGATTCGAATTAATTGACATCAAATATTTTTTAGGTGTTGTGGCAAATTTCTTTTTGAAAGCCGCAATAAAATGACTTCCGGTGCTGTAGCCTATTTTCAATCCTACTTCATTTACATTATACGAGCCGCTATCTAATAATTTTCGGGCATATTCCATCTTGTAATCGAATAAGAATCCATAGACCGTATCGCCATAAATTTGCTTGAAACCCATTTTGAGTTTCTTTAAAGTCAGACCAATTTCATCCGCCAATTCTTGTAAACCGGGTGGTTCGGCCATGTTGGCAATAATAATGTCTTTGGCTTTTTTGATTTTAAAAACATTGTCCTCATCTATCAAGAACGGACATTGTTCTGCATTGGGGTCTTCGGTTCGGTTAAAATACAAACTCAACAATTCATATCCTTTTCCTTTGTAATACAGGTTTTTGATCGAAGGATGCAGGCTGTAATGAAACAATTGACTCAAAACAATTGCCATTGAAGGACTAATGTCGTCTTCTTTGTAATATTTTTTGTCTTTATTGTCGGCGCTCAAAAAAGTAATGTAATTCGCCTCAGTCGAAAATAAAGCGTGGAATTTTTTGATTGAAATAATTACCGAAATGACCCAGGAATTTGGAGCCAATTCTAAATTTAAAGGCAATTCCTTTTGTGGATTGTATAAAAGCAATGATTTTTCCTCTTTCAATTCCAAAGCATAATTCCCTTGATTGAAAATGAATTTGGCGCTTCCTTTCAATCCAAAGTGAAACTGAATCAATCCGCTACTGACTTCGCGTTGTGCTTGAAAAACGGTATCGGTGTCATTCTGAAAACGAATCAGCGTAAAATCATCTTCAATAGTTATAATTTCTTGTGAACCCATAGCGATGTTTTTTTTGTCAAAATATGATAATTATCAAGTATTTTTATTTAGAATCATTCTGAATAAAATCAATTGTAACCCTTGATAACAGTACAAAAATAACAGTTTTTATTCTAAAACAACGATTTAAATCTAAAAAATCATGTAACGACACAAAAAGTACTTCTAGCGTTACTTTTATAAAAAGGATAGTGATAAGTTTGCTTAACTTTAAGTTAAAGTGTAATTATGGAAAATCACAGCGTTTCAAAACATCATTATTTCTATTCTATCGGACTCAGTTATAAAAAAGCCGATGCCGAGATTAGGGGGAAATTTAGTTTAGACACCCTAGCAAAAACGCGCTTGCTTGAACAAGCCAAAAGAGAAGGAATACAAAGTTTGTTTGTTACTTCTACTTGTAATCGAACAGAGATTTATGGTTATGCTGAGCATCCTTTTCAATTAATAAAATTACTTTGCGAGAACAGTAACGGTACTGTTGAAGATTTTCAAAAAGTAGCCTACGTATATAAAAGCCAAGAAGCCATTTCTCATTTATTTCGTGTAGGAACAGGTTTAGACAGCCAGATTTTGGGAGATTTTGAAATCATTAGCCAAATCAGAAATGGTTTTGCCGAAGCAAAAGCTTTAGGATTAGCCAACGCTTTTATGGAAAGATTGGTGAATGCCGTGATTCAAGCCAGCAAAAAAATTAAAAATGAAACCGAAATCAGTTCAGGAGCCACTTCGGTATCTTTTGCATCGGTTCAATATATTATCAAGAACGTTCCAGACATTGGAAACAAGAATATTTTACTTTTTGGAACAGGGAAAATCGGAAGAAACACCTGCGAGAATTTAGTGAAACATACCAAAAACGAGCACATCACTTTAATCAACAGAACCAAAGACAAAGCTGAGAAATTGGCTGGAAAATTGAATCTGATTGTTAAAGATTACTCTGAATTGCATCTTGAATTGCAAAAAGCCGATGTAGTAGTAGTGGCAACTGGCGCTCAAAATCCAACGATTGACAAAGCCATTTTGAATTTGAAAAAGCCAATGTTGATTTTGGATTTGTCTATTCCAAAAAATGTCAATGAAAATGTGAAAGATCTTGAGGGAGTTACCTTAATTCACATGGATCATTTGTCGCAAATGACAGACGAAACATTAGAAAACAGAAAAACACATATTCCTGCTGCCGAGGCTATCATCGAAGAAATTAAAGAAGAGTTTTTGGCTTGGACCAAAGTCAGAAAATTTGCTCCCACTATCAATGCCTTGAAAGACAAACTAAATGCGATTAAAAACTCGGAATTGGATTTTCAAAGCAAAAAAATCTCCAATTTCAACGAAGAACAAGCCGAAATTATTAGCTCTAGAATTATCCAAAAAATCACCACTCATTTTGCCACTCATTTAAAAAATGAAGACACTATGGTAGATGAGAGTATCGACTGGATTGAAAAAGTTTTTCAAATAGCAGCTACTGCAAAATAAAAATTTTAACCGTTAAGGAATTCAGTCTCATTCCTAAGTAATGGTTTGGAAAAATAAAATATGGTAAACAAAACAATACGTATAGGAACCCGTGATAGCGAACTAGCACTATGGCAAGCCCACACTGTAGAAAAAAAATTGAATGATTTAGGTTATAAAACCGAAATCATTGCCGTAAAATCCCAAGGTGATATCATTCTTGATAAACCTTTGTACGAACTGGGAATCACCGGAATCTTTACCAAGACACTCGATATTGCCATGATAAATGGTCAAGTAGATATTGCGGTACATTCCATGAAAGACGTTCCAACTGCTTTGCCTATTGGAATTGTACAAGCTGCGGTTCTGGAAAGAGCCAATACCTTAGATATTTTAGTACATAAAGGAAATCTTGATTTTCTGAACGAATCCGGAACTATTGCAACAGGAAGCCTGCGCCGTCAAGCCCAATGGTGGAATAAATATCCCAATCACACCGTAGTCGATTTACGAGGAAACGTGAATACGAGAATGCAAAAACTACAAGAAAATGATTGGAACGGAGCTGTATTTGCAGCAGCAGGATTAGAAAGAATCAATCTTAAACCGACAGATTTTATCAATTTAGACTGGATGATTCCTGCACCAGCACAAGGAGCGATGGTTGTTGTGGCTATGGCAAACGATGAGTTTTCGCGACAAGCGGTAGCCGAATTAAACGATATTGATACCGAAGTGTGTACCCATATCGAGAGACAATTTCTAAAAACCCTAGAAGGTGGTTGTACAGCACCAATTGGGGCCTTAGCTGTATTTGTTGAAGATGATATTTTGTTTAAAGGAGTCTTGTTCTCTATTGATGGGAAACAAAAAATTGAAGTTGAGAAAACAATTCCAATGCAAGAATGGAAAAAACTAGGGTATTATATGGCCAAAGAGATTCTTGATAACGGCGGAACTCAATTAATGGCGACTATAAAAGAGAGTTTGAAGAAATAAAGTTCTAATTAACCCTTTCAGAGTTTTTAACTCTGAAAGGGATGCTAGGCTACTATAAAACAAAAAAATGAGTAAAACAGTTATATTATCTACTAAAACCCTTTCGGATATTCAGCGACAGGAACTTCTAAACGCTGATTTTGAAGTATTCGAGGAGGATTTCATTTCGACTAAGAAGCAAGAATTTAAACTCAATGCCATCAACGACAATTTGATTTTCACCAGTCAGAATGCGGCACAGAGTATTTTGGAAAATGTGAATGTTGACGATTTGAAAACCAAAAATGTTTTTTGCGTTGGACTAAAAACAAAAATTCTATTATCCGAAGCAGGGTTCAACGTGGTTGCCTACACCGGTTATGCTGCCGATTTAGCCGAAATTATCGCTTTGATTTATAGCCAAGAAAGCTACACTTTCTTTAGTGGAAATCTGCGTAAAGAAACACTGCCAAAAGCTTTGGCAGCCGCAGGGATAAAATTCAATGAGATTCAGGTTTATGAAACGTTACTGACCCCACTAAAGATTAAGGAGAAAATCGATGCGATTTTGTTTTTCAGCCCTTCTGCAGTTGAAAGTTATTTGAAAGACAATGTTATAAAGAAAGAAATTTGCTTTTGCATAGGCGAAACTACCGCAGAGGCATTAGATAAAATCACAAAAAACATTATAGTTGCAGACCAACCCAGTGTTGAAGACGTGATTGAGGATGTAATCGAAGAATATAAATAGCCCCTAACCCCGAAGTGGAAAACAGGAAAAATAAAAGTAAAATAAATAAAATTAAGGTTTCTTTTTACGGCAGTCAAAACCGAAAACTGAAAACCGAAAACTGAAAACTATGTTAAAGAACGACCTATTTTTAAAAGCTTTAAAAGGAGAAACAGTACAACGTCCACCAGTTTGGATGATGCGTCAAGCAGGAAGATATTTACCGGAATTCATCGCATTGCGTGATAAATATGATTTTTTCACCCGTTGTCAAACTCCAGAATTGGCTGCCGAAATCACGGTGCAACCCATTCGTAGAATCGCTCCCGATGCTGCTATTTTATTCTCGGATATATTGGTAGTACCACAAGCTATGGGAATAGAGGTGTTGATGAAAGAAAACTTTGGGCCGTTTTTGCCAAACCCTATTCGTACCATTCAAGATGTCGAAAAAGTGATTGTTCCTAATATTCAGGAAACTTTGGGTTACGTGATGGATGCCATCAAATTAACTAAAGAAATGTTGAATGATGAGGTGCCATTAATCGGTTTTGCAGGTTCTCCTTGGACTATTTTTTGTTATGCAGTAGAAGGAAAAGGTTCAAAAAGCTTTGATATGGCCAAAGGATTTTGTTTTTCACATCCAGAAGCAGCTCATGTTTTATTGCAAAAAATCACCGACACCACAATTTTATACCTAAAAGAAAAAGTAAAAGCGGGAGTTGATGCCGTTCAGATTTTTGATTCTTGGGGCGGAATGCTTTCTCCGGTTGATTATCAAGAGTTCTCTTGGAAATACATCAACCAAATCGTCGAAGCTTTGGCGGATGACGCACCCGTAATTGTTTTCGGAAAAGGATGTTGGTTTGCCCTTGGCGAGATGGGGAAAAGTAAAGCATCGGCTTTAGGTGTGGACTGGACTTGTTCTCCAAGAAACGCAAGATACCTTTCTGGTGGAAACATCACTTTACAAGGGAATTTTGATCCTTCAAGATTGCTATCTCCAATTCCGGTTATCAAGAAAATGGTACACGAAATGATTGACGAATTCGGAAAAGACAAATATATTGTGAATTTAGGTCACGGAATTTTACCGAATATCCCTGTAGATCACGCTAAGGCGTTTATTGATGCGGTGAAGGAGTACGGGAACTAATAAGGTTCTTTAATTACACCCGACGGGTGTAATTAAAAAACAAAAATTATAAAAATGCTAAACAAAGGATTAAGAGACCAAGAAAGTATTCGAATAGACAACGTGCTCCAGAAGCTGATGTCGTTGGTTTATGTGCCTAAATTTTGGAATCTTGAAGACCTTTTGTATCTTGAAAATGAGCTAAAAGACTTGGGAATGAATATCGAGAGTCTCCATGATTTTGACGAAAAAGAATTGATTGCCCATTTAGAACGCCTACATTTTGATTGGAATCATTTCGAGTTATTCGCCGATTTTTTAATGACGCTTTCAAAAGATAGTCAATTTGATTTTTTACAAAAAGCCATTGCTATTTATAATTATATCCAACAGGAAAGCAAGATTTTTTCCTTTGGAATAAGTACAAAAATTGCTAATGTAAAATAAATTAAAAATAAATCCTCTGCTCGTCTCTCTGGGTAATTATCTGGTTTGTAGGAGTGTTGGAGAGAGAATAAAAAAACAAAATGCATAATATAGAAGCCTTCCATATTGTCCCACTGGATGACAAAGACGCAAAAAGTCTGAATGAATTAATGGTTTCAAATGCCGAAAGATTCAAAAGATATTTTCCTAAAACACTCTCCAGCAATCTGACTTTAGAAGATTCAGAGCGTTATATTATTGATAAAACATTGGAGCTGCAATCTCACGAGTGTTATACATTTGGTATAAAAGAAAAAGCTACCGAAAATATTGCAGGTTTGATTATTGTTAAAAAAGTTGATTTTGAAACTCGACAGGCCGAATTGGCTTACGGTATTGGAGCCCAATATGAAGGGAAGGGTTTGGTTACTTTTGCTGTTAAAGAAGTTTCAGATTTTGCATTCAATGAATTGAACTTGAATACCCTTCAAATTATATCCCATAAAACGAATTTAGGAAGTGTTAAAGTCGCGGTAAAATCCGGATTTGTTTGGAAAAGAACCTTGCCGGATGAGTTTACACCAACTGATGAACTTCCATTAGATATGGAATTATATGAACTAACAAAATGAAACAACAATTTTACGCCTACATACAAAACCTTCAAGATCAAATTTGTAAAGGATTGGAAGCCGTTGATGGTCAAGCCAAATTTCGTGAAGACCTTTGGGATAGACCAGAAGGTGGTGGTGGAAGAACACGAGTAATCGAAAATGGAGCTGTTTTTGAAAAAGGCGGAGTCAATATTTCGGCAGTGCACGGAAAATTGCCCGAAGCGATGCAAAAAATGTTTAATGTAGGCGAAGCTGATTTTTTTGCCTGCGGTTTGAGTTTGGTTTTGCATCCAAAAAATCCAATGGTACCAACCGTTCATGCTAATTGGCGTTATTTCGAGATGTATGATGATGCAGGAAATATAATTCAACAATGGTTTGGTGGAGGACAGGATTTAACACCTTATTATTTGTTTGGAGAAGATGCGATTCATTTTCATCAAACCTGTAAAACGGCTTGCGACAAGCACAATCTGGAGTTTTACCCAAAATATAAAAAACAATGTGACTCCTATTTTTGGAATGCGCATCGTCTCGAAGCCCGAGGAATAGGTGGTTTGTTTTTTGATTATTGTAAAGCAAATGACACTATGAGTATGCAAGATTGGTTCAATTTTGTATCCGAAGTGGGGAATAGTTTTCTGGAAGCCTATGTTCCTATAGTTGAAAAAAGAAAAAATCTACCCTATACTGTAGAAAACAGAACGTGGCAAGAAATCAGAAGAGGACGTTATGTCGAATTCAACTTGGTACACGATAAAGGCACCTTATTCGGATTAAAAACCAACGGAAGAATCGAGAGTATCCTGATGAGTTTGCCTCCACACGTGCAATGGGTATACGACCATCATCCGGAATCAGGAAGCGAAGAAGAGAAATTAATACAAGTATTAGAAAATCCAGTTGATTGGGTTTAAGCGCAAAGAGAAACAACTTTAAACTTTAAACCTTAAACTTTAAACAAAAATATATGTTCCCATTACACAGAAACCGCCGTTTAAGAGTCAACGAAAGCATTCGTTCACTAGTTCGTGAAACCACATTAAGTCCAACCGATTTTATGTTCCCCATGTTCATTGCCGAAGGAGAAAATGTTGAGGTTGCCATCCCTTCTATGCCTGGAATCTTCCGCCGTTCAATCGATTTGACGGTAATAGAGGTTAAAGAAATTTATGCTTTAGGAATACGAGCGGTCAATATTTATGTAAAAGTAAGTGAGCATCTGAAAGATAATGCAGGAGTTGAAGCTTGGAATCCCAACGGACTGATGCAACAAGCCATTAAAGCGATCAAAACGGCCTGCCCGGAGATGATCGTAATGCCGGATGTGGCTTTAGATCCGTATTCTATTTATGGTCATGACGGAATTATTGCCAATGGCGATGTCGAAAACGACTCCACCGTAGCCGCTTTGGTAAAAATGGCTGTTTCGCATGCACAAGCGGGTGCCGATTTTGTAGCGCCATCCGATATGATGGACGGACGCGTGTTGCGTTTGCGTGAAGGATTGGATACTGCAGGATTTCATCACGTGGGGATTATGAGTTATTCTGCTAAATATGCTTCGGCATTTTACGGACCTTTCCGCGATGCCTTAGACAGTGCGCCAAGAGAAGCCGATGTTGTAGTTCCAAAAGATAAGAAAACCTATCAAATGGATTATGCCAACCGCATCGAAGCCATCAAAGAAGCTTTGTCTGATGTAGAAGAAGGAGCCGATATGGTGATGGTAAAACCCGGAATTGCGTATTTGGATATCGTTCGCGAAGTAAAAAATGCCGTGAATGTACCCGTAACCGTTTTTCATGTATCGGGCGAATATGCCATGATCAAAGCCGCTGCCGAAAGAGGTTGGTTGGATCACGATAAAATCATGATGGAACAACTAATGTGTATCAAAAGAGCAGGAGCGAGTTTGATTTCGACTTATTTTGCTAAAGAAGCCGCTATACTTTTAAATAAATAATTGGCATCCTGAGCGTAGTCGAAGGGAGGAGCTATCCCGATAATTATCGGGACCGCTATCCGCTATATTTTTATGTTTTTAAAGGAAAAACATAAAGGATGCCGCTACTATCGGGGCTAAAAATACAAGAACCATTTGTGTAAACGAATGGTTCTTTTTATTTTTCACCTTTTTGAATTCTTTGCGAACTTTGCGATAACTTTGTGTACTTTGCGGTTAAATCTACTCAAAATCATGGAAACAGTCTACATCAAAACACCCTTGGGAATCGCCACAATCATTGGAGATGAGAATGGCATTTCGTCAATTTCCGTTTCAGACGAAGGAACTGTTTCGATGATAATTCCTGTTATTTTACAAGAAGCCGTGAATCAATTAAATGGTTATTTTGAAAAGAAACGAACCCATTTTGACTTCAAACTTAATCCCAAAGGAACCGAATTCCAACAAAAAGTGTGGTGCGCCTTATTGGATATTCCGTATGGCAAAACGCGAACTTATCTGGAACAATCGAAAATTTTGGGCGATGTCAAAGCGATTCGTGCCGTGGCTTCGGCAAATGGGAAAAACCCGCTTTGGATTGTTGTTCCTTGCCACAGAGTAATTGGTTCTGATGGCTCACTCACCGGTTACGCAGGGGGATTATGGAGAAAAAAATGGTTGTTGGAACATGAAAACCCAACTACGCAACAAAGTTTATTTTAAGTTAGACTTCTTAGATTGTTGGACTATTAGATAGTTAGAAAAAAATATTTAAAGTATGCTATTCTAAAACAAAGCTAATTTGTGTTTTTTCTGTAAATTAGATTCTTAAATAGGCAACTATTCTGATAAATAAACGGTGATTCAAAAAAAATCTAGTATCTAATAGTTCAACAATCCAATAATCTATCCAATGATTGAAAAAATAAACCTCAATAACATCCTGTTTCTGGATATAGAAACCGTTCCGGAAGCCGAAGATTTCAATGCTCTGGATCCAGAGATGAAAGACCTTTGGGAACACAAAACCCAATACCAACGCAAGGACGAATATACTCCAGAAGATTTTTACGATCGTGCGGGAATTTGGGCCGAGTTTGGGAAAATCGTCTGTATTTCGGTGGGGTATTTTACGATCAAAGGCGATATTCGGAATTTTCGCGTGACTTCCTTTTTTGGAGACGAAAAGAAAATCCTTAAAGACTTCAATAATTTACTCAACAATCATTTCAATCAACCGCAACACGTTTTGTGCGGACACAATGCCAAGGAATTTGACATTCCGTTCCTTGCCCGCCGAATGATTATCAACCAAATTGCGATTCCTGATAAGCTCAATTTGTTTGGCAAAAAACCGTGGGAGATTGCACATCTGGACACATTAGAGTTGTGGAAGTTCGGCGATTACAAACATTTTACTTCCTTAAAATTAATGTGCAAAGTCCTCGGAATCCCTTCTCCAAAAGGCGATATCGACGGCAGTCAGGTGGGACATGTTTTTTATGTGGACAAAGACATTGATCGTATTGTCACCTATTGCGAAAAAGACACCATTGCTGTTGCCCAGATTTTTCTCCGACTTCGAAGAGAAGATTTATTGATTGAGGACGAGATTATTCATGTTTAAAAACAATTTCAATATCAAAATTCAATAGCAATTATAATTTGAAAAAAAAATCGATTGTGTTTGGCTTTTGACAATGAAGAAACATTTGTCACATTTGAAATTCTTTTATTGACATAGATGTTAAAATTGATATTGACATTGACATTGCAATTGATATTGCAATTGACATTGATTTATTACATTTACAAAAATTATAAATTATGGTATTAAGTAGATTTTGGCTCGTTATTTTTATTTCTTCAATAGTTTTTGTTGTGATTAGTTTGTTTTCTGGCAACAGTTATACAATCGATTATGTTTTGAATGGAAAAAAAGACGATCCCATTTTACTTTCTGAAAAATACATCAATCAAGTTCCGGTTTTCATCAAAGACAGTATCAAAAATGCACCGGACCAAACCATGATTATCAATCGTGATACGCTAAATGCCGACACGACTTATGTTTATAAAAATAAAACAGTAAAAATCTTCAGTGGTGTTCAAAAATCCGATGGATTATTGCCGACCTGTAAAAGTACTTTACTCGATTTAATTTTGCCGCTTATGGCCTATTTGGCATTTTTCTGCGGATTGATGGAACTTTTAATTATTTCCGGAGCGACCGAAAAATTTGCCAGAATATTGAGTCCAGTATTCGTAAAAGTGTTTCCTAGTATTCCCAAAAATCATCCATCGATCTCCTATATGACCTTAAACTTTGCCGCCAATTTCTTGGGATTGGATTCGGCCGCAACACCTTTTGGATTAAAAGCTATGGAAAGTTTACAGGAAATAAACCCCGAAAAAGACAAAGCCAGTGATGCTCAAATTATGTTCATGTGTCTTCATGCCTCGGGACTTACCTTAATTGCAACTTCTATAATCGGCTATCGTGCAGCTGCCAATGCCGCCAACCCAGCCGATGTTATGCTGCCTTGTATTATCACCTCTTTTATCGGTACAATTGCTGCTTTTCTTATTGTGGGGGTTAAACAAAAAATTAATTTCAAAAGCGCGTCTTTAGTAACAGGGTTAATGGTGTTAATTGCTGCAATTGTAGGTTTGTTGATGTATGTAAACCATTTGGATCTAATAGGTAAAAATTATTTTACATCTAATCTTTCAGCATTGATATTGGTTGGAATTATTGCTTCTACTTTGATCTTATCTTTTATTAAGGAAAAGAAATTTGCGGAGGCGAAAACTACCGTTTATGAAACCTTTGTGACAGGAGCCAATAATGGCGTTAAAACGGGCGTTATCATTTTTCCTTATGTTTTAGGAATGTTAGTTGCTATTTCTTTATTCAGAAATAGCGGTTTATTTGAAATTATTAGCAACTGGATTGCTTTTGCTTTTTCTAATATGGGAGTAAGTAAAGAAATCACGGATGCCTTACCAGTAGCTTTACTTAGACCTTTTAGTTCTGCAGGATCCCGAGGGTTTTTAATTGATTCGATGAATACTTTTGGTGCCGATTCCTTAACTGGAAGATTAAGTAGTATTTTTCAATGCAGTGCCGAGAGTACTTTTTATGTGATCGCGGTTTATTTTGGTTCTGTTAATATAAAAAACACCCAGTACGCTTTAGGGACGATGCTTTTGGTCGATTTAATTTGTGTGATTACAGCTATTTTGGTGGCGAGCTGGTTTTTTTAAATCAGACGGGACTAAAATCTGGCTTATAAAATAAATTAAGTAGCGCATTCTTGAATATAATAAAAGTAGCATAGAAACGATTTGTTTTTATGAATGATATTGTAATAATAGATTTCAACTATTGTTCATTTGTGATTTTAAATAATTATATCAGAATTATTGAAAGAACATCCAGCGGATTTTGAAAATAAAATTTTAAATTTGAAAAAAAGGAAATAAGGATTTGAACAAAACCTTTTGAGACTTAATAAATATCAACACATGAAAAAAATTTACACATTAACCTTCTTATCATTGTCATTTAATCTTTTTTCTCAAGATAAAAATTTTTTACAAAACGGAGAAATTATTTCTTCCAAAATAATAGAAGTTTCTCCAAAAGAGGTTAAGTACAATAAATTTAACAACATAGAAGGGCCTTTGTATATTGAAAAAAAAGGAAATATATCTAAAATTGAATTTGAAAATGGAAATATAGAAAAATTAGATTTAATAATAGAAAGTAATGATGTTTCTATTGAAGAAACAAAAGCATTTATTATTGAAAATATAAATATATATGGGTTTGAGGAAGACTCATATTCTCATCCATACAAAGCTGTTTTTGAAGGAGATTTTTTAAGATTAATTGAAATGAACAAAAAAAGAACAAAACAAAAAAACAGTGGAATTTTATTTGATTTTTCAAATGTTTATAAGTTTCAAAAGGTTTCAAAAAGATCCGATGATAAAGCATTTATAAATATATTTGTTTCTATTCAAGAAAGTAAAAGGAGGAATACCTGGGACAAACATAAATTAGTAATGCTAGTAAAAGGCCATGAAAAAGCAGAGTCTATATTGAAAGCACTAATTCACTATAATAAACTTTTAAGCCCCCAAAAAATGGTTGAAGATAAATTCTAAAAAGCTTGAATAATAAAAAACGGATTAACATACTTTTCCTACCAGTGAGGATATATGGTATTACAAGCCCAGATTTTGTTCTTAAATTAATGATTTCTTGTATGTATTTGTCAGTCATAATTTTATATTCACCACTCAAAATATTTATTTTATAGTATTATTCGTCAAATAAGATTAATCAAAAAAAATTCCCGTGGCTCTGCCTCGTGGGTAAAGTGGAAAATTTTAAATCGTTGACATAGGAATGATTGATGTTGTAACAACAAATTTAATCCGTTGTTCATTTATAATTCCAAACAATTATACCAACAATAGCTGACATAAATCACTTTTTATTCTTTGAACAATTCTTATATTTGGCGTTCTAAAAATAATCACATATTATGGACTTTATATACCAGGATCCTTATCCAATTTTAAAAGACGATACCCAATACCGTAAAATCACTTCCGATTTTGTAAAAGTAGAACAACTAGGGAATAGAGAAATCTTGACTGTTGATCCAAAAGGATTGGAATTATTGGCTCAAGAAGCTTTGAAAGATGTTTCTTTTATGTTACGTACTTCACATTTGGAAAAACTAAAAGCAATTTTGGATGATCCGGAAGCGACCGATAATGACCGTTTTGTAGCTTATAATTTATTGCAAAATGCTGTAGTGGCGATCGATGGGGAATTACCTTCTTGTCAGGATACCGGGACGGCGATTGTAATGGCCAAAAAAGGAGAAAATGTATATACGGGAGTAGATGATGCCGAATGGCTTTCAAAAGGGATTTTTAATACCTATCAAGAACGCAACCTTCGTTATTCTCAAATTGTTCCGATTAGCATGTTTGAAGAGAAAAATTCAGGTTCCAATCTTCCGGCTCAAATTGATATTTATGCCAAAAAAGGAGCTTCTTATGAGTTTTTGTTTTTGGCAAAAGGAGGAGGATCTGCGAACAAAACGTATTTATACCAACAGACAAAATCTTTATTGAACGAAAAATCGATGGATGCTTTCATTCGTGCAAAAATAATGGATTTGGGGACCTCTGCCTGTCCGCCATATCATTTGGCTTTAGTGATAGGAGGAACTTCTGCGGAAGCGAACTTATCAGCAGTTAAAAAAGCTTCAGCAGGTTATTTTGACCATTTGCCTACCACCGGAAACATGGCTGGTCAGGCTTTCCGTGATCTGGAATGGGAAAAAAGAGTACAGTTAATTTGCCAACAAAGTCAGATTGGAGCACAATTTGGCGGTAAATATTTTACTCATGATGTTCGAGTGATTCGTTTGCCACGTCATGCGGCTTCTTGTCCGGTTGGATTGGGAGTTTCTTGTTCTGCCGATAGAAATATCAAAGGTAAAATTACCAAAGACGGTATTTTTGTAGAGCAATTGGAAGTGAATCCAAAACGATTGTTGCCTGAAACTGCACCTCATTTGGAACCTGCTGTCGAAATTGATTTGAACCGACCAATGGCCGATATTCTTGCGGAATTGTCTAAATATCCAATCAAAACCCGTTTGAAATTAAACGGAACCTTGATTGTGGCTCGTGATATTGCCCACGCCAAAATCAAAGAATTATTGGATGCAGGGAAACCAATGCCAGAATACTTTAAAAATCACCCTATCTATTATGCTGGACCTGCAAAAACACCAGAGGGAATGGCTTCGGGAAGTTTTGGACCAACAACAGCCGGTAGAATGGATGTGTACGTAGAAGAGTTCCAAAAAAATGGTGGAAGTATGGTGATGCTTGCCAAAGGGAACAGAACCAAAGACGTGATGAATGCCTGTAAAACCTACGGAGGATTCTATTTGGGATCTATTGGAGGTCCAGCGGCGATTTTAGCCAAAGAGAATATTCTTTCTGTTGAGGTAGTCGATTTTGAAGAACTGGGTATGGAAGCCGTTCGTAAAATCACCATTAAAGATTTCCCCGCTTTTATTATCACCGATGACAAAGGGAATGATTTTTTTGAAAACCTTTAGAGAACAACTCATTTATAAATAGCAAAAAAACCACCATTTCTAAAGTTTTTGAGATGGTGGTTTCTATTTTTAAGTGCATATTTGTATTGTATTCTACCCTTTCAACTTTTTTATATATTTGCTTCGGTGGATAAAAAACTTACGATTAAAGATATTGCGCTGTTAGCTGGTGTTTCAAAAGGAACCGTGGATAGAGTGTTGCATAAAAGAGGCAAAGTATCTGAGGAGGCTCTTGTAAAAGTGAATGCAGTTTTGAGTGAGATCAACTATGAGCCTAATTTTATGGCAAGAAGTCTCAAGAACAATAAAATATATCACATCTGTGTCAGTCTTCCCAATCCATCGTTAGACTCCTATTGGCTTCCTTGTGTCAAAGGAATTGAGGATGTTGTACAAAAAATTAAAGCGTACAACCTTCAAATCAAAATATTTTATTTTGATCCGGAAAGCACGGAGTCTTTTATAAATTGCAATGAATCCATATTGAAAATTGCTCCAGATGCCGTCATGTTGGCGCCTTTGTTTTATAAGGAAACATTGAATATGGTTGAAAAATATAATAAACTGGGAATTGTTGTTTCTACTTTTAACAATCAAATTCACTCTTCTATAATCAAAAGTTTTGTTGGTCAGGATTTATTTATGAGCGGTAGGGTTGCTGCCAAACTTTTGGATTTACTGCACAAAAAAGGGAGTATGGTCATTATTCATATCGATGAGTCTTATGAAAATGCCATTCACATGCAAGAAAAAGAACGTGGATTTAGAGCTTATTTTAGTAAAAAAGAAAATTCGGAGTACACTATACATACTTTAAAATTGCATAATCCAACTATTGAAAAGGATTTTAAAGATTTTCTGGCCGACAACCCCAATTTGGGCGGAATCTTTGTTACCACCTCGAAATCCTATCATATAGCCAAAATAGCGAGTGATCAAAATGCCTCTAAAATTGGCATTTTGGTATGGGCGAGTTTTACGAGTTGTTTTTGGTTTTGATCCATTTTTTTTAATCGAAAAGTAGAGCGAAAAGAAATCACACCATTTATTTCCAGCAAGATATATTTTTTTCTTTCTAAAATCATAGAATATTGTCCTGAATTAATTTGACAATTTAATCTAAAACTCTTCATTTATTGACTCTCAAAAAATCAAAGAAACAACAACATAAGTAGGATTAACTTCATTTTGAAACACCTTTTTAATAATTCGAATAAATACAAAGAGGTCCGAAAATTTCGAACCTCTTTGTTTACTAACTAACTCTATATATCGGATATATCTTGACCTAATTCTTAAATACAAACCTTGTGATTAATATTCCCATCTAACGAAGGCTTCCATTGCAGCATAGGTTGACAATCCCAATTGTTTATATAATGCTGCCGTTTCTCTGTTTCTGTCTTCGGCTCTTTGCCAAAATTCTCTCGTATCCGATCCTTGAAACACTACACCGTCTTTTTGAGATTGGTGTTTAAAAATTCCCTGTCTTTTAGCCAATACCTGATCCGGACTCATGGGCACAGCCATTTCAACCTCATCGATACCCCATTCCTGCCAAGCTCCTCGGTACAACCAAACCCAACAGTCTTTCATAAAATCTTTTGATTTCAATCGTTTAACCGCTTCAAAAATAGCGTCCAAACATACTTTATGCGTTCCATGAGGATCGGCTAAATCGCCCGCAGCATATATTTGGTGTGGTTTAATTTTTTCAATAAGATTCGTCGTTAGCAAAATATCTTCCTCGCCTAGAGGTTTTTTCTCAATAGTCCCTGTTTCATAAAAAGGAAGTTCCATAAAATGAATTTGCTCATCTGGCAAACCAACAAAATTACTGGTGGATCGAGCCTCCCCTTTTCTAATCAATCCTTTCAAATACCTCACTTCCGGAATGTCGATTTCACTTGTTTTTTTGTTGCTCAAAAAAGTGATTGCTTTGTGATAAATGTTGTCTGCTTCTGGACTTTTTATTCCAAATTTCTCGTTGTAATCAATTACAAATCGTGCAAATCTCAATGCCTCATCATCTGCAACGGCAATATTTCCAGAAGTTTGATACGCAACATGCACCTCGTGCCCTTGTTGTTGCAATCTCATAAAAGTACCTCCCATACTAATGATGTCATCATCAGGATGTGGGCTAAAAATCAAGACTCTTTTTCTTGCTGGCTCCGCTCTTTCCGGTCGGTTTGAATCGTCTGCATTTGGTTTTCCTCCTGGCCAACCGGTAATTGTATTTTGTAGTTTATTGAATATCTTGATGTTAATGTCGTACGCAGGACCTGAATCGGCCAACAAATCACTCATTCCATTTTCGATATAATCAGCATCGGTAAGCATTAAAATAGGCTTCTTTAAATCGAGCGCCAATCCTAATACCGCTTTCCTGATTAATTTATCTGACCAAACAATTTTTTCGACCAACCAAGGCGTATTGATTCTGGTTAATTTTGAAGAAGCTTCTTTATCTAAAACAAAAACTGCATTATTATGCTCTTGCAAAAAAGAAGCAGGTATGCGATTGGTCACTTCGTCTTCGACAGATTTTTTAATAATTCCCGATTTTCCTTCTCCCCAAGCCATTAAAATAACTTGTTTTGCTTCCATTATTTTTTTTACTCCAAGCGTAATTGCTGTTCTAGGAGTATTGTTCAACCCAGAAAAATCTTTGCTGGCCGCCACTCTTGTAATATGATCTAAAGCAACCAGTCTCGTTTTGGAATTTTGTAAAGATCCCGATTCATTAAATCCGATATGACCGTTACCTCCAATACCCAGTATTTGCAAGTCAATACCACCCAAGGCTTCTATTTTAGCTTCGTAATTAGTACAATAATCCGCAATTTCTTCTTTAGACAAAAGGCCATCCGGAATATGATAATTTTCAGGTAAAATATCTACATGATCCAATAATAATTCTTTCATGAATCGCACGTAACTATTTATGGAATCCGGTTCCATTGGGTAATATTCATCTAAATTGAAAGTGATTACGTTTTTAAAACTCAATCCCTCCTCTTTGTGTAAGCGCACTAATTCTGCATATAATCCTTTTGGTGAAGATCCTGTTGCCAATCCCAAAACACAAGATTGTTTATTCTCTTGTTTTAATTTAATAAGTGCCGCTATTTCCTGCGCAACCGCTTTAGATGCCGAAGTTGAATTTTCAAAAACTACTGTGTTACTATTCTCGAATCTTTTTTCGAAACCTGTTGCTTTATCTATTGTACTTTTTAACATTGTCAGTTTTGTTTTTAAATTTATTTAATTAACTCAATCTGCCCCGATAATGATCGGGATCGCGACCAACTTCTGTATTTATGCCCTTTAAAGGCATAAAATATAATCATTAAATAAGAAGGCAATAAAATCAAATAAGCAATTTGATTCCCACTTTTTGCCGTTTTTGCAATACCATTTGCTTCAT
This sequence comes from Flavobacterium laiguense, assembly GCF_003097655.1. Classification (GTDB taxonomy): domain Bacteria; phylum Bacteroidota; class Bacteroidia; order Flavobacteriales; family Flavobacteriaceae; genus Flavobacterium; species Flavobacterium laiguense. The sequence goes on from NZ_QCZH01000001.1 coordinate 500,383, forward strand.
TAGCCAGATTAATAGTTTCCGCCCATGAACCATAGATTAACGGAAAAATCGCCCCACCAATAATTCCCATTATTAATATAGCGCTTGCTATTTTTGTATATCCACCTAAATCCTGAAGAGCCATTGGCCAAATTGCCGGCCAACAAAGCGCATTGGCAAGTCCCATAAGAGCTACCAATAGTATCACCAATGGTAAAACTGGAATTCCAGGTAATTGAATCATTACATTAGGAGATATCGTTACAATTAATAGTACTAAAATTAAACCTAAAATACCTGAAACTTTTAATGCCATAACCTGGGAAACATATTTTGGTATTAGTGCAATACCTAAAATATATCCTATCACCATTGCTGTCATGGTAAATGAAGTCAGTTTTAGATAAAAATTACCATTCTCACCATAAACCCCTAATTGTTTACCAAATACCCCAATCGAATCTCCAGCCAAAACCTCTGCAGCCAGATATAACATTAATGTTATAACACCCAAAACTAATTGGGGATATTTAAGAGCATTTATAATTTGCTTAAAAACACTTAAATGAGCCACATTTCCATCTTCATCTAAATCAATTTCCGGCAGAGGAGATAATTTAACAAACACTGCTAAAATGATGATGATAAACCCCATATAAAGATAGGGAGTTTGTAATTGCAAAGCAAGTGTGTCTAATGCTTTCGATTTGGCTATAGCATCAAGAGCAGCAATTTTGTCGGCTGTGTAATCTTGCATATTTGATAACACCAAAGCTGTTAACACTAGCGGCGCAATAAATCCCGCTAATTTATTGGCAATCCCTAGTACGCTAATTCTTGCTGCTGCACTTTCTCTGGGCCCAATTACCACTACATAAGGATTTGCCGCAGTTTGCAAAATAGCCAAACCGGTCCCCATAACAAACAAAGCGACCAGAAATAAGATGAAAGTTCGAGTCTCAGCAGCGGGATAAAACATAAATGCTCCAAGGGCAATTACAAGTAGTCCTAACGAAACTCCATTTTTATAGCCTACTTTTTCTATTACCCAAGAGGATGGGATTGCCATAACAAAATAAGCAATATAAAAGGCAAAAGCCACAAAATAGGCCTGAGATTGAGTCAATTCGCAAGCCAATTCAAAAAACGGAATTAATGGTCCATTCAACCAAGTTACGAACCCTAAAATAAAAAATAATGCGGTTAAAATAACCATTGGAATTAATGCATTTTCCTGATTGGCATGCATTGCGTTTTTAATTTCTGACATGTTGTAGTTTTTTATAGTAATAGTTAAATTCAGCTTGCAACTTTATAAAACAGTATAAAACCTTCATAATCTAGTGTGGTTTAGTTACTAGAAAAAAAAATAGAAGTGCTTTTCACTGATTTTTCTTATCTTTCTTTTAGGTTATTATTCATTCCAATCTAATTGGGGATACTGTTTTTTTAAATATTCTTTCACTTCGGCTATATCTTCTTTTGCCGTTAAGTCGGGAACGTGTTCAGAAAAAGGGATTCCTAATGTAGTATTAGGATGCTCTTTTATTGCGTTTAAAAGTACGGTAGGCAATTCCTTCTCCTCTCTTTCCGGATGAACGGGACAGTTTTTTAAGTAAGGATATAAAAGCGCTCCATTAAATTTAAAAGCATTCATGCTTACTCTCAATTTCCCTTCGGCATCTTTGTAGCTGTCTAGAATATCTGCGGCAGGTTTTTCCAGAATATCCAATAATTGATTATCACCATTGAGTTTTGCAATGGCAAAACGCGAAATTCGTTCTGACGGAAATTCCATTGCATCCCTATCATAGCTTATAAAAGCATTTAGGCTTTTGGTTTCCCTAAGCGCATATAAGGCATCTTTAGAATACAAATTATCACTATTACAAACGGAATAATCTTGGGAATTCAATTCAGGATACTGTTCGACAGCTTGAAATAATGCGTCGGCGGTGCCAAATGGTTTTATTCTACCTTGGGGAATATATTGAATTGCGAAAGAAATATTTAACCCGTGAAAATCATTGTTTTTGTTTTTACTTCCGTAAAATTCTTTAAACAAATCTCCCTGTTCTCCTATAATGATGATGATGTTTTTATATCCCGCTTTTTTAGCATTCAATAAAAGATAATCCAATAATGGTCTTCCGTTTGGGCCAACTCCTATCAATCCTTTGCTTCTTTCGTTAGCTTGGGCAATTTCTTCAGGAGTTAGATTATCTAATGAAATTTCTTTTTTCATTCGTGAAGAAGCTCCACCCGCTAAAATAATTAAATTGTCATGCATACTTAATTCTTTAAATTTTTCTGTTTTTCTATTATCCTTACTCCAGGATCAACCGTTACTGCATAAGCTTCTTTTGCGCCTGCGGCCAATATTGCGGCTACAACCTGCGCTTCTTTTTCTGGATCTGCAATTACTACAATACTCCCGCCGCCGCCTGAACCCACAATTTTGGCACCATAAGCCCCCGCTTTCAATGCGGCAGTAATCATATCATCAATTTTCGGCACTGTTATTTTTAATAAATCCCTTAAAACAGCATGATGCTCATTCATTAATCCACCAATTTTTTTTAAATCCAGAATTGGTTTTTGAAATTCTTTTAAAGCTTCTTTTGTATAATGGTAGTTTTTGATGGCAGCCTCAAAATAAGGAATCAGTCTGTCCGGCAAATAATTACGATATTTATCTAAATCTTCGATTTCGGATTTGTTTAAATCAAAATCTTTAAAATTTTGTTTTATAATACCTATTGCCAACAAAGCATTTCCTTTTATTTCTCCAATCAGTCCAATAGTTTCTTTGGGTACTCCGGAAACGCCGGTAATCAGTCCTTTCAATTCCGTTCCAATAACGGTGTACGAAAATGGATCTTTGGTATTTATATGGACAATATTCCCTATTCCTATGCTATAATGATCCATCATTCCGCCCGGCTCCCCATGCTCCAGCACTTCAGAGGCATAACCCATTTTCGCAATGAATTCTGGTGTAACTTCATCATCTACTCCGTAAGCAGTTATCAAAAAATTAATCCAAGCCAGTAGCAAAGCCGATGAACTTGAGGTTCCTGAATTGATGGGAATATCGCCTTTTATGGTAATATCGTACCCTACATTTGGAATACAGCCATGCCTTCTTAAAACCCTTAATGAAGACGCAAAATAATCACGAGGCGCCAATTCCGAAAAGTCAGCATGAATATCAATGATTCTGACTTCATCGATATCTCCCATATTTAATTTAAAAACCTGCGTGTCATTTTGCACTGCAGTTAATTTTATACTTCTATTAATTGCGCATGCAATTACCGGCAAACCCAAATAATCTTGATGATCTCCAAATAAACAGGTTCGCCCTGGTGCCATTGATATAATTTTTCTCACTCTTTATTTAATTAACACACTGCAATGCTGTTGATTACACTGTTTCGAATTTATAAAACAAACTCTTTTTCTAGTTTTAACTTTACGAAACTATAGATTAAATTCTAATAAACCAAACAAAAAACAAAAAAATGTGCTCGAACACACTATTTTAATGTTGTCGAGCACATTTTTTTAAATAAACAATTATTACATTAGCAGAATCATTTGATCGTTTTGAAAAAGTATAATTTGAAAACAGCTAATACCATTCCATTACATTTATATTTTAATAAAGAGTTCATGCCGAAGCTTAAACTGGCGGCTTCAAAGTCGGTTACTATTTAATTATAGTGCTAAATTCACTTAAAGATACAGGGCAAACGCGTTTAAATTTTTTTGCCACTCCCGATAGCACCTATCTGGATTCACGAATTGTCACAAATTATATTAATTTTTAAAATTGAATTTCACAAATTTTATCTGTTTTAACCAAAATTGTGAAATTAAAACAGATGATTTTTCGTGTAAATTTGTTCAATTCGTGGCTAACTTTTTTTAAAAAGCGTTTGCCCTGTGTTTATTAAACCTTACAAATTAAATAAACCAAAGTTTTTATATATTTGCTCATTATGGATAAAAAATACACAATTAAGGATATTGCAAAATTAGCTGGCGTTTCTAAGGGTACCGTTGACAGAGTCTTGCATAAAAGAGGCAAAGTGTCTCCAACAGCCCTTGAAAAAGTTAACGAAGTTTTAAACGTAATTGACTACGAACCAAATCTTATTGCCAGAAATTTAAAAAACAATAAAATTTACCGTATTTGTATAGTACTTCCTGATCCTGAAATCGACCCTTATTGGCTACCTTGCGTAAAGGGTATTAATGATGCCATACAAGAATTTAAGGCCTACAATTTAGTTATTCAGACCTTTTATTTTGATCCGGAAAAAAAGAAATCGTTTTTGGAAACCAATGATACCGTAATTGAACTTTCTCCAGATGCTGTTTTGTTGGCACCCCTATTCCATAAAGAAACGGTAGCCGTTATCCAAAAATACGATGCTATAAACACTATTGTAAACACCTTCAATAACCAAGTCGAATCTGCATCCGTAAAAAGTTTTGTGGGCCAGGATTTATTTAGAAGTGGTCGCGTAGCCGCAAAATTATTGGATTCTATTTCTGATAAAGGCCAAATTGCGATTATTCATATTGATGAAACCTACAAAAATGCTATTCACATGCAGGAAAAGGAAAGAGGCTTTAGAAATTATTTTGATGAGAAAGAAAATTCAGAATATACTATCACGACCTTAAAATTAAAAAGTCCAAATATTGAAATTAATTTCAATACTTTCCTGAATGAAAACCCGGATTTATCGGGAATCTTTATTACCACTTCCAAAGCATATCAAATAGCCAAAACAATTACTGAGGTTACCCATAAAAAAATAGGATTTATTGGATATGATTTGATTGATGAGAATCTAACGTATTTGAATCAAGGCGTAATTGATTTTATGATACACCAAAATCAAAAAAGACAAGCTTATCTAGGGATAACTTCTTTGGTGGAACATTTTCTTTTTAATAAAGAAATTCCGGAGATGATTCTTTTGCCTATTGATATAGTAAATTCCGAAAATGCAGACTATTATATTGAATAGCATTTATTTATTCGTATTCAGCCTAACAAAAATTTGACACAAATTGCACGAATTCACACAAATTCAAAATGAAAATTTAGAAAGATTTCACAAAAAAAATCAATCTTGCAATGCAATTCGTGTGAATTTGTGCAATTTGTGTCTGTTTTTCTTTAAATCCAAAGTTGAATTTGGTGTAGGCTGAATAGTTCCATTTATTCTTTTAAAACAAAGGTTCCAAAAGAAGAAGCTATATGAAAATTCGGCGTTTCTGTATTTGGGTTTACCCAAGTGATCCAAGTAGGTTCAAAACATCCGTTTTGCCCCTTAAAATATTTAGCCCGAAAAACCCCCACTTCAATTTTGTTGTTTTTAATTAAATTAAAATCTTTTAAGGATTGAATGCTTATTGATCCTTCAACGGTAAAAGAATTCTCATTTACAGATGATTTAACAACTATATCATTCTTTGGCCAACTCCAATTAAAATCGAAATCCTTATTAGGATAAGCGATAAAATCCATTATTCGAGCAGCGGAATCTATTTCCAGACAGTAATATGGATTCAGGGAAATATCGGGTCTGAAAAAAAGTTCGACTCTATCTGAATTATTGATACTATCAATACTATCGTCCAGTTTTTCTATGTGAATTGATGAATCTAAAACGGTAAAGCTGAAAAATAAATTTTCACGATCCCAAAGTGCCTTAAAAGTAATTTCTGACTGTTTTTTACTATCCCATGGAGAGCAAAAATCAGTCAAAGGCATAGCGCAATCCCACAACTCATCATCTCCTTTTCCAGAGATAACCAGCTGATTTTTTTCAATTAAATTCACTACGTACTCTTTTATTTCATCATTCATTTTTATATGTTATTTACTATTTCTTTAAAACCCATTCCAAACATTTTTTTCGAAATATAGTTGAAATAAATCAATTAATCTCATTATAAAATTACTCCATTTTTCGAACTGTTTTAAGGGTATAAATTTACTGTTAATTTTTACCATAAATAAAACAAAAAAAACACACTAATTAGGTATTCCTTCCATTACATTATCATTATTCAATCTATAAGGAACCTGCGAATTTAATATTATTCAATCAGTATTTCAATCATTTACCTAAAAATAAGATTAAAACCCAAAAGATCTATATTGTTAAACAATTGGAATTGTATTACAAAAAAACATTTTAACACCGTTTTTTTGTGCTCGAGAACAGAAATATTGTGTGTTCGAGCACAATATTTGTTATTTTCCTTGTTTAATAAAAATATAATCTATAGTTTCGTCAGTGAATTGTGAATTATATTGTTTGAATTATAATTTTTAAGCAATAAAAAAAATGATTTTATTGTCGTTTTTAACTTTTAAAATGAAGGTGCATTTAATTAAAAACTGTCATTTTTAAAATAATTTAAGAATTTAAAATCAGCATAAATAAGACAAAATGAATACCCTTTTTTAATGAAATTCAAATAGACTTGTTCGATTGCAGGGTCAAAAAAGAGAAGGGAATAAATTAAAAAATAATTACGTATAACAACCAAAAAACCATTAAGTATGAATGAAATAACCAAAAACAAGCCGGAAAACTTTCGGCTTAACGTGATCTCCGGGAGAGTGGTCAAAATTACAACTATTATACTGCTCAACTGGGGCTTGCAAGCGTCAGCATCGGAAAGTTATACCATAAATATTCCGACGGAAATTAATGCCCAAAACATACAAAATCAAATCAAAGGAAAGGTTACCGATGAAAACGGACTACCTATATCTGGAGCCAATATTCACATTAAAGGAAGCACCGAATCGGTTCAGACTGATCTAGATGGTTCTTTTGCAATTGATGCCCCAGAAGCTACAGTTACTTTAGTGATTTCTTTTATCGGAAAGGAAACCAGAGAAGTAAAAGCAACAGGAGGTTTTGTAACTGTCGTTTTGAAAGAGGAAGGACTTAAAATGAATGAGGTAATCGTAGTTGGATATGGTAAACAAAAGAAAAGTGACCTTACCGGTTCTGTGAGTTCCATTAGTAAGGATAACTTAAACTTAGGAGGAACCGTGGCCAATGTTGGTCAAGCTTTACAAGGACGTGCCTCAGGGATTCAAGTGCAGCAAAATAATTTTGCTCCGGGAAGCACCCCTTCAGTTATTATTAGAGGAGGGAACTCCATCAACAATTCTAATGCCCCATTGTATGTGGTAGATGGATTTATTACGAGTACCGGTGGATCGATTAGTCCGAACGATATCGAAAATATTCAGGTTTTAAAAGATGCTTCTTCTACGGCTATTTATGGTGCCAGAGGAGGAAATGGGGTAATATTGATTACCACTAAAAAAGGAAAATCTGGAAAAATGCAAATTGAAGCCGATTTGTCGAATGGTTTTCAGAATATAATTGAAGCTCCCTCTTTATTGAATGGACAACAATATGCTGATATTCAAAATGCAATTGCTGCCGAAAATAATAAACCACCTGTTTTTCCTGTAAGTTTTCCAATTGCAAATACCAATTGGTTTGACGCAGCAACCCGTCAAGGTTATGTAAGAAATGGAACAATTTCATTTAGTGGAAGCGATAAAGTGTCTAAATTTTATCTTTCTGGAAATTATATAGACCAAACGGGAGCGTTGCAAAACACTGATTTCGAAAAATTCTCTGTACGAATGGGTGGGGAGAAAAAGTTTAGTGAGAAATTAAATATAGGCACTAATTTTTATGGTTCTGTAAGCAATGGAAACAATAGTAATTATGATGATAATATTTTATCTCCTATAAATGCCATACAGACTGCTCCCCCGTCTATTCCAATTTATAACCCAGATGGGACGTATTATAAATACCAAGGAAAAGATAATGCATTAGCTCTTTTGTTGGAACCTACAGATAATATCACCAATAGATTGGTCAATGCAAGTATGTTTCTTGATTATGAAATTATTAAAAACTTAACGTACCATTTTGGAGCAGGTGCTGAGTTTCAAGAAAACATAGAAGGAAAATATACTCCGAGCACACTAGTTGCCGGAGCTGCTTTAAAAGGTGTTGCCTCAGAAGAAAATAAATCCTATTTTAGATGGAGTACAGAGCAATATTTAACCTATAAATTTGCTACAGGGGAAAATGCTTTTACAGCAATGATAGGGACTTCCAATCAAAAAGACACCTATGAACAATTAAAAGCTTCCGGCACTGGTTTTTCTAATGATTTGTTAACCTATCATGATCTTGGAGGTGCCTCTGTGTATTCAAAACCAGAAAGTTTTAAGTCGGAGACAAAACTTACGTCTTATTTCGGTAGATTGAATTATGCTTTTGCCGATAAGTATTTGGCTTCTTTTACCATAAGAAGAGATGGATCTTCTCGATTCGGTCCCAACAATCAATATGGAACATTCCCGTCTGGGGCTATTGCATGGAAACTTTCGAACGAATCATTTGTACAAAATTTAAATGCTTTTTCAGAACTAAAACTAAGAGCCAGTTATGGTATTACGGGTAATGATGGTATTGGAGATTATGCTTATATGAGTAGACTAAGATCTTGGGGTGTTATTATTGCACCAGATGATTTTGTTCCGGGTACTGAACCCGCTAATTTAGCAAATCCCAATTTAAAATGGGAAGAAACAGCTCAAACAGATTTAGGTTTGGATATGGGTTTTCTTGACGGAAGATTGAATGCAACCATTGATGTGTACAAAAAAACAACCAGTGATGCGCTTTTGAACGTGCCTGTTGGAGATTGGTGGGGTTTTGACACTCAAAGAATCAATACAGGAGTTATTGAAAATAAAGGGATAGAATTTGGTTTAAGTTATGATAATATAAGAAATGAAAATTTCTCTTGGAAATCGACTTTTAATATTGCTTACAACAAACAAGAGGTAGTGTCGCTTTCTGATAATGTTAAAATTATAAGTGTAAAGACATCTAATCCAAGTGCATTTACTTCAGTACAAGAGTTTACAAGATTAGAGCCAGGAAAAGAAATGGGGGTGCTATATGGTTATGAATATGCTGGAGTGGTAAAAACAGGAGAGGTTTATTCGCCACAACCAAATTCTAAACCGGGAGATCCTAAATATTCAGATTTAAATGGAGATGGAAAAATTACACCAGATGATAGAACCTATTTAGGGAATTCTACACCACATTATATCGCAGGATTTGGGAATGATTTTAGATATGGAAATTTTGATTTGAATATCTTTTTTCAAGGAGCATTTGATTATTCCGTGTACAACATGACCGCAATGGTAGCTGAATCAAGTACCGGTACAGCCGCATTAGACCGTTGGGTTGCCGGTACAAATGAAGATACCGATATTCCAAGAGATGGGTATTACAAAAGTAAATATGGTAGTTATGTAAATTCAAAATTTGTTAAAGAAGCTTCTTATGTTCGTTTAAAAAACGTGTCTATTGGATATTCTATTCCAGAGAGTGCATTAAGACAAGCTAAATTTATTGATAGTATCCGATTGTATGCTACTGGTCAGAATTTATTAACGTTGACAAACTATTCTGGTAATGATCCTGAAGTTAATGGGCATTCAAATAACAATCTAGGAGGTGGAATAGATTTCAACTCATTCCCAGCTTCCAGAAGTTTTGTTTTGGGTGTAAAAGTTACCATTCATTAGTCTAAAAAGCTTTTTTAACTAACATTAAATTTAATTAAAATGAAAAAATATTCTATACTATTTCTAATACTAACCGCAGGAATACAATTTTCTTGCAATCAAGATCTTGACCCTAAAGTATACAGTAGTTTGACCAATACCAATGGGTATCAAACAAAGTCGGATGCGATGGCGGCTGTAAATTCAGTATATGCCAGACTAAAAGGACCATCAGTGGGTGATAACTTTTCATATTGGGCAACACGGCATTTTGCGTTAACAGATATTGCAACAGATTTAGGTCATTGTCAATTTGATGGGGATCCAGGACAATTGTTTTTAGGTACTTGGAATTCGGCCAATGGTCTACTTGAGGAAGATTGGACTTCTATGTATAAGTTGGTTGCCAATGCCAACAATGCGATTTATTACATTACCCCAATGACAGGGATCTCGGATGCTGAAAAAACACAATTCATCGCCGAATCAAAATTTCTAAGAGCTTCGGCTTATATGGATTTAACGGATTCTTGGGGACCCGTAATTTTGATTACAGAGGATAATTTGGCAAGTCCTGATTATTTATCGCAAACGCCTCCAACATCGGTTGAAGATATTGATGCTTTTTTGATTAAAGATTTGAATGAAGCTGCCAGTGTATTGCCTGTTAATTATCAAGACAATGCTATTTATGGAAGTAATGATGTAGGGCGTGCTACCAAAGGTGCGGCACTAACATTATTGGCAAAATTGTATATGAGAAGCCATAATTGGCAACAAGTAGTCGATCTTACACAACAAGTAATGAGCTTAAATCAATACAGTCTTTATCCATCTTATTTAGGATTGTTCAAAGAAAATAATAAATGGTGTCAAGAAAACATCTTTTCCTCCCTTAGCGATGCTAATACTAATGGAACGGAATTGCTAAATCACTTTGGTCCAGTAAATCATCCAGTAGTACAAAACAGATGGCAGTATTATACTGTAAACTGGGATTTCTATAATACTTTTGGTAACGAAGACGAGAGAAAACAATGTTTCTTTCCAGAATATGTAGGAATCGATGACTTATTATATAGACAAGCACCTACTATGGGGGCCGAACCTCCTGAAGGCGAATTTTATATGCAGGATGTAGCCACCAGAAAATATGCAGATGATGAAACGCAAACCTATTACGATGGTCATAGTGTTAACATATTGCGTTATGCCGATGTTTTGTTGAGCAGAGCGGAAGCATTAAACGAGATTAGCGGGCCAACTGGCGAAGCGATTGACCTTATTAATCAGGTTAAAGCAAGATCTCATGCTAAGCTATTGGTTTTAGCAGATTACAATCAAGCTACTTTAAGGGATGCTATTTTGCAAGAAAGAGGATGGGAACTTTTCTACGAAGGAAAACGTCGTGCCGATTTAATCAGAATGAATAAATATGATGTTCTTGTAAATGCATACCATACCAGAGTAGGAGAAGGCGCTCCAATCAAGATGCCTCAAAACAAATATTATACCTACCCTCAAAGTCAGGTAGATCTTAACCCAAAGTTAAGTAACGCCGATAGACAGTAAATAGTAATAGGTTTATATAAATCAAGAATGTAATGTCGTCAGCATTGATGCTGTTATATTCTTGATTTTTATATAAAAAAAAATAGTAGTTTTATAAAAACACCATAAAATGATTAAGAGTTTAATAGTTAAAGGCATTTTGATTTTTACCCTTTTGGTAATGGTTAGTTGTTCCAAGAATCAAGGCAATTGTGTTACTACTATCAACGTCGGAACTCATAGTAACAACGAATTGAAGATTCAAATCGATGTTACTACAAGTACTGATGCAAAGGTATATGTAGAATATTGGCGTGAGGCAATTGGAAGTAAAGGTAAAATGACTTCTTTGACAACACCTAGTGGCAAAAAACATTCTCTTGTGCTTTGCTCCATCAGTCCTGATACTAAATACAACTATCAGGTTGTGACGATTCAGGATGATGTAAAAAACATAAGTAAAGTCTATGCTTTCAAATCCAGACAGTTGCCGGAATGGTTGCAAAAACAATTCAAAGCCAATTGTCCAAAACCCAATTTAATACCTGAAAATTTCAAAAAAGGGTTTTTACTTTTAAGCAAAAGAGAAACTCCGGGTACCGTTTACCTAGTAGATTATAAAGGAAATCTGAGATGGTATCATACAGTAGAAGGAACTGGATTTAAAGTTTCCTGTTTTACCGATGATCAAAGCATTATTTCTATACTTGGAAAAAATGATGAACCAACGAGCTATGGCAGCGAGATTTTAGAAATTAATTTGCAAGGTGATACGCTCACGCACATTAGAAAAGGTCAAGGCGATTTAAAGCAAGTCATTCATCATGAAATTATAAAGAAATCGACCAACGAAATCGTGACTTTGTTTGTCGATGAAAGAATAACCGACTTATCCGCGATAGGTGGCAAAAAGAAAGATACCATCAACGGTGACGGAATTCTTATTTTGGATAAAAAAGGAAAACAACTCTGGAAATGGAGTGTTTTTGACGATTTAGACCCGATGAAAGATAAAGCATTGTTGAAAACCAAAAAGGATTGGATGCATGCCAACAGCTTGAATTATGACAAAGACGGCAATTTTATTATTTCATTTTATAATAACGGTCAAATTTGGAAAGTAAATGCCAAAACCGGAAAAGTAATTTGGAAAATAGGAAAAGGCGGAACAATTGCAATGCCTGCCAATTGCAATTTTTCACAAGCCCACGCGGCACACATTAATCAAGAAGGAAGTTTATTATTTTTTGACAATGGAGTCGACAAAAAACAATCTTCGGTTTTTGCCATGAATGTAGATGAGAAAAGCAATAAAGTAGCATTAGATTTTCATATTGAATTACCCAAAGAAATCTACAATGACAGAATGGGAAGTGCCTATATGATTGACAAAGAAACCCTATTGGCTTGTTGTTCCAAAAGACATATTACCGTTCTAACCAATAAAAAAGGAGTGCTACTTTGGACTTTAGAGTCCGAAATTCCACCTTACAGGGTAAAGTTTATCCCAGAAGATAAACTCAAACCGTTTCTTTTGAATTAAAAAATAACCAAAAGGGAAGAGCTGTTTCAATTGGAATAACTTTATAAATACCTGAATTTAATACCTTATTAGAATGAAAAAAATAGTTGCAATCGGAATCCTTTTTGCTTTGCCAATAGTGATTTTTAATTCTTGTAATTCATCTTCGGCTAATACGATGGCAAAAGAAGTTGCGGAAGAAGAGTCTTATATCACCATTGATACTTCAAAAATCCCAAATGATAAGTTTGGCGAATCGGTGCGTTACGGAAGAGAATTGATGCTAAGAACGTCTTATTATATTGGACCAGAAGGAATTAATGGAAAATATTTGGGCAATAAAATGAATTGTACCAATTGCCATCAAGATGCGGGAACCAAACCATATTCCTTCAATTTAATGTCATCACACGACAATTACCCACAATATCGTGGTAGAGAAGATAAAGTTCTTACTCTTGCCGAAAGGGTAAACAATTGCATCATGCGTCCTCATTCTGGTAAACCATTGCCATTAGACAGTGATGAAATGGTAGCTTTCTTGTCTTATTTTAAATGGATTAGCAAGTTTGTACCCAAAGACAGTTTATTTAAAGGATCCAAAAACTTTAAAATTGAATTTCCAGATGTAGCGGCAAGTCCTGAGAGAGGAAAAGCACTTTATGCCGAAAATTGTGTTCGTTGTCACGGAAATGACGGGCAAGGAATATTCAATGCCGATAAATCTGGTTATGTATATCCACCTTTATGGGGTAAATATGCCTACCAACCCGGTTCGAGTATGCATAGAGTTATCAAACAAGCGCAATGGTTAAAAGGAAATATGCCTTTTGATAAAGTATCCGTTGGCAAACCGTATTTGACCGATGCACAAGCACTCGACATTGCGGCTTATGTTAATGATGACTCCGTTCATTCTAGAACAAATCCTAAAACACTGGACTATCCAGATCCAAAGGCAAAAGCTATAGATTATGCCCATGCTCCTTTTAGTGATCCTTTTACCGAAAAACAACATAGATTAGGGCCTTTTAAACCCATTATTGAATATTGGAAAAAACAAGGTTGGGAAGCTATTTATTAAAGTTTTATACAACAATCTATTACTATTCTACATACCCTTTTGAAAAACAGAATCATGCAAAACAACTCAAAACCGAGATTTTTTATAAGTAGCTTATTTGCTCTTTGTCTTTTTATAACAACTGGTGCTTTACGTGCACAAGAGCTAAAGTACACCGACGGAAACAACAGTTGGAATCCAGATTTACTGGGAAATCATCGTGCGATAGTACAGTTTTCCGGTAGCGGAACGGTTGCCAAAACCACGATCGAATGGAGAAGAAGAGACGAAAATCCAGATCAAAAACGCATCATAGTACAGGATGCCAAAACGGGCAAAGACATTCTAAATGTGATTTCTGAGAATGTAAATCGGGAATCGGGTACTGTTTTTTTTGAACCGGTTTCGGGTAAAGGAACCTACTATGTGTATTATTTGCCATACATAGACGAAGGACTTGGTGTCTACTACCCAAAAGGGGTTTACGCTAAACCGCAAAACACTGCCGATGCGGCCTGGTTGTCGAAAGTAAAAACCGATTTAAAAGCGAATTGTAGCGTTTCAGAAATCCAAAGTGTCAACGATTTCAATAGTTTTTATCCTATGGAAGTGATTGCTACAGCTGCCGAAACACAAAATGTAATGGCACAAAATAAAGGAAAAGCATTCTTGGTTTTCCCGGAAGATCGACTGAATTCTATCCGAATGCAAAAAGATTTACCAAAGCGTTGGATTGACAAGGGAGTTCAAAATACGTTCACAGATACAGCATTAAGAGGAGAATATTTGGCTTTTCAGTTGGGTGTTTATGCTTTACAAGATTTAAACAATGTAAAAGTTACTTTTTCGGATTTAAAAAATGCAGCAGGAAAAACAATTGCAGCAAAAAACATAAGTTGTATCAATACCGATGGGGTAAAATATGACGGTACTGTTTTTTCGAATACGGTAAATGTATTAAAAGGCAAAGTACAAGCCTTGTGGTGCGGAATTGATGTTCCAGAAAGCACCCAGGCTGGAGATTATGTTGGTGAAGTTTTGGTTACTTCGGGAGGTGCCACCCAAGCGGTTACTCTTCATTTAGTGGTGAATGAAGGTGTAACTCACAATGGTGGCATCGACCAACCCGAAAAAATGGCCCGATTAAAATGGTTGAATTCTACAATGGCACAAGAAAACACGGTGATTGCACCCTATACGCCATTAGAAGTAAAAGAAACGGAGATTTCATTATTGGGAAGAAAAGTGCTTTTGAGCAAAAACGGAT
The DNA here is from genome assembly GCF_003097655.1 of Flavobacterium laiguense. Classification (GTDB taxonomy): domain Bacteria; phylum Bacteroidota; class Bacteroidia; order Flavobacteriales; family Flavobacteriaceae; genus Flavobacterium; species Flavobacterium laiguense. The sequence goes on from NZ_QCZH01000001.1 coordinate 515,426, forward strand.
TACCGACTCAGATTCAAACTTTTTTCACACCCGAAATGACTTCAATTGGCACCAAAGCCAATGATATATTAGCAGCTCCTGCACAATTCCATGTATTGGATAATGCCGGAAAAGAAATTAATAATTGGAAAAACACCAGTTTTAAATTCACCAAAAAAGAAGCCGGAACCGTATCATGGGAAAGTACCAATACCGCTACTGGCGTTGACATGCAGGTAAACGGAACCCTTGAATTTGATGGTTTTTTATCGTACACCGTTAAAATTACGGCACTTGAAGATGTTACTTTCAATGATATCAATTTTCAAATGCCTTTGCAGCCTACTTCTGCTAAATATCTGATGGGATTAGGTCAAAAAGGAGGTGAACGTCCTGAATCAATTAAATGGAAATGGGATGTAGCCAATAAAAATCAAGATGGTGCCTGGATTGGGAACGTGAATTCGGGATTGCAATTTTCGTTTAGAGATGAAAAATACAGCCGACCTTTAAACACTAATTTCTATTTACAAAAACCATTGCTCTTGCCAGCTTCTTGGGGGAATGGAAACAAAGGGGGAATTGATATTCTTCCCAACGGAAAAACAGTTTTGGTAAATGCCTACAGTGGAAACCGAAGCATGAAAAAAGGAGATGTCTTGCATTATAATTTCAATTTATTGATTACCCCCTTCCACCCTATCAACACCGATTTTCAGTGGGACAGCAAATTTTATCACAAGTATAATAACTTGGATACCATTGCAAAAACAGGAGCTACAATAGTGAATATTCATCATGCAACGCCTATAAATCCATATATCAATTATCCTTTTATCGAACATGATAAGATGAAAAGTTATATCGATGAAGCACATAGCAAAGGGCTAAAAGTAAAAATTTACAATACCATAAGAGAGCTTTCGAATAAAGCCCCTGAAACATTTGCTTTGCGAAGTCTGGGTCATGAAATTTATTCTCCGGGAAAAGGCGGAGGGTTTAGTTGGTTGCAAGAACATGTAGGAGACGATTATATTGCCGCATGGTTTGTTCCCGAAATTAAAGATGCGGCAATAGTAAACAGTGGAATGAACCGTTGGCACAATTATTATGTGGAAGGAATGAATTGGTTAACTCAAAACGTAGGTGTCGATGGTGTTTACCTTGATGATGTAGCTTTTGATAGAGTAACCATGAAACGTATCAAAAGAGTATTGACACAAAATGGTCATCCTGGAATATTAGATTTACACAGTGCCAATCAGTACAATAAAAGCGATGGGTTTAATAACAGTGCAAATTTATACATGGAACATTTTCCATATTTGAATAAACTATGGTTTGGGGAATATTTTGACTATGAGAAAAACCAACCCGACTTTTTCTTGACTGAAGTAAGCGGAATCCCTTTCGGATTGATGGGCGAAATGCTACAAGATGGTGGTAACGCATGGCGTGGTATGATTTACGGTATGACCAACAGAATGCCTTGGAGTGATAATGCCGATCCGCGTCCAATCTGGAAATTATGGAATGATTTCGGGATCAAAGGATCAGAAATGATTGGATATTGGAGTGAAAATTGTCCTGTGAAAACAAGCAATGCCAAGGTATTAGCAACGGTTTATAAAAAGAATGGCACGGCAATGATATCTATCGCAAGTTGGGCTGATGAGGATGTAAAAGTAAAACTGAATATAGACTGGAAAAAACTGGGAATTGATCCTGCTAAGGCTACAATAACAATCCCTGAAATTAAGAATTTTCAGTCAGCACAGCAATTTTCTGTTAATGCGGAACTACCGGTTGCCAAAGGAAAGGGATGGTTGTTAATCATCAAATAATAGATCAATCTATCTCATACAATGAAATCGCCATGATTCCAAATTACAAACTTAAATCGAGAATGGCGATACCATATTCCTTTGAAAAACAAATATTATCTACATATGAAAAATAGACTAGCATTATTTGTTTTGCTTATAGGGGCAATATGCCCATCCATTGCCCAGAATAAAAACTGGAAACCGTTGGGGCCGTTCAGTATTCATAAAACAGTTGGTTCAGTAGAAGCTCCCGGACTTGGCGTAATGCGAAGTCTGGATGTGTCCATGAATAATCCAAACATGATTATAATGGGAGGCATGAGCAGTGGTATATGGCGTACTACCGATAAAGGGGAAACCTGGAAAAATGTAATATTAGATTTGCCGGTAGAGAACGTGAAAAAAATTCAAATTGCTCACTCGAATAACAAGATAGTATATGCTGCCACTACGGTTGGGATTCTAAAATCGTTGGATAACGGGGTTTCATGGAAGTTTACCAATCTAAACATGCTCGATGAGCTTAATGCTAAAGGTAAAGCGCAATGGAGCGATGACACTACATTACTTTCTGTATCTCCAACAAATCCAAATGTGGTAATCGCTTCCAATACGGATACGGTTTATAAAACAACCGACGGAGGTGTAAGTTGGAAACCCATATTGGAGGGATTTGGCGCACAGTTCATAGAATTTCATCCTACGAATGAAAACATAGTTTATTTAGGGGGATCTTACAGAAAAAGCAAGCAGTTGTTTTTTGTCTATCGCTCTACAAATAGTGGAGAAAGTTTTGAGGAAATAACTAAGGGTATGCCAGACAAGAACAAACTTGTTCGTTTGCATGATATTACAGCGGCAGTTTCGCCGGCTGCCCCAGATAAATTATACCTTACCATTTTTGGAGAGGCTGCTGTAAAAACGACTGTTAAGCAGGAATTAAAAAATCAAATGGTGGGGACATTTATCGAAAGTGTTGATGCGGGCCAGAGTTTTCAGCTAGTGCCACAAGCCAATAATTATCGCTATATAGACGAGTATTATTCTTTATTTCATCCCTATAGTGAAGATGAAAACAAGAATGAGTATGATTTCGATATGAAGGATAATTCATTTTGGTCTGCTTCTTTTCAACAGGTGGGTTGGGCGACTTCATTTGCCATATCTCCTACTGATGCCAATATCATGGTAATGGCAGCATCGGGAAATATTATAAGTAATGATACTGGTAGAACATGGAATGTATTGCGCAAACAAGGCACTTATGCCATTCATGGAGATATGCAATGTGCTAAAATCGTAGGCGATGACATCTGGTTGGCCAACGATGGAGGATTGCAATATGTGAATATGAAAACAAGGCTGCATCATCGAGTAGAAGGTTTTAGCGGACAGGATTTATGGGGCTTTAGCACTTCTTTTAAGTCGGATGTTATGGCGGTTGGGGTTGATCATAGCGGTACTATGGTTTACAATGAAAAACTGTACGGAAAAGATTGGTATCACTATGGTGGTGGCGATGCGATGAGTGCAACGATGAACCCTTTTAATGACAGGTTTTTATATGCCACACCCTATACCCATTATATAATAAAGTTACCCGCAACTTTAAGGGACGAGCCTGTTTCTAAAAAATCGCCGGTAAGTTTTGGATACATCCCTAATAGGAATATTGAATTTCATCCTAATCTGTTTTATACCAGTTATTCTATTAATGAAAACAGTGATCATAGCAAGATTAAAAATTGCTCAGTTATTAAAACAGAAGACAATTTCAAAACGTTGGATACCTTGAAAACCTTCCCAGAGAATTTTTATATCCGAAGGTTGAGGGTTAGTTTTTCAAATCCCGATTTTATGTATGTGTTGGTGGGAAACAAGAGGAGTATGCATCCTGATGAGGTTTGGATGACGGCCGACGGAGGTAAAAATTGGAGTAAGATCACTCCCGACAATGCAGTCGCCAAAAAAAATGGATTTCCTGATATTGCAATTAGTGATGAAGATCCCCATAAAATATACTTAGGTGTAGGTGGTTTTCAAAATGAAGTGAAAATATTGGCCTCAAAAGATGCTGGTAAAAGCTGGACAGATGACCACTCTGCGGATTTGCCTAAAAATGAAATTCAAACAATGGCTTACCAACGCGGCACTAATGAAGGTGTTTATTTGGGCTGTTATCCAGGGTTGTTTTATAAAAGTAGCAATACAGGTACATGGAAAACAGTTGGGGAACATTTGCCATACACCCCAATCAATTTTATTTCTTTAAATTATGATAAGGAAAAAATAAGGGTGGGAACTTATCGCGGTATTTGGGAACACGATCTGTATGAAACTACTGCTCCCAAAGCCAATATTGCGCTTTCGAAAAGAACATTGGGCGTAGAAGGCACCGATTCGGACGAAGAAGATTCCGACCAGATGAAAGTATATTTTTATGATAATTCGGTAATCAAAGGGAAAGGAGCAAAATTTAATTGGGAATTCCCCGGAGCGATTCCTGCAACATCCGATGAGGAAAATCCAATTGTGAATTATTCGGCTTGTAAGCCTGGTATGTACTCCGTTAAATTAACAGTAACTGATGCAAAAGGAAGAAAAAGTGATTTTGAATTGAAGAATTATATTGAGGTAAAGAATAATTACCCATGGAATTTGAGAGAGAAGAAGTTAGAAATGGAAGAACATGAGGATGAGGATGACGAATAACGTTTGATCGCAAAGAAGAATAAAAATATAATGACTCCACGTAATTTAAAATATCATGAACAAATTTTTTTTAACCCTTTTAATAAGTTTTGGTTTCTCTTGTATTGCCCAGCAAAATACTGTTGTAAGGGAATATAAAAAAGTTTTTACGACCTATCCTTTTTCTGATCCGGATCCCATTCCGAAGCCGGACTCAAAAATCTATCCTTATTACCGATTTGATGGTTTTACAGACAAACCCATACAAAAGGAATGGAAAGTGGTCGAACTGGAGAACGATTACATTAAACTGACAATTTTGCCTGAGGTGGGCGGTAAGGTTTGGTCTGCGATTGAGAAATCAACCGGAAAGGATTTTATTTACAACAATCATGTGATTAAATTTCGTGATATAGCCATGCGAGGTCCTTGGACCAGTGGTGGTGTGGAAGGGAATTATGGAATTATAGGGCATACGCCCAATTGTGCCACGCCAGTAGATTATATAACCATTACCAGAGAAGATGGTAGTGTGAGTTGTGTCATTGGAGTATTGGATTTACTTACCCCAACCTCTTGGAAATTAGACATCAATTTGCCAAAGGACAAGGCGTATTTTACCACCAATTCATTTTGGTTTAATGCCACCGCATTCGAGCAACCGTATTATACCTGGATGAATACTGGGATTAAAGCAGCCGGGAATTTGCAATTTATATATCCTGGCAAAAATTACCTTGGTCACGATGGCGAGTATAATTCTTGGCCCATCAACAAGGAAAACGGAAAGGACCTTTCTTTTTACAACAACAACAATTTTGGGGGTTATAAATCATACCATGTGTTTGGTAAATACACTGATTTTTTTGGAGGATACTGGCATGACGAAGATTTTGGAATGGCTAGATATAGCAACCATGATGATAAACCCGGCAAAAAAATATGGATCTGGGGTTTGTCACAGCAAGGAATGATTTGGGAAAAATTACTAACGGATACTGACGGACAATATGTAGAAGTGCAAAGTGGCAGATTGTTCAACCAATCTGGCGAAAACAGTATGTACACACCTTTTAAACACCGCTCTTTTTCGCCGTATCAGTCGGATTCTTGGACAGAGTATTGGTTTCCGGTGAAGCAAACCAAGGGCTTCATAAAAGCGAATAATTATGGTTCCGTAAATGTAAAAAATGAGAACGGCTGGTTGAAAATTTATTTTTCGCCATTGCAAAAGTTGGATGAAAAACTGGTTGTATTTGACAATGGTAAAGTGGTGTATTCTAAGGATATTTCCGTTAAGCCGATGGAACTATTCAAAGATTCTATTCAGGTTTCTGTTGATGAAAACAATTTAAAACTCGCAATTGGGGAGAATAAACTGGTTTGGAATTCGGCACCGGAAGATGGGAACCTAAGTCGACCACTGGAAATCCCTAAAGATTTCGACAATAATTCTGTATATGGTTTATACCTGCAAGTGAAAAACTATATCAGTTTTAGGGATTATATAAAAGCGGCCGAAAAGCTAACTGCATGTTTGAAAAAAGATCCCAATTATGTACCTGCATTATCCGATATGGCCTCTTTGCAAATTCGTAAGTTTCAGTATGCTCAAGCAGTTGTTATGGCAAGCAAAGCTTTGGCAATTAACACCTATGATCCAGCTGCCAATTATTATTATGCCGTGGCGAATCTGCATTTAGGAAATACTGCTGATGCAAAAGATGGTTTTGATATTGCCACTTCCAGTGTTGAATTCCGCTCTGCCGCTTATACAGAATTGAGTACACTTTATTTTTGTGAAAATGAAATAGACAAAGCCATTGAGTATGCCGAGAAAAGTTTGTTGAATAATCAATACAATTTGGAAAGCTTGCAATTGTTGGCAGTAATTTACCGTTTGCAAAACAATACTTCTAAAGCGACTGAAATACTAAATAAAATTTATGCAGTTGATCCTTTAAGCCATTTTGTTCGTTTTGAGAAATTTCTTTCGGAGGATTCCGAAGCCTCAAAACAACGTTTTACTTCACTGATACAAAACGAAATGCCACAACAAACATATCTAGAATTAGGAATGTGGTATCAGCGATTAAATCGTAAGGAAGAAGTATTAAAAGCGTTTTCACTTGCCGTTCCCAATGCGGAACTAATGTATTGGAAAGCATTTCTGGAAAACAAAGCAGTAGATTTGAGCCAGATTCAACCCGGAATCAGTTTTCCTTTCCGTGCCGAAACCGCTGATGTGTTGGAAAAATTGATTTCAACAAATGATCAATGGCTATTGAAATACCATCTGGCCTTGATTGAGTGGAACCGCAATAATCTTGCAAAGGCAAAAGAGTTGTTCCAGCAATGTGGCACTAAACCCGCGGATCCAGCTTTTTATGCGGCAAGAGCAGCATTGATGAAAGATAATCCGGAATTAGCTTTGATTGATCTTCAACAAGCCATTAAACTGGATAAACAAGGATGGCGATACTCTAAATTATTGGCAGAGCATTTTATAGTACAAAAACAATATGATAAGGCATTGGCTGTAGTAGAACCTTTTTACAAGGGACATAAAGATAATTACATCATGGGTATGTTATATGCAAAAACACTCCTGCTTACCAAAAAATATGCGGATGCGGATACATTCTTAACTCAATTGCAAATTTTGCCTTTTGAAGGAGCTACCGCGGGTAGACAATTGTACCATGAGGCCAAACTAATGCAGGCGGTAACGGAAATGAAAAACAAGCAATACAAAAAAGCATTGCAGTTTATAGCAGAAGCAAAGTTATGGCCAACGAATTTAGGTGTGGGTAAACCGTATGAGGAAGATATTGATGAAAGGTTGGAGAATTGGTTGGATTATCAATGTTATACAAGTCTTGGTAATAATGAAAATGCAAAGCAATCATTGCAAAAAATCATTACTTTTAATCCGAAGATAGATAATACGGTAATGAATTTTTTACCGGCAAATCAACTCGTTTCGGCTTGGGCTATCGAAAAAACTTCTTCTGCGAAAAAAGCGGAAGAATGGCTACAGAATCAGGCTGATTTATATCCGACAAATAAAATCATTAAGTGGTGTTTACAAGTTTATACTAAAAAACAATCAAATAGTTTAACTGCGGATGAAAAAGACGGTGAAGTTCGAATTATTGAAAAACTTTAAAAAACAAGTGTTGGAGCCGCAGAATAATTAACTGTAATTCTATCAAAATAATCATCATTATAAATCAAATAAAATGAATAAACTTTTTTTAAAATGTACAGTTTTTAGCTTCATCGCACTAGTGTCGATAAAAATGGACGCACAGAATGCCGATAAAAATACAGACGAGCTTGCCGTTTATAGAGTTACACCGTTAAAAATTAACGATCTGGTAAATACAAAACTGGATGTGTCGTTTGATTACGGGAAGCGATATTTATACGGAAAAGAATGGCTTACTTTAAAACCTCATTTTTACGAAACAGATGCACTTACTTTGGATGCCAAGGGAATGGATTTTAAAGAAATTGCCATAATGGTAGGAAAAGAAAAAATTCCTTTAAAATATACTTACGACACAGAGCAACTTTTTATCACTTTAAACAGAAAGTATAAAAACACGGAGAAGTACACCATTTATATTGATTATACGGCAAAGCCAAATGAATTAAAAGTAAAAGGAAGTGAAGCTATCACTGACGCAAAAGGATTGTATTTTATCAACCCAGACGGTAAAGAGGATAAACCCGTACAGATTTGGACGCAAGGTGAAACAGAAGCGTCATCTGCTTGGTTTCCCACTATTGATAAGCCAAATCAAAAAACAACATCGGAGATTTCGATGACAGTAGAGGCTAAATACACAACCTTGTCTAACGGGAAATTAATTACCCAAAAAGCCAACAAAAAAGGAACCCGTACAGATACTTGGAAAATGGACATGCCTCATTCTCCCTATTTGTTTATGATGGCGGTAGGCGATTTTAAAATATTTAAAGAATCGTATAATGGGAAAGAAGTTAGCTATTATTTAGAACCTAAGTATGCGCCGTATGCCAAACAAATTTTTGGTAAAACACCCGATATGATGAATTTTTACAGCAAAATGTTAGGGGTTGAATATCCATGGGTCAAATACGCTCAGATTGTGGCGCGAGATTACGTTTCTGGCGCAATGGAAAATACATCAGCCACTTTGCATGGTGAATACGTACAGAAAACAGAAAGAGAATTGCTGGATGAAAATGGAGAAAGTACCATTGCTCACGAACTTTTTCACCAATGGTTTGGAGATTATGTAACTGCTGAATCCTGGTCTAATTTAACGATGAATGAATCTTTTGCCACTTTTGGTGAAGTACTTTGGCATGGACATGATGCCGGACAAGATGCGGAAGACAGATCACGCTATGAAAAATTACAAAACTATTTGCATTCCAGCAAAAATGGAATGAGTCCCGTATTATCCCGTTTTCATTATAAGGAAAGAGACGATATGTTTGATAATATTAGCTATTCAAAAGGGTCTATAATCTTATATGCTTTAAAAAATCAAATGGGTGATGCCGCTTTCTTTAAATCTTTAAATCATTATTTGACAACTAATGCGTTCAAAAATGGAGAAACACATCAGTTGCGTTTGGCAATGGAGGATGTGACAGGAAAAGATTGGAGTCCTTATTTTAACCAATGGTACTATCAAAAAGGTAATCCGATTTTAGAAATTCAATATGGCTATGCCAATGGACAAGCCACAATTGCTGTAAAACAAACGCAGGATAGTTCGGTGCAAACCTTTAGCCTGCCATTAAAAGTTGATTTTTATGTAAATGGAACTAAAATAAGAAAGGATATTTTAATTGAAAAAAGAGAACAGAATTTCAGTTTTGATGTGCCTGCCAAACCAGACTTTATAGACATGGATCCTGATAAAATTTTAGTGGGTCAAATTATAGACAGCAAAAAAGTAGCCGATTATCTGTATCAATACAAAAATGCTCCATCATACTACAACCGAATGGAAGCTATAAAATTTGCTATTAAAGATAAAAGCCATGATGCTCAACTGATACTATTGGCTGGTTTAGGAGATCAACAAGACGACTTGCGAAAACTTAGTATTAAAGGAGTTGATTTAGGCGATAGCCAAATAAAAGAGGCTGCATTGAAAAGTGTACTGAACATAGCCAAAAAGGATAAAAATACGACTGCTAGGGCTGTTGCAATTATGAAATTGGCAGCTACTGGCGATATTATTTATAAGGAGTTAATGCAGGAAAGTATAAAAAATCAATCTTATAATGTAATTGCTGCTGGGATATGTGGATTAACAAAATTAGCACCTGATGAAACTGATAAAGCATTAATAACATTAGACGAAGACACTAAAAAACATATAACGCCGCTGATAAAAAAAATTAGCAGTGTAAAATAGATTTATTTATTGCAGGTCATACCCATGAATTAGGATTGTATGGGCCTAATTTGGAACATTCCTACCATTTTTCCATTGGCGGTGGCCCCGATACCGGAACAAGGACTTTGACTCGAATTGAAGCCAATTGAAAAAAGCTAAATTTAAAAATGTTCAAAGATAATATGCCTATAATGGAAATGAATTTGTGTAATCAGTGGCAAAAAGAATGACAGGTATGCGTTAGGGATAGTTGTATATGCGAATCAAGGGTTGAATCTACATCTTTTTGACCTTCAACGCAGACCTAACAGGTTTCAAAAACCTGTCAGGTCTAATCCATCCAGAGAATGTCAGTATTTTATTCCAACCCTTGATTTTTATTGTATACAATGAAACATAGTTTTGTCCTTTTTTTAGGATAAAACACCATTCAAATTTAAAGCGGAATGGTGTTTATATTTGTTGAAATATTAAATTAACACTCTGATTATAAGTTTAAATGAGCGAAATCATATGTTTTGTTATTCTTACTTAAGATAAAAATAGATACGCTTAAATTTTTTGAGACTAGTAGTTAGTTGTAATTTATGTGCTCGAAAATACAAAACAAGCGTGTTCGAGCACATTTTTTGGTATTTTCCTTTTTTTATTAAAAAATAATATATAGTTTCGTCATCGAGTTGTGATTATTGTTATCTGATTTTGAACTTTTAAATACAAAAACAAGAATTTTAATATCATTTTTCATTTTTTTAAATGGAAGATACACGAAATACACAGTGGTGTTTTTTTAAAACATTTTTAAAATAGAATAGTAGCATAAAAAGAACATCCTTTCCATAAAAAGAACTTTTTTGGAAAGTTGAATAATACTAAAACAGAAAGAAGATGAAGCCAACATTAGTAGTATTAGCCGCGGGTTTAGGAACCCGATACGGAGGATTGAAACAGTTAGATACCATAGGGGCCAATGGTGAAATTATAATGGATTACTCCATTTCGGATGCGATACTAGCGGGATTTGGTAAAATTGTATTGATAGTACAGGAAGACATGATTCCTGTTTTGACGGAAAGATACATTCGGAATCAAAACTTAGAGGTCGAATTTGTCGTTCAAACCAAGGAGTTAATGCTAGAGGGTTTAACATATAAGAATGCAAGGCCTTGGGGTACTGCGCATGCCGTTTGGTGTGCGAAGGACAAAGTGAAAAATAATTTTTTATTGATTAATGCCGATGATTTTTATGGTCGAAGCTCTTTCCAATTAGCATACGATCATTTATCTACATCTAATAATCCTTGTGCAATTGTGTACCCTATTCTGAAAACATTATCGGACAACGGAACAGTAAATAGAGCCGAAATTCAGATGGAAAATGGTTATTTGGTAGATTCTATCGAAAGAGAAAAAATTAGAATTGAAAATGGGGTAGTCGTTTATCAAGATGCTAATTCAGTTATACAGGAGATTAGCAAAGAAGCATTTGTATCGATGAATATGTTCGGGTTTACCACACAAATTTTAGATTTTATAGATACAGACATTCACAAATTTATCGCGAATTGGCTAGACGATAATAGTATTGAATACCAATTGCCGAATGTAGTTGGTGACATGATTAAAAACAATATCATTACCGTTGCCGTTTTAAAAACGAATGAAGAATGGATTGGAATCACTTATAAGACCGATAAAGATTTGGCTGAAGTAAAACTTCAAAAATTACATGATCAGGGGATTTATAAAAATGAAGTATGGAAGAATTAATTCAAACTGTTTTTAAGGATTTTTATTCGGACAAATCAATCGGTCGCTATTCAATTATACATAGTGGCTTGATCAATAGTACGTATAAAATTGAGACTGCCGATGAGGATTACATTTTGCAAAAAATGAACCAAGTTGTGTTTCCGAACATAAAAGCTTTATTGAACAATAAGATAAAAACCACTAGTTATTTGAATGCAAACGGGTTTCCTACTTTGGCATTTATTGCCAATAGAGAAGGACGGTTTTACTCCGAACAAGACGATACAATTTGGCAGCTTTCAACCTATATCCCTTCGGTAGTTCTGGACCGAATTGATTCTAATGTGGTAGCAAGTCAGGTGGGGGCTTATTTGGCCAAGTTTCATACAGCCTTACTCAATTTTCCGGTTTCGGAATTAGAATATACGATTCCAGATTTTCACAATACGATAAAAAGGTTTTGCGATTTTGAAGAAAGCATAATAAAAGCCTCTCCGGAAAGACTGACACAAGCAAAAGAATTGATTGCGTTTTTAGAAGCTAATTTTAAAAGAATTGAAACTGTTGCCAATGCTATCAATTCGGGAAGAATACCGTTGAGAGTAGTACACAATGACACTAAAGTCGGGAACATGCTTTTTGACCAAAACGGGAATATTTTATGCATTATTGATTTTGATACGGTAATGCCAGGAAGCATTTTTCATGATGTTGGGGATGCCTTACGAACAGGAACCAACACATCAACGGAAGAAGAAAAAGATTTGTCAAAAGTGTGTTTTGATGTAGAAATTTATGAGGCTTTTATGAAGGCTTATGTTAAAGAGGCTTCAAGTTTCATGTCTGAAGAAGAAGCGCAAAATATTCATTTAAGCTTGCCATTGATTCTTTTCGAACAAGCCTGTCGTTTCCTAGGAGATTACTTAAATGATGACAGTTACTACACTACAACATATGAGGATCAAAATCTGGTAAGAGCCAAAACACAGATTAAGCTTATGGATAGTGTACAGTTGTATTTGAAAACAAGAATATAAAAATAGTTTATCTTTTGTAAAATACGTTATGGAATCAATAACACGATAAAGTTTAAAATAATTTAATATGAAAACAAAAAAAATCAAACATCTCCTGTTAAGCTGCATGCTAATGGTAATGGCCAATGTATCGGCTCAAATGATTAAAACGGTTGCGCCAAAACGCGCTAAAGGTCAAACAGATGTATTGCGTTTGGCCACTGCTCCACTGCCAACTGTGCGTATTGCCTATATTGGTCTAGGCATGAGAGGTTCTGATGCAGTAGAGCGTATGACTCATATTAAAGGGATCGAAATTGTTGCTGTTTGCGATATGTTGGAAGACAGAACTAAATCGACAAACGAAGTTCTTGTTAAAAGAGGTTTCCCTAAAGCCCAAGAGTTTTTTGGAGCTGATTCATGGAAAAAAGTAACAGCGCTTCCAAACGTAGATTTAGTTTACATCGCCACAGACTGGAAAAATCATGCCAATATTGGTGTTCAAGCCATGAAGGATGGGAAACACGTGGTGATTGAAGTGCCTGGAGCTTTGACAATGGATGAGATTTGGGAACTGATCAATACTTCAGAGAAAACAAGAAAACACTGTATGCAATTAGAGAACTGTGTGTATGATTTCTTTGAATTAACTACTTTGAATATGGCGCAAAAAGGCTTGTTTGGAGAAGTCCTTCATGCTGAGGGATCCTATATCCATAACCTTGAGCCGTATTGGGCGGATTACTGGAACAATTGGCGTTTGGATTACAACAAAGCCCATCGAGGGGATATCTATGCGACACATGGCATGGGGCCTGCTTGTTTGGCGTTGAACATACATCGTGGTGACAAAATGAATTATTTGGTTTCTATGGATACCAAAGCCGTTGGAATTCCTGCATTTATAAAAGAAAAGACAGGAGAAGATTTGAAAGATTTTAGAAATGGAGATCATACCATGACCATGATCCGCACCGAAAAAGGAAAAACGATTCAAATTCAACATAACGTGGCGAATCCTCGTCCGTATAGTCGTATGTACCAACTTACAGGAACAAAAGGTTTCGCCAATAAATACCCGTTTGAAGGATATGCATTGGATGAATCAATGGTAGGGCAGGATATTGTGCCGAACCATAAAAAGTTGTCAGCCCACAGTTATGTGCCAGAAGAGGTAAAAAAAGCGTTAATGGAGAAATATAAAAATCCAATTGTTATTGGCATCGAAGAGGAAGCCAAAGAAGTTGGCGGTCACGGCGGAATGGATTTTATAATGGATTACCGTTTGATTCATTGCCTTCAAAATGGACTTCCGTTAGATATGGATGTCTATGACTTGGCCGAGTGGAGTTGTTTAGGACCTTTAACAGCCATTTCCCTTGATAATAATTCTGCTCCGGTAGAAATCCCAGATTTTACTCGTGGAGGATGGGATAAGTTGAAAACAGTTGAGTTTTCTAAATAGAAAGTTTTTAAAATTGGTTTAATAAAAAAAAGCAACTCCAACGAGTTGCTTTTTTTGTTATTTGGTTTTTGACTATTTGAAATTGAATCCAATTACAGCACCCAATCCAAATTGATAAGAGTAGGCATAGTCAGCTACGGCAACTGGCCCGTAGTATCCCCAGTAAACATCAGTACCTGATTCTGCAATCATCGATTGAAGCGATGCTTGTAAACTTACAGAAACGATTGAAGCTGTTTTTATTTTAACCCCTCCTTTTAGTTCCCAGGCAAAGTTTCTATCTTCATATCCAGTAGGTGTTTTTACCATACCCATACCAATACTACCACCAACAAATGGAACAGCATTTTTACCATTATCAAAATAACGATTACCTCCTATTAAAACATAAGTAACTGCTCCAGATCCAGAAGAATCACTAATAGTACCTGGTACATCGTAAGATATTGTATTGTTTATTCTTAAATACTTTACTTCTATAGATGAGCTTTTTTGAGGAAAAAACTGTAAAGCACCTCCATACATTAAACCGTCACCAAGTTTAACACTTCCATAATCGAAGTTTACTTTGTCTGAAAAGGTATAACTACCAATTACATCAAGTACTACAGATCCTCTATCTTGAGCCATTACTCCCACAGAGAATAAAAATGAGATTGCTATTAAGCTTAAATTCTTCATAATTTTTTTTGTTTGTTTATTTTTTGCAAAAGTAATAATAAAATCAAAAATATTACAAATTATATGTTAAATTTAATAGTCTAACGATTGTTTTTTTGCGACAATTAGTGTTAAAATAGTTGGTCAGGATTCGTCTGAGTTGTTGTTTTTTAATGCTACCGTAAGAGGCAGTATTACACAATTACCATTTCAGGAATTTCTCCTTCTATGATTAAGTCGGCTTCGGTAGAAGCAATGATGTGTTCTACTGTAACTCCCGGAGCACGTTCCAGCAATTTAAACCCTTTTGGAGTGATTTCTAAAACGGCCAATTCAGTAACTACTTTCTTTACGCAACCTACTCCAGTTAATGGTAAGGTGCATTTCTTTAATATTTTGGATTCTCCCGCTTTGTTGACATGCATCATCGCCACGATAATATTCTCGGCCGAAGCTACAAGATCCATGGCTCCACCCATTCCTTTGACCATTTTACCTGGGATTTTCCAGTTGGCAATATCTCCGTTTTCGGAGACTTCCATAGCGCCAAGGATTGTTAAATCGACATGTTGTCCGCGGATCATCCCGAAACTGGTGGCAGAGTCAAAAAAAGAGGCTCCCGGCAAGGTCGTGATGGTTTGTTTTCCCGCATTGATGATGTCAGCATCTTCCTCACCTTCAAAAGGGAAAGGACCCATGCCCAGAACACCATTTTCGCTTTGAAATTCGACATCAATTCCTTTCGGGATATAGTTGGCCACCAAAGTGGGTATTCCGATGCCTAAATTCACGAAATAACGGTCTTTTAATTCTTGTGCAATTCGTTTTGCAATTCCTATTTTATCTAATGCCATGTGTTTTTGTGTTTAAAATCTAAAAAAATACCACCCCGCCCTACGGGCACCCCTCCAAAAGAGGGGAAGTCTAAAAAGACTATGTCTATCTCTCTTTTATCTATTTTCTTTATTCTAATCTCTTTAATTCTGTTTTCTGAAATCTAAAATCTGCAGTCTAAAATCTGCAATCTATTCTCTTGTCCTAGTTGTACGTTGCTCAATTCTTTTCTCGTATTGTTCTCCTTGAAAGATGCGTTGTACTAAAATTCCCGAAATATGAATTTGGTTGGGATCTAATGTTCCGGCTTCGACCAATTCTTCTACTTCGGCCACGGTGATTTTGGCGGCGCCACACATACACGGGTTGAAGTTTCTGGCGGTTCCCTTGAAGATGAGGTTTCCTGCGGTATCGCCTTTCCACGCTTTTACTATGGCAAAATCGGCTTTGAAGGCGTGTTCCATAATGTGCATTTTGCCATTAAATTCACGAACTTCTTTACCTTCGGCTACTTCGGTTCCGTAACCTGCTGGGGTGAAAAAGGCAGGGATTCCTGCTTGTGACGCTCGGCATCTTTCGGCCAATGTTCCTTGTGGGATGAGGTCTACCTCAAGTTCCCCGGAAAGCATTTGGCGTTCGAATTCGGCATTTTCTCCCACGTAGGAAGAAATCATTTTTTTGATTTGTTTTTTTTGTAACAACAAACCGAGTCCAAAATCATCTACACCGGCATTATTGGAAATGCACGTCAGATTTGTGGTCTCTTTTTGAACTAATTCGGCGATGGAGTTTTCGGGTATGCCACACAATCCGAAACCACCAAGCATAAGGGTCATTCCGTTTTCTATTCCTTGTAGTGCCTCTTGAACGGTATTTACTTTTTTGTTAATCATACTGATTTATTTAGAACTATATCGATTTCTTTAATTTTTGTAAAATTAGGTCATTTTTTGTTTTCTGTGAAGTATTATTATTTAAAGCATTAAAAAGGGGACTTCAATTGAAAATAATTAATGGATAAAGCAAACTTAGTAAAATAATCGCATTGATTTGTTTTCAATTTTTATTAAATAGGGATAAACAAGAAGAACCATTTTAGAAGTTCTAAAATGGTTCTTTGAATAGCCTTGTAGGTGTTCCTGTATTTTAAAAATAAAATAGGATGGTTTGCAGGATTTGCGTGAGGGATAGACGGAAGCTACCGAAGTAGCCCATCCCGATAATTATCGGGAAGCCCGACCGCAATAAAAAAAAGGCCAACTAGCACGTAAGCTGAGTTGGCCTTTTTTTTTATTGTGGTCACGCCCTAATGATTCTGAAAAAGAGAGCTAGTGACTTGAAAACTATTTTTTATAATGCAAATTCCTCGGTGTCCTGTTCGGGAGTAGCGGTGGTATCTTTGACTACGGCTGCTCGAGGAGTATAACAATCTACTTTGATGGAAAGATTGGATGGTCTTTCGAAAGGTTCTTTGGATATATTTAAGGCTTTGTCCTCGTAGCATTTATTCATATAATATCCCCAAATTGGTAACGCTGTGGCAGCTCCTTGTCCGTACGTAAGCGTTTTGAAATGAGACGAACGGTCTTCACAGCCTACCCAAACACCTGTTACTAGGTTGGGAACCATTCCCATGAACCAACCATCGGATTGATTTTGTGAGGTTCCTGTTTTTCCTGCTATTGGATTCGTAAACATATACGGATATCCTGTCCAACGTTTGTCTCCGTTTCCTCCATTTTGAGTTCTCAATCTGGCTCCAGAACCCGTTTCGGTTACCCCTTCCAATAATTTAATTACGGCAAATGCAATGTCTTTGTTCAAAACATCATGGGATTCCGGGATGGGTTCGTAGATTACTTCACCACTTTTATTCTCTATTTTTGATAAAAATTGAGGTTTCGTATAAACCCCTTGATTGGCAAATGTACTGAAGGCTGCCACCATGTCTTCTACGGTAATTTCTACGGCGCCCAAAGCAATGGAAGGCTGGTTGATGATTTCGGATTTTACTCCCAATTTATGGGTTAATTCGATTACGGCTTCGGGACCCACTTTGTCTATCAGTTTTGCCGAAATGGTATTTATGGATTGAGCCAAAGCTTGCTTTAAGGTTACCATTCCGCGGTATTTGTTATCGGAGTTTCTAGGTTCCCAATCTTCGGTTACATGGTGACGTCCAACACGAATGATAAAGGGACCATCTAAAATAGAGTCGCAAGGAGACATGTTTAATTGTTCGATTGCCGTTGCATAAACAAAAGGTTTGAAGGTAGAACCGACCTGTCTGGCTCCTTGTCCTACGTGATCGTACTGAAAGTATTTGTAATTGATACCTCCAACCCACACTTTTATATTACCCGTTTGTGGTTCCATAGACATGACTCCAGCTTGTAAGAAGTGTTTGTAATAACGAATGGAATCCATTGGGGTCATGATGGTATCTCTTTCGCCTTTCCAGGTAAAAACCGTCATTTTTGTCTTTTCGTTGAATGATTTGATGATTTCTTCGTCGCTTTTGTCTTGTTCTTTCAAGATGGACCAGCGGCTAGAAGATTTCATGGCTTGATTCAGAATACGTTGGGTTTCTGCTTGAGAAATGTTTACAAAAGGGGCGTTTTTATTGTCTTTTGCCTGAATAAAAAACTCTTCCTGCATGTTTTCCATGTGAGCAGCTACAGCTTCTTCGGCATAGGCTTGCATTCTGGAATCTATGGTGGTGTAAATTTTAAGACCGTCTTTGTAAATATCGTAATCGGAACCATCGGGTTTCTTGTTTTCTTCTACCCATTTTTTCATGTAATCACGTAGATACTCCCTAAAATAAGTAGCCGTTCCTTCTCTATGACTTTCTAGTTTGAAATTCAGCGTGATAGGCAAGCTTTGTAATTGTGCTTTTTGGTCTTCGGTAATGAGGTTTGCTTTTTCCATTTGCGATAGCACCACATTTCTACGGTTTTTTACGCCTACGGGGTTTTTTACGGGGTTGTAAAGTCCCGAGTTTTTAAACATTCCCACTAATATTGCCGATTCATCAATGGTTAAATCTTTGGGCTCTTTAGAGAAATAAGTTTTCGCGGCAGAGCTAACCCCAACAGAATAATTTCCAAAATCATACACATTGCAATACATGGCGATGATTTCGTTTTTGGTGTATTGGCGTTCCAATCGAATGGCGATGATCCATTCTTTCATTTTTTGAACGATTCGAAAAGGTAAAAACTTAGAGCCTTCTCCGTGAAATAATTGCTTGGCCAATTGTTGAGATAAGGTACTGGCTCCTCCGCTTGTTCCCAAACTGGCAATGGCTCTTAGCGTTCCTCTTCCGTCAATTCCAGAGTGTTCGTAAAAACGAGCATCTTCGGTGGCTACCAAGGCTTGAACGAGATTTTTTGGCAAATCGGAATATTTTAATGCAGAACGGTTTTGTTTGAAATATTTACCCAAAACGACCCCGTCTGAAGAGATAATCTCTGTAGCCAAATTAGAATCTGGATTTTCTAAATCTTCAAAAGAAGGCATGGAACCAAAAAGCCCCCAAGATGCAAACAGGAAAAATAATGCAATCGATCCCATTCCGTAAAAGAAAATCTTCCAAAATTTCTTGGAATAATATTTTACATCTTTCTCGATGCCTTTTGTCTGTGTGTTATTTTTTCTAGTAGCCATATACTAATCTATTCTTTTTTTTCTATTCTAAAGCCAACTTCTGTGATTCCGTCTAAAAGGGCAACCCCGGGAACTTTTCCGGTTTCTCTCACCACTTGTTTGATGTGTACTTTGTATTTCCCTCTAAATCGCACATTTTCTTTGTAGTAGAGTTTGCTTTCTTTGAGATCTGTAAATCCATCGCCGAGTAATGTCCCGTCCGGATTGGCCATTTGGTACTCTAAAGTGTCTACTTTTGTATAACCGTTTGGACTCTCTAAAGACACAATTAAAAAAATATTGTTGTATTTGTAATTGTTATTGTCTCTTAAATTCACAAATAAATCGTAGCGTTTTGTTGAATCCAAAACGGGTAAATCAAAAGTTACAATACTGTCTTTGTTCCAGGCACTACCTACAGATTTGTACTCGTCAAAAACTCTTTTTTTATCACACGAAAAAAGGAGTACTGTCACTAAAAGTAGTAAAACACTATTCTTTATTCTCATTCTTTTTAATAATTATAGGTTTTCTAGGTTGTTCTGGTTTACTCTCGCTTGTAGCTGGACGGTTAGGGTTAGGCTTATTGCGATTGTTGTTTTTATTCCTATTGTTATTGCGATTCTCTTTGTTCGGATTCTCTTTGTTCGGATTTTCCTTATTAGGGTTTTCTTTGTTCAGATTCTCTTTACTGGGATTATTTTCTTTGCTGATAACGTTTGCCTTTTGAATGCTCGGAGGATTGTTTTTTTGAATAATTGGTTTGTTCGCACTGTTGGGAACAATCACATTTTCTCCAGCAATTCTTGGTTTTTTGTTTGGTTTTTTCTTCCTTTTTGGTTGGTCGAAACGCGTTAAACTTTCCTGACCCATCGCATTGTTGAAATTTTGCTCTGGCTCTACGATCAGTTCGATAGCATAATCTTCTAAAGAAGAAACTTTGTTTTTCAGTTTGTTTTCGGCGATAATTTCTTTGACCTGATCAATCTTTAAAATATGCCAGTTCGCAAAATTATTGGTATAGGCAAACCACATTAATCCTTTGAAAATGTCTTGTTTTTGACAAATAGCGTCTCCTTTTTCGGTAACTAATTTGGTATCGAACTCTGGAAACTCCTTTAGGGCATCCATGTAAGTGTCGAGTTCATAATTCAAACAGCATTTCAATTTACCGCATTGACCCGCCAATTTTTGTGGATTTAAGGATAATTGTTGGTAACGTGCTGCCGAGGTGTTCACACTTCTGAAATCTGTTAGCCAAGTAGAACAACATAATTCTCTACCACAAGATCCAATTCCGCCTAAACGAGCCGCTTCTTGGCGGAAACCTACTTGTTTCATCTCGACTCTGGTACTGAATTCCTTGGCAAAGTCTTTGATTAAAAGTCTAAAGTCGACTCTGTCATTGGCCGTGTAGTAGAATGTTGCTTTTGATCCATCGCCTTGAAATTCGATGTCCGAAATTTTCATTTCCAGTTTTTGGGCAATGGCAAGTTCACGAGCTCTTACTTTCATAGGTTCTTCCTTGTCTCTAGCCGTAGACCAAATATCAATGTCTTTTTGAGTGGCTTTTCGATACACTTTTGGAACTTCATTGCTTAAATGATTAACCCCTTTTTTCTTCATTTGAATTTTTACCAATTCTCCTGTAAGTGTAACGATTCCTATATCATGTCCGGGTGAGGCAACAGTTGCCACAATATCACCCATACTCAATGTTAATTTTTCGGTATTGCGGTAAAATTCTTTTCTGCCGTTTTTAAAACGGACTTCAACACAGTCAAAAGGAGCTTCTCCGTTAGGTAAACTCATGTTAGAAAGCCAGTCAAAAACGGTTAATTTATTGCAGCTATCGGTGCCGCAAGTCCCATTATTTTTACAACCCTTTGGTGCACCACCATCTGAAGTTGAACAACTTGTACATGCCATAATTTTATATGTAGTATTGCGATTAACGCAATTTAAGTTCTTAATATGTTTAATCCGTAAAGGTAGTATTTTTTTAGTTTATGTTACAAGGGATGAAAATGGCAAAAAATCATAAAATTATACTAAAGAAACAGGATATAATTAAGATTAGAATTTGTTTTTCTAATGGGCTTAGCGAAAGATTTTGTTTTTAAAGGTTTTAAATTATTTGGGTTTAATTTAAATAGTTGATAATGAGCTTTTTTTTGGATAAAAAATAGTTTGTATTTTATGTTTTAACACTAAAATATTTATCTTTATAAAACCCTTTCCAAGGGTTTATTCTTATTTTGTAAATTTTAAATTTAATTAATTATGAATCAAAAAAATCTAGTAGCAATTGTTGTTACAGTATTGCTTTCTTACTGTAGTTATGCACAGCAACCCGCTTTCAAGGGCGAAGTCAAACTCGATGTCCGCGACTCCAAAGCAGATTGGGCTCCTTTCATTCGTAAAAAAGCCCCAGAGGGATCGCCAAATATCCTGTTCATTCTTTATGACGATACTGGATTAGCGGCTTGGTCACCTTATGGCGGAAGAATCAATATGCCAACCATGGATAAATTGGCTGCCGATGGATTAACCTATACCCAATGGCAAACAGTTGCGCTTTGTTCTCCAACCCGTTCTTGTATTAACACGGGTCGTAATCATAACCTTAATGGAATGGGGGTTATTACCGAAGGTGCGAACGGATTTCCTGGATTCAGTTGCCAATTGCCTGCACAAGCGGCAACTATGGCTCAAATATTGAATGATAATGGATGGAGTACTTTTTGGTTAGGAAAAAACCATAATGTACCAGAAACGGATCTTTCGGCGGGTGCCAATAAAAGCCAGTGGCCGTTGCAACAAGGTTACGATCGTTTTTACGGTTTTATTGGTGGAGAAACCAACCAGTTTTATCCCGATTTAACAGAGGACAATCACGCTATCGAAGCGCCTTATGGCCCAGAAAAAGGATATCATTTGTCCAAAGATTTAGCAGACCAAGCCATCAAAATGATTGGTGATCAAAAATCAGCCAATCCTTCCAAACCTTGGTTTATGTGGTATTGCCCTGGAGCCAATCATGCGCCTCATCAAGCACCACAGGATTACATTGCCAAATACAAAGGAAAATTTGATGATGGCTATGAAGCGTATCGCAAATGGGTTATGCCTCGTATGATTGAAAAAGGTATTTTGCCAAAAGGAACTAAATTGACTGAATGGAACCCAATGCCAAAAGATATGGCAAATCCTGCAGATGCAGTGCGCCCGTGGGAATCATTGAGTGCAGATGAAAAGAAATTGTTTTCCCGTTTGTGCGAAGTATATGCTGCTTTTTCAGAATATACCGACGCGGAAATTGGTCGAATAGTTGACTATTTGAAAAAGACGGGTCAATATGAAAATACCGTTATTATGTATGCCTCCGATAATGGAGCATCTGGAGAAGGTACGCCAAACGGTTCGGTTAATGAAAATAAATTCTTCAATGGTTTTCCAGATGATTTAGCCGAAAACATGAAGTTGATCGATGAGTTGGGTGGGCCAAATACCTACGAACATTATCCAACAGGATGGGCTGCAGCCTTATCTACTCCTTTCAAAATGTTCAAGCGTTACTCCAATTATGCTGGAGGTACAGATTGTCCATTAACCATCACTTGGCCAAAAGGAATTAAAGCTAGAGGTGAAGTACGTAATCAATACCACCATGCGGTAGATATCGTTCCAACGATTCTTGAAATTTGCGGACTTGAAATGCCAAAAGTTTACAAAGGTGTTGAACAATATCCTTTATCTGGAGTTTCTATGAAGTATTCCTTTGATGCAAAACCAAACGATCCTACACAAAAACACGTACAGTATTTTTCTATGTTGGGTACTCGTGCCATTTGGCAAGACGGTTGGAAAGCAGTTGCAGTTCACGCACCATTGACAGACAAAGGGAAATTCGATCAAGACAAATGGGAATTGTATAATGTTGAAGCAGACCGTTCAGAGTCTGTTGACTTAGCCAAAAAGAATCCAGAAAAGTTAGAAGCATTAAAAAAATTATGGTTAGAGGAAGCTCTTAAAAATCAAGCATTGCCTTTGGATGACCGTACTACTATGCAAATTGTAACTATAGAACGTCCAACTGAAGAAGTAGCAAAAGACAGCTATACCTATTATCCTCATACAAGCCAAGTGCCTGAAGCAGTGGCTGTAAGTGTTAGAGGGAAATCATTTAAGATTGTTGCCAATGTTGAAATTACAGCTGCTGCTAAAGGTGTAATTTTTGCTCATGGTTCTCGTTTTGGAGGTCATAGTTTGTTTATAAAAGACCACAAATTGTACTATGTGTATAATTTCCTTGGAATCAAAGAACAACAATTGGTTTCAACCGAGACATTACAACCCGGAAAATATACTTTTGGTATGGAGTTTACCAAAGAAAAAGCGGGTGAACATGGAGAATCACTAGGTACAGCCAAATTGTATATCAATGACAAAGAGGTTGCCACTGGTACAATGACTGCACAAGTAGGTAAATTTACCCTTGTTGGTGATGGTCTTTGTGTAGGTTTTGACAGTGGAGATCCAGTAAGCAAGCAATATAACTCTCCTGGAGAATTTGAAGGTGGTGAGATTAGCTTTGTAACTGTGAATACAGGTAAAGAACAATATCTTGATTTAGAGCGAGAAGCCGCAAGAGCTTTTAGTAAGGAATAAATCTCTTTTAACTGAACGGCATTGTTCAGTAGTATTTTTAACAAGACGGTCATCTCCCGATAGCAATTGGGATTGGTGGCCGTTTTTTTTATGAAAGTCAGTAGTTTTGACAGTAATTTTCTTTAAATAGTTTGTTGCATAAATGCCAAAAGTAAGACACTTTTTTCTTTCTTTATTACAGGCTCAATTAACCTAATAAGCAGTAGTATTTTCCGTGTTATTTGAAAATATTTTGTTAATTTAGCTTCTTTAATACTTAAGGTAAAAATGAACTATAAAATGAAATTCAAAACCAAAATCACATCGTTACTGCTCGCAGTCATGACTGCGGTAACATTCAGTTCCTTTGGACAGGATAAAGCAGTTAAAGAAGACCCCCGCATGGCAGGCTTCAAAGGGAAAATCGCAAAATCATTTGCCGACTCCAAAGAAGACTGGCCTGAACGAAAAAAAGCACCAGCAGGCGCACCTAATATCATGATTATCTTGTTGGATGATGTAGGTTTTGCTCAATTAGGTTGCAACGGCGGTTTAATTGCTACGCCAAACCTGAATAAGCTAGCTGACAATGGTTTGAATTATACCAACTTTCACACTACAGCACTTTGTTCGCCTTCACGTGCTGCACTAATGGCGGGTCGTAATCACCACTCCATTGGTTTGGGTAGCCATGCACTTACTGCTATGGGATTTCCTGGTTACAATGGTATGATTCCTGAATCTGCTGCCAGCGGTGCAAAGATGTTACAGGAGAATGGTTATACTAATTATGCCCTTGGAAAGTGGGATCATACTCCATTATGGGAAGTTACGGGTAGCGGACCATTTAATGGATGGCCTAGTGCCGAAGGATTCGACCATTATTATGGCTTCATGACTGCCGACATTCACAACTTTGTACCTGTTATGTACAATGACCATTGGCCTACCAACCCAGCTGTGGGTAAGCCCGATTACAATATAAACAATGATATGGCAGACCGCGCCATCTACTGGCTTACTGCTCATCAGTCGATATCTCCAAACAAACCTTTTATGATGTTTCATGCTACGGCAACATTGCATGCGCCGCATCATGCTTCTCAAAAATACCTTGATATGTACAAAGGAAAATTTGATATGGGTTGGGATGCTGCACGGGAACAGATTCTGAAAAACCAGATTGAAAAAGGAATTCAGAAACCGGGTACCAAATTGGCAGAACTTCCAAAAGAAATTGAATCATGGAAAAACATACCTGCTGATAAAAGAAAAATGTATGCACGCCAGATGGAAGCAGCAGCGGCCGCACTTACAGAAGCGGATAACGAAATAGGTCGCATCATAGCTACTTTGGAAAGAACAGGGCAGTTAGAAAATACCTTGATTTTTGTTACCTCTGATAACGGAAGTAGTGGCGAAGGTGGATTAGAAGGCTCTCACAATGAAATGAAAGTTTTAAATGGTATTGGTTTGACTGCTTATGAAGAGAATAAGAAATTTTATGACCAATGGGGAACTACCGAAACGGATAATCACTACCACGCAGGTTGGGCTGCTGCAGGAAATACTCCGTATAAATATTTTAAACAAACCGTTCATAATGGTGGAATGACCGACGGATTGATTGTACATTGGCCAAAAGGGATCAAAGCCAAAGGAGAAATTCGCACACAATTTCATCACCTTATTGATATTATTCCTACCATTATGGATGTGTCCGGTGTAGGTTTCCAGGAAGAAGTAGATGGCGTAAAACAAATGCCTTTTGACGGTGTGAGTATGAAATATACTTTTGATGATGTAAAAGCACCCACTAATCACCCTGTACAATATTTTGAGCAATTAGGAAGCCGTGCTATTGTTGACCACGAATGGAAAGCAGTGGCACTTCACGGAGGACGATTGCCATGGATAATAGGAGGAACTTTTGATTTTGAAAAAGACGATTGGGAATTATACAATCTAAGCAATGACCCTACTGAAACTAAAAACTTGGCAAAATCGAATCCTGCGAAATTAGAAGAATTAAAAAAGAAATTTGACGAAGAAGCCTGGAAATACAATGTGTATCCACTTTATGATGATTTAGCATTTCGTCTTAAAAATGTAACCGATCGTATTCATCCACCTACCGAAAAATTATTTACCTATTTTGCTCCCGGAGCAGAGTTTATTGCCGAAGCAGCTGGGCCACCGGTAAAAAATCGCAACCACACCATCACAGCAACTATGGAAACTGATGGGCAAACCGATGGCGTTATCACTGCCAGTGGTGGGTATTTTTCTGGATATAGTTTGTATGTAAAAAACAATATTGTTACCTACGGTTACAATTATTATGATGAAAAATACTTCTCCATTAAAGCCAGTAAACCATTAACCGCAGGCAAGCATGAAGTAAAAGTGATTTATGAAGCTATTGCAGGTGCTACACCTCAGGCTCCAATTGGCAAAGTCACACTTTATGTAGATGGTGTACAGGTTGGCGAAGGGACAATTGACAATGTAGTTTTGGGAAAATACTCCATCTCCGAACCGTTTGATGTGGGCGTTGACAATGGAGGTTCTGTTATTCGTAAAGAATATACAGCGCCTTTTAAGTTTAGCGATAACTTAGATAAAGTGGTGTTTGAGTTGAAAGATTAATCTTTAACAAAATCATTCTATTCAATGTTAAGGATATAGAAATTTTTGAACAACGGTCATCTTCCGAAAATTATCGGCAGATGATCGTTGTTTTTTTATAAACCCTCTTAGTAATAAAAATGAAACACAAAGTTAAATTCGCAACACTGTTGCTCGTAGCATTTATGTTGGGTTGCAATCGACCACAAACAAACAAAGAAACCGCAAAAATCGAAGCCGATAAAGATACCGTTCTGCTTCCTTCTTGGAGTGAAGGCACATCAAAACATTCCATCATAAATTTTGTAACCAACACAACCAAGGAAGGCAATTCAGATTTTGTTCCTGTTGCCGACCGCATTGCCTGCTTTGATAATGATGGTTGCCTGTGGGCAGAACAACCGATGTATTTTCAATTGGCGTTTGCTATTGACCAGATAAAAGCGATGGCTCCCCAGCATCCGGAATGGAAAACGAAACAACCTTTCAAAGCATTGCTTGAAGGCGATATGAAAACAGTAATGGCAGGTGGCGAAAAAGCACTGCTGCAAATTGTAATGACTACCCATTCCGGAATGACCACCGATGAATTTGATAAGACAGTAAAAGACTGGATGGCAACTGCCACACATCCTAAAACGGGCAAACATTATAATGAGATGGTCTATCAACCAATGGTGGAATTGCTGAATTACCTGCGTGCCAACGGCTATAAAACATTTATCGTCTCTGGCGGTGGCGTTGACTTTATGCGTCCGTGGGCGGAGTTGGCTTATGGAATTCCTCCTTACCAAGTGGTAGGAAGTTCAGGTAAAGTGAAATACGAAGTGGTAGATGGTAAGCCGGTTTTGCAAAAACTTCCTGAAATTAATTTCATAGATGATAAAGAAGGAAAGCCTGTTGGTATTCATCAATACATTGGCAAGCGCCCTGTTTTCACTGCAGGAAATTCCGATGGTGACTATGCCATGCTGCAATACACAAGCGCTTCCACAGCGCCTCATTTTGGAATGATTATACATCATACGGATTCCGTTCGTGAATATGCTTACGATCGTAAATCTTCCATAGGGCATTTAGAAAAAGGATTGGATGATGCGGCAAAATACAACTGGCTGATTGTAGATATGAAAACCGACTGGAAAAAGATTTTTTCGTTTGAGAAATAAGTAATTTTTGTATAATGATACTCATCCAAGAGCTTAGTCAATGTCATTGAGCCAATTACTACTTAAAAACAGCATTAATAATCCTCCAAAAAAACAGTATTAAATTGAGTATATTGCCAACTATTAAATTTAAATAATATGAAACAAAAAATAAAAATAAAAGCCCTGCTATTCACAGCTATAGCGGCAATAACTCTCAGTAGCAATCAATCTGCAACGGCACAAACATCGCACTTTGATGAATTGAGCAAGCTACCGTTCCCTGGGGGTTACCCGACCAAGGAAGCGGCGAACCAATTGCAGGACGAACTGCAATTTCAACGAGCCTGCCAAGTCTATATGTGGGCTTTGCCGGCAATGAACATGATGTCCATGCGTCTGGCTTCGGAGAAAACCTTTGGAGATGCCTACAACATCGTGCCGATGTGGAAGGATCGCCCCAACGCCAACACCATCATTACCACGGCCAATCCCGACGTGATCTACGCCATGAGCTATGTGGACTTGAAGAAGGACGGGCCTATAGTTGTCGATCTGCCGCCGCAGATGCAGGGATTGTTCGACGATATGTGGCACCGATCCATTTCGGACATCGGTTTCGCTGGCCCCGATGCGGGCAAGGGCGGCAAGTATCTGCTTCTGCCGCCAGATTACAAAGGGAATGTGCCGAAGGGTTATTTTACATTCACCTCGGCCACCAACCGAGTATTTATTTTCGTGCGTGGCTTTTTCAAGGGCAGCGACTTGGCACCGACCGTGGCATCAATGGAAAAATTGCGCATCTATCCGCTGGCACAAAAGGACAATCCAGCGAAAATGCAGTTCCCCAATGCCTCGGCAGTGAAGCTGGACATGGATTTCCCCAGGGACATCAGTTACTTTGAGAACCTCGCCAAGTTCATCAACGAGGAGCCAGCCGCACCCGAAGACTTCTATATGCGTGGAGTGGCTGCCAGCATCGGCATCGTCAAAGGCAAACCTTTCGCCCCGGACGACCACATGAAGACCATTCTCCAGAAGGGTGCGGAGGTCGGTTACAAGATGGCAGCCAACGTCTCATTGAGCAGTTACGGCCAAATTCCGGGTGTTCGCCTTTATCCAGACCGCCAGTGGGAAACCCTGTTCCTCAGTGGTAGTACAACTTTCGACACGCCAACGCACCGATCCGTGGACGAGCAGATCGCCTTCTTCCACAAGGCCTACTCGATGTCTCCCGCCATGGTGGTGAAGATGCCTGGAAAGGGTGCACAATACGTAGCCACGTTTCACGATTCCGAAGGTGAGTATTTTTCGGGTGAAAACTCTTATATGCTGTATGTTCCAGCTAATGCACCTGCGAAGAATTTCTGGTCTATTGTCCTATATGACATCGAGACTCGTTCCCTGCTAGACAACGGTCAGCCGTTCCCCGCCTTCGCTTCCAATAACGGCCAGATGAAGTTGAATGCCGACGGCTCCGCCGACTTCTTTTTCGGCCCGGCCGCGCCGACCGATGCCAAATTAAACTGGATCAAGACGGTACCTGGCAAAGACTTCTTCCCCGGCCTTCGGTTCTACGCCCCGACCGAGGGCTTCTTCGACAAGACATGGAAACCTGGCGATGTAGTGAAGGTGAAGTAAATCAGCAAATAAAAGCACTATAATAAAAAACAATTCCGCAACAGTCATCTCAAAAGGGGACTGTTGCTTTTTTCCAAACATAACTGATTAAATTACAAATGCAAATGAAACACAAAACAAAAATCACAGCACTGCTATTCACAGCAATAGCAGCAATAAGTTCTGATGGGTTTGCTCAGCAAGTCCAAGCTCCAAAAACCGCTGCTGGGACAAAAATAGTTGACACTCGAATTGGCAAAATCACCCTGGAGAATGGAACGCCAACAAAAGAGTCCGTTGACAAACTCTATAATGAAATGGACTTTCAACGTGCATGCCAGGCTTACATCTGGGGTATTCCAGCTGTAGCCTTGAGCCAGTTTAAAAAAGCGAGCAACGATATCAAGGTGAGTAACGGGCAGTTCATAATCTTTGCCACTTTCGAGTCAAAGCTCGGTATTATCACGCCAAATTATACAACGCCCTATGTAGCGACCGTAGCCGATCTTGAAAAAAGCGGTCCTGTGGTGATAGAATTACCAAAAGGCTTGATGGCAGGAATGGCATTGGACGCATGGCAACGGGTGTTGACAGATCTTGGTGCTATTGGGCCTGACAAAGGGGAAGGCGGAAAATACCTCTTCGTGGGTCCCGGTCAAACTGTTCCGAAAGTGGAAGGTTACCATGTTATCCAATCCCCAACCTTCAATATATTTTATGGAGTCCGACTTCTCGATGCGGATGAAAAAAAAGCTATTGCAGAGCTTACACCACTGATAAAAAGTTATCCTTATAGCGAACGCAATAATATACCTAAAGAACAGACCGAACCGCTTGGTGAGGTAAAATGGAGCCAAATACAACCACATGGAATGGAATACTGGGAACGTTTGGCAGATGTTGTTCAGCAAGAACCGGTAGAGGAACGTGACCGTTTCTTTATGGCCCAACTCCGTTTTTTAGGAATTGAAAAAGGTAAACCATTCAACCCAACAGCTGAGCAAAAACAAATTTTGCTGGAAGCCGAAAAAGTGGGTGAGTTGATGGTAGAGGCGAATTCGAGCGACAAACGATTTGCGCCTTCTTATTGGTCAGGTACAAGCTGGAAAGATGCGGTAGTATCTGATGTTAATCAGCGTTCCGAAAATTATGAGCAGTTAGACGAACGTTCTTCCTGGGCTTACGAAGCTTTTACCATTTCAAGAGGAATGAAAAGTACTACTCCCGGATTTGGTCAACGTTATATGGTAACATATACTGACAAAGGCGGAGATTTATTAGATGGTGGTAAAAATTATGTGCTGCATGTACCGTCAAATCCCCCAGCAACACAGTTTTGGTCAGTTACTGCATACGATGAAACCACTCGGTCGTTTGTAGTTTCTGCAACAAAGAAAACAGATCTTTCTTCCCGTAGGAAAAGTGTTGTTACCAATGCAGACGGTTCGGTGGATGTATATTTTGGACCTACAGAGCCAAAAGGACATGAGAACAATTGGGTGCAAACCGTGGCTGGTAAAGGTTGGTTCCCATATTTCCGTTTCTACGGTCCTACCGAAGCAGTTTTCAATAAGAGCTGGCAACTGAAAGACATTGAGAAGGTGAAATAAAAAATAATCCAGCAACAGTCATCTCAAAAGGTGGCTGTTGCTTTTTCAACTTAACTGATAAATAACAATAACAGCAAATACAATGAAACGCAAAACCAAAATAACAGCACTGCTGCTTGCACTTTCACTAGCTTCCATTGCTCAGGACAAACCAAAACCTGCCTCAGGCGATGCAGCCGAACTTGCCAAGAAATTATCAAACCCCATTGCTTCCCTCATCAGCATGCCTTTTCAAAACAATACCGATGTGGGTATTGGCGCTTATAATGGTTCCAGAAACACGTTGAATTTCCAACCCGTAATTCCAATCTCGTTGTCTCCTAGTTTGAATATCATTACTCGTGTCGTGCTTCCCATTATAACCCAACAGGACATAACAGCTCCCGGAGTCAAACAAACGGGTTTAAGTGATGCCGTTGTAAGTGCATTTTTCTCCCCTGCCGAAGCCAAAAACGGTATGACTTGGGGTGTTGGGCCAGCGATTTTGGTACCAACCGCCAGCGATAAAGTATTGGGAACCGAAAAACTGGGTGTTGGGCCTACAGCGGTAATATTAAAACAAGCCAACGGTTGGACGTATGGAGCATTGGTCAACCAAATTTGGTCGGTTGCAGGAAGCACTAGCAGAGCCGATGTCAATCAGATGTTTGTGCAGCCTTTCTTTGCTTACAACTGGAAAAGTGGAGCAGGAGCAGGTGGAAACTTTGAAATCACACAAAATTGGGAAGGAAACGCAACAGCTGTTTATTTTAATCCAACCATAACGGGGATTACAAAATTAGGAACTCAAATGGTACAATTGGCCGTGGGTCCTCGTATTCCGGTATCGATTCCTGATGGCAGCCGACCAGATTTTGGAATTAGAGCCGTTTTGAATTTTGTTTTTCCTAAATAAAAATTTATCAACACTTAAAACAAAAACCTATTCCGCTTCAAAATGGAATAGGTTTTTTTATGTTTAAAAGAAGAACTTCTACGTCTCTTTCGCCGAAATAATCTTCACAGGACAGGCTTTGGCAGCCAATTCACAGCTTTCGAAAATAGTGTGGTCGGGTGATTTCAACGTAAAAAAACCTTTGGCATTCACACTTTTAATCAACACTGATTTTCCGTCTTTTTTGGACATCTGAAATTGAACGGGTGCCATTTCTACGCAATAGTTACAGCCGATGCATTTGTCTCTCTGTAGTGTTACAATAACCATTAGGCTTCCACTATTTTATATAATTTATCGGACATTCGGATTCTGAAAGGCAATTTGAAAGTACAATCGTCTCCTTTTGTGGCTTTCTCTGCAGTGATATCATTCACATACATTTCTTCAATAATCATTTCTTGCGCTCCCGTGCTTGGACCTGTCACCAATATTTTATCTCCAATTTTAATATCGTAGGCTTCAATTTTGAATTGACCAATGGCGGCTTTTGGAAAAAAATGGGTTCCTTTCCCCACATATACTTTCTTCTGGGTCGCTACAGATCCTGAAACATCGCTCCATTCTCCCAATTCCTGTCCGAGATAATATCCTGCCCAAAATCCACGATTGTAAACCGTATTCAGCGCTTCCATCCAAACCGCAATTTTTTCTTTAGAAAATGAACCTTCGTAATAACTATCTATAGCTTCACGGTAGGTTTTAATTACGGTAGCCACATATTCCGGAGCGCGGCCTCGTCCTTCAATTTTTAAGACTTGAATGCCCGAATTTATCACTTGATCTAAGAAATCCAATGTGCATAAATCTTTTGGGGACATCAAATATTCATTGTCCACTTCAATTTCAAAACCGGTTTCCTGGTCGATAACGGTGTATTTCTTGCGACAGTTTTGTTTGCAGGCGCCACGGTTTGCCGAAGAATTATTGGAATGTAAACTCAAATAGCATTTTCCCGAAACGGCCATACATAAAGCACCGTGTCCGAAGATTTCGATTTCCACCAATTTTCCATTTGGCCCTTTGATTTGTTCTTTTTCGATTTGAGCGGTAATACTTTTTACTTGACGTAAGCTCAATTCTCGGCTTAAAACCATCGTATCGGCAAAAAGGCTATAGAACTTTATGGTTTCGATATTGGTAACGTTCAATTGGGTCGAAATATGGACTTCCATTCCAATTCCTCTTGCCATGGCAATCACGGCTTGGTCTGAAGCAATTACGGCTGTGATATTGGCTTCTTTGGCTTTGTTCAACAATGTCTTTACTACCGATAAATCGTGATCGTAAATAATGGTGTTCAACGTCAAATAACTTCTAACGTTTTTGGCTTCGCAACGACGGGCAATTTCTTGTAAATCGTCCATCGTGAAATTTACCGAAGCACGAGCGCGCATGTTCAATTGCTCAACGCCAAAGTAAATGGAATCGGCACCATTGTCTAATCCAGCTTGAAGTGACTCAAAGTTCCCTGCGGGAGCCATAAGTTCTATTTTGTTGTTTGTTGTCATTTTGATTTGTATTGTCTCCAACGGTTGAAACCGTTGGTTATGGTTTTGTGTTTGTTTTCGTTTTTCAACTATAGCCCACGGTTTCAACCGTGGGGAACGTATTGTTGAATATTTTATTTTTAATGTTGGGATTCGCTGTATTGTCTCCAACGGTTAAAACCGTTGGTTATGGTTTTGCGTTTACATTCGTTTAGTTTGAAATAATTGAAAGTGGCTTTGCGTCTGTTTTCGTTTTTCAACTATAGCCCACGGTTTCAACCGTGGGAAACGTATTGGTTTATCATCCATTGGAATTGTTCAATCCATGTAATTTTATAAATTCATCGAATTCATCTTGACCATTTTTCTTTAGGTGGTGTTGTTTTTGATTTTTTATATAATTATAAACAACTTCTAACTGGGATTCACTCACTGAATAACCAGCAAAGCCCGTTTGCCATGCAAATTTTTCAAGGATTAGATTTTCTCCATTGATAGAATGAGAAGAACTTCCTTTTATTTGCTTTATCACATCTGTAATAGATTTTTGTGGATTCAATAAAAACAAAGCATGTACATGATCAGGCATGCCATTAATAATTCTAACTGGGCATCCAAGGTCAATTAATTCCTCACGGATATAATCATATACTTTTTTCTCTATTGAAAAATCAATTAATTCCTGACGATTTTTGGTTGCCCAAATAGCATGAATCCATAACTTATTAAAAGAATGTGACATATAAATTAGTTTGAAATTTCTACTAATTTACAATTTTATATAATTTATCAGATAATCGAATGCGGAATGGCACTTTAAAAGTACAAGTTTCACCCGCTACCCCTTTAGCGGAAGCGATTTCATTGACAAACATTTCGTCAATAATCAATTGTTGCTCGCCAGTTGTTGACCCTTTGATCAGGATTTTATCGCCAACATTAATTTCGTTTTCTTCAATCAAAAACTGGGCAATACTTGGTTTTGGAAAAAAGTGGGTTCCTTTCCCGATGTATTGTTTTTTTATTTTCACTTCCTTTTTAAGCAGCGGTTTTGATTTTTTTAAATCGCTAAGATTAGGAACATTTGCCAAAGGGTCTTGATTGTTTTTGAATGTCAAAACCTCTGATTTTCCTTTTTTGAAGATTTTATTTCCGTTTTTGATTCCTCTTCGAATGGCTTTTTGCTCTTCTTCCGGCAAATGGATTACCGTTACACATTCAGTCGAACAACAGCCTTGCATTTTCTCCTTGCAAGAATCACATTGAATGAACAATAAATGACAACCTTCATTAACACAATTGGTATGCACATCACAAGGTTCACCACATTGATGGCATTGAGAAACGATATCATCTGTGATTCTTTCACCCAAACGGTGGTCAAACACAAAGTTTTTACCAATGAATTTGCTTTCTAGCCCTTCTGCTTTTACTTGACGGGTGTATTCAATAATACCGCCTTCGAGTTGGTACACATTTTCAAAACCTTTGTGCTTGAAGTACGCACTGGCTTTTTCGCAACGGATACCACCGGTGCAATACATCAAGAGTTTTTTGTCTTGTTTGTGTTCTGCTAATTGTTCTTCTATAATGGGCAACGATTCTCTAAACGTATCCACATCGGGTCTAATGGCTTTGGTAAAATGACCAATTTCGGATTCGTAATGATTACGCATGTCGACCAAAATGGTATTTGGATCTTCAAGCAATGCATTGAATTCTGCGGCTTTTAGATGGATTCCGATATTGGTTACGTCGAAAGTGTCGTCTTCCAGTCCATCGGCAACAATCTTGTCGCGAACTTTTACGGTGAGTTTCAAAAAGGAATGATCGTCATGCTCTACAGCAATGTTCAAACGGATTCCCTTCATGAAATCGTATTGTTCTATAGTATTTTTGAATTCGTAGAAATGGTCTGCCGGCAACGAAAGCTGTGCGTTGATACCTTCGTGGGCAACATAAATTCTTCCCAGAACCTCGAGTGGGTTCCATGCCAGAAATAATTCATTACGAAATTGAGTTGGATTTTGAATTTGCGCATAGGCGTAAAAAGACAATGTGAGACGTTGCTTTCCGGCATCGTCAATCATAGTGGCTCTTTCCTCTGCGCTTAAAGTGTTGTACAGTTGCATGCTATAAACTAATTTAAGTTGAGAAAATATGGGTTGATTCTAATTTATGGTTCCAATTATTTTGGGAATACGCATTTGAAATCGGGCGCAAAATTAGTGAACTTTTGGGATTTTTAGGTGTTAATTAGCGGAATATTGTGATTTACTATTTTTAATGATAGTCTACGGGTTTGGGTGAGGGATTACTTCACCTTTAATTTATATTCATAGGAGTTCAGCGAATTTCATTTGTAGCTAGCTACCAAAGCAGTGTGGATAGCCCGACATCAATGTTATTAAGTCAAGGGTTTCTTTCTAAGTTTTTCCTGAGTCTAGCTCTCGCAAAGGCGCTAAGACGCAAAGTTTAGAGCCGTTTTCTTTGCGTCTCCGCGTCTTTGCGAGATAAAAACGGAACTTAACTTTAATTGTATTGAGCCCGACAGCAGGTGCTACTTTCTAATTATTTTTTGTTGCTTCGACTACTAAATCATCTACCGAAACAAAACGGCTGATGTGACCTAAAAGAGATTCTAAGTTTTCATCGCGCAAAATGTCACGAACTTCCGAGCGGGCTTCGGCAATTTTTAGCGAAATATTTTTAGCTTTCAGATCTAAAAAAAGATGTTTTAAAAAGCGAGCCCCAGCAATATCGATATGAGGAGAGGAATTGAGGTCTAATATTATTGTTTTTAATGGGTTAGTTTCACGGTTGATCTTTGCCCATATTTGCTCTTTGATGTATTCGGAGTTAAAATACAATATAGCCGATTCGACGCGAACAATCAATACACCTTCGATGCTTTCGTTGTCGGGATGGCGCTCTATGTCAGAATAACGTTTGGTACCAGGGATTCTGCCTAAAAAAGCGACGTTTGGGTTAGAAGTTTGTTTTATCAATAACACTAAAGTTACTATAGCTGCCAGTAAAACGCCTGTTAAGATTCCCCAAATGAGTACTCCGATAAGTGCAATCATGGCAACGTAAAATTCCTGTTTGTTTATTTTATACAAATGCTTCATTTCCTTTAGATCGAAAAGGCCTCTGATGGCTACCAACACGATGGAAGCCAAAATTACTGTTGGGAGATTTTGGAGAAATCCAGTTAAAAACAATAAACAGATTGCAATGGTTGCTGATGCGAATACTAAGGATAATGGTGTTTTGGCGCCAGCAGTATCGTTTACAGCAGATTGGGATAGACCTCCAGCAACTGGGTAACCTTGTCCGAATGCTACGGCGGCATTTGCTACTCCAATTGCTAATAGTTCTTGGCGTGGGTCGATGATATATCCGTTTTTTTGTGCCAATGTTCTTGCTGCCGATACGCTTTCGATATACGACAATAAAAAGCAGGCCAAAGCTAATGGGAGCACTCCGTCTACATCTCGAAGACGTAAAGAAGGTAAATGAAACTCAGGTAACCCAGTAGGGATAATGCCGACGGTTTTGAATCCTTGAACCCCTAGAGAAGTTGTCGAAATGAGTATAATGGACAGAACTACAATTAAGATAGCCACAGGTCGTCCGGGAGCCATTTTTTCGCCAACAATTAGAATGATAATAGCGGCAATACCAAAAATAAAAACGGCAGTATTAGTG
This sequence comes from Flavobacterium laiguense, assembly GCF_003097655.1. Taxonomy (GTDB): domain Bacteria; phylum Bacteroidota; class Bacteroidia; order Flavobacteriales; family Flavobacteriaceae; genus Flavobacterium; species Flavobacterium laiguense. The sequence goes on from NZ_QCZH01000001.1 coordinate 552,493, forward strand.
TCGGGGAGTTGTTGAAAAAGGGTAATGATGCGATCCAGAAAATTCTCGCCACCACCTTTTACTCCAAATAATTTGGGTAATTGGGTTAAACCTATGGTTATGGCAGCACCGGCTTTGAATCCCACCAAAACGGTTTCGCTGATAAAATTTATTATACCGCTCAATCGTAAGAGGTAAGCAAGAATTGCCATTACTGCAAATACCAGAGCCGTGAGTGATGCGATATCAGCCCAGCGTTGTACATCTCCGTTGGCCATATCGGCAATGGTGGTGCCGATAAGTAAAGAAATTGCCGATGTGGGACCAATGGCCAATTGCTTACTGGTTCCCAAAAGGGCATAAAATAACCCGCCTATGAGATAACCGTAAATTCCATATTGCGGAGGAAGACCCGCGAGGGTGGCGTATGCCAATGATACGGGAATTCCATAAGCTGCTAGTGTTATTCCGGCTACAAAGTCGCTTTTTAAGGTTTTGGCTTTGTATTTTTTAATCCAGTCCGTTGGAGGAAAAAAATTTGAAGTCATAAATTTGAAATTCAAAAAAGTATATTAGTCTTTCTCGTCCAGCAATGCTTGTTTAACAGCATTCAACTCAGCTATTTTGGCTGCGCTTACTTTTGGGTATTCTAAATCCATTTCCTCCAATGCGGTGATTATGGCCGATGCAATGGCGATGCGGGCGTAGGATTTGTTATCGGCGGGAATAACATACCAAGGCGATTTTTTGGTAGAGGTGTTTTTTATTAATTCCTCGTAAGCATGCATGTAGTCCTTCCAGTATCCTCGTTCTTTGACGTCTGTGGCACTGAATTTCCAGTTTTTGTCCGGATCGTCCACACGTTCTATAAAACGTTCTTTTTGCTCTTTTTTAGAAACGTTAAGGAAAAATTTGATTACGATGGTTCCGTTTCTGTTTAAGTATTTTTCGAAATTTCGAATGTCTTGAAAACGTTCCTCCCAAATGTCTTTGGTAATCAATTTTTCGGGGAGTTTTTGGTTTTTTAAAATTTGTTCGTGTACACGCACCACCAATACTTCCTCGTAATACGAACGGTTAAAAATTCCGATTCGTCCACGTTCCGGTAAATGTTTTTGGCAACGCCATAAAAAATCGTGATCCAACTCCTCGGAACTAGGCGCTTTGAATGAAGAAACTTGACATCCTTGTGGGTTTACGCCAGACATCACATGTTTGATAGCGCCATCCTTACCCGCAGCATCCATAGCTTGAAAAACGAGTAATAACGACCATTTATCCTGAGCATATAATATGTCTTGCATAGTAGCCAGTGCATCAACACCGATTTGCAAGGTTTGATTTACCAATGGTTTTCCTTCGTCGCCTAAATTAAAACTGGCTTTGGTTTCATAGTCTTTCAGTTTAAAACCATCGCCATCACCAACGCAATATTGTTTGGAAAATTTTTTGGCTCGTTGCACCAGTTCTTTTTTGCTTAAAGCACTGAGGTTAATTACCCTTTCTTTAAAGTCATTCGAGTCTTTATTATTTGATTTAGGCATAATTGGGAATTTTGTAGTTAGTGGCATGGTTGTTGAAAGCTGGTAAGTTCTGTTTTTTTGATAAAAAGAAATAGAATCGACTGTACTAATTTAGTGAAAAAACAATAACAGGAATTGTTTTTATTAGGAATGATTTAGGGATTGGTTGGTGTAATTTAAAATAATAATAAATTTTCTATTTTTTTATTAATTATTAAGACTTATTCTCTCGTTTTTTGTAATTTGATACCGCTGATAAATATAAATCAGTATTTTTGTTTCTATTAATTTTAATAAAAATTTTATGACTGCACTGAAAAAGATTAAAATATTATTTTTTGTTATAGCTTTCTCGGCTTTATGGATTTCTTGTAAAAAGGAAGTAGCACCAGAGGCCAAGCCCCTAGAAATTTCGGTTGTAAAAGTGCTGCAACAGGATGTAAGACTCGAATCAGAATTCACTGGACAAACGTTTGGACAATCGGATATACAGATTAACCCTAGAGTTGATGGTGTGATTGAAAGCCTTAATTTTAAAGAAGGAGGTTTGGTGACCAAAGGACAATTGTTATACACCATTGATCCGTTGCCCTACCAGGCCAAATTAAACGAGGTTGAAGGAACGCTGGCAGAGGTAGAAGCCAGATTGGCTAAAACCAAATCGGATTATGATATGATGGTTCCGTTAGCCAAAATGAATGCGGTTAGCCAAAGGGAATTAATAGCGGCCAAAGCGGCCTATAATGCTTCAACAGCCTCCATAAAAGCAGCGATGGCAAATTTACAAAACGCAAAAATAGAATTAGGATACTGCAGAGTTGTTGCTCCAATTTCTGGATTGATTGGAATATCAAAAGTTAGGCAAGGTGATTATGTTCGCCCGGGAGCACTTTCAGTTTTAAATACGATTTCAGATTTAGGAGATGTTAGAGTTCGATTTACGATGAGTGAACAAGAATATCTTCGAATTTTTAGAGAAATTACAAAGAAAAATTCAAGCCTAGTAGGAGCAGGAAAATCAGTGTCATTACAGTTGTCGGACGGGTCGATTTATCCAGAAACTGGTAAAATAAGTTTTGCAGATAGACAAATAGATCCCACTACCGGTGCTGTAACTATTGAAGCTGCATTTGCTAATCCGGATCGATTAATTCGACCAGGTCAATTTGCTAAAATTCTAGTAGTTACAGATGTTCGTAATAATGCATTACTTATACCTCAACGTTCTGTTATTGAAATGCAAGGGGTTTTTCAAGTTTATGTTTTAGACAAAAACAATAAAGTAGAAATGAAAATGATACAAGTTGGTCCGGCATACAAAGATTCTTATATCGTTACTGAAGGATTAACTGCAAATGATGAAATTGCAATGGGAGGAACTATGTTGTTGAAAGGTGGAAGTATTATTACTCCAAAGTTTATAGATTGGATTCCAGGTAAAACAGAAAATTAATCAGCGCTAACTAAATAATTTAGAAACATCATTATGGGAGAATTTTTTGTTAGAAGACCAATTGTAGCCATGGTAATCAGTATCATCATTGTGATACTCGGATTACTGGCATTACAAAAAACACCAATATCACAATATCCAGACATCAATCCGCCGGTTGTAAAAATCACGACCAGCTTTACAGGTGCTAATGCTTTGAATGTGGAGCAAGCGGTTGCTACTCCAATTGAGCAAAAAGTAAATGGAGTGGAGCAAATGCTTTATATGAAATCTACAAATACCTCTGATGGAGCTTGTACGATTGAAGTTACTTTTGATGTAGGGACCAATTTGGATAATGCCAATATGCTTACGCAAAACAGGCAAAATCAATCGGCACCATTTATGCCGTCAAGTGTGAAACAACAGGGAGTTGTGGTGAAGAAATCATTGTCGTTTCCGATGATGTTGTTTACCGTTACATCGACCAATCCAAAATATGATGCTAAATTTTTGAATAATTATGCGAGTATCAACATTGTTGATCAATTGGCTCGTATCAAAGGAGTTGGTGAAGTTTCACTTTTTGGAGGTAGTGATTATTCGATGCGGGTTTGGTTAAAGGCCGATATAATGAGCAAACTTGGGGTCACTGTTGACGATGTGAAAAATGCCTTGAATGCCCAAAATATGATTAGCCCCGGCGGAAAATTTGGAGCAGAACCGGCACCAATGGGAACTGATTTTACTTATGGCGTTACCCTTCAGGATCGTTTGGTTACCGAAAAACAATTTGCCAATATTGTGGTTCGCAGTAAGGAAGATGGAGCACAAGTTTTGTTAAGTGATATTTCTCGAATAGAATTAGGAACAGAAAATTACAGTTCTTCGGCTCGAAGAAACAGTTCACCAAGCGCCGTTATTGCTTTATACCAAATGCCGGGAAGTAATGCTCTCGAAGTGTCTGAATTTGCCAAAAAAGCAATGAAGGAAATGTCTGAAAAATTCCCTAAAGACATTGTTTATCAAGAATCATTGGATACCACACTTGCAATTACGGCGGGTGTAGAAGATATCGTTCACACGCTTTTTGAGGCTATTATTCTGGTTATTCTCGTGGTGTTTATATTCCTTCAAAACTGGCGCGCTACTTTAATTCCATTGATAACCGTTCCGGTTTCATTGATTGGAACTATTGCTGTTTTTCCGTTATTAGGATTCTCTATAAACACACTATCACTATTAGGATTAGTACTAGCAATTGGTATTGTTGTCGATGATGCCATTGTGGTGGTAGAAGCTGTGATGCATCATATTGAAAAAGGCAAATCTCCTAAAGAAGCAACCATACAAGCCATGCGTGAAGTTTCTGGACCAGTAATTGCCATTGCACTTATCTTGATTGCGGTGTTTGTACCCGTTGCAATGACACCAGGAATCACAGGACGTTTCTATCAGCAATTTGCCATAACCATTGCGGTATCTGTTGCCTTTTCGGCATTTAGTGCTTTGTCATTAAGTCCTGCATTGTGTGCCATGTTATTAAAACCTACAAAACCAGTCGAAGAACAAACAGGATGGTTGGCTAAGTTTTTTGCAGGGTTCAATAGAATTTTCGAAAAAGCGACTGGCGGTTATTTAAAAGGAGCTACTTTTTTTGCTAAAAAAGGATTTCGTATTGTTGTTTTATTGGCAGTAGTTTTATGTGCTGTTGCATTTTTTGGCAAAAAAATTCCGTTAGGATTTATTCCAGAAGAGGATCAAGGGTATGTCTTGGTTAATATCGCATTGCCTCCTGCATCCTCTCTTCAGCGTACCGATGAAATTTCAAGAAAAGTGGATAGCTTTTTGAAAGAAGAAGAATCCATATTGTCTTATACTACAATCAATGGATTTAGTATGCTTACCAATTCCTATCAACCCAATAATGCTTTTATTTTTATATCCTTAAAGCCTTGGGAAGAAAGGACAGAAACGGCTAAACAATTCGCGGATCGATTGAATAAAAAATTAGCAACACAAATTACAACTGCAACGGCTTTTGCTTTTGGCCCACCGGCCATTCAAGGTTTGGGAGCATCGGCAGGGTTTAGTTTAATGCTACAGGATAGAGGAGGAAACACGCCTCAGTATCTAGCTGAGCAAACACAAGCTTTTATTGCTGCTGCTCAAAAACGTCCTGAAATAAAAAGAATTTATACCACTTTTAATGCGGGTACACCTCAAATAAAGTTAGATATCGATAACGAAAAGGCTATGAAATTAGGGGTTCCTGTTTCAAAGGTTACAGAGGTATTGGGCGCCTTTTTGGGAGGAAGTTATGTAAATGACTTCAATCGTTTTGGTCGCCAATATAAAGTGTATTTACAAGGTGATGCTGTTGATCGATTAAAACCTGAAAATCTAAATAAAATTTATGTAAGAAATAACAACGGAGATATGTTGCCTGTATCTACTTTGGTTACAGCCACAAAAGTTACAGGGCCTGATTTTACCAACCGTCTTAACTTATTCAGATCAGCTGAAATAGGAGGAAGTCCGAATGATGGATACAGTAGTGCCCAAGCATTGGACGCATTAGAAGAAGTAGCCAAGGAAACTTTGCCTGCCGATATGAGTTACGATTATATCAATCTTTCTTATCAGGAAAAACATTCACCAGGTGGAGGCTCAGTGTTTTTGATGGCCTTGATTTTTGTGTTTTTAATTCTTGCAGCACAATACGAAAGTTGGAAATTACCCTTTAGTGTATTGCTAGGAGCGCCTTTGGCGGTTTTTGGTGCTTTTTCTGGGTTGTTTTTGGCGCGAATTGGAAGCGATGCCTATGTAAATAATGTCTTTGCACAAATTGGGTTGGTATTACTCATCGGGTTGGTCGCAAAAAATGCCATCCTTATCGTTGAGTTTGCTAAAGAAGAATATGAAAAAGGGGTGCCACTTTATGAGGCTGCAATGGTAGCAGCCAAGCTTCGTTTTCGTCCTATTTTAATGACTGCTTTTGCCTTTATACTAGGTGTTGTTCCGTTGCTTACCGCTACAGGTGCTGGCTCGCAGGCACGTATTGTAATGGGAATGGCCGTGTTTAGCGGGATGTTGATAGCCACAGTACTCGGGGTGTTAATTGTACCGGGTTTGTATGTAATGATAGAAAGTATCGGAAAAAAGAAAAATGAGGTGGTAACTCCTGAAAATAATATGGATTCAAATACTACAGAACATGATGAATAAATTAAAACTAGTAATAGTCATCCTTATACTTGCAATACTTCCTGTGGGGTGTTTGGTAGGCCCTAAATATCAAAAGCCTGAAGAACAAAATGCCGCTAGTTTTCAAAACGGGCCTGCAAGTGTTGATACATTGGCCTCGGTGGTCAATGTCAAATGGTTTGATCTTTTTAATGATGAAGTTTTAAAAAGACTTATCTACAAAGGATTAGAGAATAATTATGATATGAAAATTGCTATGGCTCGTATTGAACGTACCCGAGCTGAATTAGGATATACCAAAGCGGATTTATTACCGGCCATAGGATATAGCGGAACAATAAATAGTAATGAAAAGACATTTATGCCTTCTAATGCTGCAGCTACTTTGTCTTGGGAATTGGATTTTTGGGGGAAAGTACGCCATGAGAATAGAGCAGTTCAAGATGAATTACTGGCTAGTGAAGAAGGGCGTAAAGTTATTCTTTCGAATCTGGTAAGTGATATTGCAGTTGCTTATTTTCAGCTTCGTGATTTTGATAATCAGTTGGTTGTTACTCAAAAAACGTTGGAAACAAGACAAAAAGCATTTGATATCATAAATCAAAGGTTTTTGGCGGGTTATGTTTCAGAAGTGGATAAAGTGCAAATTGAGCAACAAGTCGCCATTGCCGAAGCTGCGATACCTGCCATTAAGAGACAAATTACGAATCAAGAAAATACAATTTCAATCTTGTTAGGTCAGGCTCCTGGTCCAATTGAGCGCGGTAAAACAAATCTGGAGCTTCAAGTGGCGAATACTATACCGGTTTCTATTCCGTCTATTTTGTTAAAAAACAGACCCGATGTGAAACAAGCCGAAATGTATTATATGGCATCCAATGAAAGAATAGGAGTGGCACAAGCCATGCGTTTTCCGTCTTTTAATATTGCGGCTTTAGCAGGTTTTGCCAATAGTGACGTGAGCGCTTTGTTTAATAGTACTTCGTATATACAAAATGCAAGCGCAGCTGTTGTAGGACCATTGTTTAATTTTGGAAAAAATAAAAGAAGAGTAGACATCTATAGACAAATTGCCGAAGAATCGAAACTGTCATATCAAAAGACCTGTATTGTGGCTGTTGCAGAAGTGGAGCAAGCGTTACAAAATGTGAGAACCTACAAGGAAGAATGGGCAGCTCGAAACAAACAGGTACTTGCCGCTAGGAAGAACTTGGAATTATCGGATGCCAGATATTATAATGGTTATGTTTCTTACTTGGAAGTTTTAGAAGTGCAACGTTCCCTATTTGATGCTGAACTGAGTCTTTCCCAGTTAACGCAAAGTCAACTTAGTTCAATGATACAATTGTATAGAGCTTTAGGAGGAGGTTGGAATTAAAAATCCATTAAAATCATAATTAGAAAACCACGCAATTTGCGTGGTTTTTTGTTTAAATCATTTTCTGACAAGACTTCTATTCTACAACATTGTCAAAATTTGATTGTTTTTAATGAAGTGTGTGTAAATAATTGTAAATTTATGTGTTAAATATAACTAAATGAATTGATTATGATGGATTATTATATACTTCAGAATCTGGTAATGTACCTAATTCCTTTTTTTTGTGTGCTAGTTCCAATTCTTTTAGGTCAGCGATACGGGCTTTATTTAAAAACAAAGGCTGTTAAAGTAAGCGATGCTCCTGTTGGATCTGTCGTTGGTGCGTCACTTGGTTTGTTGGCTTTCATGTTGGCGTTTACTTTTCAAATTGTCGATAACCGCTATAACGAACGCAAAAAACTTTTGCTTGATGAGGTAACAACTATTCGTACTACTTATTTGCGTGCCGGACTAATACCGGAGCCTTACAAATCGAATACGAGAAAACTATTGATTGAATATACCGATTTGCGTGCTTCAATAGTTGATGATATAACACCTCAAAAAATAGCATACTTAAAAAGCAGATCTCAAGTGATTTTGGATACGCTTTGGCGTTATTCAGAAGCGTTGGGAGCTATAGATCGGAGTTCGGAAGCCTATTCTCTTTATATGTCATCTACAAATGATTTGAATGAGATATACAATCATCGGGTTACCTATACTTTTGAGTATCGCATTCCATTTGCTATTCTATGTATTTTAGGCATTATCACTTTTTTTTCAATGTTTATACTGGGTTATCAGTTTGGGATTTCGGGTAAGAAAAATAACATTGTTGCCGTTTTAATTTCTGTTATTTTTGCTTCATTGATGTGGTTGATTCTTGCACTTGACCGACCGGAAAAAGGATTTATCCGATTGAATCAAAAACCAATAATTACACTTTATAAACAGTTACACGAGAAATAAGCATTGAATTATTTTTAATTTAGGCAACCATTAGAATCAAAAAAAAACCATCCGTTTCTGGATGGTTTTTTGATTTGATGCATTTTAAAGCTTAGCAATACTCGTTGAAAGCATCTTTTAAGTTTTCTGCAATAGTTTCTGCTGGACGCCCTTCAATGTGGTGACGCTCTAACATGTGAACCAATTCACCATCTTTGAACAAGGCAATACTTGGTGAAGAAGGAGGGAAAGGAAACATAAATCCTCTTGCAGCTTCTACAGCTTCTCTATCTACTCCTGCAAAAACAGTTACTAGGTTTGAAGGTTTTTTTGCATTATCTAAACTCATTTTTGCTCCCGGACGTGCATTTCTAGCAGCACAACCACATACAGAGTTTACTACTACAAGTGTTGTTCCTGCTGATTTTATTGCGTTTTCTACAGCTTCTACAGTATGTAATTCTTGAAAACCAGCGACTGTTAATTCAGCCTGCATTGGTTTTACCATTTCTTCTGGATACATATTTTTTATTTTAAGTTTAACTTTTGAGCTGCAAAGTTACAAAGTTTAGTTGCAAGAACTTAATTTGAAGTATAAAGTTTTGTTATAGTTTGATTTTGAACTTTTAAAATCATTTGTTATTTATCATAGAATGCTCTATCAGGACTTATTTCAATGTGTGCTTTGATCTTATTCAAAGTATTTATTAATGTCTGATTTGAATTTTTCATATTCATTAGGCAATATCTTTTTTTCGAAAAACAACATATTAAACAAATTGTAAAATTCATAAAGAATTTCAAAGTCATTTTCATTATCAAAGTTGATTTTGATACGAGCATAATTTGAATCATTCTCGTTTAAAAATTTAACATAAGGATCTCTTCCGTTCAGGAATGAAAATGATTTTATTGGTGTTGCATAGTACTCTGAATCCGTATCTAATCCTTTTTCAAGGTTTCGTTTAAGCCATTTTTTTGTTTTTTCAAGGTCGTTTGCAATTGAATTATATTCTGCTAGTTCGATTTTGAGTAATTGAATCTTGCCTTCAATATCATTGTTTTTTTCTAGATGTTTACTTAAAGTCTTATAAATATCAATGAATAAGCAATCGTTTCCTCTTGTACAACACATACAAGGCAAAATGAATTGACTACATCTATAATTGTCAACTGTATTTAAGTACAATCCCCAATTTTTGTTTAGCCAATTTTTAACATAAGTAATTGTTAGCGATTTGTTATTTGACTTTTCGGTTAATTCTGAGATTTGGTTTAAATAACTCATCCTTGAAATTTGTTTAAGGTCTAAAAATCATTATTCAAAATTTATGAATAATAATTTTACAGTTTATTTACTAAGGGAAATACTTTACATTTCGTAACTATTTATGATTAAATTTCAGTTGCTTTTGTAAATCCAAAATTTTAGATTCAAGTCGAGTTATTGTTTTATCACGATAATTAATGTCTTCTATTGCAATATGAGTTCCGTACTTGTTTAATTTTTCGACATAGGATAACAGTTCTTTGAAAAACACTTCAGAATGCTCCGAATTGTCGAATGGGATTACTTTTTCAAAATCTAATTTATCAGTTATTTTTACTTTTTGACATACAGCATAATGATTAGGCTTAATTACAACACTCCAAGTCTCATCTCCTTCAAAAGAACATTTGATATCGTCTAAAACCATAAAATTACCGATAATATCTTGTATTGAATTATTTTTTATAATATGCTTATAGAAGTTATTATTTTTAGATGCAGAATCAAACTTCCAATTGGATTCTATTACATAAATTATTTTTTTTAAGTCAATTTTTTCAATTGATGCTGTTTGCTTTATATGTTGAGAATCATTAAGAATAAGAGTATAGTATTTTTTATTCATTGAGGATAAGTAAAAAGAGGTTAGCTAACTAAATCAAAGTGTTTTTGAATGAATAGTTTAGTATAACTTCCGTTAATATTTATATTTTTCTATAGAATCTATTCTTGTTTCAGATAAGCTATACCAATTAGCAATAGTTTTAGTTCTTTTGTCAATAACTATTGCATTTTCAAATTTTGTATTTCCAATAATATTTAATTCTATTACTGCTATTTGATAATCATCTTCTAAATAATTTAATTTACCATCCTGATTGTAATTGTAAGTTTGTTTTCCAAAAAAATTTAATTGTAAAAAATTGATCTCATCATAAAATTCTTCAAGTTTAGAAGAATCTAATAACGCCATTTCGCTATCATCAATACACTCATAAGATAATTCCATTTCATATAGTAAATTACTATACTCATCATGAAATTTATTTTTAAAATACTTTTTTTTATCAATCATTTTATTTCCAAACTCTGTGATGATTTCTGTAGTTGTTGATATAAAATAATCATCTTCATCCGTTATTTTTTCCGTTGGTTTTAGTTTGAATAAATCATAATTTAACTCATTATAGAAATATAATTTTCTATGTAACAAATCTTCGACCTCCTTATTCGTAATTATTTCCGATCTAATTAATTTATTTTGATTTATTGGAGTTTCAGTACCGTATTGTGTAGCTATATTATTTGCACTAAAAAAAGTTTCTGTTTTTATAAGCATAGTTTTTTTTAAAACTGCGTCTTCATCAAAATATTCAAATGTAGTTAGGCAAGTCCAATAGTCGTGATGTTCATCTGACCCTTCAGTAATAATTTGAGATAGTTTCCCTAATTCGTTATAGTATAATTTTTCACCATTAAAAATTAGCAGTCTATCATTTTTATCAAAAATAAGCTCTGTATCAACGAATCCGTTTGTTCCTCTATTAAATTTCTCATCAAAATTCGGATTAGAATAGTTTATAAATCGATAGGTGTCAAAACATCGATTTCCTTCCATTCTTAAATTTATTTTCTTGTAGCTCATTTTTTTATTATTACCTAATTAGTTTATTTTGAAGTCAATCTATCTTTCTAACAAACTTCCAATCTTTACCATTTTTATCCGTGACTTTCAATGTATTCCCTTCTACGACACCTTTAATTTCACAATTAAACATATTTTCAATTTTACTGCATTGTCCTGCAAAATTAAGTGTAAAATTTGGTTTGGTGTATTTATAAGTTCCTAAGATTAAACTTTGTTGGGGATACCACATTGATACTTGGGTGTTTGGATTTGAAAAGTAAAGATCGAAGGCTTCTATTTCTGTGCATGTCCATTCCGTTTGATATAAATTATCCGGCGTTTGTGAATTGGTGGTTTCTTCATCTTTACTACAACTGTATATTAATGTCAGCATGACAGCCATCAAACTGCTTTTAAACATGTTTTTTATATTGCTTTTGTTTGCGAATTCTAATAATTTTTTTCTCATTTTATTTGCTCTTTAAGTTTTGTAACGCAAACATATTAACTAGAATGAGACATTATTGTTTTCTGCAAATTTGCAAACTAAAAAGGTTGGCCTTTATAGGTTTCCGGTTCGTTTTCTTTTGGTTTTAATATTGGTATTCTTTTGACATCGCTCCCAAAACCGCTGCCTGATATGATGTAATTATCAGCATATTGTTTATCCATAAGCTTGTAAAATGCTGATTTTATTCTGGATATATGTGTGTAAATTGCCTTGCTGTTAAGGTCGGTCAAATCATCTATACTTTGCAACATTTTATCATAATCAGCCTGATAGGATATTTTTGAATAAAGTTGTTCTAACTCTTTTTTGTACAAGTGTAATTGCTTGATATTTATTCCTTCCGGATGATTGTAAAACAATATGTAAATTGACTTTGTTAAGTGGCTTAGAGGGATTTCGACGTTGCCAAAATACGGTAGTGAAATTCTAAAATCAGTATCAATATTAATTTTGCTGACTGATTTCAAATCGATTTCATCAGCGGTGTTGTTGATGATGTTTTTAAGAATAGGCAAAGCATATAAAAGTTGTCCATTGTTTTTCAAGTCTTTTAGTTGTGCCTCTATTTGCTTTATTTTGGCTACTGTTTCTTCATCTAATCCCTCAAAAGGATCTGTTTTTTGGAATTCCCTTCTTGAAAAAGCAAGGTTATCAAGGGAATTACTTATGGTAATAAATTCCTCATTCAGGAATTCAAATAATCTTTCAAAAGGTTTTAGATTAAGGTTGGAAAAATGAAGATCATCACATTCAATTAAATAAAACAAATTGTCCTTTTTTAATAAGAACCCGGATTGAATATTGCCATTGTAGCCCAAACTATTTAAGATAGTTTTACAATATGTAGAATTAAGTAATGACGAACTTAATAAGCCTTTAATGTAGTTTAAGTGTGGTAAGTAGTATTTAATGATTTCTTCAATGGTATCGGTTTGGATTTGAATTTTTGACAAGTAAATAAATTTCTTGTCAATCTTAGTAAATCGTTCGAAAAGCAGATGGTAATTTGATTTTAGATAATTCCCAAGAAAATGGTTGTTTTCTTCAATATCGAAAAACAAAACCATATCTTCTTCAAAATTGAACTCGGATAGGTTTAAGTTTTGCTTTGTCATTTCAAAGCCTTCAATATTGAAACCTTTGAAATAATTGGATAAGTTTTCTGAGTAAATCAAGGTTTGGTTGTTAACATTTAATCAAGTTTAAAAAGATTGATATACAACTTAAAAGATGTAAGTTCAATTGATATGTAAATCTAAATGTTTTAACCTTAAAAACCAATTCAAATTATGAGTAGACTACTTATGTAAAACAACTCATTATTTTATCTTTTTTAGAATGGATAGTAAGTCTTTGCTGTTTAGAAAAGAATGCTTTTGGAACACTATTGAAAAATCAGGCTGTAAAATAGTAAGAGTAGGGTAAATTACTTGAGAATTAATGGTCGCTAATGCTGTGGCAAGTTCATGAATTCCTGTGTTTTGTCCATTTGGTTGAAATTCAAATGTATGATTATTGAACTGTATGTCTTCTTTGCTTTCGGCATCGAATGAAATAAAGTAGAAATTTTCGTTTAAAAGAGTAATGATTTCAATGTTTTTGAAAGTTGAATTTTCCATCATTTTGCAGTAGTTACACCAGGTTGTATGGATGAAAATTACTAAAGGTTTTGGGTTTTCTTTGGATAATTTTTCGGCTTCTTCAAAAGCATAGGTTTTCAATTGGGCAAAACCAGATGGAATCGTCCAAAAGAAAATCATTAGTATGTAGATCCATTTTTTCATTTAAAATTTGTTTGTATTTGTAAGTGATGGCAAAGAAGTAATATGTTTTTCCCTTAGCCCTGATCGCAGTGATATCCTTTGCTTTTTTTCTTTAAAAAAGCAAAGATAAAACGGAGAGCAGGATTCTTCTTTCCCAAAAAGCCTAATGTTTCTGCTTCTTCAAAAGTTTTAAAATAAATTATAGCGCAGTCCGAAGAAACCTCTAATCCCTTGATTGGGTCCGTAAACATAAGTTGTGTCAAATGTCAACCCATAGGGATTGGCTGGTGTTACCAATACTTTTCCGTTCGAATCATATTGTACATTTTTGTCAAAAGGATCTTCGGTTCTGGAAATCAGGAAAGGATTGTTTTGTTTTGGAGTAAAGTTAAGTAGGTTTTTGATGCCGGCATATAGTTCAAAACCTTTAATTCCGGTGTAGGTTAACTGTATGTTTTGTAAACTGTACCAAGGAGAGTATGGATTGCGGGGGTCTGTCTCGCTCAACAACGGCAATTTCATCGGACTGTACACATTTCCTGTGTAGTCTATGGCGAGATTTATTTTGTTTATTTTATAGGATACACTCCAAGTAGCCGTGAAATTCTCTGTTAGGTAGGGTCTTGTTTTTATGCCATTTTCCACATTGGAGACATCCATATACGTAGCTCCTAATATGAATTTTAATCCATTGGTGAAATTGATATCAGTATTACAACTGATTCCTTGGCTCAAAGCATAACCATCAATGTTGTCATAAATGATTTTGTTAGGGTCAGTTGCATAATCCGATACTATTTTATTACTGAATTGGGTATAAAAAGCGGTGGTTTCAATTCCTATAAAAGTGCCATTATTTAAGTAGATTTTCTTTATATAATTCAAATTGGCGTTCATTGATTTTTCAGGATTCAGATTATTGGCAATTACGACTTCTCGTGACCCTGTCAATGCGGCGTGGTCTTCAGTAAATAAATTGACTACCCTAAAACCGGTTCCTGCATTAAAACGCAGGATATTGTTTTCATTTATTTTTAATTTATAGGCCATTCGAGGCGTTAAAATATTTCCGTGTATGGAATTGTAATCATATCGTAATCCCAATAATACTTTGTGTTTCTCGCTAAAAGCAATTTCATCTTGAACAAAAATACCAGGGAGCCATGTTTTTTCGGGATTGTTTTCGTTTAAAAGTGCGGTAGATTGTGTGTTGTCATCATAGTATGTATAGCGAGAGGCTATTCCGGTAAGTAAATCGTTTTTTCCTGTTTTTTTGTCCCATGTAAGTTGAAGGAATCCAATTTTTTGATTTGCAATATAAGAGGTTGTGCCATAGCGACTGTCTTGATAATGAACCGTTCCAGAAAAAGCCAACATTAATTTTTCGGTTGTTGGCAGTTGATAGCTCCCTAAAAGCTCTCCTCTTTTTGTATAAATGCTCTCGCCGTAAATTTCATCTCCTCCACGGTATTTTTTCTCCCAATGTATATCTCCACCCCAACGATCTTCGTACATACCTCGAACGGCAATTGTGAATAATCGGTTTTGTTCTCGAGAGAAATTCCATTTGTTAAAAAGCGAAATTCTATTTTGTGCAGTTACATCCGTAAACCCATCATGGTCATTGTCAATTGTTTGGTTGTAATTGTAGTAATTCAATCCTAATAGCGAAGTTGCTTTTTTAGTAATATTAAATTTCACTCCCAAATCGGCATTGGTCTCTAGCCAAGAGGTTGTAAATACATCGGCTGAAAAGAGGGGAGCATTACTTGGGTTTTTGGTGATAATGTTAATTAAGCCTCCTACAGCTTCACTTCCATACAAGGAAGAGGCAGGACCTTTTACAATTTCGATTCGTTCTACCAATGAATTTGGAATTCCAGACAACCCGTAAACGGTTGACAAACTACTGACAATAGGCATTCCGTCTATCATTACCGAGGTATAGGGGCCCTCAAGTCCATTGATGTGAATATCTCCAGTGTTACAAACGCCGCAGTTGAGTTGCGGTCTTACTCCGTTTACATTTTGTAACGCCTCGTAAATACTAGCCGTTGGATTTTTCTTGAAGAATACGGGAGTGTACACTTCTACAGGAACAGCACTTTCTAGTCGTTTTATGGCCTTCAAAGTTCCTGAAACTACTACTTCATTCAGTTCGTTGTCGTCTGGTTGCAGTTCAAAATTCAGTTGAACTTTCTCTTTAGTTTTTATAGAAATGCTTTTTCTCTGGGTTTTAAATCCGGTTGTCGAAACTTGTATTTTGTAATTCCCTTGAGGTATATCCCAAAAGGTGTAAGTGCCAAGGCTGTCTGTTTGTTTTTCAAAACTCGTGTCTAATATTTCAATAGATGCTTTTTCAACGGTAGCAGTTTTATGGGTAATCAATCCAATGATTGATATGTTTTCTTGTGAGTGTACAGCTTGAATTAGAAACAAAGCAACCGCAATAAATATTTTTTTCATTTAATTCAAAATTAATTTTAGGCAAATCTAAAAAAAATATTTCATTACTGTAAAGTTATTTTATATATTTGTTTTTTAAATGTTTAAAAATGTCCAAATCACTAGAAGAAGTAAACCAATCGGTCACTACACAAAATAAAACAACAGTATTCAGAAAAATATTAGCCTTTTTTGGGCCAGCCTATTTGGTCAGCGTTGGCTATATGGATCCGGGAAATTGGGCGACAGACATAGCGGGAGGAAGTCAGTTTGGATATGCCTTATTGTGGGTATTGCTGATGAGTAATTTAATGGCACTGCTGCTGCAAAGCTTAAGTGCTCGATTGGGAATCGTTACCCAGCGTGATTTGGCGCAGGCCTCTCGAGAAACCTATTCGAAATTCATTAATTTCATTCTTTATTTTCTTGCCGAAATTGCCATTGCTGCCTGCGATCTGGCAGAGGTTTTAGGAATGGCCATTGGTATCAATTTATTGTTTGGAATCCCGTTGATAGAAGCGGTTATGATCACTGTTTTGGATACTTTTTTATTGCTTTTTCTAATCAATAAAGGGATTCGTAAAATGGAAGCGTTTATCATAGTACTCGTTATGATTATTGGATTCTCCTTTATATTCGAAATGATATTTGCGCAACCCGAAATGGGGAAAGTGATTTATGGCTTGATTCCTTCTTTACCCAATGAATCGGCACTTTATATTGCTATTGGGATCATTGGGGCCACGGTAATGCCTCACAATTTGTACCTGCATTCCTCTTTGGTGCAAACCAGAAAATTCGATCGAAGTCCAAAAGGCATCAAACAAGCCATAAAATATAATTTTATAGATTCTACGATCGCCCTAAACATGGCTTTCTTCGTGAATGCGGCTATTTTAATTTTGGCGGCAGCCACATTCTATAAAAACGGAATGTTCGAAGTGGCCGAAATTCAAGATGCTCACCGTTTTCTGCAGCCTATGTTAGGAACTAAGTGGGCACCCATTTTATTTGCGGTGGCCTTAATAGCTGCGGGACAAAGTTCTACGGTTACCGGAACCTTAGCGGGACAAATTGTGATGGAAGGCTATTTGAATTTACGCATTCAGCCTTGGGTCCGTCGAATTATTACGCGCTTAATTGCGATTGTACCTGCCGTAATTGTTATTTTAATTTTTGGCGAAAGCGTAACCGGAAAAATGTTGATTCTAAGTCAGGTAATTTTAAGTTTACAATTGGGATTTGCTATCATTCCGCTTATTCATTTTGTGAGTGATAAAAGAAAAATGAAAGGATTTCATATTAGCAGAACCACGCAAGTTGCTTCATGGATAGTGGCTTTGATTATTGTTTCGCTCAACGCTAAATTGGTTTATTCGGAAATTCAAGGGTGGTTAGAAACTTCAGAAAATCCATTAATTCTTTGGTTGACGGTAGTGCCTTTGGCAATTAGTTTTTTGATTTTATTGCTTTATATAGTCTTCGAACCTTTTGTCAGCAAGTCAAAACCTGCAATCGAAAATCATTCTCCGCATCTTTTGTCCTTAAAATTTACTCCAACTGAAACCTATTCCTATAAGAATATTGCCGTTTCAGTCGATTTTTCTACAGCCGATGAAGCTGCATTAAACCACGCTTTCGAATTGGGTGGAATGGATGCCAAATACACTTTGATGCATGTGGTTGAAACTGTTGGCGCCATGATGTATGGTGATGAAGCCGATGATCATGAAACTAGCATTGATGAAACGCTTTTGCATGAATACAAAGAGATGCTTTCGCAAAAAGGTTTTAAAGTTGAGACTCAATTAGGGTTTGGAGATCCTGCCAAAATTATCCCAACGATAATAAACAGTGGGAATTTTGATATTTTGGTCATGGGAACACATGGACATACGGGCTTGAAAGATTTGATTTTTGGTACCACAGTAGATAAACTACGCCACAAAATTTCTATACCTTTGTTTATTGTAAAAAATTAAAGATAGTATTAAGTATTTTGTATCAAGTATTAAGATATTGGTGTTAAATTTTTACTTCTAAAATCAGTAATCTAAAATCTACAATCACAAATCAAATGACTTTTTCCGAAGAAAATTACCTAAAAGCCATATACCATCTTACCACTCGATTAGATTCCGAAGTTAGTACCAATGCCATTGCTGAAATGATGGAAACCAAAGCTTCTTCGGTTACCGATATGCTTAAAAAGTTGGCCGAAAAGGACTTGGTAAACTACAAAAAATACCAAGGAGTTTCCCTAACTGAAAATGGTAAGCTGGCCGCCAAAATGATCGTGAGGAAACACCGTTTATGGGAAGTGTTCTTGGTCGAAAAACTTGATTTTTCTTGGGATGAAGTGCATGATATTGCCGAACAACTCGAGCACATAAAATCGGAGAAACTCATCAATAAATTGGATGATTTTCTGGGTAACCCCACCGAAGATCCACACGGAGATCCTATTCCCGATGCGTTAGGACGTATGGTGACTATAGAAAAGCAATTGCTTTCGGAGTTAGTGGGGAATCAAACCGGAATATGTGTTGGAGTAAAGGACAATTCTTCTGATTTCTTGAAATACCTGGATAAACAACAAATTGGTTTGGGTTCTAAAATTGAAGTTGTGGCTAAAGAAACCTTCGATTTGTCACTGAAAATTAAAGTAAATGGCACTGAATTGGCTATTTCGAATAAAATAGCGAGTAATTTATTTGTGAAGTTGGTTTAGTAAATGGTTTATTTCAAAACCTTTACTTAGGCATTATCGAGGGTTTTAAAAGTTCGATACTCAATAATTTCAAAAGGAACACATTGAGATTTTGGGTGTGTTCTTTTTTAATTTGTCAAAAAAAAACTTTACCAGTGTGAGGTGAATAGAAGTTGTAAAGCGGTTATTTCCTTTCTCTTGGTTCAAGATATTCCATCGGGGTCATAATTTATTAAGTTTTGTTTGCTATATTTACAATATGATTGAAGCGTAAAAACATAGAGGTTTCCCTTTTGTTGTTCAATAGTAGCGTTAAATTTTGTTTATTTTAAAATTACACAAACATGAAAATGAGGTTTATAACATTTTTAGCAATAGTATTAAGTTTATCTAGCTTGACTGCTTTTTCACAAACAGAGGGTTCAACTGGAGAATTAGGTCTTCCTGGGGATAATTTGGATCTTTATGCCGTTTTGGATCTTTTTCAGAAATCAAAGACAATCGAGGATTTTGAAAAGTCATTGAATGATGAAAAAACCAAGATTAACAATTTAGATTTAAACGATGATAAAAAAGTAGATTTTATTAAAGTGGAAACCAAAAAAGATGGTGATGATTTTACTTTTATACTTAGAGATCCAATAAGTAAAACGGAAACTCAGGATGTTGCCGTTATTTTAGTCTCAAAAGACAAAAATAAAAAGATAAGCTTGCAGATAGTTGGCGACAAAAATTTGTATGGAAAGGACTATATTGTTGAGCCTACCCCAAAAGGAAGTAGTGGAGTTACGGCCAACCCAGCCTATACGGGATCTGATCCAGTTACCGTGAATGTACCAGCGTCGACTACGACAGTTATAGTAGAACAAGTGCCAATTGTACAGTATGTTTATTCACCGGTATATGTTCCCTATTATCCGCCTTATTATTATGGTTATTACCCACCTTATTATACGGCTTTTGCGGTCATGGCTGTAGGGATTTATCGTCATAATTATTATCATTATCATGGGGGAGGTTATGGATATCATAATACAAATGTTTATGTTAATCATAATAGTTACAATAATTATAATAACAATAGCAGAAACAGTTCTAATACTATTTCGCACAATAACGTAAATAATAATAGAAATAATGCTTCTACACGTGATGGCAAAAGAAATAACACTTCTACACGTGATGCAAATAAGCCTTCTGCTTCAACTCGAGATGTCAACAAATCTTCTGGTTCAACGCGTGATGCCAGTAAAGCTTCTGCTTCAACCCGTGATGCCAGTAAATCTTCTGCTTCATCTAGGCCGTCAACTTCCAATTCAATGAGTTCTTCACGTTCTAGTTCAAGTTATAATAGGAGTGGAAACAGTAGTGGGGGATATCGATCTGGTGGCGGTGGCGGTGGTTACAGAGGTGGCGGCGGTGGCGGCGGTGGCGGCGGAAGAAGACGTTAATATTGCCGGTTTTATTTGAAAACAATGACGTATAAACATAAAAAAAACCTGATAACAAATACTGTGTTATCAGGTTTTTTTATGTGCTAAAAAGAGATTCGCAATGATGTATTATTGTTGGTTTTTAAAATAATCCATTTGTGAATTCAAAACAGCAGGCGCAGTTTGTTAACGTTTAAAAAGACTGCTCAAAAAAGTTGTCTGACAGTCTTTGTATATATGGGGTGTTTTTTATTAGTCTGGTAAATCGGAGGAGCTCATGTCTCTTAGGCAAAAATATTTGCCGTCTTTTCTTACAAATAAGCTCATGTAATTTCCCGAATTTACAATTACATCAGTAGAATCCACTACTTTATAATAGCCAACTTCAACCACTTGGGCTCCGTCATTTGACGCAAAAACTTCGTTGGTTTTAAATGAAATTTTGTGGCCTACGGAAATAGTATCTCTATGGGTTTTTAAGTACTCAACTATTGCTGCTTTACCCACTATTGGTTGGCTGTTTTGTGGATAGGTTACGGCATCATCGGCATAGTATCCTATGCTTTTCATGATTCCAGCATTATAAGTAGCCGCAAATTCATTTTCTTTGGCTTGAATTTCCTCTTTGATTTGGTTAGTGTCTATAACCGCTGCTAGGGGTTCTTCTTTTTTACAGGAAATAAATACTAACAATACACTTGATACAACTATTCCTTTAATAAACATTTTTTTCATAATATTCAGTTTTTTTAAATTTAGGCATTAAGCAATTGAAAATTAATGACCTAAATTTAAGATAAAAAAACGAAATGAAATGGTTTTTGTACTAGAAATTCGATTAATTAGTATCTATTGTAGGGTTGAATCTTAGTAATGAAGGCGTTTTTTAAACGGAGAGTTCAAATGAGGGAAGTTTATTTTAAAAAATAGGGACTTAAGATACGCTTTAGAAATCCGCTGTAAATTATTACTGCTAATAATAAAGTAAGCTCATTTTGATAGGAATTGTTAATTTTGTTTTTAAATTTAAAAAAAAATTAACTACACCCACAATTATCACCACTTCCGCAGTTTTTATCCGATTTTTTTTTGAAGAAAAACTTTCGAATCAAAAAAGCAAGTGCCAAAATTAGAATAATAAAAGCTATTATTTCTTGAATCATAATACCCTATTTTAGAATTTGAAAAGCTATTAATGCCACCAAATAGGCCAATGTACTCATGAAAACAAGTTGACCAGCAGGCCATTTCCAAGAGTTGGTTTCTTTTTTGGTTATGGCTAGTGTACTGGCACATTGCATGGCAAAGGCATAGAATAAAAGCAATGAGATACCCGACGCAAAATTGAATATCTTTTGGCCTGTTATAGGATTCACTTCTGCAGCCATTTTGTTTTTTATAGTGGTTTCATTGTCGGTTCCGCCCACGCTGTAGATGGTTGCCAACGTGCCTACAAATACTTCTCTTGCCGCAAACGAGCTGATGATGGCAATACCGATCTTCCAATCATAACCCAAAGGGGAAATTACGGGTTCGATGGTTTTTCCCATAAGTCCGATATAAGAGTTTTCGAGCTTTTGTGATGCAACAGCATTATTGAACTCGGTTGGAGACAACGGATGTGCTTTGGTATTCTCTTTTATTATTTGTTCGGCGTTTTTAAACTGTTTTCCGGGGCCGTAGGAGGCCAAAAACCATAATATGACCGATATTGCCAGAATGATTTTACCGGCGCCAGAAACAAAGGCTTTTGTTTTCTCAATCACGTTGATGGCCACATTCTTGAACATTGGCAATTTATAGTTGGGCATTTCAACCACGAAGAATGTTTTGCCTTTTACTTTTAAAATAAGATTCAAAATATACGCAGCCAATATTGCCGTTCCGAAACCAATAACATATAAAAGCATTAAGGTTAATCCTTGTATATTTAGTATTCCTAAAACATAAGTGTCTGGAATAACCAATCCGATAATAATGGCATAAACGGGCAATCGAGCCGAGCAGGTTGTAAAAGGAGTTACCAGTATAGTAATTAAACGTTCTTTCCAGTTTTCGATGTTTCGAGTCGCCATAATGGCCGGAATGGCACAGGCTGTTCCCGAAATTAGGGGAACTACACTCTTACCTGACAATCCAAATCTACGCATGATTTTGTCCATCAAGAAGACCACACGACTCATATAGCCGCTTTCTTCGAGTAATGAAATGAATAAAAACAAGAAGGCAATTTGTGGAATGAAAATCAAAATTCCGCCGATTCCTGGAATTATTCCTTGTGAAATCAAATTAGTCAGCACGCCCGAAGGCAAATGTTCACTCGCCATTGTGCTTAAAGTGGCAAAAGTGCTGTCAATAAAATCCATCGGAATTTTTGACCATTCAAAAATAGATTGAAAAATCACAAATAAAATGAGGAAGAAAATAACGTAACCCCATATTTTGTGGGTAAGCACACGGTCTAGTTTACTACGAAAATCCTTGGCAACACTGGAATCTACTTTTAAGCCCTCTTTTAGCACATCATTAATAAACTGATAGCGCTTGATGGTTTCTTTTTGTTGCAATCGTTTCAAATCGGAATGCGATTTGGTAAACGAGCCATGGATCTCATTGCGTTCCAGATTCAAAAAGTTGACATCTTGCGTAATAACCAACCACAGTTTGTATAACAACTGATTAGGAAAGGCATGACGAAGACTGTTGAAATATTCGACATCAATACTCGACGCATTCAAACAAGGTTCGCTTGAAATGGTTTTATAACTAACAATCAGGTTTTTTAATTCCTCTATTCCGTGACCTTTTCTGGAACTAATCAGTGCGATTTTGGTTTTTAAGTGTTCTTCGAGATAAGGAATATCAAGAGTAATACCTTTATGTTCCATTCGATCGGCCATATTAATGACTAAAATAGTAGGGATTTCAAGGTCTTTTATTTGGGTATAAAGAAGTAAATTTCGTTTTAGGTTCTCTACATCGGTAACCACTAGAGCAACGTCTGGATAGAGTCGGTCGTTTTTATTCAGTAAAAGTTCAATGACAACGCTCTCATCAATTGAACTGGCGTTTAAACTATAGGTTCCTGGTAAATCGAGAATATTCGCTTTGATGTTGTTGGGTAGTTTACAAAAACCCATTTTTTTCTCTACGGTAATTCCGGGATAGTTCCCTACTTGCTGGTTCAAACCCGTAAGTTGGTTGAAAACCGAAGTTTTCCCCACGTTTGGATTCCCAATTAATGCAACATTGATATTTTTTAAACTCATTTTTCTTTGTTTTTAATGAGTTCCACTCCAATCTGTTTTGCCGTTTCGATACGAATGGCAAGATGAGAACCATTAATATTCAAGTACAAAGGGTCTCCAAAAGGAGCAATTTGAAGTAATTCGACTTCATTGCCTGGTAAACACCCCATTTCCAGTAGTTTTAATGGAATAACATCGATATCAAAATCCAGTATTATGGCTTTTTGCCCTTTTTTGAGAGAATGTATCGTTGTCTGCAAAGCTTATTTAGATTGAATTAAGATTGCAAAAATACATTTTTTATTATAATTAAAGGTGATAATTATCAGTTTTACTCATTTTTTTCATTGGCAGTAAGCCAATTAATATCTTCTATTAATCGCTGTATATCTTCCTTTTTGGTTCCGTCATAAAAGCCACGAACGCGTCTTTTTTGATCTACCAAAACAAAATTTTCAGTATGCACCATATCATACAATTCCTCTGGTTTACCGAGTTTTACAGCCAAGTATGATTTTCTGGCCATGGTATAAATTTCTTTTTTATCGCCTGTGACTAGATTCCATTTTGCATCAATGACACCGTATTTTTTAGCATACGCCTTTAGTGCGGGAACATCATCAGTTTCTGGGAAAACGGTGTGTGAAAGCAGCATTACTTTTGGATTGTTTTTTATTGCTTTTTGTACATCGACCAGGTTGGTAGTCATTTTGGGACAAATAGAACCACAAGTGGTAAAGAAAAAGTCGGCTACGTATATTTTGCCTTCATACTCTTTTTGGGTTATGGTTTTTCCGTTTTGATTCACAAAAGAGAAATCGGCAATCGTGTGGTATTTGCTAATGTATTGTACGGTACTGTCCACCAATTCTGGGTTTACATCAGCGGGATTATAAATCGGTAATGATTTACTGGGTTTTAATGCCGAATAAAACAAGTAAAGGGTTATGATAGAAAAAATCAAAACGATACCAATATAGGTTCGGTATTTTTTTAAAATGGATGACATAATTTTAATTTGGTGCAAAAATACAAAAAAGTTGCCCTTTTTAATTGAAATCTATTTCGCAAAAGTCACTTCGAATTGTATTAACATTTTTTTAATATTTTTATTAATAACTTTGGGACACTAACTAATTTAAAATAAATAATGAAAAAATTAAGCAAGAACAAATTGTTTTTTGTGATTCCTGCAATCTTTGGATTAAATGTTGTGCAGTCACAAACATCAGATATTGCAAAAGAGCCTGGGATTAATGTTAATTTTATGGATACATCTATAAAACCTAATGATGATTTTTTTAGATATGTCAATGGTACATGGCTCAACAAAACTGAAATTCCAGCAGACAAAACTACCTGGGGAAGTTTTAATGAGTTACGCCAAAAAACAGATAATGATGCCTTAGCAATTTTAGCGGAAGCATCTAAGAATCCAATCTATAAATCGAATACAGATCAAGGAAAGGCAATTAATTTGTATAAAACGATTATGGATACGGTTGGAAGAAATAAAAAAGGTCTTTCTCCATTAAAACCATATTTGGCTAAAATTAATAGTATAAAAAACATCCAAAATGTACAAGATTTATTAATAGAAATGGATCCTATTGGGGGTTTAGGCTTTTTTGGTGTTGGTTCTGGTACGGATGCAAAAAACAGCGATAGAAATGTAATTTATGTGAGCCCGGGAAGTGTAGGGCTTCCAGATCGCGATTATTACGTTTCTGACGAAAAAGATTCAAAAGAAAAAAGAGAAAAATATGTTTTGCATGTGGCGCGAATGCTTCAGTTTTTAGGGGACAATCCGACTGTAGCCAAAACGAATGCGGAAAGAATTTTGGCTTTAGAAATAGCAATGTCAAAACCAAGATTTGATAGAGTAGAACGCAGAGACCGAAGGAAATCATACAATCCTATGACCGTTTCAAACCTTCAGAAAATAGCACCATCCATTGACTGGAATAGTTATTTGACAGGCATTGGATTTAAAAATGTGGATTCATTGATTGTTTCTCAACCCAAATATATGGTTGCTTTGGAAGGTGTTTTTAAAGAAAACAAAATTGATGATTGGAAAGCCTACATGCGTTGGACATTGTTGAATAGGTCTTCTTCTTTATTATCTACAGATCTTGAAAATGCCAATTGGGAATTTTATGGTAAAACCTTAACAGGAGCCATCAAACAAAGACCTAGTGACGAAAGGGCGCTGCAAGTAATCAATGGTTCTGTTGGAGAAGCATTAGGGAAATTATATGTTGAAAAAATGTTTCCTGCAGAAGCTAAAGTAAAAGCTGAGAAAATGATAAAAAATATTTTTGTCGCTTTCGAAAACCGTATCAATAATTTGAAATGGATGTCTGCTGAAACAAAATTAAGTGCTATTGCCAAATTAAAAAAATCTAGAATAAAAATAGGATATCCGGATAAATGGAAAGATTATTCCGCATTAACTCTAAAGAGTCCTGAAGAAGGCGGTACTTTTTTTGACAACAGTATGGCTTTATCCCGTTGGAGAACCAATGAAAATATAGCGGAATTAAACAAACCTGTAGATAAAGATAAATGGGGAATGTCACCACAAACGGTAAACGCCTATTACAATCCTTCTATAAATGAAATTGTATTTCCAGCAGCTATTTTGCAACCTCCATTCTACAATTATCAAGCAGACGAAGCCGTGAATTATGGCGGAATAGGTGCTGTAATCGGTCATGAAATTTCTCATGGTTTTGATGATTCAGGTTCCCGTTATAATGCAGAGGGAAATCTGGTAGATTGGTGGACTCCAGAGGATTTAAAACAATTCACGGCACTAACAGGTGCTCTAGCAGATCAATACAGTGCTTTAGAACCATTACCGGGAATTCATGTCGACGGTAAATTTACTTTGGGAGAAAACATAGGAGATTTGGGTGGCACTAATGCCGCTTATGATGGATTACAATTGTATTTAAAAGAAAATGGCAATCCCGGATTAATAGATGGATTTACGCCGGAACAACGTTTTTTTATGTCTTGGGCAACCGTTTGGAGAACCAAAATGCGTGACGAATCAATAAAAACTTTGGTAAAAACAGATCCACATTCACCTGGGATGTACAGAGCCTATGTGCCACTGCAAAATTTAGATTCTTTTTATGAGGCCTTCAATATTAAACCTGGAGACGGGATGTATGTAGCACCAGAAAAAAGAGTAAAAATCTGGTAATATTCAGTTAGATTAAAATAAAAATCCCATTTGTCTATAGTTGACAAATGGGATTTTTTTGGCTTTATTTTAATAGATATTCCTGCATAAATCGGATTACTGCAAGACGTTGATAATCGATATTGGCTTTCTTTTTAAACCCATGGCCTTCATCTTTGGCTTCCAGATACCAAACGGTATTCCCTTGTGCTTTTAGTTTGTCACGCATTTGAATGGCTTCTGTAACAGGAACTCTTGGGTCATTTTTCCCTTGAATGATAAACATTGGTTTTTTAATTTTATCCGTATTGTTTAATGGCGCCATCTTTTCGAAAAAAGCAGCCATCTTTTCTTCTCTTTCATCACCATATTCTACTCTTCTTAAATCCCTACGGTATTCTTCGGTGTTCTTTAAAAACGTATTGAAATTGGAGATTCCAACAACATCAACAGAACATTTTAGCTTGTCCGCATAATGATAGGCAGTAGCAAGGCTCATGTAACCACCGTAACTACCTCCCATAATCATTATTTTATCTTTGTCTAAGTCCGGTTGAAGTGCAATCCAGTCTAGTAATGCTCCAATATCTTTTACGGAATCCTCTCTTAAAAATCCATTGTCTTTTGCTAGAAAGGTTTTTCCAAAGCCAGAGGATCCACGTACATTCGGGAAAATTAGAGAAACGCCCATTTCGTTGGTGTAATAATTATTAGAACCTAAAAAGGACGCTTGAGATTGTCCTTCGGGACCACCATGAATATTGATAAGTACGGGTCTTTTTCCTGTAAATTTTGGTGAAGCTGGGTAATAAAAACCAGAAATCATTAAGTTGTCAAAGCTTTTCCACTCGATGAACTTTGGGGTAGACATGTCCGATTGTTGCATTTCGCCTAGTTCACTCGATGTCCATTGCTCAATTTTTTCGCTTTTTAAGTTTAATTTGTAGACATCGGCAGCCGATTGAGCCGTTGATTGTACAAAGAAAATACTCTGATTGTCTTTGGTGAAATCAGCTCCGGCTATAAGCCCAATAGGAATGTTTTTGACTTCAGAATACGATTTGTCTCCAGTATTCATAAGGTACATTTTGTTGATTCCCGCTTCATTGGTTATAAATACGATTGTTTTCTTGTCTTCAGAAAGGGAATATCGTTCTACGTTCCAAGGAATTTTGGAAGTATGATAGGTTGTTTTTTTTGTTTTTAAATTCAGGGTAGCCAGTCGTTCAAATTCATTGTCACGGTCGGTTACATACCAAATTTCATCCGCTGTATTGCTATATTCAGCATTGGTTTGAACAATACTTTTTGATTTCCGATCGGTAATTTCAGTTAGTTTGCCAGTTTCTAGATCCAATGACCACAAATGGGATTCATTTGCCGAAATGCCCTCGCCAACCAATAGCTGTTTATTGTCTTTTGAAATATCATGGATTCCCCAACCACCACCTTTTACTTCAAGGATAAGCTTGTTCGAACTTGGGTTGTTTGGATCCATATAATAGATATCTCTGTCTCCGCCATTTCTTTTGGTAGAGGAATAGTAAAATCCTTTTCCGTCTTCACGCCAAGTTACGCCGCCATTTTGAGATTTTCCACCATCGGTAAGCAAGGTAGATTGGAGTGTTTTTAAATCCAATTTGAACAATTGACCAAATTCATTTCCACCAATATCTTTAGAATAAATAAGATATTCCCCTTTGGTAGGTTCATAAGTAGCACCACTTACCGGTTCGTCAAAAAAGGTGATTTGTTTTCTAGCTCCCATGGGTTGGGAAACCAGATGCAATTGAGAAGTCGATCCAAAACGGGTATTGATTATAATGTCGTTTCTTGTAGGATGGATTTCTGCTAAAGTGGCACCTCTCGATTCAGAATATTTTTTAACTTGACTTGCAAGTTCACTTGGAATTGCAGCGATATTTTCGGTTATCAAGTTTTCGTTCGGAACAATGTAGTTCTGCTTTTGTTGAGCATGGACAAATGATAACCCAACAAAAGTTGGAATTAAAACAAAGAATTTGATTTTCATAAATATGTCATTTTAAAATTAATACTAAATAGATCTCTTTTTTCGCATGGCGTAATTAATCACATACAATCCAATTAAAGTAACACTTCCGCCAAAGATAATTGCCGTGGTTAAGGGTTCTCCAAAAATAAAAGAACCCAAAATAACCGCTACTATCGGGTTGATATATGCATAGACACTACTCAATTCGGTCGGAAGTTTTTGCAAGGCATAAATAAACGCAATAAAGGTTAATACAGAGCCAATAATGACCAAATAAGCAATAGACCACCAAGAATTAGCAGGTATTTCAGAAACGGGGATACTCGTGCCCGTAGCGCCTACAAAGGCAAACAGGAAAATACTGGAAATGAACATTTGCAATCCCAAACTAAAATACGGATTGAAGCTAGCCGCTTTTTTCTTGGTATATAAAGTCCCAAAAGCCCAGGTAATCGTTGCTGCTATTGAAAGGACTATACCAAATTGAAAGTCGGGTTGTAAAAAGTCGAGTAGATGCTCATAAAAGATAACACAAACGCCTCCAAAACAAACCAAGATTCCCAAAACGGCCAATCGTGTAATTCTTTCCCCTTTGAAAATACTGATGAATACGATCCATACAGGAACCATTGCGCCAATGATGGCGCCCAATCCGCTGCTGATGAATTTCACACCCCAAGTGCTGAGCCCGTTGCTTAAAACAAAATTGAGTAAACTAAGAATGATGATGCTTTTCCATTGTATTCCTTTGGGCCAGGGTGTTTTTTTAAATAAGAAAAAGGCAAGATATAATGATCCGGCAATAAATTGTCTAATAGCAGCCAGTTGGAGTGCTGGCATGTGTTTGACTCCTTCTTTGGAAGCCAGCCAAGTAGTACCCCAAAAAAAACTTACCCAGCACAAAGCCAAAATGGGCAATCCAATGGCATTGACTCGGGATTTAAAAACGGTTTTTATTTTTGTTCTCAACTATAATTCGGTTTTAATAAAGGTGTAACCCAAAACGGTTTCTACTTTGTCACTCAAAATGAGTTTTCCATTAGAAGGCCTGGAGTGATTAAATTGAGGTAAAGGTAAGACTAATTCGGTTGCTTTTTGTGTGTAATAAGTTTCTCTTGTGGGATGAAATGGACATACTCCATTGTAAATTTCGTTCCAAGAATCAGTAGTTATGATTTTTAAGATTATCCCAATGCAATCTTCTTGATGGATAAAGTTGATGGGCGCTTCCGGATTTTCCAAATTTTCTTTTCCAGCCAAAAAAGTAATCGGATTTCGGTCTTCGCCAATGAGTCCGCCAAAACGCAGAATTGTTGTTTTGAAGTTTGGATTGTTCAGTAAAAGCGCTTCCACTTCCAGTAATTGTTTGCCGCTTTCGGTATCGGGTTTTGCAATCGTTTCTTCGGTTATCGTACCATTGGCTTTGCCATAAACCGAAGTCGAACTCACAAAAAGAACGTTCTCAATCCTAGATTTTTCTATATAAGGAATCAGTGTTTTCATCTTTTCTACAAATACCTTTTCATTCGCAGTTGCAGAATCACTATTTTTCCCTCTCAATTGGGGTGGGATATCAATAACCAAAGTTTTACTTCCGCTAAGGAAATTTTCAATAGAGCCTGTTATACTTTTGCTGTCAAGCGCAACCAAAAAGGGATCAATGTTCAACGCTTTTAATTCAGCAAGTTTGCCTTCTGAAGTAGTCGATCCCTTTACAGAAAAGCCATTTTCTAGTAAGGCTTTCGCCAAAGGAAAACCCAACCAACCGCAACCCAATATGCTTATTTGTTTCATTTTTTGTAACTTAAAAAAGATTTTTATAAATCTAAAGAAAAACGAACTTTGTCTTTTCCGGTTCCTCCGATGCGATGATAAAATTTTATTGCTCTTTCATTGAATTTGGGGGTTTGCCATTGTATATTGATGCAGTTTTTTGCTGTTGCAATTTGCTTTAATTTTTCGATTATAGCTTCACCGATACCGGAGCCGCGAACCTTTTCTTCGAGATATAAACAATCCATATACATAAAATTTTCGGCATCCCAAGTTGAATAATCAATCGTATAACTCGCATATCCTACAATAGTTTTATTGTTTTCTACGACCAAACAAAATAATCTGGGTTGTTCCTCAAACAAAGCCTTTTTAAGACCTTCTTCTTTTCCAACAGGATTAAAAGTAGCTCTTTCGAATTCAGCGTGTTTTTGACATAAATCAACAACTGTAATTATATCATCAGGTTGGCATTCTCGTATTAAATAATTCATTGAAGGTTAATTTCGGTTTGTAAAAAAGTTATAAATTGATTGAAATAGTCGGGTTGTGGCTTGTCTGTTCTTATAGCAATGAAATGTTTTCGCTTTAGACCTTTTTTCCCAATTTTAACGGCCTTTATAGAGCTGTTTTTTAAATATGGTTGCAAAGCCCATTTTGCCATAGACATGACACCCATATCAGCCTTAACCATTTCGATTGATGCTTCGGTAAGGGGTAATGGCGTAACTTTTTTAGGTGTTATGTTAGCTGGAGCCAAAACCATTTGATGTATGGTAACCGTTTCTAATGGCAGGGAGTGAATGATTAAATGTTCATTTGTAAAATCTTCGGCTACTACATATTTTTTAGTGGCCCAAGAATGATTTTCAGATACAACCATCACCACTTCATCTTGAAAAAGTTCAATGTATTTTATTTTATCATCTTTGATTTGGTCACTCACGATTCCAATATCAATTACATTATCCAGTAGTTTTTGTAGCGGATAATGAGTGGCTTCGGTTACAATTTTCAATTCTACATTGGGATACAAATGATGAAACTGTTTTAAAACCGAAGGCAACCAATGGTAACTAGAAAAGCATTCCGTGCTAATTCGGATTTCGCCAAATTCCCCATAAACCATTTGTTTGATTTGTAGTTCCGTTTCAGAGAGTTTATCTAGGATCTCATTTGCAATTCCGTATACTTTCTCTCCCGCTTTGGTCAGTGTCAATTTTTTATTTGTTCTCAAAAACAGCTTTGTGCCTACTTGATATTCGGCTTCTTTGAGTTGATGACTTAAGGCCGATTGTGTCAAATGGAGTTTGTCAATTGCCTTTGTGATACTTCCTTCTTCGACAATCGCTTTTATCAATTTTAAATGTCTGATTTCCATCTTGAGAATTATTTTCACAAAGGAACAAAATATATAGATGGCTATCTATGAAAAGAATTCATGCAATAGATGAATTCTTTTCGTTTTTATTGCAAATGAAGTTGTTTTACTTTTGAATTATTAAATAATCTAAAAAAACAGTTTATATGGAAGCTCAAATTAAACACTATAAAAACAAATTGGCATTTGAAATGGATACGTCCGATTTGTTTGATGCCTTGAACAATGGCCAAAAGGTAATTGTACTCGATGCCCGAAAAGCTTTCGGATTTGAGGCAGAACATATACCCAATGCCATCAATATTCCGCATCGCGAAATGAGTGCAGAAACTACCAGTCATTTGGATAAAGACGTTTTATATGTTACGTATTGTGATGGAATAGGCTGCAATGCTTCTACAAAAGGTGCCTTGAACATGACCAAGTTGGGATTCAAAGTAAAAGAATTATTAGGAGGTATCGAGTGGTGGAAATTTGACGGATATGCTACTGAGGGTACTCAAGGAAAAAAAGATGGAGCGAAATTTGAATGTGCTTGTTAATTAAATTGAACTTTTAAATTCTTTAAGGTCATAATTTATGACCTTAAAGAAAAATCTATTCAGTATTACCTATAGCTCACACCCAGTCCTTTTTCAGAATGTGATACTCAAAGTGGGGAGTATTATTAAAATCCACAATGCCTATTTTGGTCGCACCAATTTTTGAAACTGCTTTTTGGGATCGGATGTTAGTGTCACCTATATGAAAAGCTATCGTATCTACGTGCTGGAAAGCATAATCAATAAGTAATTGTTTCATCGCTTTGTTGTGATTTCCTCCCCAGTATTTTTTTGCCAAAAAGGTAAAACCAATGGCAATTTTAGAATTTTCGGAATCAAAATCATAATAACGGGTGCTGCCAATTAGTTTCTCTGTTGCTGAATCATAAACTAAAAATGCACTTTTAGACTCAACTGCACCATCAAAAAAAAGCTGAAACACCTCTTTTTGGTATCTGTTTTTTGCGGGGTGCTGTTCCCAGATTTCAGGGTCTGATGCTACTTCATAGAGCATTTCAAAATCACTTTCTTTGAGCGGAGTCATTATTACTTGAGCGTTTTCTAATATCTTGGGCTGTAAATTAAATTTAGAATCAGGCATAAATTGTTGTTTTGTTAAAGTCCATTTTGTTTTACTTGCAGACTGTCTTTGGCGATTACCGGTTGTACTAATTTAGGATTAACAACTGGTGAAACAACAGGCGCAACCACTTTCGGTGTTGGTTTTATTTTTTGTCTAATGACCACCGCATCATTCAAAACAAAAGGCGTTGGCATCATCCAGTCTTCCCTATGATTCATGGCAAAAATTGGATTGGTCATTAAATCAAAAGAACTTTCCATCACATCCATATCCAGTACAGTCGATCTGTTTAGTGTAAATTGTAATACCAACGGTTCGTTGTTGACTACATAATAACTCAATAGTTTTTTTCCGTTTCTTTCTAGCTCGGTTCCTTTTTGACCCAAAGGAATTGCCCCGTTAGCTTTGAAATTGAAAAACGTCATAATTTCATCGGCAAAAATATCATAGCGATTGACCTTTCTGTTTGGGGTAATTTTTATCTTCAAATATTTTTTGAATCCTACCACACTGTCTTGTAGAAAAGTAATGGTTGGTTTCGCGATCCCTTTGTTGGGAGCTTCGGCGGCATATGTGAATTCTGACTGGTATTTACTAAACAACTTCAAATCATTCCATGTTTTTGCTTGTTTTGGATTTTCACCCAAATAGCCTTTTGACCAAGAATCCAGATTGGTGTCATAAGTGACCCAATTGGCTTTGTTGGTATCGGCATTATAGAGATATACCAAACTATTCGATTTTGCTTTGCCATGCTCATATCCTGAATTATACTGGGCTTTTACCAAAAAGACTATCGCAATTATAAACAGCATTAAAGACCAGCTTCCTTTTTTTGTGAAAGCCCCAAAAATTGGCAAGAGTAAAGTAAATGTCAAAACAGTCAAAATTGCACTACCAAACAATACTTTCAATCCTAAACCTACAGGAAACATTTGGATAAACGGAGCAATGATCAACAAGGCGGGAATCCCGCAAATGAGGTTTACAATCCAATTGGACCTTTGACTAAACACAAAAACCGCAAAAGCAACCAGTCCAAAATAGACAGGAATAATCAAGAATCCTGCGCCTGGCAAACTGTTGGCAAGAAATCCATTCAGCACAATCCAAAATAACAGCGGAATCACATAATGGTTCATCGTCACTTTTGGTTTGGAAGCAATCTGATAAAAGAAAAAACAAATTGAAAGGCTTAAGAATACAAAGGCAGCAATATAATCGTGTCCATTATAGGTAAACCCGTTAAGTAAATCATTGTATTGCGGATTGATCCACAGTAATGCTTTCCAACCGTAATAGGTAATCAATCCCGTAAAAATCAAAGCACCCAAAAACGGGAAAAACCCTTTCATGATTTCATTCAATTTTAGCATCTTTTTGGCTTTGCCCAGAAAAACTAAAATGATTAGCAAACCTACGGCTATTAGCGTCATTGGCAGTACCCAAGCAAAAGGATAGCTGATGAAAGAAAATGGAATGGTAAAGTAAACGTAGTCTTCGGTTGCAGCAGTATTGTCTAAATTTGCATTCGAAAAATAATTCAGCAACGGCATCAAATACGAACCTTGATGTTTCAATGTGCTTTTGTCCAAATGCGCTACATCATCCTGAGCGGTATGGTAATTAAAATGACTGTCTATAAAAGCAAAATTAAATCCTTGAATATTGCCTTGCTCTCTAAAAACCGTTAAGTCGGTGTCATTGGGCAGCATTTTGTAAATGCTATACATCAACGAATTCGAAACTGGATACTCAGCGCCCGCTTTGGCAAATTCCTTAACCAAACCCGCATTTCCTTTGTTGGTTTCCATCAACATATAACTCGGTCCCGAAGAGCCACGGGCTTCAAAATTCAATACTAATCCCACTTCTTTTGCCCATTGGTGTTCGGTGATAAAAAGCGCAGCACCATTCAAACCCAATTCCTCTGCATCGGTAAACAGAATAATGATGTCGTTTTGGTGTTTGGTTTTAGCATTCAAAAAAGCACGAACGCCTTCTAGTATCGTAGCCACGCCAGAAGCGTCGTCACTTGCCCCATGAGAAAATGAATGCGGTGCGCTGTCATAATGAGAGAGTAGGAGCAATGCTTTGCCACCTTCAGTCCCTTTTATGCGGCACATAATATTTTTAGACTTTACAAGATTCCCCCAATCACTCAGCGTAAAGCCTTCCTGAACGGTTGTTTGTAATCCTAGTTTTTGAAGTTCTTTAATAATATAATTGGCCACCACTTCGTGGTTTTGGGTGCCTACATAATGCGGTTGTTTGGCAATCGCTTTTATATGATCCAGAGCCCGTGAGGTCGAAAACTCAGTAACTTTTTTGTTTTCATCTGCCGACCAAGAAGGCATCATAGTTACAAATAGGAATCCCAAAATCAACAAGATAGAGGCGACAACAATAATAGAAGAGAAATTTTTTTTCATTATTTGGGGTATTAAATATCTTTTTTAACTAGCATATAAAAATCATTATCCAAAACCATATAGCCTTGGTCGTACAGGAAATAGTAGGTATTTCCGGACTTGGTATTCAAAATATTGGTAAAAAACTCAAAGTCAAAACCCTTGCTCATCAACTTGGCTCGCGTTGTTTTCGATTTTCCGTCGGCATTCGCATTCAGTTCCGACAAAATTCGGTAATTTTTACGCAATTTGTTATTGATATTGCGCATATAATTAGTGCTATCCTTATTTATTTTGTTGTTGTAGGCATTCCGGCAACCATCGCTACAGAATTTCTTGTCTTCGCGACCTACAATGGGATCTCCACATTCGAGGCAGGTTTTCATAATATCATCGTTTTAAATTCAACATTATTTCTTTTTTTTTCGGAGCCAAATAATAGGCTTTATTTGTGGGTATGGGTTCCTGCTTTACTCATAGTTTATATTTAAAAATTTGTTTTCGGGAATATAAATATTTCGCCTTTATCTCTCCGCTGCGTTACGAGGATATAGGCTCTATCAGGGCTAATTAGGATTTATGGTTTTAGAATCAAAGAATTCATTTGGTAGATTAAACATTTCAATTTTATTCTTGTTTACATAATTTATAAAAATAAGAATGAAATAGTCCATTATAGATTTTGATCATTTTACACCAATAATTTCTCTAAATACTTCGGCAAGTTCAAGTCTTTGTTCTTTGATTTTTTGAGCTGATTTTATTTCTTCAAATCTCCATTGTTTAACAATACTTTCATCACTGCTTATATTTTTATTTTCACTTGTTTTTGCAGTAATCATTTTACTTGTTAGAGCTAAGCAATCATTTAGTGAATTAATTATTTTTTCGCAAAGTTCGTGTTTCAAGTAGAGTCTATTCTTTTCAAGAAACTCTCTCGTTTCTTGATATTTTTTAGCAGCCATTTTTTCAGGGGTTATGTCTTTAGATTGCCATTTATCTAATTCATTTTGAACTGCAATTAAAGATAGCATACTCTCAAGGTTAAATAATGACACATATAATTCCTTTATTATTGTTCCTCTTTCTTCGTGAAGTTTAGAATATTTAACTTGATGTTCAATTTTATGGATCTCAATTTTATTTTTCTGGGTTTCTAAAAAAACTTCTGAGCTTTTGCCTATTATAATTTTGCCTAAATAAATAATAATTCCTCCTGCAGTTAAGCCACCAATACTGATTTGGAATAGGTATTTTACTAATTCATCCCCCATGATTTTTGTTGTTGTTAATTTTAAAGAGTCTAGATTTGATTATAAATTATGTTTCTATTGCGCGAATTAAAAATCTTTGAATCAATCAAATATACTCAAAAAAATCCATTTACAAACGGTTACAAATAATTACAACCGAAAGTAAGTAGTTAGCAACCGAATAACTTTTGGAAGCCGTCGCATCTTTGCCTTGTCGAAATGAAACAAAGCAATGTCAATAGCAATGTCAATTTCAATGACAATAAAAAAAATAATTTATACACACTAACATTTAAATTTTACACGCCATGAAAAACAGAGTACAATTAATCGGAAACGCAGGAAATGACCCTATAATCAAATCTTTTGAGGGAGGAAAAAAATTAGCCAATTTGACTATCGCCACTAACGACAGTTACAAAAATGACAAAGGAGAACGAGTAGACCAAACCGAATGGCACACTGTGGTTGCCTGGGGAAAAACTGCCGAGATTATTGAAAAATTCGTAACCAAAGGCAAACAAATTGCCATAGACGGAAAACTAACCCACCGTAGCTACGAGGATAAGAACGGTGAAAAACGATACATCACCGAAGTGGTGGTTAGCGAGATTATGCTACTAGGGAAGTAGGTTTAAGTTTTTTCCATAAAAAAAAAGAGTCCCGCGGGACTCTTTTTTTACTCTATTTATAAATGGTTGTTTTTTTTCTTGCGCAAATCAAACATCGGGCAACGATCACAACGACGATCCTCCCCTTTTTTATATTTTTCACAACATTTTGATTTGAGTTTTTTTGCTGTCTTAATATTTTCAGGATGTTTTTTTTTGTCTTTTTTCTTTTCCTTTTTTTTATCTTTTTTACTCATTTGGCAAAAGATTAATAGTAGGATAAATATGCTTTAGACACTAAATAAAATTTAGCTAATTTATGCTTTTGGGCCAGAACGATTAACCGTTAGCTGCTGAATGTCTCGGTCAAAAAGATACAATCCTCCTTTGTCGTCGCCAATCAAGTTGATTTTGTCCAAAATTGATTTGGCTGTTGCTTCTTCTTCAATTTGCTCTGCTACATACCATTGCAGGAAATTATGAGTGGCGTAATCTTTTTCTTCAAACGTAATATGTACCAACTCATTGATAGAGTCCGAAACAAAAATTTCATGTTTGTATAGTTCTTCAAACATTCCTTTGAAGGTTTCGTATGTTGTTTTTGGGGCTTTCAAGTCGGTAACTTGAGAATGGCCGCCACGTTCGTTTACGTATTTGATCAATTTAAGCATGTGCAAACGCTCCTCATCCGATTGAGCGTACATAAACTGTGCGATTCCCTCCAGTCCATTTACCTCGGCCCAACAAGCCATGGATAAATAGGTTTGAGAAGATTCTGCTTCTATACGAATTTGTTTGTTTAGTGCTGTTTCAATATTTTTTAATAGCATGGCGTTTAGTTTTTAGTAAAGTTAAAAAAAAATATTCACGGATGTCTTTTTTTGAATAAAAGCTTTTCTATAGCAGTACAATTTTACGGAACATCAGGATTTATAAAGTGGAATCAGGGTTAAAACGAAGGGTCAAATCCATCAGTAAACTTACGCATAATGTATTGTTTGGCATACATATCATAATACCCGAAAATATAATAGTTTTTGAATCGGATAGTGCTTCCCAAAGAAACTTCGGTATGTTCATTCGTGAAACGAGATATAAAATCT
This sequence comes from Flavobacterium laiguense, assembly GCF_003097655.1. Taxonomy (GTDB): domain Bacteria; phylum Bacteroidota; class Bacteroidia; order Flavobacteriales; family Flavobacteriaceae; genus Flavobacterium; species Flavobacterium laiguense. The sequence continues at coordinate 590,816 of NZ_QCZH01000001.1, forward strand.
ATGGCAAGAGGCTCTTGCTCTTGTTTGGTTTGTTGTAGTTTTTTATCGAATATGCTTTCAAAGTAAACCGTTGTCGGTCCTGCATTGTTTAGTAAATCATAAGCGACATCTGTAGAATTTGCATCAACTGCAGCATTTATTCTTCTCGAAAGATCCGCATAATTGCTCTGGGGGTCACTTGTACCTCCCAATGTGACCAAGATAGTTTTGGGTGTTTTATATACCGTTAATCCGGTATTCATATACAATAGTCGTTGCAGAAACTTGGCTGTGTTTTTTACTTCTCTTGGTTTTTGATTGTCAATCTGAATGTATAGAGGAGAATTTTTAAAGGTAATAGTGTCGGTTTTTGAAACTTGATGGTTTTTGATGATTTCTTTCGATCTATAGTCTTTTATTTCTAGCAATAGCTCATCGTCATTAGAATTAAGTTGGTATATTTTATTTTCATGATAAAAAGAATTGGCTAACCCAATTTGCTTTTTTGTAGCGGGTTGTAGAAACTTTTTTTCTTGAATTTCAAAAGTGCTTAAGTCAATATCGAATACCTGCGTTTCATTAAAATTATGGTCTAAAGTGAGCAGCAGTCTGTTTTTCAACACATACAATTTGGTTTTTTGAGTCCCTTTAAACAACGGATTGAACTGATTGGTTTCTATTTTTTCAATAGGGCAAACTTCTAAGATCTGATTCAATGTTAAAGGTTTTGTATTTCTGTTTTGAAATTTAAAGGAAGAGAAATCCAGTGTTTTTTCTTCTTTTTTTCCGTTTTTAAAAACATACAGTACCAATTTTTGTTCTAAATCTTTTTGTGAAAGAATATAAAAGGTGTTGTTTTCCTGAAATTGGGTTACAATCGATTCATTAGAAAAAGAAAGGTAATAATTATAAACAGCGGTGGTTTTGGTGTTCAAATCATATTGAACGGCCATCATTTTTTTTAAATTCTCGGATGACCAATAAAGCGTTGGGTTTTCCTCGTCATTGAAACTGTAACCAGTCAATAGTTTATAGTCTAAATCGGGACGTGCTTGCGTATATTGATTGGACAGAAATAAAGCGCTATTGTATTTTAATATTGTAACGGTTTCTTTGTCGGATGCAAATACAAAGAGATCGTGTGTATTGGTGTTTTCGGCATTTAGGATTTGCTTGTATTCTTTTGATTTTTTTAGTTCTAATGGATAGCTAGTCAATACCGTTTGGCTAAAAAGCAGGGAATTTTGTATTAGAATCAAAAAAGCGATTAATTTTTTCATTGTGTTCTTTGCTTTTGGACTAAAATGAATTGGGTTAAAGCGAGGCCAAAAAAACGGATTCCATTTTAGATCAATTGTATTTACTGATTCATTATTTCCTGAAAATAATCAACCATTTGTCCCACATGCAGGGCGTCCATCAATCCATGATGTACATGGATTGACATGGGTATTGTTCTTTTTCCGGCCTCGGATACTGTCATTTTTCCAAAAGATATTTTGGGACAACTATCGGGGAAAGTCATGTTTCGAGCGTGAGAAAGCGAAGTAAAATCTAACCAAGGAATGGCCGAAAAGTGAATGACATTGTCCTCATTGAATTCCCGAGTAAATAAACCGGTTGTGTTTTGAATGCGCTCAATTTCGGTCAATGCTGTTTGTTCAAAAATCGCATAATCAGGATGATATTCGATCAAAGAAAACCCAAAAGTACCATCGGCACGACTTATCGTTGCCGATCCATCAATTCGATCATGAACGTAGATATGGGTGTTCGAAATGCGGTATCTGAAACTTTCAGAAACATTCATCGCGTTCAGGGTTTTGTGCAAATAATAAATAAAAAAGGAAGTGCCTAGCGTTTTGGAAGTTTCATACGCTTTGGTGCAATCAATGGCTACTGTTGCTCCAAAAAAAGGTTCTTGCATTTGTTTAAAAAAAAGAAAATGTTCTTTTCGATTCCAATTGTCTAGGTCTAAAAGTGTTTTCATAGTTTTAGTATTTTTTGATGTCAAATTCTATAGTTGTGCAAACCTTTTTAACGAAGTGCTTTTAAATTTAAAAACCTAGCTAAAATACTAAATATAAAAGTATTATAACCAGGTTTTGTATGTTTTTAAACGGTTTTTTATAATTCCAATAGCGTTAAAACTTCTGTTATTTTTTCAAATGCTTGAAAGTTTTTGTGTTCCACTTTATGGTCTATTTTTTCATGTGCCCAAGTGGTGTGAAACGGAATGTGAACGGCGTGTCCGCCAATGGCCAAAACCGGTAAAACATCCGATTTTAGGGAATTACCAATCATAAAAAACTCATTGGGTTGTATCTCCAAGCGTTTGATCAAATCCGAATAATCTACTTCTTGCTTGTCTGACATCACCTCGATATGGTGAAAATAATGCCCCAAACCCGAATTGTGTAATTTTCTGCGTTGGTCCAGTAAATCACCTTTGGTGGCAACCACCAATTTGTATTTCCCCTGTAACGCTTGTAAAGTTTCCTCGACTCCATCCAACAAAACAATCGGTTTTTCAAGCAATTCTTTTCCGTATTGTATGATTTTCTCAATAATTTCGATCGGAATAGTATTGTTTGAGATGGTCATCGCCGCTTCAATCATCGATAGGATATAGCCTTTTATGCCGTAACCATATAATTTTAGATTCTCGATCTCCACCTTGAAAAGCTCTTGTGAGATTCCTTGATGCGACAGGTAATCTTCCATCAAACCGCAGAATTTTTTCTCGGTTTCATCAAAGTAGGTTTCGTTGATCCATAAGGTATCATCGGCGTCGAAGGCAATTACTTTTAGGTTCATGGTTTTTGTTTTTACCGCAAATTCGCAAATTATTCTTTATTATATTGAATTAAAAATTGCGAAACTTTTTGAGGTTTATTTTATTTATTTTTACCGCAAATTCGCAAATTATTCTTTTTATATTGAATCAAAATTTGCGAATTTGCGGTTGAATTTAATTTATCGTTTCCCCATTCCCAACCCCATCTGCATCAGGATTTACAAAAACCAATTTTCCTTCGGCATTAGTAGTCATCAAAATCATTCCTTGACTTTCTACGCCACGAAGGTTTCTTGGTGCCAGATTCACGAGAACGGTTACACGTTTTCCAACAATGTCTTCCGGTTTGAAACTCTCGGCGATTCCCGAAACAATCGTGCGAACATCAATTCCGGTATCTACTTTCAAAATCAAAAGCTTGTTGGCTTTTGGCATTTTTTCCGCTTCCAGGATTGTTCCCACACGGATATCCATTTTGGCAAAATCCTCAAACTGAATTAGATCTTTCTGTGGTTCCGCTACTTTGTTTTCTGCTTTGTTGGCAGATTTAGTCGCTTCTAGTTTGTCTATTTGTTTCTGAATTTCCTCGTCTTCAATTTTGGCGAAAAGCAATTCGGCTTCCCCAATTTGATGACCAGCAGGGATTAAATCGGATGAATCAGTTATCGTTTTCCAGTTTATAGGTGTTTCTATTTTTAAGATTCTGGATAATTTTGTAGCTGTAAATGGCAAGAAAGGCTCACAAAGTGAACTCAATGCAGCAGCAATTTGCAACGCAACATACATTTGGGTTTGTACACGAGCTGGATCAGTTTTAACCATTTTCCAAGGCTCTTCGTCAGCCAAATATTTGTTTCCAAGTCGAGCTACATTCATCATTTCGCCCAAAGCTTCTCTAAAACGGTATCTTTCCAATGAACTCGAAATCACGGCTGGATAGGCTTTCAATTCTGTCAAAGTAGCTTCGTCAACTTCAGATAATTCATTTGGTTGAGGGACGATTCCGTTGTAATACTTATTGGTTAATACCACCACACGATTAATGAAATTTCCATAAATGGCTACCAATTCGTTGTTGTTTCTCGCCTGAAAATCTTTCCAGGTAAAATCATTGTCTTTGGTTTCAGGAGCGTTCGATGTCAATGCATAACGCAAAACATCCTGTTGGTTTGGGAAGTCTTCCAAATATTCGTGCAACCAAACGGCCCAGTTTTTAGAAGTCGACAATTTGTTTCCTTCCAAGTTCAAGAACTCATTTGCAGGCACATTGTCTGGCAAAATATAACTTCCTTCGGCTTTTAGCATCGCTGGGAAAATCACACAGTGAAAAACAATATTGTCCTTCCCAATGAAGTGAACCAACTTCGTATCTTGATCTTTCCAGTACGGTTCCCAATCTTTTCCTTCGCGTAAAGCCCATTCTTTGGTCGATGAAATGTACCCAATTGGCGCATCAAACCATACGTATAATTTTTTTCCTTCGGCACCTTCAACCGGTACGTCAATTCCCCAGTCCAAATCACGGGTTACCGCACGAGGTTCCAATCCGCCATCGATCCAAGATTTTACTTGTCCGTAGACGTTGGGTTTCCAGTCGTTTTTATGTCCAACAAGTATCCATTCTGTTAAGAAATCAGTATATCTGTCCAAAGGCAAAAACCAGTGTTTCGTCGATTTCATAATTGGAGTTTCACCCGTAATCGTCGATTTAGGGTTGATTAAATCAGTTGCATTTAGCGTAGAACCACATTTTTCGCATTGATCACCATAGGCTTCTTCATTACCACATTTTGGGCAAGTTCCCACCACAAAACGGTCTGCCAAGAATTGATCTGCTTTGGCGTCATATAATTGCTCCGTTACTTCCTCAATAAAATCACCTTTGTCATACAGTTTCTTGAAAAATTCCGAAGCGGTATCGTGGTGAATTTTCGCCGAAGTTCTGGAGTAATTGTCGAATGAAATACCGAAATCAGAGAATGATTTTCTAATAATTCCATCGTATTTATCAATTACTTCTTGTGGCGTAATGCCCTCTTTTTTGGCTTTCATCGAAATAGCCACGCCATGTTCATCGCTTCCGCAAACAAACAAAACGTCTCTTCCTTGCAAACGCAAATAACGAGAATAAATGTCCGAAGGCACGTAAACCCCCGCCAAATGGCCAATGTGAATCGGTCCGTTCGTATATGGCAATGCCGCTGTAATGGTATATCTTTTTGGATTCTGTATCATAACTCAATTTTATTGGGTGCAAAAATAAGCAATTATTTATTGTCATCCTGAGCGAAGTCGAAGGATTAGGAGCTATTTCCCGCTATTCGTTGCAATCTTTTGTACCGAAAACCGGCACAAAAGGATTTTCACTGCTATCGGGGCTAGGGCATTTGGGTTTTTAATTGGTCTCTCATTTTACCATAGCTTTGTTTATATTTGCAAACGAAATTATCGAAGCGTATAAATTATGGCAAAAGGACCCGAAAAAAACACCAAAAACAAGGCTTTACATACCAAATTGCTAAATCGGAAAAAGTCTAAACTTCAAGAAGAGAAAAAAGAAAAAGCATTGCGGTTGAAAGCTTTGGTCACAAAAATGAATCAGAAAAAAGCGGAGTAGCCAATTTGTTTTCAGATAAATCAATTTGGATTTCTTTTCTGTTTTAATTTAACTGAAATTTGCACTTTAGTATTTAAACAAAACTAGTATGGAATTCGGCAGAATAATTATTTCAGAAACAGCAATGAACAGTGAAAATCTTCAAGATGTGGTTCACTCCAATATTTCGGTCATCAACTTAATGCGCGAGGAAGGAGTAAATGATGATTTGATTCACGAGGATGCTTTGATGAGTTATTATTTGGATTATTATTACTCTCAATATGTTACTGGAAATTTTCCGCAATTTGTTCACCATTCGGGTTGGAATAAAGAATTAAACGAATTGATAGAGGAAGGTTTGGCACTCGTTGGCGCCCCGAAACATTTGGAATTATTCCAACAACAAAGTAAAAAGATAAAACTAATGAGCAGCGTAAAGCTCAATAAATTCCTGAAAGGGAAATTGGAAGGCGTAAATCCCATAAGAGATTTGCTCAATAACGACACTTTCTTCGAGATCGAAGAAAATCTGGTTACTTTGAATGCCGATTTTTTAAAAACCCACCCCGATTTCGAAGTACTTTCGGTAGACGATATGTTTGCCGCTTTGGAAGAATTTGTGGGTCACGAGATTAAAAGAGAATAGCCAATACGTTAGTTGTTTCGCGCATCTCCGCGAAATTGTTTTTTAATTCTTCACAAACTTCATTTTTTTAGTGCCAGAATCGGTAATTATATTCATAAAATAAACCCCTGAAGGCAGTGAAGTAACATTCCAAGAAACCTCTGACTTTGTTTCTCTTATCTTTTGTCCTCTTTCATTATAAAAGATTACTTTTTTGATTGTTAGATCATTTGGTAAATCAAGAGATATAGTGTCATTAGTAGGATTTGGATATAGTTTTATGCGCTCCAATTCAAACTTTTCTCTTCCCAAAGTAGCTGCATTATTTCTTGAAACAATATTTTTATTAGGGTCAAAAGTGATGCTTGTAATGCTAAAAGGTACGTTTTTAATAAAAATTTCTCCATTAACGGTATTGTTCAAAACCAAATCCAATTGTTGGCCACCTGTTCCGAAAACACGAACAGGCACTGGCATTTCAAAAAAGGAAACCGATGGATCCGATTGCGTTTGATTGACAGTAAATTTGGCTTGACCGCCCTCTAAATTTTGAGCCGAGATATTGTAAATTGGATACCCTTGATTGTACACCCAGTCGTTAAAGAATTCGGTCAGACTGCTGCCATACACAGCTTCGAAATGCGCTTGCAAGTCGGGGGTTTTCGCATATTTATAGGCAAGATTGACGTCTTTCAAATAATTTTTAACTCCTTGAAAAAACAAAGCATCTCCCATTTTGAAACGGAGCATGTTCAATACCATGGCACCTTTATTATACGTTAACCGAGAGCTGAAAATTCTATTGGTATCGGTAAGTTCTGCATCGGTCAAATACAGTGCCCCATTGGTTTGGGAGGTAATGTTGTTGATCATTTTTGCTTTTTCGTTTACAAAAGGCGCTTGACCATCAAAACTTTCTATTACCAAGGCAGCAACATAAGTGGCAAACCCTTCGTTAAGCCAAATGTCTTTCCAGTTGCCACAAGTGATTTTGTCCCCAAACCATTGGTGTGCCATTTCGTGAGCAATTAGACTTCGGTCAAAATTATACATGAAAGAAACCGTAGTGTGTTCCATTCCGCCACTCCAGCCAAATTGGGCGTGACCGTATTTTTCGGCGTGAAAAGGATAGATTTCAAAAAGGTTTTCGAATAAATTCAGAATCAATGGCGTTTGGTCTAACTGCGTTTTTACAGACGCTAAACTTTCTGGATAGATGTAATTAATGATTGGGTATTGATTGGGCGCAGTTCCTCCTGTTTGGTTATACACACTGTAATTGGTTACCGCTATGGCGATGAGGTAGGCGGGAATAGGATACCCATGATGGAAATGGGTAGTTTTCACGGATCCATAAATGACAGGTGCGGTTGGTTCAACACCATTGGAGACGCTCACATATTCTGATGGTGCCGTAATGTAAACATCAATTGCGTCAGCTTTGTCATTCAAATCTTGTTTGCAAGGCCACCAATCTCTTGCGCCATAAGGTTCGGATAAAGTGTATAAAACGGGTGAACCATTGTGGGTTGATGTGGTAAAAGCTTCTTCCTCTTTTGCGGGAGCGCCAGAATACGAGATCGTAACGGTTGCCGAAGCTCCTGAATTAAGCACGCTTGGTAAGGTAATAACCAATTCATTATTGGCGTTTTGTGTAAAAGTTAAAGGGAACCCCTCTTTGGTGACTTTGCTTACCGTCAATTTATTGGTTAAATCAAATGTAATTGTTGAAAGATCCGATAATGCCGTAAAGGTGGTAGTTACCTTTCCTGAAATATAATAATTCGCTGGATCTACCGTAAACTCCAGTTTGTGATAGGTGATGTCGTAGTTTTGTGTGTGGGTATTGGTAAGCAAATTCATTTTTTTGCTTGCCATTTTCATTTCGGTAGTGGCAATTTCGTGCAAATGGTTACTGCTATTTTGAGCATTCCCTAGGGTTGTTAAAACAAATAATGCAAACAACTGTATTTTTTTCATTGTGTATTTAGTTATGGTATCAAATGTATGGAATGATTCTGCATAAACGATTGTATAGCTGTAAATTTGAAAAATTTTAACAGAATTCATAATTATAGGAAGATAATGATCTTTCGCAAATTTCACAAATCTGTTGTGTTTTTTTGGGTTGTATTTTTCTGTATATCAATATTTTAGATATTTTTGGAATGATTTATATAAAAATTAAATATCTTTATATATTGTAAATATAAGGTCTTTGAAGGGGACGTTTTCCTTTATCAAGAGTTAAGAAGTTCAATAATTTTGAGTTGATTCTATCCATTAAACTAACAGCTATGAAAAAAACTACTATTCTATTAATCCTGTCAAGGTTGTTTGTAATCTTATTTCTATTGCCGATGCAGTCTTACCAACTTAGTGCAAAAAATGAAAATCCTAATGCAAATGTTGTTTTTGAGAATTTGACTGGTACAAAACATACCGACCAACAAGATGAAAATTTAATTAAGGGAGTTTGGGGTAGAATTGATGCAGCCGGTGAAATAAATATTTCAGAAATCCTAAATAATGGACTGTTAAAGGCTGAATTTTATAATCCTAAAATGATTAATATTGAAAAAGCAGTTTGGACAAACTCTTCTGATGTTTTGAGAATTTATATTCTTTTTAGAGAAGACAAGTATCCGGGTTCTAGTTTTTCTTTAAATTACTTGCCAGAAAAAGACTTGCTTTTAGGCACCTATTTTGATGCTTTGACCAACGAATCTCATTCTGTATCTTTTAAAAGAGTTAAGTAATAGCGATTGTATAAAAAAACCATCTGATTTTCTCAGATGGTTTTTTTTGAAATTTATATTTAATAATGCTAGAGTTTAAAAGTAACTCCAAATTTAGCACCACTAGTACCTGTGTTTCCTCCTAATTCTAGATTGATACCAAATTTATCGGTAAAGAAATAACGACCACCTACTTGGGCTCCAAGTCCTAGTGAAGTGTTGTCAGGATGGGGATTGTTGTCGTAGTCGTCATAATTCCAGATATAATACGTAAGATTGGCTCCAGCATAGAAGTCAAATTTACTTGGAATATGCAATATACGATTGAAATGGTAATTTCCATTAGCCCCAAGTCCTATTGCTGTAGAATTATAGTTGTAATTTTTGTCGTTATAATAGTACGGGTCATTATCAGTTTGAAAAGAGATTTGACCTCCTAGAGTGAAATCTTTAGCGATTCCATAATCAAGACCAAAATAGACAGGAACTCCCCAGCCTGAAAGTCCAACACCTGCGTTTAATTGTACTCCACCTTCTTGAAGAGGAGCTTGTGCAAATACACCGTTCGATATAAAACCTAAGGCAATTATTAGAATAAGTTTTTTCATGATTTTTTATTTAAATTACAATACAAACGTACCGTTTTTTAAATAATTGTCTGTTGTATTATAAAAGTTTTTAGTTTCATAATTCCCACTTTTTTGTTTTTTGAAAAGAGTTTTGTTTTTAGAATTAGTGAAATTATATAGTAGCAAACCAAAAAATAGTACACAAAACAAACTTTGTCTAGTTGTTATCAAACATTTCCTTAAATTTGCTTCCATTATTTAGTTATAAAAATCAAACTATGTTACAAATTGCATTTATTAGAGAGAATCAGGAGAAAGTAATCAACGCTTTGGCAAAAAAAAATATGGATGCCAAATCTGTTGTTGAAGAAGTGGTACAACTAGACGAAAAACGTCGCGCTACACAAGTAGAGCTAGATGGTATTTTGTCTGAATCTAATAAATTATCCAAAGACATTGGAGATTTGATGAAAGCTGGCGAAAAATCAAAAGCCGCTATTCTAAAAGAAAAAACAGTTCTGTTAAAAGAAAAGAGTAAAGTTCTTGCCGAAAATGCAGTCGCTTTGGCCAATGAATTAACCGAGAAATTATACACCCTACCTAATCTTCCTGCAGATATAGTTCCTGTTGGAAAAACGCCTGAAGAAAATCTAAACGTTTTCCAAGAAGGGGATATTCCTGTTTTGCACGAAGGAGCGCAGCCTCACTGGGAATTGGTGAAAAAATACGACATCATTGATTTTGAATTAGGGAATAAAATAACAGGTGCTGGATTCCCTGTTTATAAAGGAAAAGGAGCTCGTTTGCAACGTGCGTTAATTTCTTATTTTTTAGATAAAAACACCGATGCGGGTTACAAAGAGTATCAAGTCCCTCATTTAGTAAACGAAGCATCAGCATACGGTACTGGACAATTACCAGACAAAGAAGGGCAAATGTACCATGACGCAACCGATAATTTGTATTTGATTCCAACGGCTGAGGTTCCCGTAACCAATATCTTTAGAGATGTCATTTTAACTGAAAATGAATTACCGGTTTTGTGCACTGCCTATACGCCTTGTTTCCGTCGTGAAGCGGGTTCTTATGGAGCGCATGTACGTGGTTTGAACCGTTTGCATCAATTTGATAAAGTAGAAATCGTTCGTGTTGAGCATCCTGATAATTCATATCAAGCACTCGATGGAATGGTAGAACACGTAAAAAGCATTCTTCAAGAATTGAAATTGCCGTACCGAGTTTTACGTCTTTGTGGCGGTGATATGGGTTTTGCATCAGCTTTGACGTATGATTTTGAAGTGTACTCTACAGCTCAAGAGCGCTGGTTGGAAATTTCTTCTGTATCTAACTTTGAAACATTTCAAGCCAATCGTTTGAAGTTGCGTTTCAAAGACAAAGACGGGAAAAACCAATTGGCACACACTCTTAACGGAAGTTCATTGGCCTTACCAAGAGTTCTTGCTGGAATTTTAGAAAACTACCAAACTCCAGAAGGAATCGTTATCCCAGAAGTATTACGTTCATATTGTGGGTTTGATATTATTGATTAATACAAATTTCAAGAAACAGAAAAACATTTTAAACCATTAAGGGATTAAGGTTCATTAAGCTGCACCACTTCTTAATTTTCTTAATGCCTTAATGGTTTAAAAAAATATTTAATTTGAAAAAGTTAAGGTATTGACAGATTCTAAATTATTTACTTTAGCAAATTGTTGCGATATGAAAAAGCTTTTTCTATATATTACTTTACTTTTCTCGCTAGCGACGTTTTCCCAAAACGAGCAGTTGGCGCAGTATTATTATGACAAAGGTGATTTTGATAAAGCATTGGTCAGTTACCAAGAGTTATTAGAAGGATTGCCCTCTAATCCTTTTTATTTTCAACGAAAAATAGATTGTCTCCAACAATTGCAACAGTTTGATCCCGCCGAAAAAGCCATTCAGGAACGATTGAATAAATACAAACAAGCCACACTTTTGGTCGATTTGGGGTACAATTTTCAATTACAGAAAAATGAGGTTAAGGCCAAAAAGTACTATGACGAGGCGATAGAGAAAATCAAGAAAAATCCAAACGAGGTTTACGGAGTTGCCAACTCTTTTGAGAAAAAAGTATTGCTCGAATATGCCTTAAAATCCTATCAGGTAGCCAGTACGTTGGTGCCCACTTTTAATTTTAATTATCAAATGGCATTGCTCTATGGACAATTGGGCGATACCGATAAGATGGTAACCACTTTTCTGGACGAAGCGGTGGCAAATCCCCAAAACGCTATGATAATTCAGAGTCAATTGGCTCGATATATGTCGAATGATGGTGATTCAAAATTCAATGAGAGTTTGCGTAAATCATTAATTATGCGGGTTCAAAAAAGCCAAGATGTTTTTTGGAATCATTTTTTGAGTTGGTTTTATATGCAACAAAAAGAGTTTGGAAAAGCATTTATTCAGGAAAAAGCCATTTATAAACGGAATCCAGAATCACTCTCCAATATCATCAACTTAGGTCAAATGGCCATAGAAGAAGATGATTATGTAGAGGCCAAAGCCATTTTGGATTATGTTTTAGAAAACACCACAGATATCCAGCTGATTGTGCAAGCCAATACCTATTTGATGAAAATGAAAATAGAAAAGGCGCCAGAAAGTGAATTTGTAGCCATCAACACACAATTTGACCTTTTGTTAAAACAATATGGTATAACGCCAATTACCTTATCTTTGCAGCTGATGCAAGCGCAGTTTGTGAGTTTCAAATTGAAAAATCCCGTTGAAGGAAAAGCGATAGTAAAGCGGGCTTTGGAGTTGCAATTAAATGTGTACGACCAAGCGAAATGCAAAATGGAACTGGCTGATATTTTGCTTTCGGAAGAGAAATTCAATCAGGCTTTATTGTATTATTCGCAAATAGAGGAAAATTTAAACAATGATGTTTTAGCACACGAAGCAAGCTTAAAATCGGCAAAAACGAGTTATTTCAAGACTGATTTTGAATGGGCTTTGAAGCAGTTTAAGGAGCTGAAATCAGCCAGTACACAATTGATTGCCAATGATGCCTTGGAGTATTTTTTGTTAATCAACGACAATACGGTTGCTGATTCGACTCAAACGGCTTTGAAGCAATTTGCCAAGGGGGATTATCTTTTGTATCAAAATAGAAATCAAGAGGCTATAGCTCAGTTTCAATCGATTCTGAAAAGTTTCAAAGGACAGGAAATTGAAGCCGTGACATTGTTGCGATTGGGAAGAGTCTATGAAAAAATAGGCGATTTTACTTTGGCTTTAAGCCAATACCAAGAAATAATTGCCCATCATAGTGATGGAATTTACATAGACGAAGCTTTGTATTTTTCGGCGGATATTTATAACAAACAATTGCAAATGCCCGATAAAGCCAAGCCTTTGTATGAAAAAATAATTTTCAACCATCAGGACAGTATTTATTTTGTGGATGCGAGGAGGAAATTCAGGGAATTACGAGGGGATACGAACTTGTGATTTTAGATTGCAGAATAAAGAAAATAGAATAAAGAAAATAGAATAAAGAAAATAGAATAAAGAAAATAGAATAAAGAAAATAGAATATAGAAAACAGATTGCAGAAGGCAGAAAGAATAATAAGAGTTGATTAATTAATCCTTTTATAGTCTTAATACTTAATACTCCAATCTTAATACTTTTTGAACAATGATCATATACAACGTTACCATAAACATACACGAAAGCGTTCACGACCAATGGATGATTTGGATGCAGCACAAACACATTCCCGAAGTTCTGGCAACAGGAAAATTCAGCTCAGCTCGATTAGTGCGGGTTTTGATTGAAGAAGAAATGGGCGGAGTGACTTATTCTGTTCAATATACAACGGATAGCAAGGAAACATTAGAGAAATATTACCAAGAAGACGCCCCAAGATTAAGGGAAGAAGGGTTGAAATTGTTTGGAGATAAAATGCTGGCTTTCAGAACCGAATTGGAGTTGATTTCTGAACATTAAAATTAAAATATTGCTTTGCGCCTCTGCGTCTTTGCGAGAAAATAACCCTAAAAATAAAGCGAGATGGCGTAGTGCCTCGCAATGACAAGATGGAAAAAGTAAAAGCCAAAAAACACCTCGGACAGCATTTCTTAAAGGACGAAAGCATTGCCAAAGACATTGCCGATACCCTGAATTTAGTAGGATATGAGGATGTGTTAGAAATAGGGCCTGGAATGGGAGTTTTAACCAAATACATGTTGGAGAAACCTATCAATACCTATGTTATTGAGATAGATGAGGAATCAGTGACGTATTTGGATGCGAATTACCCAAAACTTAAGGACAGAATTATCTCAAAAGATTTTTTGAGGTATGATATCAACGAAGTTTTTGCGGGGAAACAATTCGCTATAATTGGTAATTTTCCGTATAATATTTCGACGCAAATTGTTTTTAAAACATTAGAATACCGCAATCAAATTCCAGAATTTGCTGGGATGTTTCAAAAAGAAGTGGCACAACGTATTTGTGAAAAAAAAGGAACCAAAGCTTATGGGATTCTATCGGTTTTAGTACAAGCGTTTTATGATGCTGAGTATTTGTTTACTGTAGATGAAAATGTGTTCAATCCACCACCCAAAGTAAAATCGGGAGTGCTGCGTTTGCGCAGAAAAGAAGATTTTAGTTTGCCTTGTGGCGAGAAATTGTTTTTTACGGTAGTGAAAACCGCTTTTCAACAACGCAGAAAGACTTTGAGGAACAGTCTAAAAACCCTAAATTTGTCTGATAGTTTGAGAGAAGATGAGGTTTTCAATCTTCGCCCAGAGCAATTAGACTACAAAGAATTTATAGCATTGACCCAAAAAATAGAAGCCGATGGAGTTTAAAATCAGCAAAGAATTAATAAAAGAATTAGAGCTACTCATTCAAAATAAAAACGACGAACAACTTGGCGTTTTATTGAATGACATGCACCATGCTGATATTGCCGAAGTTCTGGATGAACTTGATTTTGATGAAGCTACTTATATTTTTAAGGTATTAGATAGCGAAAAAACAGCCGAAATCCTTCTGGAGTTAGAAGACGATTTACGGGAAAATATATTAAGCAGGCTTTCTCCAAAAGAGATTGCGGAAGAGCTCGATGAATTAGAGACCAATGATGCTGCCGATATTATTGGGGAACTTTCCAAAGAGAAGAAAGCCGAAGTAATATCCGAGTTGCAAGATGTTGAGCATGCCAAGGATATTGTGGAATTACTGCGTTATGCAGAGGATACTGCCGGTGGAATCATGCACAAAGAGTTGGTAAAAGTCAACGAAAACTGGAATGTACTCACTTGTGTGAAAGAAATGCGTATTCAGGCAGAAAACATCTCCAGAGTGCATTCTATTTATGTGGTGGACGATGAAGATCGATTAAAAGGACGCTTGTCGCTCAAAGATTTACTGACAACCTCTACCAGAACTAATATTAGTGATGTATACATCCGGAAATTGAATTCGGTGAATGTAGATACCGAAGATGTTGAGGTGGCTAGAATCATGCAAAAATACGATTTAGAGGCCATTCCTGTGGTAGATGAATTGGGACGCTTGGTAGGCCGAATCACAATTGATGATATTATTGACGTAATCAAAGATGAAGCCGATAAAGATTACCAATTGGCGGCGGGTATCTCTCAAGACGTAGAAGCCGATGATAGTATTCTGGAATTAACCAAGGCGCGTTTGCCCTGGCTGGTGTTGGCACTTTTGGGTGGTTTTGTTACCGTAAAAGTCCTAGGTTTATTTGAAGGAGCGATGCTGGAACACGGAAAATTATTTTTCTTTACCCCGCTTATCGCTGCAATGGCCGGAAATGTTGGGGTGCAATCCTCGGCAATTATCGTTCAAGGTTTGGCTAACGATACCTTGAGTGGTTCCCTCTTTAACCGATTGATAAAAGAAGTGTCGTTAAGTTTATTAAACGGACTCATATTAGCCTTGATTTTGTTTCTGGGCAGTCATTTTTTACTCAATGTAGAGATTATTATTGGGGTTATAGTAACAATTGCTTTGGTTTCTGTAATTATCATAGCCTCGCTTATTGGGACATTTGTGCCTTTATTGTTGGATAAATTTGGTATTGACCCCGCCTTGGCAACAGGGCCATTTATCACTACAAGCAATGATATTTGTGGGATCCTTATTTATTTCTCCATTGCCAAATTAATTTTAGGGTTTTAATTGTAAACACTGTTGAATTATAACAATTATCCCGATTTTATTTAAATTTTGAAATAATAAATTCGGGATAATTCGTGTACTTTGTGTACAAATAGTTTTGCCCTGATTTGTGGTAGAATCTAAAGTTTATATACAATGCCTTTTTGGGATTCAACATACTATTAACCAGCCAAAGAACAAAATAAAACCAAAATGAAAGTACATATTATTGGCGGCGGAAACTTAGGGGTTTCTATCGCTTTGGGAATTGCAAAATTCTCTCCAAACAATCAAGTTACCGTAACCAGACGAAATACGGCAAGTATATTGCATTTAGAAAAATTGGGCATCACCGTTTCTTCGGATAATACCCACAACATTCAGGAGGCCGATGTGATTATTCTAACCATAAAGCCGTATCAGGTAGATACCGTTCTGGCCGAAATTCTTCCTGTGATTACCAATAAAATAATCGCCTCAGCGGTAAGTGGTTTGGCGATTGATGTGCTGCAGGAAAAAACAAAATTCGCACATCATGCCGTTCGTATTATGCCCAATATTGCGGCGCAATTTGGAGAATCGGCTACTTGTATCTCTTTCAACGAAAAAGATAAAACCGAAGGGGAAAGCGTAGTTACACTTTTTCATGATTTAGGGACAGCACTCGTAATCGACGAGAAATTGATGGATGCCGCCACTGTTCTCGGTGCTTGCGGAACTGCCTATGCATTGCGTTATATCCGTGCTTCTATGCAGGCCGGAATCGAGATTGGTTTTGATTCCCAGACGGCTTTGGCCATAGCTGCCCAAACCGTAAAAGGAGCTGCCCAAATGTTAGTCGAAGAAAAAGTACATCCGGAACAACTCATCGATAGAGTAACTACGCCACAAGGTTGTACCATTGTGGGACTAAACGAAATGGAGCATAATGGTTTCAGCTCTTCTCTTATCAAAGGAATTAAGACTTCTTTGAAACAGATTAAAGGGTAAGATTTTTGATTTGAGAATAACGATTTTTGATTTAAGATTTCGTACAGCGAAATTATAAATCGTCTGCTTTATGGGTTGTTTTCCACTTCTGAAATTAAAAATCGTTAATCAAAAATCTTAAATGATAAGTTTTTTTTATTGGTACTATTATTACCAAGTGCTACTTACTTCATTATCACAATCAAGCTTTTTCCATCCTTGGTCTTCAAAAGAGCCTGAAAATGGCTTAAATTATTGTCTTGAGTTAGAGTGATTTCCAAGACCCCAAATGGTTTTAAAAGTCCAAAATTTTCGTTTTTGGCGATCATAAAACGCCAGTCTTTCGCATGAAGTTTGTTAAAATTTACTTTTAAATACCCCGTTTTTGGCAACGAAGATTTTAAAGAGGCTTGTTTTTTGGGATTGGTTTCCAGTGTTAAAGTATTGTTCTTGACAAAAATTTTGGTTACCGCCAAAGGAAAATTTACGAATACTTGATGTTTATCGATAGCATTTTGTGATTTTAAATAATCATAAACTCGTTTAGAATCTTCTGTTTGCATCGAAAAGTTAAAAGAAGGTTCACGGCTAGTGTGCACAATGACTTTTTTTATTGAATTAAAATTATCATCATATTCGTAACTAATAGCCGAATCTTTTTTTTCTACTATTTCATTCAATACCAATTCGGTTTTGGTTGGGTTATGAATCAAAATGGAATCCAAATCAAAACCAATTATTCTATTGATCCGTTTTGGATTTTGTTTGTAGGGAATTTGATCCTGAATCATTTCAAAATTGACACCCAAAGCGAATAATGCGTTTGGATTCTGAGTGAATTGCCATTCTTTTTTATACTTAGATTTGAATTGCAATTGTCCATCAACTGTTACTTCTTGGTCTCCCAATTTCAGATTTAGAATCCCATCTTCTTTCAGTAAATTATTTTTTTTGATCCAAACGGTTACGGCATTTGAAGTGGAAATTGTTTTTTCTGTTTTTTTAGGATCTAAAAACTGATGCTTTAGAAACAAATCTTCGGCTATTTTTAGCGCAATTTTTTTTTGATTTTCAGGAATTGCCGAACATATGATTTGGTTCGAATGTTTAATAATGCAAATGCCCAATTGTTTGGAATAATACGAACTCATTCCGTTTTTAAGCATGATCTTGCTGAAATGTGCTTTGGCTATTGTTTTCTCAAAATCAGTTTCACTTTCGATTTTTACTACAGTGAACCATTGGGTAACAGGTTGGTTTTCGAGGTGAAAAAAAGCCAGATAATCAGGTGTTTCTATTCCAAAATTAGAAAAATCAAACTTTTTATTTATCTCAGTAGTTCCTAATTGCCATTGTGAAGGGTTTTTTAGATAAGAAAAAATAAAATAATTTCGAATATTTTTTATATCGACCATCACTATTCCGTCGGCATTTTGAGGGATGTTTTTTTTGTCAAAATTTTTATGATAGCCAATCCAATACAGCATCATCACACTTCCCAGGAGGATAAGAAGCAGGACAATTTTAAAAAAAGAGCTTTTATTGCTTTTCATATTGAATGTAAATTGTTTTTATTGTCTTTTTACAATGTTATTCAGCAGTTTCAATGGCTCACAGATTAGACGGATTAAACAGATTTACACGGATTTTTGTATTCTCGGTTTTCTCGTAAAGATGCAAAGGTTTAAACTTCTTTCTTTGCGCCTTTGCGTCTTTGCGAGGCATAATTTTTCACAAAAAAGCAATATAAATGACGTCTCATTGTGAAAATTAACCGCAAGGTTCGCAATGTTTTTTATTTTAAGCCGTGTTTAAGGTTCGCAAAGCTTTGCGCCCCTTGCGCAGTTTTCTACAAAGGATTTAATTTTCCTTGCGCTCTTTGCGGTTATTCAAATCCGTCATTGGTAGGGATAAATTTAGTTTAATCTTAGTGTCATCTCAATTGAATTATCGGGAGTAGTATTATTTTAGGTTTTACTGCGTAACGATTGTTTCTCTTTTGCTTTCGGTATACAACTCATTGATAACATCAAAGAAATACTGCAAGCTATTGGTATGTTCTCCTTTGATAGTGTAACTTGATTCTGAGATAATAGTGCCGTTTTTGAATTTGGATTCCATTGTGATTTGGCCTGCATTTTTCAAAGCAATATCAAAGTAATTGCTTTTAGTGTCTTTGTTAAGTTCATTTTTGGATGCTGTGATTATTTTTTGAAGATCCATCCAAGCAGCCGAATTGTTTTTAGAAATGGATTTTTTGAAATCAGCTTGCAACGGCATGACTTTCTGTTGGATCAGATTTTCCACATTCTCCTTAGAGGTAGTTACCATAATCACGCCATTTTTTAGTCCAATATATAAGTTATCAAGCAAGTTGTCTTTTTCAAAATGAATCGTGTAATACCCATTGGTCAATTGGTAGTCGGTAGCGGTGAATTTGCTTTTGTTCAAAGGAAGTTGCAATAATTTATTGACAAAAGAATCGTTTTTAGTGTTCAAAAGAAACGTAAAATCGGGTTGTATTTCTTCTTTAATGCCTTTGATTTCCAGTTGTTCATAATTTTCATTATACTCTATAGTAACGTATTCTCGTTTTACTTTTTTGAGATCGTGAAGTACAAAAAGGGCATTCCCGGGAATTAAATCTGCAATGGCTTTTTCGTCCAATAATAAAGCAATGGCATCAATCATAACATCGGCTTCGTTACCACTGACTTCTTTGGTGTAGGATTGGTAAACGGAATTTAAAGTGTTTTTTAGAATTTTGTATTCATAGTTCATAATGGCCTGGGTGTCCATGGCAATAGAGTAATAACCCAACACATTATTGCCTACGAAATTCAATAGGTTTTTGTCAATTTTCGAATCAAACATGGCCTGATAGGACTTTTTGGTTTCCTCATTTTTGGGTGTTATGACTTGATTCAGCCGAATTCTGTCTTTTTCAAAATACCCATTGATATGGTAATTGCTGTCCAGGATTCCGTTTTTATAAATCCCCATCAATGCCGCATTGGATCCTAAAAAACTAGAGTACAATTGGCTGGTTAATGCGTCCAAATCAGCGAAAGCAAAAAAATCGGATTTAGGGTTGTTATTTTTAAACAAGGTTGTATTTATGGCTGCTGTTTCCTTTTCAGAGTCGAAAGTTTCTTTAAAAATCAAATCAACAGCTGCATTGATTTTTAGTTTTTCTATAGAGTCTGTTTTTTTATACTCGAGTTCTTCCAGTTTTCTATTGGTTTCTTCCAATTCAGCATTTGCTTTATCTTGGGCGGCATAGATTTCTTCTTCGGTGGGTTCGACAACTTTAGGTTCCTCTATTATTTTTTTGTTTTTCTTCCCTTTTTTTGTTTTTCCTTTTTTGGCTTTGTCGTTTTTTTCTGGAGCTGGTGATGTTTTTGTTTCTTCTGCAAGCTTGTAAGCTGATTCAGCTATCCTGTCATAGTTAACCGCAGCGGTATCAACAAAAACCGTAGCCGTATCGATACTCGTCAGATCAGAATAAGGCTCGTTATCGCTGTATTTGTGTGGCTTTGTATAAGTTGCATTGACTAGAATAGCGAATTTGTCATTCCAGGCCAAATGATGGGTTTTTGAAGTTGTTGTACGATTGTATGTTCCTTGTTTTTTTACTTTAATGCTATCACCATATTTGCCTTGAATTAATTTTTCGAATAAAACAGCATTGTTTAAAGGAATCAATATTATATAGTTCATCACGGTGTCTCTGTTGATGTAGTAATGATATTGTTTGTTAGTAAGGTCAATTCCAGTTTGGCTTAAATCTTTTGGCAGAAATTTCATTTCTTTTTCTAATAAAGTTTGCATCCAAGGGTATTCTTGAATGGTTTTGAGAGTTACTTTATCATTTAGATTTTTGCCATTAAAACACAAGGCAAAAGGCGCATTTTCTGGAACTTTGTTGGCTAAATCTTGGGCGTATAGCGTTGCAGAGAAACAAATAAAAAGGAATAGTAAATAATTTTTCATTTTATTTTAATTGAGGGTAATTGTATTTTCTATTTTTTCGTTTCCATTAATCACATTGATCACAGAACCGTTTAGTTTGATGGCTTTATTGCTTTTGGAGGGGGTTGCTTTTTTGTTTGAAAACGATTTTATAGTCGAATCGAATTTATAAACCGAAGTGTATTTTGCGTTTTCAAAAACTTCTTTGTCCGTTTTTTTTAATTTATCATAAAGTGCTTTTATGGGTACTTTTTGATTGCGTATGAATTTTTTGTCAGCGAAGGTAAAATAGTCAGTTGTGATCGTTGGATCTATTTTTTTGCTGTTTTTTAGTTTTAAAAAAACAGCATTGAGATTGGTTATTTTTTGAAAATCTAAATCGACAGTAAAAATATAATTCGTTAAGTCGATATTCGTTTTTACATTGGAGATTCCTATGGTGTTCTTTGCCAGTGCTTCTAGCCTTGAAGCTTCATTTTTAATTTCCTCTTTGGAAGGAATGTCATAACCGTTAATTTTTTCCATTTTTAAAACCGAATTGATTTTAGTTTTGCTTTGGCTAAAATTAATTACAAAATTAAAATGTCCCGATCCGTCGTCTTTCATTTTCACCTCTTCAATGACTTCAAAACAACTTTGAAACAGAAAGACAAAACAGAGTAAGGGTATGAAATAAATTTTTTTCATGGTAGGATTTGCAACAAGGTTTTAAGAGTAATACTTGTAGTCAATGGTGTTACAAAGGAAAGGATAATATTTCTTTTTCAAATTTCTTCAATACGTTTTTTGTTCTATTTTTTTGATTTTAATCGTTTTTCTGGAACTTTAAAAGTAAAATTTAGCCATAGATAACCCAAAGTTCCGGACAAAAAGGAAGCGATTAGAATGGCGATTTTAGAATAGGTAATGACTGCTTCACCATCTTCTTTGAAAGCTAATAAAGTAATGAAAATAGACATGGTAAATCCTATTCCGCCCAGCATTCCTGCGCCCAGTATGTTGTTCCATTTCAGGTCGTTGGGCAATTTGCAAATCCCAATGCTTACCGCAAGAAACGAAAACAGCCAAATCCCTAGTGGTTTTCCCACTACAAGGCCTAAGAGAATTCCAAGTGAGTTGTCATGACTCAAACCTTCGTGCCAATCGGGATTAATAGCGATACAGGTATTGGCGACAGCAAATAAAGGAAGAATGAAAAAGGCTACCGGATGGTGCAAGATATGTTGTAAACGGTACGAAGCCGTATTTTTTCCGCCATCTCCAAACGGAATGACAAATGCCAATAGTACACCTGTTATAGTTGCATGCACGCCAGAATTCAACATGAAATACCACATAAAAGCGCCTCCAATTAAGTAAGGCGCCAGATGATGCACTTTGCGTCTGTTCAGGATAAATAAGAAGCCCATAATAGAGAAAGCAATCAGTAGATTATCAAAAGCGATGGTCTTAGTGTAAAAAATGGCGATGACCAGAATAGCACCCAAATCATCAATAACGGCCAAGGCAGTCAAAAATATTTTTAGAGAAGATGGAATTCGATTGCCCAATAAGGATAAAACCCCAATAGCAAAAGCTATATCTGTTGCCATAGGGATTCCTGCTCCGTTTTGAGTTGCCGTTCCGTAATTCAGCACAAGAAAAAGACCCGCTGGCACTAGCATTCCGCCCAAGGCTCCAAAAATGGGAAGAATGGCATTTTTGATATTGGCCAACTCGCCACGATATATTTCGCGTTCTAATTCTAAACCAATGAGTAAAAAGAAAATGGTCATTAACCCATCATTGATCCAATGCGTGATGGAATGATGCCCGACTTCGGTATTCCAAAAAGCAATATAATCTGCTTGAATTACTGAATTAGCGAGTAATAAAGAAACTACCGTTACAAAAAGGAGCAATAGTCCACCCGCTTTTTCGCTTTGAAAAAAGGCAGAAAATGTTTTGGTTAATCTCATCTCTAGGGTTGGTTTTAATATGGAAAGCGCTAATTTAAGCATTGTAGGTTAATTATTCGGGGTTAAAACCATAAACCATGTTTTTTTATTTAATTTTGAGTCTAAAATCAAGAACATTTTTATGGATATCAAAATCCTTCATATTGACAGTAATCATCCCTTACTTTGGGAACAATTACAACAGGCCGGTTTTGTAAATCACGCTGATTTTAAGTCGACCAAACAAGAAATTGAAGCCAAAATTCAAGACTATCAGGGAATTGTAATTCGAAGCCGATTCAAAATAGACCAGCAGTTTTTGGACAAAGCCACCAATTTGCAGTTCATAGCCCGAGTAGGAGCGGGCTTAGAAAGTGTCGATTGCGAGTATGCTACATCCAAGAATATTGCATTGATTGCCGCACCCGAAGGGAATTGTAATGCGGTAGCCGAGCATACTTTGGGAATGATTTTGTCGCTTTTTAATAAATTGAACATTGCTGATAGCGAGATTCGATCTGGTGAATGGAACAGAGAAAAAAATCGAGGATACGAACTAGATGGTAAAACGGTTGGGATTATAGGGTATGGGAATATGGGAAAATCTTTTGCAAAAAAACTCCGTGGTTTTGAAGTAGAAGTGTTGTGTTACGATATTAAAGAAAATGTGGGTGATGCCAACGCAAAGCAAGTTTCATTGCAAGAATTACAGCAAAAAACAGACGTCTTGAGTCTGCACATTCCGTGGACACCCGAAACCGACAAGATGGTGAATTCGGATTTTATTAATGCTTTCGCAAAAGATATTTGGATTATCAATACTTCTAGAGGGAAAAACATAGTAACAGCCGATTTGGTTACCGCCATGCAATCCGGAAAAGTTCTTGGAGCAGGTTTAGATGTTTTAGAATACGAGAAATTATCGTTTGAAACATTATTTCAAGATAAAAACACTCCTGAGGCCTTTCAGTATTTATTGGATGGTCGAAAAGTGATTCTTACCCCGCATATTGCAGGATGGACGTACGAAAGTCATGAAAAATTGGCTCAAGTGATTGTTGATAAGATAAAAGCGTTGTACGGTAAAAGTTAATTTGTGAGATTTTAAGGGTCTAATAATAGGGTTTTGTATTATTTTTTCTAATTTAGACCCATTATTAACTAACCAAAATTAATTATCTACTATGGAGAATACAAAACAAGAAGCCTGGAATACACCACAACCAATTCGTCAAGAAAACAAAAAAGTCTTGGCGGGAGTTTTAGCATTGATTTTTCCGTACTTTGGGATTCATAAATTTATTTTGGGGTATACGCAAGAAGGAATAATTCAAATTATTGTAAGTATAGTTACTTGTGGGTTAGGAAGTGTTATAGGTTTCGTAGAAGGGATCATTTATTTAACCAAATCCGATGAAGAATTTTATCAAACCTATCAGGTTGGCAAGAAAGGTTGGTTTTAGAACGTTGAAATCTGAATAAAGGCAATGAAACGAGAACGAAAAATAATCGGAATTATAGGAGCTGTATTGGTTCTTATAATTCCGTTTTTTTTAATGCTGCACAATCAAAATAATCATCTTGAAACCGATCAGTCTTTATGCCCTTTCAAAATGCTTACCGGTTTCCCTTGTCCGGGTTGTGGAATCACAAAGTCATTGGTGTATTTTTATGAAGGGGATCTCTACAAAAGCTTGTATTATCATATTTTAGGGCCTTTTGTGGTTCTTTTTTGTGTGTTAACTATTGTTTTGTTACTCACTGAACTAATGACCAAAAAAGAATATTTAAACGGGTTGGTTTACAGTAAAAAACTAGCCTATGCTCTAGCTTGTTTTCTGATTTTCTATCAAATAGTTAGAATAACCTATTTCGTAGAAAACAATACGTATGATTCCATTTTAAAAGAATCCATTTGGAAATAGGCATAAAAAAATCCCGAAAGGGATTTTTTTATAATTATAAATGCATACTCTATATTCTTCACTCTGTTTTCTGAAATCTAAATTCTCTAGTTTTCCATCTACTCTTCCTTGTCATTCAATTTCCGTTCCAATTCGGCTTGGTATTCTTCCATAACGGGTTTCATGGTGCTTTCCGGAATATCGGCTATTCTTAGGTAAATAAGTCCGTCAATAGCGTTGTTGAATAATGGATCTACATTAAAAGCAACTAAACGAGCATTTTGTTTGATGTATTTTTTGATTAAAACGGGTAGTCGTAAAACGCCAGGCTCTAGTTCATCAATGATTTTATCAAATTTATTTAAATCGGCTTCGGTTTCATTAAAAACGAAATCTTTGTCTGCGTCTTTTAATTTGACTTTAAATTCTTTTTTCGGGTGAATGTACTGCGCAATATACGGATCGTAATAGTGTGATTTCATGAACTCAATCATCAATGATTTCGAGAAATCTGAAAATTGATTACTGATACTCACACCGCCCAATAAAAATTTATGCTCCGGATAATGTAAGGTCGTATGAATAATTCCACGCCATAGCAAGAACAACGGCATCGGTTTTTGTTGGTAATCCTTGATGATGAATGCTCTACCCATTTCGATGGATTTGTGCATCATGTCATGTAATTCGGGTTCAAAACGGAAAAGTCCATTTAGATAAAAACCGTCCATGCCATATTTAGGGTAGATTTCGCAACCCAATCCCATGCGATAGGCTCCGGCAATTTTTTTAGCTTCATCATCCCATAGAAAAAGATGACGGTAATATTTGTCGTATTTGTCTAAATCAATCGATTCGTTGGTGCCTTCACCGACTTCTCTAAAAGTGATTTCTCTTAATCGACCAATTTCATGAAGGATGTTTGGAATATTTTTTGCCTCAGCAAAAAACACTTCGTAATTTTTACTCTGCAATAATCGACAGTCGGTGGCTCTCAAAGATTCCACTTCGGTTATCATTTTTTCGGTATTGGCAGGAGTGACAATCTTTTTAGGGCTTTTGGGAGGTTTTAAGCTAGCGGTATTCAAAAAATTATTCTCTTTTTCAAAAGGATTCGCCAGCATATAGGTTTTCTTTCTCAAGAATTCCGTGTATTCTTCAATTGTTTTGTGTTCGTTTTGTTCGGCAACCGAAATAGGTTTCCCAACACGTACTTTGATAATGCGATCTTTCTGTGTCAATAATTCAGATGGCAGTTTTGCCGTTCTTAGCGTGTCGTTTATTTTAGATAAAAAATAAAACAAACGACTGTTCTTGGCATGAAAATAAATAGGAACTACAGGAACCTGTGCTTTTCGAATCACTTTTATAGCACCTTCTTCCCAAGCCTTATCAACCACTAATTTTCCATCTTTATAAGTAGAAACTTCACCAGCCGGGAACATTCCCAATGGTTTTCCGTCTCTAAGATGACGTAATGTTTCCTTAATTCCTACCACGCTGGACTTGGCGTCTTTATGGTTTTCAAAAGGATTCACCGGCATGATATACGGTTTCATCGGGTCAATACGATGCAGTAAAAAATTGGCGATGATTTTGAAATTAGGCTCTCTTTCCAGCATTAATTTCAACAACAAAATCCCATCAATTCCTCCCAGCGGATGATTCGAAATAGTAATGTAAGCGCCGTCTTTTGGCAAACGTTTAAAATCTTCTTCTGGAATCTCAAACTTAATTTGGAATTCATCTAATATGGCGTTTAGGAACGGTAACTCTTTCAAGTGCTTATTCCTGTCGTATATTTTGTTTAATGTCGATATCTTCAAAACTTTCATCAACAACCAACCCGAAAAAGTACCGAAAACTCCGTACTTGTCCGTATTTATTGTCTTTGCAACTTCTTTCGCGGTAACTAAACCCATTTATTTTTTCTTTTTGAGCTAATCACAAAGATAGCAAAATACTCCATTTTTTATGGTTTTTTTTTGAATCATTCTTTCTGTTTTTTACTACTTTTGGATTCCACATGAAAAATAATTATCCGAAGTTTTGATAAAAAACAGATTTTTAAGGATCTATTGCTGTCAAAATTTATTTCGGATATAACCCAAAAAGCATACAATGAAAATAATATCGTACAACGTAAACGGAATTCGAGCTGCCATCACAAAAGGATTTATTGAATGGTTACAACAAGCCAATCCAGATGTAATTTGTTTGCAGGAAATCAAAGCCACCGAAGAACAAATCCCAGTTGCAGACATTACCGCAGCCGGCTATCCCTATCAATATTATTATCCAGCCACCAAAAAAGGGTACAGCGGTGTTGCTATTCTTTCCAAAATAAAACCCAACAATGTGGTGTACGGTACCGGAATTCAACACATGGATTTTGAAGGTAGAAACCTTCGTGCCGATTTTGATGACTGCTCCGTAATGAGTTTGTACTTGCCATCGGGAACTAATATTGAGCGATTAGACCATAAATTTATGTTTATGGATGATTTTCAAAACTACATCGATGAACTCAAAAAAGAGATTCCTAATTTAATTATTTGTGGGGATTATAACATTTGCCACGAGGCTATCGATATCCATGATCCTATTCGAAACAAAAACACATCAGGCTTTTTACCCGAAGAAAGAGCTTGGTTGGATAAATTTATGAAATCCGGTTTTGTAGATAGTTTTCGCCATTTCAACAGCGAACCACACCAGTATTCGTGGTGGAGTTATCGCGCTGGAGCACGAGGGAATAACAAAGGTTGGCGCATCGATTACAATTTGGTGAGCGACTCCTTAAAACATAAACTCAAAAGAGCCGTTATATTGCCGGATGCCATGCATTCCGATCATTGTCCTGTTTTGGTCGAAATAGACTAGGGAATATCAATTTCAATGGCAATTTCAATAGCAATTGGAAAAATAAAACAAAAATTTTAAGGAGCTAATCCAGCTATCATTCCAATCTTTTTTTAGGCTAAGAAAAATAGCCTAAAAAAAGGATTTTCCCTTCTATCTGGGCTAGGGCATTCCGTATTTCAATAACGTTTGATTTTTAAACAAGAACAATAAATTTATAATATAAAAAAACCACCCCACCCGTTGGGCACCCCTCCAGAGGAGGGGAATTTGAGCGACTTCCCCTCCTCTGGAGGGGTGTCTGGAAGGCGGGGTGGTTTTTAGACTTTCAAAATAAAAACTAAAATAAACTAAATTAAACTAAAATGATAAAAAAAATTTCCATCGGACTTTTAATTCTGGCACTGTCCACTTCTTGTGTTTCTAAGAAAATCTACAATGATTTAGAGACCAAATTTGCTGATTTAAAAAAGGAAAACAGAACTATTTCTGATGAAAACGCAGCTTTATTAGCTTCCAAAAAACAATTAGAATCAGAGAAAGCCGCTTTGCAAACCAATCTGGATGATGTCAATACCAACTTGGCCAAAGTGCAAGCGGATTATGCTGCCGCAAAAGACAAAATGAAAATTATGCAAGATTCGTACGCTGCTTTAGAGAAAAACAGCAATGAATCCTTGGAAGCCAACATGAAAAAGAACCGTGAATTATTGGCTCAACTGGATGCAAAAGCAAAAGCATTGGCATTAGAACAAGAAAAATTAAATGCAAGCAGCCAACGTTTAAAAGAGCTGGAGGATTTAATCGCTGCCAAAGAAGCCAGCATGAAAAAACTAAAAGAAACGCTTTCTAAAGCGTTAAATAGTTTTGAAGGTAAAGGTTTGACCATAGAACAAAAAAACGGAAAAGTATATGTTTCTATGGAGAACAAATTGCTTTTCAATTCCGGTAGTTGGGCTGTAGGTTCCGAAGGGAAAAAAGCAGTGGTCGAAGTAGGGAAAGTATTGGGAGACAATCCTGATATTTCGGTATTGATTGAAGGACATACTGATAATGACCCGTATGTAGGTTCTGGGACAATTACGGATAACTGGGACCTTTCGACTAAAAGAGCAACGGCTATTGTAACCATTTTGGGTGAAAACAAAAAGGTAAACAAACAAAACCTTACCGCAGCCGGCAGAAGTGAATACTCTCCATTGGCAAGTAACACTACTGCCGATGGTAAATCTAAAAACCGCAGAATCGAAATTATTTTGACTCCTAAATTGGACGAAATTTCAAAAATGTTGAATGAGTTTTAGGAGGAAGAAGCTAAGGTACTGAGATACTATCCCAATATTTATCGGGATTAAGTTTAGAAAAGGTTTGCGTGTAAACGTCGAACCTTTTTTGTTAATATTAGACAAAGCCAAACTAAAAACGAAGAACTAATTTTTATCTTTGCTTTCAAAAAAACTTAGCATTTTAGCCTCTTAGAATCTTAGCCACTTAAAAAAAAATGAAATACACCACCTTACCGAATACCGATATCAAAGTCAGTAAAATATGCCTTGGCACCATGACTTTTGGACAACAGAACACAGAATCCGAAGGGCATGCCCAAATGGATTATGCACTCGAAAAAGGTGTTAATTTCTTTGATACCGCCGAGATGTATTCTATTCCTGGAAAGCAGGAAACCTACGGAAGTACCGAGAAAATCATTGGATCGTGGTTCAAGAAAACCGGAAAAAGGGAAGAAGTGGTTTTGGCATCGAAAATTGCTGGACCAAGCCCTATCTTTGGCTATATGCGAGAGAAATTAGATTTTTCTCCCGCCAGTATTCAATACGCTTTAGACAACAGTTTACAGCGTCTTCAAACCGATTATTTAGATCTTTACCAATTGCATTGGCCAGAACGTAAAACTAATTTTTTTGGACAACGAGGCTACAAAGTACAAAATGACGATGCTTGGGAAGATAATATTCACGCCGTTTTAGAAGCTTTGGATGGTTTTGTAAAAGCTGGAAAAATTAAACATATTGGGGTTTCCAATGAAAATCCTTGGGGGATGATGCGTTTTCTGGAAGAAAGTAAATACCAGAATTTACCAAGAATTAAAACCATTCAAAATCCGTATTCGTTGTTAAACCGCCTTTTTGAAAATGCTTCAGCCGAAGTTTGTCTTCGTGAAAATGTGGGACTATTGGCTTATTCGCCAATGGCATTTGGAGTTTTATCGGGTAAGTTTTTAACGGGAGAGCCCCATCCTAATGCGAGATTGAGCTTGTTTCCTCAATATTCGAGATACAGCAGTGCAAAATCTACCGAAGCAACAAGACTGTATCAAGAAGTAGCTCACCAACACGGATTGACATTAACCCAATTGGCCCTGGCTTTTGTGGAACAGCAACCCTTTTTGACCAGCACCATTATTGGCGCCACCACAAAGGAACAGCTTAAAGAGAATATAGACACAATTACCGTTTCACTTTCAGAAGAAATATTGAAAGCAATTGATGGTATTCAGGCCATTATTCCAGATCCGGCACCCTAAGTCTTGATGTAAAATCAGAATTACAAAACCCTGTCAGAGTTCAAAACTCTGACAGGGTTTTGTGTGTTTAAAAAGAAGTCTAACGCAATTTCTGGGTTAAACTATTCAAAAATCAGTTTCTGTGTTGAAAATTCTCCTTGGTCATTTTGAATGGTAATAATGTAAATACCTTTGGATAGGTGGTTTGTTTTGATGATATTTAGAGCCTTGTTTTCCGTTTTTTGCCGTAATAACATTTTGCCTTCCAAATCAAAAATGGTAACTACAGTGGGATAATTGTCATTTGATTTTTGGATAATAATTTCTGATTTCGTTGGATTAGGATACACTATAAATTGGGTGTTGTCAAAAGTTTTTACTCCCAATGAAGTATCTTTAATTTTGTAAATAGAACCATTATTTAGGGATGCAACGTATAGCTCGCCATTGATATCTTCGCCAAAAGTTGAAAAATTATTTCCTGAGAAAACCGTAGAGAATGTTACCGTTCCATTTGATGTTAGCATACCTATTTGTGGGTTGCAATAATCCGAAAAGAAATACAGTCCCTTAAAATTGGGATAGACGGTGCCGTTGTACACATAGCCACCAGTAATGGAACAAGCGCCAGTAGAATGGTTTATTGTCTTTAATGGAAACTTCATGGAGGCTTGTGAAGGACAGCCCACAGTATTGTATGCCGCATCTCCTTCATAACAACGCCAGCCGTAGTTTAATTCGGATTGTGTAGCGGCTGCCATGTTGATCTCTTCAATTTCATTTTGACCAACATCGGCAATCCATAAATTACCCATTTTTTTGTCAAAAGAGAATTTCCAGGGATTTCGAAGGCCGATCGCCCAAATTTCATCAGCACCTGCAATTCCCACATACGGATTGCCAGCAGGAATGCTGTATGGAGTTCCTGAATTTACATCTATACGAAGCATTTTGCCTAATAATTCATTTGCGTTTTGTGCTCTGTTTTCTGGATCACTACCACTTCCGCCATCGCCCATGCCAATGTATAAATAGCCGTCTGGTCCAAACTTGAGACTTCCGCCATTATGGTTTGCATAAGGTTGCGCAATGGTCAAAAGTACAATTCCACTTGAAGGATTAGCAAGATTTGGATTTGTACTATCGACGGAATACCTTGTAATTACAGTATTTCCGGATAAGTTGGTATGGTTGGTATAAAAGAAACCATTAGAAGTATAATTGGGGTGAAAAGCCAAGCCTAACAAACCCTGTTCACCACCAGCACTTACTTGACCCGCAATATTGAGAAAGGGATTGGGATTTATAGTTCCATTTGGATTCAAGATTTTGATCATGCCGCCTTGCTCGACAACAAACAATCGGCTGTCTCCGGCATTTGTAATTTCGACAGGGTTTGAAAAACCAGACGCGAAAGGTTGTAATCCTATGGTTTGAGAATAGGAATAATTCAAAAAATAGAATGAGAATAATAATGCCATTATTTTCATGATCAAATGGTTTAAAAGTAAACTCAAATTTACAATTTTTTTTGTTCTAATAAGTTGTAAATTAAATAGCTATGTGATAATTGGTTTCTATTCCTGCTTTTGTTTCACAGATATTTTTTTAAACCATAAAAGACATACAAACAAATTTAAAGACTTCAACTTGAATGAACTTGTATGTCTTATAGAGTAAAAACACTTTAAAATTCTTTGTGAATCTTCTTTTTTTCTTCGTGAATCTTTGCGAAACGAACTTTTATCGCTCTACCGTATAGCCTTTTGTTTTTGCCAAAGCCACAATGGAAGTGTTTATGGCATTCCCTAAATCATCTTGTGATTTTGTTTTTTTGGCTTCGGCATCAATATAGTGTTGGCGTTTTTTGGCTAGATCCCCTATTTCTTTCTGGATGGCTTCTCTTTCCTTGGTTTTTTGGGTAACAATCACTTCCAATTCGGCCTCGGATTTGTTTTGAAGTTCAGCTGGTAATTCCTCTTTTTTGATTTTTGTAATTGCTTTTGGGTCTTGTTTTACTCGGTCGACTAGATCCCAACTTTCATTTTTGTATACCGCTTTGGATTTACTTACGGCACGTTCGGCATAATTGGCAGCAGATACACCTTGTGCATTTTTGTCTTGTGCTTCTTGGTTCATTTTTTTAGAAGAGCCTTTTGCTCCATAACCTATATAAGTAGTGTTTATTCTTATATTGCATTGTGATATTTGATCGTCATAAGGCGTTGATACGTATTGTACTGACAAATTAGAATCAATGTTGAAGTATTTCCCTTTTCCATAATCGGCTCCATCTTTCCAAAAGGAATTGATGCCTTCCAAACTGCTTCCGCAAAAAATAGTGTTCACATAAATGTCATTTTTCATCGCATCGCTTATGGCTTCTTTGTAATTTATACCTCCTTGGTCGAAGGCTTCGTTACCTGCAATATAGATGAGTTTCATGTTGTTGCTTTCTTTTTCCCATTGCAATTTCTTTGTTGCATCTTGGATCACTGCACCGCAATATTCATTACCACCATTGGTTTTTAAAGCAAATAATTTTTCGGAAATCAAGTCCAAATCAGTGGTAAGAGGCGTTACTTGTCGGATATAATTAGATTGTTGAGCCAAACCGTCATTACCGTATTCGTACAAAGCAATTTCGATATCGGGAGTTTTACCAGAATATTTAAGTGTAGTCAGCGTGTTGACGATATTCCAAAGTCTAGATTTGGCTTGGTCGATTAATCCGTCCATACTGTTGGAAGTGTCCAATAAAAGGGCCACTTGAATTTTGGTATTTTCTGCTGTTTTTGAATTTTCTGTTCTTATTTTTTTTATGGGTTCGGCATTCGAAGAATTACAGTTTGCAAAAGCCATTGTTGTTGCCAAAAGTGCTGAGATAAATAGAATCGATTTCATAATTTCTAGTTTTAAGGGTTGATTACAGACCAAACTTAAAAACTAAAAACACTCCTTTTTTGGACAAATGGTGAAACGCTCTTTTCACTTGGTGAAACAAGTTGTAAAAGGAGTTTAAAATACTTTACTTTACATAGTGGATTTTTTTTTGGAAAGTGGCTAAGTTTCTAAGATTCTAAGTGTCTGAGAAACTTAAAAAAACAAAATATTGTCTCTTAGCCCCGATAGAAGCGAAAATCCTTGTGGCCCGGGGTTCGGGACACAAGATTGAAGCGGATAGCGGGACTAATGCTGATAAAATTCCAAATCTTTCGGCTCCAAATTATTATTAATCACTTAGAATCTTAGCAATTCAGAAACTTTAAAAAAATGCGTTTATTAACGATATATATCATCTTCCTTCTTACGCTGTTGCTTCCCATCGGGACAATGGCTCAGGATTCTTTGTATAAAAGCAAATCGATGCCGGCGTCTAAAATGAGTAGGGTGAGCAATGATTTAAAGAAGTCTTTGGAAGTAAATGATGAGGCTCAAATTGCTAAAAATTATGAACGATTGGCCAATGAATTTCTCAACAAAGGAGATAACGCCAAAGCAGAGGAATACTTTAAAAAAGCAATCACGAGTTACACCAAATTGAAGCTGGTAGAGGACAAAACCCGTGTAACCAGAAGCCTTGCCAAAGTGCAGGAATCTCAAAAAGATTATGAATCGGCGATTAAGAGTTATGAAGTTGCGGGTGCATCAGCAGAAGATAAAAGTCTCGAAAAAATAAATGCCAATGATGCCAATCGTTTGCGTTCCGTGGCGAGTCCGGTGGCTCAAGCAGGTTATGTTGATTCGAATATCGAGTTACTAAAAAAAGAAAAGAAACTAGAGGAAGTTTCGGCGGCCTATGTCCAAAAAGCCGAAAATTCCCTGCAACAAAAAAACAAGGAAGTTGCCATAGAAAGTTACAATCAAGCGCTCGCTTACGCAAAAGGCAAACCGGAGGCCATCATCAAAATTAATAATGAAATTGCCAAAGTATACGCATCAGACAATCAGTTTGATAAAGCGATTGGTATCAACGAAAAGCTTTTGGCGGAAGCCAAAACCAAACAAGATTTCAATACTCAAATCAAGCAATTGCAATCGCTATCATCTCTTTATTTCAAAAAAGACGAACCGAATAAAGCCATCACTGCTTTGAAGGAAGCCTTTACATTGGCGCTACAAAAAGGAAATTCAGCGGAAGCCAAAAAGAGTTTGATTTCATTGACTCAATATTACAATGGAAAAGGGAATAACAAAGAAAGTTTGGCTTTATACGACCAATTTCTTCAAAACTTCGATCAATTGGTACAATCAGATACGACTTTGATTGATGCCAAAACATTTCAAGTTAGTGAAGATAAGATCCGTCAATTGGAAAAGGAGAAATCCTTGAAAGATGAGCTAATCACTAAGAAAAATACCTTTAATTATTTTCTTTTGGGTTCGATTGGATTGCTTTTGTTGTTGTTTTTATGGATTGTAAAAGCGCTTTTTTCGATTAAAACCAAGAATAAAGAAATAGCCCTGCAGTCGTTGCGAAGGGAAATGAATCCGCATTTTATTTTCAACAGTCTTAATAGCGTGAATCAGTTTATATCCGAAAACAAAGAATTAGAAGCCAATAAATACTTGACTTCTTATTCGAATTTGATGCGAAACACAATGGAAAATTCCAACAAGGATTTCATTACATTGGATAACGAATTGGAGCAATTGAAAAAATATTTGAAATTGGAGCATTTGCGTTTTCAGGATAAATTTGATTTCAAAATCAGTGTTGACCCAGAATTGGATCCCGAGAGAACCATGGTTCCCAATATGATCATTCAGCCTCATTTGGAGAATGCCATTTGGCACGGTTTGCGGTATTTGGATGTCAAAGGATTATTGCAATTGCAAGTTCTGTTGATAGATGGGAAAGTGTTGATTCGTATAGAAGATAACGGCATTGGTTTAGCCAGAAGTCAGGAATTGAAAACGAGTAACCAAAAAACGCATCAATCTCGGGGAATGAGCAATACGAAGGAGCGTATTAGTTTGCTGAATGAGTTGTACAAAAGGAATATTTCTTTTCAAATTTCCGAAAAAGCCTTTCCAGAAACAGGAACCATAGTCGAAATTGTTTTTTCCTTAATTGATAAATAGGATGAATTTTCAAAAGATAAAAAGTGTCATTGTCGAAGATGAATTGGCGGCACGAGAAGTCCTCAAGAATTATTTGAGTAAATATTGTCCCCAAGTGGAGGTTATTGGCGAAGCCCAAAATATAAAAGAAGCCGTTCCGTTGTTGCACGAATTACAACCACAATTGGTTTTTCTGGATGTTGAAATGCCTTTCGGTAATGCTTTTGATGTTCTCGAAGCCTGTAAAGATTTACATTTTGAGACTATTTTTGTAACCGCCTTTTCAGAGTATTCTTTGAAAGCCTTGAATCAAAGTGCTGCGTATTATTTGCTAAAACCCATTAGCATAGAAGAATTAATTGTTGCTGTAAACAAAGTGCATCATCAAATTCTGAATCACGAGATTTTTAACAGGAACAAGATAATCGTTGAAAATTTTCAGGAAACCAAGCCCGAAAAGCAACAGGTAATCTTACCAACGCAGGAAGGTTTTGAAGTGGTGAGAATGGAAGAAATCGTCCGCCTTCGCGGCAATGGAAATTTCACCGATTTGTATCTCCATAACGGAAATAAGAAAATGGTGTGTCGTTTTTTGAAGCATTTCTCGGAAATCTTACCTTTGCCATTTATACGCGTTCACAAATCCCATATTATCAATTTGAATTGTGTGAAATCGTATAATAAAGGTGGTATTATTACCCTAAACGATGCTACTGAAATAGAGGTTTCCCCAACGTACAAAGAGGATTTTCTGAGGAATTTTAAGTGAAGACTTAACCGCAAAGGGAAGCGCTATGAACGCAAAGCTTTGCGAACTTTGCGATATCCTTTGCGTGTCTTGCGGTTAGATAGCTAAAACAGTTTAAAAATCAAACTCTTCCTTAACAGCCATCGAATCAATAACGGTAGTATCTTGTACTTTAATATTCAATAACGAATGTGCACGACCCGTAAGGGCAATAGGAGAGGACTGACCAATGGTGTCTTCGGGAACCAAAAGGCCACGTCGAAACATTAGATTTCTAAGGAAAGTTTGTTGTTTGGTTGCATACGCTTTTTGAAGACCTTCTTGGTCAAATTGCCACATGAATTTTTTCGGTTTTGGGATTATGGCGGCTAGGAACAGACATTCTTGTACGTTCAAATCGGCAGGTTTTTTCTGGAAATAAAATTCGGCAGCTTCGCCGATTCCATATACGTTTGGACCCCATTCGATAATGTTAAAATAAACCTCCAGCATACGTTGTTTGCTCGTGATTCGGTTGTTTTCTATGATGTATACCAAAAGAATTTCTTCCAGTTTTCGAGATAAGGTTTTTTCTCGGGTAAGAAACACATTTTTAACCAACTGCATGCTTATTGTACTAGCGCCACGAGAGAATTTTTTGGTGCGAATGTTTTTAAGAATCGACTGTTTGAAGGCCTCGTTAATAAAACCGCGGTGCGACATGAAAGAAGGGTCTTCAGAGGTTAAAACACATTTTTGAAGGTAAGGCGATATTTGATCCAAAGTTGTGTAATACGGATTGTTTGTGCCAACAAAAACGGGTCGTTGTAACACCCCTTTGTCAACAGCTCGATACGTGAACTCGCCATTCATTTTAGTCAAATTGGTATTGCCGTATTTTGTTATTTTTAAATCTTTCTTGTCTATCGTACTATCAAATATGATTTTATTGGGTTTGTTTTTGTTGAACATAAAATCCAATTTATAATCAAAATCTCCTGTTGCTTCCATACCTTGAAAATGGGTGAACAATCCATCGGGAAGGGAAGTGATGAAATCTTGCGCTTTCATTTTTGGGATAGCCACTTTGAGTTTATAAACGGTATCTTTTTCGGTGTTATACGATAGGTAAGGATGAACTTTTATTTTATTAAATTGAAAAGTAGAACTGCTATCGATAGAAATAAAATCAGAGCCCAATAAGAAACGATAATCAAATCTTGCGTTTTTGATGATGACATCTTTATTG
The DNA here is from genome assembly GCF_003097655.1 of Flavobacterium laiguense. GTDB lineage: Bacteria > Bacteroidota > Bacteroidia > Flavobacteriales > Flavobacteriaceae > Flavobacterium > Flavobacterium laiguense. The sequence continues at coordinate 627,520 of NZ_QCZH01000001.1, forward strand.
GCAATTCGTTCATGGTTCATTTTTAAATTCGTAATTGAGGTATAGCCGTCTAGGTGTAATTTGCCTCGACTCATGTCAATGTTTTGAACATTGAATCGAATGGAGTCAAAACTGGCTTTTAGATTGTAACGTTCGTCAAAATAAGGGACTTTGATGGCGCCAGTGTCAATATTAAAAAATCGGATGTCTCCCTTTTTATTTCTTGGGTCTGCCATTCCGTTGATTCTCCATCTTTGGGTAAAAGTATTGGTTTGTACATCAATGGATGATTCTAATTTGGTTTGAAATAAAGTTAGTTTTTTGATGTCAATAGTTGCCTTTTTTCCATTGTCGTCTAGTTTGAAAACTAAATTTTCAAGAGACATATCGGTTGGAACCAAATTGAGTACTTTGGAGATAATGCGATAGGCAAATTCGGCATAATCTCTTTTTTTGTTCGGTTTTTTTGGTTCATTTTTGTCTTTTTTCAAGAAAGCACCAAAGTTTTTGATCTTTCCTTTTTTAGTAAATTGAACATAACCATTTTTTATTTCAAGAGTGCCAAGTTGAACATCGCCAATTAGCAATTTCCATAAATTGACCGTTGTTTTTATTTTTTGAATTTTAAAAATAGTGTCTAGGTTTTTTGGCGCTAAAGTTATTTCGTCCAATTCTATTCCTGAAACACCATCAAAAGAAGCTTTTTTTACGGCAAAATCACTGTTGTATTCCAGTTTCATAGTAGTTGAAACTTTATCGATGGCCTGGTCCAAAAGTTCATCTCTAAATACAAGAAAGCCAATTAGGAGTACAGCAATAACTATCGCAAGTATTTTGGAAGTTAAGACGATCTTTTGTTTGTTAGTTCTCATGTTATAAAAGGAAATGTATTCTTTTTTAATAGTGTTTATCCGAACAGCTGACTCGCCACATCTTCAATTTTGGCAACCAATTGAATTTTTATTCCTGTATTTTTTAAAGTAATCTTATTGTATTTGGATACAAAAATAGTAGAAAATCCTAATTTTTCGGCTTCTTGAATTCTTTGATCTACACGGTTCACAGGGCGAATTTCTCCCGAAAGACCAACTTCGCCTGCAAAACAAAAGTCTTTGTTGACTGGAATGTCTTCGTTGGATGATAAAATCGCGGCTACTACTGCCAAATCAATGGCGGGGTCATCTACAGAGATTCCCCCAGTCACATTTAGGAAAACGTCTTTGGCCCCCAATCGGAAACCAGCCCTTTTTTCTAAAACGGCCAAAATCATATTCAGTCTTTTGGCGTTGTAGCCCGTGGTGCTTCGTTGTGGAGTTCCGTAAACCGCGGTACTCACAAGCGATTGTATCTCGATCATCAAAGGTCTCATTCCCTCGAGTGTAGTGGCAATGGCTGTTCCCGATAATTCTTCGTCTTTGTGTGAAATTAAGATCTCGGAAGGATTGGATACTTCTCGCAATCCGCTCCCAAGCATTTCGTAGATTCCGATTTCGGCAGTAGAGCCAAAACGATTTTTTAAGGAACGTAAAATGCGATAGACATGATTTCGATCACCTTCAAATTGAAGTACCGTATCGACCATGTGTTCCAATATTTTTGGACCAGCAATCGTTCCGTCTTTAGTAATATGACCAATTAAAATAACTGGGATATTGGTTTCTTTGGCAAATTTGATCAGTTCTGCTGTGGTTTCCCGTATTTGGGAAATACTCCCAGCAGTTGATTCAATATAATCGGTATGTAAAGTCTGAATCGAATCGATTATGACTATTTCGGGTTGTATGGCTTCAATCTGTTTGAAGATATTCTGCGTTTTGGTTTCGGTAAGAATATAGCAATTGTCTCCGTTGGGAGTAATACGTTCGGCACGCATCTTGATTTGCTTCTGGCTTTCTTCTCCGGAAACGTATAAAGTTTTGTATGGTAATTTTAAAGATATTTGAAGCAAAAGAGTACTTTTTCCAATACCGGGTTCGCCTCCCAAAAGGATTAAAGAACCAGGAACGATTCCACCACCCAATACTCTGTTGAGCTCGTTGTCGGTAGTGTTGAGTCTTATTTCTTCCGCACTGTCAATTTCGTTTATTCGTAACGGTTTTGGGGCTTTACCAGTGGTTGATGATTCGCTTTTCCAAGCCACCTTTTCTTGCTTTTGTATGATTTCCTCAGCAATAGTATTCCACTCTTTACAGGAATTACACTGTCCTTGCCATTTGGCATATTGTGCGCCACAATTCTGGCAAAAAAAAGTTGTCTTTACTTTGGCCATTATTATTGTTTTTTTTCTTCGGTAACTGGAATGTCAGTTGCAGGAGTTTCTTGTTTTGGTTCTGCTTCTTGACCTACTTTTCCTTTTATTTTTGGTTTCTTTGCAAAGGTCTTTTTCAACTCTTCGGCTTTGGCAAACATCATGTCTTTAGTAAGATCTGCTATTTCTTCTTTGTTAAATCCTGACATATAGTAGCGAACTGCCCTAGGGTTGTCGCCCTTTTGCTCAAACATAGTTGCCAATTCATAGTCTCCCAACATACTTTTTGGGTAATTTTTATCGGCAATAATGGCTAATGCGTCTAGTTCGTTGAAATCTTTGTTTTGTAAAATGGCCGCTTCAATAGCTTTAATATCATTGATTCGAACTGGGCTTTTTATACCAAAAGAATTTTCAATGATGTCATATTTTTTTTTCAAATAGTCGACATAACCTTCTTTTAAGGTGACTATTTTGGTGTCATACTCGATGGTGGAAATAGGTTGTGCTGCTGCAAATATTTGATATAAAGCACTTGGTATAGAATGTAAGACCAAAGAGAAATGAGAAGCATCCTTGAAACTTTCAAATTTATAATTCAAATCAGGATTTTTGATTTCTTTGGTTTTATGGTCTAGCTGTTGAATTCTTTCTTGCATGTTTTTTACATCTCCGTCTGCTGTAGATAGATAGTAAAAAATGGGTTGTTTGAGAGTCGATAGAATCTCTGGAATTTGTTCCTCCATTCCCAAAGGTAATTCTGGGCTTAGTGAAATATAGGCATTAAACAAAGGCTTGTCATTATATAAAAAGTAATTTAAAAAAGCTGCGGTGGTATCGTGTCCTGCAATGATCCTAAAATCGGTAGTTCTGTAATCGTGTTGTAAATAGGGAACAAGTTCGAGGGCTATAAAGTCATAAAAGGCAACGCTTTTTCCTTCAGGCATGGCAGTGGTTTCGTTAATACTTCCGCAATCGGATACTCTTTCATTTTTTTTATTTTGGCTGATGGCCACAATTATTACTTCGGGAAGATCGTCCCAATAAGCACCATAAGCTAACGTTCCCAGAAATGGATTTAATAAATAATCTCCGTCCAATAAAATTAATAGAGGATATTTTTTAGTGGGGTTTTTTTCGTAGGAAGCGGGTAGCGATATAACCAGTTCTCTTTTTTCGTTTAGTTTATCCGAATTGAAATTTTCGATTTTAATTTGAGAAAAGGAAGAAATTGTAATAAGACTCAGTAATGCTGTCAGGAGATGTTTCATAAGTTTTGGGGCTAAAATTTATTAAAAAAAAGGCTAAGCAATATAGTCAATTTTTCTATCGATTGGTGTTCCTGAATATTTCGAGTGAGATTTTAAATGGCACGAATTCACTAATTTAATTTTTTTGTTTTTGAGTTTAATTCAAAAAAGCAATCAAAATTTTAAATTCGTGAATTCGTGACGGAACTAACAGCTGCGTTTACCTAGTTATTAGAGAGTCGCTAGTTATATTGTTTCTGGTTTTTTAAGTCAGAGAATTGTCATTTTCATTAGGGAAAACAATCCAAGGCTTGAATGTTTTTGCTTCTTCAAATTCAAGAGAAGCATAAGATATTATGATAATGATATCGTCTTTTTGAACTTTACGGGCTGCAGGGCCGTTTAAAGTGATGATCCCAGAGTTTTTTTCTCCTACAATGGCGTAGGTATCAAAACGTTCTCCGTTATTAATGTTTACAATAGAAACTTTTTCTCCTTCAATAATATTGGAAGCTTCCAACAATGCTTCATCGATAGTAATGCTCCCGATGTAATTTAAATCGGCTCCAGTAACTTTTACACGATGTATTTTTGATTTTACTACTTGAATATGCATGGCAATTTTAATTTAATGAAATGGTATCGATTAATCGAATGTTGTTGACGAAAACCGCAATAAATGCACGGTATTTTTTGTTTTTATTTTTTTTAAGACATGTTGAAAGTGTCGTTTCATCTGCAATTTCAAAGTATTCTAGGGTAAAAGAATCGCTTCTTTCAAACTCTTTTTTAACCCACTCTGTTACCTTTGCGGCACTTTCACTATTGAATTTTGTTTTGGCTGCTTCTAATGTTTTATAAATGATAGCAGCTTCTTCTCGCTCTTGCAAAGTTAAGCGTTCATTTCTAGAACTCATAGCAAGATGGTTGGTTTCTCTATAAATAGGACAACCAATAATGTTTACGTTCAGATTATTCTTTTCTGTCATTTTTTTGACAATCTGTAACTGCTGAAAATCTTTCTCTCCAAAATAAGCATTTGTTGGATTTACAATCTCAAATAAGCGTTTTACAATGGTACCAACACCATCAAAATGGCCTGGTCTAAATTTTCCCTCCATTTTATTTTCCAGCCCATCGAAATCAAATGATTGAGATAAGGTTTTTCCCTCATAGATATCATCCACAGAGGGGGCGTAAATTATAATATTTGAATTTACATTCGAAATTTTACTTACATCTTCCTCTAAGTTTCGAGGGTATTTTGCTAAGTCTTCAGGATTGTTAAATTGTGTGGGATTCACAAAGATACTCACGACAGTTCTATCGTTTTCTGTAGTAGATTGGCGCATTAAGGACTGATGGCCTTCATGCAAAGCTCCCATTGTAGGAACAAAACCTATAGTAGAATTTGTAGTCTTAATTGAAGATAAATAGTCCATTAAAGCTACTTTTTCATAGAAAACAGGCATGGCAGTTTTGTTTAAATTAGGTGCAAACATAATATTTTAGTCCATAACTGCATAAAATTTTGTAATTTTGCGTGGTTTTTATTGCCAATTAATTAATCAATTTATACTATGAAAGATAAGAGGATATTATACGTATCATCTGAAGTTGTACCTTATCTCGCTGAAAATGAGGTTTCATTAATGTCTTATGACGTACCAAAAATGATTAATGATCAAGGAGGGCAAATTCGAATATTTATGCCAAGATATGGAAATATTAACGAAAGAAGACACCAATTACATGAAGTAATTCGTCTTTCGGGGATGAATTTGGTCGTGAATGATTTAGATATGCCACTAATTATTAAAGTAGCTTCAATTCCTAAAGAAAGAATACAGGTTTATTTTATCGACAACGATGAGTATTTTAAAAGGAAAGCGACTTTTGCGGATGAGGATGGGGTAATGTACCCAGATAATGACGAGCGCGCCATATTCTTTGCAAAAGGAGTGGTCGAAACCGTGAAAAAACTAAATTGGGTTCCTGATATTATACACGTTCATGGTTGGATGGCTGCTATGTTGCCCGTTTATATGAAGCATTTTTATAAAAACGAAGCATTGTTTTCGGATACTAAAATAGTTACATCAGTGTATGCGCAGTCTTTTGACGGTACTTTGGATATTGGAATGATCAATAAAGTGAAATTTGACGGAATTCCTGCCGATGCTATTGCTGACTTGGAAACTCCTGATTATGAAAACATTATAAAAACTACTGTTTTAAATTCAGATGCGGTTATTATTGCTTCGGATGGGGTATCGCCAAGTTTAACAAAATTTATAGAATCTTCCGGAAAACCTTTTTTACCTTTGGTTTCCAAAGATAATTTCGCTGTAGCATACACGGAATTCTATAAAAACATGCTCCTATAAATCAAACTTTTACGAAGAAACATGCTCAAAAATTCATTTTTTAAAACAATTCCATTTCTTTTATTTACTGTTCTTTTTAATTCATGTGATAAAGAATATAATGTAATAGGTGCAGACCTGATAGGAGATAGTTCTTTTGACCTTGCAAAATCCGAATCTGCAGTTGTTGCTTACAATCAAAAAATAGATATAATCCAATCGGATAATCTTGCGATAAACGCTTTGGGTTCTTATCATAATCCTTCGTTTGGAGCTACAACCGCAAATTTTGTGACGCAATTGAATTTAGCAGCTGTAAATCCTACTATAGACGCAACGGCCAAAATTAAAAGTGTTGTTTTGACAATCCCTTATTTTTACGATAAAGCGCAGACAGTTAATAATTCCGATGGAAGTCATGTCTATGTTCTGGACTCTATATATGGAGATGTAAAAACTAAAATGAAATTAAGTATTTATAGATCGGGTTATTTTATGAGGGATCTGGATCCAGCTGAACAATTTCTTAAACCTCAAAAGTATTACACCGATCAAAATGCCGATTTTGATCAAGTGAAAATCGGGACTTCTACAGGAACTCCTTTAAACAATGATCCTAATAAAGCCCAAAATACAGAGTTCTTTTTTGATCCTGCTGAGTATTCGGTAGAGACCACAAGTGCAAGTGGAGTAAAAACCACTACTTTGAAACCGCCAGCGATGCATCTAAATTTAGAGAATAAATATTTTCAAGACAATATATTGAATGCACCTGCTGGATCTTTGTCTTCCAATGTTGCTTTCAAAGAGCATTTTAGAGGATTGTATTTTAATGTGGAGAATTCCGGAAGCAATCCTGGAGTTCTTAACATGATCGATTTTAAAAAGGGCAATATTACTATAACTTACGAAGAGACTGTGGTTACAAACGGAGTGAGTACACAAGTCGAAAAGACCTTAGTGTTGAATATGACCGGAAGTTCCGCAGATCCAATAAGAACCGCTAGCTTTTTGACTCAAAGCAATACCAATGCTGATTATGTCAATGCCACTAATCCTGATAATGTTAATAAGACGGAAGGTGATGCTAATTTATATCTAAAAGGCGGCGAAGGTTCAATGGCTATTTTAAGTTTGTTTAATGGTCCAGATATTCTTGGAGCGGATGGTGTTACTCAAGTTCCTAATGGGGTGCCTGATGAGCTTGATGTAATGAGAGCTAATAAATACTTAATAAATGAAGCCAATTTGGTTTTTCATGTTAATTCGGAGCAAATGAAAACCAGTCCGATGCCTCAAAGAATTTATTTATATGATTTTACAAATAGTCAGCCTATATTAGATTATGGGGATGGCAGTACGAGTTTGAATACCAAATATTCAAAATATGTTTATGGCGGAATTTTAGCTAAAGCCACGGTGAAAAATGGTGGAGGGTATTATTATAAATTTAGAATTACAAACCATGTTAGGAATTTGATAAAAAATACAGATTCAAAAAATGTTAAACTGGGTGTTGTAGTTACAGAGGATATTAATACTTATGTTTTTAGTGATTTGAAAACGCCAAATGCTTTTCTTGAGAAAGCTCCAAAGGCTTCTGTGATGAATCCGCTGGGGGTTATTGTTTATGGTACTGGTTCGACTGTTCCAGACGCTAAAAAATTGAAAATGGAAATTTATTATACAAAACCTAATTAAGAGAGAGTATGTGTGGAATTGTTGGATACATTGGTTATAGAGAAGCCTATCCTATTATAATAAAAGGATTAAAAAGGTTAGAGTACAGAGGATACGATAGTGCCGGCGTTATGCTATATGACGGAGAAGCTATAAAACTATCGAAAACAAAAGGAAAAGTTTCTGATTTGGAAGAAAGAGCTTCTAAAGAGATAACTACAAATGGTACTATAGGGATAGGTCATACAAGATGGGCTACTCATGGGGTGCCAAATGATGTGAACTCGCATCCTCATCTTTCCAATTCTGGTGATTTGGCGATAATTCACAATGGAATTATTGAAAACTATGCTCCTTTGAAAGTAGAGTTGATAAAACGTGGTTATACTTTTTATTCAGATACCGATTCTGAGGTTTTGATTAATCTTATTGAAGAAGTTCAAAAGAAAGAAAAATTAAAGTTAGGGAAAGCGGTTCAGGTGGCTTTAAATCAGGTAGTGGGTGCTTATGCAATTGCTGTTTTTGACAAAAAAAATCCGAACGAAATTGTGGCGGCCCGTTTGGGTAGTCCGTTGGCTATTGGTGTGGGTGAAGGAGAATATTTTATCGCTTCAGATGCTTCGCCTTTTATAGAGTATACCTCAAATGCCATTTATCTGGAAGATGGCGAAATGGCAAACATCAGGTTGCACAAACCAATGAAAGTTCGTAAAATTAAAGATGATTCTATTGTGGATCCTTATATTCAGGAACTTCAAATGAATTTGGAGCAAATAGAAAAAGGAGGTTACGATCACTTTATGTTAAAAGAAATCTACGAACAACCAAGTGTTATAAAAGATACTTATAGAGGTAGGCTTCATGCCAATGAAGGAATTATTCAAATGGCAGGTGTTGAAGATAACTTAGAAAAGTTTTTAAACGCAGATCGCATTATAATTGTAGCTTGTGGTACCTCTTGGCACGCAGGTTTGGTTGCTGAATATGTAATTGAAGAGTTTGCTCGAATCCCTGTAGAGGTGGAGTATGCCTCTGAATTTAGATATAGAAACCCGATTATCAATAGTAAAGATGTTGTTATCGCTATATCTCAATCAGGAGAAACGGCCGATACTATGGCCGCTATAAAATTGGCAAAAGAGCATGGCGCTTTTGTTTTTGGGGTTTGTAACGTGGTTGGATCTTCTATTTCGAGAGAAACTCATGCTGGAGCTTATACTCATGCAGGGCCAGAAATTGGGGTAGCTTCTACAAAAGCGTTTACTACTCAAATTACGGTGTTAACCATGATTGCATTGCGTTTGGCTCAAGCCAAAGGAACGTTGTCTAAGTCTGATTATCATATGTATTTGCAAGAATTAGAGATAATTCCTGAAAAAGTAAAAGAAGCTTTGGAAACCAATGAAAAAGCGAAAGAGATTGCTGCGGTATTTAAAGATGCGCCTAACTGTTTGTATTTAGGACGTGGTTATAATTTTCCAGTGGCATTAGAAGGAGCTTTGAAGCTGAAAGAGATTTCTTATATTCATGCTGAGGGTTATCCTGCTGCCGAAATGAAACACGGTCCAATTGCTTTGATAGATGAGCAAATGCCAGTTATTGTGATTGCGCCAAAACAAGGGCATTATGATAAAATTGTTAGTAACATACAAGAGATAAAATCCAGAAGTGGTAAAATTATTGCCGTTGTAACCAAAGGTGATACGCAAGTTCGTGATTTGGCAGATTATGTTATTGAAATTCCAGAAACTTCAGATGCATTGTCTCCGTTGATCACAACGATACCTTTACAGCTTTTGTCTTACCATATTGCAGTGATGAGAGATTGTAATGTGGATCAACCTCGAAATTTAGCAAAATCGGTTACGGTTGAATAGAAAATTTATATTTTTTTTAAAAAAGCGAGATTTATTTCTCGCTTTTTTTTGCTCCAAACTTTTTGTAAAATCGTTGTGAATTTTATGATAAATTTAATAGAAATGCTAAATTATTATGTATGCATAATATATTTTAAGAATATGTCATTAAATTTTTATTAAAAATGTAATTTACGAATATATTGAATTGTTGTTTTTATTGCCATTTTGCTAATAATTGTTTTATTTATTTTGTATTTTGTTGCTTATAATTAAAAAATAAGTGTAATTTGCTGCCATTAATCAACAAAATTTAACCAAATGAGATTGTATTTACTTTTTTTAACATTGTTTTTTTGCAGCATATCTTTTGCTCAAAATTCTATTACAGGTGTTGTGACAGATGGAAATGGTCAACCTGTTGCTGGCGCCAATATTACTGTTGTAGGGGCGAAAGTGGTGGCTATTACCGATTTTGATGGCTCTTTTGTGCTAGTTACAACGCAAAAGCCTCCATTTTCGATTGAGGTTACGAGTGTTGGATATGTTTCTTCCAAGATGCTTGTAGAATCGATTACTCAAAAAGTTAAAGTGCAGCTTAATGCTGAAGAGACAAAATTGAACGAAATTGTAGTTTCTGCGTCTAGAGCACCGGAGAGAGTGCTTCAGTCACCGGTTACAATTGAGAGAATGGGGATTCGTGAAGTGAAAAGCACTACTGCGCCTACATTTTATGATGGTTTGGAAAATTTGAAAGAAGTACAATTTAATACCTCTAGTATTTCTTTTAAAACAATAAATACTAGAGGTTTTGCTGCTGTTGGAAATACTCGTTTTATGCAATTAGTGGATGGAATGGATAACTCATCACCGGCATTAAACTTTGTTTTGGGGAATTTAATAGGTCTTTCGGATATAGACGTTGCCAGTGTGGAACTTTTGCCTGGGGCTTCTTCTGCTTTGTATGGTGCTAATGCATTTAATGGAATCCTGTTTATGAACAGTAAAAGCCCTTTTGTTTACCAAGGGGTTAGTACTTATATGAAATACGGTCAAACGTCACAAGATGTTGCCGGAACAAATGATTATGTTGATTTTGGATTGAGAGCGGCTACTGCTTTTAGTAAACATTTTGCGATGAAAGCGAATTTCAATTATATGAGAGCTACAGAATGGATTGCTGCTGATCAAAGAAGCATGACAGGAGGTTCGATTGGGCATGACGGAAATCAAAACTATGATGGATTGAATCTATACGGGGATGAGGCTAGTACATTTATTACGAATGTTGGGCAAGTGAGTAGAACGGGATACCGTGAACAAGATTTAACGGATAACAAAGTACACAGTGCTAAAGCGGATTTCTCTTTGCATTTTAAGCCATGGGAGAATGATACTGAGATTATTCTTCAATACAAACTTGGATTGGGGAGTACTATTTATCAAGGAGCGAATAGATATGCCTTGAAAGATTTCTTTATGAGTCAAATTAAGGCAGAAGTAAGAGGGAGAAACTTTTTTGTAAGAGCGTATCGTTCTGCTGAAGATGCTGGAGATTCTTACGACATGCGTTTTGCGGGTTTGAATGTAAATAGAGCGGCAAAATCAGACACCAACTGGTTTACGGATTATGCTAAATCTTTTCAATTGTCTTCTGCTGTGTTGGGTCTTAATGCAAATGATGCTGCAAATTACGCAAGAAACTTTGCAGACAATAATCTTTCGCCAGGTTTGCCATTGGTGCCAAATAGTAATGTTACCAATGGGGTTCTTGATCCAAGAGAGGCTAGATTTGCGGTTGGTTCATCTGAGTATAATAGCGCATTAGCGTCTATTGTGACCAATCCAGATTTTACACAAGGAGCAAAATTTATTGATCATTCAAAAATTTACCATGCTGACGCAAATTATAATTTTAAAGACATGATGAAATTTGCGGAAATCCAAGTGGGTGGTTCTGCACGTCAATACGAAATGAACTCTGAAGGGACTATTTTTACTGATTTTGACGGGCCTATTCGTTACAGTGAATTTGGTGCTTATGCTCAAGGGTCTAAATTGTTTATGGAAGATCGTTTGAAAATGGTTGCTTCTATACGCTATGACAAAAGTCAAAATTTTGACGGGAAAGTATCTCCAAGAGTTTCGTTTGTTTACTCAGCAGGAGCTAATAAGATACATAATTTCAGAGCTTCTTACCAAACTGGTTTTAGAAATCCAACGACACAGGATCAATACATAGGTTTGGATTTAGGGCCGTATGCTTTAATTGGTTCGGCACCTGAAAATTTAGTGCGTTATTCTGAAGTTTTAAAGGTAAGTGCTGCTGCTCAAGATCCGGCAGGATTAAATCAACCGGCTACAGTTACTATGAATGGAGAAAATGCCTATCGCAATGCTTATACTAAGGTATCAGTTGATAAATTTGATGCTGAAATTGCTTCAGGGGCGGATAAGTTAACTGCTGCAGCTAAGTTGCAAGTGGCTGATGTAAATTTGGTGAAACCAGAAGAAGTTCACGCTTTTGAAGTGGGGTATCGTACCGTTGTTAATAATGATTTGTCAATTGATATTAATGGATACTATAACATTTATAATAATTTCTTGAACACAGCTAGAGTGGTTGGACCTTATTATGGAACTGTAGGAACTGATTTTGCAAATCCAGAAACGGCGAAGACGTTAGATGCGCTTTCATACCGTGATAGAAGAATCTATCAAGTATATACGAATACAGAAGCGGATGTTTCTTCTCTGGGTTTTGGGGTTGGTTTGTCTAAGAAAGTATATAAAGATTTTGAAGTAGGGGTGAATTATAACTACGCTCAACTTAATTTTGATCAAGCGGAAGATCCAGGTTTTGTAACTGGATTTAATACGCCAAAACATAAAGTGAAAGGATCGATAGGAAATGCAAAATTGTTTAAAAATTTCGGTTTCAATGCTAATGTAAGATGGAACACAGAATACTGGTGGGAATCTTCATTTGCTGATGGAATGATTCAGGAAACTACTGTTTTTGATGCTCAAATAAATTATGCCATTCCACAATTGAAATCAGTGCTAAAATTGGGTGCTACTAATATTGGAGGTAAAGATTATATTCAAGTAATTGGATCGGGAGCTATTGGTCAACAATGGTTTGCTTCATTGACGATTAATCCATAATAAATAGACTAGACAAAAACTTAAAAATATTAGAATATGATAAAAAATTTCAAATGGCTATTGTTGGCTTCTTTAAGCTTTGTGGCATGTAATAATAACGATGACGATTCGGCGCCTGTAGAAATTCCTATTACGCCAGGATCGGCAGTTTTAACAAAATATGTGGCTCTTGGGGATTCATTTTCAGCTGGGTATAGTGATGGAGCTCTTTTTGTAAAAGGACAAGAAGGGTCTTATGTAAATGTATTGTCTCAACAGTTCGCTGCTGCAGGTGGTGGAGCTTTTACTACTCCTTTAACTTCGGATAATGTTGGAGGTTTGTTGTTTGGAGGTGTTTCAAATCCAGATTTTGTGCCAAGAGTTGCAATATTAGGATTTAATCCAGATGGTACACCAAAGATTGCGCCTGTGCCATTTGCATCTACAACTGAGGTTATGGCGCATATAACGGGACCTTTTAATAATTTAGGTATTCCAGGTGCCAAGAGTTATCATTTAATAGCGCCTGGATATGGAAGTGCGGCTGGGTTGTCTTTGGGTACTGCTAATCCTTATTTTGTTCGTTTTGCTACCGTGCCAGGAACAACAGTTTTGAAGGATGCTACAGATCAAAACCCAACTTTCTTTTCTTTATGGATTGGTGGTAATGACGTTTTAGCGTATGCGACTTCTGGAGGTGTTGGGGTAAATCAAACAGGTAATTTGAATCCTGCAACCTATGGTAAAAGTGATATCACAGATCCCGGAGTTTTTGCAAATGTATATTCAGGGTTGGTTACGAAATTGACCGAAAAGGGAGCAAAAGGGGTTGTTGCTAATCTTCCTTACGTAAATACGCTTCCTCATTTTACAACGGTTCCGGTTAATCCGCTTACGGCTAGTGTACTAGGTGGAGGTAGTGTTGCTATAGGAAATGCCACTATTAAAGCTTTAAATGCGCAATTATATGGGCCATTAAAACAAGCGCTAACTGCTTTTGGAGCAGGAGATAGAATCAGTTTATTATCTGAAACAAATGCAAACCCTTTGTTAATTAAAGACGAAAGTTTGCCTAATTTATCGGCGCAATTAACGGCTGCATTTACACCTACATTGGGTGCTGGTACAGCTGCTTTCTATGGTTTGGTTTTTGGTCAAGCAAGGCAGGCAAAATCTACCGATTTGGTATTGTTAACTACAAAATCTGCTATTGGTGCTGCGCCTACAGATAAAGATTCCGGTATTGGAATTGCGCCGCCATCTCCATTAAATAAATTTGGAATAACTTATCCGTTACAAGACAAACATATATTAATTCCTACAGAGATTGCGGAAATTAAAACAGCTACAGATGCTTATAATATTACGATAGAAGCTACCGCTGCTGCTAAAGGTTTGGCTTTTGTGGATACAAGAGCGACCATGGCGCAATTGTCTTCGGGTGGCATTCGTTTTGGGACTTTTCAAATGACGTCTTCTTTTGTGACTGGAGGTGCATTTTCTCTTGATGGGGTTCATCCAAGTGCTAGAGGGTACGCATTAATAGCAAATCTTTTTGTAGATGCAATTAATACTAAATATACTGCCACTCTAAGACATGTAGATTTGAGTGTTTATCCAATTCAGTATCCTGCTGTAATTAAATAATAATTAAATTTTGTGAGATTAATAAAGCCGTCCATTTTTGATGAGGCGGCTTTATTGTTTAATGCAAATTGTATTTTATATTTAATCTGTAATGGAGTCTTTTAGGGGTTGTAAATCAGGTTTCTAATCATTATAGCGAAAATTTAAAATATTTATAAAAAAATTATTGATTTTGTATTTTAAAAAATTATCTTTGCGCTCTGAAAAAAGTATCCAATCGAGCTATTTCGATGGGCTGTATTTCATAAACCTAAATAGCTATTTAATAAACACATAAGTAATGTCAAAAGTAATAGGAAAAGTTGCCCAAATCATTGGACCAGTAGTTGATGTAGTTTTCAACGGAAAAGATGTTGAACTTCCAAAAATTTATGATTCGTTAGAAATCACAAAAAAGGATGGTACATTATTAGTACTTGAAGTACAATCTCACATTGGTGAAAACACAGTTCGTACCATTTCAATGGACTCAACAGATGGTTTGAGTAGAGGTTATGAAGTAGTTGGAACAGGAAATCCTATCCAAATGCCAATCGGAGCCGATGTTTACGGTCGTTTGTTTAATGTAATTGGAGATGCTATTGATGGTTTGCCAGAATTGCCTAAAACAGGTGAAAACGGAACTCCTATTCACAGACAAGCACCAAGATTCGAAGATTTATCAACTTCATCTGAAGTTTTATTCACAGGTATTAAAGTAATCGATTTGATCGAACCTTACTCAAAAGGGGGTAAAATTGGATTGTTTGGTGGTGCTGGTGTTGGTAAAACAGTATTGATCCAGGAGTTGATCAACAATATAGCAAAAGGTCACGGTGGACTTTCTGTATTCGCAGGAGTAGGGGAAAGAACACGTGAAGGGAATGACTTACTTCGCGAGATGTTGGAGTCAGGAATTATAAAATACGGTGATGAGTTCATGCACTCTATGGAAAATGGAGGATGGGATTTATCTAAAGTAGATATGCCAGGAATGAGAGAGTCTAAAGCTACTTTCGTTTTCGGACAAATGAATGAGCCTCCAGGAGCTCGTGCTCGTGTGGCACTTTCTGGATTGTCTATTGCAGAATATTTCCGTGATGGTGCAGGTACTGATCAAGGAAAAGACGTATTGTTCTTCGTTGACAATATCTTCCGTTTTACACAAGCAGGTTCTGAGGTTTCGGCTCTTTTAGGTCGTATGCCATCTGCGGTAGGGTACC
The DNA here is from genome assembly GCF_003097655.1 of Flavobacterium laiguense. Lineage (GTDB taxonomy): Bacteria > Bacteroidota > Bacteroidia > Flavobacteriales > Flavobacteriaceae > Flavobacterium > Flavobacterium laiguense. The sequence continues at coordinate 642,895 of NZ_QCZH01000001.1, forward strand.
AACCAACATTGGCTACTGAAATGGGTGCAATGCAAGAACGTATTACATCAACAAACAAAGGTTCTATTACATCAGTACAAGCGGTTTACGTTCCTGCGGATGATTTAACTGACCCGGCGCCAGCAACTACATTTGCTCACCTTGACGCAACTACTGTATTGTCTCGTAAAATTGCTGAGTTAGGTATTTATCCTGCGGTAGATCCATTGGATTCTACTTCAAGAATTTTAGCTCCTCACATTATTGGTAAAGAGCATTATGACTGTGCACAAAGAGTAAAAGAAATTCTTCAAAAATACAAACAATTGCAAGATATTATTGCAATTCTAGGTATGGAAGAGTTATCTGAAGAAGATAAATTATCTGTTTCTAGAGCAAGACGTGTACAACGTTTCTTATCTCAACCTTTCCACGTTGCTGAACAATTTACAGGATTGAAAGGTGTTTTAGTAGATATCAAAGATACTATCAAAGGATTTAATATGATTATTGACGGTGAATTAGATCACTTGCCAGAATCAGCTTTCAACCTTAAAGGGACTATTGAAGAAGCTATCGAAGCTGGAGAAAAAATGTTGGCGGAAGCATAAATCAGTTAGCAGTTAGGAGTTGGCAGTATTCATATGCGGCTAATTACTACTTACTAATTACTAATCACTAAAAAAATGATTTTAGAAATAGTATCACCAGAAGCGAAATTATTTTCAGGAGAAATCACTTCTATTTCTGTTCCAGGAGTAGATGGTCGTTTTCAAATGTTGAATAACCACGCACCAATAGTTTCGTTGTTGCAAAAAGGGACGATAAATATTACTGCTCCTAGTTTTAATTTAAACGAAGAAACGGCAAGTTTATTTGCCAAAGTAAATGATCAAAATTATACTTTAGAAATTAACTCTGGTACTCTTGAGTTAAAAGATAATAAAGTAATTGTTTTAGCAGATTAAAACAATTTAGTGTTATATAGAAAACGCCTAGCAACTTGTTAGGCGTTTTTTTTGTTTCGATGGGTTTTTAAAACACATCAAGTCTAAAAAAATATTTTCTTAACTTAGCCTTTATGAATTTCCCAAAGAACCTCTCCGATAAACTCGAAGCCCGTAAACAAAATAAGGCATTAAGGATACTTCCGGAACCTAATCGTTTAATTGATTTTGCTTCGAATGATTATATTGGTTTTTCCAGATCCAAAGTAATTTTCAATGACACCCATCAGTTTTTAGTAGATCGCAATATAAAAAGCAATGGCGCTACTGGATCGCGACTACTCTCAGGGAATCATTCTTTATATACAGAAGCCGAAAAGTATATTGCTGAATTTCATCAATCAGAATCGGCTTTGTTGTTTAATTCGGGCTATGATGCCAATGTAGGTTTCTTTAGTGCCGTTCCTCAAAAAGGCGATTTGATTTTGTATGATGAATTGTGTCATGCTTCCATTCGGGACGGAATTCAATTGTCGAACGCCAGATCCTATAAATTCAAGCACAATGATTTTGAAGATTTAGAAAGACTGATAATCAATTTCAATGGTAATGTCAATTTCAATAATCCTATAATTTATATCGTAACCGAATCCGTTTTTTCGATGGATGGCGATTGCCCGAATATAGAAGAATTGGTTGCCGTTTCAAAGAAATACAACTGTTATTTAGTGGTTGATGAAGCTCATGCTTTGGGCGTTTTTGGAGAAAAAGGGGAAGGATTGATTCAGCATTTGCAATTGCAAGACAAAATATTTGCCCGAATTATGACTTTCGGAAAAGGACTGGGTTGTCATGGGGCAGTGGTTTTAGGGTCGAATGAATTAAAATCGTATCTCGTTAATTTCGCCAGAAGTTTTATTTATACCACAGGACTTTCTCCTCATTCAGTAGCCACTATTTTAATGGGATACCACCATTTAGAAAAAGATAAGAATGCACTCGAATTACTTCGTGAGAATATTGTCTTTTTTAATCAAGTAAAAAAAATGTTGTATTTGAATCCGCTTTTTGTTCGCAGTAAATCGGCTATTCAAAGTGTTATCATTCCAGGAAATGAAAAAGTAAAAAGTATTGCTGTTGCTTTGCAAGAAAATGGTTTTGATGTCAAAGCGATACTTTCGCCTACAGTTCCCGAAGGACAGGAACGATTGCGTTTTTGTATTCATAGCTATAATAGTAAAGAGGAAATGACCAAAGTATTGACGTTGTTGAGTGAACTCGTTTTTTAATAGTATGGAAGAGACAACTTTTTGGAAAATTTGTGTTTTTCAATATTCTTCGGAAGCATCGATTTTTAATGGCAAATTAGAATCGGAAGGGATAAGGGTGTTTGTACGAGACAATAATACTGTTGATGCAAATCCAATGTATAGTAATGCTATAGGTGGTATTAAGCTTTTTGTAAAAAATGAGGATTTTGCTAAAGCGACAATTGTACTTTCAGAAATCAGTGCAGATTCATTAAATGAGAATAATGAATTGATTAAATGTCCAAAAGGTGGAGCTGAAAAAATTGAAATGGTGACTTCGATACAAGATTTAAAAACTCTTTTTGCATTCATTTTCTCAATACTTTTTGTTTTAATACCTATTTACTCAAAGTATAGGTACAATTGTAATACGTGTAATTTTGAATTTAATTAGGCTATTCATTACGGGAATAATTCACCGAATAACTATTTGTAAATAGGCCCGTAAGTAGACCTCTTTCGGTTGTAATTGTTGGGTTTGTAATTGATTCACAACAAATAAAAAAGGATGTGCTAATAATTATTTGCCTATAAAGGGAATAAATTTCATCTCTGACAGCCTGATTTTCCTCACTTCCCTAAAAAAACAACTTTTTTTTTGTAACGTTTTGATTATTTAATTACTTACGAGTCGTAATCAAATAAGATTACTTCAATCATCAATCAAAATTAATTTCAATCAATCATCAATTAAAAAAATGTAATCATTATGAAAAATTTAATTAGAACATCTTTATGCGTAGTTGCAACTTTGCTTGTTGCGAATGGAAGCGTAGCTCAAAACAATATAAAAGAAGTAAAACCACAAAATGAAAAATCCTTGCTATGGGAGATTTCAGGAAAAGGAATCGAAAAACCATCTTATCTATATGGAACAGTTCATGCAATTTGTGGAGATGATTTTCTTGTGAAAGAAAGAGTAACCAAAGCTTTTGAAAAAACATCAAAATTAGCTTTAGAAATAAATATGGACGATGCTCAAGAAATGAGTGATATGCAAAAAGCAGCCCTGGGAATAATGCCATTATCAAAAAAATTAACATCAGAAGAATCTACAGAACTTAACGAAATATTAGAAAAAACTGCGGGAATGAAATTAAATCAAGTTGATAATTTTACGATGGCAACTATAATGAGTTTAATTGCCATAAAATCATTTGGCTGTACAAATTTGAAATCTTACGAAATGGAGTTTGTTACAAAAGCTAAAGCGGCAAACAAAACAATAGTCGGTTTAGAAAAAGTTAAAGCACAACTCGATTTTCTAAATAATGCTTATACTGATCAAGAAATGATTGCCATGTTGAAGGAATTGAATATTGAGGAAACTAAAAAAATGGTTCAATACTATATTCAAGAAGATATTTCCAACTTATATTTGAATGTTACAGATAAAAAAGTAATGAATGAAAAAACAAAATCATTTATGCTAGATCAAAGAAATAATAATTGGGTTTCTTTCATGCCAGAAATGATGAAAAAAGAAAGTGTTTTCTTTGCCGTTGGAGCAGGTCATTTAGCAGGAGAAGAAGGAGTTATTAATTTGTTAAAGAAAGCGGGATATACCGTAAAACCCATATTGAACTAAAATTTTGAAAGCAAAAGAACAAGAGTTTTTAACCCGTATTGAGAAGCACAAAGGAATACTTTATAAGGTTTCTAAGATGTATATGGATAATCCGGATGATCAGCAGGATTTGTTTCAGGAAATTGTATTGCAATTGTGGAAAGCCTATGATAGCTTTAAAGGCGAAAGCCAGTTTTCGACCTGGATGTATCGTGTAGCCATTAATACTTCAATCGTTTTTTTGAAAAAAGAAAAGCGAAAGATTGACAAGTATGAGATAGCTTCAGAAAACATCAAAGAGGAAGAAAGTGATTCGGATCTCAAAGAAAATCAGTTGAATCATTTTTATAAAGCCGTTCAGGAGTTGGACAAAATTGACAAAGCGATTATATTTTATCAACTCGAGGGATTTTCGCATAAAGAAATTGGAGTCAATCTAGGTATTTCAGAAGGAAATGCAAGGGTTAAATTGAACAGAGCAAAAGATAAATTAAAAGAAATTATAAAAAAACAAGGTTATGGACTTTAACGATATACAATCAGCTTGGAAGAACGAAAAAACAGAAAACGTAACTCTTCCTACTCATTTAGACAGAATTAATTCGGCAAATATGCCTTTAGAAAAAATTAAAAAGAATTTAAAAAAAGAATTTTTCTACCAAATCATTTCCATTATACTTATAGGATTCGTTCCTTTTCTTTATGATTTACCAGCCAATGCATTTCCGCCATTTTATTTGCTGTTTTCCATATTTATAGCGGTTAGCATTTATTATTTGGTAAAATTATATATGTTTTATAGAAGATTGGGTAAAACCACTTTAAGTACAAAAGACAGTTTGTATGAAACCTATTTTGATATTCGGTTGAATATGGAATTGTATAAAACTTTCGGATTTGCATTAATACCTTTTATTATTTTGTTTTTGTTAGGGTTTATGTATTATGAAACACCGGAATTTTTTGCTAAAGGGCTTAACAGTACTCCTTTTTTGGTGACTACATTTTCAATTGTTATTTTTTCGATTCTATTTATGGGTTTGGCACTCGAATGGTGGGTTCACTACTTTTACGGAAAATATGCTAAAGAAATCAGGAAAGTTCTAGACGCATTAAAAGAAGAGTAATAAACAGAACCCGTCGTAATGATGGGTTTGTTGTTTTTATTGGTATTTTTGTGTTTTGAAATTAGCTATTATGCAAAGATTCACAAAGGAAAAGTTTTAAATCTTTGTAAAACTCCTTTTACTCTGTGAATCTTTGTGAAACAAGAAAAATATGAAACTATTTATTACAGGAATTGGTACAGATGTGGGCAAAACAATAGCTTCGGCCATTATAACAGAATCTTTGGAAGCTGATTACTGGAAACCCATTCAAGCAGGTGACTTGGAGAACTCAGATAGTCATAAAGTTAAGTCGTTTTTGTCTAATGCGAAAACCAAAATCCATCTCAATAGTTATGCTTTGCATACCCCCGCTAGTCCGCATCTTGCCGCTGCCATTGATGGAGTTCAAATCGATTTGAAAAATATAGTTGAACCAGTAACCCAAAATCATTTGGTTATAGAAGGTGCAGGAGGTGTTTTTGTCCCGTTGAATGATACGGATTGTGTTATCGATTTAATCCAACCCGATTATAAAGTAATTGTGGTGTCAAGACATTATTTGGGGAGTATTAATCATACGTTGCTTACCATTGAAGCCTTGCGTAATCGCAAAATAGAAATCGCTGGAATTATTTTTTCGGGCGATGAAAATCATGCAACAGAATCTGTTATTTTGAATAAAACAGGAATCAAATGCATTGGGCGAATTGAGCAAGAGCCTTATTTTGATCAAAATGTAATCAAAGAATATGCGGATCGATTTCGAGAATCACTTATTCAATAGCAATTTAAATGGCAATAGCAATAGCAAATTTAATTCAATAGCAATTTCAAAATCAATGATTAATTATTGGTAACAGCAATCTAAAATCTAAAATCTGCAATCTAAAATCATTAATCCTATGACTTTAATCGAAAGAGACAGCCAATATCTTTGGCATCCTTATACACAGCACAAAACGGCAGCGCTTCCTATTGCGATAACTAAAGGGGAAGGCGCTTTGCTTTGGGACGAAAATCAAAAAGAATATATAGACGCTATCGCCTCTTGGTGGGTTAACCCGTACGGGCATTCCAACAAGTTCATTGCCGATGCAATTTACAAACAATTGACCACATTAGAACATGTTTTGTTTGGGGGTTTTACACACGTACCTGCCATTGTTTTGGCCGAAAAACTGATGGCTATTTTGCCAATCAATCAAAAGAAACTATTTTTCTCGGATAATGGTTCGACTGCTGTCGAAATTGCCATCAAGGTAGCTTTGCAAAGTTTTTTTAATAAAGGAACGAAAAAAACGACCATAATTGCTTTCGAAAATGCATTTCATGGGGATACTTTTGGAGCTATGGCTGCTAGTGGAATTTCATTTTTTACCGAATCGTTTCAAGGAATGTTAATTGACGTGGTTCGGATTCCAGTGCCTATAAAAGGACAAGAGCAGTTCAGTTTTGATGCCTTGAATAAAGCTGTTGAAAGTGGGAATTGCGCCGGTTTTATATTTGAGCCCTTGGTGCAAGGCGCAGCCGGAATGGTTATGTATGAACCTGAAGCTTTGGATCAATTACTTCGAATTTGTCAAGAACATAATGTACTCACGATTGCCGATGAAGTGATGACGGGCTTTGGTAAAACAGGAAGGAATTTTGCCTGCGATTATTTGACCCAAAAACCAAATATGATGTGTTTGTCTAAAGCATTGACCGGTGGGACTATTCCTATGGCGATAACGACTTTTACTCAGGATATTTTTGACGCTTTTTATGATGAAGATATCAATAAGGCGTTGTTTCACGGGCATACTTTTACTGCAAATCCTACGGGTTGTGCCGCGGCTTTGGCCAGTTTGGAATTGTTGCAAACCGAGGAAATGCAAAATAATTTAATTCGAATTAATACCAGTCATTTGGATTTTAAAAAACGGGTGGAGAATCACCCTATGGTTACTGCAACCAGAGTTCTGGGTGTTATTTTTGCTTTAGAAATAAAAACCGAATCCTCTGCAAGTTATTATGGCACTTTACGCAACAAACTCTATGCTTTTTTTATTGAAAACGGTGTAATTCTACGACCTGTTGGGAATATTGTATATATTTTGCCTCCTTATGTGATCACCGATGCACAATTGCAAAAGGTGTATGAAGTAGTCGAAAGTGCTTTAGAAATAGTTTAAAGTTATTTCGCAAAGATTCACAAAGTAAGCACAAAGAATCGCAAAAGGATTTTTAAAATTTATAATTGTAACAATTTGTGTCTTTCTGTTGTTATAAATTTACAATCCGTTGCGAACTTTGCGTAAAACTTTGCGACCTTTGCGGTTAAATCAGAACAGAATATTTTGTCACAAACGATCTCCATTACAGCCATAGCTTCCATTTCTCCATTAGGAAACTCATCCAAAACCATTTGGGAAAATTACCTTTCGGAGAATTCTTGTTTTTCAGAACACTATTTGGACCATAAAAACACTTTGGTTGCAACTTTAGACTCTGTTTCTAATGAAGAAGTTGAGTTGTTACGACAGTCAGACATTAAATACAAAGCTTTAGATAAATCGGTTTTGTATGCAATGTTAGCTTCTCGTAAGGCAATGGAAAAAGCGGGTTGGACAAAAGATGACATTTTTGGAATTAACATTGGTTCTTCTCGTGGAGCTACCGATTTATTCGAAAAACATTTTCAAGAGTATTTAGAAACCGGTAAAGTACAAACGTTAGCATCGCCTACCACCACTTTGGGAAATATTTCTTCCTGGGTAGCGCATGATTTGCAAAGTACAGGGCCTGAAATTTCACATTCTATCACTTGTTCTACGGCTTTGCATGCGGTACTCAACGGTGTAGCATGGCTTAGGGCTGGGATGGCCGATAAATTTCTAGTGGGAGGAAGCGAGGCTCCCTTAACCGATTTTACCATCGGGCAAATGCGCGCCTTGAAAATTTACTCTAGAAGTGAAGAAAAATACCCCAATAGAGCTTTGGATTTGGATAAAAAACAAAGCACCATGATTTTGGGTGAAGGAGCGGGGGTTTGTTGTCTTGAAATGGGGAAAAAAGAAAATGCGATAGCTTTTATTGAAGGTATCGGATATGCGACCGAAATTTTAGAACACAATATTTCCATTTCGGCAGAAGCGACTTGTTTTCAGAAATCGATGAAAATGGCGTTGCAAAACACACCGATTTCCGATATTGATGCCATCGTTATGCATGCTCCGGGAACCATTAAAGGCGATTTAACAGAATATATAGCTATCCAGAAAGTCTTTGGCGAAAGCCTGCCTTTATTGACTACCAATAAATGGAAAATTGGACACACTTTTGGTGCTTCGGGTATTTTGAGTATGGAAATGGCTATTTTGATGATGCAAAACAATCAGTTCATCGGAGTTCCTTTTGTGGAAACGCAGCAACAAACAAAACCAATCAAGAAAGTTTTGGTCAATGCGGTTGGTTTTGGTGGTAATGCGGTGAGTGTGCTTTTGAGTTTGTAAAAAAAAACAATTACTGATCATTTTCCAACTCTCTTACTTTATCGTAAATCAAATTACTCTCAAAACCTCTTCGTAACATATAGTCGCAAAATTTCTTTCGTTTTTTGAGTGCATTATTTTCTGTTATGGATTTCCAATTTCTTTCGGCTAAATTTTCAAAAGTGGCGATGTATTCTTCGGTAGTAATTTCTTTTAGCGCAAGCGTAATTAGTGTTTGACCAATTTTACGGGCTTTGAGTTCATTGGTAATTCTGATTTTTCCCCAGTGTTTGATACGGTGTTTTCCTCGGGCAAAACTACAGGCAAACCGGGCCTCGTTAAGAAAATTGTGCTCGATAAGATGTACTATGATTTGGTCTATTTCCTCTGGATTCATTTTCATGCTCCACAATTTTGACACTACTTCCTCATGGCAGCGCTCTTGGTAGGCACAAAAATGTTCTATTTTTAATTTGGCATCTTTTATGGAGAAAACGTCTTTCATATATCGGGTTATTGCTAAAAATTGAAATTTAAGTTTTTTTATTTTAAAGAGAAAAATTTATTTCAAAATAGTGGATTCTTAATTGTTGTTTTTTATTTAGGCATACATTTCTTCTCTTTTGCAAAATGCTAAAATACGAACAGTTAATATTTATGCTATTCGACTGAAATAAAAGTGGTTAGGCGATTTAATGATTGGTTTTTAGTAATTTTATGTAACTTTAACGTAATGCTATTGTTTTGCCTGTCGTGAAAAATTTTACTCCACAATATAAAATTTTGCGTTATGAAAACACTTTTACATAAATTGAAGCTATTTTCTATTGTCATTTTCTTATTCGTGATTTATGGTAATGTAAATGCTCAATGTTCTATTACTACTCTGGGAACTGTAAATTCGAGTACTTTGGTATGTCATATCTCGCCGCTTAATGTCTGTGATAATGGTACTTTGACTATTGGGGATGGTTCTTCAATTACCAAAATATACATGGATGCAGAATTGGATTTAAGATGTTTGGGGGCTATTCAGGTCATTGTAAAAAACAAAGGGGCTTTTGATTTTTCGCCTGGTAATAACCGTTTGTATCTTGCCGAGGGTTCATTCATAACTTTTGAATCAGGCTCTGACTTGATTGGCGGTTCTTGTAATGCGTCGGAACGAATCTATATCGGAACGAATTTATTAGCGAGTTGTAATGGTGGTGCGGGAGCTGATTTAAGCTTTGCGGATTTATTGGCTTATGGAGGAACGGGGAGTTTGGCTTCAAATAGTCCAGTTTGTGTTGGTAGTCAAATAACTCTTACAGCTACACCTCCTCCAACTTCAACAGGGACTTTTACATATTCTTTTTCTGGTCCGGGTCTTGCGGCGACTAGCTTTTCTTCTAGTCCAACTTATAGTTTTACTGCAACCGCAGGTTCAAGTGGTTTATATCAGGTAAAAATAAAAAATTCGAATATTGTAAACCCATTGATTGCTGAAATCTCAGTTACGGTCAATTCGTTGCCTACAACCCCAACAATCACGGCAGGTGGACCCACCACTTTCTGTGTTGGAGGGAGTGTAACTTTGACTTCGAGTGTAGGAACAAATTATTTATGGTCAACTGGAGCTACGACTGCGAGCATTAGTCCAACATCTTCAGGAAGTTATACTGTTAACGTGACAAGTGCAAGCAATTGTCAGAGCGCACCCTCTTCTGCTATCGTAGTGACCGTTAATCCAAATTTACCTGCTAGTATCAGTATTGGAGCTTCTCCATCTGGAGCGATTTGCTCAGGAACATCTGTAACTTTTACGGCTGCTCCAACCAATGGAGGGGTTACTCCTGCCTACCAATGGATACTTAATGGGGGGGATGTTGGAACAAATTCAGCAACTTACACAAATTCAGCTTTAGCAAACGGAGATGTTGTAACTTGTGTTATGACATCGAATGCCACTTCTTGTTTAACGGGAAGTCCGGCAACTTCTGGTGCAATCACAATGACAGTTAACGCAACTCCGGTTAAACCGGTTTTAAGTGATATAGTTTTAAGTTGTTCGGCTACTTCGTTTGCAATAGGTACTTTAACTCTTCCTCCAGGAATTATAGATTATAAAGTTGATGTTTCTAAAGATATGATTTTTTCTGCGTTTGGCTTAATTGTTTCTGATTTTTCATTAGGAGGAATTTCACCTTGGGTAACGAATGTTACTGGTTTAACTCCTGGTGCAACTTATTACGTTAGAGTACGTGCTGTAAGTGGTTGTGGTACTAGTGCAAATTCAAATATAGTGACTGCATCTGTACTTGTGACAAGAACTACAGATGGTGGTCTAACTTGGGATAATGGTGTGTCAAACAATACAAAAAAAGCAGTTTTCACGGGTAGTGCTACAATGTCGACACCATTAGACGCTTGTTCGTGTCAAATCAATTCAGGAGTAAATGTTGTGGTTGGTGTTCCTGGAGGGTCAAATGATACTGCTATCTTAAAACTAGAAAATGGGTTGGACGTTTTGGGGAATTTAACTTTTGAGAACAATGCGAGTTTGGTACAGGTAAATGATGCAGCTGTCAATACGGGGAATATTATTTATAAACGTAATACAACCCCCATGAAGAACTACGACTATACGTATTGGTCATCGCCAGTTGCAGGGCAAACGCTTCAGGCATTATCGCCAAACACCTTATCGGATAAGTATTTTAGCTATTCCTTAAATACTTGGGTAACTCATTTGTATGGGTTAAGCACAATGATTGTAGGGAAAGGATATATTATTAGAGTGCCAAAGCCGGATATTACGTATCCTAATGGAGAATATTGGACTGGAACAACTTATGTACAATCTGTTCAATTTGTGGGTGTCCCTAATAACGGTGCCCATTCGTTGGCAATTGACCCCACAGGATATAGCAACCTGATCGGGAATCCATATCCATGCGCAATGAGTGCAGATGCCTTTTTGTTTGAAAACAGTATTGATAATGCTAGGATAGAGGGAACGATTCGTTTGTGGACACACAATACGGTTATTACCAACAATAAATATTCTGCAACAGATTTTGCTTCCTATAATTATGTAGGGGGAGTTGGAACAGCGGCGCCAAGCGCTAGTACAGGAGGCATAAATACTAGTATTCCGTCTGGATATATAGCAGCTGGGCAATCTTTTATGACAAAAAGTACTGGAGGAGGATCTGTTGTTTTTAATAACAGTATGCGTGTAAGCCTTGCAAATAAAAATGCTCAATTCTTTAAAGGGACTAAATCAAAGATTGTTGCTATAGAGAAGCATCGCGTTTGGTTGGACTTAACCAATACAGAAGGAGCTTTCAAACAAATGTTGGTGGGATATGTTACAGGAGGAACCAATGAATTTGATTCCGCTTTTGATGGAGTGAGTTTGAATAGCAATAAATACATCGATTTTTATAGTATCAATGACAATAAGAATTATGTAATACAAGGGCGTGCTTTACCTTTTGAGAAAGCGGATAAAGTGCCATTAGGATATAAAACGACTATTGAAGGGACTTTTGCAATAAGCATCGACCAAGCAGATGGGATTTTGGCGGATGAAAGCATTTTTGTAGAAGACAAAGTTAAAGGGATTATTGTAGATCTTAGAAAAGGTCCTTATTCTTTTAATACTGCTATAGGAACATTTAATGATCGTTTTGTATTACGATTCACTGATAATGCGGATATTGCAAAGGTTTTTAATACTGCTAATTTAGATAAAAAAGTAATTGTTTCTGTGCAAAACCACCAAATAAAAATCGATTCATTTGATGAAATAATTGACAAGCTAATGGTTTATGATTTGAACGGAAGACTATTATATGAAAAAGAAAATGTGAATAGCAATGTATTTAGCATTCCTAATTTTAATTCTAGTGAACAATTTTTAATCGTGCAAACCTTGCTTAAAAATGGCGAGTGGGTTACCACTGAAATTGTTTTTTAATTGATAACACGATATTAAATAAAAAGCCCTCATTTTGTAAAATGAGGGCTTTTTAATGAAACTGTAGAGCGATTTATTTTCCTTTTATAGAAGCTTCCAGATTTTTTTCGATGGTATGACTTGGTCTTGTCCATTTTGGTTTTTCTCCAAGAGATTGAAATTGAGAATCTACAGCTTCAACGGTTTGTGGTTGTACTACTTTAGTAAATGGTTTTTGTGGTTTTAAACCCAATAAGTCAAACATTTTCATGTCTTCATTAACATCAGGATTTGGGGTTGTCAGTAATTTATCTCCTGCAAAGATAGAATTGGCTCCTGCAAAGAAACACATCGCTTGACCTTCACGACTCATGTTCATTCTTCCTGCTGACAAACGAACTTGTGTATTTGGCATTACAATTCTGGTTGTAGCCACCATTCGAATCATTTCCCAAATTTCTACTGGTTTTTCATTTTCCATCGGAGTACCTTCTACAGGAACTAATGCATTGATAGGAACCGATTCAGGTTGTGGGTTTAATGTAGCAAGGGCAACCAGCATTCCAGCTCTGTCCTCTATGCTTTCTCCCATCCCTATAATTCCTCCACTACAAACCGTAACGCTAGTTTTACGTACATTTTCTATGGTTTGTAAACGGTCTTCAAAACCGCGTGTCGAAATAACTTCTTTATAATAATCTTCAGAGGTGTCTAAATTGTGATTGTAGGCGTATAAACCGGCTTCTGCTAGTCGTTGGGCTTGGTTTTCGGTAATCATACCCAAGGTACAACAAACCTCCATGTCCATTTTGTTAATGGTGCGAACCATTTCTAAAACTTGATCGAATTCAGGGCCGTCTTTTACGTTTCTCCAAGCGGCTCCCATACATACACGGGAAGAACCTCCGGATTTGGCTTGAATAGCTTGCTCTTTTACTTGATTTACCGACATTAAGTTGTTGCCTTCAACGCCAGTATTGTATCTCGCTGCTTGTGGGCAATACCCGCAGTCTTCAGAACAACCTCCTGTTTTAATAGAAACCAAAGTAGATACTTGAACCACATTTGGGTCGTGGTGTTCTCGATGAATGGTTGCTGCTTCAAAAAGCAAATCCATCATCGGTTTGTTATATATTGCAATAATTTCTTCTTTCGTCCAGTTGTGTTTTGTGATGCTCATTGATCCTTTTTTTTGATGCCTCAAAAGTAATCAAATTGTTATTAAGAACCAATGAATGGGTTGAAAAAGACTTGTTGTGGATATTTTAAAATGAGCTGTTTAATCGGCGGTAAATTTGTCATTCCAATAGAGCATAAGCAACAATGTCACGATAACCGAAGAAGCAATTCCTTCAAAAAGCAAACTAAAACAATACATATTGATCGATGGGTGTCCTCCAAATAGAAAGGTTTCGGATAGTGTTGAGGTATAATCGTCTACACCTCGCATATAACTGTAAATGAGTAATCCTACAATACTTAGAAACACACCTACCAGTGAAGTTACCAATGCAGCTCTAACATTAGGGAGAAATTTTTTCTTGCCATGTGCTACTCTTGATTGTATAGTATTATTTACGGCATAAAGCACAAAAAAGATGTTAAACAGTCTTAAATAAAAAAGATGTGCTAATCCTAAAAATTCCATTATTAGAAAATAAGTCCCAATTGCTATAAAAATGAAGTATCCATTTTTAAATTCTGTTTTTACTTTCATTTGGTTTGATTTTAAAAAGTTTAAAAATACGAAATGCTTTGATAAACAAGTAGGTTACTATCAAATTTACGAAAAAAAAACCAAAAAAATCAAGTGAAGTTCAAAAAAGAGTGATGCTTAGTTTTTAAATTTCTCAAAATAGGTTAATGCCTTTTTTTTGTCTTTTTCTAATTGTTGTTTTAAAACTGAGATAGAATCAAATTTTTGTTCAGCACGAATTCTTTCCAGTATAGAGACTGTTATTTTTTGACCGTATAAATCTTCATCAAAATCAAAGTAGTTAATTTCTATCGTTTGGTGTTTTCCATCAACTGTTGGATTAAAGCCAATATTCATCATCCCGAAAACCGTTTTATCGTTAAGAATGCTCTTTACGATATAAACGCCGTTTTGAGGAATGAGTTTAAAGTTTTCTTCTAGTTTTAAATTTGCTGTGGGAAAACCAATGGTTCTGCCTAATTGCTTTCCTTTTGTGATGGTGCCTGTTAGTGAATAATTGTAACCCAGGTATTCATTGGCCAAAGCCACATTGCCTTCGATCAAAGCATTTCTAATTTTTGTGGAGCTTACGGAAACTTCTTTGATTTCTTGGGCCGAAATTTCTTCGACTTCAAAATCATATTGTTTCCCAAAGGCTTTTAAATCATCAATATTTGCTGTTCTGTTTCTTCCAAAACGATGGTCATGCCCAATGATTATTTTCTGGATATGAAATTGGTCTACAAGTACGTTTTTTACAAATTCTTCTGCGGTCAACCTCGAAAATTTTTCGTCAAAAGGATGTATGACCAGATTTTGTATTCCTATTTCTTCTAATAAATGAATTTTTTCATCAAGGCTGTTCAATAATTTTATTTCAGATCCTTCTTGTAGAACCATTCGAGGGTGCGGAAAAAAAGTAAGTACCAGACTTTCATATTTTCCGTTTTCGGTATTTTGGGTAACTCTCTCTAATATTTTTTTATGACCAAAATGGACACCGTCAAAAGTCCCTAGAGTCAGAATCGTTTTTTTTATAGTTCCATTAGCTGTGGTATGGAAATCGTTTATGGAATAAAAAATCTTCAAAGTATGTATTTTAAGATTTTGCAAATTTATACTATCTATTTTAAAATGGACAGTAAGAAGTTTCAATTTTTATGGATTTTCACACTTATGTGTTGAAATAATCTTTAAAAACGATTCTATATCATACTTTGACCGAACGATTTTTTTAAATCGTTTTTAAATCGTTGTGTATTCCATTGTAAATGAATTAATTTTGTGTGTCAAATTTATATAATTATGAATAGATTACTACTTTGTTTGGGGTTGCTCGTTGTAAGCTTTGTTGGGTATTCCCAAGAAAGATCGTCTTGGACAGCAGTGAATTATTCTCAAAAACAGGAAAGCAATTCCGAATTAGGCTATAAGTTGCTTTTTAAGTTAAATGAAACTGAATTTAAACAGAAGTTGACGACTTTTCATTCTAGAGCTTCTGTTGTTAAAGCGATAGAGGTTGCTATTCCAAATAAGGATGGGAAAATAGAGCGGTTTGTTGTTGTGGAATCTTCCAATTTTGCGCCCGAACTACAAGCGCAATACCCTGAAATTCGGGCATATTCAGGAACTGGAATTACAGATCCTACTGCGTCTATTTGTTTTAGCGTTTCTCCAAAAGGGATTCAAACTATGGTTTTAAGAGGCGATAGTGGTTCTGAATTTATAGAACCTTTTGCTGATGATAAATCGATGTATGTGGTTTTGACTTCCAAAAACAGGAACAAAGGAACTTTGCCTCTAACTTGCAAAACAGTAGATGTAGCGTTAAATAAAGCTTTAGTTAAAAAAACCAGTGCATTAAAGTCGAATAATGGAGTTTTTAAAACCATGCGACTGGCCTTGTCCTGTACAAGTGAATATACTACTTATTTTGGTGGAACAGTTAACGGTGCTTTAGTAGGGATGAATGCTACCATGACTAGGGTTAATGGGATTTTTAATAAAGACTTAGCACTAAAATTGGAAATTATAGCCAATAATAATTTGGTTGTATATACCGATGCAGCTACAGATCCGTATTCTGATGCTGCAGCAGGGTCAGATGGGGCTTGGAATTTGGAATTACAATCGACTCTAACTTCGGTTATCGGTAATGATAAATATGATATTGGCCATTTGTTTGGGGCTTCTGGCGGTGGAGGAGATGCGGGTTGTATTGGGTGTATATGTATAGACCCATCGCCATCAGATCAATATGGAAAAGGGAGTGCTTTTACTTCTCCGTCAAATGATAAACCAGAAGGAGATGCTTTTGATATTGATTATGTAGCCCATGAAATGGGGCATCAACTAGGGGCTAATCATACTTTTTCGTTTGATGTGGAAGGTACTGGAGTCAGTGTAGAGCCAGGAAGCGGTTCCACTATTATGGGTTATGCTGGAATTTCGAAGGGTTATGATGTTCAGGGTCAATCGGATGATTATTTTGCCTATGCAAGTATTAAGCAGATACAAGATAATCTTTCAACTAAAACATGTCCAGTTAGTACGACAATGAGTAATCAAACGCCTACGGTCAGTGCGGGATCGGATTATACGATACCTAAAAGCACTCCTTTTGTTTTGAAGGGAACAGGTTCGGATCCTAATGGTAATGCGATGACTTATTGTTGGGAACAAAATGATTCAGCAACTGGTAGTCAAAGCAATGGGAATAGTATGGCGTATGCAACCAAGCCTAATGGCCCTAATTTTAGATCCTTTTTGCCAAGCAATTCCACTAATAGATATTTTCCGGCTTTGAGCAGAGTGATAGCGGGTCAATTGTCTTCCTCGTGGGAGTCTGTTTCGTCTATTGGGAGAGATTTGAATTTTGCATTTACAGCAAGAGATAATGCGGCTTCGGGTTCTGGACAAACTAATTCGGATACCATGGTGGTTACGGTAGATGATACTAAAGGTCCATTTGTTGTAACTTCTCAAAATTCACCTGATTCCAGTTGGGTTTTGGGATCTGGGCAAACTATAACTTGGAGTGTGAATGGTGCAAGTTCTTTGTTTGGTTCTGCCAATGTGAATATTAAACTGTCTACTGATGGAGGTCTGACTTTTCCGGTGTTTTTGGCAACGAATAAGCCTAACGATGGGGCGGAAGTTGTTACGGCACCCATGACTCCTGCCAAAAATTGTAGAATTATGATTGAGCCAACGGGGAATATTTATTATGCTGTGAATAGTGCTCCTTTTGCCATTGGGTATTCTGTAGCTACTTCTTGTAATTCGTATGCTTTTGCTGTGCCGATTCCTATACCGGAATCGCAAACTTATGCAGAGAAAATGATTGTTGTACAGGCTACTTCTTCAGAGGTTGTTGATGTTAATTTTGCCTTGAGGTTTACCCATTCGTATATGTCGGATGTTCAAATAGAAATAGTTAGTCCGAAAGGAACTGTAGTGAAATTATTTGACGGATCTTGTGGTGCAACCAATAGTAGTTTGACTGTTACCTACGATGATTTGGGAGGTGCATTGATTTGTGGTTCAACAGCATTGCAAACAGTTGCTCCGGCTCAACTTTTATCCGCTTTTAATGGTGAAAATCCACAAGGGATTTGGACGCTTAGGACTCGTGATCTGTTTGTTAATGATGCAGGAACGATAGATACGGCTTCTATAACTATTTGTTCCAGTGCCTATACTACTTTGGCAACGCCAAGTTTTGAAATCAATGATTTTGTTTTGTATCCTAATCCAAATAAAGGAAATTTTGCTATTCGCTTTACGAGTGTTAATTCAACTGGAGTAGTGATTGTGGTTAATGATATGTTGGGGAGGAAAATCTACGAGAATAAATTTGAAAACAAGGGCGATTTTAATGAAAATATTCAATTAAAGAACGTGACATCGGGTGTTTATCTAGTGTCGGTTATTGATGGAGATCGAAAAGGGGTTTCTAAAATTGTAATTGAATAGTTTGAATTTTAAATCTATAAAAAAGGGAGGCAATTTAGTATTGTCTCCCTTTTTTTATTTCCCATTAAAAGTATTCATGGTGTTTTCAAGTCCCGCTGTTCCAAAAGATTTTATGATTTCGGAAGCAAGCTCCAGTCTTTCGGGAAGTTTGGCTTTTTCTTCTTCGTCCCAATCGCCAAGAACGTAATCGACTTGTTGCCCTTTTTTGAACTCATCGCTGATGCCAAATCGGAAACGGGTGTATTGTTGTGTGTTTAGGATAAGATTGATATTTTTGAGTCCGTTATGGCCTCCATCGCTGCCTTTTGGTTTGATGCGAATGGTTCCGAACGAAAGATTCAGATCATCGGTTACGACCAATAGGTTTTCGAGGGGAATGTTTTCTTTGTCCATCCAGTATTTTACGGCTTTTCCGCTCAAATTCATGTAGGTGTTGGGCTTTAGAAGAAAAAAGGTTCTTCCTTTGAATTTGTATTCGGCCAGTGCGCCTAGTTTTACGGTCTCGAAATTGATTCCTTCTTTTCGGGCTAGGAAATCTACGATTTTGAAACCAATGTTGTGTCGGGTGTTTACGTATTCGGAGCCGATGTTACCAAGGCCAACGATTAAAAATTTATTACTCACGTTTTTTATTGTTTTTTGGTGTTCGTGAACCTCCGGTTTTATGTTATCTGTGTTATCTGCTGTTTTTGTTGATGAAAACGTTTGCTCCCGATAGCTATCGGGACATTTGATCATGGTGCAAAAATAGACTTAATCTGTTAATTAAGGAAACTTGTGTGTTGGAAAATGTTTTGTGGGTAGCGGAGAAATCACCCCGCCTTTCAGGCACCTCTCCAAAGGAGGGGAATATGTATGACTTCCTCTCCTGTGGAGGGGTGCCCAACGGGCGGGGTGGTTTTTTTGTGCCAATCTTGTAATAATCCCAAGAACAAAACCATAAAACCCAATTAGCCCCGATGGGAGGGAAAATCCTTTTATTTTTTCCTTTAAAAAATAAAAGATTTGGAAGGACAGCGGGAAACCTATTTCCTAAAATGCCTAATCTTTCGCTTCTGGTCAAAAAAAAAGCACCAGTTTTACAACTGATGCTTTTATGATTGATTGAAAAAATATTATTTTTTCTTTTTTCCTGCAGGAGCTTTCGCTGCTTTTGCTGCTTCTTGAGCTGCTTTCATAGCCGCACGAGAGATCTTCACTTGACAAATTACTGTATTGTCTGGGTGCATGATTTTGAAGTTTTCAGCAGGCACTTTAGTAACGTATAATTTGTTACCCATGTCTAGTGGAGTAATGTCAGCTTCAACGAAATCTGGAAGATTTTTTGGTAAAGCTCTTACTTTTAATTTACGGTTGTTCAAACGTAAATCTCCACCTGCCATAACTCCTTTTGAGTTACCGATGATTTTTACTGGAACTTCCATAGTGATTTCTTTGTCATCAAAGATTTGAAAGAAGTCAATATGTAAAATTTTGTCAGATACCGGGTGAACTTGAATATCTTGTAAAATTGCGTCGAATGTTTTACCGTTTCCAAGCTCAATCACAACTGTGTGCGCGTTTGGAGTGTAAACCAAGGTTTTGAATGCTTTTTCGTCTGCTGAAAAATGAACTGCTTGTTTTCCTCCGTATAACACGCAAGGAACCGCTCCAGCATTACGTAAGGCTTTAGTTGCTACTTTGCCTACGCTTTCTCTTTCTGATCCTTTAATTGTAATCGATTTCATTGTAAAAATTTATATAGTTATTAATTAAACTCGTTTTTGTATCAGCTTTTGGTTTTTGTGAATTACATCAAAAACTTTCCGCTAATAGAATTGTTGTGGTGTACCATGTGCATTACTTCGGCAAAAAGAGGTGCACAACTCACTACTTTTATTTTGTTAGATTGTTTCTTTAACGGAATTGAATCGGTTACGATTAATTCCAACAATTGTGAATTCTCTATTTTTTCGTAAGCCTCGCCAGATAATATGGCGTGGGTACAAATAGCTCTTACGCTTAAGGCTCCTTTTTCGATCATTAAATCGGCGGCTTTCGCCAAAGTGCCTCCGGTATCTATCATGTCATCCACTAAGATTACATTTTTACCTCTTACTTCTCCGATAAGCTCCATTGTTTCGATGACGTTGGCTGCTTTTCTTTGTTTGTAACAGATTACTACTTCAGAATTTAAGAATTTAGAATAAGCGTAAGCTCTCTTTGATCCTCCCATGTCTGGTGAAGCAATCATTAAATTGTCTAAACCTAAACTTTCTACATAAGGTAAAAAGATAGTGGATGCAAAAAGATGATCTACTGGTTTCTCGAAGAATCCTTGTATTTGATCAGCATGCAAATCCATGGTCATTATTCTTGTTGCACCGGCAGCGTCTAATAAATTTGCTACAAGTTTTGCTCCTATCGGAACTCTTGGTTTGTCTTTTCTGTCTTGTCTTGCCCAACCAAAATAAGGGATTACTGCTGTAATGTGTCTTGCCGATGCGCGTTTTGCTGCGTCAATCATTAATAGCAATTCCATCAAATTATCTGCGCTTGGAAAAGTAGAGCAAACAATAAAAACGCGTAAGCCTCTGATTGATTCTTCGTAAGAAGGTTGAAATTCGCCATCGCTATAAGTAGACATAGTAACTTTTCCCATTGGGATACCATACTCTTTTGCGATTTTCTCTGCAAGATATTCACTTTTTGAACAAGCAAAAATTTTAGCTTCTGGTTCTAGGTGTGACATTTAATTTGTTGTTTTGTAGTTAGTTGTGTATTCCGTTTTTAACGAGGTGCAAATTTAGAAAATAAAATCAACTCTGAAAGGAAAATTTTTAGTTTTTTTATTAGAATATTTAAAAATGTTTTTTACATTTGCACCGTGTTAAAGGAAAAGATAGCGATTAACATTACTATCTCTTTATTGCGTTGAAATGACTGTCTGTCATTTCATGTCTGCTAAGCCCGGATGGCGGAATTGGTAGACGCGCTGGTCTCAAACACCTGTGGGAAACCGTGCCGGTTCGACTCCGGCTCCGGGTACTTAAAACCTCTGAAATCTATTGATTTTCAGAGGTTTTTGCTTTTTAGGGTGGTCAAAAGGGGGGCTAAATTTTAAACAACATTATTATCTTGCTCGTGTGTTAAATTAGAACTGTTTTAATTGCAAGTGATAAATGTTCTAAAAATCAGTTTGACATTGGTTTTAGGCGAATCGAATCAAAATATTAGTTGAATATAGCAAGCTTTATTTTGTTATAATTGTATTCTAGAAATTAATCGGACTAAGTAATGGCTATGATTAGGATAGAAAAGCCATCATTTAAGGATTGAACCAGATTTATTATTTCTCTTGACTCTAATTTTAAAGTGTTGTTTCTCTTTTTCTTTAGGGGTTAGGCTAAGTTACCCTGATTTTTATTTAGGTATTGGATAGTATCCTATTCCATTTTAAATTTTAACGCATTAGTTATTAGATCGGTATGTGGTTTAGTAAAATAAAAAGTAAAATTTCTTTAAAAATGTTTTGTATAAACGAAAAACTGGCCTATATTTGCACTCGCAATAAGGAAATGAAAAAAACTAAATTGCAACAGGGCGATTAGCTCAGCTGGTTCAGAGCACCTCGTTTACACCGAGGGGGTCGGGGGTTCGAACCCCTCATCGCCCACCACCTATTTTAGGAATGATATTATAAAGTTCTACAATCTTACTAAAAACCTGCAAATTTCGGATTTGCAGGTTTTTTTATTTCTACCTGTTCCTCCAAAATTTTCAAAAACGCTCAAAATTACATGGCATTTTTATGGCACTTTTAAATTTAGAAAAAATGTGCCACAAAATAAAAGTTAATTAATTGATAATCAACATGTAAACAACGTTAACGACTTGATTTTAAGGCGCTATAATTCGATATTTACTAATTAAATTGTTGAATTATGTTAGAAAGCAGTTTTGGATTAACCTTCTTTTTGAAGGTTCCACGAAAAAAAAGCAATCTTAGGTATATTTACCTAAGAATTACCGTTGATGGAATCCCTAAGGAAACTTCTACCAAACGTAAATGGGATATTACCAGATGGGATCAAAAAGCAGAAAGAGCAATAGGTACAAAAGAAGATTCCAAGATCATTAATTTTTTTCTTACTGCAATTGAAACTAAGGTCAACCAGTATAGAAATGATTTATTATATGCGGAACATTCTATTACGTCTCAAAAAATAATAGACTTTATTATGGGACGACTAGTTCCAAAAGTAAAAGTGCTAGAAGAATTCCTTAACCATAATAACGAATTACGTGCTCTTGTGGATGTGGGAGAATATGCCATAGGGACACATGAATGCAAATTCCGGTGATATTGACCACCCAATTCCAATTTAAAGTGAGCACCTGATTCCAATTCAAAATGACCACCTAA
>NZ_QCZH01000002.1 GCF_003097655.1 Flavobacterium laiguense
GGCTATAGATGTAAAGGCAGTAATGTCATAGTCGAGTAGTACTAATAACCCGTAAGCTTATGTACACCTTTTCCTCCCGCTCCCGATAACTATCGGGACGGGAGGAAGAAACTTTCTAATACTTTTTATGTTCTTTATCTCAGTATGTTAAGATATTGTGTAATGTTGATTGGCAAAAGCCAATCACCCATTGCAAAACGACCTTAAGGTGGTTATTGCGGCGGGGCTCACCTCTTCCCATCCCGAACAGAGTAGTTAAGCCCGCCTGCGCAGATGGTACTGCAGTTATGTGGGAGAGTATGTCGTCGCCTTTCTTTTTAAAACCCCGTTTCTTACGAAACGGGGTTTTTTGTTTTTATATGGTTTCATGTTTTTTTTGTAGTTAAAAACTGTTTAAAAATAAATAAAGGACTGGAAGATTCAGGTAAATATATTACTCTTTTTTTTGTTATTTTTAGAGCTTAAAACCTTGTTCTGAAAGTGTTATTGCATGAGGGATGGGAATGGCATCCTTTTCTTTTCCTCCTTTAGGAAAAGAGAAGATATAATGGACAGCCCGACCCTTGGGGTCATGCCCTAATAGTGATACAAAAAATTAAGTATAAAGCTTTATTTTTATTTTTTTCTAAATAGAGTTATAAATTCTACTGATTAACTCTGTAATACTCACAAATCCTATAAATTGAACATTCCTCACATTTTGGCTTTGTTCTGCAAATTTCTCTTCCAAGAAATGAAATCGCCATGCCAATTTCTCCCCAAATGTTTTTTGGTAAGATCTGCATGAGTTGTTTTCGACTTTGTTGCCGTCTTGTGTTTCGGGGATTAATCCAATTCTTGGGGTGACACGAATCACATGTAAATCGGCGATGATGCCTTCGGAGGAAACTCCAGCTTCCCGCATGATGACATTGGCCGATTTTCGACCGATACCTTTTAGCACCGTTAGGCCTTCCAAGGTAAGCGCTATATTTTCGTCTTTTTGAATTGTTTGTGCGATTTCAAGTATCTAGTTGGCTTTAATTCCAAAATTTCGGACTTTGGAATAAGGCTTCTAGATTTGATGTAGCTAGTCGTTCCATATTAGGAAACGTTTGAAATAGGGCGGGAGATATGGAGTTTATATTCGCATCGGAATCTAGTGCAGAAAGCACCACCATGACTACCAATTGAAATAAATTTTGGTAGTATAACGGATGTTTTGTGCCATTATATTTCTCAAGGATTGGGGTTAATTTGGTTGCCCAATCGTTTGTTTCTCCGAATAAATCCATAAATTTTTTGATTTTTGAATGATGATTAACGATTTCTGATTGCAAATTTCTGCATAACATCAACAATCAGAAACACTATTCTAAAATCCTAAATCTCAATATCTTTTATAAAACCGTCATATTCCAAATAAAATAGTTCCAGTGCATTCATTTTCTCAAAGAAGAAATCAAAAATTTCATCCCAATACTTACGATTGCTTACACTTACATCGCCTTTTTCGACCCAAATACGGCTGATGGTTTTTCCGTTCTCGAGAGTGTGGTTTCTTTCAAAAACCAGATCTTTGATAAATTCTTCCTCAAGTATATTTTTTAGTGCTTCGAGTTTTTCAAAATACTGCATACGCAATTCCTTATTTCTCATTTCTATATCGATATGCACCTGTGCTTTTGTATTTTCGACGTAGAATTTAAAGGAGAAATCTTTTATTTTAGTATCATACAATACCCATTTTCTTGGGTATTTTTGAGCAAAATCAACCCAAAATTCGTGCTTTAGTTTTTGATTTTCTTCTTTGCTGTACATATCTTTTGGTTTAGGTAAGAGAAAATTTGTTTGACACTATTTTCTAAACTATATTTATAATTATTTTTTATTTGCAAAAATAACCTTTGATTATGGATTTTCAAGATTTTTTACAAATAGTTCCTCATTTTAGTGCCGTAAATCTTCCGGGAGTGGATGCCCATAATATTATGGTACCTAAAGAACGTCTTGAAATGATGAAGAATTTAAACTTTGAGCAGATAAAACCTAAGATTGCCGCGGTGATGATGTTGTTTTATCCTAAAGATGGTATTACGCATTTGGTTTTAATTATTCGGAATTCTTATGAAGGGGTTCATTCATCCCAAATTGCTTTTCCCGGAGGGAAATATGAAAATGAAGATGCCAATTTTGAAGAAACAGCTTTAAGGGAAACCCATGAAGAGATTGGAATTCATCCTGAAAAAATTGAAGTGGTAAAAGCATTTACAAGACTATACATTCCACCAAGCAATTTTATGGTTTATCCTTTCTTGGGGATTTGTAAAGAAGAAATTACTTTTTATCCAGATCCAACAGAAGTTTCAGGTATTATAGAATTGCCTTTGTGTACCTTTTTAAGTGATACTATTACTGTTAATTCAAAAATAAAGACTTCCTATTCCGATGCTATTGATGTACCCGCTTTCAAAATAGAAGGGCACATTGTTTGGGGGGCAACCGCTATGATGTTGAGTGAATTAAAGGTTTTTTTAAAAGAGTTACTGTCTTCTAAATAATATAAATTAACCAATAAATGGCTCTATTATTCAGGCTCTAATTGAAGCATTGTAGCGTTTGAATTCAAAAAGCACAAAAAAAAAGCGTAATTTTGTAGTCCCAAATCTAAAAACAAATAAACAATCTTATGGGATTATTTAAACGAAATCCTTTCGGTCATATACTATTTATAAAAAAATGGTTAATTAGATTCTTCGGATTTATTAGTCATAGACGTTACCGTGGTTTTAATGAACTGCAAATAGAAGGTTCTGAAATTATTAAAAATCTGCCTGACACAAACGTCCTTTTTATCTCCAACCATCAAACGTATTTTGCCGATGTAACGGCGATGTTTCATGTATTTAATGCTAGTTTAAGCGGTCGCGAAGATTCGATAAAAAATGTTTGGTACATGTGGAATCCCAAATTGAATATGTATTATGTGGCAGCCAAAGAAACAATGAATGCAGGCTTATTGCCTAAAATTATGGCTTATGCAGGGGCGATTACCGTTGAGCGAACTTGGCGTGCTAAAGGAGAAGATGTAAAAGAGAAAAAGGATGTAAACCCAAATGATACAGAGAATATTAAAATTGCGTTGGCAGATGGTTGGGTAATTACTTTCCCGCAAGGAACAACCAAATCGTTTAAACCCGTTCGGAAAGGAACGGCACATATCATAAAACAGCACCGACCTATAGTTGTACCTATAGTAATTGACGGTTTTCGACGTTCATTTTGCAAGAAAGGCTTACATATGAAAAAGAAAGGCATCCTGCAGTCATTCATTATCAAAGAGCCTTTAGCTATCGATTATGATAATGATACTATTGAAGAAATTGTAGAAAAAGTAGAATATGCCATCGAGCAACATGCTTCTTTCCTTAAAGTAATTCCTGCTGAGGAGCTAAAAGAGCAAGAAGAATTGAACAAGAAAAGACAATGGGAATATTAAAAAAAAAGAGGCGATTGCCTCTTTTTTTTTATAAATCTATTTTCTTCAATTCCTCGAAGTTTTTCTGCAAGCGTTTCAGTAAAATTCCATAGATAAGTTTATAGACTAACCAAAAGGAAAAGGTTAATAAGGCCGTAGCTACAATCAAAACCAGCAAGGATATCAAAGCAATGTTCAATGGCATTTCGGGATTTAGGATTCCGTTTTTGGAAGCGTCTTCAAGATACCCTTCATAAAACATATATCCTCCAAAAGCGATAAAAAATAAGGCAAAAAACGACAAATTAAACGCGATGTACTGTTTAACCACTTTTCTCGTTTTTAGTATCGTAGAGATTAGTTTTTTGGTGTTATCGTCGACTGCAATTTTACGATACATCCTATAAAACTTATAGATGAAGAAAAGGATAACAGCATATAGTACTACTGTAGTGGCTATATAATACTCGTAAATTCCTAAATGCTTAATTTGTTCTACATTTTTCTCGTCGTACTTGGTAAATGATAAAACTATTCCCAACACCAACCCCAATCCAAGTTCAATAACACTTATCATAAAAATCCACTTCACTACCGAGGATGATTTTTTATGTATCATTTTGTATATTTCCTTTTCAGAAACCTGCTCAAAAGAATCTGCATTCTTTTTCCAGTCTTTTTTTAATAAATCCAACTCTTTCATACTCCTAATGGATTTAATATTTTTTTTAATTTCCCTTTTATTCTGTTCATTTTTACCCTTGCATTCACTTCACTTATTCCTAAAGTTTCCGATATTTCGGTGTAATCCTTGTCTTCCAGATACATAAACACCAACGCTTTTTCAATATCATTCAGTTGGTAAACCGCTTCGTACATTAATTTTAATTGTTCTTCTTCTTCATAATTATACTCAATATCATGCGTAAAATGCTGTCGGCCTTCATATTCAACAGTTGCAATGGATCGTTTATTTTTTCGATATAAAGTAATTGCCGTATTCAAAGCCACTCGATACGCCCAAGTCGAAAATTTACTGTCTCCCCTAAATTTCGGAAAAGCCTTCCACAACTGAATCGTAATTTCCTGAAACAAATCCTTGTGCGCATCCTCACCAGCAGTATACAATCTACAAATCTTGTGGATTATATTCTGGTTTTCTTGGAGTTGCTTGACAAAAGAAGGTTCTAAATTCTCGCTCATATTTCAATTAGTACGACACTAGTCTATTTTGTTACAAAACGACACTTTTTTATTTTAGATCATGAGAATTAGGAGCAGAAATCAGTCAATCCTAACAACTTCTCTCCCGCTTTCTGTTTCAATCTTATAAGCCGAACACCGGCTTATAAGGATTTTCACGACAATCGGGGCTATTCCAGAAGTTTAGTTTTTCAGAAAACCTTTCCAAAACAGAAAACCGACAGCCGATAACTCACAAAGGTCTCACTTTATAATAATTCACCATCAAATTCACGAACTTACTATAACTATCCATTCCGTCTTTTTGCTGATTGATTTTTAGAAAACGGTCATAGAATGCGTGAAAACCAGTTTCAATAGGAGTTTGGTATTGTTCCCAAAAATCTTGGCTCTCTTTGTAGTTTTTTAAGATTCCAGGATGAACGGTTTTTAGTAATTGCTCGAGTGTTTTTTCGTTTCGCACTTGCCAATTACCCAAACAATAGCGCAAGGCCATACTATAGCCCGAATATTGAAAATACAAATTATCATTTTTTATAGATGATAAAAAGCCAATAAAATTGCATTCACTTTCGCTGGCATACCCCATCTGATGTGCCATTTCATGATTCGTTGTCATTGGGAAGCTGTACATTGGGCCTAAATAATTTACCTGTGCTTCATTGGTAAACGGATTCAAATAACCTCCAAAACCCATATAGGTCAAGGGTAAACTGAATAGGGATTTCTTGACACTCAAATTAGAGTAAGAAAAAAAATCATACTCTCGGGATAGGTTTTTATATCCATTTTGGTTCATTGCAAAAACTTGGTTTTGTGAATAGGGGAAAGCTACTTTCAAACTGTCATTTTTGGTTATTTGACTTTGAATATCATTCGTTTTAATAATCAACTTTTTGGTAAAAGCCAATAAATCTGCATCAGTATAATCTCTTTCAATGGTCATTTTTTCAAACAGTGGTTCACGGTAATAATTCAATGCCCAAAGAATATGAAAGAAGAAATAAAACACCGATAAAACACTTAAAACAGTTAATAAATAGTTTTTCCATTCTTGCTTCCAAGATTTTCTTGTGTTCCAAAACCATTTTAAAGCGAATAAAATCAAAATAAAATACATACAATCCCCTATAGAAAAAGGGATTTTACCTAACGCAATTCTAGAAAATTTAGAAATAAAAACATAAATACCATTGCTGTAAAAACGTTCCACACATTCCGGAAAAAATTGAATGATTTTTAGAATTACGATTTGGATTAACAAGAATATTGGGAGAATGTAACGTCTTTTCACGGGATAGATTTTGGGTATAAATTTAATTATAAATAAAGAAGTGCTATTTCTTTTTTGTAATTTTGTGAAGCCTAATCAATTTTAGGACTTTTGATGCGAATATAATATTTTTAAAGTCATGTCTAGAGAAGAACTTATCAAATCTACAATTGAAAACTTAAACCAGCTTTCTGATACAAGAATTCAGGAAGTATCGGATTATGTTCGTTTTTTGTCCAGCAGGATAGATGATAAAATTATATCTGAAGGAATCAATACATTAACTTCAAATTCCAAAACGTATGCTTTTCTCCATGATGAAGAGGAATTATATCAAGTAAATGACTTAAAAGAAGTGTATAAATGAAGAAAGGAGATGTAATTTTGATCTCTTTTCCATTCACGGATTTAAAAGGAGAAAAAGTAAGACCGGCAATGGTTTTGGTTGTTTCAGATTTAGATGTAATTATCGCTTTTATAACTACACAATTCAAATGGCAAAGTACATTTGATCTTTTTTTAGAACCAGACGATTTAAATGGTTTAAAGAAAACTTCCTTACTTAGATTGTCAAAAATAACTACTATCGATAAAGATTTAGTGTTAGGTAAGTTAGGAGAATTAAATTCAAAACATATTTATAGTGTTAACGAGAATTTGATTAAAATTCTAGATTTAAAATAAAAATAAAAAACAAAAATAAATGAGCCAAGAAATAAGAAATCTAGAACCAAAAGCACTTTGGAACAAATTTGCCGATTTAAATGCAGTCCCTCGCCCTTCTAAAAAAGAAGAGCGTGTAATCGAGTTTATGAAAAACTTCGGTACTAATTTAGGACTGGAAACTTTTGAAGACGAAATTCGCAACGTAATCATTCGCAAGCCAGCCACTCCAGGAATGGAAAACAGAAAAACACTTGTTTTGCAGGGACATTTGGATATGGTACACCAAAAAAATTCGGATACTGTTTTTGATTTCGACACTCAAGGAATCGATATGTATGTTGATGGGGATTGGGTTCGTGCAAGAGGAACTACTCTTGGTGCCGATAACGGTCTTGGAGTTGCCACTATTATGGCAATTTTAGAAAGCAAAGACATTCCACATCCAGCTATTGAAGCTTTGTTTACCATAGACGAAGAAACTGGAATGACCGGAGCGTTAAATTTGCAAGGAGGAATTCTTCGCGGAGATATTTTGTTGAATTTGGATACTGAAGAAGATGATGAAATAGGTATTGGATGTGCCGGTGGAATCGATGTTACTGCCACTGCCGAATATGATGAAGAGGAAACTCCAGAAGGTTCTGTTGCCTATACCATAACTGTAAAAGGATTAAAAGGTGGACATTCAGGTATGGATATTCATAAAGGTTTGGGGAATGCAAACAAAATTATGAACCGTTTGTTATTTGATGGTTTTGATAATTTTGGATTGCAAATTTCTGAAATCATCGGAGGAAGTCTTCGCAATGCAATTCCACGTGAAAGTATGGCCAAAGTAATCATTGCATCGGTTTATGACGAAGCTTTTGTGTTTGACATGCAACAAATTGTAAACGAAATCAAAGCGGAGTTTCAAACTACCGAACCTAACCTTGAAGTGGTTTTCGAAAAATTAGATACAGTACCAGCAACTGTAATGCCATCAATAGCTCAGTTTTATTTTGTTCGAGCGATGTACACAGCGCACAATGGAGTTTACAGAATGAGTGCCGATTTTGATAATTTGGTTGAAACTTCAAACAATATTGCCAAAGTAGTGGTAGGAGAGGGGAGACTTTCTGTTCAATGTTTGACGCGTTCTTCAGTAGAATCGTCTAAATTTGATATGGCGAATGCTTTGCGTTCAGCATTTGAATTAATGGGTTGTGAAGTAGAATTCTCAGGTTCATATCCAGGTTGGTCTCCAAATCCTAAGTCTGAAATATTAGATGTTTTGGTTTCTATTTATGAAAAACAAAATGGAGCAAAACCAAATGTAGCTGCCTGTCACGCTGGATTAGAATGTGGAATACTAGGAACAAACTACCCAGAAATGGATATGATTTCTTTTGGACCAACCATTCACGGAGCACACTCTCCTGATGAAAGAGCAAGTATTTCTTCGGCTCAAAAATACTGGAAATTTGTATTGGAAATTTTAGAAAATATTCCGGTTAAATAGTAGAAAGTGTTCAGTGTTCAGTTTTTTAGTATTCAGTATAGTTTTACTAACCACTAAAAAACTGACCACTGACCACTAATTTTTAGTCTCTTTTCGGACTGTTCTTCTTTTCTCTCTTCTCTTCCTTTTTTTCTTTAGCGGTTTTAAGAGGTTCTTTTTTTGCCGTTTTCTTGGCGTCTTGACTTTTTGACATGATTGTATATTTTAGTTTGTTTTCTTTTTAATTCTATTCTAGTAAAGGTACCCTTTTTTTTGATTTTATACTAAACTATTGCTGCTGTCTATACACTTCTACGCTATCTTTTTCTAATCTTTGCTTTAGCCAAATAATTAATTTTCTTTTTGAATCTAAATTTAATTCGGTTTTGCTTTTGTATAAGATGATAGGGATGGTTTTGTCTTTACTCGTATATTGAGTAATAGAAACTGTATTAATTTCCGGAAATAGAATTTCGGTTTCTTTGCTTACCTTAGAATTGTTGGCTTGATAATCGGAAATCTTTTTTTGCAAATTAAGTATCAAAGCATCTTTATCATCACCGGTTTTTTTGTGATTGTTCAGGGTGTTTAAGATGTCATTTTTTAAATCAAAAGTATCTTGTTTGATGAATAGTTCTGTATTTGGCAATTGATAGTCTTTTAATTTTTGATTTAATTTTTTAATTTCTGAAGAACTAAATTTTTTAGATAAAAATGCCAATTCTATTTTCTTTGGATTGGTATTGAAATTTGTTTTCTGGAAAATTAAGGTATATTCATCTTGGGGAAACTCATTTTCAATGAATTCTTCGGTTCGTTGTTTGTGTTTTTTTTCTTCAAATAATTGAAAAGCAAAGTAAATACTTGGGACGATCATGATAAAAAGGAGTATTGTAATTCCTTGTTTTACTTGTTTTTGATGTTTTAAATCAATTTGTTTAGCGATCGGGTACTTTAAATATTTTACTATGATAAAAGTGGCAATACATATAAAAACACAATTGATGGTGTATAAGTACATTGCACCTCCAAAAAACAAATAATTTCCAGTCGCCAATCCATATCCAGCAGTACACAATGGCGGCATTAGTGCTGTCGCAATGGCTACACCAGGTATTGGATTCCCTTTTTCTACTCTGGTAACCGCAATAACTCCTACCAATCCTCCAAAAAAGGCAATCAATACATCATAAATGTTAGGAGAAGTACGTGCCAAAAGTTCCGATTGTACTTCTTTGAATGGACTAATGTAAAAATAAAGTGACGAAACGATTAAGCTGACAACTGTGGCTATCGCAAGGTTTTTGATTGATTTTTTGACCAATTCAAAATCATACATACCTAAGCCAAAACCAGCTCCAACGATAGGTCCCATTAATGGAGAAATAAGCATCGCACCAATAATTACAGCTGTTGAATTGACATTTAGCCCCACTGAAGCAATTACAATAGCACAAGCCAAAATCCATAAGTTAGAACCTCGAAAAGAAATGTTACTAAGTATGTTTTCTAATACCTTTTTCTGGTCTTCTTCTCCTTTTTGGAGGTCAATGAAATTTAAGAATTTGTATAGTATTTTATTCATTTTTATTTTGCTTGTTTGGTTTCAAAAAAGTTCCATCGATAATTAATAATGTAACTTTATTTGCCGCTACGGAACGATGTGAACTTAAATCATCCGAAACAATGTATGTCATTCCTTTAGTAAGTGTAAAGGTTTCCCCATTTTCTAGTTCGCTGCTAAATTCCCCTTCTAAGCATTGAACAATATGCCCTTTTTGACACCAATGATCGGCTAAATAGTTTTCAGAATAAACAACTTTTCGAATTCTGAGTCCATCCAATAAAACGGTTTGCCAATAAGCCATTCCAGTTATTCCTTTGTACTCTGTTGTTTCAATCTGATTCCAATCTATGGTTTGAAAAGGTATGGTATACATTTAAGTTGTCTTTTATGTTGAACGTAAAATTAAGGAATTTAAACAACATAGTTTGTTTGCTGTTTTTGGTATAAAAAACCCCCAACTATTTTTCATAATTGGGGGTAGAATTAGTGCTGTATAAAAAAGAGTTATTATTTATTTAAAGTCATATTAGTGTACTATGTTTTTATAAGTTGCTTTTCTTGTTAGTGTTTATCTATAGCAACAATTTTGTAATACACATTTTCATCAGTAGATTCTTGGCTCCAAGCTACCAGTAATTGATTTTTATTAATAGCCTCAATAATAGGGAAAGTAGCTGTTTTATCTTTTGAGGAAATGTATTTTGTAGATACAATTTCTCCATTTTTGTTTCGGTGTTGCAAACCAATTTTTACAGACATAGTTTTATTTTCTGTCACCGTTTCATCCCAAACAATTAGTATGTCTTTATTGTCTAATGATGTAATTTGTGGGTGTTTTGCCGAAGGTTTGGCACTGACAACATTTCGATCAGAAAAACTTTTACCAGAATCATTAGAATTACAATAAAATACTCCAGATCCTCCACCCGAAGTATACCAAGAAAAATGTAAACCATTTTTGTTTTCGGTCATTGTAGGGCCTGTGTGTGGGCAACCGTTTATTTTCCAATTATCAGGACTTATTCTTTTAGGTTCGGAAAAAGTTTTCCCATCATCGGTAGAATTGGTCAATACCATATCGCGAATTTCATCATTGATAATATCTCTAAAAGCGGCATTGATAGTGCCATTTTTACTGATAAATAAATCTGTGCGACAGCATTGACAAGTGGTTTCCGCAATTGGTTTTTCATCTTGGAAACCAGTAGTTCCTTTTGTTACTGCAAAATATAAAGTCGAGCCTTGAGCTTCCGTTTTGGTACGACTATCTAGCCAGATTATCGCAACTTCTCCGTTAGGAAGTAAGTCGATATCAAAATAACGTTGGTCAATACTTGCAGGGCTTTCTACTAAAGATTTAGCTTTTGTCCAGGTTTCTCCATTATCAAAGGATTGGGAATATTTTACAAGTCCACCATATTTTTTCTTTTCGGTTGCATTATCAATACCCCAAACAGCAATGATTTCGTTGTTGGGTTTGAAAATAATCTTAGGGGCATTTTCGCCATGTAATTCAACTCCTTTACTGGATTCAATTATGATTGGTTGTTGGAATTTATTTTTGTTTGAATCAAAAACAGAATAACATAATACTGTTTCGCCTTCTTTGTTTTCTTTTCCAAAACTCATCACGGGTATTCCTTTGGTGTCTTTTGTAAAAAAAGGACAGCTCGTTTTAATATTGTTTTCCAGTAAAATTGGAGTTGGATTAAGATCCGTATTTTGCGAACCCCCTTTGATTGTACAGAATAAAAGTATCGGGAGTAGTAAATGACTAAACTTCATGCGCTTATTTTTTAAGTGAAAAATTGTATTGCAAACCAATCATAAATGTTCTTGGTGCCGCGGCCGTATAAGTAGCTTGTGAGCTCGCCGTGTTTCCTTTAGAAACATTATAAGCATATAATTTGTCAGTAATATTGATTATGTTTCCATAAATTTCAATCCCTTTCCATTCGTATCCCGCTCTGAAATTAAAAATATCATAACCGGCATATTTTACGGTGTTGATTTGGTCTTGGTAATAATTCCCCACCGATTGCCACTCCAGTGAAGTTCTGAACTGTGGAATCCAATTTGGGTAATAACTAATTTCAGAATTCCCAGACCATCTAGGAGCTGCAGGCATTTCTTTTCCGTCTAGATTTTGCAAAACATCCATTGGATTATCCGAAACTTTAAAATCAATAAAAGTATGCTCAGCAACCGTACCTCCCAATCGAATATTCAATTGGTTGGAGAGTAGTTTATAATTTCCGCCAAATTCAACTCCTTTATGTCTCGTTTCTCCAACAGAACGATAGTCCGTTGAGTTGTCTGGTAAGCGAACGCTTAACAATTCGTTTTTGCCTTCCATATAATAAACGGCATAATCAAAGTTTAATTTGCCTTCCAAATGGGATAACCAACCACCAATTTCATAATTATTGAAAGTTGCTGGTTCTAGGTTGTAATAGAACTCCGCAGGTTTTCCTGTTGTTCCGCCAGTTCCAGGTTTGGTTCTGAAAATGGATGTGATTCCAGGAGGAGCAAATCCTTGGGAATAGTTTCCGTAAACTCCAGCAAATTGAACAGGATTGTAGTTGACACCTGCTTTGAATGTAGGTTTGTCGTATATTTTGGTACCTGTAGAATTGTCTATGGCATTGTTGTAATCCACTTTCATGTTGTCATAACGAGCGCCTGCAGTCACAATTAGTTTTTCTATGGGATTAAAACTCAATTGCGCATAACCCGCTGTGTTGAAAATGTCTGCCGTATAGTTGGCCAATTTCACATCTAGTCGCTCAGCAAGGATTTCATAATAATCTACGGTTTGTTTTCCTGGGGCTCCTGGATTTAAATTGGCTTTCAGTTCAAGCAAATAGGACCAATAAGTAACGGGAGAATAGTCATAGAGTGCGCCACCAACAATTTTAGTGTTTAAAAAATCGAATTTTTGGGTGTGTTGTCCAATGGCTCCATAGCTTTTGAAATTATTGGAATTAACTTCTCCTTTTGCAGTGGTTGGTTTTATTGTTGGACTCCATCTGATACCATAGGATGGGTTTTGTCCTAATTTGTTGTCTCGATGATAAACGGTGATGTAGCTGCTTGCATCTTCATTCCAGTCGTGTTCCAAAGTCAAACGTGTTCTTAATGCATCTGATTTGCGATACGTAAAATCGGTTGTGCTTTTGTACGTTCTGTTGTAGAAAGCAGCTTCATTTACACTACCATTCATATCCGAATAGTATTTGCCCCACATCGTATTACTGATTAATCGGGTTTTGTCGTTTATGTTGTAGTCAATTCTAATGTTAAGATTGTCTTTTTTATAATTGGAATAGGTCATCCAGCCATTTTCTTGTAAGCTGGAGATTCCTGCGATATGAAAACCTACTTTACCCACGGTTGCTCCACCAGCAGCTTGGATTCTTTTGTAACCCCATTGGTCTGCTTGGATTCCAAACTTGAATTCAGGATTAATCGAAGGTTTCAGCGAGATTAAATTGATAGTTCCTCCAACAGCTTCAGGGCCATATAAGGATGATACAGGCCCTTTTACAACCTCAATACTTTGAAGATTGAATTGGTTGATTTCCAATAAGGCATTATGATTGAAAACGCCCATCGGACGAATAGATAATCCATCTTCAAGGTATAAATAATAAGCATTTGTTGTCATGGGTTGACGAATGGACATTGAGTGTTGTTCATTACCAAGATTCACCATTAATACCCCCGGTGTTTTATTTATAATTTCATAAGCTGCAACAGCTTTGGTTTCATTAATGGTTTTTGCAGTTATTTTACTGATGGCTACAGGAGTTGCTTTCCTTTGGGTAGCGGTACGGTTGGCGGTTATAAAAACAGTTTCAAGTTCTTCTGTTTTTGTGGTGTCTTTTGTCTTTTGATCTTGTGCACAGGCAATTTGTCCAATGACCAAAAGGGAAAGGAATATCTTTTTCATTTTTGATTGTATAAATTATAATGTATAGTCATTTTTTTCATTGGCTTTAAGCCACGAAAAAAAGGTGTTTCAAGTGAGTTGAAACGGAAATGAACTAAAAACAGTAATTATACGAGTGGGGGATGAAAAATAGAAAAAGCAATCGATTTGGGTTTCTCACGATACATTGAAATCCTAATTCTTGTTTTTTCGATGATAGTGTTGGAAGAGAAGTTATACGTTAAAAGGGTTTGCGTATAGACCAATTCTTGTTTCTCTCTTAAATTGGAGGATTCTTGCTTTTCTTTTTCAGCTTCTTTTTTTAGTTGTTTGGACAAATAACAGTTACCGTTACATTTGTTGTTTTTCATTTCTTTTTGAATACACAACGTTTTTGCAATTTCATCCTGATTGGCTTTAAAGTTCAGATAAACGATAACGTTGCTAAAGGAAGGGAGTAGCAAAAGAATTGAAAATGTTATGTAATATAAGAGTTTCAGGAGGCTGTTATTTATTATAATGCAAATATACACCAAGTTTTAAAAACTAATTATGATAATTATCATTTAACAAAAAATCCCCAACTACTTTCATAATTGGGGATTCAAATCAAATCTATTTTCTATTAAGAAACCAAAACCCAAGCTCCGCTAGCTATCATGCTTTCGGCTTTCTTGTACTTCATTTCTTGTGTTTGCCCATTGGCTACATTTTGTATGGTTACCGTATCGTTACGGTTAATTTTTGGTTGGTCGCGAACGATAGTTTCAGTAACTTGCCTTTGTTGGGTTTGTCCCGCTTCATGATTTCGTTCCGCTAATTCATCAGAATTTAAAATCTCGTCCTTGCTCAATTGATAATCTTCTACTTGACGTTCGATTCTTGCTTCTTCAATAACAGGAGCGTTTTGAGCAGGTAAATCACCTTTAAATAAAAATGAAATTACTTCTTTATTAACATTCTCAAGCATAGAACGGAACAAGTTGAATGCTTCTAATTTGTAAATAAGCAATGGATCTTTTTGTTCGTGAACGGCTAATTGAACTGATTGTTTCAATTCGTCCATTTTACGCAAGTGTTTTTTCCAAGCCTCATCAACGATAGATAAAGTGATGTTCTTTTCAAAATCGGCTACCAGTTGAGCACCTTCAGTTTCGTATGCTTTCTTTAGATCAGTTACTACATTAAACGATTTTATTCCATCGGTAAAAGGAACGACAATACGTTCAAAATGATTGTTTCTGTCTTCGTAAACATTCTTGATGATAGGGAAAGCTTCTCTAGCACTTCTTTCTGTTTTTTGAGTATAAAATTCAAGGGTTGCTTTATAAAGTTTACCCGTGATTTCAATTTCAGTTAATTTAGAAAATTCTTCTTGTGATACTGGTGAAGTAAAAGAGAAATAACGAATAATATCAAATTCAAAATCCTTGAAGTTATTTCTGGCTTTATTTTCATCTACAATTAGTTCGCAAGTGTCATAAAGCATATTGGCAATATCCAATTTTAGACGCTCACCAAACAAGGCATGACGACGACGTTTGTATACTACTTCACGCTGTGCATTCATTACATCATCATATTCCAATAAACGTTTACGGACACCAAAGTTGTTTTCCTCTACTTTTTTCTGAGCACGTTCGATAGATTTGGTCATCATAGAATGTTGAATCACTTCTCCTTCTTGCAATCCCATTCTGTCCATCACTTTGGCTACTCTTTCAGAACCAAACAAACGCATTAAGTTATCTTCAAGAGAAACATAAAACTGTGAACTTCCCGGATCTCCTTGACGTCCTGCACGACCACGTAACTGGCGGTCTACACGACGGGAGTCATGACGTTCTGTACCTACAATTGCTAGACCTCCAGCGGCTTTCACTTCAGGAGTTAATTTAATATCGGTACCACGACCAGCCATGTTGGTAGCGATGGTTACTACTCCAGGCTTTCCTGCTTCTTCAACAATTTGAGCTTCTTGTTTATGCATTTTTGCATTCAATACATTGTGTGCAACACCACGCATTTTCAACATTCTACTCAATAATTCTGAAATCTCAACCGAAGTGGTACCAATAAGAACCGGTCTTCCTGCTTTTGATAATTCAGTTACATCCTCGATTACAGCATTAAATTTCTCACGAGTTGTTTTGTATATAAAGTCTTCTTTGTCTATACGAGCCATCGGTCTGTTGGTAGGAATCTCTACCACATCCAGTTTGTAGATTTGCCATAACTCACCTGCTTCTGTTACAGCTGTTCCAGTCATACCACCCAGTTTGTTGTACATTCTGAAATAGTTTTGCAAAGTAACCGTTGCAAAAGTTTGTGTAGCGGCCTCAATTTTTACGTTTTCTTTGGCTTCAATAGCTTGGTGTAAACCGTCAGAATAACGACGACCGTCCATGATACGTCCCGTTTGCTCATCGACAATCATGATTTTGTTGTCCATGATCACATATTCTACATCTTTTTCAAAAAGGCTGTATGCTTTAAGAAGT
Source organism: Flavobacterium laiguense (assembly GCF_003097655.1). Classification (GTDB taxonomy): domain Bacteria; phylum Bacteroidota; class Bacteroidia; order Flavobacteriales; family Flavobacteriaceae; genus Flavobacterium; species Flavobacterium laiguense. Next base: position 16,079 of record NZ_QCZH01000002.1, read on the forward strand.
TGTGTCAAGGTGTGAATACGTTCACTTTTTACACCAAAGTCTTGGAACAATCTTTCTTTTTCTTCCGCCTCCGCATCTTTGTCCAGTTTTTTCTTTTCGATAGCGGCGATTTCTGTTCCAATGTCTGGAAGCACAAAAAAGTCAGCATCAGTATCTCCAGAAAGGAATTTGATTCCATTATCAGTTAAACCAACTTGGTTGTTTTTTTCTTCAATTACAAAATACAACGCTTCATCCACTTTTGGCATTTCGCGATTGTTGTCTTGCATATAAGAGTTTTCAGTTTTTTGAAGCAATTGTTTGATTCCTTCTTCACTCAAAAACTTAATCAACGCTTTGTTTTTAGGTAAACTTCTGTAAGCTCTCAATAATAAGAAACCACCGTCTTTAGTATTCCCTTCTTTGATTAATTTTTTTGCTTCGGCAAGAAAACCATTTGCCAATTGACGTTGTAAACTAACAAGGTTTTCAATTTTTGGTTTCATTTCCATAAATTCATGACGGTCTCCTTGAGGAACCGGTCCAGAAATGATAAGGGGAGTACGTGCATCATCAATTAAAACAGAATCGACCTCATCGACAATAGCGTAATTGTGCTTTCTTTGAACCAAATCTTCTGGCGAATGCGCCATGTTATCTCTTAGGTAATCAAAACCAAATTCGTTGTTAGTACCGTAAGTGATGTCAGAATCGTATGCTTTTTTTCTTCCTTCAGAATTAGGTTGGTGATTGTCAATACAATCAACAGTCATTCCGTGAAATTCAAATAGCGGCGCTTTCCAGCTACTATCACGTTTTGCCAAATAGTCATTCACGGTTACCAAATGCACACCGTTTCCAGTCAAAGCATTCAAGTATAATGGCAAAGTAGCCACCAATGTTTTACCTTCACCTGTTTGCATTTCGGCAACTTTACCTTCATGCAACACCATTCCACCAATCAACTGAACGTCATAGTGAATCATGTCCCAAGTGATTTGTTTTCCGGCTGCATTCCAAGTGTTTGCCCAAATAGCGTTGTCACCATCAAGGGTAATGTAGCTTTTTGTAGCCGAAAGTTCTCTGTCTTTTGCGGTAGCGGTAACTGTTATTTGTGTGTTGTCTTTAAAACGTCTTGCGGTTTCTTTAACAACCGAAAAAGCTTCTGGAAGAATCTCCAATAGTGTTTTTTCAGAAATATCGTAAGCTTCTTTTTCTAAAGCGTCAATAGCGTTATAAATATCTTCACGTTTGTCAATGTCTTCAATGCTTTCTACCTCAAGTTGAAGTGCTGCTATTTTAGCATCTTTTTCGGCACGAGCTTGTTTTATTTTTTCTTTAAAAAAAGTGGTTCGAGCTCTCAATTCATCATGAGACAAGGCTTGCAAAGCGCTTTCAAAAGTTTTTATTTTGTTTAAATACGGTTGTAACGCTTTGACATCTTTCTCAGATTTGTCTCCAACAAAGATTTTAATAATACTGTTTATGAAACTCATGATCTATTTTTATTTCTATTTATATAACTTCGTAAATTTAAACAAAAAAAAAGCCTCTTTTGAGACTTTTTCTTGGTTTACTTTTTAATATTCATCCTCGTTCCAAAGATAATCTTCGTCGGTAGGATAATCTGGCCAAATTTCTTCCATTGATTCATATATCTCACCTTCATCCTCTATAGATTGAAGGTTTTCTACTACTTCTAATGGAGCTCCTGCTCTAATAGCGTAGTCAATAAGTTCGTCTTTGTTAGCAGGCCATGGCGCATCGCTTAAATATGATGCTAATTCTAATGTCCAATACATATCTGTCGATTTAGTTTTGTGCAAAAATAAATTTTTTACTGAAAAAGACAAGTAAAAAACCATTTATTTTTTAAAAAAGTTAAGAACGTTTTAATTATAGCTGATTTCTGATTTTTGATTAACGATTTTTGATTGCTTAATTTTGATTTTTAAATCTTAAATCTACAATCTAAAATCCTATTTTCTAGGTATCCATTGAACTTCTTCAGCGTTTAAATCATGAGACAACTTTCGTGCCAATACAAAAAGGTAGTCAGAAAGTCGGTTTAAGTACTTGATTGCGATTTCGGCAACTGGTTCATTATGGCTTAAATGTACGGCTAAACGTTCAGCACGGCGGCAAACACAACGTGCAATATGACAATATGACACAGTAGGATGGCCGCCTGGTAATACAAAGTGTGTCATTGGCGGTAGCGCCTCTTCCATGGTGTCTATTTCATTTTCCAGTAATTCAATGTCAGTCTCGACAATCCCTAATTTTTTCAAACGAAGTTCTCCGTTTTTCATGACCTCTTTTTCTGGAGGAGTGGCCAAAATAGCTCCTACCGTAAACAACCGATCTTGTATTTCAATCAGGATTTCTTTGTAATGGGGATTCATTTCTTGGTCGCGAATCAATCCAATATAGGAATTCAATTCGTCAACGGTTCCGTAACTTTCTATCCGCGCATGATCTTTGGGGACACGCGTACCTCCAAAAAGGGCAGTAGTGCCAGTGTCTCCTGTTTTAGTATATACTTTCATTTGAGTTTCTTATTTTAGTCCCAAAAGCTTTCGGGATAGAATTTAGATTTCAGTTCGTCTGAAAAACAAAATTACTGTATTAATTCGATTATTGAAGAGACAAACCGTTCCAGTGCACCTTCGCTAATGTCAATTAGTGAATACTATCGCTTGCCATCGGTATAAGACTATCGGTAGGTAGTCTGTTTGGAGTATCGCTCTCTATAATCCCGTCTCTCAATCGAATAACGCGATGAGCATAAGCCGCAATTTCTTCTTCGTGGGTTACTAAAATAACGGTGTTTCCATTAGCATGAATGTCGCCAAAAAGCTTCATGATTTCCAATGATGTTTTGCTATCCAGGTTTCCTGTAGGTTCGTCTGCCAGAATAATCGAAGGTCTGTTGACCAATGCTCTGGCAATGGCTACACGCTGGCGTTGTCCTCCGGAGAGTTGGTTGGGTTGATGATCCATTCTGTCGCCCAAATTTACTTGATTAAGTACTTCGGATGCACGAGCGTTTCTTTCAGCTTTAGAACAACCTGCGTAGATCATTGGTAAAGCTACATTGTCTAAGGCTGTTGTTCTAGGCAGTAGGTTGAAAGTTTGGAAAACAAAACCGATCTCTTTGTTTCTAATTTCGGCCAGTTCGTCGTCTTTCATATGACTCACATCTTTACCGTTCAAAATATATGTTCCGGAAGTTGGTGTGTCTAAACAACCCAATAAATTCATTAAAGTAGATTTTCCGGAACCTGAAGGGCCCATCAGAGCTACGTATTCCCCTTTTTTAATTTCTAAATCAATGCCTTTTAGCACATAAACAATTTCGTTTCCAAGTACAAAATCTCGTTTGATATTGGTAATTTTTATAAGTGGGTTTTTCATTAGAATTTTCTATTGTAGATTACTGTTTTCGATTTTAAAAGTACAAAAGACTTTTGAATTGTTAATAGGTAGGTTTAAATTGATTTTTGTTACAATTTATAGAATTTTAACAAAAATGATTGGCAGCAATGGTTGTCATTTTTTTATTTAAAACTCAAAGTGCTTTTATGTAAGTAAAATTCATTAAAATAATAAAAAAAGTGTATTTAGTCGATTGAATATGAATTTTAACGATTTTTATTTATCTGATCTAAATTATAAATAGTATGTTTGCAAGACAAAAGTTGAGGTATTAAATATTAGGTTATTGAATATGAAACTTTATATTTTGATGGTATGGTTTATGTTCAGTCAATTTTAGGTTGATGGATAAATTGAAATGTGAATTGAGAATGTAAATATTTATTGATTCAAAATGAAGATTGACAGTCATGGGGGTGACTGTCTTTTTTTTTATACCCGAATAGTAAAATGCTGTTTGGGTTGTTCGTATCTAAAGAAGACCATACCCCACTGAAAAGTATCAATACTAACGGTTACTTTCGGATGTTTTATTATCATCTCCCAAGCTTCTTCCATTTCCTTGGACCGGTGAATGTCATCAAATATCCAAACGGTTTCATTGGTAATCGTAGGCAATAACAATTCGAAATATTCTAAAGTAGCTTTTTTGGAATGGTTGCCGTCGAAAAAAATTAGTTTAAAGTTTAAAGTTTTAATTTTTAAGGAGTTCAGATGGATGTTGAACTCTGTTTTAATCAAGTTTATGTTATTGCAATTAAATTTTTGCAATTGAATTTTTGCAATTGAAGCCGTTTCTGGACAGCCTTCCAAAGTTACAACGGAAGCTTTCGGATTTCCTAATGAAAGGGCAGAAGTAGCCAATCCTAATGAAGTGCCAATTTCAAGGATAGTATCGGGTTGAAAATAATTCGTGGTTCTAAACAATAGTTCAGCACGTTTGGGACTAATTCCTGCGGTTTTGGCAATCTTTGATATTTGCCTTGTGTCGGATTTAAAAACATGAGAACCCGCTCCAAAATCGGTTACTTCAATAGTGTTTTTATTTTGTAAAAGTTCGTTTCGGTAGTTTTTCAAAACAATATATTCTGATTTGAATTTCTTTTCATAAAAGCATTTGGTCAATAAATTAAAGACAAATGGAGAATGCACGGCATGTTCATTTTTGGAATGCCAGAGGAATTTGAGGTAGGATTTGATTTGGAATAACATAGAGACTATTTCACAAAGGTTCACAAAGAAAATGCGAAGATACACAGAGATTTCTTAAGTCATCGAAAACTAAAAACTAAACTTTGCGTGTCTCTGTGTTTTCTTAGAGATTCTTTGTGAAATAGCATTTTATTAAAGTGTATGCAAATATTAAACTGTCCCAAAATTTAAACACTATATTTGCGCCCTTGGAATTTACGCCAAGAACAGCAATGAATTTTTATAATGATGAAGGAAGCAATAGAGAGTAAAAGTGCGATAACATTGGAAGAAATAAACCAATGCATTGCAATTTTGACAGAATTGAATACAGATACAGATCAGATTTTTGAAATACCAAAAGAGCAAAGAACAGCCTTAATCAAAGCAGCGGGACAATTTTCCCGTCCAGATCGCGATGAGTTTACCAAAAGGAAAAAGGACGGAAAGGCAGTAGCCAAACGCAAGCAGGAAAAGAAAGACAGAACCGCCCGTAAAGAAACCGGAATTCGTTCTGCTCGAGAAGCCAGTATTTTTGTAGCCCCAAAATTGTTGGCTATGAATGATTTCGCCAACAAAGAGCAGTTGGAGTTGGAGACGCCTAGAAAGTGTTATGTATGTAAAACAGAGTTTACCAAAATGCATCACTTTTACGATTCAATGTGTTCGGATTGTGGGGATTTTAATTACGCCAAACGTTTCCAGACTGCCGATGTAAAAGGACAGATTGCGGTGATTACGGGATCCCGATTAAAAATTGGGTATCATATTACTTTGATGTTATTAAGAGGAGGAGCTACGGTTGTTGCAACGACTCGTTTTCCGGTAGATTCGGCTTTGCGATTTTCTAAAGAAGACGATTTTATGGAGTGGGGGCATCGCTTGAAAATTCACGGATTGGATTTGAGGCATATTCCGAGTGTGGAGATTTTTTGCAATTTCATAGAGCAAAAATACGGGCGATTGGATATTCTTATCAATAATGCAGCGCAAACCGTGAGACGTCCTGCGGGATTCTATACGCACCTAATGGAAAACGAAGAGCGATCAATAGCGACTTTGCCAAAATCGGCACAAGATTTATTATTGGATCATACCAATTGCTTGGATGAATTAAAAGTATTGACCTCGGGAGCTTCTTCCAATCAAAATATGCCAGTAACTTGGCACGGACCGGAACCCGGAATTGGTTTAAGGGCTTCCGCCAAATTATCCCAAATTCCGTATTCTTTTGACAATACATTGGTCACACAAGAAGTTTTTCCGGAAGGAGAACTCGATGCCGACTTGCAACAAGTAGATTTGCGAAAAGTAAACAGCTGGAGATTAAAGTTGGGACAAATAGAAACCACAGAAATGATCGAAGTACAACTCGTGAATTCGGTTGCACCTTTTGTATTGTGTAATCGCCTTTCGGAAGTGATGAAGAAAGACAGCACCGGAAAAAAACACATCATTAATGTTTCGGCTATGGAAGGGAAGTTTTACCGAGATTTCAAGGAAGACCGCCATCCGCATACCAATATGGCCAAAGCAGCCTTGAATATGCTAACGCACACTGCCGCAGGAACTTTGGCAAAAGACGGAATTTTTATGAATGCCGTAGACACAGGTTGGGTTACCGATGAGGATCCAGCGGAACTAGCCAAAAGAAAACAGGAAGAACAGGATTTTCAACCGCCACTGGATATTGTGGATGGTGCCGCTCGAGTAATGGATCCTTTGTTTGACGGGATCAATACAGGGAAGCACTGGTGCGGGAAATTTTTGAAAGATTATAATCCTATTGCTTGGTAGTCCTTATAAGTTTATAAAATAAAAACCACAACAGAATTTGATTTTGTTGTGGTTTTTTGTTTTCTAGGTTTGAGTCTTTAATAGTAGGAAAAAAAAGCATGCTATAAAAACGTCTATATGCCTAAGCAATTGAATCGTTTTAGAAAATTCAAAAATTTAATTCTGTAACTCCCAGTGAATCATTTTATTATTTCTTCCAACTTCATTGAAATTTAATTTAGTTAAAATCTTTGAAGAGCCGATATTTTCTAAAAGACATTTAGCTGTTATTAATGTAACTTCGGAGTTTGAAAAGGCCCATTCTATTAAACCACGAGAGGCTTCGCTTGCATACCCCTTTTTTCTTTCACTATCAATTATGCCATAACCAATATCTACTGCTCCTAAATGATTTGGTTTGCCTTTAAATCCAATATCACCAATAATTGTCATTTCATCTTTTAAAACGATCATCCAAGATTCAAAACCTGTGGGCTCTTGAACTAAATCCAGATTATGAAGTATTTTAGGAATTGTATCTAAAGTTTCCTCATCTGGATATCCTTTTCCTAAATGTAACCCCATTTCAATAAGTTTAGTAAAATCGCCGCTTAAAATGATATTAGTAATTTCTTTTGTAAAAGGCATTAGCAAAAGTCTATCTGTAATTAAATTTTTCAGATTCATGATATTATATTTTTATAGTATTATACAGCTGTAGCTGTTTTTTTATTTGTTGCACTTTTTTATTAATTAGGTCATATATTTTCAAATCGTGTGCGGATTTCAAATATCCAAAAATCTTTTAAATAAAAAACGCCGAGTTACTCTACTTTGCGGGTACGTAAAGCCCGATTCAAATTTTTTTTACTGAAGGTCACGCCCAAATAAAAATGCTGCTGCTTGTAGAATTAAGGACTTGGTAGTTTATAAAGACGGTATTAGAATCCTTCACCGTCATTAAAATAGAATGTTTGAGAATCACGGCCTAGACCAAGATTAACGACGAAATTGGTCAGGGTCGTTTTGTCAAGCAGGACTCTTAATCCGACACCTATAGCAGGTTGTATGGATTGAAATAATCGGAGGCCTTTGTCAATGGAACTTGCCGTTGTGGCATTGGCAAATACCGTTCCGCTGATCATTTGATTTTTAGTAATTGGGAAACGATATTCGCTTTCAAAATACATTAGGTTTGTACCTCTAAAAAGCCCTTGGGTATATCCTTTTCCACTACGGCTGTTTTGGTCCCAACCTATAGCCGGCTGATTCAAATAAGGTAATTTACCATTTATCAAGAATTGACCATAGGCCCAAAAACCAATGACATGCTGCTTGTTTATTTTGCTGATGGGTATAAAATATCTGGATTCAAGCAATAAAGTGGCACTTCTGTGAAGATTTACCAGTGTTTGTGGGTTGTAACGGTAATTTAGATTCAAATACAAACCATTATTCGTGTTTATTAAATTATCTCTGGTGTCGTATATTAAATTTAAACTAACCCCATTGACAGCATAATTTTTATCGCTGAAATCATATTTTTTCGAATAATTATAATGGTAGGTGTACTGTTCATTCGCAACATCCAAAAGTTTGTCATCTATATCGGTATAACTGTCAAAATGTATTCCTAATCCAATAAAAAAAGAGGGAAGGATGTTGTAGGATACCGTTTCATGAAATTTAAAGTAGTTGTAATTCATGGGTTGCTCTATAGCGTTGAAGTCGAATTCTTTAAATTCGGCGCCCCAAGGAATAATATCTGTTCCTAAACCATAATTGGATTGAGAGAAAATATAATATCGAAAATCCCCGCTAAAAAAGTAGCGGTCATTACTGATATACATATTGTTTTTCAAATAAGTCAGGACTTGCTTTTGAGAACTATAGGAAGCTCCTCCCGATAGTAAAGAGATTTTGTTTTCTGGCTTTATTTTAAAACTAAATTGGCTTATGAACCCAAGTGTAAAACCATTTGCGGGTTGGTAGCCTAATGTGGGAAATACTATTAAATTTGTTTTAGAGTCAGGTTTGCTTATTTTTAGAGTATCTTCTTTTGTGAATAAATCAATTATAGAACGCAATGGGTATTTTTTTTCTCCTTCTTTTTTCTCTTCCTGTGAAACGATAGTTTGAGAAAAAGAAAGAAAAAAAATAAAAAGAAATAAGATTTTTGATTTCAAAATAGTTGTAAAATTCATAATGAAGATCTGTACTATATTCAAATTTTTTAAATACAAATATAAAACTAAGCAAAATTTATTTGTAAGTATTTAATTAAGGGGATATTTTTTTATCACGACGTTACTAACGTACTAGCATAGAAAAGATTTAGAATAACAAAAAGCCACAACAGAATTAAATCCGTTGCGGCTTTTTGTTTTTATTGTTGCTTTAATTTTGAATCCGCCTGATTGTGGTTTCGTTTATTGGTAGTAAATCGGTGTTGGTACTAATTTACTTTAACCAATTTAACATCAAAAATAAGTACTGAACCTCCGGGAATACCATTGTAATCATTATTCCCATATCCTAAATGAGCCGGTACCAAAAGAATACCACTACCTCCAGTTTTAAAATAAGGAATGCCTTCTGTCCAGCCTTTTATAACTTGATTCAAACCGAAAGAAATTCCTTCAGGTTTACTTTCATCAAATACAGATCCATTAGTGTAATAGCCTTTGTAGGCTACGGTGACATTAGACGTTGCTGTAGGTTGCGTTCCAGTTCCAGGTTCGGTGATCACATAATACAGACCAGTACCGCTTTTTTGTGCAGATAATTTATTTTTGGCGATGTAGTCAATGATTTCTTGCTCGTTTTTTGCAACATAGTCTACTTCTTTGTCTTTAGAACAAGAAATAAAAAGTGCCAAGGCCAATAGGGTAGTTAAAAGCTGTTTCATAAGTAAAGTTTTTTTTAATGGTAAATATATAAAAATTCAATAAAATTTTGATTAAAATATCAGTCTCCAAAACTGAATTAGCATCTATCTGGAACAGGCCATCGAAGAATATTCTCGAAGAATACTTCGAAAACGAAGGTTATTCATAGAGATTCACGAAGAAGACACAAAGAATCGCTAAGTTTTAATGAGTCTAAGTAAGATAAAGTTTTGTAATTTCTTTAAATTATAGGCATGCTTTATATTGAAAGTTAACAGGAATCAATCCAATTGTTTTAATTGTGATTTTTTCTATTCATTGGGTATTTTTAAACCTTCTGATTTTTCTTAGGTTTTTAATAGCATGGTATTTAATTCTTTCATTGTATATCAACCAACCGCCTATAGCCCCCAAAAGACTTCCTAAAATAATATCTGTAAATCGAATGGAAATTAATAGGTTTGGGTCATGGATTAATGGATTAGCCGCCTCGGTAAGTAACAATGCCATTGGAGTGATAAAAATTACGGCTAAAATGTAGTTTCTAACGATTAGAAATTCGATGATAAACTGTAATACAATGATGGAAATACATATACTCAAAGGGGTTCTATCGATGGAAATGATAATCCAAAACAGTCCTAATCCGATGAGAGTACCTATGATTCGGTGTATTACTCTTTGCCAAATATAGTAAAGGCTAGCTCCCTGCATAATCGCTAAACAGGATATTGGAATCCAATACGGATTTTTTAATATTAAGAAATGTCCCAATTGCAAAGATAGAAACATGAAAAAACCAACAATGGCAGCTTCAATTAAGGCTGTGTATTTGTTTTTGGCAAATGAAGATGTAATAGTTTTAGGTTTATTATTTGATTTTCGGGTGAGTAGACTATAAATCAATGCCAGTATACAGGCCAGTACGGTTCCTATGGTAATTAAACCGATTTTTTCTGGAATTTCCCTTAGATTATGTGGAATGCAACTGGAAATGGAGGTAAGCATGATAAAAAAGAAACTCCCTGGTGGTTTCGTTTTGAAAAACAAGATTGCCCAATGTACAACAAAACTGTATAGCCCAAATAGGATAGCTGAGAGTAAAGGATGAAAACTAAAAAGAAGTCCGATGCTGTACGAAAACATAAACCCAAAGGAGCAAATAAGCAGGGTAATCATTCGGTTTGTGATAGAGGAGGAGGTGGGGATATACAGGATAACCAACCCAGACAAACTAGCGATTAATCCGTATTTTAAATTTTCTAAATACAAACCAGTAAGTAACGGAATGCCAATACACAACGAGGCGAGTACTGGAATATGCCAAAGTCTATCGGTTTGTTTTATTTTATAAAAGGCCTTGATTTCCTGTAAAAACAAATGTTTGAAAGATTTCATTTTTATTCACAATTTTTATGTCACATGCTCATTATTCACTTCTAAAAAGTTTTTCTTCTAATTAAAAACCACAACAAAAATTATATTCCGTTGCGGTTTTTAACTACTATTTTTAAACAATTACTTAGTGTTGTAAAATGAGACTGAATACTAAAACAAACTATCCCTCCATCTTCGCACTCAGTTCAAACCATCTTTCCTCTTTGTCTTCCATTTTCTTGATGATGTTTTCGAGTTCTTTGGCTTTCTTTTCGATATCGGTATCGGCTACTTTTCCATCCGAAAACAATTGCTCGATTTTGGTTTTGTCGATTTCCAAATCCTTGATTTCTCTTTCAATTTTCTGAAATTCTTTTTGCTCGTTGAAAGTCAAATTTCCCGTCGGATTGTTTTGCTTCCATTCTTTTTTTTCGGTTTTGTTGTCTTCTTTCTGGGCTACATCGGCACTGTCTTCATATGCTCTGAAATCAGAGTAGTTTCCAGGGAAGTTTTCAATCTCTCCCTGACCTCTAAAAACGAATAATTGATCCACGATTTTATCCATGAAATAACGGTCGTGGGAAACCACCACTAAACAACCAGGATAATCCATTAAGAAACTTTCCAACACGTTTAAGGTTACGATATCCAAATCATTCGTTGGCTCATCAAGAATCAAGAAGTTTGGATTCTGAATCAAAACTGTACACAAATACAAACGTTTCAATTCACCACCGCTTAGTTTTTCTACATAATCGTATTGCTTTTTGGCGTCAAAAAGAAAACGCTCCAACAATTGCGAAGCTGAAATGATTTTTCCTTTTGTAAGCGGAATGTATTCTCCGTACTCTTTGATAACGTCAATTACACGTTGACCCGGTTTTGGGTTAATCCCACTTTGGGTATAGTAGCCAATTTTGATTGTCTCTCCCACAACCACTTTTCCAGAATCTAACGGTAAGGTTCCTGTCAAAAGGTTCAAGAAAGTAGATTTTCCAGTTCCGTTTTTTCCAATGATTCCAATACGTTCACCACGTTGAAAATCAAAATTGAAATTATCTAAAATAACGTGATCCTTGAATTTCTTGGAAATCTTGTGAAGCTCAATAATTTTGCTTCCCATGCGTTCCATGTTAATTTCCAGTTCGACTACATTTTCTTTTCTACGACTTTGGGCTTTCTCTTTAATATCGTAAAAATCATCCTGACGAGATTTACTTTTACAAGTACGCGCTTTTGGTTGGCGACGCATCCATTCCAATTCTTTTACGAATAAGTTTTGAGCCTTATCAACGCTAGAATTTTCGGAGGCAATACGTTCTTCTTTTTTTTCTAAATAATAGGAATAGTTTCCTTTGTATTGGTATATTTTTCCGTTGTCAAGTTCTATGATTTCGTTGCAAACACGTTCCAAGAAGAAACGGTCGTGCGTTACCATAAACAACGTAATGTTTTCTTTGGCAAAATAACTTTCTAACCATTCAATCATCTCTAAGTCTAAGTGATTCGTTGGCTCATCCAGAATCAATAAATCTGGTCGATTGATCAAGATAATAGCAAGAGACAAACGTTTTTTCTGTCCACCCGAAAGGTTTTTTACTTTCAATTTAAAGTCTTCCAACTTCAATTTGAATAAAATTTGCTTGTATTGTGTTTCAAAATCCCAAGCATTGTGTTGGTCCATTCCGTCAAAAGCCTTTTGGTAAGCTTCTTCATCTTCTGGATTTTCTAATGCTTTTTCATAGGCTTCAATCACTTTTAGACTCTCATTGTCTGAGGCGAAAATGCTTTCCTCAATCGTCAATTCATCTTGCAGTTTATTGTCTTGTGACAAAAAAGCCATTCTGATGCTTTTTCTAAGCACTACTTGTCCAGTATCTGGTTCATCAAAACCATTGATGATGTTCATTATAGTGGTTTTACCGGAACCGTTTTTGGCGATAAAGGCAATTTTTTGATCTTTGTTGATCCCAAACGAAATGTCTTTGAATAGCGTACGCTCCCCAAAAGATTTTGATATATTCTCTACAGATAGATAATTCACAAGTCTAATTTTTTTGCAAAAGTAAGCTATTAAATGACTATTTGCGAATTGTTTATTTTAATTAGACTTACCCTATATGAAATATAAGTCCTTTTAAGTTAAACCTATTAGGAGGCGTAAAGAAAAAAGCTTTTAAATTTTGCGACTTTGCGGCTTTGCGAGAAAAATAAAGTTTACTGGTATTGGACTCGAGCGACAGCGAACAGGCTAATCGGATCTCCACAAGTAGCTCTACAATCCTAATCAAAATTAGTATCACTCTCTTGGCTTAAATGAACTTGTATTGCTTATATGTTTATGCTTTTTCCTTATATTTGAATCTCTAAAAGCTGTTTCTTCTCTAAATACCAATCAAAATCTATGAGTTTCATTAAACAAAATTTACTTCTATTTTTTGTTGTTCTTTCTTCTTTATCTTCTTTCTCACAGAAAATAGATTTTAGAAGTAATGATCTGGATGGAAAGCAAATTCTGAAAAGTATTTTTTCAAAAAATGACACTCTGAATGCAAAAGCACCAAAAAAAATCGCTTTTTCCTTAATGCCCGCTCCCGACCTGAAGAGTGCCGAAGGTGGATTGGTAGTGTCTTTCGTGACCACTTTTTTTCTGGATAAGAATCATGAAACAACCAAAATGTCCGAAGTCTATTTTACTCCTACCACTAGTTTTACGGGGCAATATTCGTTTCCGATACAGTCATACATTTATACCAAAGACAATAAATATAACTTCATAGGAGATTATAGGTTTTTAATCTACCCACAGTTCACCTATGGTTTGGGAGGTAACAGCTCAAAAAAACCACAATCGGAGGTAGATTATCATCAAATTCGGTTGTATCAATTTGTAAGCCGAAAAGTAAAAGGAGATTTTCGTTTAGGAGTGGGTTTTCAATTAGACAATTATCAGGATATTTCTGAAAATTCTGAAATTGCAGAGCCAACCGATTTTACGATATATCAAAAAGGGGATTACTCAGACGAGCTTTCTTCTGGTATTGCTTTTCAAGCCTTGTACGATTCACGAAAAAACATTTTGAATCCAACACAAGGATATTATTTTGAGGCGAACTTTCGTGTCAATTCCAGTATTTTTGGAAGTGATACCAATTGGAAATCACTGTATGTAGATGCACGAAAGTATCATTCGTTCAGTGAAACACGGCATAAAGTTTTAGCTACCAGAGTGTTTTATTGGGCGGTTTTTGATGGTAAACCCCATTATTTAGATTTGCCCAGTATCGGTTGGGATCGCTATGGTAAAACAGGAAGAGGTTTTACCCGTAATCGGTATCGAAGTAATTCATTACTGTATCTAGAAGCAGAATACCGTACGGATATAACCAGAAATGGATTTCTTGGAGCTGTTTTTTATGGCAATTTTTCTTCAGTGTCTGATTTGGACACCTACCGTTTTGACAATTGGACACCTGCCATAGGAGCCGGATTAAGGATAAAATGGAACAAAATGAATGATTGTAATTTAGTATTGGATTGTGGCGTCAGCAAAGACGATTGGACTTTTAGAGTGGGGCTTTCGGAGAATTTTTAATTTTCTGTAAATTTATTTTGTAGCCGACTTTGTGACTATGAAATCGCCATGACAACAGTTGTCGCAAACACCTATGAAGATCTGGCGATACCATATTCCATTAAAAAACAAATATTATCTACATATGAAATATTGTGTCTTTAAGACTTAAAATATACCTTTGGAAAATGCAACTATCTGTTATTATCCTCAATTATAATGTTTGTTATTTTTTAGAGCTTTGTGTGCTAAGTGTCGAAAACGCTTTGAAAAACATAGATTCCGAAATCATTGTCATCGATAACAATTCTTCTGATGATAGTTGCGAAATGATGAAAACCCGTTTCCCAAATGTCAAGCTCATTCAAAACAATCAAAATTTAGGTTTCCCGAAAGGAAATAACATAGGGGTAGAGCAAGCAAGCGGCGAATATATTTGTATCCTCAATCCTGATACCGTTGTAGCCGAAGATACGTTTGAAAAAGTATTGGCTTTCGCCAAGAATCAAATAGACTTAGGAATTATAGGTGTTAAATTAATTGACGGAACGGGTAATTTCCTGCCCGAAAGTAAAAGAGGGATTCCAACGCCTTGGGTTGCTTTTACTAAGATTACCGGCTTGTATAAACTATTCCCAAAATCGAATCGTTGCAATAAGTACTATGCCCAACATTTAGATAAAAATCAAACGGGTAAAGTTGATGTTTTGGTTGGAGCTTTTATGTTCTTGAAGAGAGAACTGTATAATGAAGTGGGTGGTTTTGATGAAGATTGTTTTATGTATTCAGACGATATTGATATATCTTATATGGTGTTGCAAAAAAGTAAAGCCAATTATTATTTTCACGAAACAACCGTGGTGCATTATAAAGGTGAAAGTACAATTAAAGACGGGACTTATATGAAACGATTTCAAGAAGCAATGGAGTTTTTTTATAGAAAGCATTTTCAAGTTCCCTTTCTTTTTTCGGCATTTATGAAAATAGGAATTGTGTTTTTTTCTTTAATAAAGAGAATTCAAGGCAGAACCAAAAGCAAAAGCATCCCTAAAAAATATTTGTTGCTATCTTCATCAGAAACATTAGTGAAAATAATAGCTCTTGCTGTACAAAAAAAGGTTGATTTTCTCGATTGGAAAACAGAAAAAAAGGTAAATTTGTCATCAATTTCGATAAGAAATGGTGTGCAGGTTATTTTGGATAATGAGTTTGTTTCCTTCAAAGAATGCATTAATATTCACGAAATGCATAGAAACAGAGGAATTACCTTTAGAATAATGCCAAAAAACGCAAATTTTATCATTGGAAGTGATTCTTCTAATGATAGAGGGGAAGTTGTAAAAATCAAGTAAAAATTACATTTAGTATAATTTATATTGATAATATTTAGTAATTTCGCAAACGAAAAATCAAAATCACCTTTTAGATTAACAATATGGCAAGATTTGAATTAAAACTTCCTAAAATGGGAGAAAGCGTTGCAGAAGCAACTATCACAAATTGGTTAAAAGAAGTTGGCGACAAAATTGAAGCTGATGAAGCGGTTTTGGAAATTGCTACTGATAAAGTAGATTCTGAAGTTCCATCGGAGGTTTCAGGTGTGCTTGTCGAAAAGTTGTTTGGTAAAGATGATTTGGTTCAAGTAGGGCAAACCATTGCTATTATTGAAACCGAAGGTGGAAATGTTGAAGCGTCAAGTGCAGAAATAGCTCCAACTGTTGTTGCTGAAATTCAGAAAACAATCGAATCAGCCAAAGAATCAGTTTCTGTACCGGTTAATTTTTCTGAAAGCGATAAATTCTTTTCGCCATTAGTTAAAAATATAGCCAAAGAAGAAGGTGTTTCTTTAGCGGAACTAGAAAGCATCAGTGGTTCTGGAAAAGAAGGTCGCGTTACCAAAGAAGATATATTAAGTTACGTAAAAAATAGAGGAAGTCAACCAGTAGCTGCTGTTGTTGAACCTGCCAAAGTTGTTGCGGCTCCAGTTGTTGCTCAAACTCCAGTTAGTAAATCACAACCAGCAACACCGGTTTCTGTAAATGGAGGTGATGAGGTTATCGAAATGGATAGAATGCGTAAGCTGATTTCAGGTTATATGGTGGCTTCGGTTCAAACTTCGGCACACGTACAGTCATTTATTGAAGTGGATGTAACGAATATTGTAAAATGGAGAGATAAAGTCAAAAATGCTTTTGAGAAAAGAGAAGGCGAAAAATTGACGTACACTCCTATATTTATGGAAGCGGTTGCAAAAGCATTGAAAGATTTTCCAGGAATGAATATTTCTGTTGATGGTGATTTTATCATTAAAAAGAAAAACATTAACCTTGGAATGGCAGCAGCTTTGCCTAATGGAAATTTGATTGTTCCAGTTATTAAAAGTGCAGATCAATTGAACTTGGTAGGAATGGCAAAAGCTGTTAACGATTTAGGGAACCGTGCTAAAATGGGTAAACTAAAACCAGATGATACACAAGGAGGAACTTATACCGTTACCAACGTGGGGACTTTTGGAAGTGTTTTTGGAACGCCAATTATCAATCAACCACAAGTAGGAATATTGGCTCTTGGTGCTATTAGAAAAGTGCCTGCAGTTATCGAAACTCCTGAAGGTGATTTTATTGGAATTCGTCAAAAAATGTTCTTATCGCACAGTTATGATCACCGTGTTGTAGATGGTGCATTAGGAGGAAGTTTTGTAAAACGTGTAGCTGAATATCTAGAAGCTTTTGATGTAAATAGAGATTATTAATTCAGTATAAATTGAAAATAAACCCGACAAATTTTTATAGTTTGTCGGGTTTTCTTTTTTTTGGTGTTTTTAGTGTCGACTTTAAATGAAATCAAACCCAAATCTTTATATTTGTACCAATTCAAAAACAAAAAATGGAACTTAAACTCAATAAACCAATTTGCTTTTTCGATCTTGAAACTACCGGAATTGACATTGGAAAAGATAGAATTGTTGAAATATCAGTATTAAAAGTTTTTCCCAACGGAAATAAAGAAAGTAAGACATGGTTGGTAAATCCAACAATTCCAATTCCGCCTCAATCAACCGCCATTCACGGAATTAGCGATGAAAAAGTGGCGAATGAGCCTACATTTAATGAGTTGGCTTCTCAAGTTTATAACATGATCAAGGATAGCGATTTGGCAGGGTTTAATTCGGATCGTTTTGATATTCCGTTGCTTGCGGAAGAATTATTGCGTGCAGGAGTAGATTTTGATATGAAGGGGAGAGTTTCTGTAGATGTGCAAACTGTTTTTCATAAAATGGAAGAACGTACCTTGAGTGCTGCCTTAAAATTTTACTGTGATAAAGGACTGGATAATGCCCATTCTGCGGAAGCGGATACCATGGCTACTTATGAAATTCTGAAAGCGCAATTGGATCGCTATCCAGAATTGGAAAACGATATGAAATTATTGTCTGAGTTTACAACCAGAAAAAAGATTGCCGATTTTGCAGGGATGATCGCTTTTGATAAAGACGATGAAGAAATTTTTACTTTCGGAAAACACAAAGGTGTCAAAGTGGATAAAATTTTAGAAACGGAACCTGGGTATTTTAGCTGGATTCAAAACGCAGATTTTCCGCTGTATACCAAGAAAGTGTTGACGGCAATTAAATTAAGAAAACTGAACACAAAGTAAGAGTGGTCAGTGGTCAGTTTATTAGTGTTCAGTTGAAAAACTGCTCTGAAAAAACAGACCACTGTTTACTTTTTTAAAACTGATTACTAATAAACTGACCACTGAATACTAATTTATGAAGATAATTTGCATCGGCAGGAACTTTGTCAATCACATTGAAGAATTAAATAACGAACGACCTTCGGAACCGGTTGTTTTTATGAAGCCCGATTCGGCAGTTTTGTTGAAACAACATCCTTTTGTGATTCCGGAATTTTCGGAAGATATTCATCACGAAATTGAATTGATTGTCAAGATAAATAAAGTTGGTAAGTATATTGAACCTAAGTTTGCACACAAATATTATGACGAGATCAGTGTAGGAATTGATTTTACGGCAAGAGATTTACAGGCTAAGTTAAAGGAAAAAGGACTTCCGTGGGAAAAAGCCAAGGCATTTGATGGTTCGGCGGTTATCGGAGAATTTTTGCCTAAAAGTCAGTTTATTTCATTAGAAAATATTACATTTGAATTAACGAATAATAATATCACGGTACAAAAGGGTAATTCCAGTCTTATGTTGTGGAATATTGATGAACTGATATCTTATGTGTCTCAATATTTTACTTTAAAAATCGGTGATATTATTTTTACGGGAACACCAGAAGGAGTTGCGGTAGTGAAACCAGATGATGTTTTGGAGGGATTTTTAGAAGGACATAAACTATTTAGAATACAAGTAAAATAATGGCTTTAAAATACAACCTAGCAAAAGTGTATGCACTTTCAGATAATGATCCAGATTTTGTGAATGAAATTTTGAATTTATTCGTTACCGAAGTTCCAAATGATTTAAAGGAAATAGGGGAGGGGATTAAAAGTAAAGATCATAAACATGCGTATGCCTTTGCCCATAAACTGAAGCCAACATTAGATTTGCTTGGTTTGAACGTGGCATTTGAAGAGATTTTGCAAATTGAAGCTTGGACCAAAACAGAAGGTAAAAAGAAAGAAATAATCGAAACCTATAAGAGTGTTAAAACTCAGGTTAAAGACGCTATAAAAGAGATAAGAAAAGATTTTGATCTTTAAATCTTAGTTTTATATTCTTTATAATCACAAGAAATTTATATAATCAAAATCCACAGCTGTATTGGTAAATACAATTGTTGGATTTTTTTTATTTTTTAAGATTTAATAAAAAATAATAATTATTAATAGATGAAAGCAACTATAATTACCATTGGAGACGAGATTTTAATTGGTCAAATAGTGGATACTAATTCTGCTTTTATAGCGAAATCATTAGATAGAATAGGAGTTGAGATTAACGAAATTATTTCAATTAGTGATTCTAAAGAACATATAATGGAGGCGTTTTATAAACTTCAAAACACTGTAGATTTAGTTGTTGTTACAGGTGGATTGGGGCCTACGAAAGATGATGTTACCAAGAAAGCTTTTTGCGATTATTTTGAAGATGAGCTGGTTGTAGATGAAATGGTTTTGGCTCATGTTACCCAATTGATCGAAGGTTATTTCAAGAGGAAAATCACTCAGATCAATAAAGATCAAGCGCTTGTTCCTTCTAAGTGTACGGTACTTCATAACCAGATGGGAACGGCTCCTGGAATGTGGATGAAGAAAGAAAATACGGTTTTTGTGTCGCTTCCTGGAGTGCCTTTTGAAATGGGGTATTTGATGGATAATGAGGTTATTCCGAAAGTGATTAAAGAATATAAACGTCCTTATATTATTCATAAAACGATACTTACTTACGGTCAGGGAGAAAGTTTGGTTGCGGAGCGTATAGAGGAGTGGGAGGATAGTTTGCCGGAGTTTTTGAAACTGGCGTATTTGCCTAGTCCTGGAAAATTGCGTTTACGGCTTTCGGCAAGAGGAACTGATAAGATGAAACTGGAAGAGGCAATTGAAGAATATGTGTGTTCTTTGGATGCTATTATTCATGATATCATTGTAGGTTTTGAGGAAGATGAAACTATAGAAGTTGTTTTGGGGAAGTTGCTTACAAAGCAAAGTAAGACCCTTTCTACGGCAGAGAGTTGTACGGGTGGTAAAATCGCACAAACGCTGACGGCTGTTCCCGGAGCTTCAAAATATTTTAAGGGAAGTGTCGTTTCGTATGATACGGCAGTTAAAATTGAAGTTTTAGGGCTTTCTGAAAATTTGATAGAAGAGCATACGGTGGTAAGTGCTGCAGTTGCATCGGCTATGGCTTTGAGTGTGAAAAGGATAATGAAAACCGATTATGCAATTGCCACTACGGGGAATGCCGGACCCACCAAAGAGGAGGGTAATGCGGAAGTTGGGACTGTGTTTATAGCATTGGCTACGCCGAATGAAGTAATTGTCGAAGAATTTAATTTTGGCCAACCCCGTGATAAAGTGATAGATAGAGCTGTGGTTAAGAGTCTTGAAATATTACAGAAAGAAATTTTGAAAAAAGAGCTTTAAATATTTTGGTTTATAGGTTTATTTTTCTTTTCTTTGCACCCTGATTTTAGATAACGATAAAAGATAAGTATAATGTCAAGAGTTTGTGACCTTACAGGTAAAAGAGCGATGGTAGGAAATAACGTTTCTCACGCTATGAACAAAACTAAGAGAAAATTTTCTGTAAACTTAGTTAAGAAGCGTTTTTATCTTCCAGAAGAAGATAGATGGATTACTCTTAGAGTAGCAGCATCTACGATAAAAACAATTAATAAAAATGGAATCGCTGCAGTTTTGAAAAAAGCGCAGTCAGAAGGATTTATTAAATAATCTATTCCAAAATAAACAAATAGCAAGATGGCAAAGAAAGGGAATAGAATCCAGGTAATTTTAGAATGTACTGAGCACAAAACTTCAGGTGTTGCAGGAACTTCAAGATACATAACAACAAAGAACAAAAAGAATACTCCAGACAGATTAGAGATTAAAAAATTTAATCCAATCTTGAAAAGAGTAACTGTTCACAAAGAAATTAAATAATAATTAGAGATTTTAATATAAATCTAAAGTGGTAACATTTAAAGATTTTATTGAATTTCAAATAACATTTGAATCATGGCAAAGAAAACCGTAGCATCGTTACAAACATCTTCTAAGAGATTATCAAAAGCCATCAAAATGGTGAAATCTCCAGTAACGGGAGCATATACATTCGTTGAATCTATTATGGCTCCTGAAGCAGTTGACGAATTCTTGAAAAAGAAATAATCAACTTACCTATTATATAGAAAAGCTACTTTCATTCGGAAGTAGCTTTTTTATTTTATATATTTACAACTCGAAATAGAAAACGTTGTTTTAGGGATAAAGTTTTAAGTTTTCCCAAGGTTTGTTTTCTGAATTTTTCGAAAATGTGAATTCCAAATTGTAAATCTTCATTTAAATGAGCTTTTTTAAAAAAATATTCTCCTCAGAGAAAAAAGAATCATTAGACAAAGGTCTAGAAAAAACTAAAACTACTTTTTTTTCCAAGTTATCCAAAGCAGTGGCTGGAAAGTCAAAAGTGGATGATGATGTTTTAGATAATTTAGAAGAAATTCTTGTTTCTTCGGATGTGGGAGTGAATACAACTCTAAAAATAATTACCCGAATAGAAAAAAGAGTAGAGGCTGATAAGTACTTAGGTATTGATGAGTTGAACCAAATTCTAAGAGAAGAAATTGCAGGATTATTGTCGGAAACCAATACAGGTGAAGCAACAGAATTCGTTATTCCAGTAAATACCAAACCCTATGTTTTGATGGTAGTTGGAGTAAATGGAGTAGGTAAAACAACTACAATAGGAAAATTGGCTTATCAATTTAAGAAAGCCGGTTTTAATGTGGTTTTGGGAGCAGCAGATACTTTTCGTGCGGCTGCCATTGATCAATTGCAAATTTGGGCTGATAGAGTAGGTGTACCCATCGTTAGACAAGAAATGGGAAGTGATCCTGCTTCGGTAGCTTTTGATACCTTGCAGTCTGCTGTGGCGCAAAATGCCGATATTGTCATTATTGATACAGCGGGTCGTTTGCATAATAAAATTAACCTGATGAACGAACTTTCAAAAGTAAAACGAGTAATGCAAAAAGTGGTTGGCGATGCGCCTCACGATGTAATGCTGGTTTTGGATGGTTCTACAGGACAAAACGCATTCGAACAAGCCAAACAATTTACTGCAGCTACAGAGGTTTCTTGCTTAGCCGTAACAAAGTTGGATGGCACTGCCAAAGGCGGTGTTGTTATCGGTATTTCAGACCAGTTTCAAATTCCGGTTAAGTACATTGGTGTTGGTGAAGGAATTGAAGATTTGCAGGTTTTTAATAAATACGAGTTTGTAGATAGTTTTTTTAAATAATAGTCCATGAATTTTTCTTCCTTTAAAAATACAAACCCGATATACTTTTATTTTGTAAGTATCGCGGCTTTTGTCTCGGCGAATCTTATTAGAACAACCAGTGTCAGTTTTTATTATGTATTATTGATTATTGGTTTGGTTTTTTTCTTTTTGGGCTTGATGAGGAGAATTAAGAAATAGGTTTTATCTATTGGTACAAAGCACTAATTTTTGTCCAAAGCATTTCGTCGAAGTCAGATAAGGCTAGGTTTACGTTATCTGCAACATCTCCCATTCGGATGACCACCATTTTTTTGCTGGGAACCACATAGATTTTCTGGTCATTTTTGCCTAAAGCCATGAACATATCGTTTGGTGCTGTGGGTATAATACTTCCTTGAAAAGTAGTCTGTGATTGCGGTAAATGATAATTGGCTTTGCCATTCAGCCACCACAAATAGCCGTATCCTAAGTTGATGTTTTGTGAGGTATTGGTAGCTTCGTTGAAATAGCTTTCGTTTAAAATCACGTCATTTTCCCATTTTCCTTTGTTCAGTATAAGTAATCCAAAGCGTGCCATGCTTCTGGTAGTACTGCTGTACACACTATTGTTGCCAGATGTAAACCAAGTGCCATTCATCCCTATTTTGTCTCTTAGTTTAGTGTTGAAATAGGTGTTCCAGGTTTGACCACTGGCTTGTACAATAACATCCTGCAGTTTTACATATACATTGTGATACGCCCAGCGGGTACCTGCATCGGCGGTGTAGGTGAGGGCTGAGGGCGAAACATCATCGGTGGTGTCGTCTAGTCCGGAAGTCATGGTCAATAGGTTTTTGCAGGTAATGAGGTTTTCTTTGGCAATTGGCGCACTCGTCCAACCCGTTCCTATATATTGAGATACTTTGTTGTTAATGTTGATGAGGTTCTCCTGTTGCGCAATTCCGGTCATGGTTGCTGTTAATGTTTTTCCGGCACTTGCCCAATACCAATTGGTTGCAGCATCATGTCCTTTGAAATAATTTTCCATTACGATACGGCCGTTGACCAGAATGATAAATCCTTTGGAATGCTTGAGTTCTAAATAATCCAAAAGAGGTTGTACAGCCGATTGTTTCCATCCGAGGCTTTCTATGGATTTGGTTTCCCAAGTAGTGTCTGAAAGCGGTGGGAAATATATTGTTTCTGTTTGAGCAGGTGCTGGTTCCTTAAGATCAGAGGAACAATTGATGCAAAAAAGCGCAAAGATGAGTAACAGTATTGATTTTGACATGGTTGCAAAAGTTAGTTCTATATATGATCAAAAATATTGAAAATAGTTTAATGAGAGTGTGATTTTTTATTTTCTTTGATTTTTTAAAGTTTAACTTTGTGGTGTAAATTAAAGATATTGACAATCGGAAAGACCTAGCCCTGATAGAAGTGGAAATCCTTATGAGTCCCGGCTCGTCTTTTGGGACGAGACGAGACTCATAAGATTGAAACGGAGAGCAGGAAATAGCTCCTTAAAAAAGTAATTATTTTATGAAAAAAGTATTTGGTATTTTACTGGTTGCACTCCTATTTGTGGGCTGTAAGCAAAAAATAAATCCGGCTGATGTTGCGAAAATCAACGGCTATTGGGAAATTGAAAAAGTGATTTTGGAGAATGGAGAAGAGAAGCAATACGGTATGAATGAATCGTTTGATTATTTTAAGATAGACAAAAATAATTCGGGGATTCGCAAAAAAGTAATGCCACAATTGGATGGGACTTTCTTGGTAAACGATACTTTTGAAAACGTAAAAATTCGATTTACGGATGATCAGACCTTTTTGGATTATAGCACTCCTTATATGAAATGGAGTGAGGAAATACTGGTTTTGACCGATAAAGAATTGGTGGTTTTGAATGCAGAGAAAAAAGAATATCATTATAAGAAAACAGGGCCAATAAACCTTGACAACTATGGCAAAAAGACTAAATAATCAGAGTACGGTGGGGGATGTTTTGAAACAAATCATCCAAGTCAATAAACTACAGCCCGGAATGGATCAGATTGACGTGAAGGAAGCTTGGCGCAATTTGATGGGTAATGGGGTGAATAGTTATACCAACAATGTTGTTTTGAAAGGGTCTACACTTTATGTTGAGCTGACTTCGGCTGTATTGCGGGAGGAATTAAGTCATGGTAAATCCAAAATCGTGACGATGATCAATGAGGAATTACGGAGGGATGTAGTGCGTGATGTGGTTCTCAGATAGACATCTTAGATTATTAGATTGTTGGATTATTAGATTGTTGGATTATTAGATTATTGAATTATTAGATTTTTTGACTAGTATAATATTTAGATTTCTTAGATTTTTATTTTTATAAACTCTAAAAACGAACAAACCCCACTTAGTATTAAGTGGGGTTTGTTTTTATTTAAAATCTAGGATGTCTAATAATCTAGAAATCTAAGTAGTCTAAATTAGAACTGCTCTCTTCCTGCGAAATGAAAAGCACCTTCGATAGCTGCATTTTCGTCGCTATCTGAACCGTGAACTGCATTTTCTCCAATAGAAGTTGCGTATGCTTTACGGATAGTTCCTTCAGCAGCTTCAGCTGGGTTTGTAGCACCAATTAAAGTTCTGAAATCTTCAACAGCGTTATCTTTTTCTAAAATTGCAGCAACAATAGGACCACGAGACATGAATTCTACTAATTCTCCGTAGAAAGGTCTTGCAGCGTGTACAGCGTAAAATGCTTGTGCATCAGCAATAGTTAATTGAGTTAATTTCAAAGAAACGATTTTGAAACCAGCGTTTGTAATCATTGCCAATATGTTTCCGATGTGTCCGTTTTGTACAGCATCAGGCTTAATCATTGTAAAAGTTCTATTAGTAGCCATTTTTTTGTGTTTTAAAATTTTGTGCAAAAATATACTTTATTATTGATAAAATACTACTGGATTACAATTTATTGTGCTATTGATTTGGCTAACCTGAACCCGTAAAAGGAGTGTGTTTTGTTTGGGTAGGTAGAGAGTCTGTTTTCTGGACGTAAACCATCGGTTACGCTATCCCACGAGCCACCTCGTACAATTCTTTTTTCGCCCATTTCTGGTCCGGTTGGGTTTTTGGTGTTTTGATTTACCATTTTGTAGTAATCCTTATTATACCAGTCCCAACACCATTCCCAAACATTTCCGCTCATGTCATAAAGGCCTAGTTTATTTGGTGATTTTGTACCAACGGTATGGGGAGTGTTTTTACTATTGGCCTTATACCATGATACTTCATCGGGATTATCACCGCCGGAATATTTTGTTTTTTTAGCTAATTTCCCATCTTTGGCAGCATATTCCCACTCCGCTTCAGTAGGCAATCTATACCCATTCGCCTTGAAATCGCAAATATAATTTGGGCCTTTTTTGGAGTATGCGGGTTGTAGCTTTTCTTTTTTACTTAACCAGTTACAAAAGGAGATAGCCTCTTCCCAAGTAATTTGATTAATAGGGTAATTCTCTTTCCACTCCCAAGTTGGTTTTTGAGGCATCTTTGATTTGGTTTCTTTTACAAATATTTTCCATTGGCAAACAGTGACTTCGTATTTGCTAATTTCAAAGCTGTTAATCGTAACTTCATGTTGTTTAATTTCGTCTTTATAAACTACGAAATTTTTGTCTTTTGTTCCCATTTGAAAGCTTCCGCCTTTTACTTTTATCATGTGTGAATCAAATAAGTTTTGACAAGGAGGATTTGTTTTTTTTTGAGCTTGACTGGGCAATGTTAAAAATAGGCTTGTCAGTAATAATACTGTAGAAAAGTAGGTTTTTCTCATGTTAACTAAAATTTAATGAATTATTGGTATCAAAACTAGTGTTATTTTATGAAATCAACATATATGGGGCTGTTTGCAATGGTGTTGGCTCTCTTCGGAATCCGTAAATTATTAACTTTATTTTGTTGTTGTTACTGTAATTGATTTTAATTTCCAATACTATTTTTATTGAAATGTGAAGAATAAAATGAATACGATAAAATTACAAATAAAATGATTGTTTGTATTTCATAGAATAAATCCTAAAAAACATTACGGTAGAATTGGAAGGGCTTTGGGCAGGGAGTACAATAAATTTTGTAAAACCGAAAAGCTGTACTAGGGTTGGCCTCATAAAAAAAAGGAAGAAAATAGTATTGCTCTTCCTTTTTTCGGATGGGTGGGTATTCTTAATTTGTTTTTAACGGCATTATTTTTCCGTATTTTAAACTTTGAAATACATTTTGTTTTTGTAGAAATACCCTAAAAGAATCGTCCATAAACCAACATAAAGGAGTGCAAATACTAATGAAGCCGTCATAGCATTGCTAAAGAAAGGCTGTACTCCAAAGGAATACAAATAATCCAGAAGATTGATTTGTTCAGTTGGAATTTTTGGATTTGGAAAAGAAATCATCACAAAAGCTTGCGGAATAATCTCGGAAAGAAAGAATACAATCATTGGATTTACTCCCCAAACCAAGAATAATTTGGTTCCTTTTTTATAGTTGGCAATGTCAATGCAATAATATAAAATAGCTAAGGTTAACGTGGCTAATCCGGCAGAGTATACGACATATGAGCTGGTCCAAAGGGCTTTGTTTATTGGGAAAATAATATTCCACAGTAATCCTAAACAGATAAGAGTTACTCCAATAATCGCCATCTTTTTTGCCTTTTCAAATTTCAATAATGGGCTGTTGAGCAATTGTCCAATAAGAAGTCCTATGATTCCGGTGGCAATAGAAGGGATGGTGCTTAAGATTCCTTCGGGATCCCAAGTGTTGGTTACCGCCCACATGTGTCCTTTTAATAGAACACTATCAACCCAAGCAGCTAAGTTGGTTCCTTTTTCTAGATTTGTGATTTCGAATCCAGGTGCTGGAAAGAGTGTCATGATTGCCCAATAGCCTAGCAATATTCCGATTGCAACCAATAATTGCGTTTTTTGAGTGGTTTTTAGATATAAAAGTGAGGCTATGAAATAGATAATCCCGATGCGTTGCAATACACCCGGTAGTCTTACATTTTGATAGGCTTCGATGCCGCTATAGGCTAAGATTAAATAAAGGGCAAAAATAGAAACTGCCAAATACGTTTTTAGTTTGGAATTAAAATTTCCCATAAGGGCATAACCTACAGCAGCGGTTATGAGTAAACGACCGATTACTAAAGGAATACCTTCTAATCCGAAGAGTTGAATATTGCCAAAAAAATTAAAAAAGACCCCCAAACAAAACATGCGCAACGAACGCGTTAATATTTTATTGAACGTGGTGCTGTCATAATTTTTGGTTGGCATAGCAAAAGAAATAGCCACACCCATGATAAAAATAAAGAACGGAAAAACCAAGTCGGTAGGAGTACAGCCATGCCATACAGAGTGTAAAAGAGGAGGGTAAACCGTTGCCCAGCTTCCTGGGTTGTTGACAATGGTCATTAATAAAATGGTTAATCCTCTAAAAACATCTAGCGAAATAAGGCGGTCTTTGGTCATTGGTTTTGGGGAGTATTTAATTGTTGGGTATAATTCGAGATCTATTTTTTTAACCACATAGAGACATAGTTTTTATGACTTTTGTTAAGACGTTTCACTTTATTAGAGATCACATAGCTTTGTTAACCCAAGAATTGGGCTATCTAATTCTTTTTTTCTATGTTTCTATGTGTTTAATTTTTATTTTAGTCTAAAGTAATTATACTAAAATTTTGCTCTAATGGTTTGAGTTGGCTCATCAATTGCGGAATCAAGCGCTCTCCGTTTTCCAGATAAAATTCCGAAAAATTGGCTTGACGTTCCTGTAAACTTTGGTTTGGGAACAATTCGTTTTGTAAGTCAATAATACGTTGCAGTTCATCGTGGAATTTTCTTTTTTGGGCAATAAGCAATCTCTTTTCTAGAGTTGACAACCCTTTGATTTGTTTGGCTTCTTGTGCTTTTACCGCTCCCAAGAAGGATTTGTCCGTATGGTTGGCAAGTTCTAGAAACGTATCGAATTGTTTTCTTAATATTTCTTTTTGTTCGCTGAAATCAATAGGGAAATCGGATAATTTTTGGGTTATTCTATTGACTAAAGCAGCTTGTTTCGAAAACAAATCCGACCAGGTCAGGTTTAATTTGTCTGCTTTTTTGTTTTGTTTTTCGGTTGCCAAAAGCACTGAGTTTCTCAACAGCAATATCGGGAAGGTAATTTTTGCGGAAGCGAAAAAAGACTTTAATTCGAACCAATAGGCAATTTCCCCGCCACCGCCTATGTAACATAAGTTGGGTAAAATAACTTCTTGGTACAAAGGACGCATGATTACATTGGGACTGAATTTTTCAGGATTGCTTTCTAATAATGCGAGAATTTCGGTCTCGGTGAATTCAATTTTAGTGTGGTTGACTTTGTAAATATTATTCTCAAGAATAATTCTTTCGCGTAAATCGCCCTCAATGTAGAATAAATTAATCTCGCGTGGATTTACCTGAACGAAATAATCCTTCATTTTTTCGATGGTTTCGGTTACTGCTTTGAAGGAAGTTTGGTGAAGCAATTCCTCTTTTATGTATGGAATAAAATTGCGTTTCAAATTTTGGTCATCGGCATCCAAAATAACTAAACCTGATGCTCCAAAAAGTTCGTTTGCTAAATATCTCGTGGCATCGGCTAAGTTATCATGCTTGATATAGGAATCTTCAAATAGTTTTTTAATGGTGTTAGCATTGGTACTGGAGCCTATTTCAAGAGCATATATTTCTAGGAAATCGGCTAATCCTTCGGTAGACAATCTCCCGACAGGACCTTTACTGTCTCTGTTCCAATGGAATTTTTTTCCTTTAAAACTGAAATAATTTATTTCTTCAAAATCATGGTCTTCGGTCGCCATCCAATATACGGGAACAAAATTATAGTCTGGATATTTAGCTTTTAATTCGGTTGTCAAATTAATGGTCGAAATGATTTTATACAAAAAATACAAAGGACCACTAAATAAATTCAATTGGTGTCCGGTGGTAATTGTAAAGGTGTTTGAATTGTTTAAAAGTTCAATGTTGTTTAAAGTACCAGCAGAAACGTTTAATTGGGCGTATTGAGTTTTTAAAACATTAACGAGGGTTTCTCTTTTGCCATTGTCATTGCCATTGAAATTGATTTTTTTTTCCTCGATTTGTTCTTCAAAGTTTTCGAGAGTGGGAAAGCGATGGTATAAAGAGTGTAATTCGGTTTTTTGGTTTAAATAATCATTCATCAAGGGCGAAAAATAACCTGAATTTTGATAGCTGATACAGTCGGTTGGCATATTACTTTTTATTTGATGCTAAAATACCAAAAAATAATGGAAGAACTATTTGGTGGATAAAAAATGTATTTAGATATTTGTCTAAATATATAAATACTTTAAATTATGAACGACATATTTAAAGCATTGAATGATGCCACACGAAGAGAAATATTGGAGCTTTTGAAAACAAAGAGCATGTCTGCTGGAGAAATAGCCGATCAGTTCCATATGTCGAAGCCGAGTATTTCCCATCATTTGGATATTTTGAAACGTGCCGATTTGATCACTGCTGAAAAATCGGGGCAATTTATTTTCTATTCTATTAACACGACTATTATGGAAGATGTATTGCAATGGATTTTAACCTTTAAAAAATAATATTTATGAATGCAGCTTTCAGGAAAGAACTTCCTATTATTGGAATTGTGTTAATGCCCTTTGTTTATTTGGCTTTTATTTGGAATACATTACCCAATAAAGTTCCGACACATTGGAATTACAAAGGGGAGGTTGATCATTGGGGAGATAAATTTTCTCTTATAGGATTACTGTTTATGTTACCGGTGTTTACATACGCATTAATGCTTGTTATCCCCAAAATAGATCCTAAAAAGAGAATTGCTTTAATGGGAGGGAAGTTTTATCAATTGAAGTTTTTTCTTGTTTTATTCATGTCAATCTTGGCTTTGTTTATCATTTTTATAACCAAGAATCAATCTTTTTCGAGTCCTAATTTAGTCTATGTAATTGCGGGAGTTCTATTAATAGTTTTTGGCAATTATTTTAAAGTAATTCAACCCAATTATTTTATAGGAATACGTACTCCTTGGACATTAGAAAATAATGAAGTTTGGAAAGTTACCCATGTTTTTGCAGGTAAACTTTGGGTTGTCGGAGGGTTGGTAATCGTATTGGGAGGATTGATTTTTGAAAACCATTCTTTCTCTATTGCTTTTATTTCCCTTGTAGTTGTTTTAGCAGTCGTTCCGATGGTATATTCCTATATTAAATTTAAGGAATTGGAGAAAAAAGGTTAGGGGTTTTAAGGATTTAGCATCAATTTTAATTTACATATTTAACGAAACAAATGAAAAAAATAGTACTTTTTTTGACAGCAATTTTAGTTTCTTTTGCCATGTTCGGACAAGGAATTACGGGACAGTGGAATGGTGTTTTAAAAGTTCCTGGAGGACAATTAAGGGTTGTATTTAATGTCACGAAAACCGAAAATGGTTACAGCTCAACAATGGATAGTCCCGATCAGGGTGCAAAAGGAATTCCAATAACGACTACCAGTTTTGAAAACTCTATTTTAAAATTAGAAATACCAAATGCTAAAATTGTTTATGAAGGAATGTTAAATAAGGACAATGTAATTGTTGGTAGTTTTACACAAAGAGGCCAATCCTTTACTATGGATATGTCAAGAGGAATTATAGAGAAAAAAGTGGTCGTAAGACCTCAAGAACCACAAATACCTTATCCCTATTATACAGAAGAAGTTGTGTTTGAAAACAAAATCGATAAAAATGTTTTGGCTGGAACTTTAAGTTTGCCTCAAAAAGAAGGCCGTTTTCCTGTTGTAATTTTGATAACTGGTAGTGGTCCTGAGAACAGAGATGAAGAATTATTTGGACACAAACCCTTTCTAGTTTTGGCCGATTATTTAACCAAAAAAGGAATTGCAGTTTTAAGATTCGATGATCGCGGGGTTGCAAAATCGACCGGTGATTTTAAAGCGGCAACTACTATGGATTTTGCCAAAGATGTTCAAGCAGCAGTTGTCTATTTGCAAACGCGGAAAGAAATCGACAAAAACAAGATTGGATTAATAGGACATAGCGAAGGAGGAGTAATTGCACCCATTGTTGCGGAGAATTCAAAAGATATTGATTTCATTGTATTGTTGGCAGGAACAGGAATTCGTGGGGATAAATTAATGCTTTTGCAAAAAGAAAAGATAGAACGCCAAATGGGAACTCCTGAAAATGAAATTCAAAAGGGACAGGAAATTTTTAAAGGTGCTTATGATATTGTTTTAGCTTCATCCGCTGGTGACAATAATTTAAAAACTAAAATCAATAGTTATTTCAAATTGCAATTTGGTGACAAAATGAATGAGGAACAAATAAGTGCATTAACGGATCAAATCACAAGCCCTTGGATGGTTAATTTTCTAAAATTTGATCCTGTATCAGCTTTAGAAAAAGTGAAATGTCCTGTTTTAGCCATAAACGGAGATAAAGATTTACAAGTTCCTGCTGATGTAAATCTGGATGCAATTAATAAAGCAGTCGTTAAAGGAGGGAATAAAAAAGTAACGACCAAAATAGTGCCCAATTTAAATCATCTGTTTCAAGAATGTAAAACGGGTTTACCCAATGAATATGGAACTATCGAACAAACATTCTCTCCAATTGCATTAGAGGAAATATCCAAATGGGTTTTGTTGCAAGTGAAGTAATAAGGACGCTGAAAATGTAAAAAGCCCAACAAAATGGGCTTTTTTTATGATTTTTTTTACCTTTTTAAACTAAAATGGCCTTTGTATTCTTTCCCGTTTTTTCGAGTAACCACAAGCCAATAATCAGTGGCAGGGAGAGGTTGGCCTGTATACGTTCCCCTCTTTTTTCGTACTTCTTCATTATTTTTTGGTAATCATTGAATAGCTTCTTTAAATTTTTTGTCAAAAATTATTTTAAAAATTTAGGTGTCACTTTTTCTAAAATACTCATTTGATGAATTGCAATTTGATTCAGTTTTGTTAATCTTTCGTTTTGTTGTTGTTTTTCGTTGATGAAATGGGCATTTAAATTTTCGAGGTTTGAAAGACAAATTAGTTCATTTATAGAAGCATAATCCCTGCAATTTCCTTTTAAATCAGGATTTTTATCTCTCCATAGTTTTGCTGTAACTCCAAATAATGCCATATTGAGCACATCGGCTTCGTTGGCATAAATAATAGCTGTTTGTTGTGATGTTAACTCCCGTGGAATTAAGTTTTGTTTTACGGCATCGGTATGTATATGGTAATTTATTTTAGAAAGTTCCCGTTTGGCAGTCCATCCAATATTTTGATGCTCATCTTCTTTAAGACGTTGAAATTCTTTAATCAGGTGTATTTGGAATTCAGGACTTAGCCACATTGCAAAATGAAACGCAATATCCTTGTGTGCAAACGTTCCGCCATATCTTCCCGCTTTTACTAATAAACCTTTCGCTTGAGTGCGCTCAATCCATTGTCCCACAGACATAACAAATCGATTTATACCCGCACTATTTTCAATTACACCGAATTCGGGGTAATTAAAATCAGGATTATATATTCTTTCCCAAATTCCTAAATATTCTAATGTGTTTTTATTAGTAATCCATTTGCCAATTAAGGCGCTTCCTTCCTTAAAACTTCCAGACATATCGGTTAAGGAAATAAAATCAATATCGTTTTGAACAAAAATCGTTATTTCAGTATTCTTTACGTTTATTTTTGCCATAATTTAGTTTACATATTTATGTTCCAATTTCATCAATTTCTTTCATAATTCTGTCCGTTTCTCTCAAAACCACAATGATTTTTTGATAATGCAAAATGTCATTTTAGTCTATTCTTTAAAAATATTATTGAAGTGATATTGTTTTTTTTAAGTTTTAAAAGTAATAATAATATTTCAAAATAAAGAAATTGCAGGTATCTATGAGGCATTTCTTTTTCAAATTCTAAAATAGATTACTTTTGCACCAAAACAATCTCACTCTTGAAACCAATACTGTTCCTCATCACGCCCCCGTTTACCCAACTAAATACGCCTTATCCAGCAACGGCTTATATCAAAGGGTTTTTGAACACCAAAAACATTGAATCGGTTCAGGCGGATTTGGGGATAGAAGTGATATTGAAATTGTTTTCGAAACAAGGGCTGGAAGAGATTTTTGGTCAAGCAAGAACAAACAATAAACCAAAAACTCCAAACACTCAGCGAATTCTCGCTTTACAAGACGAATACATCAAAACTATCGATTCAGTTATTGCATTTTTGCAGGGGAAGAATCCAACCTTGGCGCTCCAAATTTGTCAGGAAGATTTTCTGCCGGAAGCTTCAAGGTTTGCACAATTGGAAGAATTGGATTGGGCTTTCGGAACGATGGGAACGCAGGACAAAGCCAAACATTTGGCGACTTTGTACCTTGAAGATATCTCCGATTTTATCGTAGAATGTGTAGATGAGAATTTTGGTTTCAGTCGTTATGCGGAAAGATTGGGGCGTTCAGCCAATTCTTTTGACGAATTGTATAATGCTTTGCAACAAGAACCAACCTATATAGATAACATTCTTCTTTCGATTTTAAAAGAGAGAATAGAAACCGTTCAGCCAACACTATTCCTGATTTCAGTTCCGTTTCCTGGGAATTTATATTCAGCTTTTCGATCCGCACAATGGGTTAAAAAGCACTATCCGAATATAAAAATCTCGATGGGAGGCGGTTTTCCAAATACCGAATTGCGTTCACTATCTGATGCTCGGGTTTTTGAGTTTTTCGATTACATCACTTTGGATGATGGCGAAACGCCAATAGAAGAGTTAATTTCCAATATTCAAATTCCAAATTCCAACTTGGAAGGTGAAAATTCCAATGATAAAATTCCAAATTCCAAATCATACAAAAGGACATTCCTTTTAGAAGACGGAAAAGTAGTGTACAAAAACAACTCCACCAAACCAGATTACAAACAGTCCCAAGTGGGAACGCCCGATTATTCGGATTTGTTTTTGGACAAATACATTTCGGTTATCGAAATCGTTAATCCAATGCACCGATTGTGGAGCGACGGACGCTGGAATAAACTAACAATGGCGCACGGTTGTTATTGGGGAAAATGCACGTTTTGTGATATTTCATTAGATTATATAAAAGTATACGAACCAGTTGCAGCAAACTTATTGTGCGACCGAATGGAAGAAATGATTGCCCAAACGGGAGAAACTGGTTTTCATTATGTAGACGAAGCCGCACCACCCGCTTTGATGCGCGCCTTGGCTCTCGAAATCCTTCGCAGGAAACTGGCCGTTACGTGGTGGACGAACATTCGATTCGAAAAAAGTTTTACCCAAGATTTGTGTTTGTTGCTCAAAGCTTCGGGTTGTATTGCGGTTTCAGGAGGGTTAGAAGTGGCTTCTGACAGATTGTTGAAATTGATTGACAAAGGAGTAACGGTAGAGCAAGTGGCGAAAGTCACTCGGAATTTTACCGAAGCAGGCGTAATGGTACATGCTTATTTGATGTATGGTTATCCAACGCAAACGGTTCAAGAAACGGTGGACAGTCTCGAAATGGTGCGTCAATTGTTTGAAGCAGGCGTTTTGCAATCGGGATTTTGGCACCAATTTGCGATGACAGCGCACAGTCCGGTGGGAATGTTTCCAGAGCAATTTGGAGCTGTAAAAGAAACTGATGCTATTGGAACTTTTGCTAACAATGATATTAATTATACCGATTCAACAGGAATCGATCACGATAAATTCAGTTTCGGACTCAAGAAATCGCTGTTTAATTTTATGCACGGGATTTGTTTTGATTACGAGCTACAAGATTGGTTTGATTTCAAAATTCCGAAAACGAAAATAGGAGCTGATTTTATTTTTGATGCTCTTCAAGAAGAAACTAATTTTAATACCAAACCTACTGCCAAAATCGTTTGGTTGGGAGGAAAACCATCAATTGAAACATTTACCAAATCCAAAAAAGGGAATTCTTGGGAAATGATGACGCTGACTTTTCACGATAAAAAAGAAAGTTTCAGTATTCAGACCAATAAAAAGGAAGGGGAATGGCTGGTTGAAATGCTTCAAAAAATATCGGTTTCGAACACTAAAACCTTTTCTTTTCAGGAAGTAAAAACTGATTTTGAATCCCAATTGGAAGACTTCGAATTGTTTTGGTACTCTAAACCTGTAAATACTTTGAGGGAATTTGGGTTGTTGGTGTTGTAGTTCAAAATTGCACCATAAATAAAACAAGTTTGTGTTGTATTGGTCCACGGATTAAACTGATTGGCACGGATTTCATTTTTTTGAGTCAAATCTATATTTTTATCTGTGTAAAATCTGCGGGCTAATTTATGTTTTATAAATTTATAAATGATTTATAAATGATTTATAAATGTTTTGAACTCTTGGTATGAGTCACAGACAGCATAATTAATTGCCAAAATCTATTTTTTCCATTGACCTCTTAAATGATAGGCTTTAGGTTTTGTAAATGCTCGAATCCCAGCATGCGAAAGTGTCGAACCAAAACCAGAATTTTTTCTGCCAGACCAAGGTAAAGCAGGAGAGACACGGTCGCAGCAGTTCCAATAACTAGTTCCAGAGTTTATTTTTGATAATATAGTTTCTCCTCTTTTTTGCGATTTTGAATATACTGCGGCAGTCAGTCCATAGGCTGTGTCATTCATAAGTTGGATAGCTTCCTCATCAGTTGCAACTTTCATAATTCCGATAATTGGACCAAAAGATTCTTCTTGCATGACAAGCATATCGTTTGTTACATCTGTTAGAACCGTTGCTTCAAAATAATTACCAGGTTTGTCGATACGTTTTCCTCCACAGGTAAGTTTTGCACCTTTCGCCAAAGCGTCATTTATTTGATTTTCCAGAACTTCTATTTGTGCAGCTCGAGTAAGTGCCGCTAGATAAACTCCGTCTTCAGTAGGCAATCCAGATTTCCAAGATTGTACTTCTTCAACAAAATGTTTGATGAACTCATCGTAGTTTTTTTCTTGAATATAAATACGCTCTACTGAGCAACAACTTTGACCATTATTATAAAAAGCTCCATCGGCAGTTCCAATGGCGATGTTTTTTATATCTTCTACATCATCAGCTACATAAAGTGGGTCTTTTCCACCCAATTCAATTTGACAAGGCACCATTTTTGGAGCTACTTTTTGGTATATAAATTGCCCCGTTTTATGAGAACCCGTAAAAAAATAACCGTCAAAATCCATTTCTAATAATGCAGCTCCTATGTCTCCTTTTCCTATAGCGATTTCAAAAACATTTGAAGGTACTCCAGCTTCTAAAAGCAATTTCTGAATTTCTAATCCTGTTAAACTAGAATACTCCGAAGGTTTATAAAGTACCGAGTTCCCAGCTAATAATGCAGGAACAATTACATTAATACCAACCAAATAAGGATAATTCCACGCCGAAATATTACAGACAACACCCAGTGGTTCATAAACAATTTTCTCACCCATACCGTCTTGTTCACTCATGTATTCGTCAGCCAAATAGTTGTAGGCATTATTACAAAGCCAAGTAATTCGGGCAATTCCTCCGTTGATTTCGTTTTTGGATTGTTGCAAAGGTTTGCCAACTTCTGAAGTTAGTATTTGAGCAAGATTTTCAATGTTTTTTTCTAATAAAACTTTGAAGTTTATTAAAGCAGTAATCCTTTGGTCCAATGATTTTTGGCTCCAATCCAATTGACCTATCTTTAGAGTATTGAATTTTTGAGATAAGCTAGTTTCGTTGTCTTGATGGATAGATGTAATCGTTTTTCCAGTAGCTGGATTTATTATTTCTAGTTGCATATTGTATCGATTAAAGCTGTTCTTATGTTTTTACTAAAAGGATTCTCCAAATCATTCATTCTTTCGGGATGCCATTGTACGCCCAATATAAATTGCTTTTCAGGATCGCTAGATTCAATTACTTCGATAACTCCATCTTCAGAAAAAGCTGTGGCTTTCAAATCTGCTCCTAATTTGTCAATCGATTGATGATGGGCACTATTGACTTCCCCTTTTATTTGATGTACAATTTTATAAAAAAGAGAATCTTCTGCGACTTGAATTGGGTGTATTTTATCGAATTCTTCTTTTTTATGAATCTCATTTTGAATTTTGCCATTGTCTAAATGTAGAGTGCCTCCTTTGTAGGTATTTATTAGTTGCAATCCTCTACAAATACCGAGAATTGGTTTCTTTTGTTCTAGAGATAATTTTAAAACTTCAATTTCAAATTGATCACGAGCAACATTAAATGCTGACGGAGCATTTTCATATTTTATTTTTTCAGTGGGTTCCATATCTATACCACCTGTAAATACAATTGCATCACAATTCGATACCTCTTCCAAATTGTTTTCTTGGTAGGTAAGTACAATAATCTCTATGTTTTTATCACCTCCTTTTACCCATTTGGGATAGTTTTGGAAATTAGTTTCAGAAAATGTGACTCCTATTTTCATTTTAAAGTGCTTCTAAATATAATTTTTTAAAATCTTCTCTGCTTACTGGTTTGGGATTATTTGGATGGGCAAAATCTGCCAATGCCAAATCTGCAAGAGTTTCAATATGTTCTATTTTTACTCCTATTTCGCTCAATTTATGTGGAATGTTTATTTTGGTATTCAAATCAAAAAGGTATTGTACTACGGCTTCTCCAGTATGTTCTTTTAGTTCTAGTGTTTGCGCTATTCTTTTGAACTTTTCTTCGTTTCCTTCAATATTAAAACGCATTCCGTATGGAATATTTACTGCATTTGCCAAGCCATGATGCGTATCCAATAAAGTCGAAAGTGGGTGAGCCAAAGAGTGTACCACTCCAAGTCCTTTCTGGAATGCAATCGCTCCCATCATAGAGCCCAATAACATTTTACTGCGTGATTCAATATCTGGATTATTAGTTGCTTTTTCTAGGGATTCACTAATCAGTTTTATTCCTTCTAATGCAATTCCATCACAAATTGGGTGGTAGTTTTTCGCCAAAAAAGCTTCCATGTTGTGGGTTAACGCATCCATACCCGTAGCTGCAGTAATAAATGCAGGTAACTCCATGGTTAGCATAGGGTCAGCAAATACAATAGCTGCTAAAAGTTTTGGAGAAAATAATATCTTTTTTTGATGGGTTTCATCGTCAGAAATAATGGCACTTCGACCAACTTCACTTCCTGTTCCAGCGGTTGTGGGGATAGTAATTAAAACGGGAACATCATTTGTAATATAAACATCTCCACCTATTAAATCGTCATATTTAAAAAGGTCTTCTCGATGATTGATTCGCAAAGCAATGGCTCTTGCCACGTCTAAACCAGCTCCACCACCTATACCAATAATACAATCACAATTGGCATTATCGTAAGCATCTCCACCTTTGTAAACATCCGATTTTACAGGGTTTTTATGAATGTCATAAAATATTTCAGGTTCAAAACCAGCCTGCTGTAAATCGGCAATGATTGCTTTAAAAAAAGGTAATTCGAAGACATTTGGATCCGTTGCTATTAAAGGTTTTTTGAATCCGTTTTTTATTAAATAAGCAGGTAATTCTTTTATGACTCCAGCTCCAAAACGAATTATAGTAGGGAAATTAAATTGTGATATCATATTTTTTGTTGTGTGTTAAAACAGTGTAATTTTAAATTATTTCAAAATAACGTTTCATTTCCCAATCGGTTACCGCTTTGCTAAATTGTCTCCATTCCCATTCTCTGGATTGCGTAAAATGTTGAACAAATGTTTCGCCAAAAAGCTCGTTTGCGATTTTTGAATTTTTCATTAGCATTGTACTGTCAATTAAATTTTTCGAAAGTCGACCATTGCTTTCATCGGTATAACCATTTCCAATTGTTCGGGCTTGTTTGAGTTCTAAATTGTTTTTTATCCCATACAATCCAGCCGCCAAACAAGCGGATAAGGCTAAATAGGGGTTGGTATCTGCTCCGATAATTCTAGTTTCTAGGCGACAGGATTTGGAACCCAATGGCAAAGACCGCAACGCTACAGTGCGATTGTCAATTCCCCAAGTAAGGGTTGTTGGTGCCCAAGCTCCTTCGACCAAACGTTTGTATGAGTTTACTGTTGGTGCGATCATTGGTAAAATTTGGGGTAAACAAAGCAATTGACCAGCAATATAACTGCGCATCATATCACTCATTTTGTTGGGATCATTTTCATCGAAAAATAAATTTTGACTGGCTTCTGAATTCCAAATACTTTGATGAATGTGACCGCCACAACCGGGTAAGTTCTCAGAAATTTTGGCCATAAAAGTGGCCATGATTCCGTGTTTGTATGCGATTTCTTTAACAGAAGTTTTGAATAATGTAGCTCTGTCACCGGACAAAATAGATGTCCCATATTTTATTGCAATTTCATATGTTCCGGGGCCTGTTTCGGTATGCAATCCTTCTACGGGAATATCAAATTGGGTCAATAGGTCGAATAAATCTGTAAAATAGTCATTCTTTAATGAGGTTCTCAAAATAGAATAGCCAAACATTCCGGGAGTAAGTGGATTGAGATTTTGGAAATTCTTGGCTGCTGCCGATTCCGGTGTTTCGGCAAAATTAAACCATTCGAACTCTTGAGAAACCAATGGTGTAAAACCAGCAGTATTGGCTTGATTTTCTATCTTTTTCAATAATTGTCTAGGGCAAATTTCGAGTGGATTTCCATCAACTTTTATAAATTCACCAAGAAAAAAAGGAATGTTATTTTCCCAAGGTATTTTTCGAAAAGTATTGAAATCCAGTTTTACTTTGGCGTCTGGGTATCCCGTGTGCCATCCAGTAAAGCTACCTTTGTCATAAGCAACATCGGCCATGTCCCAACCAAAAACCACATCGCAATATCCAAAATCACTGTCGCAAATGGATAGGAATTTTTCTGTGGAGATATATTTTCCTCTCAAAACGCCATCAATATCGCAAATAGCGAGCTTTACTTTTCCAGAAGGATGATGCTTTATATAATCTATAATTTCAATTTTATTCATTTTTAATATTTCTTTTAGAATTAATAAAATGGTTTAAAAAAGGATATGTTTTAGTGTCTGTTATTTTTAGTATTAATCAGTTTTACAGTATTTTACAACTCAAACTTGATTTACATATAGACTTTTCAATCATTATAAAACTATGAAATTTATTAGAATTCAGTGTGTTATTTATGAAAGATTTTGAATAATATATAACTGATAATGATGAATCCGAAATAGTACAATGCTAAAGTTTGATTGTAATAACTCATAGCAACAAGCGATACTAGTCCAATAACTAAAGCCACAATGGGAAGAATTGGATACATTGGTACAACAAAAGGGCGTTCCAGTTCTGGCTCTGTTTGACGTAATTTTAATAATGACAACATAGAAAGCACATATAAAGAAAGTGCCCCAAAAACGGCAATTGTAATAATATCTCCAGTTTTGTTTGTGAATAAAGCTATAATTCCCAAAAGCATATTTACGATTAGTGCATTTGAAGGAGTTTGAAATTTCTCATTTACTTTTCCTAGAAATCTTGGTGCGTAACTTATTTTTCCAAATTCCATTGTGGCTCTACCACCTGCAAGTATAAGTCCATGAAAAGAAGCAATTAACCCAAAAAGACCAATACCAATAAGTAATTGATACATTAGACTATTTGTAGAAACAATCATTCCCATAGCCATTGGCAAAGGAGAATCAGATAGACTGCCGTCTGTTTTATAAACTACTTTTTCCCAACCACCAACACCTATTGCAGCAACATAAACAAGTACGCACAAAACCAATAATGTAAAAAGAGCACTTCCAAATCCTTTTGTAATGTCTTTTTGAGGATTCTTAGATTCTTCCGCCACATTTGCAATGCCTTCTATTCCAAGAAAAAACCAAATGGCAAAAGG
This sequence comes from Flavobacterium laiguense, assembly GCF_003097655.1. Classification (GTDB taxonomy): domain Bacteria; phylum Bacteroidota; class Bacteroidia; order Flavobacteriales; family Flavobacteriaceae; genus Flavobacterium; species Flavobacterium laiguense. The sequence goes on from NZ_QCZH01000002.1 coordinate 57,216, forward strand.
AATAGCAGCAAATATGCCACCCAAACCATTTATACTTGGATTATGAGTAAAATTTTCGACAGAAAAATGTGGAATTGTAACACCAAAAAATAAAATTAATTCACCAACGGCAAGAATTGTTATCAATAATTCGAATGTTGCTGCCAGTTTAACACCAATTATATTAAGAACAGTAAATATGAAGTAAGCAATAATCGCAAAATACACGACATTTATCTGAGGGAAGTTTAAATTTAAATAAGCGCCAATGGCAAATGCAATGGCTGGCGGAGCAAATACAAATTCAACAATTTGTGCCAAACCAGTTATGAAACCAAGGTCTTTTCCAAAGGCTCTATTGACATAATCAAAACCGCCACCTGCTTTTGGAATGGCACAGGCTAATTCAGAATAAGAAAAACTAAAACAGGCGTACATTATCGCAATTATTATAGTGGCAATTCCCATTCCATAAGTCCCCGCTTTTTCCAGACCTAAATTCCATCCAAAATACATTCCTGAAATTACATAACCTACTCCCAAACCCCAAAGTAATAGAGGGGACAACGATTTTTTTAAATGTGTACTCATAAAATTTTGCTTTTGATTATTAAATGTTTTGTTTTTGAAATTGAAATCTTTGTTAAATATTACATATTCGTCTGCTGTTTTAAGAAAATTCTGTTTTTTTAAAGAATTATTAAATTTAGATTTAAAATCGATACAACAAGGAATTATTGCTGATTTTTATTGTAATCTCAGTTTTTGTTCGTAAAAACGCATTAAATAAAAGAATTTTGTTTATAAATATGCGATATATATTTATTTTTTATATTCAGTAACGATTTCTTTGACTATTTTTACCATTCCAAAATTTATATAAAATGAGTACAAACTTTAAAGTAAAAGTAAATGACACTTTTCAATTTGATTTTGAAAAGGAAAGTGTTTTACAACTCGATGCTGTTGTTGTTGATGAATATAAACTTCATGTTTTGCATCAAAATAGCCCCTATAATGCCGAAATCATCTCGTCTGATTTCAATCAAAAAAGCTATACCGTAAAAGTGAATAACAACAATTATACGGTTGCTATTTCAAACGAATTGGATTCACTCATCAAAGAAATGGGATTTGAAGTTGGTTTGACCAAACAAGTCAATGCCATCAAAGCGCCTATGCCAGGTTTGATACTAGAAATTAGTGTAGAAGTTGGACAAACGGTTAAAGAAAATGACAACTTAATTATTTTGGGAGCCATGAAAATGGAAAATAGTTTTCTTTCACCAAGAGAAGGAGTTATCAAAACTATTTTGGTCAATACTGGAGATGCAGTAGAAAAAGGACAGTTGTTAATTGAGTTTGAATAGAGAGATAAGAAGCAAGAACCAAGAAAGTAAGGAAACAAGAAGCAAGAAATGGATTAAAGGTATTTTATTTTTAATCATACTGCGAAACGGACTTTACTCTTTTATCTATTAAAATATGAAAAAAATATTAGTTGCCAATAGAGGAGAAATTGCTATTAGAGTAATGAAAACTGCTCAAAAAATGGGTATTAAAACAGTAGCAGTTTATTCTACTGTTGATAGAAATGCTCCTCATGTTAAATATGCTGATGAAGCTGTTTGCATAGGAGAAGCTCCTTCAAGTCAATCCTATTTATTAGGAAGCAAAATTATAGAAGTAGCCAAGTCATTAAACGTAGATGCTATTCACCCTGGATATGGATTCTTGAGTGAGAATGCTGATTTTGCTGAAGAATGTGAAAGAAATAATATCATGTTTATAGGGCCAAAGTCGAAAGCTATTCATATTATGGGGAGTAAGCTCGCTGCCAAAGATGCCGTGAAAGAATACAATATTCCAATGGTTCCGGGTATTGATCATGCCATTACAGACATCGAAGAAGCTAAGAAAGCTGCAGCTAAAATTGGTTTTCCAATACTAATCAAAGCTTCTGCTGGTGGTGGTGGAAAAGGAATGCGTGTGGTAGAAAGTGAAGGCGATTTTGAATCTCAAATGAATCGAGCCATAAGTGAAGCGATTGCTGCTTTTGGAGATGGTTCTGTTTTTATAGAGAAATATGTGGCCTCTCCTAGACATATAGAAATTCAGGTTATGGCAGACAGTCATGGGAATATTTTGTATTTGTTTGAAAGAGAATGTAGTATTCAGCGCCGTCATCAAAAAGTAGTTGAAGAAGCGCCTTCAGCAGTTTTGACTCCAGAATTGAGAAAAAGAATGGGGGAAGCGGCTGTTTTGGTAGCCAAGTCTTGTGATTATTTAGGTGCTGGAACGGTTGAGTTTTTATTGGATGAAAACAATAATTTCTATTTTCTAGAAATGAATACTCGTTTGCAAGTAGAACATCCCGTTACAGAAATTATTGCAGGAGTCGACTTGGTAGAAATGCAAATAAAAGTGGCTAGAGGCGAAGCTTTGACTCTAAAACAAGAAGATTTGACAATCAAAGGTCATGCTCTAGAATTACGTATTTATGCAGAAGATCCTATGAATGATTTCTTACCAAGTGTAGGACATCTGGATGTATATCAGTTGCCTGTAGGTGATGGGATTCGGGTAGATAATGGTTTCGAACAAGGCATGGATATTCCAATTTATTATGATCCTATGTTGGCGAAGTTAATTACTTATGGCGAAACCAGAGAAGAAGCTATTCAAATCATGCTGAAAGCCATTGATGGATATAAAATAGAAGGGGTTGAAACTACTTTGCCATTTGGAAAATTTGTTTTTGAACATGAAGCATTTCGTTCTGGGAATTTTGACACGCATTTTGTAAAAAAATATTACAGTGCTGAAATGTTAAAAAATCAAATTGCAAAAGAAGCTGAAATCGCTGCTCTTGTAGCCTTGAAACAGTATCTAGAAGATCAAAAAATACTACGTTTACCTATACAATAAATTATGCAAGACAAAATAAAAGTATTAGACGATAAAATTGCTGAAGCCCATTTGGGTGGAGGAAAAAAAAGAATTGAGAAGCAACACGAAAAGAAAAAGTTAACCGCCAGAGAGCGCGTAAACTATTTGCTAGACGAAGGTTCTTTTGAAGAAATAGGAATGTTGGTGACGCACCGAACTACTGATTTTGGAATGGAGAAAGAAATCTATTTTGGAGATGGTGTTATTACAGGGTACGGAACTATAAACGGAAGATTGGTGTATCTATTTGCACAAGATTTTACTGTTTTTGGAGGTGCATTATCCGAAACCCATGCGGAGAAAATATGCAAAGTCATGGATCTGGCGGTAAAAATGGGAGCACCCATGATTGGACTGAATGATTCTGGTGGAGCACGTATTCAAGAAGGCGTTCGTTCTTTGGGAGGTTATGCTGATATTTTTTTTAGAAACGTACAAGCCAGTGGTGTGATTCCACAAATATCGGCTATTATGGGACCTTGTGCCGGTGGAGCGGTTTATTCTCCAGCTATGACCGATTTTACCATGATGGTCGAGGACACGAGTTATATGTTTGTAACGGGACCGAATGTAGTGAAAACAGTAACCAATGAAACCGTGACTTCAGAAGAATTGGGTGGTGCAAGTACACATTCTACCAAATCGGGTGTTGCTCATATTACTTCTAGTAATGATATAGAATGTTTGGAAGATTTGAAACGATTGTTGAGTTATTTACCACAAAGTAATAAAGAAACGCCTCGTAATTTGCCTTATGAATTGAAAGATGAGGTACGAATGAGTTTAGCGAATATCATTCCAGACAATCCAAACAAGCCTTATGATATGCATGAGGTTATTAAAGGAGTAATTGATGAAGATTCTTTCTATGAAGTTCATAAAAATTACGCCGAAAATATTCTTGTAGGTTTTGCTCGTTTGGGAGGCAGAAGCATTGGAATTATAGCCAACCAACCGATGTTTTTGGCAGGTTGTCTCGATGTAAACAGTTCGAAAAAAGCGGCACGATTTACTCGTTTTTGTGACGCTTTTAATATTCCGTTATTAGTATTGGTAGATGTACCAGGGTTTTTACCAGGAACAGACCAAGAGTGGAACGGAATCATTGTTCACGGAGCCAAATTATTGTACGCCTTAAGCGAAGCAACCGTGCCAAGAGTAACCGTAATCACTCGTAAAGCCTATGGTGGAGCGTATGATGTAATGAACTCCAAGCACATTGGTGCCGACATGAATTTTGCTTGGCCTACTGCCGAAATTGCCGTAATGGGAGCCAAAGGCGCCTCTGAAATTATATTCAAAAAAGAAATTCACGATGCCGAAGACCATGAAGCCAAACTCTTGGAAAAAGAAGCTGAATATGCCGACTTGTTTGCCAATCCGTACACAGCAGCACAACGTGGTTTTGTAGATGAGGTTATCCTACCACAAGACACAAGACGTAAATTGATAAAAGCATTTAGTATGCTCGAAAATAAAGTAAGTGTTACTCCAAATAGAAAACACGGAAATATTCCTTTGTAATTCTTTTATAAAAAATGGAAAAACCACTTGATTAGTGGAAATGCCCCAAATAGTGTCTAACTTTTTGGGGCATTTTTCATTCTACTTTAAACCGAAACCCAATCCCGTGTAAATTCTCAATGGCAATCCCTTTTTCGTTGGCCAAAATTTTGCGCAAGCGGGAAATGAAAACATCAAGACTTCGACCCATAAAATAATCATCGTCTCCCCAAAGAGAAGTTAGGATTTGTTCTCGTTTTAAAACTACATTTTTATTGTCGAGGAAAAATTTTAAAAGATCGGCTTCACGTTGGGTAAGGCTGATTTTTTCAGTTTCATTGAATAAAACAAAATTTTTGGTGTCGAATTGGTATTTTCCTATTTGATAAATACTCTTTTCAATCGCCTTATTCTTATGGGAACGTCTTAAGAATATTTCAATTTTTAGTAATAATTCTTCGATGCTGAAAGGCTTTACCAAATAATCATCGGCACCCAAACGGAGACCTTTGATGCGGTCTTCTTTCAGTGTTTTTGCCGAAAGGAAAATAATGGGAACATTGGCATCGAGTTTCCTGATTTCGGTGGCTAATTCAAATCCATCCATTTTTGGCATCATAATATCCAAAATACAAATGTCAAAACGGCCTTTTTTGAAGGCTTCAAAACCAGATGCTCCATCTTCGCAATGCGTTACTTCGTACAGGTTTTGTTCTAGGTTGTCTTTGGTTAGAAATGCTAATGTTGCATCATCTTCGGTATATAATATTCGAACTGGACTCATTAATTTTGTGGAATTAGTAGTGAAAAGGTACAACCTTTTTCTGGATTGCATTTTACGGTTATTTTCCAGTGATGCAGGTCACACACTTTCTTGGCATAGTACAAACCCAAACCAAAACCAGTCACTTCATTGCTTTTTTGACTTGGAATTCTATAAAATTTATCAAATATAAAGGGAATGTTTTTAGAGGAGATTCCAATGCCATTGTCAGTAAAATCAAATTGTAAATGCTTTCCAACTTTTGCAATAGCGATACTGATTTCGGGTTTGTTTTCACAGTATTTTATGGCATTATCCAACAGGTTGTAAACCAAATTGGAGAAATGAAATTCATCGGCTTCGATGGTAACTGCTGCTAAATTTGTTTTAATTTCTATTTTGGTTTCGGGATGTTTTAGTTTAATGTTCTCGATTACAGATTCTAGAATTGGCAGAATATCTAGCTGGTTTTTATTTAAAACTAATGGAGCATTGTCAGACTTTGCAACGGTTAAAATTTTTTCGATATGCTGGTTCAACTTATTGCTTTGGTCAATGATAATGTGGGTGTACTTTTCCAGTTTTTCATCTTGCAGAATTGGATTTTGCCTGATGAGGTAATTGGAAGCAATTAGTATGGAGGACAAAGGCGTTTTGAATTCGTGCGTCATATTGTTAATAAAATCGCGTTGCAAATCGGAATATTTCTTTTGCTGTAAAAGCGTAAAAATAGAATACACATAGACCAGTAAAATAACAATTAATGCAATCGAAAGCACAAACCAAAATCGTAAGGAACTGAACAAATAACTCGTTTCATTGGGAAACCGAATGGCAAAATAATAGACTAAATTTTTATGTTTTGGAAAATGTACAGAATGTTTGGTTTGTTTTTTTTCGGATAAGGAGATGTAATTGCCGTAGACCATTTCGTCGCTTTGGCAATTGTACATAGCATATTCAAAATCGGTGGTGATATTCATTTTCTTGAACTCGGAGATGAGATAAAATTCTAAAATTTCGGGTTCAAAGTCGTTATCAATATTAACGATATAATAATCATTGGATATTTTTCGTACTGGATTTTTGCCAGGAAGTTCTTGGTTGGTTCCCTGATATAATTTTTTGGCTACTTCCAGTAAGGTGACGTGTGTTTTTTGGCTGAACTTTTTTTCTTCAATACTAAAGGCTTCTTTGGTCCAAAGCAATTGTGCCACAAGGATTCCTATAATGGCGATTAATCCGATCAGGATGCTGCTATTGAGTTTGTTTAATTTCATGAATGAGATTTCGGACTGTAATATTAATCAATATTTGGTTGCCTTTTATGCGTTAACAAGTCGTTAACAAAGATTGGATACCGCTTAACAAGGAGGTTTGTTTTTCTAATCTACTTTTGAATGGATCAAATAAAACAAACCATTAACCAGAATCTGAACCATTTCGATAATTTGAGACAGGTTTTAAAAAAGAAAATAAATTATGAAAATGATTAAAATTTCAATGTTGGCATTAACTCTAGGTTTAATGTCATTTTCGGCCATCGCTCCTGTAAAAACGTTAGTTTCAAAAGTGGCTGTTGCAGCCTCTTCAATCGTATGGAAAAGTGAGACGATAGATGTGGGTACAATTCCACAAAACACTCCAAAACCTATTGTTTTCGAATTCAAAAATACAGGAAAAACAACTGTTCTGGTTACCAATGTGCAAGGTTCATGCGGATGTACGGCAACAGATTATACCAAAACGCCAATTGCTCCAGGGAAATCGGGTACGGTTACAGCAACTTATAATGCGGCTAATGCAGGAGCATTTACCAAAACAGTATCGGTAACGACTAATAATGATGCGACTCCTAAAGTTTTGACCATAAAAGGAACTGTTGTTGCGGCATCAACTGGCGTGAAAAGCTAATTTTAGAATCAATAAAGTATCAGGAACCACCTAAAGAGGTGGTTTTTTTTGTACATAACCCCTTCGGTAGCTGAGGTGTTTAATTACAGTTTATGTCAAAAAGATATAAATTGTTGCAGTCTATATAATTTAGTTGAATTTTTTTAAGGAACATGTAACTTGTTTAATTTTAAATAAATAGATTCCAAAGTGAAATTGGAAAGATAGGATACGAAAAAAAAATAAGATTTAAAAAGACACTGGTTTAAAAAAAAAGGCAATAACAAGAATTGGTTTGTTAAACTCAAAACACAAATATTCAATGTGTTATGCTTTTTTTGTATTGTAAAAAAACAGTATATTGCGATACTATTTATGCCATAATTCTTCTAACTAAATGAGATTAAAATTAACGACTTATTCTAAATTGGTATTGTTGATCATTGGGATTTGCTCGCTTTTTATATTCCTATTTCTGTCACTTTACCTTTATACAATCAAACAAGAAAACCAAGTTTTTAGATCAAATACAGATCAATACCAAACTGAAATAAACAGATTGTTTGATTTTAATTCGAAAACTCAAATTGTTACGATAAACGATCTTAGTTATTGGGATGCATTAGTCAATTTTACAAAATCAAAAGATACGATTTGGTTTAATAGTTACATCGTAAATGAATTTCCTACCTACGAAGTGGATTATATTGGGGTTTATGATTTAAAGAGAAAATTTATCGTAAATACGGCTAACCCTAATTTTAAATCCAAAGATTTTATTCCAGCCCAAGCTATGATGTATTTGTATAAAAGCAAGTTTTCTAGGTTTTACATGCGTGTTCCCGAAGGAGTAATCGAAGTGTTTGGGGGAACTATTCATCCTTCAAATGATCCCAAAAAAGTAAAAACAAAACCATCAGGTTATCTGTTTATGGCTCGTTTATTGGATCAAAAATATTTTAAAAATTTAGAAGATATCTGTAGCTCCAATATTCAACTTTTAAACAACGTCGTAACGGATACTAGTTGCAATAAAAAAGTAACTTCAATAATAAAACTTAGAGATGCTGATAATCTTGTAGTAGCCAAATTATTGTTTCAGAGACCTTCGTATCTCAATTTTGAAAAAACCAAAGAATTGCTGTTGATTATAGTAGTTGTTACCTTAATTAGTCTTATTGCTTCAATATATTATTCTAGAAAATGGGTGTACAAACCTTTGCGGTTGGTTACTAATATTTTAGAGACAAATCGTGAAATTTCAATCACTCTCTTGAAAAAAGAACCTGGCGAATTTGGCTATATCGGGAATTTATTTGATGATCATAGAAAGAACCGATTTCAATTGGAGAAGTCTAAAGTAAAAGCGGAAGAAAGCGATAAGCTTAAGTCTACTTTTTTAGCTAATTTATCACATGAAATTAGAACGCCAATGAATGCAATAATTGGTTTTTCTGATTTGCTTTTGGATGATAATATAAGTGAAGAATTCAAAAAAAAATACCTAAAAATCATTAAGAGTAGTGGCAAAAATCTAGTTTCAATTATTGAAGATCTTATTGAAATGTCAAAAATTGATGCCAAACAAATTACACCCAATTACAAAGGATTGAATATAGAAAAATTTGTAAATGAGTTGTATAGTACTCTGAAAGTAATTATTCCAGAAGATAAAAAGGTTGATTTTTATTTGATAGAAAGTACAGAAAAGTTACAAAATGATATTTTAACAGATGAGGTTAAATTGAGACAAGTCATGGTTAATTTATTGACAAATGCCATAAAATTTACAGATAGAGGATATGTTTCTTTTGGCTACAGTCTAAATCATGAAATAAAGACCATAGAGTTTAGAGTTGAAGATACAGGTTTAGGAATTAGTGAAAAAGATTTAAAAGTTGTTTTTGACCGCTTTAGAAGAGTAGAAGATGATTATTCTATATCACTTAGTGGCTTGGGTTTGGGTTTGTCTATTTCTAAAGCTTATGTAGAAATGCTGGGAGGTAAAATTACAGTTGAATCTTTTTATGGTAAAGGTTCGGTTTTTAAATTTACCATTCCATTGGTTTATGATACTAACACTATTGATAGAGATTTAAAAACGGATGGAAATGTGCGTTTTGATTTTGGGTTAAAAACCATATTAGTTGCCGAAGATGATAATATTAATTATTTATTGTTAAAAAGGATATTAGAGTTAAAAAGTCATACCGTTTTGAGAGCTCGAAATGGTCTAGAAGCAGTAGATATAAGTACCGATAATGATGCTGTTGACTTGGTTTTTATGGATATAAAAATGCCAATTTTAGATGGTTATCAAGCCTTCGAAAAAATAAAACAAGTTAGGCCAGACCTCCTTGTTATTGCTCAAACTGCTCATTCTTCAGTAGAAGATAAAGAAAGAATTATCAAGGCAGGATTTTCGGGGTATATCACTAAACCATTAGACAGAGAAAAAATCTATGAAATGATAAATGATGTGTTTCAAAATGAAAGTGTTTGTTAAAGGAGCACAAAAAAAGAGAATTTCTTAAATTGAAATTCTCTTTTTTTTGTGGTGTATTTTTTCTAAACCAAATGTTCATCAGCAATGGATAAAGCTTGTGAAATAATGGCTAATCCTTCGTCTATTTCAGATTCGGTGATGCATAACGGCGGAGCTATAAAAATGTAGCCCCAACGCACAAAAGTATATAATCCCAGGGCTCTTAGTTTGGCAGCAATCCCGTTGGTTACTTTTAGTTCATCGCCACTGGCATTGTAGGGAGCGATTAATTCTCCCGTAGTTTTGTTTTTTAGAATATCTAAACATCCCAACAGGCCTGTGTTCCTAAAAGCCCCCATGCTTGGATGTTTCGCTCGCATTGCCTCGATTTTAGATTCTAGATAAGCGCCCATTTTTTGAGTGTTTGCTATTAAACTGTCACTTTCGTAAATGTTTATTACCGCCAATGCAGCCGCCAAAGCTACGGGATGGGCATTGTATGTAAGGCCAATCATCATTGGGGTATTATCAAATTTTGCCGCTATTTTATCCGAGACCATCAAACAACCTAATGGAAGATAGGACGCTGTTAATCCTTTGGCCATACACACCATATCAGGGATAATGTCATGGTTTTCAAATCCAAACCATTTTCCGGTTCTTCCAAATCCGCTCATGACTTCATCGGCAATAAAAAGGATGTCGTATTTTTCGCAAAGGGCTTTAACTCCCTTTAAATATCCTTTTGGATAATGCAAACAACCAGACGAACCGCTTTCTCCTTCAAAAATAAAGGCTGCAATGTTTGTTTTTCCTTCAAAATGAATGATTCTTTCTACGTATTCAAGGCTTAAATTCAATTTTGTGGTCTCATCGAGATCTTTCATGCCAAAGAAATAGTAAGGATCGTCTAAAAGTACTGCATTGGGCATTTGTTGAGCATCATTGGCTAGTTTTCTGGGATCTCCACCTACTGACATTCCGCCAATTGAACCTCCATGAAAAGCTCGGTATCTCCCAATGATTTTATGTCTCCCAGTATATAATCTCGCCAGTTTTATGGCATTATCTACAGAGGAAGTACCGCACAATGTAAAGAATGCTTTATTCAAATCACCAGGACATATTTCGGACAATTTTCTAGCCAGTTTTGCTCTTATTTCGGTGGTGCAGGTTGGTGTTACAAAACTCACTTTTTGCATTTGTTCCACTACTGCAGCGGTAACTCTTTGATCGCCATGGCCTATATTTACCGACATTAATCCAGATGAAAAATCGATTATTTTGTTGCCATCGTAATCGTATAAATAAACACCTTCGGCTCTTTCTATTGCTATTGGGTTTACACTGGCTTGTGCCGACCATGAAAATAAACTAAATTCTTTGCTGTCACTTATGATTTGTTCTTTGCTTAACATTGTTTATTTTAATTTGTTATAGTTTGTAATTAGTTGACGGTAAGGTCGTAACTGTAGAGGTAGTCTTCCCTTACAAAGCCCATCTTGTTGTATAAACCTTGGGCTACTGTATTGCTTTTTGCGGTTCGTAATCGTATGACATTGGAACCCAATTCTTTTGCGAACTCAACTGTTTTTAGAATTAGTTTTTCGCCAATTCCTTTTTTTCGAATAGAAGCATCAACAAATAGATCATTTAAAATCAAAATTTTATTGAGTGCCAATGAAGAAAAAGTAACGTAAATAAGAGCGAAACCAATGATTTTATCTGGATTAGCATCGTCGCTAGCGATGAAAATAGTAGCCTCATTATTTTCCATTCGTTCCTTTAGATATTCTCTGTGCTTTTCATAATCGGACGGTTTCTTATAAAAAACGACATATTGGTCAAATAAATTAGTCAATTGATCTAAGTCTTGTAGTGTAGCTTTTCGTATCATAATGAGTTGGTTTTGTGTGGTTAGAAAATTAAATTTACAAAAAAAATTCTAAAATCCCTAGCTCATCCAGTTTGTTCCCGCTTCCGGATTCCATTTGGTGGTGGTTTTCTTTTCTTTGGTAAAAAAGCCAATAGCACTTTTTCCGGTAATATCGCCAGAACCAAAACGGGATTGATTCCACCCTCCAAAACCAAAAGGCTCTCTTGGGACTGGCACTCCTATATTTATACCACACATTCCAGCCGAAGCATGCTCGGTAACATAACTGGCCAAACCACCACTTTGGGTAAAGACCGAACAGGAATTGCCATACGGATTGGCGTTTTCTATTTCCAATGCTTCATCAATGGTATTCACGCGAACGATAGCTAGAACTGGGCCAAAAACTTCTTCTCTGGCAATTTTCATATCGGCGGTGGCATAGTCAATTAAGGTTGTGCCTACATAAAAGCCATTTTCTTTTCCGGGAACAGTAGTGTTGCGACCATCCAAAATAATTTTAGCACCTTGTTGTTCAGCCTCGGTAATATAGGCTTCAATTCTTTCTTTGGCTGCTTTAGAAATAACCGAGCCTAGAGTAGTTCCACATTGAATTTTTTGGGCATCAGCAATTAGTCGATCCAGTATCGCATCACAATTTCCTACTGCAATTAAGGTTGCTGCAGCCATACATCTTTGTCCTGCACAACCGCTCATTGAAGCAACAATATTAGAGGAAGCCATTTCAGGATGGGCATCGGGTAATAATAGGATATGGTTTTTTGCGCCTCCAAGTGCCAGTACCTGTTTTAAATTGTTACTCGCTCTTTGGTACACAATTTTGGCGACTTTGGTAGAACCTACAAAAGTGACCGCTTGAATTCCGGGATGGTCACAAATGTTTTCTACGGTAGTTTGTGTTCCATTTATGATATTGAACAATCCATCAGGTAACCCAGCTTCTTTTAAGAGTTTGGCAGTATATTGACTGCTTATCGGTACCGCTTCCGATGGTTTTAGGATAAAAGCATTTCCAAGGGCAATTGCGTTTACGATTGTCCAATGTGGTACCATAGTCGGAAAATTAAAGGGTACAATAGAAGCTACAATCCCTAAAGGAACTTTTGTGGAAGAACAGAAAACACCTTTACTTACTTCCATGTTTTCACCATTCATAAATTGAGGTAAAGAACAGGCAAATTCAGTTAGTTCAATGGCTTTGTCAATTTCGGCTTTGGCTTCGCTATGAATTTTTCCGTTTTCTCTATGGATGATTTCGGTTAGTTCTTCGCTATTTTTTTCTAATAATTGTTTGTATTTATAAAATACTTGCACTCTTTCTTTTAAGGTAACTTTTTGCCAAGCCTTTTGCGCTTTTTGTGCTGTGGCTATAATTTCATTCAAATCTTCCATGGTAGATTCGCAGAAAGTAGATAATTCCTTACCGTCTAAAGGGGAGATAATCGAATGGATTTTTGTAGAACTTCCAGTCTTAAACTCCCCATTTATAAAGTTTTTTACTTCGTTAAATGACATAATGATTGTTTTTTGGTTTTTCCAAATATACAAAAATTAATAAAAAATCAATAAATTTTTTTGCGTGTATTAAAAATATTGTTAGATTTACAAAATAATCGCATAGATGTTAATTTATTTACAACTATAAAAAGTTAAAAATAACTCTTCTATATGGGTTGTTAATTTAAATCCTGACCAGTTTAAATTATTTTGATTAACCAAAACCAAAAACTAATCTACTAAAATTATGAAATCAGTATCTACTATTATTGGAGTTGCCTTATTATTCTTGGCCACACTTTGTTATTTTGTCCATTGGCATGCTTTAGTCCCTGCATTTACCGTATTGGGAATTGCCATGATTACCCGAAAAGCTTTAGAGCCTTTAATTATTGGTTGTGCTATCGGGTTTGTTTTATTGGCACAGCATGGCGGTTCTGAGGTGTATTTTCCAGAAGGGAAAGGAATGATTTTTCCTTTGAATATGTTTGATGGGATGTTTACTTCGATTTCGAGAGATGCACACGATCAAGGATTAATATGGGTTATTTTGGTTTGTATATTATATGGAGCGTTTGTTCAGTTGTTAAATGCGTCTGGTGGGATTAAAGCCGTTGCTAGATATTCTGAAAATCATGTAAAAAACAAAAAGCAATCTTTAATAATGACTTATTTTTTAAGTTTTTTCTTTTTCTTGGATGATTATTTGAGTGCCTTGTCAGTTGGAAACACGATGAGACCTATAACCGATAAATTTGGGGTTTCTAGAGAAAAATTAGCTTTGGTATTGACTACGGTTTGCGTACCTATTACTATTATTTTCCCTATTTCGACTTGGACTATATTTTACGGAACACAAATTGTTGCTATAGACGGTGGTGTTTTAGATAGTGCGGGTGTGGCAATGACCAATCCAATTCAGGCTTTTTTGGGAACTATACCTTATAATTTTTCGGCATGGATTTCATTAATCATGGGAGCTTTGATTGTTTTTAAATTAATTCCGGATTCAAAGGCAATTAAAGAAGCCGAAGCCAATGTTAAGCCTATCGATCAATCGATGGTTAAAGCACCAAAACCAAATGCTAAACCAGGTAAATTAGTTTATTTTATTCTTCCAATACTAGTTTTAATATGGTGTACTGTTTTTCCTTACCCATTTGATATGGATTATTGGGGAACCTTCACTTTTTCGACTGAATACATCTTTGGTAGTATCGATGCTTTACGCGGTATTGTTACAGCGGTAGTGTTTACGTATTTATACTTTTTACTTTTCAGAGTAATTAAATTTACTAAAATATCGAAACATTTTGTTTTAGGATTAGAAACTATAACATTCGTATTAACGGTTTTAGGCTTTACTTATTTGTTAAAAGACGTTCAAAACGCATTAGGATTTAATGAATTTGTTGCCGCAAAACTACAAGGAATCAGCTGGTTGAATAGTGCTACTTTGCCATTTATTGTTTTCGCTTTGGTATCCTGGATTTGTTGGGCAACAGGTTCAAACTGGGGTATTTATGCTATTTTGGTTCCTACTACAGCATTGTTGGCGCATACATTGGGAGCTAATTTTTGGTTAACCCAAGGCGCATTGGCCTCAGGGACAGTTTGGGGAGCGGCCGCTTGTTTCTTCTCGGATAATAGAGTACTAACGGCACAATCTTGTAAAGTCGATATGATGCAACATGCTATTACGCAATTTCCGTATCAATTGACAATATTTGTTGCTTCCTCGTTGTTATATCTTATAGCTGGTTTTATATTGTAAATGAATGGGTTATGATTAAAAAAGACGTCTTGTTTAATGAGTTTTTAATCCGAAATGCAACTCCGGAGGATGCAGTTCAGATGGAATATGTTCAGCAACAATGTTATCCTACTTTGGATCCAACAGAGTTGTTAAACAGGAATCATTTTATAAATCATATCAAAGTATTTCCGGAGGGGCAGATTGTGTTAGAAAGAGACGGGGTAATTGTGGGTTCTGCGAGTACGTTTCGATGTAATTTTCCAACACAGGAGTCTACTTTTTTGGAGTCATCGGATAATTTATGGATTACCAATGCACATGTTCCAGACGGAGAATGGATGTACGGAATAGACATGGGGATTTTGCCTGAATATCGAGGATTAGGGCTTTCTAAAGAAATGTACACTGTTAGACAGGAAATATGTAAAGAACTGGGTTTGAAAGGACAGCTTATAGCGGGAATGACCATAGGTTATGGAAAAATGAAAGAGAAAATGACCATTCAAGAATATTGTTACGCATTAGAAATCAAGAAGTTTACGGATCCAACCGTAACACCTCAAAAGAAAGCGGGGTTTAGATGGATAAAACCATTGTACAATCATATCAATGATCCCGAAGCCGGTTTTGCTTGTGTTTTTATGTACTATCCTGTAGATGATAATTATAAGCTAGAGTGTAAACTTTAAAATTAATCAAATAAAGAAGTAATGTATGATTGATAAAAAGATTTTGAACGATAGATTTTTGATACGCCATGCAAAAGTTGAGGATGCCATTCAGATGGAATACGTACAATCAAGATGTTATCCTACTTTGCATGAGTCCGAAATCTTGAATAGAGATCATTTTGCCAATCATATTAAGGTTTTTCCGGAGGGGCAAATCGTTGTAGAAAAAGATGGGAGTATAGTTGCTTCGGCCAGTACTTTCAGATGTGATTTTCCGGAACACGACAGTACTTTTCTGGAAGAAACAGATCATTTATGGATTACCAAAGTGCAAATTCCAAATGGCGATTGGATGTACGGAATAGACATGGGTGTTTTGCCGGAATATAGAGGAATTGGACTTTCTAGAGAGATGTATAAAGCGCGAAATGAGGTGTGTAAGGAATTGGGTTTGAAAGGACAAATTATTGCAGGAATGACCATTGGTTATGGAAAAGTAAAAGATCAAATGACCATTGCTGAATACTGCGAAGCATTAATAAAAAATGAATTGACAGATCCAACGATTACGCCACAACGAAATGCCGGATTTCGATGGATTCGCCCTTTATACAATTATATCAATGACCCTGAATCTGGATTTGGAAGTATATTAATGTATAGACCTGTCGATGAGAATTATTATTTGGAAATTGAAAAAATCTAAAGAAGTTGAAAAAAATAAAATATAAAAAGTCTAATCCTGACGTTTCAGGGGTAAGAAATCTAAAGTCTAAAATTTAAAATTTAAAATAAAAAAATGGGAACTCAAATTAAAAAAGTATCAGAAATTCCAGGTCCAAAGAGTAAAGAAATGTTAGCAAGAAGAGCAGCGGCTTTACCTGCAGGTCTTGGAAAATCTACCGAAGTGGTAGTTGAAAAAGCCGAAGGAGCATTGGTATGGGATGTAGACGGGAATCAATTAATTGATTTTGCAGGTGGAATCGGAATGGTAAATTTAGGACACAGACCCCAAGTGGTGGTTGATGCCGTAAAAGCACAATTGGACAAGCATATTCATCCAGGGGCTTTGGTAACTACATTTGAATTGTACCTAGAATTTGCTGAGTTGTTAAATAAAATTGTTCCGGGAGATTATCCTAAGAAAACATTATTGGCCAATTCAGGTTCAGAAGCGGTGGAGAATGCAGTAGCTATTGCTCGTTATTATACGAAAAGACCAGCAGTAATTTGCTTTGAAGGGGCTTATCATGGGCGTACCATGCTTACGTTGAGTTTGACCAGTAAATATGGTTTATTCAAGAGAGGATTTGGAAGCTATGCCCAAGATATTTATCGTTTTCATTCTCCAAATGTCTACAGAAGACCCAACAGCATGACAGAGGATGAGTATATCGATTTTTGTATCGAACGTTTTGATCAAAATTTAATTTCACACGTTGATCCATCAGCGGTTGCGGCTATTATCATTGAGCCAGTTCAAGGCGAAGGTGGATTTATTCCAGTGCCAAAACGTTTCTTGGAAAAAATCAGAAAAGTGTGTGACGAACACGGTATCGTTTTCATTGCCGATGAGGTTCAAGCCGGTGCAGGAAGAACAGGAAAATTCCTTTCTATTGAGCATTCTGGTGTAATTCCGGATATCGTTACTATGGCAAAATCAATTGGTTCTGGTTTACCAATCTCTGCCATTACTGGAAAAGCCGAAATTATGGATGCACCACATTTAGGTGGAATTGGAGGAACGTATAGCGGAAGCCCGATTGCAGTGGCTGGAGCTTTGGCAACGGTTAAAGAATTGATTAAGCCAGAATTTCTAGATCGTGCCACGCATGTAGGTAAAATTATTACCGACAGAATTAATGCCATGAAAGAAAAATTCGAAGTTATAGCCGAAGTTCGTGGAATCGGAGCGATGCTTGTGGTTGAATTCGTAAAAGACAGAATTACCAAAGAACCCGATATGGATTTTGCTATGGCGGTTATCAAAAAATCGGTGGCCAATGGTGTGATTCTAATTCGCGCCGGATTGTACACGAACTGCATTCGTTTCTTGCCTCCAATTGTAATCACCGATGAACAATTACACGAAGGATTGGATGTAATCGAAACTGCAATTCAAGATGTATTGAACGAGAGAGTTTAAGGGAAAGTGTTCAGTTCCCGATAGCTATCGGGACAGTTTTTTAGTGATCAGTCTCAGTTTTCAGTTTTTTAATGTTCAGTCTCATGGAGTTGAGGATTTTTCTAACTTCTGACTTCCAACTTCTAACTTTTTAAAATAATGAATTTCCAATTAATACATAATGCCACTATTATTACTATGGATGACGCTTTTGCAAAAGCAGATTCCATGGTGATTAATGATTCAGGAAAAATTGAAGCGATTGGGTCAGCAATCGAGCTTCGAAATCAATTTGGTTTTTTTCAAGAGGAGATTGATTTTCAGGGTAAAACAATTGTTCCGGGACTGAATGATGCACACATTCACGTCTGGAAAATTGGACATCTTCGAACGTATATGTTAGATGTTCGAGGCATAAAATCGTTAGTCGAATTCAAACAAAAGCTAAAAGATTTTGCTGCCAAAAATCCAAAATCAGAGTGGATTATGGCTCGTGGTATCAATGAAATGGTACTCGAAGAAAAGCGTTTGCCTACCAAAGAAGATTTAGATGAAATCATTTCAGATCGACCTGTTTTTGTCATTCGGACCTGTGCTCATATTGGTATAGCTAATTCCAAAGCGATGGAGATTTCGGGAGTGAGTGAAGCTACTGAAGTGCCTTTTGGAGGCGAAATTCGCAAAAATCAAGACGGCAGTTTGCAAGGTATTTTTACCGAAAGGGCTTTGGGTTTAATCATGAATAACATTCCGCCTTTTACTTTTGAGGAATATAAGAACATGATTCTAGAAGCGCATTCGTATTTGTTAAGCCTCGGAATAACAAGCGCAACAGATCCTGCAGCTAATGAAGAACTGCTTGCAGCTTATATTCAATTGGATGCAGCAGGTTTGCTAAAAGTGAGAATGAATGTTTTCCCGCTTCGAATTCCAGACGGTAGCGACGAAATTCAGGTTTTGCCGGAACAATATGAGTCGGAATTTTTACAGATAAAAACGGTAAAGTTCTTTTCGGATGGCGGGTTGAGTTCGGCTACTGCTGCTTTGAATGTTCCGTATAAAAATACCGATGGCTACAAAGGAG
Organism: Flavobacterium laiguense; assembly: GCF_003097655.1. Taxonomy (GTDB): domain Bacteria; phylum Bacteroidota; class Bacteroidia; order Flavobacteriales; family Flavobacteriaceae; genus Flavobacterium; species Flavobacterium laiguense. The sequence goes on from NZ_QCZH01000002.1 coordinate 75,818, forward strand.
TTTTGAGATTGGATTATGATAAATTTTATAACACTGCCAAAGAAGCGGTTGCTAAAGGTTTTTCGGTAGCTACGCATGCTATTGGTCATCAAGCAGTCGATTTGACTTTGAAAGTATATAGTGATTTGTTTAAAATCGATCCCACATTAAGACACAGAATTGAGCATGTTGGGTTTTTATCCCAAGATAATATTAATGATTTCAAGCGAATGAATATGACTGCTGCCATGCAACCTATATTTATTTATGAGTTGGCCAATAATTTCAAGAGTACGTTACCCGATGAATTATTGGATGTGGTTTACCCGTGCAAAACAGTTTTAGACAACGGAATCAATTTGGCTTTATCTACCGATGGACCGGTGGTGAAAGAGATTAATCCGTGGATCAATATCGAAACGGCAATTACCCGAAAAGCCGCTGATGGCTCTGTTATTGGCGAAAGCCAAAAAATCACTTTGCAACAAGCTTTATATGGGTATACCGTAGGAAGTGCAGTCGCTGATAATCTGGAAAATGCAAAAGGGAGTTTAACCGTTGGGAAATATGCTGATTTTATAGTTTTAAATGAAAATCCTTTTGAATTAAATGATGTTTCGAATGTTGAAACACTAGAAACGTGGGTTCAAGGAGAATTAAAATACAAAAAATAACTTTGTTTTTTAAAAATAAAACAAAATAATCGTTTTTTATTGTAAATAAATTAATTACATTTGACTTGTTATAAAATTTTACAAAAAACAAGCTAGAGATGAGTGTATTAGACGATGAATTAGATTTCCAAATTTTGACATTATTGCAAAAAGACGGTAGAATGTCATTTACTGAAATTTCGAAAGAGATTAATGTTGCTGTTAGTACCATTAGACACCGTTATATCAACTTGGTTGAAGATGGGACTTTAAAAATTATTGGAAGGATTGATCCGAATAAAATTGGGTTTAATGCCTATGCCAGTATTTTGATTTCGGTAAAACCAAAAACATTTATGAATTCCATATTCGAACAGCTGGCCAGTTTGCCGGAAGTTAGCTTTTTGGCATCGGTTTCAGGTGATTTTGATATTGAAGCGAACGTAATGTGCCGAGATATGGAACATTTGAATGAATTAATTGGAGATAAAATACATGTTTTGGAAGGGGTTTTTGATACTAAAACCAATATGTATATGAAAATTTATAAAATCGCACAACCCGATTTGGAGTTGGCAAAATTATCAAGCAAGCAAAATGAATAATACAGATAAATTATACGAAAGAAGAAAGAAAAGTGTTCCAAACGCTTTAGGAATTTTTAATCCCTCTAGTATTCAATCAGCCAAAGGAGCTATAATCACTGATGCCGATGGTAGAGAATTGATTGATTTTGCGGGTGGAATTGGAGTAAATAATGTAGGGCATGGAGTACCTGAAATTATTGAAGCGATTCAAAAACAAGCCGAAAAATTTATTCATGCTTCCTTTAATGTTTCGGTTTATGATCAATATTTAGATCTTACCGAGAAATTATGTGAGTTATTGCCACATGGCGAAGGTACCAAAGCAATGCTGACACTTTCGGGTGCTGAATCTGTTGAGAATGCTATCAAAATTGCTCGTGCCGTAACGGGAAAAGCGGGAATTATATGTTATGATGGTTCTTTTCATGGGCGTACAATGATGGCAATGACATTAACTTCAAACGTGAAGTATAAAGAAGGAGCAGGACCTTATGCCCCGGAGGTATATCGATTGGAATATCCGTATTACAAACCTAGTATGAGCTCTAGAATGACTTCGGATGAGTTTGATGATTTGATGATTATGAAGTTGCATAAAACTTTTTCGTCAACAGTTTCGATCAATCAAACGGCAGCCATTATTTTAGAATTGGTTCAAGGAGAAGGTGGTTTTACGGTTGCATCCAAAAAATACGTTCAATATTTACGCAAGTTTTGTACCGAAAATAATATCTGTCTAATTTTTGATGAGGTACAATCAGGTTTTGGTCGTACCGGAAAATGGGCAGCCTATGAGCATTATGATGTTACTCCAGATTTGTCTACTTGGGCAAAATCTATGGGTGGCGGAATGCCTATTGGTGCCGTAATTGGCAAGCAAGAAATTATGGATGCCATAAAGCCAGGACTTATTGGCGGAACCTATTTGGGTGGACCATTGAGTTGTGTGGCTTCATTGGCGAGTATCAATTACATGCAAAAAAATGACATCAACGCTGCTGGTCAAAAAGTCGGTAAAATTGTTAATGATAAATTCAAATACTGGCAGTCTTTATATCCTAAAACCATTACTGATGTTCGTGGATTAGGGGCTATGTTAGCCTTTGAGATAACAAACTCAGAAACTGGTATTCCAGACGGTGTTGCCACAAAAGCAATTGTAGACAAATGTTTGGCTAAAGGTTTGATTGTGATTACTTCTGGTACTTATGGAAACTGTATTAGAATTCTAAGTCCGTTGTTTATTGAAGACGAAGTTTTGCACAAAGGATTAATGATTTTGGAAGAAACGATAAAAGAGGTTTTAGCCCCCTAACCCCCGAAGGGGGAATAGAGGATTGGTGAAGTAAAGTGGTATAATCGATTTCAATTGCCTCCAGCTTTAGCTGGAGGAAAATGAATGGATGTCAAATTGGCTTTAGCCAAAATAGTTGTGCTTTTTTGGCTAAAGCCATTCAATACTATTTCTATTTTATCCCTCCAGCTAAAGCTGGAGGCAATTAAAAGTTTGTCTCTATAGATATTAGTATTATAAAAGAGAGAATTAGAACTCAATAAATTAACTTAAAATATTCCCCCTTTTGGGGGTCAGGGGGCTATGAGAAAGCAATATATAAATGGAGAATGGTGCGACGCAATTGACGGTGCAAAATGGGATTTGCAAAGTCCATCGACGGAAGAAATTTTAGATAAAGTTCCTTTCGGAAATGCATCCGATTGTAAATTGGCTATTGATGCAGCAGACTCAGCTTTTAAAGGATGGAAAAATACAACACCTTATTTTAGAGCGGAGTTTCTAAAAAAAGCAGCTACTTACATTAGAGAAAATGCTGAGGCTTTCGCCAAAGAAACGGCTTTAGAAACTGGAAAACCCATGCTGGAAGCAAGAGGGGAATGGCAAGTTGCCGCCAATCTTTTCGAATGGTATGCCGAAGAAGGAAAACGCAGTTACGGAAGAGTAATTCCTTCTAGTAGAATTGACAAACGTTCGATGGTTATTTATCAACCTTTGGGTGTTATTGGAATTATTACCGCTTGGAATTTCCCAGCGTATAATCCCGCAAGAGCAGTAGGAGCAGCATTGGCAGCGGGTTGCAGTGTAGTTTTAAGAGGATCTGAATTTACACCTTTGACCAGTTTTAATTTGGCGAAAGCCTTTCATGAAGCTGGAATTCCAAAAGGAGTTTTCAATTTAATTAATACCGAACCCGTTTCTACAGGGACTGAAATGATTGAAAATCCTTTGCTGAAAAAAATAAGTTTTACGGGAAGTACCCGTGTTGGAAAAATATTAATGGATGGTGCTTCTAAAACTTCGACTAAATTATCATTGGAATTAGGAGGAAATGCTCCTGTAATTATTGATAAAGATGTCGATGTGGAGGCTATTGCGCATCAGGCTTTGGTTGCCAAATTAAGAAATTGTGGGCAAGTTTGTGTTGCGCCACAGCGTTTTTATGTCCATTCCAGTATTTTTAATCAATTTGTTGCCATTGTAAAAGAGGATATTGCTAAACTAAAAACAGGCATAAATGGTGGCAACATTGATTTTGTTGGACCGCTGATCAATAAAACCCAACAAAACCATTCCTTGGCTATGCTCGAAAAAGCCAAAAACGAGGGTGCAATCGTTCATATAGGTGGTGAAAAATCGGATAAAGGATTTTTTGTACATCCCGCGTTGATTGAGGCTAGACAAAATCAAGCATTTATTAAAACGGAAGTGTTTGGACCATTGATGATTGTTATTCCTTTTGATACCCAAGAAGAGGTTATCGAATGGGCTAACGATACGGAATATGGGTTGGCTTCTTACGTTTTTACCAATCACATTAAAAATGCGAATGTTTATGCCGAAAACCTAGAATTCGGAATGGTAGGTATCAACGAATGGGCTGCGCATGGAACGGAATTACCTTTCGTTGGAATAAAAAGCAGTGGTATCGGACACGAATCAGGGTCAGAAGGATTGAAAGAATATTTAGAAATGAAATTGATTAGTTACGGGAATATGTCATAAATGTCAATATGATAAACCTGACGGGTTTTTAAAACCCGTCAGGTCTGCAAATCGAAAACCATAAATCAGATGAAAAAAGAAATTTTAGGTAAATACATTTTACAAACACCTTTACCAGAACATGCAAAACAACAGGCAGAATTACAGGAAATTGTATTTCCAACTTTATCTGCCGAAGAATTAATTACAGAAGAAAAATACAAAAGACATTTGGAGATTTTTCCCGAAGGGCAATTTATAGTGTTGGATGGAGATAAAGTAATTGCTTCGTGCACGACTTTGCGTCAAAATTACCATAAAGGACATCATACTTTTTTGGAGATTTCAGATGATTTATGGTTGGGGACACACGATCCAAAAGCGGATTGGATTTATGGACTGGATGTTTCGGTTCATCCCGATTATCAGGGAAAAGGAATTGGTAGAGAAATATACAATGCACGTCACGAAGTAGCCAAACAATTAGGATGTTTGGGACAAATGACCGCAGGAATGCCAATTGGTTATGACAAAGTGAAAGACCAAATGACCATTGCAGAGTATTGTGATAAACTGATAAAAGGAGAAATTATTGATCCAACCGTTACGGCTCAAACCAAATGCGGATTTATTTTAGTTGAGCCTTTATTCGATTATTTAGACGATCCACGAAGCGGAAATTGTTCGGTTTTAATGTATTGGCCTTTGGATCCAGCAACTAAATTAAGTGAGCATCATTGAGAAGGAAGTCTTCAGTATTCAGTTTTCTAGTATTCAGTTTTGTACAAAATTATAATAACACAATGTAACTCGGTTTCGGCTCCCCTCTCCTTTGGAGAGGGGCTGGGGGTGAGGAAATCTAAAAAAAAATGATATTCAAATCTATAAATCCGTTTACACAAGCAGTACTAGCAGAGCATGAGGTATTAACCAATGCTCAGTTGACTCAAAAACTGCAATTATCGGAATCAGCTTTCAAGAATTGGCGTATAACGACTTTTCAGGAAAGAGCCGATAAAATGAAAAAGTTGGCAGACATCCTAAGAGCCAACAAAGACGAACTGGGATTGCTTATTTCGAATGAAATGGGTAAAATTCTACCCGAAGGAATTGCCGAAGTAGAAAAATCAGCAGGAAACTGTGATTTCTATGCGGATAATGCCGAGAAAATGCTCAAAGATGAGTATTACGATACGCCTTTCAAAAGTATGTCGGTTTATGATCCGTCAGGGGCTGTTTTCGCCATTATGCCTTGGAATTATCCTTTTTGGCAAGTGTTGCGTTATGCGGCACCGGCAATCATGGCGGGAAATGTGACGCTTTTAAAACACGCTCCAAATGTAATTGGTTGTGCCAAAGCCATCGAAAATGCATTTTTGGAAGCTGGTTTCCCAGAAGGTGTTTTTCAGCAAATCAACATTGATATTCCACAAGTAGAAAGTGTCATCGCAGCTGATATTGTACACGGAATTACCTTAACGGGTAGTGAAATGGCAGGTTCTTCGGTTGCAGCATTGGCTGGAAAGCATATCAAAAAATCGGTAATGGAGTTGGGTGGATCGGATGCTTTCATAGTCTTGAATGATGCCGATCTAGAAAAAGCCGCTACGGTAGCCACACAATCGAGAATGCTCAACGCAGGTCAGGCTTGCATTTGTGCCAAGCGTTTTATCGTTACCGAAAAAGTAGCCGATGAGTTTGCTGCTCTTTTTGCCAATAAAGTAGGAGCGTTGCAACAGGGGAATCCATTGCAAAACGGAATTCACATGGGGCCTTTGGCGCGAATTGATTTGGCCGAAAAGTTAAGCTATCAATTAGAGCATTCGGTAAAACAAGGTGCCAAAATGGTAGTAGGAGGAGAGCGCGATCATTGTAATTTTCAGCCCACGTTAATTGATTTTGTAGATACCAATAATATTGCTTTTCAAGAAGAGACTTTCGGTCCATTGGCAACTATTATAAGAGCTAAAGACGAGAATGATGCCATTGCGATTGCCAACAATCATCGCTATGGTTTGGCTTCGGCAATTTGGACAGAAGACAGAGAACGGGCTTACACATTGGCCAGAAGAATCGAAGCAGGAAATGTTTTTGTCAATTCCTTGGTGCGATCAGATTCTAGAATTCCTTTTGGAGGCACCAAAAAATCAGGCTATGGAAGAGAATTATCCGAAATAGGTATCAAAGAATTTATGAACATGAAATCAGTGATTATTGAGTAGTTGTTTCGGCTCAATTCTAATAGTAGCAGCTAAGAATAAAATTCAAAACATATAAGTACTATAAGTTCATTTAAGTCTAGTTGTCTTTACTTGGCTTATGCGTCTTAAATTCAATACCAAATTTAATTAACACCAAAAAACCAAAACCAAATTAACATGAAGAAAGCAATAGTAGTTTTAGCATTAATGCTAACGAGTAGTTTAACATTTGCACAAGATACTGTCAAAGACACAACAACAATTGAAGAAGTAGAACCAAAATTTACCGCAGCAGTTGACGTTGTTTATCCGTATTTGTGGAGAGGTATAAAATATAATGGTGACAAAGTAGCTTTTCAGCCGTATATGAATTATGCTTTTACCGATAAATTAAGTGTAGGAGTATGGGCAACAACCAACTTTTCTAATGCTGCTGATGCCTATAATGAATTCGATTGGAATATTGCGTATCAAATTTCACCAGTTGTAAGTGTCATGTTAAGTGACTATTATTGGCCAGCAACTAAAAAAGCTAATGAAGAGGATCCTGCTAATTCAAGAGATTCTTATTTTGATTATTCTGAAGGTTCGGCTCAAACTTTAGATTTTTCAGTTTTATTTGATTTCTCTGAAAAAGGAGTACCGTTAGATTTTCAATGGAATACTATAATCGGTGGAAATGATTTTAATTATGATGAGAATGAAAATCCTACAACAAGAGCCTTTTCTAGTTATGCTGAAGTAGGATATACGCACAGTTTTGAAAGTGTTGGAGTAGATGTGAGACCATTTGTCGGTGCTGCAGTTATCAATGGTGGTTATTATGGTGCTGATGCTAATGGCGAATCTGGGTTTACCTTTAATAATGTTGGTGTAAATGTTTCGAAAGAAATTAAAGTTGCAAAAAATTACAGTATTCCAGTATTTGTAAGATACACAAACAACGATTATGGAGTTCAAGAGTTTGATGGAAATGGAGATTTGACTAAAACTGTTCGTAATTTCTTTTCTTGTGGAGTTACTTTTACAATTAAATAAATTGTATGCAAAGCTTTTTATAAAATTTCAAACAATCGTTTTGAAATTATGCTTTTGATAAGCTTAATGAAGTAGTCTTTACTAAATAGTTGTATTTTTTTTTAGAATCCTTAAACTCATTTCAATGATGAGTTTAAGGATTTTTTTTGTTCCAATAAAAAGCAAAGGAGTTAATTGTGTTTTTTGGTTCTACACTCAATCGTGTGGGTTTTAAAAATTAAAAATTTAATTTTTCTTTGCACCATTAAGTTATTAAGGTTCATTAAGTCCTAGAAAACTTAATTTTTCTTAATCTCTTAATGGTAAAAATTTTTCTTTATTTTTTTCTTACCCACACAATTCATGGTAGAACCTGTTTTTTGATTTTTTGATTTTCTCTTTTGAAGTTAATGCTGGAAAAAAATGAAGTGTAATTTTTGAGGATGTGTTTTTAGGATTTTGGTATGGGCTGCTTTATGTCTGAGGTATAATTCGATAATTTTTTTAAAAACAATCAAAATGTATAAAACTGTTGTAATTTAAAACTACCCTATATTTTTATGGGGTATGTATTTTAAATTTAAAATATACTTGTAATTTTGTTTGTTTTTGTTGTTTAATTTTAATGCATGTGTTGGGTTTTATTGGGTATTTTTAAAAAATAGTGATTATTGAATTTTTAAAATAAGTGTTAAAAAACGGGAAATACATATTATTTTTTGATGATTTTTGGATATCGATAATTCTTTTCAGAAATTTTAAAAAAAGGCTTTCAGTTAATCAAAAGTTAATAATTTCACTCAAAATAAATAACCAAAACCAATTTTAAAAACCAATTAAACATGAAAAAAGGGATAGCTATTTTAGTATTATTACTAACAACAAGTATAACATTTGCACAAGAATCAGAAGTATCAGCAGGGCCTCCTGCAACCACATTTGGAGGGTCGGCGGATGCGTATTATAAATATGATTTTTCGGGAGTGCCAAATGGTTATACCAGTTTTACCAATACGGATAACTCATTTGAATTAGGAATGGTTTCCCTTGAGGCCTCTCATAAATGGAAAAAAGCTGCTGTTTTTGTTGATTTAGGATTTGGTGGAAGAGCCAAAGAATTTACATATAATGATAACCAATATTCATTTATGATTAAACAATTGACATTTACCTATGACATCTCAGATAGCTTTAAAGTTACTGCAGGTGCCTTTGGGACTCACATTGGTTATGAGTTGCTAGATGCAGTGGATAATAAAAACTACAGTATGTCTTATGCTTTTACTTATGGACCATTCTTTAATACAGGTGTGAAAGCACAATATACTTCTGGTAAATTTAGTTTTATGGCTGGGGTTACGAATCCTACTGATTTTAAATCGGCTATGGAAACCAGTACTGATGCAAAAACTTTTATAGGACAAGTTGCTTATGTGGGAGAAACAGGAAGTGCTTATTTCAATGTGTCAACAGGTGCTTCTAATGGAAGTCCGATAAGAGATGGCAATGGTGATGTTATTGCGCCTTCAGACGAGGATAAATCACAGTTTGATTTTGTGGCAACCAAAAAATTGGGAGATAAATTTACTCTTGGCTTTAACGCAACATATGCCAATACTAGTAATAATGTAGATAGTGATTTAGACGGTGATTGGTTTTCATTAGTGTTGTATCCAACTTATGCCTTCAGTCCATCTCTTTTATTAGCGTATAGATTGGAATATATGGATACAAAAGATGCAGCTGCTTCAGTTGGAATGTTAGCTGGATCTTCTGTAATTGGGAATACATTATCTTTAAACTATAAAGTAGGTAACTTAACAATTATACCAGAATTTAGGATAGACTCTGCTTCAGAAGATATTTTTGAAGACAATGATGGCGCATTTAATGGAGTAAACACATACGCTCTAGTTGCCGCCACTTATACATTCTAAGTTTAATGCCGAATATTTTTTTTTTGCTGTCAAGACACTTTTATAGGGTTTTGGCAGCTTTTTTTTGTTTGAAAATTAAAGCCCAAAATTCATTATAGCTTTTTTATAGCTTTGAATTTTGGGCTTTTATTATCTTTAAAACTCATGTAAACCCGTAGCCCTTTTGATCGTTATGGATTCCATTTTTGAATAGTTATCGGTAGCTGTAATTGTTACTTTATATTTTCCTTCTTTCAATTTTGAAACATCGATGTTTTTATTCATTATTTTTCCAGGATGGTTGAATTGTGTTGAACTTACCAATTTTCCATTGGCATCTTTGATAGTAATTGTAACTGTATCTGGGTTTTTGCTGTTGAATTTGATATGAAATTCATCGTCAATGTCTTCAGTAGGATAAACAATACTAGAAGCTGTTGGAGTGATTTTGGTATCAATCACTTTATTAAATGTTGGAGAAACATAGACTTCTTTTCCGCCAAGTAGGGTCAATTCTACTTTTGCCTTGCTAATGGTATTTACTGGAATGGTAAAAATATCCCTGTCTAAAATGATAAGATCGGCATATTTTCCAACTTCTAATGAGCCTGTTTTGTCTTCTTGTCTCATGACATAAGCGGCGTTGATCGTATAACTTTTTACAGCTTCTTCAACACTTGGTAAGGCTTGAGGTTTTCTTGTAACCGCACCTTGTAAACCAACAAGAGGGTTCAACTCACTCACATCATAATCACTACTTAAAGTTACTTTTGCTCCAGAATCGAATAAACTTTTTAAGGGAATTTGTACATTCGATCTTTCAATTCCAATGAATTCATCATTATCATGCCAGTGACTTGGTTGACAAAAATCACCTACTACTTGCATGTCAGCAATTGCATTTAACTTTTTGAAACGTGGAATGTCTTTTGGATCCACTGTTTCAAGATGCGTAACTCTATGTCTTGCATCAATATCACCATTTAGTTTTCTTGCTCCTTCAATTGCATTTAGGGTTTCATAAACTCCTCTATCTCCAATAGCATGTATATGTGCATCATACCCTATTTTTTCCAATTCAGCGATAAAATGAGTCATTCTTTTTTCACTAATATAATTCAAACCTTTATGTCCAAAAGGAAACCCCATATCTTTTACATAAGGTTCTTTCAAGGCTGCCGTCGTGTTAAAAATAAGTCCGTCACTATACATTTTAAATTCAGTAGTACGCAACAGATCATCTCCTTTGTCATACATACGTGTTAAATTCTCAATTGTACTTTCATCAGAATCTCCTGGATATACCCATGGAGTAAGCACTACTCTTGCAGTCAATAAATTATTTTTCTTAATGTCCTTCCATGTTTTATCGAAGTTTTGTTTCCAATAGGTTCTTGCTTCACAAAAAGAGGTAATTCCGTTTTTAGCAATCAATGGAAGTCCAGTATTTACCAATCCGTCATAATTCATTTTTTCAATAGTTGGATTAATTGCAATGGCAGTTTGCAAAGCAATATCTCCGGCATTGTCTAATAAAATACCATTAGGCTCTCCCTTGGTATTTTTCATGATATGTCCGCCTACAGGATCAGGTGATTTTGAGTTAAATCCTAACAATTTTAATCCAGCAGTATTTGTCCATCCAGAATGTGATGTATATTCCCAGACATACATAGGTTCATTAGGCGAAATTTTATCTAATATTAATCTAGGTTCTATATTAGATTTCATTAAAATTTCAATACTATGACCAAATCCCATTCTCCATCCATTTGAATTTACAGGAGGTACATTTGCTTTTAATTCTGTCAGATATTGATCTGGATTGGTAATTCCTTCGGTAAAGAAAAAATTGCCAATTGCATCAGTAAAAGCTTCCAATGGGTGCATGTGTACATCGTGAAAGCCGGGTAATACCAGTCTTCCGCTTAAATCTTTAACTTTTGTTTCTTTTCCGATACACGCTTTGGCATCAGCATCAGTTCCAGTAAAAATGATTTTGTCTTCTTTGATCGCAATGGCCTGATCAAAATGCCCGCCTTTGGTATATACTTTCGCATTTACAAAAACGGTATCAGCTACTTCTTTTTCTGCGCCGCAAGAAAAGACAATGGAAATTACAGTTAAAAGTAAAATGAAGTAAATTACATTTTTTAAATTCATGATATTAGGTTTTGTTATAATGATAAATTTACTCTTGATTATTGCCAATAAATCGTCTCTTAATTGGCTCATAAGTATCAATTCGTCTGTCTCTTAAAAAAGGCCACAATTTTCTATAATGATCTGATTTTGCTAAATCTAGCGTTTGTACATGAGCAACTTCTCCTTCATGTGGCGCTTGAAACAAAACAGTTCCGTATTGATTGGTGATGAACGACCCTCCCCAGAATTTAGAATTTCCTTCAACACCCGTACGATTCACGCTTACCACATTTACCCCATTGGCAACAGAGTGTGATTTCTGGATAGTTTGCCAAGCATTAAATTGTTCTTTATTGGTTTCTTCGTCTAATGCAAGATGCCAACCAATAGCAGTTGGATAAAATAATATTTCGGCTCCCATTAATGCTGTAATTCTTGCCGCTTCTGGATACCATTGATCCCAGCAGATAAGAACCCCAATGGTGGCGAATTTAGTTTTAAATACTTTATATCCGGTGTCTCCAGGAGCAAAATAAAATTTTTCATAATATCCTGGGTCATCTGGAATATGGTTTTTTCTGTATTTTCCTAAGTAGCTTCCATCGGCATCGATCACAACGGTTGTATTGTAATAAAGGCCTGGTGCTGCTTTTTCAAACAAAGACAATACCAAAACCACATTTAATTCTTTGGCGATTACGGAGTATTTTTCAGTCGTTTCCCCCGGAATAGTTTCGGCATAATCAAAATTGGCATAATCTTCAACGTCGCAAAAATATAGGGATTTGTATAATTCTTGCAAACAAATGATTTGCGCGCCATTTTTTGCCAATTCATAGATTTTAGCATCTACCTTTTTTATGTTTTCTTCTACTACTTTTGAGCAGGATATTTGTGCAATCCCAATGTTTACTTTTGACATGTTTTTTAATTTAAAGGTTTTTATTTTCTAAAGGGTTAGTTTTAAGGTTGGTTGTTTTTTAATAAATCTTCGTATATTTTGATGACTTCATTAATTCTATCGTTCATTTCATCTTTATGTTTGAGCCACAATTCATTTATTCCGGGAGCGGCTTCGTGGTATTCAATTTCCAATAGTTCCTTTAGATTATTATCTCGTAAGGTTTCTAGGTATTCGATTTGCTCTTGTGCGGTTTCTTTCAGTGTGTTTTTTTGAAGATGTCCAGACGAGTCTATATGCACATACGTAGCGGCTGAATGTGCCAATGCTCGGTCTTTTCCTGAAGCACGAACAGCCATCCACGATCCTTTTTCTATGGTTTGTTTGTATTCTAAAGTAATTGTATTTGCCCCATTTGTCGCCTTTACTTTTTTGACCACTTCGCCATTGATTACTAATTCTAAACAGTCTAGTGTATCAATTTGTATGTAGTTTTTGACTTCTGCTTTTACATGAATAACGTCTCCTTTTTTGAGTTCTAGGGTAGCACCCATCGGCATATCATTGACCAAGAACGATAGCATTGGCCCATTGGTTACAAAAGTGTTTCCCGCTTTAAATCCTTTAAACCAGTTCTCAGGAGTAAATGTGCCATCAATTTTGACATAGCTTCTTACCGAACCGGGATGATCTAAATACGGAAAATCAGATCCCGCAATAGGTAATAATTTATAACCTAAACTTAGAAAATGATACCAAAGATGGGTTTGCATTTCGCCATATTGCATAATTTCTAAAAAATCGATAACTCCCAAAGGTACATCCAAAGCCAAACCACCTTCATCATTAAACCAGTTTCGATCCACATGCGCATAACCCGTTGTGCCTCCTTGCTTTTTGTAGGCTGCCAAAACTTTGTGGTATAAAAAATAGTCGTCTCTATTGTGTAGATTTTTGGTAACATTCAAAGCGATAGTATGACCATGATGAACTGTTCTGGGATCTTCAACACCAGCAACCAAAGCATGATTACCATTTATGTATTGTCCTTCTTTTCCGTATGCATATTGATGAAAGTGCGTTCCTCCGGGATTCCCCATTTCCAAGATATTAGAAACATGGACATCTTCGGCTTGTATGATTTGGTTAAGCGATTGGTTGACTTTTTTGGTACGTTGAAAATGAATGTGTGCATCTCCGGAATACCAGTTGTTTTCGGGCATATTAATCCATCGCTTTAAAGGAATCTTCAAATCGGTGATCTCTTTTTGCTTTATCTCAAACTCGGTTTCGGATATGAGATACTCTGGGCCTTTACTAATGATCATTTTATATTTTCCGATGGGTAAATTAGCTGTGTAATTTCCATCAGTATAGAAAAAATGCCTGTTTTCCGAAGGCCAATAATCAGGTCTCCATCCCTGCGATCTAAGGAATAATTCATTTTTTTTATCTGAAAAATAATCGAATCCAATGGCTTTGTTAGACGGTAGAGGCATCCAGTTATTTTCTAGGGCATATATTCCGATTCTTGCCGGTACTATTTTTCCGTTTTCGTCAGCCGTGTTTATTTTTAATTTTCCTTTGGGTTTAGCAGTTGCCACTTTCTTGTCTCTAGTAATGGTGATATTACTAATGGTTAGCGTATGGGTTTCATCCATTTTTAGATTGAAGGCATCAGCCCCAATGGCTGTAATTGTAAAATCGGTTCCGGCATGACCGCTATTGACAAAACGAGCTCTTTCTAAAACCACAGTTGCTTCGTACCATCCATTTCCGATAGGTGTTGAAGTTGCGAAAACCTGAGCCATAGATTGTACGTTTTTATCATACGTAATGGTGAAATTTTCGCATCCTTTGTCTCTCATTAATACCGTAAGTGTAATGTCTTCATCTACATCATATATAAAGTCATCATCTACATCAAAAGAAAAGTAACTTCCCGTTTGGCAAATTTTACCATCTACTAGGGTTTGAATGGGCATTCCTTTTCGGGGATAGGTTTCTATTCCAAACGAAAATCCCCAAGCTGCCGTGACCACTTTGGTAATGTTTGGCAATTTCCAATCCATTTCAAGAGTCCCTCTGGGATCATCGCTATGAGTTTGATCAGCAGCTGTAAAGTGACTGTGTTGCGCCTGCAAAGAAATAGGTGCTATTAGACCGATTATTAGCACTATATATCTTAATTTAGAAATTGAATTGGTACACATATTATATCTTTATTGAAGTGTAATTTGTCCCGAAAAAGGAATCTTTTTTAGAATTTATTTTTTCAAAGATATATTTTATTTTACAAAAAACAAGTGTATTTTTGTTTTGTAACTAACTAATTTTTAGATGTTTAGACTAGGTTTTGACCTGTTTGACTGCGTTTGACTTAACTGGATTTTTATGATTTTTTATTAGTTTTTAAATACTGTAAATCAGCGGTTTAAAAATTTTGTTCGATAATTAAAATTGACTCATTTTAATATTCATTTGACTAAAATACATTTGGTTTATAATTATTTAAATTAACTAACCAAACCACTAATTAAAATGAAAAAAGAATATCTAAAAAGAATTTTATTTGTGTTATGTACATTAATAGGATTCGTAGCTTTTGCACAAAATACGGTAAAGGGGAAAGTGATGGATAAAAATAATAATACCCCTTTATCTGGTGTTACTATTTTAATTCAAGGGGATAAAGCCGGAGCTATTTCTGGTTTCTCGGGTGAATTTACAATCTCTAATGCTAAAGCTTTTCCTTGGACGCTTGTATTTAGTTACATGGGATCAAAAACGAAAACGGTGGTTGTGAACGAAAATACCTCTGCACTTTCTATTGATTTGGAAATTGACAATAGTGTGCTAAAAGATGTGGTAGTTACAGCCAATAAAAGAGCTCAATCTGCCCAAAAAGTAGCGATGTCAATAACGACACTTTCGCCTACTAAATTAGCGCGTTCTGGAGCCGAAGAGTTTAAAGACTATGCAGTTGGAATACCAAACATACAGTTCAATCCATCGGGTGACGGGAACTCTGGTAGAGCAAGTTCTAATGTAGCCATTCGTGGAATATCGGGTGCCAATACAACAGCAATGTATCTTGATGACACACCGTTACCAACCAATATTAATATTAGATTAATGGATGTTGCCCGTGTCGAAGTTTTGCGCGGTCCCCAAGGAACGCTGTATGGCGCCCGTAATATGGGAGGTGCTATAAAAACAATAACCAATCAGCCTTCTGTTAAAAAAGTGAGTGGGTCATTAATCGCAAATGTTTCAACCGTAAAAGAAGGAGAACAGGATTATAGCTTTCAAGGAATTGCAAATGTTCCATTAAGTTCTAAATTGGCTTTAAGAGTGGGAGGTTTTTATGATTATCAATCCGGTATTTTTGAAACTCAACTGAACCCATTGGCTGTGGTTCAAAATAAAAACCCAATCGTAACGGTTACTGACGGAATCAATAGTATCGATATTAATACAGATGGTTGTGATATTTGTTTAACAAAGGATAAACAAAATGTTGGTAACGTAAATCAGTATGGTTTTACGGCCAGTTTGGGGTATTTTCCAACAGATAAAATTAGTATTATTCCAAAAGTGATTACTCAAAACATAAAAGGGGGAGGGTATGATTTTGCCGAAAGTGAAACGGGTTCTTTTCAGTCTCAAGGGAATTGGACTCAAATAAGAGCATCTGGTATTCCAGAGTCATTTACAGATAAATGGCAGTTTTATAGTTTGACTGCAAAAGTAGAAACCGATTATGGGTCATTTATATCCAGTACTTCTTATATGAATAGAAATATTTTAGAAAAAGAGGATTCAGGCGAAATCACATTACGATTATTCAGTTTCTGGGATCAAATATGGAACCCTTCGGCGGGTAAATACAATATGTGGGCGTATTATATGTCTAGAGAAGTTAAAAATGAACAATTTAATCAGGAGGTTCGATTTCAATCCAATTTCAAGAATAAATTTGAATTTACGGCTGGAGCCTATTATGCCCATGAAGACAATACTGCAGACTGGCTTGCCCAAGAAAATGGAAAAGGCTATATAAGTTACATTAGTGCCGCACAATGGGGGAATTATGATGAAGCCAATAGACAAAATGTAAAACAAACTGTGCCTATTTATAACTATTATGGGACAGATATTAATTCGGAGGTTGCTGTTTTTTGCGAACTGTATTATAAATTCACTCCAAAGTTGAAGGCCACAGTAGGTCTTCGTTATTTTGATGCAAAAACGACGAAAGATGTTTATGACTGGGGATATACCGTTTATGATGGTGTTACTGTAAATCCTGATGGAACGCCGGATTATCAGTCTAGTAAAACGGTGGTGCAAGGTACAAGCAAAGAGCAAAATGCCATCCCGAAGTTTAATTTAACCTACGAGATTTCCAATAATAAATTAGTGTATGCTAACGCTGCCAAAGGTTTTCGTCTTGGAGGTGTAAACGATATTGTAAATAACTATTTAAGTCATGACCAATTAGTAGAATTGGGATTTGCGGATGGGAAACAACCTGCTAATTATGGATCGGATTATTTATGGAGTTATGAAACAGGATTTAAAGGGGCTTGGGCAAATGGAAAATTAATTACCAATGTTGCGGTTTTCTACAATGATTGGCAAAATTTGCAGCAATCAAAAGCACTTAATTCTGGCTATTCTTTTATAAGTAATGTTGGTAACGCAAGATCATATGGGTATGAAATAGAACTTAGGGCAAAAATCATAAAAGAATTAGACATTTCTGGAGGATATGGATATCTTAATGCCGAATTAAGTGAGGATGTACCAACATTGGGAGCTCAAAAAGGGGATAAGATTTTGAACACAGCTCCAAATTCAGCAAATGTGTCATTAGATTTTAATAAAGAATTGTCTAATAATAAGCAGTTGTACGCTACTGCAAGTTACCAATACATGGATAAAAGATATGGATCTTTTGCACCAGAAATTGATGTGAATAAAGTATATGGTTCATTTAGTGTAGTAAACGCAAGGGTTGGATTGCAAATCAAAAAATACGATCTCTCCCTTTACGGAAATAATCTAACCAATACTTTTGCCAATTTAGGATCTCCAAATGCTTTTAGTGGTGATTTAACGAGTAGACCCCGTTATACCGTAAACAGACCCATTACTTTTGGATTTGAAGGAAGATATTCATTTTAGTACAATTTGTTTTTTTTTATTAGTCAGCGAGTTTATCAATACTCAAAAAGGCTTATTGTCTTTTGTAAAAATTGATGTTTTGGTATTTTTGGTTAACCTCGGGAGTTTTTGCTTTCGAGGTTATTTTTTTTGGTAGTAATTTATGTTTGTTTTTTGAGGATGATCTAATGATATTTAAAATCTAATTTTCAAATATTTTGAACCATTAAGGGATTATGTTTTATTAAGAAAGACTGTAAATCTTAATGGTTCAAAAAAAATTGAATGTTTAAAATATTTCCAGATAATAGAAAATTACAAATTACCCAAAGTTTCTTTAAAATCGGCTAAACTACAGCCAAATTCGGCAAACATGATTTGAGATTCATGCTTTTTGAAATAGTTCAGTACCAACGCATCTTGTTCATTCTCTACGGTGTGGTCGATATAAAATTCTTTCTCTTTTACTTCATCCAAAAAATGAATGTCTTGACTTTGTCGGATCAAGATGTTTTTTAGCGCCATAGGAAATCCACCATATTTAGACATGGTTATAGAAACTCCAAAAAGCACTTCGGGATTGGTTTCCATACCAATGTTGATAAGATGCATTTCATTGATCTCTTCCCAATCTAGATTTTTACCCATAAAACAAAGGGCATTTGCCATTTTTTGAGCGGGATAACTGATGTATCGCTGTCCTTCATTGATGGTTCTAAAAAGGATTTCCCCTTCTTCATCTTCATAGATTATAAAAGGAGCTTTTACTACTTTGCCATGTTTGTCGCTTTTTAAATAATAAAGAAAATAGCTTCCTAGATAATACTTGCTAATGCATTTTAAAAAATGGTCTTTGACTGTTTTTGATTTACTGAAATTAAAATAGCTCTCTGTTAAATTATTTGGCTTTGAGACATTTTCATTTGGGATGATTATGGCTTCTCCATACTTCCATTCGTCCCATTCTTGAATAGGAACTGCTAAGAAAGTAAGTAATACATTCAATTTTAATTCTTTTGGACTCCCTCCAGACCAATAACTTTGCAGCGTTTTTCCGCTGACCCAATTAAAAGGTTTGTTTGGTTCTAATGCTTTGAGATATTCTACCAAATCGTGCGAATTATCCAGTTTTAATTCGCTTAAAAGCATTTCGAATTTTTGCTCGCCAAATAAAAGATGCTCTTGTAATAAATAAGGATTCTCTACAACCGTTCTAGTGACATTTTGATTGATATATTTGGCAATTAAGTTGAAAACGGTTCGTGTAAAAGTTTTCCAATCTGATTTTACCGTTCGTTGTTTCAAAATAGAAGCAATTCCTTCATGTATCTCTAATGCATCAAGTACTCTTTTGGTTATCATAGAATGGAATTTTTTTTTGAATTTTTATGGAATAGAAATCGGGAAACAATATTAAGTCAAATTTAAGACAAATGCAAATATGTAAAAAAACAGGTAGCTATTCAGTACAACAAACACTAATCTAATTTCTATCCCAATTAGCTCAACAATTTTAATAAAACAGTACTAATGCGATCTCTATCAGAATCGGTTATATTAGATCCTGAGGGCAAACTCAGTCCGTTTTCAAAAAGCGTTTCGGCAATTTTATTTCCATAAAAAGGATAGTTTTTATACAAAGGTTGCAGATGCATGGGTTTCCATAAGGGTCTGCATTCTATATTGGAATCCAATAGCGTCAATCGGATGGTTTCTCGGGTAATTCCGTTTTTAGTCTCAGATGGGTTTACCAGTATCGAGGTCAGCCAATAATTGGTAAAATAATCTGGGTTTGCTGTAGAAAAAATAGTAATTCCGGGAATATTTTTAAAAAGTGATACATAAAAATCATGCATGGCTCTTCTTAAAACAATATGTTCTTCTAGGACTTTCATCTGACCGCGACCTATTCCTGCACAAATATTACTCATTTGGTAATTGTAACCAAGTTTACTGTGTTGATAATGAGGGGCTTCATCTTTGGATTGAGAGGCTAAAAATTGCGCTTTTTTCTTTAATTGGTGGTTTGATGTTATAATTGCCCCGCCTCCAGAGGTGGTTATGATTTTATTTCCATTGAATGAAATAACACTAATGTCTCCAAAAGTACCACACTTTTGCCCCTTGTAACTGCTTCCCAAAGCCTCGGCACTGTCTTCCAGAATTGGAATGTTGTATTTGCTGGCAATAGCTCTTATTTCATCTATTTGATAGGGTACTCCATACAAGTGAACCGTGATAATCGCTTTTGGGATTTGCCCCTTGTAAATACAGTCTACAATGGCTGCTTCTAAAGCAATGGGACAAAGATTCCAGGTTTCGAGTTCACTATCAATAAAAACAGGAGTTGCTCCTTGATATAAAATAGGATTTGCTGATGCCGCAAATGTCATGGATTGACAAATAACAACATCGCCCGCTTTTACATCCAAGAGGATTAAGCCCAAATGAATGGCGGCTGTTGCTGAGTTTAGTGCCGTAACGAAAACGCCATTACATAAATAGTTTTCTAAATCACGTTCAAATTCGGTAATATTAGCCCCCAATGGAGTAATCCAATTCGAGTCAAAAGCTTCGTGTATGTAACTAAGCTCGGTACCTCCCATGTGCGGAGATGAAAGCCATATTTTTGGATTGCTCATTGTCTTTAGATATTAAAATCACAAGAATTTGGAAAAGTGATTTTGGCGGCTAATTATTATAATTTAAATGTAAGTAAAAATAATCTTTTTTGATACAGTATGGATTTGAATAATGCCAAAACACAAAAAACGCTTTTTGAAAGATTCAAAAAGCGTTTTTTGTATAAATAAAAATATTATTTCTTGTAAATAGAGTAGATGGTATTTATGGTTTTTTCATCTAAAACTGCATTGACTTCGCTTTGAATAAAATGAAGCTTGAATGCCGAAATAGCAGCCGAATAGTTTTTTGTGTTATAACCAATTACCTGTAAACCTTGTTCTACATTGAAATCACTGGGTGCACAGGGTAATTCATCATCCGGCCAAACACCAAAACCATTTAAGGCTAGAAGTTTCCATGGAAAAAAAATAGAGGGATCTACTTTTCTAGTTGGAGCAATGTCTGAATGACCAATAATATTTTGGGTGGGAATACTGTAGTCTTTTTTTAATTTGGTCAGCAGCGCCAACAAGCTATTGATTTGTATGTCAGAAAAAGGCTCTGAACCATTGTTGTCCAATTCAATTCCTAGAGAAACCGAGTTAATGTCGGTGTCTTTGCCCCAAGAACTGTTACCTGCATGCCAAGCTCTTAGGTAATCATTCAGCATATGAACCACTTTGCCATCTCTCGAAATTACATAATGGGCGCTTACTTTAGTTTTCGGTGAGGTAAAAGTGCGTAACGTTTTTTGAAGCGAATCCTGAGCGGTATGATGAATAATGATAAAATTTGGTTTCCTTAAATTAAAATTTACGGTACCTACCCATTCGGATACAATGCCGTTTGGCAAAATGCTAGTGTCGGTTTTAGAGAGGGTATCTTTGTAATTCAGTAATTGATTTTTATAGCGATAAGCAATACTGTCAATGATTATTGCAGACTCATTTGTTAATGGTATGGCTTCTTTTTTTGAAATGGCTTCTTTTAAAGAATTCATTTGAGTGTCATAGGCTTTCTCACTTTTCTTATAAGGATTGGTGGAGCATGATGTGGCTATAACGGCTAAAATAAGATAGTAAAAGTGTTTTTTCATATTGAGAGTTTATGGCTGTCCTCGGTCACATAGTCAGCTATGTGTGTTTTAAATAAGTGAAACGCCTACTTTTTAACTTGCAAAATCTATGGCAAAAAAGGCATACTTGGTACACAAAGGGTAAGGTCATATTGGATTTTGAAAAAAAACAAAAAATTTTAATCAGTGTTTTCTGGATTCAATTTTGCTTTTTTGCTCTTCGATCAAGTTACGGTATTTTGCTTTTTGATCTTTGTTTAGAATCTGCATTACCTCTAAATCGGTCATTTCGCTCAGTACTTTAAATTCCTTTGATTTATCTTCGTCGCTCATTTCTTTTTTCAAAAAAAGAGCCTCTTGTTTTTTTATCGATTTGGTATAAATATTAGTAACAACCACTTCTTGTAGTGCATCTAAATTGAGTTCTTTTTTATAATAAGCCACAACTTTGGCTGCGGTTACTTCGGCAGGAATAGGTTTAGGAGCGCTCTGTTGATTGCTCTGTGACATTTGTGACATCTGGCTGGATCTGCCATTGTTACCATATCCATTGCTTCCTCCGCCATATCCGTTCCCACCATATCCATTTCCATATTGCGCGGTAATGGTGTTTGCTGACAAGAGTAAAAAGGTCACAAAAAGGACTGTTTTAAATGTTTTTGTAATCATAAGTATCGCGAAAAATTAAAATTAAATCTTAAAGGTTTAAGAACTAACAGCAAAAAAAAACACCCCGCCCGTTGGGCACCCCTCCAAGGGAGGGGAATTACACACGACTTCCCCTCCTCTGGAGGGGTGTCCGTAGGACGGGGTGGTTTTTTTAGGCTCAATGCTTTTTCAAAAGCACAAGCCTTTTGAAAACCTAAACTGGTTCTCCGTACAAATCAAATTCGGTTGCTTCAATAATTTTGATCATTACAAATTCACCTGTTTTTACATAGTGTTTTGTAGCGTCAATCAATACTTCATTATCCACATCTGGACTGTCAAACTCGGTTCTACCCACAAAATGACCACCTTCTTTTCTGTCAATAATACATCTAAAGGTTTGTCCCACTTTCTCTTGGTTCATGTCCCATGAAATTTGTGATTGTAATTCCATTATTTCATTGGCACGAGCTTGTTTTACGTCGTCCGGAACATCATCTTCCAATAAATAAGCGTGTGTATTTTCTTCATGAGAATAGGCAAAACATCCCATTCTGTCAAATTTCATTTCTTGGACAAAATCTTTCAGGATATTGAAATCTTCTTGTGTTTCTCCAGGATAACCAACAATCAAAGTCGTACGGATAGCCATTCCGGGAACCGCCGCTCTAAAGTCTTTTAATAATTGTGTCGTTTTTTCTTGTGTGGTTCCACGACGCATTGATTTCAAGATAGAATCCGAGATATGTTGCAACGGAATATCAATATAATTACAAATTTTAGGTTCGCGTTTCATGATTTCAAGTACATCCATTGGGAAACCGGTAGGGAAGGCGTAGTGCAAACGAATCCACTCGATACCTTCTACTTTTACCAAAGCCTCTAGCAATTCGCCCAAAGCGCGTTTTTTATATAAATCAAGACCGTAATATGTTAAGTCTTGCGCAATCAAAATCAATTCTTTTACACCATCTCTTGCCAATCCTTCTGATTCTTTAACCAGTTTTTCAATGGTTTGCGAAACGTTTTTACCTCTCATTAACGGAATAGCACAAAAGCTACACGGTCTGTCGCAACCTTCCGAAATTTTCAAGTAAGCGTAGTTTTTTGGAGTCGTAGTCAAACGTTCTCCTAATAATTCGTGTTTGTAATCGGCGCCTAAAGCTTTTAATAAAGCTGGCAATTCGGTAGTCCCAAAATATTGATCCACATTTGGAATCTCTTTCTCTAAATCTGGTCTGTATCTTTCTGATAGGCAACCTGTAACAAAAACTTTGTCTACAAGTCCTTTTTCTTTTTTATCTGCATATTCCAAAATCATATTTACCGATTCTGCTTTGGCATTATCAATAAATCCGCAAGTATTAATCACGATAATATTTCCCTCATCTTCAGCTTTGGCTTCATGGGTAACCTCTTTTCCGCTTGCACGGAGTTGCCCCATTAGCACTTCACTGTCATACACATTTTTCGAGCACCCAAGAGTGATCACATTTATTTTATTCTTTTTTAAAGACTTCGTTCTCATAGTATTACATTCCCGATAATTTAGGAATTTTGCAAAATTACAATTTTTTGCTCAAACCCTGCTTGTTTCCAATCCAAAAAGCTCCTAAAGTTTCCATAAAAAGGATTGGGAGCAGCACATTAGGTTTATTCAAGAGGATTTGTCTTGTCTAAATTATTCTACATAAAAAAACAAAACCACTTTTGATAGGCTTCAAAGGTGGTTTTAGTTGCAGTAATGTTTGTGTTTTACATTTCAAATAACAAAGTCATAGTGAAATTGTTTTTGTAGGTATTGATGTGGGCGCTTTCTGTAAATCCTTGTGAAAAGAATTGTTGTTGAGAAGTGCTATGGGTATAAACATAAGCAAAATCCAGTTTTATGGAACCAAAACTATAGCCTAAACCACTCGAAAAACTGTTTAAGTCCCCTATGGTTGCCGAATTTTTGTATGGGCTTCCTTCAAAACGATATCCGCCTCGTAATCTGAAATTTTCAATTTTGTATTCGGCACCTACTCTTACTTCGTTTGAAGCGCCTAGTGCGTTATGCATGGCGCTATTTAATCCTCTATAGTAGGGATCGTTTTCTGGAGAAAATTCGGTACAACTGTAGTCTTTGTATTTGTAATCAAGACTGATTAATCCAGATTTTCCAAAAACATAGGCAGTACTTGCTGTAAAACTGCCAGGAGTACGCAAATCATAAGGGGCGTAATAATTAATGACATACGGATCGACCACATTTGGTGGAAGTATATCTATAGTATTGCTTCTGACAGAAGACAGTCTTTGGGAAAATTCATCCTGTAAAGTGTACCATGTTGGTGACTCATAGGCGAGACCCAAACGGAACTCATTGGTTAGTTTTGCAATAGCCCCTATTTGAAATGAAAAACCGGCACCATAAGTGTGTAGATTATTGGAGAAATTCAAATTCCTAACCTCGTAATCTGAATTCAAAGGATTGTTGTTGGATTCGTAGAAGTTGGAGTTTTTTACATAATCGGTAAAATGAGAGTTCAAATTAAATCCAAAATAGATTTTGTCTTGGTATTGTACGGCACTGTTAAAAATCAGTTTTCCATTATAACCATTAGAGTAAACGCTGTTTTCTTGGTAGTAATTTCCGCCAGATCGAACATTTGAGGTGTATAGTACGTTGTCAGGATCGTCTTCGTTTAATGGATTTATAATGAATCCGTAATATCCAAGGTAAGCTTGTTGCGCTCCGTTGTTTAGATTGGCATAATTAGTGCTTGTTATTAGACCTAAAGGAACGCCATTGGCGTAGCTTAAAAAATAATTGGCAACCGAATTAACGGGGCTTGTTCCTGCAGAAAATAAAGCGTTGTCGTAATTATTGGTGTTCTCATAATTGATGGCCATACTGAATTTTCTCCAATCGCTATTTGGGTTTCTGTTTTTAAAAACGAAAACACCTCCTGCTTGGTTGAGGTCAAAAGAATTATCACTTGCCGAAGTTGTAGTGCCAAAATAATTGGAATTGTTTTTGGTGTCATAATTGCCCATTGTAAAGGCAAATTGATTGTTCATGAATACGGCTGAACCTCCAGGATTTACATTCATAGCTGATAAATCCCCACCAAGTGCTCCAAAAGCACCACTCATGGCGGTAAAGCGAGCCGTTCCTTGCAAATCGCGTTGGGCATAACGCATTGCGTCCGAAATTTCTTGGGACTGAGCCGCACTAAATGATAATCCGACTGCGAGTAACAATAAGTGTTTTTTCATTTGGTTGAGCTTTGGGTTAGTTAATTTCTAATAAATATATATTATCGTCTTCCGCCGCCACCGCCGGACATTCTTCCGCCGCCGCCAGACATTCCTCCCCCAGAAGATCTATATCCACCACCACTTGACATACTGCTACTGTTACTTCTGTTGGAGTTGTTGCTTGGTGTGTAACTGTTTGATGAACGTTGGTAATTTTGACTGGAGTTTGCTCTATTGTATTGATTGTAATTGTTTCTGGATTGCCCTTGTGAATAGTTTCTGGTTGTGCTACTATTTCTATTGGTGAAAGTGGGGGATGTTCTGTTGTAATTGGTAGCGCTATTTCTGTTGTAAGTACTGTTTCGAGTGTAGGTACTATTTCTGCTATAGGTACTGTTTCTAGAGCTGTAGTTTCTATCGTAATTATTGTAGGTGCCAGCATAAGAGGAGCCTCTTCGGCTATAATTGTAATTATATGCGTACGGGCTGGCTATGCCGCAACCATATCCGTAACCATAACCAGGATAACCCCAGCCATATCCATAATAGGGATATCCGTAGCCATAATAAGGATATCCGTAGCCGTAATATGGATAGCCCCAGCCGTATCCGTAACCATAATAAGGATATCCAAACCCAAAACCAATAGACCAGTAAGAGTCAGGATAAACATTAACTACTGTTTGTTGTGATCCGGCTCCCCAACCGGCATAGCCTGCAGTTGGAGACTGTATGCTGTCATTTGCGATATTGTCATTGTAGTTGTTGATATCTGTAAAAATTTCGCCAGTTGATTGGCCTGTGTTTTGCAAAGAGCTGAAGTATTCTTTGTATTGAACAGAGGCTGAATTAGTTTGGGTTCCCTTTGTAACAATTTTGTCTCCATTTGTGCCATAAATACCATCGTTCTCATAATAAGAACTGTTTTGGTAAGAACCACAAGAAGTTACCAGTAAACTCAAAAATCCGACTAAAAAATAAAGCGATGTTTTCCGGGTAGTATTTATGTTAGTTTTCATTTCGGTAGATTATTTTATTGTTGGACAATACAAATTTAGTTAGTTTTGCGTAATTATTTAGTTAAATTATATATAAACAAATATTATGCCAAACGATTCAATATGAGCAAGAACCTTACAACAAGAGCAGAAGATTATTCAAAATGGTACAATGAGTTGGTTGTTAAAGCCGATTTAGCCGAGAATTCAGGGGTTAGAGGCTGTATGGTAATAAAACCTTATGGGTATGCTATATGGGAGAAAATGCAAGCAGAACTCGATAGGATGTTTAAAGAAACGGGACATCAAAATGCCTATTTCCCTTTATTCGTTCCAAAAAGCATGTTTGAAGCAGAGGAAAAAAATGCGGAAGGATTTGCAAAAGAATGCGCCATTGTGACTCATTATAGATTAAAAAATGATCCAGATAAACCAGGTAAGTTAATGGTTGATCCAAATGCAAAGTTAGAAGAAGAGCTTATTGTTCGTCCTACTAGTGAAGCGATTATTTGGTCTACTTATAAAGGATGGGTGCAATCATATAGAGATTTACCTTTATTAATTAATCAATGGGCTAATGTAGTGCGTTGGGAAATGAGAACCCGATTGTTTTTGAGAACCGCTGAGTTTTTATGGCAAGAAGGACATACTGCACACGCAACAAAAGCGGAAGCTGTAGAAGAATCGGAAAAAATGATGCATGTATATGCTGATTTTGCTGAGAATTTTATGGCGATTCCAGTTATAAAAGGATTAAAAACCGAAACGGAACGATTTGCAGGTGCCGAAGAAACCTATTGTATCGAAGCCTTAATGCAAGATGGGAAAGCATTGCAAGCGGGAACTTCACACTTTTTGGGGCAAAATTTCGCAAAAGCTTTTGATGTTAAGTTTGCCAATGCTGAAGGGAAACAAGAATATGTTTGGGGAACTTCTTGGGGAGTTTCGACCCGATTGATGGGAGCATTAGTAATGACGCATTCAGATGATCAAGGATTAGTGTTGCCTCCTAATTTGGCGCCTATACAAGTCGTGATTGTTCCTATTTATAAAACAGACGAGCAATTAGAAGCGATTTCTGCTGAAGTAGCTGTTTTGGTTGCGGCTTTTAAGAAATTAAATATATCTGTGAAATTTGACAACAGAACGACTCAGAAACCAGGATTCAAATTTGCCGAATGGGAATTGAAAGGAGTGCCGGTTCGAATTGCGGTGGGGCCAAAAGATTTAGAAAACGGAACTTTTGAAGTGGCTAGAAGAGATACTTTGACCAAAGAAGTAGTTTCGAAAGATGGAATTACAACCTATATCGGCGATTTATTAGAGCAAATTCAAAAAGATTTGTTTGAAAAAGCATTGAATTATAGAAATACGCACATTACTGAAGTGAATAGTTTTGATGAGTTTAAAGCCGTTTTGGATAGTGAAGGAGGCTTTGTTTCAGCACATTGGGATGGTACTGCGGAGACTGAAGAGAAGATTAAGGAATTGACCAAAGCGACGATAAGATGTATTCCTTTGGATAGAGTAGAACAGGCGGGAAGCTGTGTGTTTACTGGGAATCCTTCTGTAGGAAGAGTGTTTTTTGCGAAAGCGTATTAAAAAAAACAAATTTTTTAGCATCTACTATTGTGCGTTTCAAAAATAGTTGTATTTTTGCATCCGCATTAGAGAAGCAGGCCCGTTCGTCTATCGGTTAGGACGCATGGTTTTCATCCATGTAAGAGCGGTTCGATTCCGCTACGGGCTACTATTTTTTTGCAGATTAAAGTCATCCTGAACTAAGAGGGAAAATGGCCCGTTCGTCTATCGGTTAGGACGCATGGTTTTCATCCATGTAAGAGCGGTTCGATTCCGCTACGGGCTACAGGTTTTTTGAAGGTTAAAGTTATCCCGAACTAAGAGGGAAAATGGCCCGTTCGTCTATCGGTTAGGACGCATGGTTTTCATCCATGTAAGAGCGGTTCGATTCCGCTACGGGCTACAATTCAGTTATAGAAGATTGAAAATAACTTAGGAGGATAAGGTCCGTTCGTCTAGGGGTTAGGACGCCAAGATTTCGTCTTGGTAACAGAGGTTCGATTCCTTTACGGACTACAAAAAAAAATAGTAAAAGATAAAAAAGCAATAAAATGGCAAATCATAAATCAGCTCTAAAAAGAATTAGAAGCAACGAAAAGAGAAGAGTATTAAACAGATACCAACACAAAACTACTCGTAATGCAATCAAAGCATTAAGAATTGCTACTGATAAAGTGGATGCTACTTCTAAATTATCAAATGTAATTTCTATGATTGATAAATTAGCTAAGAAAAACATCATTCATGATAATAAAGCTTCAAACTTGAAGTCTAAATTAACTAAGCATGTTGCAAAATTGTAAGTAATACAATTTATATAAAACAAAAAAAGCCCCTTTGTAGGGGCTTTTTTTTGTTTTATATTTTGATGTTTTTTTTAAATCTTTGTTTTTAAATAATCGAGTATTGAGGTGGTAATGGGTTTGGGTAAAAAATCAATAACTATGGGGTAGGTTTTGGATTTGCTAATGTCTTCAGGATCTATGGTTGAAGATAGAATAACAACTTTGATATCGTTAAAGTTGAGGTATTCAGGCGTGTTAAAGCAATCTAAAAACTCCCAGCCTCCCATTACGGGCATGTTTAAATCAAGGAATATTAATTGAGGCAGGTTTGTGGTTGTGTCTTTAGTGAGGGTGTTTTTTAATGATTTAAAGAACTCTAATGCTTCTTCTCCATTTTGAGCTGTTATTGTTTCTTTTGAAAAGGCGGCTTTGTCAATGACCTTTTTTAATAACATTAAAGTTATAGGGTCGTCATCAACACACATGATTAGGTCTAACATTTTTTTAGGCTTTAAATGTTAATGTAAAAGTAGTTCCTTTGTTTACTTCGCTTTCGATACTAATTGTACCTCCCATGGATTCTATTTGAGATTTTACTAAATAGAGTCCTAGTCCTTTGCTGTCTGGGTGATTGTGAAATCGTTGGTATAGTCCGAATATTTTATCTTTGTGTCGTTCTAGATTTATTCCGATTCCGTTGTCTTTAACTGTAATGACAATGGTGTTATTGATTTTGGCACCAGTGATTTCTATAATAAGTTTTCGGTCTTCGGATCTGTATTTGATGGCGTTAGTTAATAAGTTTAAAATAATGCTTTCAAAATAAGCTTTGTGCGTGTATATTGTGGTGATATCTCCGAAATTAATATTTAATTCTGGTTTGTGTGATTCTATTTGGAAACGAAGTTGATTAAAGATGTTCTGAAAAACATTTTTAATTAAGGCTTCTTCATTTTGTATAGCCGAATTGTCTCTTATGGTGATCACCTTTGCGAGGTCGTTTATGGTTTCATTTAATAAATGAGTAGATTTATTGAAGCCTGTTATGATTTCTTTTAATTCTTCGTCTTCAATAGAAATGTCTTTGATTAGGTTTAATAACCCAGTCAGATTGGATAGTGGTGCTCTCAGGTTGTGAGAGGTGATGTATGAAAATTGTTTTAAGTCTTTATTGTTTTTTGTTAATTCTTGGATGAGTTGTTCTTTTTCTTTTTCTAATTCTTTTTCTTCTGTGACATCTCTTTGAATGGAAATCCAATGCGAAAGTTCATGTTCTAAGTTGTATACTGGAATAAAAGAAAGTTGAACGCGGTACTCTGATTGGTCTTTTTTGTAGCAAATGATTTCTAAAAGACATTCTTCTTTATTGGTTATGGCGTTGGTTAGTTTCTCTATTTGCTGTATGTCTGAATTTTTTCCCATGAATAAATTAGGTGATTTCCCGATGATTTCATTTGTTTTGTAACCGGACATGTTGATATAGGCGGGGTTTGCAAATACTATTTTTGGAATCTGACCGTCATTAGACTCGGCTTCAGTAATAATGATGGAGTCTTTGGCTTGGGTAAAAACGGTTTCTAATAATTTGAGTCGATTTTCTTCTTCTTTTTGTTTGGTTATGTCTTGTATGGCTCCAATCATTCGAACGGCTTTTCCGTTTTTGTCTTTTAGGAGGAATCCCCTGTCTAAGACGTGTTTATAGGTGTTGTCAGCGCATTTAAAGCGGTATTGATCTTGCCATTTTTCGGTCTTTTGCTCTAAAAAGGAGTAGAGTTTGATGGACATTTTGATGCTGTCTTCCGGGTGGATATTGTTAAACCACCATTTCGAATTATTTTCAATTTGGTCTTGGTTGTAGCCGTAGATTCCTTTTATTCCTTTGTTCCAGGTAAGGTTGTCTTCTGGGATTTTCCAGTCCCAAATGGTGTCGCTGGTTGCTTTTGCTACAATGTCGTATTTCTCGTTGGATTCTTTGATCTTATCGTTGGTCTGTTTTAGGTTTTCGTAGAATTTGGTGTTTTTCTCATCGTTCTTGTGTAAAATGTATCTAAAGAATAAACCTGTGATGGTAATGAAGATAAGGTCTTTTATGAAGCTGTATAGGTGACAATCAAATGTAGAGGTATAAGTTTTCAATAATTTAAAGCTAATTATAGCGATAAATAATGAAGCAAGTATATAAAAAGCGGTAATTTGATTGGTTTTGTTTTTCATTACTCAAATGTAAATAAATATTGTCAAAGATTAAAATTTGGATAATAATATAATTATAAGTTTAGTTTAATAGGGTTCTTTAACTGTTTGTACGTTAATAAAATAGCAAACTATTGCATAAAGGTTTTTTATATCAAAATAAAGTGTACCTTTGCACCCATTAAAAATCACAGATGGAAGCTATTAGAAACATTGCAATTATTGCCCACGTCGATCACGGTAAAACAACTTTGGTTGATAAAATTATGTATCACTGTCAATTATTTCGTGACAACGAAAATACAGGTGACTTAATTCTTGATAACAACGACTTAGAACGTGAAAGAGGTATTACTATTACTTCAAAGAATGTTTCGGTTCAGTATAAAGGTACAAAAATCAATATCATCGATACTCCTGGTCACGCCGATTTTGGTGGTGAGGTAGAGCGTGTATTGAATATGGCTGATGGAGTTTGTCTTTTGGTAGATGCTTTTGAAGGGCCAATGCCACAAACGCGTTTTGTATTGCAAAAAGCAATTGACTTAGGATTAAAACCGTGCGTTGTAATCAATAAAGTTGATAAAGAAAACTGTACTCCTGAAGAAGTGCATGAAAAAGTTTTTGACTTAATGTTTGAATTAGGTGCTACCGAAGAGCAATTGGATTTTCCAGCTGTTTACGGTTCAGCTAAAAACAACTGGATGTCTGATCATTGGGAAAACGTAACTGATAATGTGGAAGCATTATTGGATATGGTTCTTACTCATGTACCAGCTCCTAAAGTTTCGGAAGGAACTCCTCAAATGTTGATTACCTCTTTAGATTTCTCAGCTTTTACAGGTCGTATCGCTATCGGTCGTCTTGAAAGAGGTGTTTTGAAAGAAGGTATGGCAATCTCTCTTGCAAAAAGAGACGGTACTGTCTTGAAATCACGTATCAAAGAACTTCATACTTTTGAAGGTCTTGGGCGTAAAAAAGTACAAGAAGTAATTGCTGGAGACATCTGTGCTGTTATTGGTATTGAAGGATTTGAAATTGGAGATACTATCTGTGATATTGATAATCCAGAGGCGTTGAAAACAATTGATATTGACGAGCCTACTATGAGTATGTTGTTTACAATTAATGATTCTCCTTTCTTCGGAAAAGATGGTAAATTTGTAACTTCTCGTCATATTAGAGAACGTTTGACAAAAGAATTAGAGAAAAACTTAGCAATGAAATTGGGTGAAACTGATTCTGCTGATAAGTTTATGGTTTTTGGTCGTGGTGTATTGCACTTGTCTGTTCTTATTGAAACAATGAGAAGAGAAGGGTATGAGTTACAAATCGGTCAACCACAGGTTATCATCAAAGAAATTGATGGTAAAAAATGTGAGCCTATTGAGGAATTGACAATTGACTTACCAGAAACTCTTTCTGGAAGAGCGGTAGAGTTTGTTACTTTACGTAAAGGTGAAATGCTTTCTATGGAAACTAAAGGGGAGCGTATGATTGTGAAATTCAATATTCCATCACGTGGAATTATTGGTTTACGTAATCAATTGCTTACTGCTACTGCTGGTGAGGCTATTATGGCACACCGTTTTATAGGATATGAGCCTTACAAAGGAGAAATTTCTGGACGTAACAAAGGTTCGTTGATTTCTATGGAAAAAGGAAAAGCAATTCCTTATTCTATCGATAAATTACAAGATCGTGGTAAGTTTTTTGTTGAACCAAATGCTGAAATCTACGAAGGTCAAGTAATTGGAGAAAACTCTCGTGGTGATGATATGTGTGTGAACGTAACTAAAGAGAAAAAACAATCTAACGTTCGTTCATCTGGAAATGATGAAAAAGCTAGAATTATTCCACCAATCATTTTCTCTCTTGAAGAAGCTTTAGAATACATTCAAAAAGATGAGTATGTTGAGGTAACTCCAAAAAACATCCGTTTGAGAAAAATCTATTTGACAGAAACTGATAGAAAAAGATTTAAATTCTAAAAGATTTAAATTTAAATATTTAAAAACCCAAATTCCTAAGTACTGGAATTTGGGTTTTTTTTTGTTTTATTTTGAAACTAATTATGTGTGGTATAGAAAATATTCTTGATCTACGTGAGCGTGAGGGATAGAAGTAAGCTACCGTAGTAGCACGGATAGCCCGACCGCATAAATACAAAGGGCCGACTCACCAGTTCGATGAGTAGGCCCTTTGTATTTATGGGGTCACGCCCTAATGATTATTTTACCTTTTTAATAAAAAATGCCCTTTGGCTTCTCGCCCGTCTTCTAGTTTTATGGAGTACCAATAATCGTCTGCGGGCATTGGGTTTCCGGTATAGGTACCATCCCAGCCATTGCTTGAGGGAAGTACTTGTTTGACTACTTTTCCATATCGATCGTAAATGAAGATTCGGGCTCCCTTATTGAACGTTTCATTTACTTCCTTAATGTTCCAGGAATCATTGTAACCATCATTGTTTGGAGTGAAAAATTTAGGAATTCCAAGTACGGCAATTGGTTTTGTTATGGTGCCACAGCCATTTTTATCATTGATGTAAACATCATGAATTCCTGAAGAGACGTTGTCAAAGAAATTAGATTGTTGAAAAGGACCAAGGGGCTCATCTAAACTATATTCATAATCACCTGTTCCCGTAATGTTTATGGTGACTGTATTTACATTGGTTAAATCAATAATATCAATATTTTGAATATGTGCAATATCCGAAGCGGTAACTGTTATAGTTCTCGTTTTACCACAACCAGAATGTGTACTTACGATCACTGTGTAAGTTCCTTCTGTGTTCACATCCAATGTTGGTGCAGTCTTACCAGATAGAATAATTCCATCCTTTGTCCAAACATAGGTGTAATTGCTTGTTGGGGAACCATCTTGAATTCCTGAATCGAGCTGTACAAAAAAGGAAGGAAGATTCGAGCAAACCATTGCACTTGATGCGGTTTCAATATTGGGTAATTTTTGGACTTCTAATTTAATATTGCTAATACCAAAGCAATCATTTCCATCTTCAACACGAGCATAAATAATTTGATTGTATACAGTTTCATTGAAAAAAGAAAGTGGGTTTACGATTGCATTTTGTTCTAGTAAAGCATCGTTTATATTCAAATAATAGATAATTTTTTGGGTGCTTGTAGTTGGAATATTTGAATCTTTTAAGTTAAAGGTATGTTTACCATCTTCTGTTCCATCGTCATCGCAAGTGGGATTTATAAAGTATGTTTTTTCTGGAATCACATTGACTTTTAATTGTAAAGAGCTAAAACTATAACAGCCTGTTGTATTATTTGTCACTCTAACTATAATAGTTTGTGGATTGATTGAATTATTAAAAGTCGTGGTTAAGTTGTTTGTATTATTTACAGCATCAGCATTATTTACAAAAAAAGAAGTAGAGAGATTCGAATCATTGTTGGTTATTATTGAATTCGCCTCACTTAAATTGAAGAGGCTAATGCCATCAGGATTTAAACCAGTGTCACATTGAACAAGAATTGCAGTAGTTTTTTGCGGAAGCGGATTTACAATTAAGTCAATTTTAGTTGTAGATACACATAAATTGGAACTATATGCTTTTATGTAGATGGATTGTTGATGGGGTATTGTGTTATGGAAGAATTGGGATAATGCATTAGAATTTGTGTTAGCATCATTTTGAGTTAAGTAATATTTAATAGTAAAGGAAGTTGTGTTTTGATTGGCAAACACATCAGAAGTAACTTTGTTTAAATCAAAAATTGCCTTTCCATTTGCATCATTCCCGTCGGTTGCATCGTCACAAATAGAAGATTTCGTTATGGGGAAACTCATGTTAGCATTTGTACGAATAAAAAACTCAGAGGTGTTAAAACACCCCGTTATTGTATTTGTTATTCTTGCAAAAAGGGGTTGCGGATTTATCGAATTAACGAAAGAGGTCAGATTTTGAATAGCATTTGTACTTGTTAAGGCATCATTTTGTTGGGTATGATAAGTTACAGTAACGTCTGTTTGTGTCCCAATAATAATAGGTGTATTTTTTGTTAAATCGAATGCTGTTGAAAAGTCATCTGTCCCGTCAAGATCACATTGGGTAATATCCATACTAATTCCTGTTGGCACATCAAAAGTGGGTGGAGTATTGAAAGTTGCCGTTCCAGTCCATTGTAATGAAAAATTACT
Source organism: Flavobacterium laiguense (assembly GCF_003097655.1). Classification (GTDB taxonomy): domain Bacteria; phylum Bacteroidota; class Bacteroidia; order Flavobacteriales; family Flavobacteriaceae; genus Flavobacterium; species Flavobacterium laiguense. The sequence goes on from NZ_QCZH01000002.1 coordinate 110,708, forward strand.
CGATCCTATAGGTCTGTCTATCACTAGAAAATAGGAGTCACCTGCAGCAACGGTTAGCCATTTTATAAAACTATTTCCAGCACCACCAGGGCCTTCCGAAGTGTCGGTCTCATTCTCATTCATCCCAGTGTAATTATTATTTTGATTAATTGCTAGAGGATTTGTCGTAGAACATCTTATGGCTTGCCCGAGCGTATTACAGCTTGCGTTTGGTCCAAAAACAAAAAAATCATAATCTTCATTGATGTCATTGCTTCCCGGGACTAGTAAAAAACCTAGAGTACCGCCGGTATTAATAGATAATTTCAACCAAAGACTATTGTTTTCTTGGCTTTTGCATGTGTTTAACCCTGTTAGTTCTTGAGTGGTGCCTATACCTGTTACGGTTAGCCCTTCAAAACCTGTGTTTCCACAAACAATAATGGCGTCACTACAATCACTTTGTGCAAAAGAAGTTATTGATAAAAATATAAAGAAAAGGAGAGCTATTTTTTTCATTTGCTAAAAATAACAAAAAAAGTATTATCTTTTTAATGAAAAATGTCCTTTAATGATTTTTCCGTCTTCAAATGTGATTATAAACCAATAATCATCTGCGGGTAACTCTCTACCGTTATAAGTACCGTTCCAGCCAATGCTATTGGAACCCAATTGTTTTAATAATTTTCCATAACGATCTAATATGGCGATTGTAGATTTTGGCAGAAGATCTAGATTTTTTATTTTCCAAGTGTCATTATACCCGTCATTATTTGGGGTAAAAAAACGAGGATAATCTAGCACATAGACTTTGTAAGACATTGAAATTCCACAACCGTTTTTGTCTCGAATGGTTGCGTTATAAGTACCCGCATTTAGACCAGTAAACAAAGGATTGTCTTGATAAAAATTGTTGTCTAATGAAAATTCATAATCACCATTACCAGAATAAGAAATTAAAACCGAGTTGTCGGTTCCGGAAAAATCAGTAACCGTTGCGTTTGTAATCACCCCGATTCCAGAAGGCTTGACAATGAATTTTTTTGTTTTTGTACAACCGTTAGTATTCGTTACTGTTACAGTGTAATCTCCAGGAGCACTAATGTTTGCCGTATTTGTCGTGCTTCCGGTACTCCATGAATAACTTGAATAACCAGAGTCAATAGTTAAATTTAAATTGGATCCATCGCATAAAGGGAAGGTATCGTCTTGAAAATTAGGAGGGTTGAAAGTGTTTACCACAAGTGTTTCTGGAGTGATTCTAAAACAATCGGGACCATTTACAATTCGGGCATAAATTATTTGTTGATTGGGAATCGTATTGGTAAACAGATTGGGTAATTGGTTCTTTTGGACAATGGCATCCGTTTGGTTCAGATAATACTCAACGGTCAATCCGTTAGTCAATCCATTAATTACTTGAGGCGTTATTTGGGTATTCAAATTAAATTGGGTCAAACCATCTTGTATCGCATCAAGATCGCAAGTCTCAATTGGATTTTGGATCGCGATAGAATTGTTAGAAATAATCAAATTCAACGTAGCATAATCAGCGCAACCAAAAGCATTGGTCACTCGGGCATGTAAAACCTGATTGGGCGTTCTATTATTGTAAGTGCTAGGATTTAAAATGGGGTTGATTTCTCCTTGAGCTTCTGCTAAAGAATTAAAATATACCACTTTGACTAGTTTTGGGTCGTTATTTTTTAGGATAGGATCTGCCTTAGTTAAATCAAAAATAGAAATCCCGTCTCCATCATCATCACATTGAGCAAGAATGGTGTTGCTTAAAACGATTTGAGGAGCATACTCTATTTTTATCTCATCTTCGGCGGTACATGTTGATGGAGATAAAGTGACTTTTACTTTATAGGTTCCAGCTTCGGTAACGGGATAAGATGGATTTATGGCCGATGAAATTAATGTGCCGTCTTTGTACCATTCGTATTTATAACTGGCAAGTAGTTTGGTGTCAATAGTAAAGTTTTCACCAAAACATAAAGGATTACTGGTAGTGGATGAACGATCAGTACCTAAATCTATTTTGGCGGTAAAACTTCCTGCTTCTAAGAAAACGGCTGAGTCATAATATTCTTCTTTATCATCCGCAATTACTAGTTTTATATGGTAGGTCTTTCCGGCAATTACATCCGTTTGGGCATTTAATTTAATGGTTTGTCCACTATAATTAATGGGGCTAGCAGCGGTGTTGAATCCATTAAAATAAGATTCGTTTATGGCAGGGCAACCGGGATGACTGATTCCATTTGCATCTACAACGGTGTTTGTAATTAGGTGTACATTTTCAGATGAAACCGGGGTAGTGGTTCCGGGAAGAACGGCAATGTTCTTATAGGTTGAACCACTTACATTTTCTTTAATCAAAAAAGCAAAACCATCCGAAAAGGCGCAAGGGAAATAAGATTGATATTCATTCGATGCAAAAACATAATTGAAACTGATGTAATTGGTCAAGGGAACAAAATCAAACTCCAATACAGTTGCATTTACACTATTAATGCCTAAAGTCTGATCAAGATCAGCATCTCCAAGCCAAGTGTCCCCTCCACCTCCGCGATTACTTACATATGGACCTATTGCATTTTTACTAGCCGATGTGCTTAAAACTACCCCTTCAGAAAATGGGAAATTACTACCACCAGAATTAAAATACGCAAAGCTATTTTCTATAGGGACAGCGTTATTTCCACTGCCATTAATATTCAGCACATTGGCACAAGTACTGTTTACCAAAACATCCTTAATCAGTTCTTGAGCTGTTTTGGTGGCATCTACAGTGATATACTGAGCCGTTGCAACGGTTGAGTAGCAGTAGAGTAGTAGAATTAAAATATTTTTCAAACCATTCATAGCGTACAAAGATACTACAAATCTCTGTTTTTTAATATTCTATAGGATAGGAATAGAAAGATAACAGTCCAACATAAAACAATTAGTACAGCCGAAAAAGGGACGCTATAATCTTTTAAATTTTCCACGCCCATTTGAGTGCCAATTGATTTAATAACTGATAATCTTGTGAAGGGTTCCAGTATTAAATTAGACATTGCTTCCAAAGGGAAAAACTGCGTGATGTAACTCGCAATTTTGCCTTCGGGGAAAATACGAAAGTTCAAAATTCCTTTTGTTATGGCTTCTATAATAGTCCAAACCAATAAAAAACCCAATGCAAAAGCAGATCGTTTTACCAATATTCCTAAGAACAAACAAAAAGAGAAAAATCCAACCAGTTTTACAAAAAAGGCCAAAATATATTCCAAATCAGTAAAAACAATACTCAGTTCGGTATACGATGAAAAGCTATAGCCCAAAATTAAGGTCATTATAAAGACAAAAACTGTAGAGCATAGTGAAAATAACACTATAGTTACGAATTTTGAGAGAATGAATTCTTTCTTGCTCAATCCGTCTATAAGGTTTTGTTTTAAAGTCCCGTAACTGTATTCATTTGCCATCATGGAGACGATAACGATTGCTAAAAAGAGTTTTAATATGGCAGCAATATACGTGTTGAAGTGCCAGATGTAAGGGAAGTTAAAAATCCCCATTTCGGCAACTTGAAAATGAATGGTGCCAATGTCGAATTTAATAGAGGCTATCAAAGCAATAAAAGAAAGTAATATAAAATAGGTTAATGTCAGTACGCGACTGGCTTTGTTTAACCATATTTTTTGTAATTCTATAGAGAGTAATCGTTTCATGTTTTTTCGGTTGTGAGTTATGGGTTTTGTGTTGTCAGTTATATGTCATGTGTTTTAGTTATCGGTTATTCGAAAACTGAAAACTAAAAACTGAAAACTATTTTTTCGTTAATTCCAAGAATTGTTCTTCCAAGCTATTTTTGCGTTTTACCAAATGGCTCAGGCAAATGTTATTCGAAAACAAAAACTGATTCAAATCCTTTGACTCTAATTTTGTTTTTAAATACACCAAAACCTTTCCGTCTGTGATTTTTGTTTTTTCAATGGCGGGATGCGTATTCAAAACATGGATTAATGATTCAGTGTCATCAGCCTTTAACTCAAAGTGTCCTTCATTGGCAGAAATGCCATCTACCAATCCAGAGTATAGAATTTGGCCTTTTCTTAAAACCAAAACATGCGAACATACTTTTTCTACTTCGTCCAGTAAATGAGATGCCAATAATATGGTGGTTCCTTTTGCGGCTATTTGTTTTATGATATCCCGTATTTGATGAATTCCTTGAGGATCTAATCCATTGGTAGGTTCATCAAGTATTAAAATCTCTGGATCATTCAATAGGGCAGAGGCAATAGCTAGACGTTGTTTCATCCCTAAAGAAAAAGTGCTGAATTTGCTGTTTTTTCGATCATTCAAACCAACGAGTTCTAACTTTTCTGTTATTTTAGAATAATCGATGTTTTTTATTTTACAGACTAACTTCAGGTTTTCCTCAGCGGTCATATACGGGTAAAAGTTAGGCCTTTCGATAATGGCTCCTACTTTTTTTAAGGCTTCATGTGTTTGCAGTTTGCCGCCAAACCAACTGTATTCCCCAGAAGTTTTGTTGACCACATTAAGAACAATACCTAAAGTGGTTGATTTCCCGCTTCCGTTAGGACCTAGAATTCCGTAAACATTCCCTTTTTTTATTTCTAATGAAACATTTTTTAAGGCTTGTAAGCTACCATAACGTTTGTTGAGGTTATGTATTGAAAGTATTGTTTCCAAATTAGTCTGTTTTAATTTTCTTCCGAAAAAGTATTTAAATTTTGGTTGTCAGGAACCGCTTTTCATTTTATAGGAAGAAAATTTCTTCATGGCGGTTTCTATAGGACGAACAAGACATGGTTTTGTTACTGTAAAAAAGTATTTTAGCGTAAATTTGCATCAAATACACATAAAATCCAATGAGTGAGCCATTAATGCTTTTTAAAAAACCTACTTATCCCATAAATTCAGATCTATTGGATTATTTAGGACGTTATGACCGTATTTCTAGGGTGCCCATTGTTTATGATGATCTATTGCGTTTTTCGGGATCCATAAGTGTATTTGACAAAAACGATCGAGACACACTTTGGATTCGGGTGTATTATAATGAGTACGAAAGAATCGAAATTGATTTAACGCTAAAAAAGATATATTCACTTTTGCATTCCGATGGTAATGTTGGAATTATTAAGTACTTGAATGTTGACTCTATAGATTTTTGCACTTTTGGAAACTCTCAGCCCTTTCGAATAAAAGTTAGAAACATTCTCAATGACAACTACACTCATTTTTATGTTAAAAAAGCAGATGCTTCTCGTGTTTATGGATTAGAATTGGAGCATATTTTATCACCCGATAAGATCAATTTTTTGGTGTATCAAGACACTTTAATCGAAGAACATATTATGGGAATTGCAGGTGATGTGTTTATCAAAAGTCATTTGCCGATGTGTAATGAAACCGAAAAATCTCAAATTGCAAAAGAGTTTGTAAAGTTTAATGAGCGAAGCATGATTCGGCTATTAGGAGATATGCGTGCTTATAATTATGTTATTATTCCTATTCATGATTTTGACCAAGTGGTATTCAGAATTCGTGCAATTGACTTTGACCAGCAATGTTATGAAGGAAATTTTAAAGTGTATCGTCCTCAGTTTTTCAAAGAAAATTATCCAATGGTAAAATTGGTCAAAGAAAAATTGGAAAACAGTTCTATTGATCAATACAAGCATGAAGAACGTGCGGTATTGGCAAAAAGAATTATTTCGGCAGAAAATAGAATAAAGCGATTAATGAGAATTATGAGAAACGATACTATTTCTACAGAGGAGCACGTAGCACAATTGAAGAAAGAACTTTACAGTTATACCCATGATTTGAATTTCAAAAAAGCTAAATCGATGGGTGACATCATGAGTGCCGCTTTTGAATTTATCACTCGAAATTTCAAGAACACTAATTTATTTGGCGTTTAAATACAAACTGTTAAGCATATTAGTAAAGGACATTACTTTACGGCTTTGTGAATTTATATTTTTTGATAGAGAAATTATAACGAAAGCATTCTTCTGTTAAAATGGTCTAATAGCGTTTCATTTATTTCTTTAAGTTCAGGAGTAAGAAATGTTTTCCTGTCTGCTAAATCATTTGTTAATTCTATTTTACAGCAGGTACATTCGTATTCTTTAAAATGATTGGTTACATTTCTAACGGTTACTATTTTATGGCCAAAAACAGAGCAAACTACTTTTTTGCCGACGAATTTTGATATGAATTCTAAAAAGCTCATTGTGTGGTATTTATAGGTTTTAGCAAACATATATTAAAATAATTTATTATTCAAATAAATCCGATGAAATACATTTTTTTAGTCTGTAAATAAATAAAGTCTTACTGAAGTGTTGGTTTTAAGCTGCATTCAGAATTTTTTGTTTAAAAAAAATCCCCAACTGCCTAAAGCAATTGGGGATTGAAATATTTTTTTTTTGAGTAGTGAGTTATAGTTCAATTTGAACTGAATAATCAAAAGTGTCCTGATAATTATCGGGAACTAACTTTTCTCTTCTTTATTAAAGTAAACCAAATAATAATACATTTGTTTTTCTTCGTCCCATCCTTTTTCCACAAATTTCTCGGCACTTTCAGGATTGATGAAATCCATTTTGATTTGAATATGTGTATCTAGATTGATTACGTTTTTTATAGATTTTCGGGCATCACTTACCGCCGCATTGGCAATAGGAAATGAAGTTATATCTTCTATACTGTATTTCTCGCCTTTGTCTACTTTGTAATTTTTAAATTCTGGAATTAAATCAGGATTGTCCAAAACCTCATTCAAGAAATTGGTTTCTTCAAATTGATCGTTTTTTGCAAAATAGTTTACGGAACGATTCATAAACATTACCTCTTCTTTTTTGTCTTCGGCTGGGAAAACAACATCTTTGGCAAAATTTTGACAGAATTTCAAATATTTTTTGGTAATGAAGTTTTCATCTTCAAAAGCATCAACAGAGAGGAAATGCTCTAACCAATATCTCGCATCATAGCGATTGCTGTCTACAGATAGAATTTTGTATCCTTCTTCTTTTTTATAATTAAAAATCAAACAACCTTTGTCTAGTTTGTTTAAACTTACTCCATGTTGCAAAATCATTTCCAGTTGAGTTCCTTTTTCTTCAAATTGTAAAAAGTCTGATTGAATCTCACTTTTGAAAATACCGATTGCATCAACTACATTGTTGTCAATACTTACATTGGTCAAATAAGTTACATAAACCTCACCGTTTTTAATATGCGGATGATTGGATTGCTCAAAAAGGTGTTTAGTAATCTTTTTGGAAGCATCATGCAAAGAATTTGGATTGTCAAAAATTTCGGTTGCAAATTTATACATGTCGTTGTAGTCTAGATCTACTTCGTGTGCAAACTGAAAATAGTTTTCTTCTTTTTCTTTAAATGATTTAAAGAAAAATTCTTTCATCAAAGGCACAATCTCATCATTTAATTTAAAGGGTTCTTCCGATAAAAAAAGAGGTTCGTTGCGACTGATGTTCCCCACACGGTGAATGGATAGGGTTTCGATGTGGGTGTTATAAAGGTTTATCATATTTTTTGTTTGTTTTTTAGAAGGAAGAACCAAGATAAAAAACAGTTGAATGTTTCAAATCTTGGTTCTTAATTATTTTTCTTTGATTTTTGTTTCTAGAAATGCTTAATTCCAATGGTCTTCTTGTCCGTAGTCTTCAAAACTGTCGTCACCTTCAAACATATCTAGGTCGTCTTCGTCTAAATCGTCTTCAAATTCGCCATAAATATCATCATGCATATCGGCTTCAAAGTTTTTCTCCATCGCTTCATCCGGCATTTCTCCATGCGAAAATAGGGTTGCAGGATACATCTCACCAGCTACTTGCTCTTCAACGGCGGCCAATTCTACTAAGAAAGTCCACATGTTAAGGAAGTCATAAACATAAATGATCTTGGTGTTTTGCTCATCCAATATATCAGATAATTTATAGTCACTCATGATTTTTTGTTCTCCTTGAACATCTCCGGTGTCAAACATTGAAATCTCCTCTTCTTGATTCCAGGTTTCATCACAAGTATAGAAAGAAGCTACTTCCATTCCGTCAAAACCAAATGAATTGAAAATAGCATTGTGTAAATCTTCTAAAGTATCTTCTGCAAGTATTGCTATGTCTCTAAAAATGTCTTCTTCGGCATCTAGAATAACTCTGAATTTATAAACCATAATCTTTGTTTTTATTGAAAGAGCAAATGTAAAGTTTAATTTTAGATTTCAGATTTAGGAATGGGGATTTGTTGATAAGATTTTAGAACAATCATTGTAGATAAGTCATGTTAGGTAAATTAGCGTCTGGATTTTGTTCCAATGCTTTGTTGTGTAGCTTGTCGATTAATTTTTTGGTGTTCTCAATAGAATTTATTCTGAAAAGAAACAGTACTTCATTTTCATCATCTACATTTTGCCAAATATGCTCCAGATACATTTCTTCCGAAGCATGAAAAGCTTTGTCATTTTCTAAAACTCCTTTGATGGTTTCAAAAGGAACATTTCTGAGTGTTGCTAAAAGGTGTGGCATTTTTTTGGGATTTAAAGTTTGTGTTCTCTGGGATGATAATGAGTTTTATTTTTCAATAAAAACTAGATTTTAGGTTTTACTATCTTTTCATGAATTTTTAGTGTTTCCTGCAATGCTGCACTGCCATACCAAAGTGTCAACTCAGCTTCCAAAAGATTTCCTTTTACGGCTGGATCTGTTGCGACAAGCGTTTTTGCGTCTTCAATTGTACTAACATTAAAGATGTAAAGACCTCGGTAGTTTTTGTCGTTTTTCATGAATGGCCCCGCCACCACAAGCTTTCCTTCTTGTGCCAGTCGGGATATGTTGGCCATGTGTCCCTTAAATAGATTGTTTTTTTCTTCTTCTGTAACGGTTGTGTTGCTACCGGTTTTTAAAATACAGAACACGTATTGTTTCATTCCACGTTCATCTGCATTCAATGATTTGGCCAGTTTTTCATCATAATTTGAATTTGTTTCTTGAGAAAAAAGGAGATTGAAATTGGTTACAAGCAGGAAGATGAGGATAGCGTTTTTCATAGCGTTTTGTTTTTATATATCAAAAATACGAATTCTATTTAACTCTTTTTAATTAACCGCAAAGAGCGCAACGATTTTGTTTTGTTGTCTTCATGTTGTGCAAAGGATGCAAAGCTTAGCGTTCCTTGCGGTTTTGCCTTGCGTTCCTTGAGGTAAATTTCGATAGAATAGACATAAATACAATTCATCCCCAATTTTCCGCAGTTGAGTCAGAACAATTTCAATTCTTTTTTTTTCTGAATGACATTTGTCTCATCAAAATCAAAATCATGAAAACCATTTTATTCGCATTCGTTTCTTTATTTAGTTTCACACTTTTTTCTCAAACCACTATTTCAGGTAAAATTGTTAATGAAAAAGGAGTTCCAATCGCAGGCGCCAATGTGTATATTGAAGGCAGCTATGATGGCACTTCTACGTCTGAAAATGGCACTTTTTCTTTTACTACAACTACTACAGGATATCAAAATTTGGTAGCAAGTTCTTTGATTTATGAAACTTCAAATACGGCAATAGATGTAGCACATTTTCAAAATAAAACGATCAAACTTAGAGATAATGTCAATGCACTTGATGCGGTTGTTATTACTGCAGGTTCTTTGGATTCCGGAAGTAAAGCCCGGGTTTCGGTATTAAAGCCTTTGGACATTGTAACTACGGCGGGTTCTGCAGGAAATATTGTGGCTGCTTTGCAAACTTTACCAGGAACACAAACCGTTGGCGAGGACGGAAGATTGTTTGTTCGTGGAGGTGAAGCGAATGAAACCCAGACATACGTTGACGGAATGAGAGTTCCTCAACCTTATGGGTCATCACCGAATAATTTGCCTACTAGAAGTCGTTTCTCTCCTTTTCTTTTCAGTGGTATTTCCTTTTCTACAGGTGGCTATTCTGCCGAATATGGAGATGCATTGTCTAGTGTGTTGCTTTTGAATACAATAGACGAACCCGATCAAAGCAAAACAGAAATTTCGTTAATGACCGTGGGAGTTGGTCTTGGAAATACTCAAAAATGGAACAAAAGTTCTTTTAGTATCAATAGTTCGTACATCAATTTATCACCCTATCAAGCTCTTGTTCCTCAAGATATAGAATGGAAAAGCGCGCCTCAGTCATTGTCTGGAGAAATGGTTTACAGATACAATTTTGAAAGAGGGATTTTTAAAATGTACGCCGCTTTTGATGCTTCTCAATATGTTATTAAACAAGAAAATATCAATTCGATTGACAAAATTACAGTCGATTCCAAAAATGATAATTTCTATTTTAATTCTTCTTACAGTGGTTTTTTTGGTACCAATTGGAATATTACAGCCGGTTTAAGTTATGGTTACAATCAAGTAAAAACGGGTATTGATTTGGACCACTTAGGAAATGCTGAAAACGCTGCGAATATGAAGTTGAAATTGAAAAAAAGCTTCTCTAATCGTTTTAAATTATCTTTTGGTGCCGATTATTTTATTACCAAGTATGATGAAACCTTTACTCGAAATTCAGGGAATAAGTTTGATTATGGCTATGATAATACCATTGGGGCTTTATATACAGAAGCTGATATTTTATTTTCTAAAAAGCTTGCCGCCAAAGTAGGAATACGTGCCTCTACGAATAGTTTGACGAATGATAACTTTATTTCTCCTAGAATTTCATTTGCCTACAAAATGGCAAAATTTAGCCAGTTGTCTTTTGCTTATGGTGATTTCTCTCAAACTCCAAGTGTTGATTATATCAAGTTTTCTAAGAACAATCAATTTGAAAGTGAAAAAGCATCCCATTTTATCTTGAATTATCAATACAGCAAAGAAGGACGTACACTTAGAGCCGAAGCCTATTATAAAGATTACAGCAATTTGGTTCGATTTGACAGTCCTACAATTGGATATAATTCAATATTTACTAATGATGGTGCTGGATATGCCAAAGGTTTGGATCTGTTTTGGAGAGACGGGAAAACCATAAAGAATCTGGAATATTGGGTTTCCTATTCTTATATCGATACGGAACGTTTGTATAAAAACTACCCAACTCAAGTGACTCCCAATTTTGTTCCCAATAATAGCTTATCGATAGTAACTAAATATTGGATTATGGACTGGAAATCTCAAATAGGTTTTACTAATTCCTTCAGTACAGGAAGACCGTATAATAACCCAAATGAAACCCAATTCATGAACGGAAAAACGAAATCATACAATGATTTGAGCTTCAACTGGGCGTATTTGTTGACAACCCAAAAGATTTTGTATTTCTCGGTTTCTAATATTTTAGGAGCGAATAATGTATATGGATACAATTATGCAATTCAGCCCAGTGCCAATGGAGAATACAAACGAAGTGCCATCAAACCAGCAGCTGATCGATTCTTTTTCGTGGGCTTCTTTTGGACCATTAGTAAAAACAAAAATGACAATCAATTGAAGAATTTGTAAAAATGAGTTTCTGAGTTACTAAGATTCTAAGTTACTAAGAGTTTAAAAGGTTAAGGATGAAAAGGTTTAAAGGTTGGTATTATGACTTTTTTTTCTATTTTTCTTAGCAGCTTAGGAACTCAGGAACTTAGAAACTAAAAAAAAACAATTCATCTATCAAAATCAACAGTTCGGTTATTATAAATTTTAAAAGTCTTACAACCAATATAAATTTGTTCAAGAATAAAAGCAATAGCAATAGTAATAGCAATATCAATTTTTAAAATAACAACCAAAAATCAAAAGCCATGTTAAAAATTACCACCACAATCGCATTTTTTATTTGTAGTCTAATGTCTGCTCAAAACGTCAATCTTACTGTTTCTGTTTCGGGTTTAAAAAACAATACAGGAGTTCTTAAAGTAGGTTTGTACAATTCGGATGGAACGTTTCTAAAATCAACTTACAAAAGCATTACTTCTGAAATTAAAGGAAATAGTGCTACAGTTACTTTTGTCGGCATTCCGAAAGGCGAATACGGAGTTTCTGTTTATCAAGATGAAAACAGCAACGGAAAATTGGATAAAAATATAATGGGAATCCCATCCGAAGGTGTGGCTTGTTCGAACAATGCTAAAGGATTTATGGGACCTCCAAAATATGAAGATGCTAAATTCAATATCAATAAAGATTTAAAAATAGACGTAAAATTTAATAACTAATAATTAACATTAATCAAAATGAAAAAGATTATCACCACTATCGCATTATTAGTCGCTGTAATAAGTTCAGCTCAAGGACAGTTTGAACAAGGAATGGGAAAAGCATTCCAGTTATGGAAAGAAGGAAAAAATACCGAAGCTTCGGCGATGTTCGAAAGAATTGCATCTGCAGACAAAACAAGTTGGTTGCCTAATTATTATGTGGCTTTGGTCAATACAACCAGTTCTTTTGCCATTCAGGATAAAACCCAAGTAAATGCGTTGCTTACCAAAGCTCAGGATGCTTTGGATGTAGAAATGATAAAAGACCAAGACAACGCTGAACTGTATGTGATGCAAGCCATGATTTACACCGCCTGGATTGTTATGGATCCGATGACAAACGGGATGAAATATTCTGGTAAAACGATGGAAATGTATGCGAAAGCAGAAGCATTGGCGCCAGAAAATCCTAGAGCAGTTTTCGGAAAAGCCGATTTTCAAATGCAAGGAGCAAAATGGACCGGAATTGATACCAAACCTTTATGCAAAGAAGTTGACAAATCTATTGGACTTTTTGCTACTTTTAAACCGGAAACGCCTTTCTCACCAAAATGGGGATTGGATAGAGCGCAAGCTGCATTGAAAAATTGTAAATAAATATAAGCTTCTAATCAATAAAATATGGACAAATTAACAAAAGAAATTCCAAAAGCACTAACAATTAGTTTTCTTATCTTTTTAGTGTTGCTTTTTATTGAATTTTTGTATGGTAGAATAAAATTTGAAAATTCTTCGCAAATTGGATATGATTTAGGGATTAGACTTTTTTATTGTATGGTTTACAGCCTATCTCTTTATTTTGTTAATGCAACGATTTATATTAAATTAGACGCTGTTTTTATTAATAACAGATACAGCCCAAAACGATTGATAATTGGTTTTGTTCTTTCTTTTGTTACTACACTATTCTGTATTTTTTTATTGCGAATTTTTGAAGATGTAATAATTGAGAAAAACACTTTAGAAGCATTTTTACGCGACGAGAAAGCTTCAAACTATGTAGTCTCCTCCGTTATTGCAATAATTGTTTTGCTGGGAATTCACGCTTTTCATTTTTATAAAGTTTTACAAGAAAGGAAAGTAACTGAACAAAAAATCATTGCAGGAACAGCCAACGCAAAGTTTGAAACCTTAAAAAACCAAATCGATCCGCATTTTCTTTTTAATAGCCTGAATGTGTTGAGTTCGTTGATTGAAGAGAATCCGGAGAACGCACAACGATTTACGACTTCATTGTCTAAAATTTACCGCTATGTGTTGGAACAAAAAGACAAAGAACTGGTTTCGGTTGCCGAAGAGTTGTCTTTTGCCAAAACGTATATGAATTTGTTGAAAATGCGTTTCGAGAACAGTTTGTTTTATGAATTGCCAGAAACAGCTATAAATCCAGAGGCCAAAGTGGTGCCGCTTTCGTTGCAGCTGTTATTAGAAAATACAGTAAAGCACAATGTGGTAAGCGAACAAAAACCGTTGCACATTCGGATATTCATTGAAGGAGAATATTTGGCGGTTCAAAATGATTATCAAAAGAAAGAAGTGTTGCAAAGTCGTCAAGGCGTAGGCTTGCAAAATATTGTCGATCGCTACGGAATTATTACCAACCGAAAGGTATTGATAGAGCAAAATGAACAAACGTTTACGGTTAAGATACCTATTTTAACCAAACAAATTAGTGTTATGGAAACAACTGCAAATTACAGCGAAAATAATGCGTATTACAGAGCAAAAAAGAGAGTAGAACAACTCAAAGGATTTTACGGGAACTTAATTTCCTATTGCTGTGTAATTCCGATTTTAATTTTTATCAATCTAACCTACATGCCAAAATTTCATTGGTTTTGGTTCTCCGCAGCGGGTTGGGGATTTGGGTTAACGATGCATGCTTTCCAGGTATTTGGGTACGGAGCCAATTGGGAAGAAAGAAAAATAAAAGAAATATTGGATAAAGAAGACAACAAGCAAACTTGGAAATAATCATGGAAATACATAGAAACGAATATCAAGAAAAAGAACTTGTTGAAATAGCAAGAAGGAAAGTAAAGAAGTTAAAAGGATTTTATATCCATGCTTTTATTTACTTAATTGGAGTACTAGTTTTTATTTTAAAAGAGTATTTTGGAGTACCATTTAATTTTTTTCCTCTAAAGCATATTAACTTTTTTGCGCTGGCAATTTGGTCGAGTATTTTTTTTATATCGGCAATTGACATGTTGATTACTTATCACTTTTTTGGAGAAAATTGGGAAGAGCGTAAAATAAAAAGGATAATGGAAAAGGAATCTAAAAAACAAAATTGGAAATAATCATGGAAAATCAATATACAGAAGAAGATCGCTACTATAAAGCGAGAAAAAGAGTTGAGGAAATAAAAGGTTTTTATGGGAACCTGATTTCGTATATCGTGGTAAACTGTTTTTTATTAATATTGAATTTAGTAACATCACCACAGTATTTATGGTTCTTTTGGCCCTTATTGGGATGGGGAATCGGAGTGCTTTTTCACGGATTGAAAGTTTTTAATTATTCACCGTTTTTTAATAAAGAATGGGAAGAACGAAAAATTAAAGAATTTATGGAAAAAGAAGAACAGTCAAAAAATACTTGGAAATAATAATTTAGAGTTGCTAAGGAGCTAAATTCTTAAGATTCTAAGTTTAAAAAAAAAATATTTTATTCTCGATTTCGAGAAGTATTTTATCGTTTAAATCTTAGCAACTTAGTGCCTTAGTCACTTAGAGTCTAATAATAAATAAAACACAATGGGAAGATATAGAAAACAGTTGTTTGAAAACGTACAAGACGAAAATTTTAATCCAGACACAAGATACGAGTTGGCTTATAAACGGGTGAAAAGAATCAAAGGGTTTTATGTACACGCTTTGGTTTATGTACTTGTAAATGGATATTCGATTATTTCGAGATTTGATTATACAGAGCATTCTGATAACGATTTTTTTAGTTGGGAAACTTTTACGGTCGCCATCTTCTGGGGAATAGGATTGCTGGCACATGGTTTATCCGTTTTTGGCAGAAATCTATTTTTTAATACCGATTGGGAAGAAAGAAAAATTCAGGAATTTATGGATAAAGACAAAAGCCAAAAATGGGAGTGAGGACTAGTATTCAGAAGACAGTATTCAGATGGCAGAAAACAGTAATCAGGGTAAAACCTGCAATCTATAACAATCGGTAACCTGATAACTGAATACTGCTAACTGCAATCTCTATTTACTAACTTCTAATTTCTAACCTAAAAAAATGACCACAATAATAATAGAAGACGAAAAGCCGGCGGCAAGATTACTGCAACGTAAACTCGAAAAAATAAATATTCAAGTAGGGGTGATGCTTCATTCTGTTGAAGAAGCCTTGGATTGGTTTTCGAAAAATGAACACCCTGATTTGATCTTTTTAGACATTCAATTATCGGATGGTTTGTCCTTTGAAATTTTCGAAAAAATAGACATAAAAAGTGCTGTTGTTTTTACTACCGCTTATGATGAATATGCACTTCGCGCCTTCAAATTAAATAGCGTTGATTACCTTTTAAAACCCATTGATGAAGATGATTTGGAAGTAGCCGTTTTGAAGTTTAAAGACCGTTTTAAGATTTCAAAAATAACGGGAAATGAATCGATGCAATTTGATTTTGAACAGATCAAAAAAATGCTTTCGAACCCTTTTGAAAAAACATTCAAAAAAAGATATACCGTCAAAATAGGGCAGCATCTTAAAGTGATTTCAACCGATGAAATTGAATGTTTTTTTAGTGAAAATAAAGGTACTTATATTCATACTTTCGATAATAGAAATTATTTAATGGATAGTACTTTGGAACTTTTAGAGCAAGAATTAGACACTGCCGCTTTTTATCGAATCAGTAGAAAATTCATTATTTCGCTCAAAGCAATAAAGGAAATTGTAATGTACAGCAACTCGAGATTGAAGATTGTTTTGCCGTCTTACAAGGAAGATGAGGTGGTTGTGAGTAGAGAAAAGGTGTCTGATTTTAAAAACTGGATAGGTTAGAGCTATGTCAAAATTAAAGTTTAGGTGGTTGTATTTAAAATGCTGAATTATTGAAAGTTGAGTATTTAGTATAGATTTTAATTATGGCGGTTTTAAGCTTTGATAAGCACTTTTCTGATGCCAATAAGAACAAAAATAAGTGAGGTGTAAACGATAAAGAAAGGCACGATGAATTCGATGTAATGCAATGGTAGCATTACGGCAATTATCAATAATTGAAAACCCAATCCGTAAATCGAAAGTAGTGTCATAAACCAATTTGGAAATGTTTTAACCTTGTAGGCGTCTTTGTCTAAGGTGTGAATTATTTTGTCGAAAGCTCCGTAGACAATGGTGTAAATTAGGAACAAAATATCGACCCGTTTTTGATTTTCACCAGGCAAAGCGCGAGGAGATTTGTTCTCGAAAATCTGACTGGTTTTGTCTCCGCCAACCGATTTGTTTCTCAAAATCACATAGTAGTAATTGTATAAAGTGCCTTGCAATTGTATCCCGATAAAAGCCAAAATAGTCATCCCAAAAGTTGTTTTAGATACATAACAAATGGCCATAAAAATCAAAAAATTTAGGATGATATCAAACACACTATCAAGATATCTCCCGGTATAAGAAGGTGTGTTTTTGATGCGTGCCAATTCGCCATCGGCAGCATCAATTATTGATTTTAAAACGATAAAAAAAGCGGCTAAAAAATAGTGGTTTTGTAAAATACAATAGATTCCAATCAAGCCTGAAATGCCAAAAAGAAGAGTGACATGAATGGGGGTAAATCGAGTATTTTTTAATTGATTGGCAAGTATTTTTGCAAGCGGTCTTCCGTAATCGGATAAGTCAATGAATTTATCGGGAGCAGCAAGTTTAGACATTTTAATAGGTAAAACAACAAAATGTGACAATATAGTCAGTCTACAAAAGTAGTGCTATTTTAAGTATTTGGGTGGTAAACTGTAGTTAAAAAAAGAGAGGGTATCACTATTGTGAACAGGGTAAAAATGAATTTAAACAAAAAGCATAATAAAAAAAAGGAACCACATAAGTCATATAAGAACATATAAGAACTAGGAAATGAAGCTAGACTTAAATGAACTTATATGACTTATATGGTTTAAATTCTATTCTTTGTTATGAAAGATGTTATTTACTCAGTCGATGCAAAGTGTAGGTCATTGCTGTTAAGAGGAAGAATGCGACAATTTGATGGGTTAAACCTAGCCAAAGTGGTACACTGTACAATAATGTTAAAACGCCTAGAGTAAATTGAAGAAATACAATAAATAGCAATGCATTCAATCCATTTTTTTGTTGAGCGCTAAGGTTGTATTTTTTACTTTTAAAATATAGGAATACAATCAATCCAACCACAAAATAAGCTAATGTTCGGTGAACCAATTGAACACCACTTTTTCCTTCGGTAAGATTCAAGAGCAGTGTTTTTTGCTCAATAAAGACACTGTCGTGAATGAATTGTCCATCGCTCATCATTGGCCAATGGTTGTGAATTAAACCAGCATTTAGTCCTGCAACGAAACCTCCGTAAATGATTTGTAAAAGCAAAAATAGCAAAGCATATCGTGCAATTTTTTGTAAAGGAACAATTGCTTCTTTTTTATCCGGATAGATTAGATCTAGCGCCACCCATAGGGTATAAGCAAAAGTTAAAAATGCAAAGGTAAGATGCAATGAAAGACGAAAATGGCTTACATCAGGATTGTCAACCAAACCGCTTTTTACCATAAACCAGCCGAAAAAACCTTGTAGCGCCCCCATTCCCAACAATACAAAGCATTTGTTTATAGTGGCTTTGTCAATTTTTTTCTTGATTAAGAAATAAAAGAACGGGATGATAAAAACCAACCCGATTATTCTCCCGATAAAACGGTGAAACCATTCCCAAAAATAGATGAACTTATAATCTGAAAGGGTGAAATCGTTATGAATATTGATTTTTTGGTATTCTGGAAATTGTTTGTATCGTTCGAAAGCTTCTTGCCATTTGGCTTCGGTTAGCGGAGGAAACGTGTCGGTAACGAGATGCCAATCGGTCATGGATAAACCGGAATTGGTCAATCGGGTGATGCCACCCACTACAACCATTACAAACACTAAAAAGCAACCTGAAAGGAGCCAAATAATTACAGATTTATTGTTTTTCATTATTATAATCTTTTCAGATATTCTTAAACTTTTTTCAAGCCTAATTTTTCTCCACGTTTTAATACAAAATCATAAGCCGCTTGATACTCATTCGGGATTTCGCCCTCTAAAATAGCTTCTTTCACGGCTTCTTTTAGCATTCCAATTTCACGGGAAGGTTTCAAATTGAAAATTTCCATAATCTCTTCTCCAGAAATAGGCGGTTGAAAATTACGAACATTATCGCGTTCTTCCACTTCCACGATTTTCTTGCGAACAATTTCAAAATTACTATGGTATTTCTTGAATTTATTGGGGTTTTTGGTAGTGATATCGGCTTCACAGAGTGTCATTAAATTTTCTACATCTTCGCCAGCATCAAAAACCAAACGGCGTACTGCCGAGTCAGTAACGATGTCTTGCGCCAAAACAATAGGTCGAGAACTCATGATAACCATTTTTTGCACAAACTTCATTTTGTGGTTTAATGGCATGTGTAAGCGTTCGAATATTTTTTTTGCCATTTTTCCGCCAAGAAATTCATGTCCATGAAACGTCCAACCTTGTTTTTTGTTAAAGCGTTTGGTTGGTGCTTTCCCTATATCATGCAACAAAGCAGACCAACGTAACCAAACGTCATCGGTATTGGGACAAATGTTATCTACGACTTCTAAAGTATGATAAAAATTGTTTTTATGGGTATGTCCTTCTATTTCTTCCACTTGGTTTAAAGCAGTCAATTCTGGAAGAATAATGTCTAAAAGTCCAGTTTTAAACAATAAAAGAAATCCAATGGAAGGTTTATCGGTAGAAAGAATTTTATTCAATTCATCTACAATTCGTTCTCCAGATATGATTTTGATACGTTCGGCATTTTTGGTAATAGAGTCCAATGAATTTTGGTCTATTTCAAAACCCAATTGGGTTGCAAACCTGATTCCTCTAAGCATGCGCAAAGGGTCATCAGAATAAGTGATGTCTGGATCTAGAGGAGTTTTTATGATTTTGCTTGCTAAGTCGGAAATACCGTTGAATGGATCTGAAAGTTCCCCAAAATTATGAGAGTTCAAAGATAAAGCCAATGCGTTAATCGTAAAATCTCTACGGTTTTGATCGTCTTCAAGGGTTCCGTTTTCTACAACAGGATTTCTACTGTCAAGATTATAGGATTCTTTTCGAGCACCTACAAATTCGATTTCGGTATCTTCAAAACGCAACATGGCAGTTCCATAGGTTTTGAAAACTTGAACTTTTGGTTTTTTAGGAAGTAGTTCAGAGACTTTTAATGCCAATTCGATACCACTACCAACGGCAACAACATCAATGTCTTTTTTGAAATCTCTGTTTAAAAGTAAGTCACGTACAAAACCGCCAATCACATAACTTTCGATATTAAGTTCCTGGGATGCTTGCGAAATGACTTCGAATATTTTATTGTTTAAGGCTTCTTTGTAATTCATTTTTTTTAACCGCAAATTCGCAAATTATTTTTTTGATTTTACTATACGTTTATATTCTAATGATATTAGATTAAAATTGGCTAGAATTGCTAATTCATTTCTAGATATTTTTAAGTAGTTTAGGCATTGATTGTAATGACTATTGTTGAAGCAATCAACCGTTTTTATTTCAAGGATTATTTTATCGTAAACTACAAAGTCCGCGTAAAATTTATGTTTTAATGTTGTGTTTTTATAACTTACAGTAAACTCTTTCTCTCTTTCAAATGGAATATTGAGTTGAGTAAATTCATATTCTAATGCATCTTTATATACAATTTCAGAAAATCCTTTTCCTAGATTTTTATGTACTTCATAAAGAACCCCTACAATAGCATAGCTTTCCTCTTTGTGTAAGTAGTCTTCCATAAATTTTTAAATAATTTGCGAATTTGCGGTAAACTCTATTTTCTTATCACTTTTACCTGTGAATCATTAGTTAATTTGATTATTGTAGAAGGTTTTCCTCCAATTTTATCGTGGTGCAAATTTACAACATAGTCTACGCCTTTTATAATTTCGGGGCTAATTTCTTTGAAACTTTTTGGAGTAGGTTGACCGGAGATATTGGCCGAAGTAGAGACTAATGGTTTTTTCATACGCTCCATTAATTTAAAGCAAAAAGGCTCTTTGACAACGCGAATCCCCAAGGTATTATCGGGTGCGATAATATTGGGAGCTACATTTCGAGGTTTGTCTAGAATTAAAGTCGTAGGATTTTCGGAAAAATCCATTATTTGCCAAGCCACTTCAGGAATTTCATTAAATACATTGTAGATCATTTTCTCGCCATTCATCAGGCAGATCATACTTTGGGTCTCGGCTCGTTGTTTGAGTTTGTATATTTTGGCAACTGCTTCGGGATTAGTCGCGTCACAACCAATTCCCCAAACGGTATCTGTAGGGTAAAGGATGATACCGCCTTCTTTTATAACTAAGTAAGCGTTTTGTATTTCTTGATTGATGTCCATTGTTATTTTTTATATGCTACAAAGATATTTATTTGAGGTCATTAAAATAGTCAATCAGATTAAAATAAAGTAGAAGAAAATGGGACTCTATTGTGATTTAACATGACGAGAAAATTTTATTTTAATTGTCTTTTCCCTTTTAATTGGTCTATTTTTTTTTTAAAAAAATACAAAAAGGAATTGATTTTTTCTAGTTTAAGCTCGGTTTCTTTAAATAACGATAGGTTTTCTTCTGAAATTTTTTCGAAAATTTGTTGAGGATCCCCCTCAATTTGTTTGGCAAAGATTTTAAATTTATAATAATTTCTAAAATAATTGTTTGACAATCTTTTATATTGGGAATAAGATTTTGGAAAAGTATTCCCTAATTGGTGATTTATAATAGCTAATGATTTTTTCGCTTTTTTCTTAGTTTGATCTTTGTTCTCTATTCCGGCTTGTTGCGCTGAATGAATTCTGTAAGAAATTAGCTTGTATGGTAAATAATCCAATCTATTTCGTGAAGCAGCAACAGTAGCGATCCATTCATCGTGGTAGTAGTTTTTAATGTCTGGAATAGGTAATATTAATTTTTTGATTTCTTTTTTTATGCATAGTGTTGCTCCAGTAACCATTGTGCTTCTAAATTTTAGAAGTTTATATAAATCAATAGGTTTTTTTAACAAGTCTTCAAAAAAATAAAACGATGTCCAAAGACTTTTATTGCTGTATTTATCATTTTGGTCATTTATCAAATCTGCGTCCGTAAAAACGGCTTCTAAGGTTTCATTTTTGGAAAAATGTTCAATTATTTTTTCGACTTTATTAACTTTCCAAACATCGTCTTGATCGCTCAAAAAGATATAATCACCATCACAAATGGAGATTGCTTTCTCGAAATTCTTGTTACTTCTTAAGTTTATTGGGTTTTTTTCTAAAGTGATAATTCCGGGATGTTCTAATTGGTATTGCTCAATGATTTTAATAGTTGCATCGGTTGAACCATCATCGCAAATAATAATTTGCTGAATAGGGGTAGATTGATTTAAAATGCTGTCTATTTGATCTTTGATATATTTTTCACCGTTATAGGTGCACATAGCAACGGATAATTTCATACTGTCATTTGATATTTAAATAATTAGGACCACATTCTTGATTTTTATAACATACATAAATAACAACCAGATTAGATCGCTCCTGTCTTACTGTTTTAATCTTGGTATTTACCCATTCTATTGTTTTTGAAATCGGAAATCGCTTTTCTTTTATAGTTAAAATATTCAAATATATTGCTTGAATAATTTAGATTTGTATTTATAGAACTGTTATTTCGTTTTTTTAATTTTGCTATATATTCTGGAAAAATGGCTCCGTATTTCTTTTCTAAATAGAGTGTGTTCCTAACTAAGTAATAAATTCTAATAGGAGCACACAAATATTTTTCTTTTTTTAAAAGATAGAATGTTTTAAATGAACCCCTTTTTACTTTAATTCCTAAAGAATGATTGAAAAAAATATTTTTGAAGCGAATACATTTTAACCCTTTTTGTAAACTGGCAAAGCAATAATCAAAATCGACACCATCTATGAATAGATTTTCATCAAAATTACCAATTTTTATATAATTCTTTAAGTTGATTATTGAAGCTGAAGTGATTAATTCATAATCTTCTTCTGCTACAATTTCGTTGTCATTTGCCTTTTTATCATCGGGATCATATTCTAACCCAAATTGAGCAACAGATTCTATGTTGGGGTAATTTTGAATGGCTATGAGATATTTTACTAAATTTTCTTCCGTAAAAGAAGAATCCTGATCCATTGTCAACAAAAAGTCAAAACCATCAGTAATAGCTTGGTTGCAAGCTTGATTTAAACGGGTTGACACTCCTTTATTTTCAAGATCGGAAAAGTACATGATTTTAGGATTACTTTCTTTAAAATAAGATTTTAAAGTTTTGTTTTCGGTATTGTCATAAACATATAGTTTTTCTACTTTGGGTAAATAGGTTGATATGTTTTGTAAATCGTCTTCCTTCGGATAATACAATATTACACAGGCAGCTATTTTCATGTTTAAATTTGTATTTTATTTTTTACAGGAATTAACTTTAATTTGTTAAGATGGATAATAGTAAAATGTTTTTTTTTAATATTAAAAATAATATTCCAAGCTAAGCTGGAATTGCATGTTTATGAGGTTATTGTTATACTGATACTGATAGTTGCCCATTAGTGAAGTATTTATTTTAGCTTGAATTCCTAAATTACCATATTTTCGATAGGCATAAGTATTTAATGCTAAATCAACCCATTTGTGATTATAATCCGTGTAGGCATCATAGTAAAAATCCATATTATGAGCATAACGTTCTACTTGTACCCCCCATACTTTATCCTTTTCCCAAACACTGAAATCTAAAGTCTGTAAATTGCTTCCAGGGCCTATACCTGCTCCAAGAACTTCTCCTTTATGGGTGTATCCATGTAAAACAGACCCGTGCATATACCAAGCCCCTGCGGGTCTTACAATACGGTCGGCACTTTGCTCTAGATGAGTAGTTTCAAAATTTACTTTTAAATATTTGTTTTTATTTTTGTTAAGCATGAAAAGTTTGTTAAAACCAAAGAGATAGGCTCTAGAATGTTCTGGTGATTGAAATAAATCTGTTAGATCTTGAGAATGGTCATTCCAACCAGATTCTCCATAAAATTCAAATTTTGATTCTTTCATAACCCATCTAAAAAAGAGAGAAGCCAGTTGATCTCTGTTTTTTGCATCTTCACCATCCGTGTTTTTTTTCTGAAAAGGGCTAATTATTGGGAAATAATCAGAAAAAGTATGTCCTAAATCTTCGTGATATACTTGTATTACACGATTTAAACCCAAAAATAAACCAGGAATCCACTTAGGTTGATAGTTAATAGATAATCCATTGATATAACGCCAATCATTAGTTTTGGTAATCTCGTTGTCTATACCGTCAATAATAAATTGAGATTTTGGACTAGATTTACCTGAACCTTCCAATTTTCCAGATATGATTTGCCCTTCAAAACTACCTAAAAAAGTTTTTATAGGCTGTTTTGTGTTAAGTGTAAAGTGCAAGAATCCAGGTGCTGTATTGCTCATCACAAGTGAATTTCTTGTTCCAGGTCCCCACCACATGTTTTCAGTAGAAAGTCCAATAGAAAATTTGTTAATAGCAATAGTGATATTACTTTGTCCCCAGTTTAAATTATTGTATGATTGGTCACCGTATGGAGAAGGTAAATCGGTATGGTTTAAATAATTAACATAGTTTAGACGAGCCGAACTTGTTTCAGTTAAAGGGAAAATTTCAAAATCGGGATTTGCTGCATAAATATATTCGGGTTTTAATTGTACACTCAAAATTCCATGTTGAGCAAAAAAACCAGCACTGATCAGCGTTTGGTAGCCTTTGTCAGGAATCATTGCTCCATCATTCCACCCTGAAGGAGCTAGTGTATTGTACTGTCCTGTAAGACGGATTGGTAGTGCTTTTAATAAAAATTTGTTCTTAGAATCACTATTAGAATTCGTTTGCAAACCAGTTAGTAAGCTTTGAGATAAGGGGCGTAACGTAAAAGATGTTAATGAATCTCTCCTTCCTAATAATTGCTCATTTCTTAATCTTGTTTCTGTCATATCAATGGATCCGACAGGGATGTTTTGTGCTAATAAGGTATTACTAATTAATAAGAAAATAATAATTCGAAATTGTACATTCATAAGTTGCCTGTTTTTACAAGGTTGTTTCTTGTGTTTTTAGAAAAAAAACAAAGGTAGACTTATATTTTTAAATTTTACATTTCATATTTTGTGGAATAAGCTAAAAGAGCCATCTTTTCAAAGTAAATCAATTTGTACTAAATTGAGAATGGCTCTAAACATGATTCGGTAGATGTTTAGATTTTTTTTTAATAGTTAGGAAGTGTTATACTCTATAGAGGTTTTGTTTTTTACGATTTACGTTTTCCAAGTATTTTGTCAGATAACATAATAATTCGATACCGAATTGGAAATTTTAATTTCATTTTGATATTCAAGAGGTGTAACTCACTATGACTTTTAGTTATTAAATCTTGAATGTCAATTTTTAAAAAATTGGAATGTTCGTATTTTTTAGATTTGTGAAATTTTAAATATTTTTTTTTGGATAAATGTCTGTATTCTTTGAAACTCGATGGTTTTTCTAAATCCAGAATTATTCTTTTTAATCTGTTTTTGGAAACAAGTTTGTGAATGTTTTTCATACCCACTTGCTGTTTGTCATGAATTCTATAAGAAATTAGATTTTCAGTTGAGTAAAAAAGGGAGTTTCGTAATGCTAAAATACTGGCTATTTTTTCGTCATGTAAAACGTCATCAGTAAATGGAAAAATAAAATCCTTAACAATGTTTTTTATACATAAAGTTGCACCTGTTACTATATTTCCGTTTTTTGAAATAATATCAAAAAAGTCAATGGGTTTTGGTAATTCTTTTTCTAAAAAAAATATAGAATCCCAAATGGTTATAGATGGGACAAGATTGTCGTTTTGATCTATCATGTCTGCATTTGAAAAAACACCTTCAGCAGTTGGGTTTAAATCAAAGATGGCTAAAGTTTTACTGACTTTGTCCTCTTTCCAAATGTCATCTTGGTCTGCCAAAAAAATATAATCACCAGTACAAAGTGACAGGGATTTTTCAAAATTATGAGTGCTTCCAATGTTGATATCGTTGCTGTTAATAGAAAAAACAGTGGGATAGATGAGCTTATAATTATTCAGTATCTCCAGAGTCTCATCTGTAGAATTATCATCACATATTACAATTTCATCTATTTTATGTTCTTTTTGACATAAAATACTATCTAATTGTTTTTTGATATAAGATGCGCCGTTATAAGTACATAAAGCTACCGATATTTTCATTTTTTGAATTTGTTTTGTTGTTTAATCTATTTGCTTCTTTTATTTTTTTTAAAAAAAATAAAGCAGCAAAATTAGTTTTTAAGTTCTAATTGGATGGTGTTTTAACTTCTTTTTAGATCGCCAAAACCGAATTAAATTCTGAATAATCGAGGTTTTTGTTATTTATAAGATTAATTTTGACGAACCGATTAAAGGTTATCGTTTCCAAAATTACAATTAATAAGGATAAGGTTCTTATATCAGGATTTAAAATTATAGAATAAAATTAAAATTAAAAATGGAACATTTAGTAAAAGTTGTTATACCTATATATAGAAATTATTTCGGAGATCTTGAAGAAAAATCTTTTTTGCAATGCATTAATGTCCTAAAAGATTACCCAATTGTTTTGGTTCAGCCAGAAGGGCTTGACAATGCTTATATTACAGAGAAGTTTTCTAATGTTATGGTAGAAACTTTTTCAAAGCATTATTTTGAAAATATTTCAGGTTATAATGAACTGCTTTTGTCTGAATCGTTTTATGAACGGTTTTTGGATTCTGAATACATATTGATATATCAACTGGATGCTTTTGTTTTTAAGGATACTTTAAAGGAATGGTGTGGAAAAGGATATGATTATATTGGGGCTCCATGGATAGCTACTCAACATAATTCTGTTGGCATGAAAATTTTTGATAAAATAGCCACTATTTTTAATTCCAAAAAGAAAAACGAACGAAAGAAGATTTTTTATAAAGTTGGAAATGGTGGGTTTTCGTTGCGTAAAACCAGCATTCATTATAAAATTGCAAAAGAACAAAAAGCTTTTATTTCTGATTTTTTGGGTGCCGAAAAGAAAGAGATATATGCAATTGAGGATGTTTTTTGGTCTATTAAAGTTCCAGAATTATATAAGGATTTTAAAATACCAGATTATAGAGAAGCGCTACATTTTGCCATAGACCGTAAACCAAAAATTGCTTTCAAATTAGTCAATAATGAAATTCCGTTTGGTTGCCATGGAATAAATAAGCCAAAAGTAATTGATTTTTGGAAGCCCATATTGGATAATTATTAACTATAATAATCAGAAAAAGCACTTTTTTTACTCAACCTTTCGATACATCATCCAGAGCTGTAAATACCTTTTGAATACGGCAAAGGAATGTAAATAAGCTAAAACAAACCCTTCTTTTCCATCCAAAAATCCCAAACGACAAGCATATTGCCACCAAAAGTGGAAATAGGGACGAATGAAAAAATGGTATAAATTGGGGCGTTTGTTTTTTAAGTAAAGGCTTTTTGCTTGGAGTTGACTTTGTAAATTGAGTTTGTTGTTGTAATGGTCAAAGCTTTTGTAGCTGTAATGGTCTACACGGTTTTTTAGAATGCCAGTTTTTCCATTAGCTGTTATGGTCTCATCAATTAAATTCCCATTATAACTACAGTTGTTTTTATTAAAAACTCGAATAGCTTTATCGGTTTGCCAGCCACCGAATTTTATTTTTTTTTGAAAAAAATAGAAATTTATTTTTACATAGAAAGCTATAAAATTACTTGGACTTGTGGTAACGGAAATAATTTCCTTTTCGAGCTCAGGAGTAATGTGCTCGTCTAAGTCAAAAAAGACAATCCAGTCATTTTTGGCCTGTTGTATGGCAAAGTTTCGCTGTGTTGAAAAATCATCAAATGGTCTTTGAATAACGGTAACACCTAATTCTTTTGCAAGGGCAACAGTAGCGTCGGTGCTGTTGGAGTCAATAAAAATAATTTCATCGGCAAAAGACAAACTTTGAACATAACGTTTTACATTTTGTTCCTCGTTTAAAGTAATGGCTAAGGCAGTTATTTTTGGTTTCAAATTATTTTGATTTCTATTTTTAGATATTTTAAGGACAAATGTAATAAATTTGCAGTCGTAATTTTAAACTTAAATTAGCGAAATGACTCGTTTACCCATATTGATGTACCATAATGTTTCTAATGAGGAGAAGGATAGTAAAGGACTCACCGTTTTTTACAATACCTTAGAAAATCAGTTTCGTTATTTACACGAAAAGGGGTTTAGTACGTATCATTTTTCTGAATTGGAAAATACGGTAGTGCTTAATCCTAAAAGCGTAGTTCTTACATTTGATGATGTAACCGAAAATCAGTTGGTTTATGCCGTTCCCCTGCTTCAAAAATACAATTTGAAGGCCACTTTTTTTATTCCATTTGGTTATATTGGGAATTCAGATATATGGAATAAAGGGAAAGAGAAAATCATGTCTATAGATCAATTGAAAGCTTTAGATAGTAGAGTGGAGTTAGGTCTGCATTCTTTTGCACATAAAAGATATGTTGATTTAACAGCAGCTGAAATCAATGATGATTTTTCCAAATGTTTTGAAATTATTGAGAAAAATGGTCTGAAAGTCTACAATGCCCTTGCTTACCCTTTTGGGAATTATCCTAAAAAAGACCCGAAAAAAACAAGATTCAATGCTATTTTGCAGCAGAATAATGTAAAAGCAGGATTACGGATAGGAAATCAGGTTAATAAATTCCCTTTTAAAAATCCGTATGAAATTATGCGAATCGATGTAAAAGGGGAAGATAGTATGTTGAAGTTTAAATTGAAATTACGTTTCGGGAAATTGAAGTTATTTTAGTCCTTTTTCGATTAAAATAATTTTAGCATACCTCGAAAAAACACCATAAGCATTAATGCTGGCTAGTGCCAAACCTGGAATACCATCCATAAATCCTCTCTTTAAAAAATAGGAAGAGAAAAAACGGTAAAACGGTTTGAAGAATAAATGAAAATAGGTTGCTTTTTTTTCTTTTTTGAATGCCGTATTGGCTTGAAACCAAGCATAGGAATCTTTCTTTTGCAATAAATGAAAAAGCCCCTTGTATGTATAATGAATCATGAAGTTTTTCAAAGTGCCAACACTCCCTTTAAACAAGAGTTTTTCGTGAACGTCTCCTGAAAAAGAGATAGAATCATTTTTGACTAAGCGTACCACTTTATCCACTTTATGGTATAAAAAACGATTCATATAAAAATGAGGAAATTGAATTTTATAGCCCAGATGTTCCCCTTTTTGGATAACCGATAAAATTTCAAGTTTTAATTTTTGGGAAACGCGCTCATCGGCATCAATAAATAAAACCCAATCTCCTGTGGCATAGGAAATGGCGTGGTTTTTTTGACTTGAAAAGTTGTCAAACTTACGTTCCAAAACTTTACATCCCATGGCAATGGCTTTCTCTTTGGTTCCATCCGTACTAAAGGAATCGATAACAATTATTTCATCGGCAAATTCAACTGATTTTACAGCATCTTCTATATAGGAAGCTTCATTATAAGTAGGTAGAATTACAGAGAGTGTAGTCATTATTTTTTTTTGAAAAAACAAATTTAGAAAAATTAAATTACCTTTGTCGCATTATGCAAAAGAATATTTCCGTTATTATCAGTACCTACAATTCCGTCGAATGGCTTAAAAAAGTCATTTGGGGATATAACACACAAACGTATCGTAATTTCGAAATGGTGATTGCCGATGACGGTTCACGCCAGGATACTTTCGATTTAATCGAGGAGATGAAAAAGGAAGTTTTTTATCCCATTATTCACGTTTGGCATGAAGACAATGGTTTTCAGAAATCACAGATTCTTAATAAAGCGATAGTAGCCTGTACGACGGATTATATCATGATGTCCGACGGTGATTGTATTCCGCGTCCGGACTTTGTAGAACAGCATATTAAATTTCGAGAGGAAGGATATTTCCTTTCTGGGGGTTATCATAAATTGCCGATGGAATTGTCCAAAAACATTACAAAAGAAGATATTTATTCCGGAAATTGTTTTGATGTTTCTTGGTTGCAGCAAAACGGAATGAAATCGTCTTTTAAAAATAATAAGGTAAGTGCTACCGGCTTGAAAAGTTTGATTTTAAATTTTTTGACTCCAACTACCCCAAGTTGGAATGGACATAACGCTTCGGGTTGGAAAAAAGACATCTTGGCAATAAATGGTTTTGATGAGCGCATGCAATATGGCGGGCAAGACCGAGAATTGGGAGAACGATTGGTGAATTATGGATTGAAACCCAAACAAATTCGTTACAGTACAGTTTGTTTGCATTTAGACCATCCTCGTGGCTATGCAACACCCGAATCAATCAATAAAAACAGAAATATTCGTAAAGAGACTAAAGAGAAAAAGAGAAATTGGACCGATTCTGGAATCGTGAAATAACAAAAAAGCATCCGCCACTGACGGATGCTTTTTTGTTATAAATTATTTTTCAAGAAAGTGTCCAGTTCAGGAATTATCATTTCAGGAGTTAACTGTTTGTATAATTCATCAGGGTTTTTTTCTATTTTTTTACGTTCTTCAAACGTAAAACTATCAAATAGATTTGGTTTCATTTCCATTAAATGTACCGAGTGATGGAATTTTCCATCTTCAAAACTGGCCCAATGGTCTTTGTTTACATACGGAGAAAATATGGTAAAAGTAGGCTTGTCCAGGGCTTTTGCGATGTGTACTGTCCCTCCTTCATTTGAAACCAATACATTGCATTGATTCATAAGTTTGATGAAATCACGGATGCTTTTGGCATAAATGTCTAAAATGATGCTTGATTTGTTTTTGCACATTTTATAAATTTTTTGTGCTTCCTCTTTCTGATGTGGTGCATAATTGAAAAGAATATTCACATCGTAGTTTGAAGCAATAAAATCAACAATTTCTGCCACGTATTGATAAGGCATCGATTTTTGTGGAGTACTTCCCAAAATCCCCAAAACAATTACTTTTTTGTTTTTGTATTTTTCAAGCCAATCCTCTTTTTTCTCTTCTTCTGTTAAAAATATTTTAGGTTCGTAAACAATAGGTTCAAAATTGCCAGCTTGGCTTAGTAGGTGTATTCTGTCTTCGATTGCCTTACCGCAAATTTTGGTCTTTTCTTTAGAAATGGCTACAGGATGAGTGTAATAGCCCCAATTTCCTAGTTTTTTTCTACTTTTATGCCCAATAGTTTGTCCAGCTCCCGAAAATTTGCAAATCAATTTACTTTGTGTTTTTGAATACGGATCAAAAATGATGTCATATTTTTCTTTTCTAATCTGACGAATTAGTTTGAATAAAACAGGAAGTTTTTTTAATTCTTTGTCATTGATAGATATGATTTTGTCAATATTGGGATTGTTGATAATTACTCCATGTGTAAAATCGTAGGCTATAAAATGAACTTCACTATTAGGATATTTTGCTTTAAAATTATTCGCAATCACTGAACTGATTAGAACATCCCCAATTCGTTTGTTTTGTATGATTAAAACTTTCATCCTTGTTGTTTATTTTTACTGATTTGTAGTGTGTAATTTGTAATATTGAGGTTTTTGAATTAACCTAGATGAGGTAATCCTATTTCTTTATGAAACTATTCCTTGGTGCAAAGTACTATTTTTTATACTTTTAAACCAAATTATAAATGTAAGCTGTGTCAATAATCATTCATTCGAAATATAAAAGTAAAGAAGAAGCTATTCTTCAATTAGTTGCTAATTTTTTTAACGAAGGAGAAATGATTGTTGAGGGTACCCGAAATACAATCAAGTCCAATTTTCTTGCGGATGAAAAAGTAAATATTAAATTTTTTCAAAAACCAGGAATATTCAAATCGATTATTTACTCTTTTTTTAGAAGCACCAAAGCGAAGCGTTCTTTTGATTACGCCAATTATTTGTTGGATCACGATATTTTAACCCCTTTTCCAATTGCCTATATTGAAAACAGAAGCAGTTTGGGACTATTGAAAGACAGTTATTACATTTGTCAACAAATAGATTATGATTTTACCATTCGGGAATTGATTCATAATCCATTATTTCCAGAGCGGAATTTGATTTTGGAACAATTTGCTGCATTTACTTTTAAAATGCACGAAGCAAAGGTTAATTTTCTAGATCATTCTCCAGGAAATACTTTGGTGGTAAAAAAAGACTCTGGAAAATATGAGTTCTATCTAATAGACCTAAATAGAATGAAATTCGAAAACTTATCTATAGAGGAACGAATGGATAATTTCAAGAAAATGTGGCTGTCCAAAACGATGGTGAAAGTGGTGGCAAAGGCTTATGCTAAATTGAGCAACCAACCCGAAGAAAAATTACAAGCCATTCTTTTAGACAAAACAACGCAATTCAAAAGAAAAATTACCAAAAAGAAATACCTAAAGAGAAAAATAGGCAGAAAATAAATTTCAAAAGTCAAATCCCAAAAAAGAATCCAAATTCTAATTGATATGATCATTAGAATTTGGATTTTTTAATATTTATCTTACTGCTTTATATAGCTAATAACCAGTATTTGTTCGTTTCAATTGCAAAGTGTTCAGTCTGCAAATCTGCAATCTAAAACCTGCATTCTAAAATTTACACAGCTACATCATATTCACGTAAAGCGTTATTCAACGATGTTTTCAAATCAGTAGATGGTTTACGGGTTCCAATAATCAATGCGCAAGGCA
Source organism: Flavobacterium laiguense (assembly GCF_003097655.1). Taxonomy (GTDB): domain Bacteria; phylum Bacteroidota; class Bacteroidia; order Flavobacteriales; family Flavobacteriaceae; genus Flavobacterium; species Flavobacterium laiguense. The sequence continues at coordinate 143,029 of NZ_QCZH01000002.1, forward strand.
CTTGGAATTCTCCAGCAGCAAATTTCTTAGTGTAACTTCCAGGGATTACCACTGAACGAGCAGGAACAAAACCTTTCATTTCTACAGGTTCGTCACCAGTTACATCAATAATTTTTGTCGAAGCTGTCAAACATACATTGGCGCCAAGAACAGCTTCTTTACCTACATGAACGCCTTCAACTACAATACAACGAGATCCAATAAAAGCACCGTCTTCGATAATTACCGGTGCAGCCTGTAATGGTTCAAGAACACCACCAATACCAACACCACCACTTAAGTGTACGTTTTTGCCAATTTGGGCACAACTTCCTACGGTTGCCCAAGTATCTACCATGGTTCCTTCGTCTACATAAGCTCCGATGTTTACATAACTCGGCATCAAGATTACACCACTTGAGATGTAAGCACCATAACGAGCGACAGCATTGGGAACTACACGAATTCCTTTTTCGGCATAACCTCTTTTTAGTAACATTTTGTCGTGGTACTCAAAAATTCCAGATTCTAATGTTTCCATTTTTTGAATAGGGAAGTACATCACAACGGCTTTTTTTACCCATTCGTTTACTTGCCATCCTTCGCCAACAGGCTCTGCAACACGTAATTTTCCGGTATCTAATAATTCTATAACTGCTCTGATAGCATCAGTAGTTGTTGTTTCTTGTAGCAAAGCACGGTTTTCCCAAGCTTGTTCTATTATTGGTTGTAATGGATTCATATGATGATAATATTTGTTTTTTTAATGGAATATGGTATCGCCATTCTTCATCAGTATTTGTGATTGGAATCATGGCGATTTCATTTTTCTTAGATTTTTGGCAAAGATACCATTTTTAAGCAATAGCAAAAAACAGAAATTGTATGGAAAATGTTATAGGTGTAACTAGATAGAGATTTGTTTTGTGAAATTAATTTTAGATTAAAAAGTGGTATCTTTGTTAATTAAATGAAATTGCCATGGAAACGTTACGATTAGAATTTCAACCCAAAATAAGAGCCAAGCTCTTGGAATTATTAAGTTCATTTTCTTCGGATGAATTAAAAATTGAGCAAGAAGACCCCGATTTCGATGAGAATAAACGCAAATTGGATATTTCATTGGCTAAGGTTGAAAATGGAACAGCCGAATGTTGTTCTTTGGATGAATTAGATTTAATGATGGATGAAATTTTTTCTGAATATGACAATAGAATTAAGTAAAGTTTTTCAATTAGATTTGATAGATCAAGTTCGATATCTTTATAAAGATAAACCTCGGGCAGCTTTGAAATTCAGAAAAGATTTAATCAAAAATATTAAGAAAGATCTAAAGGATCCTTTTCATTTTAAAAAATCACGATATTTTGAAGATGAAAACATAAGAGATTATGTTTTTAAGGGTTACACTTGTGTTTATAAAATTGATGCAAATAAAAATATCATTACTGTTATTGGATTTATCAAATATAAAAATTCTTTATAAATGCCAAGAATACTCTCCATAGATTACGGACAAAAACGCACTGGAATAGCTGTTACTGATGAATTGCAGATTATCGCATCGGGCTTGACAACGATTCCTTCTGCAACTGCAATTGCTTTTTTAAAGGATTATTTTTCTAAAGAAAAAGTAGAAGCTGTTCTCATTGGCGAACCCAAACAAATGAATGGCGAACCTTCTGAAAGCGCTTCTATTATAAAAGGATTTGTAACTCATTTTACCAATCATTTTCCGGACATGAAAGTCATCCGTGTAGATGAACGCTTTACTTCTAAAATGGCTTTTCAAACTATGATTGATAGCGGACTCAATAAAAAACAACGCCAAAATAAAGCGTTAATTGATGAAATTTCGGCTACAATTATGCTTCAAGATTATTTGAACCGAAAATAAATAGCTTTACAATTAAGTACTTTATTTTTTTATTGTTTCGTAACTTTTTCGACTAAATTTAACTTTTTTTTTGCGATTTTAAGAGGTACTTTTGCATTTTTAAAATATTACAAAAATGCCTGATACAACAATACGTTCAAATACTGATGTAGTACTTATTGGTGCTGGAATTATGAGTGCCACTCTTGGTTTGATTCTTAAAGAGTTACAACCCGATATTAAAATAGAAATATTCGAAAGATTGGATATTGCCGCTGCCGAAAGTTCTGATGCATGGAATAATGCAGGAACAGGACATTCTGCCTTTTGCGAGCTAAATTACACTCCACAAAAAGAAGACGGAAGTATTGATCCTAAAAAGGCAATCAGTATTGCTGAATCCTTTGAGGTCTCACGACAGTTTTGGGCTTATTTAGTCAATCAAAAGTATATGGATTCTCCAGAAAAATTCATAAAAAGTATTCCTCACATGAGTTTTGTTTGGGGGGATAAAAATGTTGATTATCTTAAGAAAAGATTTGACGTTTTGCAACCGAATGCTCTTTTTAAGGATATGCAATTCAGCACTGATTTTTCTAAATTAAAAGAATGGATGCCATTGGTAATGGAGTCCAGAAAAGAATCTGGAAAGTACGCAGGAACAACAATGGCAATTGGTACCGATGTGAATTTTGGAGAATTGACCAGAGGAATGTTTAAGCATTTGTCTCAATTGAAAGGGGTTACCTTAAATTTTAATCATCAGGTGCGAAAGTTGAAAAAACTTGAGGATGGTTCTTGGAGAATAAAAATAAAAGATTTGGTGAATGGCCAAAAAAGAAAAGTATACACGAAATTTGTTTTTATTGGTGCTGGTGGAGGTTCATTGCCTTTATTGGAGAAAGCAAACGTGCCAGAAGGAAAAGGATATGGAGGTTTTCCGGTAAGCGGACAATGGTTAAAATGTACCAATCCAGCAGTTATCGCAAAACACGAAGCTAAAGTATACGGTAAAGCAAGTGTTGGAGCACCACCTATGTCTGTTCCTCATATTGATTCCAGAATGATAAATGGAGAAAAAGCATTACTTTTTGGGCCATTTGCTGGTTTTTCTACTCGTTTTCTAAAAAATGGAAAGTATTCTGATTTGCCCTTTTCTATAAAAACGGATAATGTTGTTCCGATGCTTATTGCTGGTTATAAAAACTTACCACTTACTAAATATCTAATTGAGCAAGTGCGTCAATCACCAAAAGACAGAATCAATGCTCTTAAGGAATATGTGCCAAAAGCGGTTGCGAAGGATTGGGTTTTGGAACGTGCCGGTCAAAGAGTTCAAGTAATCAAAAAAGATGAAAAAGAAGGTGGAATACTTGAATTTGGTACCGAAATGATTACTACTGCAGATGGTTCATTGGCTGTTCTACTTGGTGCATCTCCAGGAGCTTCGACCGCTGTTTCTATTATGGTAGAATTGGTTGCCAAATGTTTTGAGGAAGAAAGTAAGTCTGTAGAATGGCAGGAAAGATTCAAAGCTATGATCCCATCGTTTGGTCAAACTTTGAATGATAAACCGGAGCTTTTGGCAGAAATTAGAAAAAACACATCAACGGTTTTAAAACTGGAAGAATAGTTTTTTAGTCCCAGTTGTAGTTTTCAGTCTCAGTTTTCAGCCACTACTTGAAAACTGAGACTGAAAACTTAATCACCATTGCATTAGTATTTTGGTGTTTTTCAAGATTCTCTCGGATAAATTGGTCAGCCAAATTAATTGCTCAATGACCAATTGTGCTTCTTGCATTTTTAATACAAAAGCTTCGGAGTCGATAGAATTTCCTTCTTTTAGTTCTCTTTCTCTTATGTTTTTTAGTTCCGTAAATCGATTGGCTAATTCTTCATTTGTAATTGGATTTTGTTGAATGTAGTCTTCGTTTTTTAAACACCCAATAGCTTCTTCTAAATTCTTAATACTCTTTTTTACCACAATTGTAAATGCTTCTGATGATGGGGTAGTTTTATGGGATTGTATGTAGGTGCCCAATGAAGCAATCGATGAAAGTAAGGAATGATTGAGTTCGGTTAATTTATAGACCTGAGTTATTTTTATCTGTTTCGATTTGGGTTCTTGTGACATTCTTTGGAACGAGGCCATCAGATTTCCAATTTCGATAAAAGCATTTTTTCGGGCTAAACGATACGATGTGGTTACCTCTCCTTTATTTTTGTAAAAAGCGAATATTTCATTTAAATAATCGCGATTGGCAGCAATAGCTTTTTCTAAATATTGAGGTGCTTTTATATATTCCCATGACGGCCATAAAAAATGATTGGCCAAAAATGCCAATAGGGCTCCTGTCAAAGTATCGATAATTCTAAATTGAATGACATGAACAAAATTTGGAGTCAATATACCATACAGAAACACAATGTACATAGTTACAAATGTGGCGCTAACCGTATAATTGGTTTGTGTAAAGGATAAGCCTAAAAGCATACACGTGATTGCTAATATGCTTATCAGTATTTCATTTTGTGTTACTGATAAAATGCTAAATGCAATTATACCGCCTAATATTGTGCCTAAAACTCGTTGAATAGAACGTTGCTTTGTTAAGCCATAACCAGGTCGCATTATGATTATGATGGTCATCAAAATCCAATAAATATTTTGAAAAGGAAGCAGTTTTCCAATGATACCGCCAATTATAATGGCAACAGTTAGTCTTAAGGAATGCCTGAAAATGGTAGATGATAAACTCAAATTCTGAACAAAGGTGCTTAAAGGATAATATTGAGGGGTTAAAAATTTTTCTAAATCTTTGTCTTTACCGTTAAATTCATAGGTATTGGTGGCTAAAGTAAAGGCACGTTCAATAACTTTAATTTTTTCTATTTGTTTTTCTGCATATTCCAGCATCGTTGTTAACATAAAAACGCCTTCGGAGGCTGCTGTAGTTCCTAAGTCATTTTTGTATGCTGTAATAGCTAGTTCAAGCGCGCCAAGGTCTTTGAATAAATTGTGTTTTGAAACGTATCTTGTTCGGGTATTTATATTTTTAGATAATTCTTTTAAAGTAGCAGCCAAATTATAGGCTAAGTTTTGATAAGTGGATAAAACTTTAGGATGATCATCAAATTTTTGATGTAATTTATCATGGTCAAATGCTGTTGATAATGCCAATTCTAATATTTCAACCAAGGAAATAAAAACAATTAGCATTTTTCTGTTTTGATTGGAAGTGACAGAATTGACTTGTTTTCCAATAAGAACACTTCTTATATTGTGATGTATTGTATTGAGCTCTACTTGTAAATGCAACTGTTTTTCGATTATTGCTTTTTTATCAGCACCGATTTTCCATAAATCACCTCTTAGTTTCAGGTATTTTGAAGTTAATTTGATACACTCCGTTACTTCCAATTCGGCATATCTATTGGGTCTTATGTAATAAAAAAGGAGTGATATAAATAAGTAAAGTAATCCACCAGATAGGAGTAATGCGGCATATTTAACCATTTCTAATCCGGTATTCATGTGCGCAAAGGACAACGATACAGTTAGTAATGCCGAAAAAGATACAATCGTGGCTCTTTGTCCATAAACTGATATCATTGATAATACAAACAATAATAGGATAAAAAAAGGATAGAAAAGCCAAGGAAAAGGATAGAAAAGATTAATGAGCAAATTAATACTTGCAATCAAAAATGATGTAAATAATATCCCCTTAATTTTATGTTTTAAACTGCTCGGAATGTCACTTGGATATGTTAAGAAAGCACCGAGAGCAATGGTAAACCCAATTTCAAAATGACCTAAATATGAGAATAATAAAACAGGTAAAACCGCAGATAGAGTTGCTTTTAAAGCATTGGTAAAATAAGTGCTATCGGTGAATTTTTCTATTTTATTGATCATAATTATTGATTTAACACAAAGATACAGTTTGTAGGGATTTAATAGGTCTTTGTTACAGGATTAAAGCCTAAATTACAAAAAAACGCTAATTATTAAAATGGGATTAATCATTGACTATTTTTTTACTATTTTTGCCAACCGAATTAAATGGAATTATCCTTTAATTTACAATAGTTACTAATTAATACAACACGAATGATATTACCAATTATAGGATATGGTGATCCTGTTTTGAGAAAAATAGGAGAAGAGCTTACTCCTGAATATCCAAATTTGAAAGAGATTATAGCAAATATGTATGATACGATGTATAATGCATGTGGTGTTGGTCTAGCTGCTGAGCAAGTGGGGTTGTCATTGCGATTATTTGTTGTAGATACTACCCCTTTTAGTGATGATGAAGATTTGGAAGACAAAGAGCAAGATCAATTGAAAGGGTTCAAAAGAACTTTTATCAATGCAAAAATGATCAAAGAAGAGGGGGAAGAATGGGCTTTTAACGAAGGATGTTTAAGTATTCCTGATGTCCGTGAAGATGTGTACAGAAACCCTACAATAACAATTGAATATTGTGAAGAAGATTTTGTGATGAAAACCGAAGTTTTTGATGGTTTGATTGCAAGAGTGATTCAGCACGAATACGATCATATTGAAGGTATTTTGTTTACGGATAAAATTTCTTCATTGAAGAAACGTTTGATTCAAAAGAAATTAAAAAACATTATCGAAGGAAAGACTTTTCAAGATTATAGAATGAAATTTTTTGGAAAAAAGGGAAGATAATTTAATGATTAATTTACCGTTTTTAGTGTTCAGTTTTAAAAAAATAAGTAAAAAAATATAAAATGAATTTAGAGAAAATATTATCCATTTCAGGAAAACCAGGTTTATATGTTTTAAAAGTACAAACGCGTACTGGTTTTGTTGCTGAGTCATTGTTGGATGGGAAAAAAGTAACGGTAAGTTTAAAAAGCAATGTAAGTTTATTGTCTGAAATTTCGATTTACACTTATGAAGCTGAAAAACCATTGGCTGAAATCATGCAAAACATTGCCAATAAAGAAAATAAAGGACAAGCAATTTCTCATAAAGAAGATAATGCTAAATTGTCTTCTTACTTTAGAGAAATATTGCCAGAATACGATGAAGAAAGAGTATATCCGTCAGACATCAAGAAAATATTAAATTGGTACAATATGCTTCAAGAAAGAGGTATGATTGTAGATGAAGCTCCTGTTGTTGAAGAAGAAGTAGCTCCAGTAGCAGAGGAAGTTGTAGCCGAAAAAGAGAAAGCTCCAGCTAAAAAAGCAAAAGCTAAAAAAGAGTAATTTAAATTTTAAATTATATTTAATCCTGTTGAGAATTTTTCTTGACAGGATTTTTTTATTTTTGTAGCCGTTGTTAAATAATAATCTTCAAAATCAATAATTTGGATTGAACCCTCAAAGTTAGATTCCAAATATAAAATCATAAAATGAATAAAGATCTTCAACTCCAAGCTTTCAAAAGATTATTAGATATAATGGACGATTTGCGTGAAAAATGCCCTTGGGATAAAAAGCAAACCATGCAAACATTACGTCATCTTACCATTGAAGAAACCTATGAGTTAGGCGATGCCATATTAGATAATGATTTAAATGAAGTAAAGAAAGAATTGGGGGATTTGCTCTTGCATATTGTTTTTTATGCCAAAATAGGAAGTGAAAGCAATGATTTTGATATGGCCGATGTATGTAATGATATCTGTGAAAAACTCATTCACCGTCATCCCCATATTTACAGTGATGTAGTGGTAAAAGATGAAGAAGAAGTAAAGCAAAATTGGGAGAAACTGAAACTAAAAGAAGGCAAGAAATCGGTTTTGGAGGGTGTTCCAAAAAGTTTACCCGCATTGGTAAAAGCGAGCCGAATTCAGGATAAAGTAAAGGGAGTAGGGTTTGATTGGGAAGAATCTCACCAGGTTTGGGATAAAGTTCAGGAAGAGTTGCAAGAATTACAAGTTGAAGTCGAAGCTGGAGATCAAGATAAAATGGAATCCGAGTTTGGGGATGTTTTATTTTCAATGATTAATTATGCCCGTTTTTTAAACATAAATCCCGAAGATGCATTGGAACGAACCAATAAGAAATTCATCAAACGCTTTCAGTATTTAGAGAGTAAAGCAGATGAGTTGGGAAAACCTCTTATGGATATGACTCTTGCAGAGATGGATGTTTTTTGGAACGAAGCGAAGAAACTCTAAAAGGAAGTGTTCAGTGTTCAGAAAACAGAAAACAGAAAACAGAAAACAGAAAACAGAAAACAGTTTCAAACTTTAATCAGCCATTTTCTTTAACTTATTAATATCTTTCAAGACAATTTTTTTACCTACCAATTCAATCAATCCTAATTTATTAAAATCAGACAGCAATCGAATGCAACTTTCGGTTGCGGTTCCTATCATACTGGCTAGTTCATCTCTTGAAAGCTGTACTTTTAGCGTTTCATCTTTGTTAATGCCAAAAGTATCATGTAGATAGATTAAAGTCTCTGCTAATCTTTCTTTTACTGATTTTTGCGCCATATTAACCATATGATCATCGGCAGTTTTTAAGTCGCCACATATTGTTTTCATTACGTTCATAGAAAACTGGTTGTTTTTGTCAAAGAATCCCATGATTTCATTTTTTGGAATGAAGCAAACGTGCATGTCTTCTAAGGCAATGGCACTTAAATTAGCAGGTTCGTCACTGATCATAGATCGTTGTCCTAATAGTTCTCCTTTGGTAACCAACTTAACGATATGATCTTTACCATTTGGGCTCAATTTGGTTAGTTTGCAAATACCGTCTTTTATGCAAAAAATACCGTTTACATTTTCGCCTTCTTCAAAAATATGTTCTCCTTTTTTGATAAGTTTTGATGTTTTACAATCGGATAGTTTTATAAGTTCGTCTTTATTTAGTGCTTTTAAAGAACTAAATTCTCTCACGATACATTGTTCGCATTTACTCATGATGAAATAGGATTTGAGGTTGCAAAGTTATACATTTATATGATAAATATCATTTTTTTTGAGTTAATCAATTTGTAATCTTTGCGGTCGCATTAAGAAGTTTTATTTATGGAGAAAAACAACTGTTTTCATTGTGGTTTAGATATTGTAAAAGAAGAGCAAATACTTTTTGATGAAAAAGAGTTTTGTTGCAATGGTTGTAAAACGGTGTACGAAATTTTCAGTCTGAATGATTTGACCTGTTATTATGATTTTGAAAATGCACCTGGTGCAACTCCACAGGATATTAGCGGTAAATATGATTTTTTAGATAATGAAAGCATTGTGGCTAAATTGTTGGAATTTCAAGAAGATTCAACTGCTATTATTTCACTTAATATCCCTCATATTCATTGTAGCTCTTGTATTTGGATTTTAGAGAATTTACAACGTCTTCAAAAAGGAATAAATACCTCTCAAGTTAATTTTCCTGAGAAAAAAGTGCGAATCAATTATAATCCTGAGATTGTTTCTCTGAAAGATATTGTTTATTTATTGAGCTCCATAGGGTATGAACCTTATATAAGCCTAGAAAATTACGAAACGGGTAAAAACAATGTCGATAGAAGTTTGACTTATAAATTAGGGGTGGCTTTCTTTTGTTTTGGAAACATTATGCTGCTTTCCTTTCCTGAATATTTTGAAGTCAATGAATATTGGCTGGATAATTACAAGCCTTTTTTTAGGGGATTGATTTTTGCATTATCCTTGCCTTCTTTTTTATATTCGGCCAGTGGTTATTATGTTTCGGCTATTAAAAGCATTAAAACCAAAATGCTTAACATTGATATTCCTATTGCTTTGGGAATAGTGGTTATGTTTATCCGTAGCACTTTTGATATTGTAATGGATTATGGTTCTGGCTTTTTTGATAGTTTAACGGGCTTGATTTTCTTTATGTTATTGGGAAAAATGTTCCAAATTAAAACCTATAGTTTTTTAAGTTTCGAGAGGGATTTTAAATCGTATTTCCCAATAGCCATTACCAAAATAAAAAGTGATACTACCGAAGAAAGTGTGCCAGTTTATGATATTCAAAAAGGAGATCGATTACTGATAAGAAACCAAGAATTAATTCCAGTTGACGGGATTTTAATTTCGGATAAAGCCGATATTGATTATAGTTTTGTTACCGGAGAAGCTATCCCGATCACGAAAAAATCTGGTGACAAAGTATTTGCGGGAGGAAAACAAATTGGGAAAGTGATAGAAATGGAAGTTTTACATTCGGTTTCACAAAGTTATCTAACGCAATTGTGGAGTAATGATGTTTTTCAGAAAAATGTGGAGCAAAAGCACAAAACCATAACGGATCAAATTAGCCGATACTTTACCCCAATTTTGCTATTGATTGCATTTGCCGGATTTGGTTATTGGATATTTTTTGATGCCAATACTGCCTTCAATGTTTTTACGGCTGTCCTTATCGTGGCCTGTCCTTGCGCCCTAGCATTGACAGCTCCGTTTACTATGGGAAATATGCTGCGAATTTTAGGGAGTAAATATTTTTACCTTAAAAATGCTTTAGTTATTGAGCAATTGGCCAAAGTAGATACGATTGTTTTTGATAAAACAGGTACAATAACGACAAATACAAAATCGAATATTTCTTTTGAAGGTGAAGCTCTTACCGAATCTAATCTGGTTTTTATAAAAAATGTGCTTCGTGCTTCGAATCATCCTTTGAGTAGGATGTTATATGACTTTTTGCCGGAAGGGAAGCGATTAAAACTAGATTCATTCGAAGAAATAACAGGTAAAGGGATTCAGGCCATAATTGATGGTGTTCAGGTTCAAATGGGTTCTGCTGATTTTGTTGGTAAAATTGAAAAGAGCAGTATTCAGCAAACATCAGTTCATATAAAAATTAGAGATGTGTATTGTGGAAAATATGTCTTTAATAATGAATATAGAGAAGGATTGTCAAAATTGTTTGGCGATTTGAGCACGCAATATCAAATCAAAGTATTGTCAGGAGATAATGAAGGGGAACGTGCTTTATTAGCAACGCTTTTGCCTGCTGGTACCGAAATGATTTTTAATCAAAAACCGGAACAAAAATTAGAGTTTATTAAAGGGTTGCAAGAACAAGGTAAAAATGTGATGATGGTAGGTGATGGTCTTAATGATGCCGGCGCTTTGGCGCAAAGTAACGTTGGGATATCGATTTCTGAGAATGTCAATGTTTTTTCACCTGCTTGCGACGCTATTTTGGATGCTAAAGAGTTTAAAAAACTGCACTACTTTTTAAAACTATCCAAAAAAGCGATTATAACAATTAAAATGAGCTTCATATTGTCACTTTTGTACAATGTGGTAGGATTGTCTTTTGCCATTACCGGGAACCTCCTGCCTTTGGTGGCTGCAATTATTATGCCGCTGAGTACCATAACGATAGTGAGTTTTGTAACCGTGATGAGCAATTACTATTCCCGGAAAATAAAATAGTTTAACAGGGAATTGTTTGATTTTTTTTTCATAATTTTAACATATTCGATTAAATATGATAATTATCATTTTTTCTTAAAAGTGATGACTCTACTTTTGTTAACCTAATATTAAGATATGAGCGTTATATATTTATTGATAGCTATTAGTATTTTCGTTGCCATTGGATTTTTTATTGCCTTTGTTTTTGCAGTAAAATCCGGACAATATGATGACGATTATACCCCTTCAGTTAGAATGCTTTTTGATGATGAATTGATTAAATCCAAAAAAAGCAAATCGACGACCAAAAGTTAAATCTCCAAACTTTTGATATTTTAAAAACACCAATTTTAAACAATTTTAAAAACAATTATATATATGGAAATGCAACAATTTTATTATGACAACAAAATTGTAAAGAAGTTCATTTATGCCACTATACTTTTTGGAGTGGTAGGGATGTTAGTAGGTCTTATTTTAGCTACTATGTTTCTCTTTCCCAATTTGACCGATGGAATTTCATGGTTGAGTTTTGGTAGATTGAGACCTTTACATACCAATGCAGTTATTTTTGCCTTTGTCGGGAACGCTATGTTTGCAGGTGTTTATTATTCGCTACAGCGATTATTAAAGGCCAGAATGTATAGTGATTTTTTGAGTAACCTGAATTTTTGGGGTTGGCAATTAATCATTGTTGCGGCTGCTATTTCGTTGCCATTAGGATATACTTCTTCAAAAGAGTATGCTGAATTGGAATGGCCTATAGATATTGCAATTGCTTTGATCTGGGTAGCTTTTGGAATCAATATGATTGGTACCATGTTAAAACGTAGAGAACGCCATTTGTATGTTGCCATTTGGTTTTATTTAGCCACATTTATTACCGTTGCGGTATTGCATATTTTTAATAGTTTAGAGTTGCCGGTTTCTGCTATGAAGAGTTATTCTGTTTATGCAGGAGTCCAAGATGCATTAGTGCAATGGTGGTACGGTCATAATGCGGTGGCCTTTTTCTTGACCACTCCATTTTTAGGTTTAATGTATTATTTTGTGCCAAAAGTAGCCAATCGTCCTGTGTATTCTTATAGATTATCTATCATCCACTTTTGGTCCTTAATATTTTTATACATCTGGGCAGGACCTCACCATTTATTGTATTCTGCTTTGCCTAACTGGGCTCAAAATTTAGGAGTTGTATTTTCAGTAATGTTGATTGCTCCATCTTGGGGAGGTATGATAAACGGTCTTTTAACTTTAAGAGGAGTTTGGGATAAAGTTCGTGAAGAACCTGTTTTGAAGTTTTTTGTTGTTGCAATGACAGGTTACGGTATGGCCACTTTTGAAGGGCCGATGCTTTCTTTTAAAAATGTAAATGCTATTGCGCACTATACGGATTGGATTGTTGCACACGTTCACGTAGGTGCATTGGCATGGAATGGTTTTATGGCTTTTGGTATTATTTATTGGTTGATTCCAAGAATGACAAAAAGCACTTTGTACTCTACTAAATTGGCGAATTTCCACTTTTGGATTGGAACTTTGGGAATTATATTATACGCATTGCCAATGTATTTGGCCGGTTTCTTGCAAGCCTCTATGTGGAAACAATTTAATCCAGACGGTACATTGACCTATGGTAATTTCCTTGAAACGGTTACTCAAATCATGCCAATGTATTGGATGAGAGCAATTGGTGGTTCTATGTATTTGGTTGGAATGTTAACGTTGGTTTATAATATTATCCAAACGGTAAGAGCCGGAGAAGAAGTAGAGGATGAATTGGCTGAAGCTCCTGCATTGCAAGTTATCAGTGAAGGAAGAATTAAAGGAGAGAAATACCATTCTTGGTTGGAAAGAAAACCAATTAAAATGGCAATATTCGCGACAATAGCCATATTAATAGGAGGGATTATTCAAATCGTACCTACGATTATGGTAAAATCGAATATTCCAACAATTGCAAGCGTAAAACCGTATTCTCCTTTAGAATTAGAAGGACGTGATTTGTATATCCGTGAAGGTTGTGTGGGTTGTCACTCTCAATCAGTTCGTCCTTTCCGTAGTGAAGTAGAGCGTTATGGGCCACAATCTAAAGCAGGAGAGTTTGTTTACGATCACCCATTCCTTTGGGGTTCTAAAAGAACAGGTCCTGATTTGCATAGAGTTGGAGGAAAATACAATGACAATTGGCATTTTAACCACATGTGGAATCCACAAAGTACATCTGCAGGATCTATTATGCCAGGTTACAAATGGCTGTTTGATAATAAAGCGATGGATATTTCTTTGACCGAAAAGAAAATGCAAGCAATGGTTACTCTTGGAGTTCCTTATACGGTAGCCCAAGTAGCAAATGGTTTGAAAGATTTACGTACTCAAGCAATTGCAATTGAAGAAAGTCTTAAAAATGACCCTGATTTTGTGAAAAGTTATGATGAGAGTAAGAAAAAAGCCGAAGCAAGAGGAGAGAAATTTGTTCCAATGAATGAAAGAGAGATTGTAGCGTTAATTGCTTACATTCAGAGACTTGGTACTGATATTAAAGTTAAAGAATAACTAAATAGTAACGTTATGTTCGAACAGATAAAACACAATATGGAAACCATTGCAGGAGTTGCAATTTTTCCAATACTATCGTTATTAATTTTCTTTTTCTTTTTTCTAGGGTTAGGAATTTGGGTTTACTCATACAAAAAAGAAACGGTTGATGAGATGAGCCAAATTCCATTAGAAGATTAAATTGTATAATTTCAAAAATATATTTATAATGAAAAAAATAATTCCACCTTATATAAGAGTCCTTGTGATATTTTTCTCCATTTTTGGAGCGATGGAATACTTTATAGATTCAGGAGACCATCCTGCATTTGTTAAATATCCAATGGTTTTAGGTTTTTTATTTGTATTGCTTTTTCTTTTAATTGCAATAGAAATTACGCTAAAAGCCGTAAATACAGTTACCTATCAATTGCTTTCGGATGAGGAAAAAGCAAGATTAGCTCAAGAAGACGAATTAAGTCTAAAAGAGAAAAGTTGGTACAAGAATTTGATGCAAAGTTTGACAAAAACGGTGCCAATTGAAGATGAAAAGCAGCTCTTGATGGATCATGATTATGATGGCATTAAAGAGTTAGACAATAATTTGCCGCCATGGTGGGTGTATTTATTCTATGCCTGTATTGTTTTTTCAGTGGTTTATTTGGTTCGTTATGAAATTATGGGCGCTCCTGATCAAGAAGCCGAACTTAAAAGTGAAATGGCTCAAGCCAAAATTGAAGTTGCTGAATATATGAAAACAGCTCCAGATTTGATGGATGAGAAAACAGTTACTGAATTGACTGATCCTGCGGATTTAACATCTGGTAAAGCTATTTTTGACACCAATTGTGTGGCCTGTCATAGAGCTGATGGTGGCGGAACTATTGGGCCAAACTTAACCGATGAGCAATGGATTTTGGGTGGTGGAATAAAAAACTTATTTCACACTATTACCAATGGTGGTCGTGACGGAAAAGGGATGATTGCATGGAAAGGAACCTTAAAACCTAAAGAAATTCAAGCGGTTGCCAGTTATATTATATCTCTTAAAGGGAGTAATCCAAAAGATCCAAAAGCACCAGAAGGAGATGTTTGGGTTGATGAAAATCCAAAATAGCAATGACTATTTTGTTGCAAGTAAGGCAATAGCCTTTTTATCTAAAATTATCTTTGTAAAAGTTTCTAACTTTGACAAAGATAATTTTTAAATTAAGTATTAAAATCAAATACAATGTCAAAAATTCCAGACGAAGCTTTTAGAGATACCATAGGAACGATTGATAAAGAGGGGAATAGAAAATATATTTATCCAAAAAAACCTTCTGGTAAATTTTATGACTATAGAAAGTGGGTCAGTTATTTTTTATTGATCATTCTGGTTGCCAATCCGTTTATAAAAATAAATGGGAACCAATTCATGATGTTTAATGTGTTGGAACGCCGTTTTAATATATTTAGTTTTCCTTTTTGGCCACAAGATTTTTATCTTTTTGTAATCTTTATGATTATAGGAGTAGTGTTTGTGATCCTATTCACTGTGATTTTTGGGCGTATTTTTTGTGGGTGGATTTGTCCGCAAACTATCTTTTTAGAAATGGTTTTCCGTCGAATTGAATATTGGATAGAAGGAGATCGTGGAGCACAAATTCGCTTGGAAAAACAAGAATGGAACACAGAGAAAATCCGAAAAAAAGCCACAAAGTGGTTTGTCTTCCTTGTTATTTCTTTTCTAATAGCCAATGTGTTTTTAGCCTATCTTATCGGAAGTGATGAATTATTCAGATTAATTGAAAACGGTCCTTTTGCCAATACAAGTACCTTTATTTCCTTATTGATTTTTACGAGTGTTTTTTATTTTGTCTTTGCCTGGTTTAGGGAGCAAGTCTGTATTATTGCTTGCCCTTACGGAAGATTGCAAGGCGTTTTATTGGATAAAAAATCAATAAATGTGGCCTATGATTTTGTTCGTGGTGAGAAAGAAGTAGGAAGGGCCAAATTCAATAAGCAAGAAGACAGAGCAGCTTCAGGTAAAGGGGATTGTATTGATTGTAAGCAATGTGTACATGTTTGTCCTACAGGAATTGATATTCGTAACGGAGTTCAACTGGAATGTGTGAATTGCACTGCTTGTATTGATGAATGTGATACTATAATGAAAAGCGTAGGATTGCCCTTGGGGCTTATTCGTTATGCTTCGGAAGATGAAATAGAAACCAAAGCCAAGTTTAAGTTCACTGCCAGGATGAAAGGCTACACCGCTATATTGGCTATATTAATTGGAGTGCTTTTTGGATTATTGTTTTTAAGAACAGAAATCGAAACCACTATTTTTAGATTGCCAGGGCAGCTCTATCAACACAAAGGAGATAACATCAGTAATATTTATACTTTTAAAATTATCAATAAAACCAGCAATGATATTAATGATATTCATTTTAAATTGGTTGGAATTAAAGGAACTTTAAAAGTTGTAGGTATTCAGGATTTAAAAGTGCCGAAACAAGGAATGTCCAGCGGTACTATGTTTCTCGAAATTAATAAGTTTTTATTGGAAACCGATAAAACCAAGGTTGAAATTGATGTTTATGAAGGAAATAAAAAAATTGAAACTACTTATACGAATTTTCTAAGTCCAAGAAGTTTTGATTAGTCTTTGTGTACTCAGTGAAGTATTCAGCAGTTAAATAAAATATACTAAAAAAAATAAAAATGAAAATTAATTGGGGAACTTCTATCGTAATTGCTTTTGCGTTGTTTATGAGCTTTATATTATATTTTGTTCTAAAAGTGCAATCGGACAGTAAGTATGATAATGAATTAGTGGTTGAAGAATATTACAAGCATGATGTTCATTTTCAAGATGAAATGGCACGCATTCAAAATGCACATGATTTAAAAGCAAAGCCAGTTATTACAATTGATGCCAATGGAATCAATATTGTTTTTCCTGCTGATTTTATACCAAATGACGTTAAAGGGATAGTTGCTCTTTATCGACCATCTAATAAAAAATTCGATTTTCAAGTCCCAATTTCATTATCCAATTCCAGTATGTCTATTCCTAAATCAAAACTTATTGGAGGGGTTTGGGATGTCAATATGGAATGGCAATATAATGGAAAGCTCTATTTGACCAAAGAAGAGATTTACGTAAAATAAAAAGAAATTAGAGTAGAGAGAATAGAATTAAGAGTATAGATGAAAAAAAAGATAGAATTGGTTTTATTACAAAATCCTATATTCTGTGTTCTATCATCTTTATTCTAAAATCTGCATTCTAAAATCTAAATTCTGCAATCTAAAATCCCCATGCTTTATACAGCCTTTTTATTCGGTTTAATCAGTAGTTTTCACTGCATAGGAATGTGTGGTCCTATTGCTATGATGTTGCCTGTAGAACGAAATAATCCTGCAAAAAAAACAACTCAAATTTTTACTTATCATTTGGGACGATTAACGGCTTACGGGAGCATTGGATTGTTATTTGGGTTGTTGGGAAAAGGTCTTTTTTTGGCTGGTATTCAACAGCAAATGTCTGTTATTATTGGCGTTGCAATGATTGTAGTGATTTTAATACCCGAGAAAGTTTTTGCTCAATATAATTTTTCGAAACCGGTTTTTAGATGGATTTCAAAAATGAAGCAAACTCTAGGCAGTCATTTTAAAAATAAAAGCTTTAAATCCTTGTTTATTATAGGGTTGCTCAATGGTTTTCTGCCTTGTGGGATGGTTTATGTTGCCTTGTTTGGCGCTATTGCCATGCAAAGTGCTGGCTTTGGAGTTTTATATATGCTGTTATTTGGACTAGGAACGGTGCCTTTGATGAGCGCCGTGGTTTATGTCAATTCCTTTTTGTCAGTTCCTATTCGGAATAAGATTCAAAAAGTAATTCCTTATGTTGGTGTATTAATTGGGGTGCTGTTTATTTTAAGAGGTTTAGGCCTCGGAATACCCTATGTTTCTCCTTCTAATATGAGTTTATTTATACAAGAAAAAGCCAATTGTCACTAATTGGCTTTTTTTATAGGGTATCGTTGCTAACCTAGTAATGCTGAAATTAAAATTGTAATCTACTCTGTCTTAGATACTCAGAATCTTAGTTGCTTATTTAAATGGTCATTGAGAATAAAGCAGTTTCTGGTGCTTTTCTTTTTAATCGTAAATCGAATGCCATGCAAATATTGCGAACATAAGGCTTTCCTTCTTCGGTAACTTGAATTTTATTTTCACCTATAATCAATAAACCATCCTTTTCCATTTCTTTAAGTTGAATTAGAATTTCAGGTATTTCAGTAAAATAATTGGCAGAATCCTCCCAACTGGTTTCAAATTGACACATTAAATTCAAGATGTGTTTTCTAATTAGCAGATCTTCGGTAGATAATAAATGTCCTCTATAGACTGGTAATTTATCCCATTCCAATAATTGATAATAATCTTCTAGATTTTTAACGTTTTGGGCAAAACTGTACCAACTGTCACTGATTGCCGAAACCCCTAATCCAATCATCAACTGGGTTTTAGAGGAACTGTATCCCATGAAATTCCTATGCAAGGTTTTGTTCTCAAAAGAATGGTATAGACTGTCTTTTTTTAAAGCAAAATGATCCATGCCTATTTCATGATATTCATTTTCAAACAGCAATTCTTTTCCTATTTCGTATAGTTTTCTTTTTTCATCGTCTTTAGGGATGTCTTCATCATTAAATCCACGTTGTCCATTTCCTTTTATCCAAGGCACATGGGCATAACTATAAAATGCCAATCGATCAGGTTGTAGTGAGTTTGTTTTTTCTATGGTATCTACCACATCTTCAATTTCTTGAAAGGGTAACCCGAAAATAATATCATGTCCCACTGAAGTATAGCCTATTTCTTTTGCCCAAAAAGTAACTTTTGCTACATTGTGAAAAGGTTGAATTCTATGAATTGCTTTTTGTACTTTCTCTGAATAATCTTGAACACCAAAACTGACTCTTCTAAAACCTAAATCGTATAATTTTTGCAAATGGGCATAGGTCGTATTATTAGGATGGCCTTCAAAACTAAATTCGTAACCCTCTGCTTTTTCGGCATGAGAAAAAATACCATTAATAAGGTCTTCTAAGTTTTGAACAGAGAAAAAAGTGGGCGTACCACCACCTAAATGAATTTCTTTAATTTTTGGTTTTTCACCAAGTAGATTACAATACAAAGTCCATTCTTTTAAAACGGCTTCTATATATGGGTTTTCAACCCCATGATTTTTTGTTATACGTTTGTTGCATCCACAAAATGTGCATAAACTTTCACAAAAGGGGAGGTGTATATAAAGGCTGATACCTTCTTTTACGTTGCTTTCAAGAAATGACTTTTTGAGGGTCTCTATCCAAATTTGATTTGTAAACCCAGATTCATCCCAATAAGGTACCGTTGGATAGCTAGTGTATCTTGGGCCAGGAACATTGTATTTTTGAATCAGTGAGTTTTTCATAATTTGAATGTTTTATAGAGACAAATTTAGTGTGACATTTTAGGAATTAAAATGATATTTATCATATCGGGATAATTTATATAAAAAAAACCTCGAACTACAAATAGCACGAGGTTTTTTTAATTAAACAGGTAGAAACTTATCCTTGGTTCATATTTCTTAATTGTTTTAGTTTTTCTTTCCAAACATCAAGGCTTTCTTTGTGGATAGCGATGTTTTTTCTAACTTCTAAAACTATTGAATTTTCTTTTTTGGCATTTTTTGTATTAGTAAAGAATTGAATGTTATTCTCTAATTGAAATATTTCATTCTGCACCTCTTCAATCTTACGCATTAAGAAAATCTTCTCATTATCTAGTTTTCTAGTGTCGTTGCTTTCAGATAAATGATCCATTCTGTTGGCGAAACGCATCATTTCGGTGTCTTTTTTGCTCAAGCTTAATTTTTCAAACAAAGCATCAAGAATCTTGTTGAATTTTCCTTCGATATGTCGTCTTGGGAAAGGAACTTTACCAAAGCTTTTCCAAGTTTCGATATGCAATTTGATGGCATCCAAATCAGTTTTGTGATCACCTGTCAATTGAAACTCTCTTAAAGTTTCCAAGTAGGCTTTCTTTTTGTCAAAAGCTTCTACTTCTTCAACATTTTCTTCATTTTTTTGCTCTTTTAATTTGTCAAAATAATGATTGCAAGCTTCTCTAAATTCGTTCCAGATTTTATCTGAATATTTTCTAGGAACATGACCTATTTGTTTCCACTCTTCTTGAATTTGCTTCATGATTGGAGTAGTTGCAGAAAAATCAACGCTTTCCTGTAGTTCTTTCGCTTTATTTACAAGTGCTATTTTTTTATTTAGATTTTCGTTTTGGTCTTTTTTAATGTCTTTATAAAATGAATTTTTAAAAGTATTAAAATTTCTAACGGCCGTTTTAAAAGCTAACCAAGTATCCTCATTTACATCCGATGGAACTTTTCCTGCAGAGAAAAAAGCGGTACGTAAAGCTTCTACTTTTTCAATTTGGGCAAGCCATTGCGAATGCGAATTTACTTTTTCGGTAGCCAAAACTTCAATTGCAGCAATGATCTCTTTTTTCTTGTTTAAATTTTCAAGCTCAGTTCCTCTTTGGTTTTCAAACAACACTTCACGCTTATCATGCATTTTTTTTGTTAGCTCGCTAAATTGGTTCCAAATTGCATCGCGATGCTCTCTTGAAACAGGTCCAATTTCCTCTTTCCAGATTCGGTGTAAATCTTGTAATTCTCTAAAAGCTTTATTGATATCAACCTCGTTTACCAATTCTTGCACACGAGCGATAATTTTTTGTTTTTGCTCTAAATTGTGCTTGAAATCAATGTCTCTGGCTTCTCTGTCAAGATGCAAATAGTCATAAAAATTCTCAACATGAAAATGGAAATTATTCCAAACGTGATTGTATTTATCTTTTGGAATAGAACCCGCATTTTTCCAACGTTCCCTTAATTCATTAAAATGTTTTAAGGTGTCTTTGATGTTTGCTTGTGGGTTGATTAACTCTTTTAACTCTTCAACAATAGCCAATCGTACCTCTAAGTTTGATTTCAAATTGGTTTGTAAACTCTTGAAATGAGTATTTTTGTTGTCTCTATAAAGGGTATAGTATTGATCAAACTTTGTTTTTAGAGGAGAATGGTATTGAAATTCTTCGTTTGGATCTTGATTTTCCTGATTGAATTCTTCTTTTTTCTCTTCTATAAGGTGATTGTATTTTGCTAAAAATGCTTTTTTGATTTCTTCAACATGTTCCTTTACAGACATTACTTTTTCGTTTGTAGCCAAATTCTTCAATTCTTCTACAAGGGTATCCATCGGTAATGCTTCGTAATCCAACATCGGAATGTCATGACGTTCTTTCAGCGTTTCATCTTCACTTTCTTCAGCATTTGAATCTGCAATGGCATCAATAACGTTTTGATTTTCGTTTGCCTCAACTTCATTCGAAAGCACTGGTTCAGAAACAGGGTTCACCGTATTTTCTTCTGCTGCAGCATCACTGATTTCAGTTTCGGCTACTATAGTCGTTTCCGATTGAATTGTTTCTTGCAATTCATTGACTGTTCTTCCGTCTGTCTGATTTTCGTGAAGAGACAGGTTATCGTTCTTTTCTTCTAACATTTTGTGAATGTTTAAGGTTTCTATTTATTGAATGCGAAAGATAGTGAAGGTGTGTCAAAATTCAAAATAAATCCTTTATTTATAGTTAGATTGTGTCTAAAATTCTTGTTTTTAGCTAGGGATTTTAATTGTGGATGTCTTTTTGGGATAAATGTGATCAGTTTTTTGAGAAAATGGAGTGGTGTATATCGAGTGAAAATAGGTAACTGTGATAACAACAAAAAAATGCTGTCCGTGCTGTGAATTGCTTTCAAAATTGTATTTTAGCTTATAATTCCCAACTAAATAAATAAATATGAAACAATCAGCTTTGTTGTGAATTGCTTTCAAAATTGTATTTTAGCTTATAATTCCCAACAAAGAAAAGCAGCGGATCTATACGCAGGTAGTTGTGAATTGCTTTCAAAATTGTATTTTAGCTTATAATTCCCAACTAGAGCCATTTAGAGAAACAGCCAGCTCACGTTGTGAATTGCTTTCAAAATTGTATTTTAGCTTATAATTCCCAACGCGTCTTCAATAGCTAAATCTAACGCGGCTGTTGTGAATTGCTTTCAAAATTGTATTTTAGCTTATAATTCCCAATACTTGCTTGACGTCGTTGTGCCTCCCCATGGTTGTGAATTGCTTTCAAAATTGTATTTTAGCTTATAATTCCCAATAGATATAAACACGATTGATAAGGAATATTCGTTGTGAATTGCTTTCAAAATTGTATTTTAGCTTATAATTCCCAATAACGTATTCTTTGCACGTGGCAATGTCTTTGTTGTGAATTGCTTTCAAAATTGTATTTTAGCTTATAATTCCCAATCTTCCACAAAATTACCGCGATCAATATCTTGTTGTGAATTGCTTTCAAAATTGTATTTTAGCTTATAATTCCCAATCCTCTATAGCTATTTTAACCCCGACCGCCAGTTGTGAATTGCTTTCAAAATTGTATTTTAGCTTATAATTCCCAATTGAATGCTTTTACAAATGAAAAGCCTACTAGTTGTGAATTGCTTTCAAAATTGTATTTTAGCTTATAATTCCCAATTCCTGTTTCGTCTTTATCTATCCATTTATGTTGTGAATTGCTTTCAAAATTGTATTTTAGCTTATAATTCCCAATATGTTAAGTGGTATGCTGATAACAGTGGTTGTTGTGAATTGCTTTCAAAATTGTATTTTAGCTTATAATTCCCAATCTTGTTTTTGTGTAGTTGGCACCATTATATGTTGTGAATTGCTTTCAAAATTGTATTTTAGCTTATAATTCCCAATAATGTTTTATTTATTTAGTTAACAAATATAGTTGTGAATTGCTTTCAAAATTGTATTTTAGCTTATAATTCCCAATCAAACTAAACAAGGCGCGAACCGATGCCAGTTGTGAATTGCTTTCAAAATTGTATTTTAGCTTATAATTCCCAATCATGTGTTTTCATCAATGCCCAAAAAAACAGTTGTGAATTGCTTTCAAAATTGTATTTTAGCTTATAATTCCCAATAATAGTTCTTCTTATCAAGCATCCACATAGTTGTGAATTGCTTTCAAAATTGTATTTTAGCTTATAATTCCCAATATGGATTTGGCAGATGGAGACACCGAGTATGTTGTGAATTGCTTTCAAAATTGTATTTTAGCTTATAATTCCCAATTTCCAAAAGGATGAAATAGAAACAATTTAAGTTGTGAATTGCTTTCAAAATTGTATTTTAGCTTATAATTCCCAATACTTTAGATCATTACTTGGAGTTGAAAAGTGTTGTGAATTGCTTTCAAAATTGTATTTTAGCTTATAATTCCCAATAATTCCAATTGATACGTCGATTGATATAAAGTTGTGAATTGCTTTCAAAATTGTATTTTAGCTTATAATTCCCAATAGCAAAGAAAAGTAAGTCAAGACTTTAACAGTTGTGAATTGCTTTCAAAATTGTATTTTAGCTTATAATTCCCAATTGAAGATTTTAGAGAGTGTAGGAATTTAATGTTGTGAATTGCTTTCAAAATTGTATTTTAGCTTATAATTCCCAATCTAGGACAGATGCGAAAATAGCGAGTCAATGTTGTGAATTGCTTTCAAAATTGTATTTTAGCTTATAATTCCCAATATACCGCGAGTTAATCGTTTGATATGTTGGTAGTTATAGGTTTATTTTGAAATTAAAAAAGAGTTGAGTTTGTGTACTGAGGTACACGTAGTTGTACTTTTTTAGAATTCTGTTTTTTAGAAAAGCTCTAATTGTTGTGAAGGTTTATCCGGTTCTACAGGTTTTTTTCCATAAAAAAGTTCCATCATCCCAAATTGTTTATCGGTTATTTGCATTACCCCAATTTTGCCGTGTTCAGGTAAATTATTCCTAATTCTTTTGGTGTGTACTTCGGAGTTTTCTCTACTGGCACAAAACCGCATATAGATCGAAAATTGGAACATAGAAAAACCATCGTCCAATAATTTCTTGCGAAATCCACTGGCAATTTTACGCTCTTTCCGTGTTTCGGTGGGCAGATCAAAAAAGACTAATATCCACAAACTTCTATATTGGTTTAAACGGGTGTAATGTTCGTCATACATAAACAGGGTATAAAATTTTCCTTGCTGTTCCTTCAAAACATTCGTGTAAGGAATGCGTAGTTCTACTCATTGCGACCATCAACGGACTATTCTTTCCGTCAATAAAAACATCTATACTGGCAATACTTAACAATTGTTTTTTAATATCGGTTGTCAATTCGTCATACGAATCTTCGGTTTCCATAATGTGACACACAATCAAGTCCACGTACGGGCGATAGGGCTCCATAATATCGTCGGCAAGGCAATAGGAGTTGTATTTGTTGCGGTGAAAGATTCCTAAAGTAGGTAACATTCCAGAACTGACAATTGCTCTTGCCGTAATCGCTCTCAAAATGGCATAGCCATAATTCAATAAATTATTGGGCGGAATTCCTTTTTGTCCTCTAGTAAAATCGTCTACCGTGATGAGGTTTTGCCAATAATAAACAGCTGCTCTGGATTCGTGATTGAGTGCATCTCCCGATGTAACTTCTTTTGCCCAAAGCTCCATTTTTCGGCATGGGATTCCTTTTTCTTTGAGCAGCCCCGCTTGGTTCATGATTTTGGCACTTATGGTTTGTTGCCACAAATTCTTTTTGAGAGGAACAGAAGCATTAATCTGGTTTTTAAAACGCTCTGTTTGTTCTGTATGTCCGTTGAGTGGCATTAACAAACCTATTGGCAAATGATACTGGTCGCAATTGATTAAAGCAACATTGTTATTGGTTAGTTTTTCGAGTAAACCATTGGTAATTGTGATTTGTTGATTTTCCAGAACGATAACACCAATATCTTCAATAGCCACGGTTTTGGTTTCTTGTTCCTTGTCGGGATAAGAGATTACTATTTGCTCGTTTTTTGTGCTCAAATAAGCGGGATTGCCGAAGAAAAGGGTACGTTTTATCATTTTTTTGAATTTACAAAATTATAATCAGCTGTTTATAAATGAAAATAATTCACTAAAACATTAGGTTAAAGCCTTTTAAACTCATTTTTTTATTGAATGGGCTAAAGCCCAATCCTATTGAATCCTATAACTTTTGAATTACCTCCAACTTTTGAATTGTGAATTGCCTCCAGCTTTAGCTGGAGGGGGGATATGATAATAATGTAAATGGCTTTAGCCAAATTCTATTCTTTTTGAAATTTATATTTAGCAATAAATTCGTTGTATTCTTCTTCAAATGTTTGTTTGCTATGGTGTTCTTCTTGGTTTCTAATGTAATTTCTAACTTTATCAAGCATAGATTCCGAAACAGAAACGGCAAAATATTCATCTTGCCATTCAAATTTAGCTAAACACAATTTACTTTTGTTAATCCAAAAAGAAGATTCCCCTTTTATGAGTTGCATAATTTTTTGAATGGTTTGATCTGCTCCTATAGAAATCAAACAATGACAATGATCTGAATATCCATTAACATGATCAACAAAAATCCTTTTCTCTTGGGCATTTTCTTTAATATGATGCCAAACCTTTTGTCTTAATTCTTTGCTGTCCAAAAAAGGAATTCTGTTTTTTGTACTCCAAACAAAATGGATGTAGGTTTTGATATAAGGCATAATTTGTATTTTAAATTGCTTATAATTTTTGAATTTTCTGTTTTATCAATTGCCTCCTCCCGATAATTATCGGGATTGAATTGCCTCCAGCTTTAGCTGGAGGGGATTAATATATTTTGATTTGAATAGGCTTTAGCCGAAATGTTTTTTTGCTAAAGCCTTTTGTGCTTAATACTAATTTTATTTGAATGGGCTAAAGCCCAATCCTATTGATTTTTGAAAGAATAATTTATTATCGGATGTTTCTTTTAATTTTTCCAAGTCTATCAATTTCTAGTTTCCAACAAACGGATTTAATCATTATTGGTTTTTCTTTTTCATCATAAATAGTATTTGAATTGTTAAATTCAAGCATTCGTTCATTTTTATTATTTGAACCATTTTCATTAGAAATTATTTCTTTTGAATAATTATTAGAAACAAAATGACCTTCTCCACTAGTACAACTTACAAATTTATATATGCGTTCTGTTTGCTCTTTTGATAGTTTATCAAAATTAATTGTAGTTATGTTTTCTTTTTCGTCTTCTGTGGGTACATAAACTAAATCATTTGGAGAAAGAGTAAATAAAAGATAATTTCCATTTTCATCTATTTCTAGAGCAGAACATAATCCTTGTTTTTGTCTTTCAATTACTTCATTGAAAGGAATGGTTTTATAATTTCGTTTCCCGTTTTCATCTTGATAAATTGCAAAAAATAAGTTTGTTCCTTTGGCGGTTTCAACATATTTATCTGTTTTTCTACCTGTCTGTCCAAGTGAAAATCGTTTACTTTCTTCGAAAATACGAACTTTTTTTATAGGCTGGTGATTTTTGCCATTATTGAGTGCTATAATGTTTTTGTTTAATTCATCTATACCTATTTCTGAAAAAGCTACTTCATGTGGAGCTATCTTTTTTCCATTTTCGTCTATTGCATTTTGATACAATTCCTGTTTCAGATGATTTAAAAGAATCTTCTGAATTCCTGTATCTGTTATCTTTTCTATCTTTTTTTCATCAAACGTAATATCTAAATTATTTCGTTCTCTAGTAGCTGTGGCCTCTATGGTTTCATAAATTTGAACTTTATCAATAGCTTTTCCATCAATCATTACAGGAAAAGCTTTGAGGTGCTTTTTTAAACCATCACTATTATTAGGATATTGCTTGATTTTTGCAACTAGCTGTTTTTTAATTTCCTTGTCAACAATCAATCCTATTTGTTCAATAGCATTTGCAATAGTAATATGACTTTGTTTAATTCGCTTTAAAAATACTTTTCCACTCACGGTTTCTGCGTGCATTGGTTTTCTAATCGCCCAGTTATCTCCTTTTACTTGTTTAGTTGTGATTTTTTTCATTGCGCCATCTTCTTCTTTCCAAACTTGATATTTGTTTACCGCTTTATTGATAACTCTAGTGTTTTGTTTGAAGCTGATGATGGTTTGATTTAGTATGTCTTTAGCATCTTTAGTGAAGTTAGTCCATGGTTTATGAAATTCTTTAGCTATTAGTTTCTTTTCTTCACAAAGTGTTCCGTCGTGATTGTCTTTTGTTATAATTTGTTCTTGTTGAACTCTTAATTTAGAAACCAATGAATAGTTTTTTCTCTCGGAGTTCATTGAATTCAAGTAATTTACGTGATCTTTTGTTACACAAGCTATAACCAATGCATCGAGAGCGTGATGGCGATGGTCAATTCTTTTTTTAGAAAATCCTTTGGCTATTTCATCTGGAACTGTTGCTTGAAAAACATTTTTTCCAAATTTGTTTTCCCAATTCCCAAACTTATTACTGTTTGTTAATGCATTTAGTCTTTCAAAACGAGGCGTAACAATATGATTCCAAACATCATTCAAGCCCCAGTCTTGTTTCATTTTTGAAGTTATTGAACCATTTAAGGAAACAATATGTTTTGAGGTTACTTCTTGTTCATCGTCTTCTCTAACTATTTTACTCAAAAGATTTTTTACAATCTTACTGATGTATTTAGTGTCATTTAATTGTCTTTCGATAAATTTTTCTGGTATTTCTTCACTTAGTAATCTTTTTTGCTTGTTTTTATTTTTACTGTAATAGCTAGTGATGTGTTGGTTATAAGATTCTTTAGTGAATATTTTAACTGTTTTTCCACCAGTTAGGGTTACAATTCTATCTTCGTTTTTTAAGATAAATTCTAATGCGGTCTTATTTCCTTTCAAATCATTTACTTCAGATTCACAAATGACTTTATTTGATAATGAATCATCAAATAATCTTGATTGTGGGATAATATGTTCGATTTGATATTTTGTAGTAAACAAATCACTTAATGGAATTAATTTTCCTGTATATGGTGAAATATAACCTTGTTCCAGCCAAAGTTTATATTTGATAATTTCAGAAGTTGTTGGTTTCGCATTTTTCCTAATTTTCTCAATGTCTTCTAATTTTTCTTTTCTGTTTTCACTACTATAAACTCCTTCTTCGTAAATTTTTAGAATCTCTTGCTGACTTGGGGAATAAGGGCGAACATCATTAACTCCATCATTTTTCAATTCCGTTAAAATGGCTTTGATTCGTAAGTTTGTATTTTCGTTTTGATTGATATTGTCAGTAATTCTTTTTCTATCCGCAGCATTATTCTTCATCTCACGACCTAATTCAATATGAATTTCGTTAAAGAAGTTTTCTCGACCTTCTCCATAATGTTGCCAAATATCTTTTACAACTCGTAAAGTTTCTGTAATAACTTGTTCAACTATTGGATTTCGGAGGGAATGTTGTTTGAAATCGTGTTTCAAAAAGGACTCAATATCTGCAGGAGTTTTCCATTTTGAAATATCACTAGCTTCACTGTGTCTGTCGTATATTAAATAAGATGCTTGGTAGGTATTTAAGCCTTTATTGAATTCAGTACATTTTATAAAACTTTTTAAAACTTGTTTAGGAATGTCGCTATCAGATACTTTTTCAAGAATTGATGGGTCATAATTTATAGATTCTAATCTTTCTTTAATGAAGCTTATTTTTGCTGTAACTTTATTAGAAATAGCATCTTCATTCCAAGTTTTATCTCTTCTCATTAAAGTCAATAACTTCTTTATTGCTTTTTCTGAATAAGAGCCATAATCTTTTTTATAAGGTTTTAATTTTGAAAAATTTGCTATAAATTCCTCGGGTAAATTATGTCGTTTAGCAAAAGTGGTAATTGCTTTTGTAATTTCGATTTTATCAGTAACCGAATATAAAATATGCCATAAATCTTGAGTGGTTTTGGCATCAAAAAAAGTTTTATCTACATCAATCTTTACGATGGCATTCAAAAATTGATTTCTGGTTTCGTTACAAGGATAGATCTTGTCTTCTACAAAATTCCATCTGAATTTATCTTCTTTTAATTTGAATTTTGAATAGGCTAAAAATTGTTTTTGACTGATTTCTGCTTTATCATTTAGCCAATTGAATAATTCTACTAAATCCTCTTCCGTTTTTAAATAATCAATCGTTACATCAATATCGTCTATGATTTCTTTTTTAAAAATTTTAAGGTTTTTGACAAATTGTAATAATCGGAATTCTTGAAAAATAGGATTTGATTTTGCAATACATTTTAGAGGTTTTAAAATTTGCTTTCCATTACTATCTTTTACTAAAACACCTTTTTTATCTTTAATAGGCCTGTGTTCTAAACTACAATCACTAATCAAAGAAGTCTTGCTTTTTAATGGGCGTTGATAAAAAATAATATCATCTAAAAATAAATAGTCAAAACCTCTGTCTTTAATATTACTTTTGTGAGAATCATTATGTCTGTACAGTTCATCAATACACTTTTTATAAAGATTTCGATCTGTTAAAATAGCTGAATGGAATTCTATTTGGGTCTTAATAATTTTCGATATTTCATCTTTATAGAACTTTCTTTCAATCGTTCGAACTAATTCGCCTTTTATTTTTTGATTTGGATTTTTTAAAAGTTCATCATAGATATAAGAACCAACTGATTTTCCGCTTTGGTTAATAGTTTGTTCTGTTCTGATTTTTCTTAATCCCCAATCATCTTCTTTTGGAGATCTAAAACTTCTCTTTTCTTCATTGTCTTTGTTGAGTTTTACAGTTCCGTCATCATTTAACTCGGTAGTCACAATAAAATTCTTTTGTTTACCAACCCAGTCAAATAATGCGATTTTGCTTTCACGTTTATAAATCCAGCCGTTTTCAAGAATCACGTTGTACCATATACCTGATTTTCCCTTTTCTCTTTCAATTACATCCACAACCGTAAGGGTATGAAACTCTTCTAGTTTATTTTTGTTTTCTTCTTGTTCCTCTCCACGCAATTGATAATACCCTCTTTTTTGATTGAAGTTCAGTAATATCCAGGCAAGTTCTTCTTTGGATATTTTTTTTGTTAATGCTTTTTTTCTCAAATAATAAATAGTCCAATCATAAGGGATTTTTTTTAAATCAGGATATATTAATTTGAATTCAGAAAGCATTTCTTGGTGGCTCTCTAAAAATAAAAATTGGTTTTTACCGTTTTCATTTTTATAAAAAGATAATTTTTCTTCTCTTTCAGGTTTAAATTGCCCAAACTTTTTATCAAAATCGATTACTTCGGAATAATGTTTAGGTAGAAAATCAAGGATATTTAGAATTCTGTGAAGTCGCTCTCTTCTTAATAGAAAGCGTTGAACTAATCTTCTAGTTCCGCGATATTTTGTTCTTTCCGCAGTTTGAGAAATAGAAACTCCACTGTCAAATTTACCAAGTACATCTTGGCTCATAGGGATTATTCGACTTCCTAATCCTTCAATGTTTCCTAGTTTATTGTCGAAGTCATTATTGGTTAACGCCCACCCAATACTATTCGTCCCTAAATCCAATCCTAATATTTTCTTCATTTTTATAGCTGTATTTTTGATAAATTTTCTCTAACTGTAAATTAATCCCTAAATTTAATCAAAAGAAAATTAATTAGTTTACGGAAAACCACATACAAATAATAAAACTTTTGTTGTATCATTGTACTACAATTTTGAAGCAATTCACAATAAGGATTATTCCGTTGTGAAAACATTCAAAGCGGCATCCTCACGGTTGTCGCTTTTTTTATGCAGAAAGCCCTCAAATGGAATTCCATTTGAGGGCTTTTGTATTTTATAAATCTAAGGTGTAACGAGTCAGCTATTCTACTTATTCCAAATCTTCCAGGCTTTCTCTGCTTGAAAAATAAGCATGTCCAATCCATTTTTTATTTGTGCGCCTTGTGCTTTGGCTTTTTTGAGGAATTGCGTTTCTGCAGGATTGTAAATCAAGTCGTAAGCAATGTGTTTGTCTGTAAAGTATTCGTATGGGATAAGCGGGAATAAATCGATATTAGGGCTAGTTCCCACCGGTGTGCAGTTGATAATGATTTGATAATTGTCAAATGTGGTGGCGTTTATTCTATTGTAATCGATAGAGTTGTCTTTGGCCTCACGTGAGACAAAAGTATAGGCAATTTTTAACTGGTCTAAGGCGAAAGCAACGCCTTTTGAAGCGCCACCTGTACCCAAGATCAATGCTTTTTTGTGATGCGACTGCAATAAAGGTTCCAATGATTTTTTGAAACCATAATAATCGGTATTGTAGCCTTTTAGTTTTCCTTTTTTGGTGAATTTTATAGTATTGACCGCTCCAATTTGAGAAGCGTTTTTTGATAATTTATCCAAAAAAGGAATCACTGTTTCTTTGTAAGGAATAGTAACGTTTAATCCGCTAAGATCCGTATTGTTTTTTCTTAATTCAGTAAAAAAGTTTATTTCAGGAATGTCAAAATTCTCGTATGAACAATCTGTAAAATGCTCATTGCTGAACTTTTCTGTAAAATATCCTTTTGAAAAGGAATAACTAATGTTACGACCTAATAAACCAAAACGTTTTCTTGTTACTTCAATCATTATTGTTTTTTATGTTTGTCGATATAATTTCGCACCGTTTTTTTTGCCCAAACGACAGGAAACAAATCTTCAATTAGTACGTAGTTGTCAAAATTCAAACGCAAGGCATTACTCAAATGGAATTTAGCTTTGGTAGTGTCTGAAAGCATAAAATACAGACCAGCCAAACGGTATTCTACTTCGTTTTCTTCTGGGAAGTATTCAGATGCTTGTAATAAAGTTTGGACAGCGCTCTCAAATTCGCCTAAAAACTGAAGAATATCAACCCAAAACAACCAAGTGTCCAGTTGATAATCTCCAAATTCAACTGCTTTTCGATATCCGAATTCGGCTTCTTCAAAGAAGTTCATCTGTTTGTTTATGGTCGCAAAACGTTTCCAATACAAACGGTTTTGATTGTCTATAGCCAATGCTTTATTGACAAAAAACAATGCTTTTTGGAAGTTTTTTTGGCGAACGTAAAAATCGGTTATGGCAATCCAACCTTTGTCTAAAAGGGGATCTTCATGAACGGTTCTGTTGAAAAATTTTAATGCCAAAACTTTGTTGCCTAGTTTCTCATAGCATTTTCCTATTCGAAGTAGAGCGTATGATGTGGCATCATCCAATTCGATCGTTCTGTTGTAACTTTCGATGGCAAGCTCATATTTTTTTAAACGTTCCAGTGCTTTTGCTTTTTCCATAAAGGCACCTAGAAATTCATCATCTATCAGCGTGGCATAATCAAATGCGCGGATGGCACTTTCGTATTCTTTTACGCCATAATACAAACGTCCCAATTGATGCCAAGCGATTTCGCTATACGGGTTTTTATCAATGTATTTATTCAGATAAGCAATAGCATCTTGATTTTGATCAAGAAATTCAAAACAGTACACCACATTGTATAAGGCGGATTGATCCTCGAAATCTTCTTCAAGGCATTTGATAAAGCTTTCTTTGGCTAACTCAAGATTATCCATAAAAAGGTATTCCATCCCAATTAAGTTGTAGACATCAGCATAATCATCGGTATAATCTAATGCAATTTTCAGCATTTCAACCGCTTTTTCATGTTGGTCTCTTTTGGAACAGATATTTGCCTTCTGAATATAGATCTCTTCGTTGGTGGGTTCTATGGCATAAAGCTCATTCAATAGCTTTTCGGCTATTTCTAGTTTGTCATCATAGATCAACATTTCCACTTGAACTAATTTTAGTCCGGTTGATTTAGGGTGCTGTTCTAGCGCTAGTTTTAGGGCTTTTTTGGCCAAGGCTGTCTTACCCATGTCGAGATAATGAAGAATGATTTCTTCAAATTCCTCGGAGTCAAAAAAGAGCACTTTGTTGGTTTTCAACATAGACTCAAATTTGGATAGGGATAAGTTATACTCTTCTTCTTCGTCGCTTAATTGCATGCTGTCTGTTTTTAAATTATCCTAAAATAAAAATAGGAAATCGAACTGTTGTTGTGAGGAAGAATTTTAATTATTGTGAACAATTTAATTAACAGGTTGAATGGTGATTTTTGATTAGCGATTGTTGATTTTTGATTTACAAAAGAACTGAAAATCTGCATTCAGAAATCGTTAATCATCAATCTTAAATCATAACTTCATTCATTACTTCAAGAATTATAGCGCACCCTTCTCTAATTTCTTCTTCAGAAATGGTAAGGGGTGGTGTAATTCGGATAGCGCATCCCTCAAAGAGTAACCAAAATAAAATGAGACCTCTGTCTTGACATTTTAGGATTACTTCATTGGTGATATCCGCACTTGCTGTCATTGCAGCAAGCATTAATCCTTTGCCTCTAATTTCTTGTATCAAAGGATGTACCAAAAGTGATCTAAAGAGCTTTTCTTTCTCTAAAGCGTCTGGCATGAGGTTGGTTTCAGTTAATTCTTTCAAAGTAGCCAAGCAGGCTGACGCAATGACAGGGTGTCCTCCAAAAGTGGTAATGTGTCCAAGCTTTGGATTTTCGCTCAATAAATCCATCATGGCTGATGAGGCAGTAAAGGCTCCTACGGGCATTCCTCCACCCATTCCTTTTCCCATTACTACTATATCTGGTACAACATCGTAGTTTTGAAAACCAAAAAGGGTACCCGTTCTTCCAAAACCGGGCTGTATTTCGTCGAGGATCATAATAGCTCCTACTTCAGTACAACGCGCTCTTACTTTTTTGAGAAAATCATTATGAGGTTCAATAAATCCAGCACCTCCTTGAATCGTTTCGAGGATGATTCCGGCTGTTTTTGTAGTTATTTTTTGTAAATCGGTTTCGTTATTGAAGGTTATAAAATCGACATCTGGTATTAAGGGGCGAAATACTTGTTTGCGTTCCTCGAATCCCATGACACTCATCGATCCCATGGTATTACCGTGATAGGCATTGTGACAGGAGATCAATTGGCTTCTGCCTGTGGTTCTTCTGGCTAGTTTTAGGGCGCCTTCTATAGCTTCGGTACCCGAATTGACCAAATAGGTTTTGTCTAAAGGAGCGGGCAGGAGCGAGGCCATCAATTTGCAATATTCAACTGCAGGACTTTGGGAATATTCCCCATAAACCATTACATGTGAATATTTGTCTAATTGATCCTTGATGGCGTCATTGACTCTTTTGTTTTGATGACCAAGCGTACAAGCCGAAACACCCGCCACAAAATCTAAATATTTTTTATTGTTGGTGTCGAAAATATAGGAGCCTATTGCATGCGAAACTTCCATACCCAATGGATAAGGAGAGGTTTGTGCTTGGTATTTTATGAAATCTGGGTTCACTTTTTTGAGAAGTTTAAGGGTTTAAAAGTTTAAAATGTTTAAAGTTTAAAATGTTTAAAGTTTAAAATGTTTAAAGTTTAAGTGGTTTAAAAGTTTAAAATGTTTAAGATGAATGTTATAAGTCACGACTAAAAACTGCAATATGCAATCTGCGACTGACCACTAAAAAACTGACCACTGACTACTTCTTCCGACTCTTCTTGTCATAATTCAATGTTTCCTTTCTAATTTTCATTGGAGCCTCTTTTTTGGCTTTGTCTTTTACCGTTGCTGCAGCGACTTTAAGTTCTTCGTCATTCTCTTCTTTGGTAAAAATATCGTCTTTAGATTTTATTCTTTCGTCTCCACGCCAATTAAGTCCCCGAAGAGTTCTGGCATTTTCGGGCAATTCGGCTTCGGGATAGATTTCTCCATCAACTTGTTTAAAGAAAGTAATGGTTTCTACCGCATTTTTATCAAAAAGAATGTTGATCTTGCTACTTACATTTTTATTGATCCCGATGAGTTCTTTGGCATCATTTCGCATATAATAAATCACTTCGGTATTTTTTACGATATCAACATCATGGAGTTTTCCGTCTTGAAATTTTCCAAATAAATTTTGTCCCTTGACTTGATTGAAGCCAGTTCCGAGTGTGTCTTTCGAGACGAGAAAAGTATTGTTTAATACCTTGAGCGAATCCAGTTTTTGAGTATGATTGTCTCCTATAAGATGCATCAGATCTCCGGTAATTTGGTTGTCGCCATTCCACAATATTGGATTTCCTATCAATTTTGTCAATGCTATTTTAGATCGGGAATGTATCGAATCACATTTTCCGCTCATATCCGTTTTATAAAATCGTACATTATTGTATGCGCGTATGATTCGATCACCTTCTTTACCGGTAACCATCAGTTTTTTACCATGAATATACACGGAATCATTTTCTACAAAGTTTACTGCCACGGCTCTTTTGGTCACAAACATCGAATCCTTCTTTTTGTACAATTCGGCATAATGACCTTTTACAATTCCGCGGTTGACAGAATCGGTAATTTTCACATTTCTTGTGGCTGAGGCAAATTCCTTATTTCGATCGTAATACAAACTATCTCCTTTTATGACCCGGTCATCGTATTTGATGTAGGATTTGTTGAGAAAATGAGCCAGATTTTTTTTGGTATCATAAAATCCTTTTTCGGTATAGATATAATTGGCTTTACTGGTAATGGTGGATGGCCCAAATAAATAGGAATGCCCGGAATTACTGTAATAATCCAAATGATTGGACTTAATTTCGTAGGTTTTGTTGGTTAAGGTAACCGCGGTTAAGAACTGGAATTTCTTTTGCGCTACATAATACCTGCCCGATTTACTTTTTAAGGTGTTGTCTTTGTTGATAATAGTTCCTTGGGTATTATAAAAAACCTCCTGTGTATTTCGGTCAAAATTGATGGTGTCGGTGGCCAAAGTTGCATCAGGAGAACTCATAACGGCATTGCCAGTAGCAAATGCTTTTTTTAATTGCCCGCTATATTCAGCGTACTTACTGTTCAGGAATAAAGTGTCTCCCTGAACCAATTGCACATTTCCAAAAGCTTTCAAATAGTTTTCTTTTTGAAAAAAATAAGCTCTATTACAAGTAAGAACTACACCGTCATGGCTTACACGTACATTTCCAGTAAATAATATTGCGTCAGGTATTTTTTCTTGATCTACATCACTATAGTCAGAATGTTCAATTAATATTTTTTTAGGAGCTTGTGCCAAAACGATATGGACACAAAAGAATACTAAACTATAAGTAAGGAAATTTAAAGATTTCTTCAATGGATTTAATTTTTGGTAAATTTATGAAAAAGGAGTCAATCCTTATATATATTAGGATTTATTTATAATTAGAGTTGGTTTATAGAATTTGAAAATATGGATTAATTCTACAAAGAACAGCATTTTAAACTTACATTTCTTTTCAAACAGTTAATTAGAAAACCACCGCTACGGAAAAGTTAACCATATAAGAAATGTAAGAACATATAAGTCGGCGCTATTTTATATTCTAGCTTAAATGAACTTATATGACTTATATGGTTCAAAATTTATGCTGTTTATTTTAGAATTCAGCCGGAAATATTGAGAATATAAGTTATAAACATTGTCTTCTACTATCTCGTTATAGTGCCGTTTTTGCCTTAAAAAGGGTTTCAAAGAATTGTTTTTAGTGATCTAATTTTCAAAAAAAGATTAAATTTATAAACTGATAATTCAAATTAATTAGATTATCAAGAATGCTTTTAATTTTTTTTAATAAATTAATATGGTAAAGAAAACAACCTTTGTGGCAGGAATGAGTATATTGCTTATGGCAACTGCCTGTAAAACTAAAGATGTAAAAATGAACGCAGAAAAGAAAGAAACCGTTTCTGAAAAAAAGGAAGTAGTTTATCAAGTTTTTACTCGATTGTTTGGGAATAAAAATACAACCAATAAACCTTGGGGAACCATTGAAGAAAATGGTGTGGGAAAATTCAATGATTTTACTCCAAAAGCGTTGCGTGAAATAAAAAATTTAGGGGTTACTTATGTTTGGTACACCGGCGTTCCTCATCATGCTGTGATACGAGATTATACTGCAATAGGAGTTTCTCATGATGACCCTGAAGTGGTCAAAGGAAGAGCGGGCTCGCCTTATGCCGTAAAAGATTATTATAATGTAAACCCTGATTTGGCTGTAAATCCAGAAAAACGTTTAGAAGAGTTTGAAGCGCTTATAAAAAGGACACATGAGGCCAATTTGAAGGTTATTATCGATATTGTTCCCAATCATATTGCACGCAAATATGAAGGAAAAAGCAATCCTAAAGGCGTGAGAGATTTTGGTGTCGATGATGATGTTACTGTAGAATACAAAAGAGACAATAATTTTTATTACATACCCAATATTCCTTTTCAATTGCCTGATGGAAATAAACCTTTAAACGGGGAATCTCATTCACTTATTGATGGTAAATTTAACGAAAATCCTGCAAAATGGACTGGTAATGGCTCTCGATTGGCAAAACCAGATAAAAACGATTGGTATGAAACGGTGAAAGTAAACTACGGAATTCGCCCTGATGGTTCTAAAGACTTTCCAGAATTGCCAGTAGGTTATGATAAATTGTCTAACAAAGAGCATTATGCCTTTTGGAAAGGTAAAAGTGTACCTAGTTCATGGATTAAATTCAGAGATATTGCTTTGTATTGGACAGCCAGAGGTGTTGATGGTTTTCGATACGATATGGCCGAAATGGTTCCTTATGAGTTTTGGAGTTATATGAACTCAGCCATAAAAAACGCCAATCCCGATGCTTTCTTAATGGCCGAAGTGTACAATCCGAAAGAATACCGCAATTATATTCATTTGGGTAAAATGGATTATTTGTATGATAAAGTTGAGACTTATGATAAATTGAAAGCCATTATTCAAGGAAAAACACCTCCAGATGGATTGTCTTATATTCAAAAAGGATTAGCCGATATTGATGTTCATATGCTGAAATTTTTGGACAATCATGATGAGCAACGATTGGCAAGTCCTGATTTTGCCGGTTCTCCAGAAAAAGGTAAACCCATGATGGTGGTATCTACTATGATAACTTCAGCTCCTATTATGGTGTATTTTGGTCAAGAAGTAGGGGAGGCTGGAAATGAAAATGGAGGTTTCGGAACTCATTCCAGAACATCTATTTTTGATTACGTAGGCGTGCCAAATCATCAAAGATGGATGAACAATGGCGCATTTGACGGAGGGAAATTATCGCAAAGCGAAAAAGACTTGCGTGATTTTTACAAAAAATTACTGAATTTCTCTGGACATAGTTCAGCTGTAATGGGACAATTTCAAGATCTTCAAGAAGTAAATCGTCAAGCCGCTTTGGGCTATGATCCAAACCATGTTTATTCTTTTGTTCGCTGGTCTGATACTCAGAAATTAATTGTAGTTACCAATTTTTCATCAGAATCATCAAATATTTTTGAATTAAAAATCCCAGCTGATATTATTGGTAAGTGGAATTTGAAAGATGGAAGTTACACTATAAAAGATCAATTGTACGGAAAAAGCACCACTCAATTACAAGTTGTAAATGGAGAAGGGAAAGCATCAATAACAATAGCTCCTTTAGAATCCTTTATTTATCAATTGTAGTTTGATTAATTATTTTAATTGTGCAAAAAAAAGCTGATACTTAAATGGTATCAGCTTTTTTTGTATTGTCTATTTTTTAAAAGTGGCTTGGTAATTTTCGCTAACGACATTCCAATTGATATGATTGAAAAAAGCATCAATATAAATTTTCTTTTTGTATTGATAATCTATGAAATAAGCATGTTCCCAAAGATCAATACCTAAAATAGGAGTTCCGTGAAATCCAACAACAGGTGCATTTGGCATCAAAGGATTGTCTTGGTTTTGCGTTGTGGTCAATTGAAGTACGCCAGTTTTATCAACGACTAGCCAAAGCCATCCTGAACCAAATTGTTTGGTTGCAGCATCTTTAAAGCTCGTTTTGAAATTAGAAAAAGACCCGAAATCTTTCGTTATTGTTGAAGCTAAAGTGTCTTTTGGTTCTCCGGTTTTCTTTGAATCGATACATTTAAAATACAAACCATGATTGTAATAGCCTCCCGCGTTATTTCGTATTACAGGATCATTTATATCTAATTTTTTTAAAACTTCCTCAATAGTTAGATTTTCAAGTTCAGTACCTAGAACCGCTTTGTTTAAGTTATTGGTAAAGTTTAAATAATGTTTTCCATAATGGGATTCTAATGTAATTGCAGACAAATCGGGAGCTAATGCATCATAAGTAAAGGGTAGTTTTTCTAGTTGAAAAGAACCTTCACTGGCTTTTACATCATTTGGGTTTCCTATTGTTATTTTTTCTTGTACCGTTGGTAGCGGCACTTCAACAACTTCGGTCATTTTTTTTTTATTACAAGAAACTAAAACAGAAACGAAAAGTAAACTTGATAATAGAAAAGTGTTTTTTTTCATAGGGGTATTACAATTACTTTGATAAAGACTGTATTAATTCGATATATTGTTCTTTGGCTTCGTCTTGGGTAAGATGGCTGATTTGAATCCAAGCATTTGTTTTAAAAGCATTTCTTAAATCTGCATTTTCTGAAATGTTGAATCTGGTTCTGTCAAATGTTGCATGCTTATAATAGGCATAAAGACGCAATTGGACATCTTGCGGTAATGACGCCTGTGTCATATTCGAAGCTATTTCAACGGCTTCTTGAAATTGTATATCTAAATCTTTTTCAATCATTAAGATTTTATTGCAATTATAGTTTTTCCTCCTATTGCTTTTTGATTCAGTACAACATTGATTGGTGTTCCTAAAGGTAAAAATACATCTACTCTAGAGCCAAATTTAATAAAACCGGCATCTGTTCCTTGTACGACTTGCATTCCTTCTTGGGCGTAGTTTACAATTCTTCGAGCCAATGCTCCAGCAATTTGACGGTATAATATAGCACCAAAAGTTTTGTTCTCAATTACAACCGTTGTTCTTTCATTTTCTTCACTTGCTTTTGGATGCCAAGCTACCAAAAATTTACCTGGATGGTATTTGCTGAATTTTACAATTCCACTTAATCCATAACGGGTTACGTGTACATTAATTGGAGACATGAATATAGATACCTGAATTCTTTTGTCTTTAAAATATTCACTTTCGTAAACTTCTTCAATCACCACAACTTTACCATCGACTGGAGCAACGATGTGATTTTCGTTTATTTCGACTGTTCGTTTTGGATTCCTGAAAAATTGTAAAATGGTGATCAATAGCAATAAAGTGACTATTTCGATTGTCATTTGGATCCATTCTGTATGAATGAAATAATCAGACGCTAAAAAAACGACAGCTGTAAAAACAGTGCCTAATAAAATACTTTGAGTTCCTTCTTTATGAAACATAATTTAAAATTTGATAAAATAAAAATATTATTGGTGCTACAAAGATAACACTATCTAGTCGATCTAGGACACCTCCATGTCCTGGCATTATCTTTCCGCTGTCTTTTTTTCCTGCAATTCGTTTGAATTTTGATTCGACTAAATCACCAACTGTGCCGAAAACGCCAACAATAAAGGCAATTATAAACCAAATGAATGTGTTTTTCTCTGGAATTTTGAGGAAATATTTTGAAATGAAATAACTGGCAATTATGGCAAAAATGATTCCTCCAATGAAACCTTCAATTGTTTTTTTAGGGGAAATTCTTTCAAATAATTTATGCTTACCTATCGATTTCCCTACTAAATACGCAAAAGTATCGTTTGTCCAAATCAATATAAAGATACTGATAAGGATATTTGGGTTATACCCTTTTATTCCAAAAGGTATTTTTGTGATTATAATAAAAGGCAAGATAATATACCCAATTAAATAAGCAAACTTTGAAAAAGAATCTATTTTTAAGTTTTTGTCATCGTATAAAAAAACAACACATTTTAGGGAAACGATAAGTGTCAAGAAAAGAACAACTAAATCAAAAGTGTTGTTATAACGTAAAATATAAAAAACACCGTCTGTTTTAGTGGCAATAGCTATTTTGTAAAAAAACAAATAGACTAAGTTTGCAATTACTATGGGTGCGATTTTATTGAGATGCAATAAATTACAAAATTCAATAACTGCAATAAGTAGAAAAACACCAAATAGAATGAAAAAACTTTCTATTGAGTATTCTATAGAGGCTATTAATAATATAATGTAAATGGCTCCAGATATAGACCTTTTTAGTGTTTCATTCATTTTAAAGATCTTCTAATAACAATAAGTAAAGATTTTTGGCAGAACTTCCATATTGAGTAAAATCTTCTTCTTTTGCTTTTTCGAAATATTTTATGGTTGTAATATTGGTAGGGTATTCTGTTAAGTATTTTTTGCGAATAGCACTAAGGCCGTCGCTTTTGCCTTCAATAATCTGGCTGGTATTTGCCAAAATTATGATGTTTGAAGGTAATTCGTTTGGTTTTTTTTGTTTGATTTGATTAGAAGAGAATAGTATGGATCCTTCTTCAGCAACCAGATTTTCGCAAGTTGATAATAGAAATTGTGGATTCTGGTTTAAACCATAAGTAAGTTTGTTCTCTTCCAGTAAACTGTACAGTTTTGGTTCGTAACATAAAGCTTCACATTCAAACCAATCGTTTTCTTCTAATATGTTTTCAAATTGTTCTTTTACTTCATTTAAATTCTCGCAGTATAGAAATTTACCACCATTTCTTTTGAAATTATAGATAAACTGTTCATCTAGAGGTGAATTAATATCTGGAGTTGGTTTGTTACCATTGTGTCCTTTTCCCTCATTGGAGGCTGGATTATTAGTACCAAAAAATTTACTGAAAAGACTCATATAGTGTTAATCTACGTTTTGTATTAGCTGAAAACGTTCAAAGATAAAAAAATCTTAATTCAAAACTAGGTTTTGAATTAAGATTTTGAATTTTTATATTATTGGAGGAATTATGAGACTACTTCACCAAGGTTTTTGTCAAATGTTCTTTTTCCAAAAATAGCTTCTAAGTCATCTTTGAAAATCACTTCTTTTTCAATTAAAATAGAAGCAAGTTGATTTAGTTTGTCTTTGTTTTCTTCTAATATAGTAATTGCTCTTTGGTATTGACTTTCGATAAGATCAGAGATTTCTTTGTCAATAACCTTAGCGGTATCTTCAGAATAGGGTTTTGAAAAACTGTATTCACTTTGTCCAGATGAGTCATAATAGGTAACATTCCCTATTTTTTCATTCAGACCATAGACTGTTACCATAGCGCGAGCTTGTTTGGTCACTTTTTCTAAATCACTAAGTGCTCCAGTAGATATTCTGTTAAAAGTTACTTTTTCGGCAGCTCTACCACCCATTGTAGCACACATTTCGTCTAGCATTTGATCCGTACGAACAATTAATCGTTCTTCTGGTAAATACCAAGCAGCACCAAGGCTTTGGCCACGGGGAACTATCGTTACCTTGATTAATGGGGCAGCATGTTCTAGCATCCAACTTACCGTTGCGTGTCCAGCTTCGTGAATAGCGATTGCTCTTTTTTCTTCTGGAGTAACAATTTTGTTTTTCTTTTCAAGACCACCTACAATTCTATCGACAGCGTCAAGGAAATCTTGTTTGTCAACGGCCTCTTTATTGTATCTAGCGGCAATTAATGCAGCTTCATTACAAACATTGGCAATGTCAGCTCCAGAAAAACCTGGAGTTTGTTTCGCTAAAAAGTCGGTATCCAATCCTTCTACTTTTTTCAAAGGAGCAAGGTGTACTTGGAAAATTTCAGCTCTTTCACGGATATCCGGTAGGTCAACAAATATTTGTCTGTCAAAACGCCCGGCACGCATTAAGGCTTTGTCAAGAACATCAGCTCTATTTGTGGCAGCCAAAACGATTACATTAGAATTAGTGCCAAAACCATCCATCTCAGTAAGTAGTTGGTTTAAGGTATTCTCTCTTTCGTCATTTCCACCAGACATATTGCTTTTTCCTCTAGCTCTACCTACAGCATCAATTTCATCAATGAAAATGATAGCTGGAGATTTTTCTTTGGCTTGTTTGAATAAATCACGTACACGTGAGGCACCGACACCAACAAACATCTCAACAAAATCGGAACCCGATAAAGAGAAGAATGGAACTTGAGCTTCACCAGCTACGGCTTTGGCCAATAACGTTTTTCCAGTTCCTGGAGGTCCTACAAGTAAGGCTCCTTTTGGAATTTTACCTCCCAGATTGGTGTATTTTTCAGGGTTTTTTAAGAATTCTACAATTTCTTGTATTTCTTCTTTTGCACCTTCTAAACCGGCAACATCTTTAAATGTTGTTTTGATATCTGTTTTTTCGTCAAAAAGTTTGGCTTTAGATTTTCCAATATTGAAAATTTGACCACCACCACCACCAGCACCGCCAGACATTTTTCGCATAATAAAAATCCATACCCCAATAATGATGATAATGGGTAATAGACTAACTAAAATATCGGTCCAATTGCTTTTAGGTAAGAAATTAAAATCTTTTAATTTTCCTTCCGCTACCGCTTTTTCCAATTTGGTCTGAAAGATTTGATCGTTT
Source organism: Flavobacterium laiguense (assembly GCF_003097655.1). Lineage (GTDB taxonomy): Bacteria > Bacteroidota > Bacteroidia > Flavobacteriales > Flavobacteriaceae > Flavobacterium > Flavobacterium laiguense. The sequence goes on from NZ_QCZH01000002.1 coordinate 186,334, forward strand.
CCAATATCAAAAGAATAATGAGGTCCTTTGTTAGGTCTGTCTAATACATCTTTGGCTACTTTTTTATGCGTAGGATCTTTTAAAGCGTTTGCATTCAAGAATACTTCGGCTTCCGTTTTGTTGTATACAATTACTTTTTCTATTTGCCCTTTTTCTAAATAGGAATTAAACTTAGAAGATGTTAGCTGAGAAGGTTCTTGAAAATTAGACCCACCAGTAATAAAGCTTATAAATAAGAAAATTAAAAGAATTGCAGTATAAATTAACCAAGGACTTACTTTAAATTTATTCGGATTTGGATTATTATCTTTAGCCATTAGAAGTTTATTTCTTTAGTATTTGTTTTCGATTTTAGTGATTTTTGCATCTCCCCAAAGGCTTTCGATGTTGTAATATTCACGAATGTGTTTTTGAAATACATGAACTACAATATGAACATAATCCATAAGTACCCATTCCGCAACATCAGAACCTTCAATGTGCCAAGGTTTGTCTTTTAAATCTTTGGAAACTGTTTTTTGAACTGAATTGACAATGGCATTTACTTGAGTATTTGAGTTACCATTGCATACTACAAAATAGTCGCAAACTGCTGTGTCTATGTCTCTTAAGTCTAGAATGTCAATATCATTCCCTTTTACTTCTTCTATCCCTTTAATGATATTCGCTAATAAAGCATCATTGTTTATAGTCTTTTTCGTCATTTATTTTTTTATATAAGTTTGTAAAGTTACCATTTTTTGTGATTATTTTTGAACCTTAACATAATATTAAATTATGTTTCACAAAAAATAGATACATGAAGCTAATCAAACTCGATGCCATAGATTCTACAAATGAGTTTCTAAAAGGCATATCAAATAAGCAAGCGGTTGAAAATTTCACAGTGGTTACCGCTGAGAGCCAGTTGAAAGGGAAGGGGCAAATGGGCGCTAAATGGGATTCTGAATCTGGTAAAAATCTCATTATGAGTGTTTTGGTGTCTGATTTTTTATTTGAGATTGAGGATGTTTTTAATCTCAATGTAGTGGTTTCACTTGCTGTAATAAACGTTTTAGAATCGTATAACATTCCTGAATTAAGTATAAAATGGCCTAACGACATTATGTCAGCTAATAAGAAAATAGGTGGCATATTGATTGAAAACAGTATAAAAGGTGACGGAACAATTACATCGGTAGTGGGTTTAGGGCTGAATATTAATCAAATTCAATTTGAAAATTTGCCACGAGCCTCTTCTTTGGCGGTTATTTGCAACTCCAATTTTGATAAAGAAGAGATACTTTTTCAAATTGTGGCCAAATTGGAAGAAATGATTCCGCTCTATAAGGAAAATGCGGCTTCTATTTGGGAAGACTATTCTAAAAAATTATTTAAAATTGAAGTTCCAACTGCTTTTTCGGACGAGAATAATCAAAATTTCATGGGAATTATTACTGGTGTTTCATCCATTGGAAAACTGAAAATTCAATTGGAGGATGATAGTGTCTGCGAATACAATCTCAAAGAGGTTCAAATGTTGTATTAATGGATTTAACTCCAATAAAAAAAAGGCTTTTAGAACGAACTAAAAGCCTTTTTGGGAATTATAAATATGTTTTAAAGTTTAGACATATTGTTAGCCAAAGTTTCAATGAATTTACTGATTGGTCCTTTAATCATCATCGCCATCATAGCATTGAATTCGCCTTCGAAATCCAATTTTACAGCACTAGAACTATCTGAAACCGAATCAATATTGGCTACCAAAGTAAAAGGAAGTTTGTCACTGGCAGCTCCCAAAACGATTTTGTTTGGCGCTACTTTCTCTTTCATTTTTAATTTTATTTCGGGCATCCCTTTTAATCCAAATATAAAAGCATCGTCGCCAATTACTTCAAATTTTGCGATGTTATCTGGCATTAATTTTTCGAAATTTTTTACATCACTCAATAAATCAAATAACTCTTGACTTGATCTTTCAACCGTAACTTTTGGACTTTCTAAGTTCATAATTTTATTTAATGTTTGTTGTTTTATTTATTTAAATCCAAAATCTGCAATCTAAAATTTAAATCCCCCAAGTAGATGGACTCACGTTCCATTCTCTCAAAGTTTGTTCTTCTTCTTCGGTAATATATTTTTTGGCTACGGCTAGATTCAATAAGTTTTGGTAATTACTTAAAGTGTATAAATCTATATTGGCTTTTTTAAAATTTTGGTCGGCAACATCAAATCCATAAGTAAATATGGCGGCCATCCCTTTTATGTTTGCTCCAGCTGCTTTCAAGCCTTCTACGGCTAGCAAACTACTGTTTCCAGTACTTATTAAATCTTCTATAATTACAACGTTTTGTCCTTTCTGTAAGAAACCTTCCACTTGATTTTGACGACCATGTTTTTTCGGTTCTGGGCGTACATAAACAAAAGGTAATCCTAAACTCTCGGCAACCAGCATACCAATTCCAATTGCTCCAGTGGCTACACCGGCAATTACATCTGGCTTGCCAAATTGTTTCTCAATATTTTTAGAAAATTCATCTCGAACATAATTTCTTATGGCTGGAAATGAGAGGATTAAACGATTATCGCAATATATAGGCGATTTCCATCCAGAAGCCCATGTAAAAGGATTTCCTGGATTCAATTTAATTGCATTTATTTGCAAAAGCAATTCGGCTGTTTTTTCGGCAGTATCTTTATTAAAAATCATAATACAAATGTATAAAGTTTTTGTTAACGACAAACCACTTTTTTTGACAAATGAAATCTCCAAGGAGACCGATTTTCAATTGTTTTTACTTGAGAGTATTGACATAGAGCAAATTATAGTAAAAATATTTCAAAATAAAATTAAAAAAGCCTATCTGTATCACCCTGACGAAAGTGTGATTATGAAAACTTTGAAAGCAAAAATTCCTGTTAATAAAGCTGGAGGGGGATTGGTTTATAATAAAAAAGGGGAAGTTTTATTTATTTTTAGAAACGGAAAATGGGATTTACCCAAAGGAGGAACTGAAAAAGGCGAACTAATTGAAGCTACCGCCATGCGTGAAGTAGAGGAAGAAACGGGTGTAAATGAATTATCCATCACGAATAAGCTTCAAAAAACGTATCATATTTTTAAGCGCAACGGAAAATACAAATTAAAAATCACGCATTGGTTTGAGATGCAGTCCACTTTTGAAGGGACTCCAAAAGGGCAATTGGAAGAAGGAATTGAAAAAGTGGTTTGGTTTAAACCCAGTGAAATTCCAGAAGCATTGAAGAATTCCTATGAAAATATTAAACTCTTGTTTGAAGAAGAATCCGAAAGGATGAAAAAATAATTTAAAAAAAGGGCTCGATGTATTTACATTGGGCCCTTTTTTTAATAATTATAGTTTTCTGTAAACAGGATATTGTAAATGGTTTTTTTCATAATAAATGGAATGTTTATAGATCCAGTCCAATTGTGCCTCACTATCTTTTGCAAAGGCTGGCTCAGTGTTAATTTTTGTTTCCAATTCTGTTTTTATGCTGGGATTGTCTTTTAAAATTTGTGCTGCCAAATCTTCAAATACATATTCAGAATACCCTTCTTTTTGTTGTAAAATGGGATCAAAAAAGTTCCAATTAAAGAATGAATCGACGCCTTCCGGTTCAAGGGTTTCCAATAAATATTTCACAGCTTTTTGTTGGGTAGAGAATACATAGTCTCCTTTGGCGAAAGCCACTTTTTCCATTTTTGAAGTTATTTGAGTATTTCTATGCGGATAATGCCCCTCGTAAGCATTGTTTGAAGTCTTGTAATCTGCAATTTTATAACTTTCCACTGTTATAACGGTATCTTTTTTTAATTGCGTATAAGTACAATTGTTACTTTTTAATAGATCGATAACATTCCAATACCCCTTAGGAATTATATACCCTTCGGGAATTTTGATTTCTTTAACCGATTTGTATTCTTTTAAGTTTGGAATGTCTTTTTTATATGGTTTTGTCCTGTCATAAAATAAGCGATTGCCAGTGGTCACTTCGCTTTTTTTGTATATTGCTTCATAACCTAAAAAAGAAAAATTGGTCACTTTTGTACTGTCAACTTCCCATTGAATGGTGTATGATTTTTTAGGTAAATATTGTTCTTCATTTTTTAATCGCAATTGTTTTATTTTTTCATAATTAGTGTCAGTAAATTCAATTGTTGAGAGCATATACTCATAGGTAGCTTTTACACGGTCGACATATTTTTTCAGCATGTGTGTCTCAACCACAAAACCTATGGTATTGAATAGGGAAGTGTAGCCAGTGGTGTATCTTGGATTATCCGAAAACTGTGAGAAACCATGATCTGGTGTTTGGCCAAAAGCATTGACATACGGGGTAGTTTCGATGTTTTTTTGCTGCAAATCTTTAACCAAAGCTGGCATCATTTCGGTGTTTAGATAATCCCCTAAAACGGTACCCAATTTATTGTGTTGCGTCATAATATAGGTGAGTTTGTATTGATAATCGGATCCATTGCTTACGTGGTTGTCAATGAAAACATCGGGGTTTATTTTGTGAAAAATAGCGACAAAACTTTTGGTGTTTCGGGTATCCGATTTGATCATATCTCGATTCAAGTCATAATTTCTTGCGTTGCCGCGAAAGCCATATTCCTCTGGACCTTCTTGATTGACTCTGGTTGTCGAATTTCTATTTAGCGCTCCTCCAATATTATAAATGGGGATGGTTACTATTACAGTGTTTTTTGGGGCTTTGACTTTACCCAATGCCAAATCTCGGAACAATTGCATGGTAGCATCGATTCCGTCCGGCTCTCCGGCATGAATACCATTATTGATGAATAATACCGCTTTTTTTTTCTGAATAGCATCAAAATTGAATTTTTTATCAGGATTGAAAATAACCATGTGTAAGGGTTCCCCGCTATCTGTCAATCCCATTTCTTGCATCTGAATAGAGGGGAAATCATGTGCCAAAAGGGTGTAATATCTGATTGTTTCATTATAAGTGGCCGACCGATTTTCGTTTCCTTTTTCAAAAAAAGTGTCGTATTTATTGTTTTTTTGGGCTGCTACTGAAAAAGTCAGCAATAAGAATGAAATGATGCAAAATCTCATGGTTTGGGGTTTTAAAATATAGATCTCAAATGTAATTATTTTTAGATTGGATTATTTTAAAAATAGGTGCTTATTGATCACTTTTTATATGCTGAATAAACGGAATACGGAGTACTGATTACTGACCACTTTTTTAATTACCTTTGCAAAATGAATAAGAAACACCATTCCAATAATATACTTTTGAATTTAGGCATCGAAAGTCTAAATGAAATGCAGGAAGTAGCACAGGATACCATCCTGAATGATAATAATGTTTTACTGCTTTCTCCAACAGGTTCCGGGAAAACATTAGCCTTTTTGCTGCCTGTTTTAGAAATGTTACAACCCGAAATCCTTTCTGTCCAATGTTTAATACTGGTTCCATCACGTGAACTGGGATTGCAAATCGAACAAGTTTGGAAAAAAATGGGTACCGATTATAAAGTAAATGTTTGCTACGGTGGACATTCTATTGATACCGAAATCAAGAATTTGAGTAATCCTCCAGCTGTTTTGATAGGGACACCGGGAAGAATTGCCGATCATATCGATAGAGGAACTTTTCGTGTAGACAAAATTCAAACCTTAATTTTGGATGAGTTTGATAAATCCTTACAACTGGGTTTTCACGAGCAAATGTCTTTTATCATTGGCAAATTGACAAAACTTAACAAGCGAGTTTTGGTTTCGGCTACTTCTGATATTGAAATTCCAAGATATACTAGAGTAGTTAACCCTACGATTTTGGATTTTATCCCAACCGAAGAAGAACAAGAAAGTAACTTGGCTACGAAAATGGTGGTTTCGAAAGAAAAAGACAAACTAGGGAGTTTATTTAATCTGATTTGTTCTTTAAAATCACAGTCGGCTATTGTTTTTTGTAATCATCGGGATGCTGCAGAACGCATTAGTGATACTCTAAACGAAAAAGGAATTTATGCTACTTATTATCACGGCGGTATGGATCAAGATGAGCGTGAACGCTCGCTAATTCAGTTCCGTAACGGAAGTATGAGTTATTTAATCACTACGGATCTTGCCGCTCGTGGACTTGATATTCCCGAAATGAAGCACGTAATTCATTATCATTTGCCTTTAAAAGCAGATGAATTCACCCACAGAAATGGACGTACAGCACGTATGTTAGCATCTGGAACGGCTTATGTTATTGCTCACGAAAGTGAGAAAAAAATGGATTATCTGGATTATGGTATGGAAGTGTTGAATGTAGAAAATACAACTTCATTGCCAAAACCTCCTGATTTTCAAACTATTTACATCAGTGGTGGAAAGAAAAATAAATTGAATAAAATAGATATTGTTGGTTTCTTTTCCCAAAAAGGGAAATTGGAAAAAGGCGATCTAGGATTAATCGAAGTGAAAGATTTTATCTCCTTTGCTGCCGTAAAATTCAATAAAGTCAAAGATTTGCTTCATGCCATAAAAGATGAAAAAATGAAAGGTAAGAAGTTTAAAATTGAAGTGGCGAGAAAAGTGATTAAGAAGGAAGAAGAGTAGTCAGTATTCAGTCTCAGTTTTCAGTTTAATAAAAAGCGTTAGCAGTATTACTGCTAACGCTTTTTATTTTCTAATCAGCCGTAAAGTAGATTTTTTCAATTTCAGATGCTGAAAATTGCGACTGAAAACTGAAAACCGCCTCATTATTGCATGATATTATTTTAGTTTACAAACAAAATAAATGTTTTAATGTTGATAAATAATTAATGTAAAAAAGAAGTTGCTTTTTATTATTAGTATGTTTGCTGCTAAATACTTACCTACAAAGTATATCATTAAACCCCAAATTAATTATGAAAAAAGTTATTGCGATTGCTGTTATGTTTATTAGTTCTATTGGCTTTAGCCAAATTAAAGTTCTTGAAACTGTACCTGTTGAAAAATTAGGTAGAGTAAATAATAGTTTTTATGTTCAAAAAATTGGAGATGAGTTTACCTTTTTTTATACAACTGTTCAAAGCGAAGAAGAAGAGCCAGCTTTAAAGGCTTTTACATTCAAAAATATTGATAATGCTTATCAAAGTCTTTACGGTATTATATCAAGCGGATTTACTGCGAGTCCATTGAATGATGTAAAATTAGAATTGCCTAATAATTTTGTTTGGTTGCATTATATTGCCAACTCAGATAAAAAGACAACCGTACAATTCATGGTTTCAAACAAAGCGGCAAATTCAACTAATGTTTCTGAACCTTTATCAAAAGAACAGGTTGAGAAATTGTTTCAAAAGAGCTAGAAATTAGTGTTCAGTGTTCAGTTTTTTAGTGAGCAGTGAAAAATAAAAAAAAACGTTAGCAGTATACTATTTTACTGCTAACGTTTTTTTTGATTTAAAAGGGATTCCTGATCACTCTTTTTTCTGACCACTAACCACTTGATTACTATATTTTCTTCACGTATTGGGTGATAATTACAATTTGTTGTCCATCTACTTTTCCTTCGATGTATTCTGCATTTTCATGATCCAATCGGATGTTACGTACCGAAGTTCCTTGTTTGGCCACCATGCTAGATCCTTTCACTTTTAGATCTTTGATCAATACAACAGAATCTCCATGAGTTAAAATAACTCCGTTAACATCACGGTGTATGATTTTGTTTTCATCATCTTCTCCTTCTCCTGTGGCTTGCGCCCATGCTAGAGTATCTTCGTCAAAATACATTTGCTCCAACAATTCTTGTGGCCATCCGTTTTTACGCAAACGGCTTAACATTCTCCAAGCTACAACTTGTACAGGCGTGTGTTCGCTCCACATGCTGTCGTTCAAACATCTCCAGTGGTTCAAATCTTCATGACCTGGATTTTCTATTTGATCAATACATGTAGCACAAGCAAAGATGCTTTCGTCTAATCCACCTTTTTTGGTAGGTAATACTTGGTATTCTTTTAAGTTTTCGGTGGCAGCACATAATTCACATTGTGAACCGCTGCGTTTATTTAATTCTCTTTCGAAGCTCATTATAAGGGGTGTGTTATTTAGGTTGCGAAATTACGGCTTATTCCAGCATATTGCAAATATAAGTTTTCAGTCGCAGTCTCAGTTCTCAGGCTGTAAATTGTAAACTGAGACTGAATAATACTGACTACAGTTTATGAATTTTAACTTGAACCGCTTCCGGAACCAGCATTTGATATTCTCCATGATTTCGGATTACGTCTCTTACGATACTCGAACTGATGTAAGATGTTTTTGCGGCTGTCAATAAAAAGACAGTTTCTATTTTGGATAAGCGTCTGTTGGTGTGTGCGATGGCTTTTTCGAATTCAAAATCGGCGGGGTTGCGCAGACCTCTAAGGATAAAATCGGCTTTGATTTTATGGCACAAATCGATAGTTAGCCCTTCGTAAGTGATCACAGTAACTTTGGGTTCGTCTTTGAAGGTTTCCTCGATGAATTTTTTTCTTTCATCAAGTGTAAACATGTATTTTTTTTCGGCGTTGACTCCAATGGCAATCACAATTTCATCAAAAAGAGAAATGCCTCTATTGATGATGTCTTCGTGTCCTAAAGTTATAGGATCGAATGATCCCGGGAATATGGCTTTTTTCATTTTACTATACAGTTAACGAATAATTTGGTTTTTCGGGAATAGCCAATTCTATGGCGTTTGTAAACAAGTCTTCTAGTGAAATTCCAGCTGCTTTGGCCTGTTGTGGAATCAAACTTTCGGTGGTAAGACCAGGAATGGTGTTCATTTCAAGCATGTGCGGTTCTCCGTCTACAATGATGAATTCGCTTCTGGAGAATCCTTTCATTTTAAGTACTTCGTAGGCGCGTTTTGCAATTTCTGCTATTTTCTGGGTCATTTCATCCGAAATTCTAGCGGGTGTAATTTCTTGAGACTTGCCTTGGTATTTGGCTTCGTAATCGAAGAAATCATTTTCGGAAACAATTTCGGTGATTGGCAAAACGGTAATGGTTCCTTTATAATTGATAACTCCAACAGAAACTTCGGTACCATCAAGAAAACTTTCTATGATGATTTCGTTGTCTTCTTGGTAGGCTACTTCGATGGCGATTGGCAATTCGGCAGCAGTTTTTACTTTTGAAATTCCAAAGCTAGATCCTGCTTTGTTAGGTTTTACAAAACAAGGCAGACCTAATTTTTTTACAATTTCGTCAGTGTTGATAACATCTCCTTTGTTAAGGTAATAAGAAGTGGCTGTTTTGATTCCGTATGGTTTTAACACGGATAATAAATCACGTTTGTTGAAGGTCAATGCAGCTTGGTAATAATCGCAGGCGGTTTGTGGAATGTTTAATAATTCGAAATAGGCTTGCATCAATCCGTCTTCACCCGGTGTTCCGTGAATGGCATTGAAAACGCAATCGAAACTGATTTTTTTTCCGTCTACTTGTACCGAAAAATCATTTTTGTCAATTGGAAATTCAGCATCGTTTGCATCTACATACACCCATTTTTCTTTAAAAATATGGATGCGAAAGCCATTGTATTTTTTTTTGTCCAAAAATTGGTAAACTACGTTTCCGCTAATGAGTGAGATCTTGTATTCGCTAGAATAACCGCCCATGATGATGGCAATATTTTTCATGTCTTTTTGTTTTTGATCAGGAATTACACGTCCCGATAATTATCGGGATACACAAACTTTTTTGAAAGTGTAATTGTAATACTGTGGTTTTAATTTTTAAATTCTAATGTTGTTTTGAAAACGAATTCCCTAGCCCCGATAGCAGTGGAAATCCTTTTTATTTTTCCTTTAAAAATAAAAAGATTACAACGAATAGCGGGAAATAGCTCCTTCCTAGAATGATGCTCGGAAGGACAAATACTATTAAACAAAATTATCATTTTTTTTGAAACGAAATAGCTTTATCTTTGCGGGAAATAAAAATATTTATGAGCTTAAAAAAATATCTTACGAGTCGCGTATTTTTTGGACAAGTAGCGATTGCACTTGCAATTATTGCAGTTTTAGGTTATTTATTCATGCATTGGTTGACTTTTACGACGGATCATGGACATGAAATTGCGGTTCCGGATTTGAGAAAATTGACAGAGGAGCAAGTGGAAGATAAGCTGGACGAATTGGATTTGGATTATGAGCTGTTGGATAGTGTTGATTTTAGAGGAGATTTTCCAAAATACAGCGTGGTAGAGCAAGATCCTATACCGGGTACAAAAGTGAAAGTAGGTAGAAAAGTATATATTAAGATCAATTCTTCTGGATTTTCGTCTGTGAGAATTCCGGATTTAATTGAGAAAACGTACCGTGAGGCAGTGCCAACACTTAAGGCTTTGGGGCTTGAGGAAGGAACGATCACGTATGTTCCCAATTTAGGAAAAGACATGGTCTTGGAAATGCGTTATAAAGGAAGAAATTTAAAAGTAGGAGACAGAGTCCTGAAAGCATCCAAAATTGATTTGGTTTTAGGCGATGGAAAAGAGAGTTATCAAGAAGAAGTAGTAGTGGACAGTACGGCTGTTCCAACACAAGAAACCCCAACAGATGAACAATAATAAAGTGATATTAGAATTAGACGAAGAATTATTTGAACATTTTAGATTTGAAGTTCCCAAAGGACAAGCGACTTTGCGAATAGACAAATACTTGATGAGTTTGATTCAAAACGCCACACGTAATAAAATTCAGAACGCAGCTACGGAAGGAAATATTTTTGTGAATGATGTGCCTGTAAAATCCAATTATAAAGTTAAAGCTTTAGATGTGGTTCAGGTGATGTTATCGCATCCGCCTTTTGAGAATAGGGTAGATCCAGAGGATATTCCATTGAACATTGTCTACGAAGACGATACTTTGTTGTTGATTAACAAAGAACCTGGAATGGTAGTTCATCCAGGGCATGGAAATTACACCGGAACTTTGGTTAATGCATTGGCTTTTCATTTCGAGAATTTGCCGATGAACAGTAGCGAGCGTCCGGGCTTGGTACATAGAATCGATAAAGATACTTCGGGTTTATTGGTAATTGCCAAAACCGAAGCTGCGATGACGCATTTGGCGAAACAATTTGAAGCCAAAACATCCGAAAGAGAATATATTGCCCTTGTTTGGGGGAATGTAACCGCAGAGCAAGGAACCATAGAAGGTAACTTGGCCAGACACTTGAAAGACCGTATGCAAATGGCAGTTTTTGCTGATCCTGAAATAGGAAAGCCTGCCATAACGCACTATAAAGTTTTGGAGCGTTTTGGTTATGTAACTTTGATTTCATGCCGACTGGAAACAGGAAGAACGCACCAGATTCGTGCGCATTTGAAACATATTGGTCATCCGCTTTTTAATGATGAGCGTTATGGAGGTCACTTGATTTTGAAAGGAACTACGTTTACCAAATACAAACAGTTTATTGAAAATTGTTTCAAAGCCTTGCCGCGTCAGGCGTTACACGCTAAAACGCTTGGTTTTGTGCATCCTACTACTGGAGAAATGATGCGTTTTGATACGGAATTGCCTCAGGATTTTCTGGATTGTATCGAGAAATGGAGAGGGTATTCGAAATCTCATCTTACTGAGGAAGTAAGGGCTATATAATAAATTGTACATAAGTAACTAATATAAAAAAGGTCTAAAAACCCAATAAAATAAGGGTTTAACAACAAAAAAGGTCTAAAATTATCCAAAAATAAAAGGTACATTTATATACCGTTTAATACCATTGAACTACCATTACTATTACTGCTTTTAAACGGTTTAAACACCTAACTACTATTGCGCCGTACATATATACCCAAAAGCTCCATTTTCTTAATAAGTGGGGCTTATTTTTTGCCGTTTTATGAGCTTTTAAGTATTTTTTAAAGCTTATTAAACGGTTTCTTTTTGGCATAATCAAGAAATAATGAAAAACCGTTATTTTTTGTTTTGCTATTACAGTTGCTATTACAGTTGCTATTACAAAATACAGAAAATCTGTAAGTATATAAATCCTGTTAGTATCTTTTAAAGGATAATAAATACTATTTTTTACATTTAAGTACCCACTTAATACCCTGTTGTTATTACCATATAAAAAGGCTTACCCCAATAAAATCAATGGTTAAGCCTTATTTTTACGTGTTAAATTGTATAAAAAATTTATTTATAGCTTTATTTACCTATTTTCTCTCCTAATTTTGGTTCATTAAGAGACTCCACAGCACCTCTCTGGACACTGGCATTTATACTTTCCTCGATGTTTATTTTCTCTCTTAACTCCAAGACCTCTTTCTCTAGAGACATGACCTTTCCCCTTAGTAACTCAATTGTTTCTTTTCTCGACTCGGCTAGTTCTTTGAAGCTATCTGGCGGATTTTCTTCTTTAATATAACTATGATCTATAGATCCTTTGCCCATGAGCAACCAATCAAGAGGAATGACGAATATATCTGAAAACAGCAAAATGCTATCAATACTTATATTCATTCTTTTGTTAAGTATCTCTGAAAACTTACTCGGCTTAATATTCAGCTTAGCCGCAATCTTCGCCTTATTATATTCTTTATTACAAGAAATAATTGCGTTAACCGCTTCTATAAATCTCTGATTAATAGCTTCTTTCATATATGTGTAAAATTAAATCCATATTTTCTGTATTTTAATTTGTATAATTCAGAAAATCTGTATTGTATTTGTACCAACAATGAAACAAAGATATAAAATAATTAATCAGTTATGACAATAGAACAAATTAAAAAAAAGACACAATACGGAGACTACACGCTACTAGGTCAGGTTCTAGGACTTAACGCTCCTGCTGCCAAGATGCGGTTTTTAAGGGGGGATGAGAAAGCAAAAGAAACTCTACTCAAAATCATCGAAAACCGTGAGGAATTGATTAAAGAGTTTAAAGAAATAGACGAAACAACCGAAGACAAATTTTAGTAAAATCCCGCCACGGCTTAGCGTGGTTCCGACACCACGGCGGGAACAAATAAAACAACAACAATGTTCGAATACTATCAAAATAATATTCTTTGTGTTCAATCAAGTTGGCTTTTAGAAGCGGGAATAATTAGTATGTCAAATTATTGCCAACTAACATCCAGAGGACACTTAAAAAAACTCACAACAGGTGGCAACGGCCGCAAAGCCCTAATCCAATTCGACACCATGAGATCTGATATAAAAAGTAAAGTCATTGAACTAGCGGGAGATCCTTATGCAAAGGTTACTACTATCACATTTACTGATTATATCGAACAGGATCAAAAGGCGTATGACTTTTATAGAAACTATACTCTTGACAGCGGTGAAGCTTTACCCGAAAAGAATATCAAGGAATATTGCTGCAATGCAAATGTGGCCAATGCTATTAATACGATCGTTAACTCAAAATTAGCACAACGAAAAGCATTAGCTGGAACAAAAGTAAATATTTGGGAAAGAATTACAGAGGTAGTTTCAGATTTACCAAAACATACTTATCCGCACTCGCTTCCTGCTAACCAAAGAAGGCTAAAAGACAAGGTTAAACAGTACTTAAACGATGGTTACGGAGTATTTATACACAAATCATTTGGTTCTAAGAACGCTGAGAAAATTAACGATGAGGCCAAAGCATTCGTGCTAGCTTGCTGGACAAATCCTGTAAAACGCGTGGCTAATTACAATCAACTTCTCAAAATGTACAATCAGCAAGCTGAGGAGCAAGAATGGAAGCTTTTAAAATCGGAGCAATCTCTTATCAATTTCTTAACTGATCCTAAGATTGAACCATTATGGTGGGCTAATCGCTTTGGTGAATTGAAATTCAAAGAAAAGTTTACTATGCCATTCAAAACCGCTCTTCCATCTATGCGTGATTCACTTTGGTATTCAGACGGTACGAAAGTCAATATGTACTACCAAGATGCTAACGGTAAAATGAAAACCATCAATGTATATGAGGTAATGGATGCCTACAGCGAGGTATTTCTTGGTTATCACGTTTCAGACAATGAAGATTATGAGGCAGGTTACCAAGCTTATAAAATGGCAATCAAGACTTCGGGTCACCGTCCTTATCAAGTATCATTTGATAATGGCTCGGGTAACAAGAAGTTACACAATGGCGGTTTTTTTGATAAAATTAGTCATTTAGCTATCAAAACACAGCCGTATAACGGTAAATCTAAGACTATTGAGAGTGCATTTGGACGATTTCAAACTCAGTTTTTAGCACAAGAATGGAACTGGACAGGGCAAAATATTACAGCGACAAAGGTTTCAAGTCACCCAAATATGGAGTTCATCCTTGCAAATGTTGACAAACTGCCTACACTTACCGAGTTGATAGCCATATACATTGAAAAACGTACACTATGGAACCAGGCACCGCACCCAAAAACAGGCAAACCAAGAATTGACATGTATTTTGAAAGCATCAATCCCGATGCGCCCGAAGTGACACCGTTCCAGATGGTAGATTTCTTTTGGATAGAGCGAAACCTTCCAATTACTTGTACTTCATCGGGTGTTAGTTTCAAAGAGAAGAAAATTCAATATGAATATGTAGTGTATCAAGAGAATTCGAGAGTGATAGATCAAGACTGGCATTTGAAAAATGTAAATCAAAAATTCCACATCAAGTTTGACCCGGATGATATGAGTTTGATTTATCTCTACAAGAAAACGGCACTAGGATTAAAGTTTGTTTGTGCTGCCGAAACCAAAGTCGAGATACACAGAGGACAACAAGAACAAGAAGATTGGGAAGCTCAATATTACAGAGATCAAATCGAAGCAACCAAGCAAGCTAGAATTGGTATTCGAAATCAAGTAGAAGCCAATCTCGAAAAACATAAAATGAGTGCTGACGATTATGGTTTTAAAACACCAAACCTTAAAGGGATTAATAGCAAGAAAGTTAAAAAAGACTCGAGCCTAAAAGGGGAACTGGCGAAGCAAAAAACCGACATCGCTCAATATCAAAAGAAAGTAAGCGAGGCGGTTTTAGTTGACAACAAATATGATTATACCGATTCAATGTAAAACGGGTTGCAGCCCACATTAACCCAACCAATAAACAACAAAGTTATGACAACAGATTTCAAAAAACAAGTTCAAGAAAAACTGGCTAACTACATCGCTCAAAAAGGTAGCCAAAACAAAGCAGCTCATTCCTTAACTGGCGTTTCGTCTGCCTTGCTCTCACAAATGACAAACGATAACTGGGATCAAATATCAGAAACCATGTGGCGCAATGTTGCTTCTCAAATAGGACATAGTTCTAAAGAATGGGTTTGTGTAGAAACCACCGATTTCAAAATGATCAACTACTTTTTAGATGATGCTAAACAAAATGCCAATGTATTTGCCATGACAGGCGATGCAGGTTCTGGTAAGTCAAAGACTTTCGAACTTTACATTCAAGACAGTAAAAACTCGTACTTATTGAGTTGTGCTGAGTACTGGAATCGAAAAGAATTCTTAGTACAACTTCTTACCGCAATGGGTGTTGATTATAGCGGTTTTACAGTGGCCGAAATGATGAATGAAATTGTGAAGAAATTGAAGTCGCAACAAACCCCGCTAATCATACTAGATGAAGCCGACAAGCTACCAGATACCGTGTTGTATTTCTTTATCACATTATACAACAGATTAGAAGATCATTGCGGAATTATTCTTTGTGCAACTGATCATCTTTCTAAAAGAATCAGTAAAGGAATCAAATTGAACCGAAAAGGGTACAAAGAAATTAACTCCCGAATTGGTAGAAAGTTCATCGAATTGAAAGGTGTAAATTTTACGGATGTAACCCAAATATGCATCGCCAACGGAGTAGAAAATTCAAAAGATATAAAGGAAATATTCAATGATTCCGAAGGAGATCTAAGAAGAGTAAAACGAAAAATTCACGCAGTAAAAAACAGAGTTTAAATGGCGTTAAAGAGAGCCGTTTCGGTTGACGAAATAAGTAAAAAAAAGTTCATTGAATTAGAGTTGCCGACCGAATTTAAAAAGTTATTAGGAAAGCCAGAACGGTCGGGAATTTGGATAATATGGGGGGAATCATTTAACGGTAAAACTGGATTCTCTCTTCAACTGGCCAAAGCCTTGACACAATCAGGTAAGGTGTTCTATAACACGCTGGAGGAAGGAGCACGAAAATCAATGCAGAATGCAGTCATTAGGCAAAACATGCAGGAGGTAAAAAACCGCTTCCTCATAGGCAACCGAGAAGGTATTGATGATCTAAAGGAGCGATTGCGAAAAAAGAAATCGCCCGACATTATTTTCATTGACAGTTTGCAATACACGGGACTCACAAAAAAAGAGTACAAAATACTCAAAGAGGAGTTTCATACTAAACTGTTCATTTTCATAAGCCATGCAGATGGTAAGAACCCCGAAGGTTCTCTCGCCAAGTTTGTGAAATATGATGCTGACGTAAAAATCAGAGTCGAAGGTTACAAGGCGATGTGTTTAAGCCGTCTTGGAGGAGATAAAGAACCCTATACGATTTGGGAGCAAGGAGCCGCCCATTTTGACATTAAAATAAAATAGCCATGCAAGACTCAATAATCCAAAAATTAGACATTACCCCGCACCAATACGAAGCGTTACAAATGAGTAATTATATGGAATGGTGCGAAAGTGTAACAATCAATGACAGAGAGTTTCAAAAAGTGTTAGCCAATGCGAGTGTGTCAAAATGGTACATGATTGAATACTCAAAATGTGAAAAAGAATTTCAGCTACTCACAAAGAGATATGCAGGTTCTAGCGCAGTATCTACTGATGATTATAAAATATGCTATGCCGATTGTATTGATAAAATGCTAAGCATTCGCCCAACAGCCTTATTACAGGAAATTAAGAAAACACATGCGATTGGTTCTATGAGTGTTCAAGGCGTAAAAATTCCATCGTTAACCTTTAACCAAAACTAAATGAACTACCAACAAAAAAACAAGATAGGAACACTAGAAAAATGGTTAAAAGAGAATCCAAACCACCCTAATCGCACAACAATCGAAACCGATTTGAGAACTTTGAAAGAAGAGCAGATCGACATTCCTTTAGAGCGAGACACTTTCGATTTAAGAGAGCAAAACATTAACAACGTATGAATATAGTAAACCGCCTCGAAGACCTCTACAATATCCTACAATATTGCTCCGATCAACAGCAAGTAGGGCGCCCCGCTTGTTTCAGTACACTGGAACGCATTCTTATAAATCAGGAGCGAGGGAGTTTACTTAGTCAACTCAATCAAGAAAACCAAGAACCCGATAAAAGGCATTACAAATGCCCGCCAAAAATAGAAAGTAAAATTCGCTTTATAATTCAAAAAACAATAGACATTAATTTAATCACACAATAAAAAATGGAATCACAAACAGTAAACCTTTCAGAATTATCAAAAGAAGACAAAAAGAAACTAATGGCAGAATTGGCCGCTGAGGAAAAACAGATAAAACAAAAACTAAAATCAGACAAAGTCGCTTACAAAGAGCTATCGGTAGAGTTTTTGCTAAACAATATTGACCCATTAATCGAACGTCAAAATGATATGGAGCAATTGGTCGATACGATTTTTGAGAATTTCAATGACGTTTTAAGCCTCAAAAAAGACATCTACGGCATTGACAAACTAGACCAAGAGAGCCACACCGTTACGCATCCGGATGGTTCTTGCAGTATTACAATAGGTCACAATATCACGATCTCTTTTGATGGCACCGAAACCGCAGGAATTCAAAAAATAATGAATTACCTAACCGCATTATCAGGGGACGAAAATGACGAAAACGCGGTGAAGCTCTCTAAAGCAGTAAACCAACTCTTGAAACCTAACGTAAAAACAGGAATGTTGAACCCCTCCAAAATCATTCAGCTCAACCAAATGCGCTCCGATTTCAATTCACCCGAATTCGACGAAGGAATGGACATTATCACCGATGCCCAAAACAGAACCAAAGGCAGTACGTATGTAAGCGGTTACAAGTTTGTCCAAGTAGGCGAAAACCGAACCAAGAAAGTAGAATTTAGATTCACAGTCTAATGAGTAACCCCATAACTGTACTGCTGGCTCTATTGCTGGCAGTACTCAACGGAAAAGCCATAATTAACTATGTGTTATGGCTTCGATTTAAGATAAGAATCTATTTAAAACACCAACAGAATGAGTATAGAAATCATACCAATAATAGATCACGAGTCCTACAAGGTAAATGGCCACATGATGTATAAAGATCATAACGAAAATTGGATTTCTAGTAGTGCAATGACAGATATAGAACTCAGAATGTTTCGCAGATACAAAAAACTTGTTATCGACAATCCAGCATTCAAAAAACACACCAAAGCAACTTACAAGGGTTAGTTAATTCGGTTATCCCGAGTGAAAATGGCTTTTGCGGGTTCGAGTCCCGCCTCGGGAGCTAATTTTAAAAACAACAAAAATGAAACAAGCAATTTACAAATTAAGCTTATGCTGTGGAAGAATGGGAGATTTAGAGGGTGTTTTCTTAGCCACTAAACCACAAGTAGCCAAACTAATCAGTAGTAAAATAGAAGTTTACTTCGGTGAAGTTTTAGGGAAGCATAGCGAGATTTTTGGAGCTATTGAGAAAAAAGACTTAAAACTATTAACTGATGATCCAATAGCGGTTGAAATTGTTAAGAAATATAAGTTAACAAATGGTATAAATCCCTTTAAATATTCAAGCGTAAACTTTGAATTAGAAGGCGTTGATTTAGATGATATGACAGTTGGAGAAATTATTGATAGACTATTAATTCAGAAAAATGACAGCAACTAGATCGCCTTACCTATTCACCGGCGAAGGTTCGGCAGTCGATCATTACAACAGTCCAAAAAAGCAATTAGAAACTATTGTTACAGGTGGCAGAACCCACAGCAAAAGCAACTGGGGATTATTTGACAAAAACAACCAACAGCACAAAACAATCCTATCATTAATGCGTCAAGCACAATGGACGGTACCCAATGGCAAATGGGGCGAAGTGGCAGACATGCCAAGGTTAAGCGATTTTTTAAAAAGCGATAAATCACCAATTAATAAGCCTTTAAAAAAGATGGAACCTTATGAGGTTTCTAAAATTATAGAAGCATTTAAAGGAATTGTAAAATCAAAATATAAATAAGATGAATGAAATTATTATAAATGTTATCTGTTGCCTTTTGGCTGTAACAGTTTTTATAGTGGGTGTTTTTGTTGGAATTTATTTAGCGACAGCTCCCTTCGAAAATGAATATACAGAGTACGACGACATGTATTGCTTTGAATGCGAAATCGAAATGTCTGTAAAAGAAAAAAACGGAAAATTGTACTGTAAAAATTGCGGATTGAAACATGGAGGATTTTAGCATCACCGAAGTATGCGCCCACGACATAGCCAAGATCAAAGTAATAGCAAGCGTTGCCACCTGCGAAACAACCGTACTCGTTTGTACAGAATGTGGCGAACATTTATCAGAGCCAAAAACAGAATGTTAATATGAAAAAAATAGCCAAACTAGTTAGCAATTGTAACGAATGTCAGTATTGCTCGGAATTTGAATCCAAAAAAGATAATTACACATCTGTTTATTGTTGTGTTTACGAGACTCCAGATGGAGGAATATTGAAATCGGCTTTTCTGCTAAGATTGTCGACCTCTTCAGGCAAAGTGAATATTGATATTCCTAATGAATGTCCGCTTGAAGATTATAAAGAACCTAAAAAAACCGAATGTTAAAATGAAAATAACCTTAAAACTATCCGAAAAGCAGTTAGGTGCGTTGGTGTTCTCATTCAATGAAATTCCAAAAACACCGCCAAAAGATCGAACTACAAAAGTAGCAAAAAGCGTCCTGAGTAAAGTGGCGATAAAGTTTAAGAAAAAACAAATCGAAGTACAGGATCAATCCAACCTTTTTAACAGAGATAAAAAGTTTTCCTTTTCGCTGGAGCCTGTAGAAGCTCATTTTTTAGAACAATTTGTTTCAATTATGGATGCGTTCCCGATGTGTGATTATGATCGTAACGCACTACGCCAAATCGCCTCAACACTAAACCAACAATTAGCTTAATGCCCGTAAAAAGTAAACTCCCAAAACCAACTAAGAAAGCCGAAAGCATTTTTGAAACTGAGGCACGACTAAAAAAAGAAGCTATCGTAATAGCAAAGAATTTTGAACACATTAAACCTATAAAATACCTTTTAAAATGAAAAGTAAGAAAATTTATATTGCTGGAAAAGTAACTGGATTGCCACAAGATGAAGTCTATGCCAAATTTGCAGATTTGCAAACCGAACTTCAAAGCATTGGTTTTATAGTTGTCAACCCGCTTGAAGTGGTAAACGACTGGAATGCTACTTGGGAGGAAGCTATGAAAAAGTGTTTAAAGGCGCTCATTGATTGTGATGGCGTTTATTTTATGCCCTGCCACACTCAAAGCGTTGGTGCAATGATAGAATTGCAATTAGCCAAAAATTTAAAAATCCCTTGTGCAAATAATGTATTTAATCTAATCGACTTATGGAGCAACTCACAACCTACCGAGCCAAAGGCAAAGAAATAGGATTGATATTCCTATTTAAATACGATTTAGACGGCAATTTAAAACTATTTGAAATATCTGAAGGGGAATTGAACGGTAAGCAAATGAAATGGCTTTTTAGTGAAACTAACTTTCCTGCAAATGAAAGTATTATTAAAGCTATTTGGATGAAAGACGAAAAATACACCAAAGTATTTGAGATCAATATTTCCCCTGCCGATTTGTCTTTTGAATCGGGTTGGATAATTTACAATCACAAGCTTGCCAAACAAGATGCTGAAAAGTCATTCAAAAAGATGTCGGAAGCCGAAAAGATTAAATTTTTCCTTTCCCTTGTTCCATATGAACGCTATCTAAAAACAAGCGGAATTGCAAAATGTCACATGGCAACTTACATCAACAAACGATACTACGATAACGAATACCCCGAAGCGGTAAGCACTAAGAACTTTAACCCAATGATTGCAGAATTTGCAAAAAGCAAAACTACTAGAAGAGTATAATTTAACAATTTAAACAATGAAAAAGCGAAATTACTTTATTGTGTTTGCAGCAGGAGTCGCAATGGCTACTTCTTTATTAAGTATGAAGATGTTTGTTATTAACTACTTAATCCTATTTTGTCCATTATTTCTTTTAGGATTGGTGTATATTCTATATATCCTAATTGAAAAGCGACGATAAAGGAAATGTTTGCAATAAAGCTAATCAAAAAACTGTAAAACCAAACCCAGTGCCTCACAACAGTAAAACGCTTATTTACTTTATCATAATTTTCATAGAGTCTTTTTTCTGTATAACCACCTTCAAAGGTGATAAATTTTACCCCTTTGCCTGTTATACTATAGATTCCAAAATTATGCTCTGGTGATTTTGGATGCTTAATAAAATCAATTAAGCCATCTTCTTGAAATAATGTAATAGCAGTTTCTATTTGTATGGCAGTTGTAAAACCTACTAATTCTGCATTTTTAAAAATTTGGGAGACATGCCAAGGGCTATTGGGGGTTTTTGCAATTTCTTTTAATAAAGAGTCATAAAGTTTTGCGGTAGGTTTATCCATTATTTTTTTTTCAAAACTAATCATTTTCAACACAATCAATAAAAATAATTTTATGATACTAGGATTTAGCACACAATTAAACAGTAAGCCAACATATTTTGTAGAGAAAATTCATAAAGGTTTTAGATTACAAGAACTAAATATGAAAGCAGGTATTGACCCCGATTTACATTACCCACATGATTATAATTTTGTAGCAAAAGATAAGCTACATCATAAAATTCACACCATTCGCGAAGACAAAAAAGACCGATGGAAAACAGATGCAAAAATAGATTTCTTTATTAATTGCCGTCAAAAGAATATGTTTCGGTTTGCTCCAGTCCTGCCAGTTGTTACTGTTCAAAAAATTGAGATTAAATGGATAGGCTTTTCAGATAGTTATAGGCCTTGGGTAAAAATAGACGGGAAAAGTATTTACACACTTGACCAATTCGATTCGGATAAGATGTTACAACTCGCCCAAAACGATGGCTTCGACACTATAGAAGATTTCTTTGCTTACTTCAATAAAGATTTCACGGGTAAAATTATTCATTGGACGGATTTAAAATACTAAGTACGGAAACCCGTAACAAACAATAAAACTAACTTAATACCTTTGAAAATCATGCACGAAATATTACAAGAATACGACAACAAAATAGCCGAAATTGAAAGGCGAACAAAACGAGACAAACGCTTAACATTTATAGACCCAGCAATATATTTGGCGATTGTTGTTAATTTTGGATGGATTTATTAATATATTTGAGTTATGCTTACAGATCAGGAACAAACCAAAATAGAAAGTATTTTTATTCAGATCGAGCCAAAAATATTGCGATCAATACAATTATATAAAGAGTCCGAAATATTTAGACAAGGCATTATCGTTGGACTGCCAAGCAACAAAAGAGGCTTTTATGACACATTATATATCAATATAGAAAAAATCACGCCTTGGCAATTAAAAACGTTCGACAGACGGGTTAAAAAAGACATTCCGGGCATGGCGTTCATAGAGCAATACGATACAATAACACGGTTAGGGTTTAGAAAGTAAGGATATGAAAGGAAAGCATAACAGTTGGAAAGATGTAAAAGTAACGCTATTTGGACGCGAAATTACCAGTATCACATCCGTGGAGTTTAAACGTACTTTGGAGGAGTTGCAAGCTGATTTACAAGAAGCTGAGGAAAATGAAAATTACGAGCTTTGCGTAAAATTTAAAAATCAAATTGATAATTATGGAAAAAAACAATAAAGATTGGGAGAATTTTAGACAAGTATTTTCTATTCCTCCAACAAAAGAAAGTGATTATCGCGAAAAAAGGCTAGAGGTAATTGACAACTTCACAAAAGACTTTATTGAAAATAATGCGCAAACTGATCCTTTAACGGTTAAAGTAATTGAGTGTTTGATAACAAATGAAAATCCATATACTTTAATCGAACAATTAATTAAAATCAATCAGGATCAACAAAAGTATATATCTCAACTAATAACTAAATTGCCTTTACTTCATCATTCCAAAACAATGAAAAAACTATTACTACTCGCTTTCATACTAATAACATCATTAGTACAATCACAAGACTATAATTACTTAGCTTCTTTAAACAATGTTCCCACGGATAAAGACGCTTTGGCAATTGCTCAAGAGATAGCCTCGGCGCAACCTAAAAGCGTCCGTTTATTGAACTCTCAGGAGTTTGCGGAAGAGCATGCTTATGTAGTTCGATTTGTACCTGCAGAAATGACAAACGAGCAATACGATAAATTAGATCAATATGCTCAATCCGAGTTTTTGACAGTATCGTTCAATATTGACAATAAAGGTGAAAACACTGATCTACAGCAAAAAGGAATGAAAAACTATAGATTTAAACAGCTTTCGGGTAGTTATTTACAGATTTTTGCTGTTTGGAAAAAGTATTACTATCCAAATGCAGACCAAGAAATAACATTAAAAGACTCCAAAATCCAAAAGTTTATTGACTTTCCTAAAAAGTTAGACTTCTATATTCAAGAGGAAAATGACAGATGGGTTTTAATGAATCAGTCTAGAACTTAATTAAATGCTCAAAAACGATTAAATACCCAAAAAAACCCACTTCAAAAAAGTGGGTTTTTTTATGTAAAAAAAGTTTTTTACTTTTGTCTTATGGCAAGAGATACTGAATTACAAACCCAAAAAAAACACGAGATAGTGGCTTATTTCAATAAGTTAAGTACGGTTATGGATTTGGGTGTCAAAAAATACACTATTGCTTACTGTACAGCTGCCACGGCTCAAAAATTCTATTTACGCCCTAAAACGGTAGAAGCCTATATTTACCGTTAAACTTCAATATCTACATACAAATTACTCTGATTACCCACTGCTGGTACTTCCTCTCGAATAACTTCCATTTCCATGTGTTCAAACTTCATTAGTTCATATAGCTCTTTTGCGGAATCATCAGTCATAGTCAGCTCATAGCGCTGCACGTATAATATACCCGCCCCGCCTGTCTCTACAGGATTAAAACCTGTTCTACGCATATTACTGTAATAATTGCCAGATGTGGCGTGAAAACAACTGTTTATCTTAGTCAACAAATCAAGAAAATCTAAAGCTTTTTGTTGTTTCTTGCTTCCTTTGGAGGTGTCGGCAAAGGTTTCGTAGAATAAATAAACATCTACCTGCAGTCGCAACTCTTGTATTTTTTCTCCCTGGTCCTCTGTGGCTAAAACTCGATAGCCAAAAAACACGGCTGGAGACCGGAACGGATGCTCATCGGCCATAAACGAAACTTGCTCACTCCACAAGTCAACATGCTTGATTTCGGCAATGTTGTCACTTATTCGTTTTTCATGTTCTAGGTATAAATTTTTTAAATCCTTCATTTAAATAGTATTTTATTGGGTTTTAAATCGTCTTTCAATCATCTTTATAAACTTGGTGTCAATGTCACGGTTAAAGGTTACGGATTCGCCTATAAATTGCCTTTTGGGTATTTTTACCGTTAGGTGTGTTTTTCGGCTCAATGCAATGGCTTTATACATCGAAGCTTCGGAGGCACTTCCTGATTGTATATTTCCGCTTTTGTCGGCAATGGTATAATACTTGTACCAAAAATACTTCCTCATTTTCTTGGTTATCGGGATGTGTATTGTACCACCTTCATTATGAATTTTGGCATATTTGGAGTCCGAACCTACTACTACACGTTTGGTACTACTACTGATTAGCTTGACAGAATCCCGCAAAGCACCGCTTTTGGTCAGTATGGCACGCCCAGGATCATCATCGATGGCTCTTTCTTGCCACGGTTGTAGGGAACTATCCAAAAAGCCTTGTTTCTCGAAGTTGCCCATTACAAAATTAATCATCTCGACCTCGGCAATGGTTTGAGCATCAAGGATTAATTGTTTAGCAATTTTATCAAAATTGGGGGTTTTCTCTAACATATTGAATAATTGTGTATATTTGTACTATAATATGAGGGCGCGGATCAGTAATGATGCAAGCCCTCTCCCTTTTTTATAGAATTGCTTCTAATGTTGCATACTCTTTTTTAAGTATATTATCTCTGGTTAACTCTACCGCTTTCCCATTTCTAATAAAGAAAACCCTGTCTATATTTTTGCCTCTTGTTGCGCTAAACTTATTAGATAATTGTTTCGTAATATCTTCCAGTTTTATTTTTTTGAGGTTGTCCAAGCTGAAAACTATTGAATAATGATTTTTGCCTATTCCCATTTGAGTTTTAGCATTATCAAATCCGTTGGTTATCCCTTTTACTGAATTGATGTTTTTTAAATCGGAGTTCAAATCATTAATTTCATATTCAGGGTTTTTACGGTCTTTTATATACTCGCTATGTGCCTTTATTTTAACACTAATCCCTAATTCGTCTACTAGAATTTTGGCATATTTATGATTCATTTCAATATCATAAGGATCCGCCCAGGTTGACACTTCTACTGTTGCTTTTTTGTTAGTATGTACCACATTGTAATCAGGTGTTGAAAGCTTTAAATCTTCAAAACTTGCCTTTATTTTTTTGGCATCGGCTTCGGGAAATATGAAATAAGGATGTTCATCTTCATTAAACACCATATTACTTTTACCAACATTTCCATGAAAGCCCGGTGTTGGGTTTCCTACGGGCGTTCCCTTGGTTGGTTCTACATCCGTTTGGGTTACATAACAACGGCAATGCCATCCGTTTGGAGGATACCATTTGTCCCAAAAAGGATCATCAACAGGCTTTGTGATTTCATCAATATTCCTATGCTCATCACGTACTCGTTTATCTTTGACTGTTTTGTAGGTCAAGTTAGGATACAGTTGTTTTTGACTTTGTATTTTGTCCCATTTCTCCGCCATTGCTCCAGAGCGATTGGCGGTAACAAACTCAGTTTGCAAGTATTGAACATTATATTGCTCATTCACTTTCAAAGCTTCTTTTTTGAAGTCGGCAAAAGAGGGTTTATTACCTAAAAAGTAATTCAGTTTTGCCAGTTCTTGAAAAGTCTTTGCTCCTGCAAAACGATATAAGTTTTGATTGAGCTGCAATTTACTTTTTGCATTAGTGTCATAATTACTGGAGCTTTTACCATAACCATCTGCTAGAGCTCCTTTGACATCACCTAAAATAGTGGTCAATAAATCACTATTCAGGTCGGATGGCTTTAAAGTTCCTTCGTGTAATTGTTTGGCAACCTTTTCAATCAACTTAGTGTAATTGGTTAACTCAACAGCTTCAAAGGTGTCGTGTTCGTGATCGCACTTCTGATTGTAAAACGCTATAATTTCGTTCTGTAGAAAGCTACGGGCTGTAACTTTTGAGACTTTTTTTTTTGAGCCGATGAGTCAGGAATTGGAGGAACTTGTGTATTGTCTTGTTTTAGCCCTACAATTGGAATACCCGTTTTATCACTTATGAATTTAGTATCCACCTCAAAACCAGCAGTAGATAGTTTACCTACCATTTCCACTAATTCGGCAGCAGTCATTTCTTTGGAATCATCCCAGTCGAAAGTGTAGTTTTTCAACACAGAATAAGTCGGGCTTATCAGTTGCAAACGCCAAAGTAATTCCGAATTGATAACATCTTTAATGTCTGTTTTGTCTGCAGCATGTCGATCGTCGGATACATCTTGCATCACTTTCAAAGATCCATAAGTTCCTTTTGCATTAGCATCGGTAGTTCCGTCTTGACCTAGTATTCTTTTGGTCATTTCGGAATTCATACGGTCAATCAATTTATCGAATATCTCATAAGAGCTCGCACCTGACGAATTCATTACTTCAATTTTCTCATTGCCTTTCAATACCGCCCAATGGTTACTTACCATATTGGCCATCATATCGGCTAGTTCGTTCTCACGGCTTTCGCTATAACTATCCGTAGTTACCCAACGTGGAGGGATACCGTATTTTTCTACGAATTCCGCCCACGAAGCTTTGGCAAACTTCTTTGTCAAAGCATCGGGTGCAACATCTTTTAGTATTCCTAAATCCTTGTTTTTACCTATTTGGATATAATAGGGTTTCAAAGGATCCTCTTTGTAAGAGTATCCTTTTTCGTCCCCGTTTTCTTTTACAATAAGTCCTTTGTCCGGAATAAGATTCTCCTGTTCTATGAAGTTCACGTTTGCCAACTCCATAGTTTCGGGATTCAAGTCCCAAAGCTCTACAACGGTTGTACCTCTAAACTTCGCCATGATGGCGTGATAGATAAAAGAGTTAAACCAAGGTTGTTCGAATAGCTTGTTTATTTCGGGGTTGGATTTACCCGAAGCATCCACGAGTTTGAACTTAGATTGTTTTATTTTTAAGACACGGCTTTCAATAACTGACGCTAAATGACTATCTAATAAAATGCTATCGCAAAGCTCTATGTAGGGCTTACGGTTGGCATTTTCGGCAAGTTGTGCCAATGTCAAAGCATCCTTCCATTTCTTGATGGTCTGAACGGATAACGTTTTGCTCTTTGGCAATATAATATTAGACGGTCTAGTGTCGTAGGTTCTACCTACTTTTGCTCCTTGTGCCATAATTAATAATAGTATTCGTCATTTTTGTTATTGCCCCATTTTACTTCTTTGCGACTGGTTTCCAGTACAGGAAATGCAGGCGTTTCTTTACCATCCTTCACATCCTTTAACCATTGCATTGCCCATTTGTATTCCTCACTAAAAGTGGAAGGAATTTTGCGGGCTTTGTTTCGCTTCACAATACAATAGTTGATTAAAGCGCAAAGCACTTTTTTTATCAATGGTTTGTCCTCGTAATTTTCGATGCTGAATATTTTAGTGACATCGTAGCGGTCTCTTAACTTGCCTTTCATTAAAGCGATGTTTTCCGATTCTACTGTTTCGAGTATGTCTAAATCATCTTCGATGCTATCGTCTAGGTAATCCTCAAATATTTGAGCGATTAAGTCTTTTTTTTCTAAAAAATATAGTGCCATTAGTATACGTGTTTGCGTTCAACTCTTCCTGCCATTGGTCGTCCGGGTGGCTTTGGTGGAATCCATTTTGATAAAAATGTGATACATTGCTCATCTGCATCAGGGGCATCATCATGACCAGTGTAACCGGGTTCAATACCTAGCAATAGCGCATTACCAACTATCGTATCGTTATGTGATTTCATTTTTTCGTTATACCAAACCCTGTTATTTTGATAAAAACTGTACTGCGAAATAATCCTACTTTCTTTTTTGCCTTTGGGAATGTTTACCTGCGTGAGTCTTAAATCAATACTTTTTTCCTCTTCTACTTTTTCAATGACTTCTTTTACGGCATCATTCCAAAATTGAGATTCAAACCTCCAAAGTATTTTAGCACTATCAGGTAGCCATTTTTGATAATCCGCCATAAATTCAACGGCTGGTTTCATTTTTGATTTTTTCACATAACCTGTTATGTAATAAAATTGCTTGTCTTTTAACCCCCAAATACGAATCGCATTATAATCCGCTTTGGGCGTGCCTGCGTAAGCTATATCCCAATGGCCAACGATACACTCAAAGTGATCTATTCTAGGTAATGCAGTCCATTGTATGTCTTCGGGTTTCCAATATTTACCCTCAACGTGGGGTTCTTGGTTATACTCGGATAGAGCAGCTAAAATGTCATCGTCTTCAATCTCTTTATAGTAGTTCTTACCATACTTTTGATACCATCTCGGTTTATAGGTTATTGGATCATAGGCTTTGATATGATGAACTTTCCACTTTGGGTGTCTTGACTGTAACTTCTTTTGAATCATTATAGGGGCAAAAGCATTGTTCGCTTGCATAAATCTTCTAGTAGCGCCGTCCATTGTTGGAATTAACGAGCGTTCAATCCAAGTAACTAGAGTGTCTTGATTCTTTTCATTACTAATCGTTTCCTTACTTTCAATGTCATCAACAACAATATAGTTGGGACGCAATGGGCCTACTCTTAAACCTCTACAGTTTTGTCCAATCCCTAAAGATTGACCAATGAAATTCCCGTCTTTAGTTTGCCATAACTTTTCATCCCAACCACCAAACTTTTTTTGTTCTCCAAAATCGGCAATGATTTGAGTGTTATTCTCAAATTCAAGTCGTAAATCTTCCAGAAGTTGTGTTGCTTTAGTTTGATTAGTCCCAATGATAACTAAATAGATTTTTTCGTCATTTAACCAAAGCCAATAAGGCACAAGAATGTTGCAAACAACAGATTTAGCCAGTCCACGTCCCCATTCACAAAAGCCTCTGAAATTTTTATCTTTCATAATCATTTTTGCGTATTCTATATGGAAATCGGGAGTTTCAAACGTAGCATAATGCGGAAAGTACCTTTGAACCATAAAAGGAAAATCTTTCTTTGCCCTTTCTATAGCGGCTTTTCTTTCCTCTTTAGATTCGTTTGGGTTTGATTTACCCTCAGATGCACGAATGAGTTTAATCTTCGCGAGTATTCTTTCTTTAGCTATTTTGTCAGCTACTTTCATTAATCTAGGTTAACTATTTTCTTAGCCGTTAAATGATTGATTTTATTAGTATTGAAATCATAGAATAAATTAGTAATCACTTTTACACGATACTTTTTGTATTCAATTTTTTTCTCCTCAATAATTTGGCCTACCTGAAAGCCACATCCTTTTCTTAGTAAGTATGCGCCTATTTGTAATTGCCATTCTTTCGTATTTGCTCTATTAAGCAATAAGTTTAATATGATTTTAAACATAATTTAATTAGTATTTAAGGGCTAGTTCGTTTGTATGATTTTCGAAGAATTCTAATATTGCTAAAGAGTGTTTTGCATCTACTTTAGAAATCATATCGCTCATAATTAAGTCCATGACGTTTATGTAAGTGTTATAAGGTATTCGGTACTCTTTCTCAAAGGTGTCTTTGGTCTTATTGAGTTTGGCTAGAGCATCTACGAGTTTTATTTTTTGCTCGTCTTTGGCTTCGGGGTCATTTTCCATTTCCACTAATTTTTCAGAGTAAATACAAATAAGGTTACTAATGCTTTCAAGTCCATTTTGTCCTGAGCTTAACAAGGCATTCCTACGGTCTTTCCACTTGAATTTATCAATCCAACCCCCGATAGTTTTTTCACTAACTCCTAATAAAATAGATATGTCCTTGGCCGTTTTCTTGCCTTTGATGTATAGATCCTCTGCGAGCTTTTGCTCTCTAATTTTCGCCATTTATGTGCTTTTTCTATCACAAAATTGCATAATCATTACGGATTGCGATGTATTGAATTCCCAAGATGAGGAGTGTATTCCTCGTCAACAGGAATACACTCCTCATCTTGGAATTGCAATTTTTTTACCCTCTGAAATAAACCAAATTTTGTCATCTCAAAAGGAAATAACCGGATAACGAAAAGTGATCATCTAAATGAAAAACACATGTAAAGACATATTAATAATCGGAGCGGGATGCTTAGGTCTAAACGCTGCCACATTTAGCGCATTAGCTAAAGATTATCCGCTTGTTATTACTGCGGAAGCAAAAGAGAATAAAGCGTATTTGAGAATTACCGGTCTTATATATGAATGGAATAATTCATCTGAAGAAATCACAAGAAAGATTGATGATTTTTTAGCTGAAGGAATTCAAGACGTACACGTTTATCTAAATGGACCAGGGGGAGATGTTTTCCAAGCTGCGGAAATTGAAAACCAAATACAAAGGTTTCCGGGTTCTAAAACTGGAGAAGCTGGCGCACTTCTAGCATCGGCTTATACTAAAATAGCTATTTCATTAGATAGCTGTAAGCAAGCCGAAAACGGACAATTTATGTATCATAAGCCATCTGGAAGATTATCAGGCAATGAAGATGCAATCGCATCAGGTTTGAAGCTTTTACAAAATATGTCCACTCAATACAAAGAGGCTTATTCCGCAAAAACGGGAATTGCTGTTGAAGTAATTGAATCCAATTGGGCAACTGGCGATGTTTGGCTTTCTGCTAAAGAAGCCGTAGCGCAAAAATTCCTTTCAGGCACTACACAAAAAAATGCACCTATCACAAAAGAGACCAAAGCTCTGTTTCAAGCTTGTGGAGCTCCAACACTTCCAAAAATTACAAATCACAAAAAACCCTTAAAAACTATGGATCAAAAAATCCTCGCTCTATCCTTAGGGCTTCCAGAAGATGCTTCTGAAGAATTAATCAAAGCAACGATTAAGGCCAATAAAGATGCGGCTACAGAAGTTGCAGGATTGAAAGCCGAAAAGGCAGCTAAAGAAACGGCAGACACTACAGCCAAAGTGGACACTTTAATTAATGGCGCAATCGCTGATAAAAAAGTAAACGCTACACAAGGCGAAAGCTTAAAAACTTGGGCTAAAACTGATTTTGCGGGATGTGAAACTTACATCAAGGGATTGTCTGCTTTGGGTAAATTATCTGCTGCTATTGTGCCCAGTGCCGTTGGAGCTGTAAAAGCATTTGCAGATATGACAGAAGCTGAACAGCAAACAATGTCACAAGATGATCCTGATGGATTTAAAGCGGCATATCTCGCATTACTTGAAGAAAAAAAATAAAAAAAGAAAAACTAGAGAGAGAAAAACAGGCTATTGAGCCTTGAGCGATAGTCTGTTTTTATAAAAAAAGTAAACAAAAACCAATATTACAAATATGAAAAAGTTAGGATTAGTATTAGTGATGCTGTTGTTATCAGTAGTGTCCATAGCGGGAACATTCTCGCACAGTATTCCAAAATCGGAAAAAGCAAACCTACGCACTTGTGGAGTTTCTATCACGGACGGCGATTTATTGAATGAGTTGAATGAGAAATTTATTTTAACCAAATTCAGAAGTTTAGGTACTTGGCTGCAAGAAGTAACCAGTAAGGATTCTTGGGTAGGCAATAACGCAATCAAAATTCCAAAACGAAAAGGCGATTCCGCACCAGTTGTATTAATTAACAACACGGTGTACCCAATGTTGTCTAGCGGTAGAGATGATGAGAAAGTAATTGTTGCTTTAAATAAATACGATACCGAAAACAGAGAAGTTACTCAAGACGAATTATACGCTATTGCCTATGACAAAGAAGGTGATATCAATATGGAGTTGAAAGATGAGTTAGAAATCAAAGTGACAGAACATGCTTTGTATTCTATTTCTCCAGTCCAAAATTCGGCAAGTACACCAGTTCTTGAAACTACTGGTCCATTAGATGGAACTCGTAGAAGATTGGTAAAAGCGGATGTCATCCGATTGAAAGCAGGTTTAGATAAAATTTCGGTACCAAAAACAGGTCGTATTTGGGTAATGAGTTCTACTCATGCTAATGACTTGTTGCTTGAAGATGCTGCTTTCGAGAAAGGATACCAAAACCGTGTAGATGGTGCAATCGCCATTAACTACTATGGTTTCAAAATCTACGAGGAGGTTTATACACCTTCATACCACGCAACTACAAAAGTGAAATTAGCTTTTGATGCTGTAACTGCTGGTAGAACATCAAGTATCATTTTCCACAAATCTAGCTGTGTAAAAGCAAAAGGAACTGTTGACCGTTTTGCAAGAGATCGTAAAGCAGATCCTGAGTACAGAAAATCGGTAGTAGGGTATCAATTGTATTTCGGATGTTTTGCAATCCAAGATCAAGGTTTAGCCGCAATCATTGATGGTGTAGACTAGTAATAAAGTAAAAAAGGCTTTAGTCTTGAATTGCACCGCCACAGCCTACACGGCAAACACATATAAAGTGGTGTGAACATCTAGTATGAGCAATGAATCAAACTAAAACCTTTTTTAAAATCTATTTCAAATGAAATTAAACGAAAGCGGATACAAGATACTTCAAGAATTTGAGGGATTAGATCTAAAGCCTTATTTGTGTAGTGCGGGAGTTCCAACCATTGGATACGGCAATACTGTTTATCCAAATGGTAGAAAAATTACCATGAAGGATACGCCAATTACAAAAGTTTTTGCTGAACAAATGTTGCGCTCAACAGCTGATTTATTTGCGAAAGATGTAACACGATTGATTAAATCAATTGTTACTCAAAACCAATTTAACGCATTAGTTTCTTTTGCCTACAACTTAGGAACCGATATTGATGCCGATGATATTCCCGAGGGTTTAGGGGATAGTACGCTTCTCAAAAAAGTAAACGCAAATCCAAACGATAAAGCTATCGTCAACGAGTTCCTAAAATGGAATAAAGCAAAAGGAGTTGTGGTATCAGGATTAACGAAACGCAGAATTAAAGAAAGTCAAATCTTTTTTACACCATGAGCAAAGAAATTCCGCCAATTATAAAATCGGCTTTAGACCAAGCCGCACAACAATACTCGCAAAGCCATGCTACTACAAATGCTGGATTGATTTTGCGTTTTCTAGCCCGTTTTGTGACTGTAGATACAATTGTAAAATTGTTTGCTCATAAACTTGACAATACTGTTAAAACCATTTAATAACTATAAAATGAATCAAAATATAAAAGATTCCGCTATTGATGTCTTCGAAAGATTTCCATTAGCCAAAGAAGTATTCGTAACTACAGATGAGCAAGCCTTTCTGAAAGAGGATAGAGCTCGTATGCACGACAAAGATTTTGTAAAGGTAAAACGTTCGGAAGTAATGTCTGAAGAGAAAGAGACTGAGCCTACTAAAGATGGCAAACCAGCTAAAAAATCAGCTGAAGAATTAATTGCTTTTGCATCAACATGCGAGCTAACTGAAGAGCTAGATGCTATTCTTGAAAGTGGCGAAAAAAGAGCTACTGTAGTAGCAGCTATTGCGGCTAGAAAAGAAGTTTTAACTCCTAAAAAAGACTAACGATGAGTTTTGAAGGTGTAATAATTAACCAAGGACAAGGCGGATTAAACCGCACGGAAACGCCCACCGATGCTGTAATGGCATTGGTAGCGTTTGTCAATGATCCATTGACGAATGCACCAAACGAAGTACATCAACTCTTAAGCGTATTAGATGCTGAAGCGTTGGGCTTTGATGCGGCTTATGATGCCAATGAGGCGGTTTTGCTTCATTATCATATCTCAGAGTTTTTTAGGCTAGCTCCTAACGGAACTTTAAAACTGGTAGTTACTGAAAAAACTACTGCTAAATTGTTTTTTGAAAGTGACACCACCAAAGCATTATTTAGAGCAAATACAGATGTAAAACGCATTGGTTTTGTGTACAATAATGATGTGGTAGCTTTAGATATAGTACAAGAAATAGGTGCATGTCAAGTGTTTATCAATAATTTATTTTTAGACAAAATCTACTTAAACGGAATTTATTTAGAAGCAAGAAATGTGGCTAAAAACGCAATTTCTAGACGCACATTAGGCGCTGGAAAAGTAAGTTTAGTTATTGCACAAGATCCTGCTATCGCATCGCTTGATGCAGCTTATTCTCATTATGCTGCCGTAGGTTCTATTCTTGGAATGAGAGCCGTTCGAAAAGTAAACGAAAATTTAGGGTCGGTAGATGTTATTAGCAAGCCAAATGCTAAAAAAGGTGAATTGACTTATCCCTTAACCGATAGTTTGAGAGGCTTGTGGCTGTCTGCTGCATTGAGTAACGGAACGCTAGTTTCGTCATTGGCTGATGTCGAAAAAAGAGCATTAACGGCTAATGGGTATATCTATGCGGGAAGCTTTCAAGGGTTTGCAGGAGTGTATCTAAACGGTGAACCTACTTGTATTGCTATCTCATCGGATTACTCTACAGGCGAAAATAACGGTGTTTGGGATAAAGCAGCTCTAGGGATTAGAAACGCGCTACTGCCAAAAGTCCGTGGTTGGTTTCAACGTGATGCGGCCACAGGAAAATTGAGAGATACTGCCATCACTAGCTTAGAAAATATTGGTAAGAAACCATTGCAAGCAATGCTTGTGGCGGCAGAAATTAGCGGATTTGATTTGGTAATTCCTGCGGGACAAAACCCAAACGATCAAACGCCTTTAATGGTTAAAACAACAGTAACACTAGGAGCAATCATCCACACCTTTGAGGTTGATTTATCATTAAACTAATAGTATGGCAAAAGTAGTAACGTTAATAAACGCTTTCGGGCGCATGGCTGGGTGGAACTCAGTAACCCTAAACATCTACGGTAGAGATGTGCAAGGTATTACCGAATTGTCTTATGATGATGTGGTTGAGAAAGAAAAGATAAAAGGTGCTGGACGTATGCCAATAGGTATTGGTGAAGGCGACTATGATGCAAAAATAGGGATGAAACTCTACCAAGAGGAAGTCATTGCTATTATGGATTCATTGCCTCCGGGCTTTCGTTTGCAAGATGTAATCCCTGTTGATGTAATTGTACAATATACGTACAATACTCGTATTTACATGGACATCATTCACAATGTAGAGTTTACGAAAGTAGGTAAAGCAGTGAAAAAAGGAGATAAAACTGTCGAACAAACAGTTGAATTAATTTGCACACATATTTCTTGGAACGTATAGCTATGAAAGATAAAAAACAGGATGTTGCAGAAAATCAAGAGATAGAAGCAATCGAAACTATTGTAGATCCAATAGGATATTTAAGCGATGCAGAATTAAATGCATTGAAAGCCCAAAAAGGCACGAAGTACATTCACGAAATCGTCACTATTGATGACGATGAGCAAACGCACGCCACTTACTTTTTGAAACCAAGTTTAGATCATCTGCAGGTATTAGCAGATTATGCAAAAAAAGGAGAAGAGATGGTAGGTTTAGCCACCCTCTTCAATACGTGTCGTGTTGCTGGTTCTCCCGAAGTCTTGACCGATGATGAAATGAAAGCATCAGCTTATAAAGCACTAGCGCAACTCTTTAAAAGAAGGGAAGCGGTTGTAAAAAAGCGTTAGAGGACGGAACTATTTCGTCCGATGATGATCATGATTTTTACAGGCGAGGTAATGCATTAATTAGAGGTGCTTTTCAAATAGAACCTCGAAAGCTCACTATTCAAAAATGGGCGCAACTCTATCAGGAAGCCATCTATTTGAAAACATTGGATGCGGAAATTCAAACCAACATTTTAGCAAAAATATTCGGTAAAGCCGAAACAACAGCATAATGGCAGATCAACAAACGAATTGGATATTAGAACTTGTCGACAAAATAACTGCTCCTGTAAAAGAGGTAACGGCTGGTATTGACAAATTAGAAGATGCCATTAATACCGTTGATGTTAAACTCGGAAAAGTAGGTGACGAGGGAGCGAAAGCCTTTGAGAAAACGAATACTTCGTTAAAAATGCTTGCTGTTCAGGCGGGAGCTCAAGCAATAACCAATTTAGGTCAACCTTTACTAGACGGTGCCGATGGAGCTTATGCTTATGATGCCTCATTAAAGGAGTTGAGTGCCATTACTGGAGTGGTTGGGGATGATTTGAAAACCATTGGAAGTAACGCCAGGGAAAGTGCTGTTGATTTTGGAGGTGATGCAGCGGAAAGTGTAAAGAGTTACACGCTCTTACTTTCTAAACTAACACCCGAAATTGCTAAAAACCCAGTTGCCCTTGACATGATGGGTAAAAGTGTTGCTCTTTTAGGAGAGACTATGCACGGAGATTTAACAGGTGCGGCGAATGCTGCATCAAGTGCTATGAATCAATTTGGTGTTGATTTGACAGATCCAGTAGCGGCTGCAGAAACAATGGATGTGATGTTGAACAATATGGCATCATCTGCAAAAGTTGGTAATCAAGAAGTAAATCAAGTAGCTCAGGGATTAGACAATTCAGGAGCATCCGCAAAAAAAGCCAATGTATCGTTCATAGAAACGAATGCGGCGTTACAAGTTCTTGGAAAGTATGGAAAAGAAGGAGCTGAAGGCGGGACTGCTTTAAACAATGTTTTGGCGGTTATGGGTAAAAAAGAGTTTTTGCCTAAAGAAGTTTTAAACCAATTGAAACAAGCTGGAGTAAATGTAGATGTGCTTTCGGACAAAAACAAATCACTAGCGGATAGAATCACTGAGCTTAAAAAACTGTCAGGAAAGGATGAAGTTCTTGGAGCTATGTTCGGTACTGAAAACACTATCGCAATATCTGGACTTCTTAGTAGTGTTGATTTATTGAGAGATTACACTACACAAATTACCGAAGATCAAACCGCTTTAGCCGATATGGCTGCAACAATGGGTACCAGTTATCAGGAGTCAAAAGATAGAATTGTTTCTTATTTTGATGATATAAAACTAAGTATTTACGGTTGTACGGGAGAAATGTTACCATTTATTGATGTTGGATTGCAAGGTATCATGGGTATTATGAATTTGGCACCTGGTTTATTGGCAATGAAGGATTTGTATGTAATGCTTAAAGAGTCTACGTATTTGCAAACTGCTGCGCAATGGTTATTGAACATTGCAATGGATGCAAACCCAATAGGTCTAGTGATTCTTGCCATTACGGCTTTGATTGCAATTGTAGCTACCGTCATTAGTTATTATGACGAATGGGGTGCGGCTATAACGTTGGTCATGGGGCCTCTTGGAATGGTAATTAGTTTGGTTCAAAGTTTTGTCCGCCATTGGGATAGTATAACTACAGCTTTCGAGAAAGGCGGTATTGTTGGAGGACTCAAACGCATTGGGTTAGTTTTATTGGATGCTCTGTTGTATCCTGTTCAACAGCTTTTAGGCCTGTTGGCAAAAATACCCGGTCTTGGATATTTAGCTAGTGGAGGTGCTAAGTATATTACTGAAATGCGCCATAAACTTTCTCTTGATGAAGCCGACCCAAAAAAGGCTAAAGAAAAATCTACAATGAGTGCGGCTGAGCTAGAACGGCAACGCCTACTAAAACAAAAAGAGCAACCCGATAAGTTCTCGCCTATAAAACCAAGTGATATTGGCGCGGACAAATCAGGTGGAAACTCAGGAGGTGGCAAGATTATCAATATGACGTTGAATGTTTACAACACGTATAAAGTGATGAAAGAAGATTTGCAAAATTTTGAAAAAATAACCGAACATGTAGTGGGTAGAATAAACGACACGCTCAAAGATTCATTAATAGCAGCAGGGTCATGATAGAATATAGTATTCCACCATTGGCTAACTTATTTATGCAGGCTTTTGGTGTTAAGATAGGCGGGATTTATAGACCCGAACAAGCTTCGGGAAATCCTGATGATCCTACAGGCTTTTTTACAGGAGTTGAAGTTGTAGAAGATATAAACCAAGCCTATGAAATGAGCGCAATGGGCACACCCATTTTGTTCCCTGTTTTGTTTTCATCTGGAGTTTATAAAAAATACAATGAGCGTGGCGAAATAGTTGACAAGAAAATGGGGGATTTTAGATTACCTATTGCTTCAATTGTCTCTTTTAGGAGGGATAAGATTATGGGAGTTACTCGAATTAATGGAGGTAACGGAACGGTTAAAGAAATTTACGGGTTTGATGATTGGCAGGTTTCTATTAATGGTTTTTTGATTCCAGACGGTTCACAACCACAAGGGTTTAAAAATCCACTAGAGCAAGAAAGAGAATTGGTTAAGTGGGATAATTTGGCTAGTAGTATTGAGGTGTTTGGCGAATTGTTTACCGTTCGGAAAATTAAGCGATTAACTATAAAAAGCATCAGTTTTGAACCAATGCGAGGCAAACCAAACATTAGAACTTTTACGATAACGGCTATAAGTGATGATCCTATAGAATTGAATATAAAAAGTAGAATATGACATTAGCAATGGTTTCTAAAATAGTATTTCCCGAAACCAGTGTTCATGGCGAAATAGTGATTCGAAAATGTAATTCGGTTCGAATTGAAAGCTCATGGGAATTATTGACAGACACAGCAGTTATTGTGCTACCAAGAAACGTAAAGGACTTTGATAAATTGAACGTAAAAACAATATTCAAAAAAGGAGATCCTGTTGAGATCTATTTAGGATATGACGAAAATTTATTGCTAGAATTTACAGGCTTTATAAGTGAAGTATCGGCGGATATTCCAGTAAAAATAAAGTGTGATGATTATATGTACTTACTCAAAAAGCATTCGGTTAACATATCGATGCGAAGTACAAAACTTGGAGATTTGATCAAGTCAATTATTCCTCCTGGTATCGAATACGATGTTGCTGATATTAATATAGGTACTAAACGGTTTCCGAATACGACAGCAGCAAAGATATTAGAGGAATTACAAGGGAATAACATCTACTCTTATTTTAAAGGTAAAAAGTTGATTGTCGGTAAAATTTATAGTGATGATGCATCAGAACCTGTTGTTTTCAATTTTACTAAAAATGTAATCGACAATGCACTTCAGTATAAAAATAAAGAGGATGTAATTATAAAAATAATTGCCAATTCGACATTGCCGAAAGGTAAAAAGTTAAAGGTAGAGTTTGGGGATGATTTTGGCACAGAACAAAATTTATCCTATTACAATATCACTCTAGAAGCTGAATTATTGAAACTCGCAAAAGCCGATTATGAAAAGTTTAAGGTAGATGGTTTTGAAGGTCATATTAACGTATTTGGAATACCAAGTGTTACGCACGGTATGAAAGCTCAAATTTTAAGTTATCAGTATCCCGATAGAAAGGGATTGTATTTTATAAAAAAAGTGGTTAAGGAATTTGATGATAGTCCAAAATACCATCAAATCATTGACCTTGATAAAAAAGCAGAATGAGCAAAGGACTAAAAGAGTTGAAAAATTTACTCACGGATAAAATGAAGTCCCACGTGCCTTTGCAAACGGAATGGGTAACGGTACGCGAGATTGATTGGGAAGAAAAAACCATGACTGGTATAGGTTTAATTAATGGGCTTGAATATCATGATGTATTACTTGGTTTGGGTTCTGTAAACTGTAAGCCCAAAATAGGCACATCGGCATTGGTTGGAGCGATTCATAATGGAGAAGCTTGTTTTATGATTTCGTGTGAAGAGGTTGAAGAATTAGAAATAATAGATCAATCAGGCTTTAAATTGAATTTAAACAACGGTTTATTACTGATTAATGGCAAAAACTACGGCGGTATAGTCAATGCAAAAGAACTGAAAACACAGGTAGATAAAAACACATTGATATTACAAAATATTCAAACTGTTTTTTCGAATTGGGTTCCAGTTCCAAATGATGGTGGTGCAAGTTTAAAAGCTCTGGTAACCTCATTTGTATCATTGCAGCGTTCCGATTTATCAAATATTGAAAACACAACAATAAAGCATGGTAATGGCTAAAGGAATTCTACTTGACGAAAATAATGATCTAAAAATTGTAAACGGAAGATTGCAATTGGGTAATACTTTGATGCAAGAAGTGGGGATCATTTTACAAATGAATCAAGGCGAATTAAAGTTTGATCCCATGCTTGGTGCCAATTTAGTTACAGAAATTCGAGGTATTCCAAATCCTCATAAAATTGAAAGTATAATTGATACACAGCTCGCTCTTGATGGTAAAGACTATGACCAAATAAAAGATTTAATAATGCAAAAAATCACTTAATGTACGAAATTATTCAACCCTATTTAGACAATGCTTATACTGGAATTCTTGGTGGTTTCGTTGGCTGGTTCTTTACTCGTAAAAAACTCAATGCGGAAGTGACCGGGAGTGAAATAGATAATGGTGTCAAAGTAGTTGATTTATATAAATCGGCTTTAGATGATTTACCAATTAGATATGAAGAAAGGTACAAGCATATTGAGGAAATGTCGAAAGGAGTTGAAAAACTTTTTGAACAACAAAAAGAAATTTTGCTAAAAGAAATTGAATACCACAAACAACAGGCAGAGTATCAAGGAAAGCAAGCGGCTTTCTATAAGAAAATGTATAATGATGAAGTGCGAGCGCATAACAAATATAAAAGAGAGCATCCATGATAATACAGGAAAACCAATCCTTATTTGACATAGCTGTTCAAGAAGACGGAAGTGTCTTGGCTGTTTTTGAATGGGCGTTGGCTAATGGACTTTCGATAACAGATGTTCTAGAACCTGGACAAAAATTGAAAGCTCCAAAATCTAGTTTTAGGAATGGAGATGTGGCAAACTATTTTAAGGGTAGGAATCAGCAAGTAGCAACATGCTCAACGCTTGGAAATGATAATTTGCCAATACAACCAAGTGGTATTGGAGCAATGATAATAGGAACGGATTTTATAGTTAGATAATGGCAAGAAGTATAGCAACAATTAAACAGGAACTCACAGCAAACTTTATGGGAAATGCTGTATTGCAAAATTCGTATGGCTTTGCCGATGGTGCTGTTTTTGAAAGTGAGTTTTCGAAAGTATCTATTGAAAGTATTTTGTTTGACATTTTCGCTTTTGGTGTTTTTCTATTGGAGGTTATTTTCGATTACCACAAAAAAGAAATCGACACCGCCATTTACGAGCAAAAAAGCGGCACGCCACGCTGGTACCGCAATATGTCATTAGCGTTTCAGTATGGGTTTGACTTACTGGATGACAGCGACAAATTTGAAAACACAGGCTTTACAGCTGATCAGATTGAAGCTTCAAAAATTATAAAATATTGCTCGGTAAAAGAATCAATTGAAAGTAACCGGCTTACTATAAAAGTAGCGGGTGAATCGGGTGATGACTTAATACCGTTAGATGTTACTCAAATAACAGCTTTTAAAGATTATTTGGCAGAAATTAAATATGCGGGCGTAAAAATAAATGTCGTGAACAATCCTGCGGATAAACTGCAATTAACAATGGCAATTTACCGTGATGTTTTGGTAATTGACGAAAATGGAAATTCAATCTTAAACGGTGGCAAACCTGTTGAAAAAGCGATACGCGATTACATGAAAAACCTGCCTTTTGACGGTGAATTGGTTATAAATGACTTGATCGCAAAATTAAGAGCTATAGACGGTGTGAATAATGCACACATTATTAATGCTACTTCCAGCGCTTATGACAGCGCAACGGCTGACTAC
Source organism: Flavobacterium laiguense (assembly GCF_003097655.1). Classification (GTDB taxonomy): domain Bacteria; phylum Bacteroidota; class Bacteroidia; order Flavobacteriales; family Flavobacteriaceae; genus Flavobacterium; species Flavobacterium laiguense. Next base: position 228,303 of record NZ_QCZH01000002.1, read on the forward strand.
TTGGGCTTTGTACCAATAAATGTAAAAACTATACCTGTAGCTGGGTATTTTGAAATTGTAAATTTTGATACAGTAAGTTATGTGGTATGATGTCGATTATAAACGGCTAGGAATTTTAATTCTACCCACTTTTTTGCGGAAACCTATTTTGGTGAGTTGGGTTCATGTCTTACTTATGCCTATTTCAAATTTGCATTATACATGGAAGCAAAAGCGACTGGCCGATTGGTATAAATTAAACCATACAGGGCAAGTCTGTTTTTTGCGAAAGGTTTTAAACGATACACTCGATGTTGCCGACAGGCGAATATATATCGATGAAGGAAATTCTTTCCCTCGAAAATACATTTATACCAGGGCAGAAAACAAGCCGGTGTTTTTAGGTAAAATGCACATATACCAAAATAGTGAATACACCAATACAGGTGTTGATTTTATTGTTTTTGCACCTGTTGATATTATTAATACACGAATACACGAACTGAATGCTCTTATTACATTTTACAAATTGGCATCCAAAAGATATAAAATACAACCAATATGAATACACTGAATTTTAACCAAAGCGTTGGTTTTCCGCTCGAAACTAACATACTTGATGAGATGCAAACTTCTTGGGGCATTTTTAATGCTTTCGGGGCTTTGGCTGGCAATTTTACGATTATTGCGGGCTGTAATACTGTTGGTGGTACAGTTGGAGACGGTGCAGTATTTATAAATGGGGAATTATTGAAATTTAAAGGCGGTTTAGCTCAAGACAATGTAATCATTGTAGAAGAAATTCAAGCCTTAGAGTTTGAAGATGGCAATGCTCACGATGTAATATACATCCGATATGCCACTTTTGGAGTTGCTACCACACAATGGCCTTGGTCTGACTTTAAACGCGGTTTTGAAACGAAGCTCATACCGGAGGAATTGGAAAAGAAAGAAGACAAAGCCACTATTAATGCTTTGATCGAAAGAATAGAAGATTTGGAAGCACGGCCAGCAAGTAATATTCCAATAGGACTTATTGCAATTTGGGGGCTGCCTGTTGGTGATATTCCTGACGGTTGGATAGAATATGAGGACTTGCGTGGAAGAATGCCCGTTGGGTTAAAGACTAGTGATCCATTGTTTGACACATTGTTAGGTTATGGAGGAGCAAAAACTAAACTCCTTTCGCTACTAGAATTACCTAAACACTTTTTCTACCTTTTTTCTAATGAAATACGAGGTGGGGCGGGAAATACAGAACTTGTAAACCCTAATAAATATACTGCTAGATCGGCTGCAGGAGGTAAAGGTATTTTGGCTTATGAAATGTCTGAAGGTAATGATGCTCCAACACTTGGTAAATCATCAGAAATCGGAGGCGATCAACCTTTCTCAATTATGAACCCTTTTAGAGTAGTACACTTTATACAATACGTAGGATAATGGCATTACAAACATTAAACACAATAAAGAACTGGTTTAAAACTGGTTTAAAACCCACACAAGCACAGTTTTGGGATACGTGGGATTCTTTTAGACATAAAAGTGACAAAGTTCCTGTAGCTGAGATTGAAGGTCTCAATGAATTGCTTGCAGGCGTTAGTGCGGCCACAATTTATAAACCCGGGCAATTATTGATTTTTAAACGACTGCCAAATGAAAATAATTCTATCCTAGAAGCGGGTGATTTAGGGATTGGGATTGTCGAAAATGTTTTTATAACTGGGATTTATTTAGGAGGGGATTTATTGCTTCTGAATTTTAATATTATTAATCAAATAGACTTTTAAAATGAAAAAAAGAAAAAGAATTGAAATTTTAGAAAAAGAAATTTTAGAATTAAAAAAAGTCGTCAAAAAAGATAGCATAACGCTAACGGACGAATCAAACCCCAATCAAGTGGTAACCATGAGTTATAAAAATGGAGCATTCTCTACTGATAAAATTACTACCGAAGTTGTCACGCAAACTGAAAACATTTCTAACGAACAAAAAAATTAACATGAAAAAGATTTTATTAAGCTTACTATTATTTGTGGCAATAGCCACACAGGGACAAACGCATACTATTGCGAGCCAATTAAAATTGGGTACCGTTAATCAAGGCACTAGTAATGATAGTGTACTCGTGAGAGGTGTAGATAAGTTGGTTAAATTCATTCCTCGTAGTCAATTTGTTTCCCCAGCTGCGCCAATTCCTACGTTACAACAGGTTTTGTTACAAGGAGGCTATACAATTGAAAATATCTTTATGAATGGTGGGCATATAGTTTCGTATCAAGTAGAGGACGGAATTAACTACAGTTCCCAATTAGGAAATAAAGGATTTACATTACAAAATGATTTTAATAATGGCTATACTAGCTATAGTAGAGAATTTATAAAAGCGGGTACAACTAGTCCTGAAATTTATAATAAATTATTATTATCAAATAGAGTGGCTTCGGGCGAAGCTTTATATAGTTTTGACCCAAATAAAATTGCTGGAAATTACACAATAGTTACAAAAGATGAGATTCCTAACCTTATCCCTAGTGTTGACTATTTAACGCCTACGGGTAATGCATCGGGATTAACAAATTTCCCAATATTAAATCAAAATACCACAGGTGTCGCATCTAATATTACTGGAAACATCCTGCAATCTCAGGTGACAAATTTAGTTAGTGATTTATCGGCTAAACAATCTACTTTGATCTCAGGGGCTAATATTAAGACTTTAAACGGAACCTCGATATTAGGAAGTGGTAATTTAGTTGTTTCTCCAGGTACATCAATAAGCGGTGGAACTTCTAATAGAGTACCAAAATTTAATGCTACGGGGGATAATATTGTAAACTCTTCAATAACCGACACAGGAGCTTTAGTAACTATTGCAAATCCAACAGAAATAAATAGTGGAGTTTCTGGGACATCGGGTTTAAAGTTTACTAATCTAACATCTATTCCGTCTCCTGCTACTTCAAATTATGGCCTTACTGGAACTTATCCACATAGGATGGTTGTCACCAATGATGGAACTCTTTATGTTGCAGATAGGGCCGACGGAACAATTAGTAAAATCACACCCGCTGGAGTGTCAACAGTATTTGCAACACCAGGAGGTGTTTATTTATCGGGCCTGCTATTTGACTCATTAGGAAATCTGTTTGTTACTAATAGAAGCTTAAATGTAATTCATAAAATACTTCCAGACGGTACTGTTACAACTTTTGCTACTTTGCCAGCGGGATCACTTTTAACAACGATAAAAGACTCATCTGATAATTTGTATGTAGCAAGAGTCGTTGGCAGTAACTCGTCTTATATAGACAAAATAACGCCCGCGGGAGTTTTAACGCTATATTCAACAGTAGGAACTGGTTCCACTACTTTTGGGGGTTTAGTTGACATGGCTTTAAATCCTACTACAGGTGATATTTTTACTGTACATATCGGTAGTGGTTCAATTTATAAAATATCAACTGCAGGAGTAAGCACTTATTTTGCAAGTACCAATAGCCAAGAATGCTACGTAATAAAATTTGATAACAATACAAATAATTTATATTCTTACGGACTTGCTACATCAACATCCTTGCTTAAAACCAATATGTCGGGGATTACATCTCTTTTGTCAACAGTTGGTGGTGGCTTTGATTTGAATCTTGACTCATTAGGAAATATATATACAATAGGGAATAGTGCTACCAACATTACCAAAACTACGCCCGCAGGTGTATCGACAATAATTGGAACAACTGGTGCAAATCCTCGGTGTATCGCAGTCGACATTAACAGAACTGTTTATAGTGCTAACCGTACTCCAAGAAACATTACTAAAATAACCCAACCTACTAATAGGGATGTACTTGCACTTGACAATTTAGGTAATGTAACTGTTAATAGTAATATAGTTACCGATGCAGGAGGTTTGGCTTATGCACCTAATGCAAATAACACTTTGATTGGTGCAGAAATATCAGGTAAATCATTAATTACAAAAGAGTATTTAGGTGCTAAAATTGGTACAACTGCGCCAGCATCTGCAACCGATACCGGAACAACAGGAGATATAAGAGTCGTTCCGGGTTATGTGTATTGGTGTATAGCCACTAATACTTGGGTTAGGACGGCTGGAACAACTTTTTAAACCATTACAATGAAAAAAATAACACTCGACCCATCCATCGCGGCAGTTGTCGATATTGAGAATATTGCACATAATGAGCGTGTAGTTATCAATTTCACATCCGACGCTAACTGGGTAGGAGATTTTGCTTTTAAAGTTTATAACTCGGAAAAGAAAAATAGCGAAATAGTGGTTGTCAATGCGCTTATTGTACAGGATAACCAAATGACATTGACACTAGAACCCGCACCTCAAAATATTCCTGACGGCACTAAATATTATGAAATTTCGAGTGTAAGCACTAAAAGATTATTGTTTAAAGGCTCTTTAAAAATAAATCGATGATAGTAACAATAACAAGCGATGCTCCCAATATTGTATTTGGGGATTCACAACGAAAAATTGAGGTCACGATTGATCTTAAAAAAGATGGCATTGATGGCAAAAGTGCGTATGAGATTGCAGTTGATAATGGCTATAATGGCACGCTAGAGGAGTTCACGATCAACCTAGTTGACCAGGATATTGATTTTAATGCTTATTACATACTTTCAAAAAATTAGATTATGACAACAATACAAAGAATTATCGCATTAGCTACGGCTATTGGTACCGACATTAAAGGATTGACAACCAAACAAGGTGACTTAACTGGATTGTCAACGACAGCTAAGTCAAATTTAGTTCTTGCTATCAATGAAATTTTTGGATTGGTCGGCGGTAACTCGTCAATTGATGATGTAGCGGGCGATGGAATTACGAATAAGACATGGTCGGCAAACAAAATTTTTGACACCATTGAGGCGGCAAAAGTTGCAATAAAAAATGAGCTGACCAATGGAGCTGCAACGGCTTTGGATACACTTTCGGAACTGGCAACGGCTTTGGGTAATGATCCAAACTTTGCGTCGACAATTGCTACAGGATTAAGTCAACGAGTTCGATTTGATTCGGTTCAAACATTAACCGTTGCTGAAAAATTACAGGCGTGTTCCAATATTGGTATTGGCGATCCGGATTACAATTTTATAACAGACTATAATACGGCCAAAGCATAATGGATTTGATTGATAGAATTAAAGCTGCTTTTATAGCTGTTGGTGGTGACATCAAATCTATCAATAGCAAATTGATGGCTTTGGATGCCGATGCAACCAACGCAGACTTTACAGCGCTGGTTAATACTTCAAAATATTTACCATCGGCAACACTAACAGCCAATAGAACAATTACAATGCCCGTTGGTGTTGATGGAAATGTGATAGAATTTTACAACAACGAATCGGGTTTTGCTTGGAGTTTGGCTGGCAGTTTGGTATATCTCGCAGATGGAATCACAGTCGTTGCGTTTTTATATGCAAACACCAATTATATAATTAAGAAAATCTCTGGAAAATGGAGAATCGCAAATTAAAGATTATGAAAAAAATACTTTTACTTCTAGTACTGTTTGTTGGCGTTAATTTGTCGGCACAGGTGCAATTTGGGAATGTTCAAAAACTGGCTACGGTTACAGCAACTGGAAACATAACCACCCAAAATTTAGTACCAACTGGAACGGCTACGGCTAACAGTGCTGTTGAAATTGCTTTAACAGGATCTAATTTTTTGTCTATTCAAACAACTGGAACATACACAGGAGCTTTGACAATACAGGCGACGGTAAATGGAACCACTTGGGTAACTCTAGGAGGCTTACCTATTCTAAATTCAAATTCCACTAGTACGGGACTACCCACGATAACATCCGCTTTGCAATCTATTTTTCAAGTACAAGTTGCTGGGGCATTAAAAGCTAGAGTAACAGGACTTTCCGCAATGACAGGAACTGCAACGATTACGATGATTGGTTTACAAAATACGGCTATTGTTGCCCTCGGTGCTGCTATTCCTCCTGGAGGTAATGTAGTGGGAGGTGTGACGCAGTCGGGAGCTTGGACTTTTCAACTAGGAAATACTCCAAATACAACGCCTATACTTGCCAATGTCTTGAATCCCCTTGTAATTGCTACAGGAGATGTAGGCATAAAAACGGTAACATTCAACGGAGCTACGCAAACCAACACAACGGCAAAAGGTGCTGTTGTAGTGTTGAATGTTGGTGCCGTTACAGGTACTAGCCCCACAATGGTGTGTAAGGTACAAGGTTCTGCGGATTCGGGTACAACTTGGTTTGATGTGCCAAGTGCAACTACTGCAACTCTTACTACTACTGGTGTTTTTGGAATTGAAGTTTATCCCAATATTACTACGGTTATAGGAACGACAACCACAGGAACAATTGCACAGATAGCAAGTGTTTTGCCTAGAACATGGCGTGTAGTGTACACAATTGGAGGAACAACGCCCTCATTTACGTTAATAAACGTACAAGTTAATTATTTACTTTAATATTAATATAAAAACAAAAACAGTATGAAAGATTGGAAAACAACTCTCGCGGGAGTTATTGTTGGAGGGGTAGCCGTTGCTATTGCATTGGGTTACATCTCTGCAGAAGTGGGGGCTCAAATTATTGCAGTTGCAGGTGCATTGGGTTTAATTGCAGCTAAAGATGGTGATAAAACTGGAATAGCGAAGTAGTTTAAATTCTCAGGAGGAATGGAATTAAAAAAAGTCCTCCAACAATTAAAAACTTCTCACGGTAATTTAATTAAGCATAAAGCCACAGCGTTGGAGGACATAAGTCTTCTATGCTGTGGCTTTGTTATGTCTTGTAAATTCCGTGAGAGGTGCAAACTTAGGCTAATTATAGCAAATATAAAAAACAATTATTTATGATTTTAGGTTTAAAAACCAATGAAAAGCCACAGGCAAGGCTAAAAACGCCAATTTCTTATTATGGAGGCAAACAATCAATGTTGAAACATATTTTGCCATTAATCCCTGAGCATCGGGTATATGTTGAGCCGTTCTTCGGTGGTGGTGCCGTCTTTTGGGCTAAAGAACCGTCCGAGGTTGAGATAGTAAACGATTTGAATGGGAACGTTATTAATTTCTATAGAGAGTTAAAAACTAACTTCCAAGAGTTGAAAGATATGATTATGTCAACGCCATACAGTCGTGAGGTTTATAAAAATGCGATGGTAGTTTATGAAATTCCATATATATTCACTCCAACACATAGAGCATGGGCATTTTGGGTAGGAACTGTACAAGGTTTCTCTAATAAAATAGGTTCGTGGCGAAGTGCAACGCAACGAAGTAAGGAAAGCACATTGAATTATAACAAGAAAGAGGGTTTTAACGCCTCTTTGTCTAAAAGACTAGACATAACTCAGATTGAGTGTAAAGATGCCGTAGAATTGATTTTAAGGCAGGATTCGGAAGATACTTTCTTTTATATTGATCCTCCGTATGTAGGAGCTAATCAGGGGCATTATGGCGGTTACACACAGGAGCATTTTAATGCGTTGCTTAATGTGTTGAGCATTATAAAAGGAAAGTTCTTGCTATCCAGCTATCCTAATGAAGTGTTGGATGAGTATCGATTACAGTATGGTTGGTACAGTAGTGACAAAGATATGGTATTGTCAGCCAGCCGTAATAGCAATAAACGTAAGATAGAAGCTTTGACGGCTAACTATGTGATATAATAATTAAGCCCTTTAAATTGTTTTTAAAGGGCTTTTAAATGTCGTCTAGGTTTTGGGTATATTTGTCAAGAAAATGTACATTTCAATTTAGATTTTTGTACATTTCAATTTTTCGATTATAGAAGAGGAGAAATAAAATTACTTTAATAAAAAAAAAACACTCATTGAGTGTTTTTTTTTTATTAATTCTGTATCTATTTTTCAGGACCAGACATTTGAGGCTAATTTATTTCTTCTTTCACCTCTTCTTCAACTTCACTTTTTTCTTGAATAAGTGCTACTTCAGACTCTATTTCTTCTTCATTTTCAGTATTCTTACTTTTAGAAAACCATCCTTTTATTTTATTTTTGAAAACACCAAAAAAGCCTAAGAGACTTAATACGATTATTTTTCCGAATTTAAGAAAAATGGCAAAGAAACCAACTTTGGCTAAAACTTTCCCAGCTACAAGACCTCCAATTGTCCAAGCGGCAACTTCATCGACAGAAGAGTCGAAATCCTCATATTTATAGCCATCATTGAATTGCACAATGTCAAGCACTTTACTAATGTCTTTTTGTACAAGAGGCAATTCATTTTCGGTTGCAATAGCATTTAATACTAATACCCCTTTTCTGCCTAGGATTCTAACATTATAGTTTAGTGTATTTAAGGAATCTTGTCCAAATTTTATTTCTTTGGCCCAATGCAGTATTTTCCTGTCTTTGTCATAAAATGGTTTTGCGGCCCAACCTACAATACTAACAGGTGCATATCCTTCTTTTTGTCTTTCCTTGTTTTCTTCGACCGTTTCCTTTTGCATTTCGGTTAACAAATCATCGTAATTGACATCGTCTGCATCGTCGTCCTCAACATGACCAATTTCATCATATTGAATATTGAAAACATAACCAATTTGACTCATTACTCCTTGGTTTTCGGGTAATAGTAAACCTAGAGTTAAATTTTCTCCTTTTGGGTTTCCCCATAAATCAACCAACACTCTTTCTGCTTGTACAGGGTTTAAATATTTAAAACCATTTGGGACATTTATTTTACCTATTCCGTTTTTTAAATTAACAGAGCCATGTTCGTATCTAAAAGTTTTTTCAATAGAATCAATTTTCTTTTGAATGTTTTCTTCTTGTGAATACATGAAAAATGTGAACAGGCAGGAAATAATAGTTAAAGTAGTTTTCTTCATTCTCATCGTTTGGTTTAAAGGTTTGGTTAATTTAAAAAAAAAGTAGTCAAAGGACTATTTATTTTCAAATATAACTTTTGTTTTTAATAAATGTTAATTTTTTTACTTTTTTAAAAAAATTAACACAAATTGTCTTTTTTAAACCAATGATCTGAAATATAATAAAGAAGAGTAAAAGGTACTACTTTGAGAAATTAGTTTCAAAAGTCTTAAATTGATTATCCAAATCTTGAATTAGTTGTTTTTTTACTGCAGGGTCTTGTATGAAACTATAATTGATACTGTTATAAACAAATTGTTTGATATCGGTATAGGAAATGGTTTGGTATCTTTTGGCCAGTAAAACATATTGTTCGGTCATATTGGTTCGTAATATTCCGGCATCGTCTGTACTTATGACTATTGGTACTCCAAATTCTTTGTACAGAATAATAGGATGACGGTTTTCTTTTACTTTTAAAATGAACTCATTACTGGCAAGATTGATTTCGATTGGAATGTTATTCTTGGCCATGTAACGCATTAATTCATAACTATTTTCCTCGTAAGCCATATCTACTCCATGTCCGATTCTATTGGCGCCAGCGGTATAAACTGCGGCATTGATATGCCAAGTCAATTCTTCGGGGCGAACTAATCCTAAGGTGAGTTCACCGGCATGCATGGTATATTTTACCTTCGGGAAACGGCTGTGGCAATACTTGAACATGACCATGTGTAGCCAATAATCTTTCATGGATGTTTCGCCATCTTCGGGAGAAACGATATTCACTCCCGCCATCAGCGGACTGCTATCGGCCGATATAAAAGCAACCACAAGATTTTTGAATAAATCCACCGGTTCCATGAAACGCAACACAAAATTTTGGTAGCGCATTGTGAATTGTTTGTCATCCATTTTGAGCTCTTTGTGCATTTTGGCAACAAAATTGGTATTAAAATCAGCGGCGTATTTTTTGGCTTCTTTTTGGATGAAAATGGCATACAATGAATCCAAAGATTGCATAACGGCTTTTTCGTTTTTGTTAGCCGCCATTTGTCTCAATTGAGCATTGTATTGAGCTAAATCATCCGTTTTTATTGCACAAGGAATAGTAGATAATTGGGTTTCGATGTAACTTACATTTTCCTTAATGGCTCTATTTTTTAATTCCAATAAACCAGCTTCAAAATTGCCTTTTATAGCGGGTTCGAACTTCATAAAGGATTCGAAAAACAATTTGTCCGAAGGATAATCGACATTATTATAATCTTTGACAGACCATTTTTGCATTATTTTTTGTTTGTAGGTATCCAATTCTCCATTATTTTTCAAAGTCGAAAATAATATCCAGTCGCTACCAGTCTGTTTTTCTTTACTAACAGTCATGGTTTGGGTATTGAGATAAAAATCCTCGTCAATGGCGTGGGCTAATAAAGGTTCGGCATAAATAGAACCAGAATAATGGTGGTGTAAATCGCCTCCTTTGGGCATTTGGGCAAAGAAAGCGGTCAGCTCGGCTTCGTTATTTCTAATTTTTTCAAAATACTGATTGGCCGATTGGGAAAAACCTACTTGGAATAGGATGGTAAAAAGGAAGGTAAAAAATATCTTCATAGTATAAATTTCATTCAAATATACTTCAAATAAAAATTAAAAAAAAATTGGTAATTCTGAAATTTATCAAATGACCCCAAGAATTAGTAGTAAAGCAAAGAGAATTAACATTGTAGCAACTAGGGTTTGAAGGTTTTTTATGGTCACTTTTTTTAATAATTTATTTCCAAAATAGGCTCCGATAAAAGCGGATAATGTTGCTAAGCCCAACAAGAGGTAATCAAATTGATTATGGTGAATTATTATTTCCTTTGAATAAATAAAAAGTCTAGAGATGTCAATCAGACAGGCAATTACAACTCCTGTGGCAATATACGATTGAGGTGAAAGATTGGCTCGAATTAAAAAAGCGGCTCTCAATGCGCCTTGATTTCCGGAAAGTCCACCAAAAAAGCCACTTAAAACCCCACCAAGAGGCAAATATTTTTGATCAAACTGCAGATTGGTTAAACTTGGAATTACTTCGAAAAGAGAAAAAAACAGCAAAACGATGCCGATAATTAATTTTATAGGCATAATTTCGAAAGTATGATTTTCTATTTGATAGTCCAAAACAGAATGCATTTCGGTTAATAAAGATAGGAGATAGGCACCAAGAAAAGCAAATGCAATAGCGGGAATCCCGAAACGGAATACCACGTTTCGATTCGCATTTTTACCCAATAAAAATAACTTGAAAAGGTTGTTCAAAAAATGGACGATCGCTGTGAGCATTATCGCTATTTCGATAGGGAAAAATAATCCAAATACGGGTACAAGGATTGTTCCTAGCCCAAATCCAGAGAATAAAGTTAGTCCAGAACCGATTAAGGCTGCAAGGCAAATAATTAGATATTCCATTTGTTTTAAATAAAAGTTTCGTTGCCTTTTTCGGTATAATCCAAGTCAACATGAAAGGTTTCCTTCAGTTTCCACAGTGCCAATAAAGAAATAATAGATAATAAGGCACCAACGATCATACCCGATTTAAGAATATCTCCTTCGAAAAGGCGGTCACGAAAAAAACTATAGATTAAAATAATTAGCGGAAGCGAACCCCGAACAAAATTAGGAACAGTAGTAGTTACGGTAGCCCTGATATTAGTGCCGAATTGCTCGGCAGCTATGGTTACAAATAAAACCCAATACCCCACAGAGAATCCCATAGCAAAGCAAAGTAAATAAAAAGAGGAAGCAGAAATCCCGAATGCATTCAAATAAACAAAAACCATTATCAGATTAAAAATCAAAAACAAGCCCATGATTTTTTTTCGGCTTTTTAGCCATTGACTGAATAATCCGCTGGCAATATCCCCAAAAACCAAACCAGTGTAGCAAAAGGCAATTGCTTTTCCTGCGGCGATGGTTTCGGCTTGTTGTACGCCAAGGGCTTTGGCAAATTCGGGTGAGAAAGTAATCAGAACGCCCACCAAAAACCAAAGCGGAATCCCAATAAGAATGCATTGAAGGTATTTTGAAAACCTTTTTTTATCGGTAAACAAAGAAAGGAAATCCCCCTTTTTTTCTTCGCTTTGTTGAATTTGTTTGAACATACCCGATTCGGTAATACTGATTCTTAAAAACAACAACAAGATGCCAAGAATTCCACCAGCATAATAACACAAACGCCAATCCTGAAAAACTTGATAGACCAGATAGGCAGCAACAGCTCCAGAAACCCCTACCGAAGCAACAATCATGGTTCCGTAACCGCGTTTTTCTTTGGGCAATGATTCGGTAACCAAGGTGATTCCGGCGCCCAATTCTCCAGCGAGTCCTATTCCAGCAATCAATCTCCAAAAAGCGTAACCACCAACGGTGGTGACCATTCCGTTGGCAATATTGGCAACCGAATAAATTAATATCGAACCAAATAAAACGGATATTCTTCCTTTTTTATCCCCTAAAACCCCCCAAAGAATTCCTCCGAAAAGCATTCCGAACATTTGCATGCTAATCAAATATTCTCCTTGATCCCGAATGGCATCGCCTGTTATTCCTAGGTCTTTGAGGCTATCGGTACGGACAATCCCAAAAAGCAGTAAATCATAAATGTCTACAAAATAGCCTAGGGCGGCTACAATTACGGCAGCATTAAGAATGGATTTCGATTTTGTTGTTATTGTGTCAGGAATGCTATTCATTAGGATTTGGTCTTTATTTTTGGTTTGGTTAATTCGGTTTATTGGTCGTAAAGTTCTAAGAGGCTATGGTTTTCTTTTAAAACGCTCAGCCAAATATAATCGACAGGGATTTGTTGTGCAAGTTTTAGGTCTTGGTTTGGTGCTATTTGCTTTATGGTAAATGAGTGGGTTTGAATGTTTTTTTTGTATAACTCTACTTTCTTACAAACAAAAAAAATAGTTGTTTTGTTGTAAAGCGGAAATACAGGAAAATAAAAGCAAATGAGCTTAGTACAGTTTGTAGATTTGTCATTTTGTATTTGATTTTTTACTTTAATGTGTTGGTATATAGATTGATGTGGTTTTTTTTGTGTTGATTGAATTCTAAATTGTAATGACTATTATTTTGGAGAAATAACATGTGATTTTAACTAATTTGGTTTGTTATATGTAGCTTATCTTTTTATTTTTTAATAGTTTAATATATTTAGTTAAGTTTGCTTAACAGATATTAAACAAACCAACCCCCGAAAAATTGTTATGAAATCACCATTGCAGTCTTTAGATGAGTCAATTATTTTATCAGAATTGGCATCAGGGAACGAAATGGCTTATACTTATTTCGTCGAGAAATATTGGCAAAAAGTTTTACAACATGCTCTGAGTTTTGTGAAATCATATCCTGTTGCCGAAGAGCTTACCCAAGATATATTTATCCAAATTTGGCAAAAAAGAGAGAAGCTATCCGAAGTAAAAAGTTTTGATAACTATCTTTTTATTGTAAGTCGCAATTTAATTATTACCCATATTCGTAAAAAGTTAGTCGAAACAGAATCTTTTAAAGGAGAAAAACTCCAAGAAATGTTTCTGAAACCAGATGAGCAATATGAGTATAAGGAGTTGGATCGAATTATAAACGAAGGAGCCAATCTTTTGGGAGAACCCAGACGTACTATTTTTTTATTAAGCCGTTTAGAAGGAAAAGATGCCGATTTTATCAGCGAAGAATTGGGTCTTGCCAAAAGGACCATACGTTGGCATTTGTTGGAGGCCTTAAACTTCCTTAGAATCTACCTTAACAAGCATTATGGTATTCATTTATTGATCCTAATTTGTCTGGGATTCTATTCGTTTATTGCTATTTTTTTGTGATTATTATTGGGCTCTAAATATTTTTTTACTCTTTTTTTAATTTTTTCACCATTTTCATTGCCACTTTAGTAAAGTATCCTCGTCTTTATATAAGAAGGACATCCTTACTGGCTTAAATCTTTTAGTTATGTATCAAAAAGAAGTGTTTAAAGAACTTATGTATCAGTTTGTTTCAGGAGAAATATCTCCTGAAGGGAAAGCACAGTTATTAAAAATGATTGATGATCCTCAATATGCAGACGATTTAGATTTTATACTTCGTGAAAATTATGATCGTATAGAACCAATTAAAGCAAATCCAGAATCTACTCAGCAATTCATTCAATCTCTTAGAGGCAAAATGAATAGTACTGAAGAAGAAGAAGAGGAAGAAGAAGCTGATTTTACTTTATTCAATTGGAGAAGATTGCTAGTTGCAGCTAGTGTAGTATTAGTTATGGGGCTTGGTTATTTTACATACAATCATTCTAAGCCATCGCCAGTTATAGTAAGTAATGAAAAGAATAATGTGATAATGCCAGGAAGATCTGGAGCAATACTTACTTTAGGAGATGGATCTCAAATTGTTTTGGATAGTGTTGCAAATGGGGTTTTAGCGAATCAGAATAATACTGCTGTTTCTAAAAAGGATGGAGAATTGGTTTATACCGAAGGTAGTAATGCACATTCTGTAATTAATAAAATGACAACACCGAGAGGAAGACAATATAAATTAGAATTATCGGATGGTACAAAAGTTTGGCTTAATGCTTCATCTTCTATCTCTTTTCCAACTTCTTTTTCGGATGATGAAAGAAGAGTGACCATAATAGGAGAAGCTTATTTTGAAGTGGCCAAAGATAAGAGTAAACCTTTTACGGTAACAGTTAATGATATTGAAGTAAAAGTATTGGGTACTCATTTTAATATCAATGGGTATAATGATGAGGCCAAAATTAACACCACACTTATGGAAGGTAGTGTATTGGTAGGTAGAAAAGATAAAAAAGTACTTCTGAAACCGGGTCAGCAAGCCGAAATTAAAAATACGGGTGGTGTAAAGGTCAAAGATCTTGAGAATTTTGATGCGGTACTGGCTTGGAAAAAAGGGATGTTCCATTTTGAGAATGCCAGTCTTGAAACGGTATTGCGTCAATTAAGTCGTTGGTATGATGTAGATGTTGTTATAGATAAAGGGGTTGTTTCCAGAAATTTTGAAGGAGAAATAAACAGAGACTTAGAATTATCGCAAGTTTTGAAAATTTTAGAAGGAAATAATGTTCATTTTAAAATAGAAGGCAAAGTTTTGAGAGTAATGCCTTAAGGATAAAGACAAATCGGGGAGACCCTTTTTTATAAAATATTTATTTGTGATCCAATAAAAAAGCCAGCAGATGTTGGAAGCATCGCTGGCTTGTTCCTTAGTACAAAGGAACTATGACTGGAAAAACAGATAAATAGACCAAGCAAGGAAAATTTATTATTAACCAAAATCATTACAAAAGTATGAAATTATTACCAAAATGCAAGTCAAGAAATTCTTGGCTTACACCTAAATTCTGGAAAGTTATGAAATTAACGTCCATATTGATAATTGCTTTGACATTAAATGTTTCGGCAGCAGTATCTTCACAAACGATAACTTTCTCCGGGAAGAACGTAACAGCAAAAAAAATGTTATCTGTTATAAAAGAACAAACAACCTATGTTTTTTTCTATGATGTGACCATTTTAAATAATGTTAAACCCATCTCAATAGACGTAAAAAACGCATCAATTGAAACGGTTTTGCAAGAAGCTTTCAAAAATGCACCTGTAAAATGGATTATTCAAGGTAAAACAATTTCTTTAATTCCAAAAGTAGAGAATACGATAAAGAAAACAAAGATTGCACCGGTTAGCAGAAAAATAAAAGGTAGGGTTGTCAATGAAAAAGGGGAATCGTTAGCTGGAGTAAATATATTGGCTAAAGGCACAAAAGTTTCTACACAGACTGATGTTGACGGCTCTTTTGAAATTGAAATTCCAGATGATGTGACTGTATTAGTTGTTACTTATATAGGTTTACAAGATCAGGAAGTTAAGATTATTAATGATGGACCACTCAATATTGTATTAAAAGAAGTTGGACAACAAATGAATGAAGTAATTGTTGTTGGGTATGGTTCTCAGAATAGAAGAACGGTGAGTACTTCGGTTTCTAAATTAGATAAAAAAGTTTTAGAAAACGTACCTTATTCTAATGTAACACAAGCATTGCAAGGGAATGTGAGTGGTGTAGTTGTTCGTACTGCATCTGGTCAACCGGGTAAAGCGTCAAGTATTATAGTTCGTGGTGGTACTTCTATTGATAATCCTGCAGGAGCTACACCATTATATATTGTTGATGGGGTTATTCGTAGCCAAATTGATGATATTAACTCGGCCGATATTGCTTCATTGCAAGTATTAAAAGACGCAGCATCAACTTCCATTTATGGTGCACGTGGGTCTAATGGGGTAGTTATTATTACGACTTCTGTTGGTAAAGTTGGGAAAACTAAAATTACTTATGGGTATTCTTCTCAATTCAGTCAAGTTGCCAAAGAATACAAATTTTTGGGCGGAGAAGACTTTATACGATTATCTCGTTTGGGAGTTAAAAATGCTGCCGATATTATGGGTGGTACACGTCCTAATGCTAGAGACAATCAATTAGTTGGGGCAACTCCTTATGGAACTGGGAATAATTTAAATAATAATACAGCTTTTGCCACTTTATTGAAATCTAGTTTGTCTGCAGAAACGATAGCCTCCTTACAAGCTAAAGGCTGGGAAGAAATGGTAGATCCTCTTAATACATCCAATACAATTATGTTTAAAAGTACAGATTGGAATGATGTTTTGTTTCAAGATGCTTTGACGCAAAATCATAATTTAAATTTTAGTGGAGGGACAGATAAAAGCCTTTTCGATTTAAGTTTAGGATATTTAAAAGGAGATGGGGTTACAATCTTTACAGGTTACGAAAGATTTACTGCAAAGATGAATGCTTCTTTTACTTTGGCCGATAATTTTACTTTAAATGGTAAAATGTTATATGCTAGATCAAATAACAATCAAGTAGTGAGCAATAGTGTTGTCTTTAATAGGTATTTAGGAAATGCTCCAACTACAAAATTCTTATTAGAAGATGGTACATTAGCTCCGGGTCAGAATAACATAAACGGAAATCCATTGTATCAAATGGGGAAAGTAAAAGGGATTAATGAAAATGAAAAATTGCAATTAGCAATTGATGGAGATTTAAGACTTACAAAAGATTTAGTTTTTACACCATCGATGTCATTGTATAGTGAAAATACTTCCGGAAATGTTTTTCAACAAGCCTTTCTAAGTGGAAATACGGGGTTAGTTGATAATACTCGACCAGCTTCTCAAGTAAATAATCGTTTGTTTCAAACACAATTCGAAGGGGTTTTTACGTATACGAAATCGATTGATGAAGTAGGTAATTTTCAAGCGAAATTAGGGGCTTCCAATTATGGAAGAACTATAAAATCATTTAATGCTTCAGGAAAAGGAAGTCCTTCAGATCTTGCACAAACATTAGATTCTTCTCCAATTCCAGTTTCAGTTTATGCCAATAATACCAAATTGGTAATGAATGGCGTTTTCGGACGTTTGAATTACGATTATAAAAACAGGTATTTATTTACGGGATCTTTCCGTTATGATGGCGCTTCAAATTTAGGACCAGACAATAAATACGGTTTTTTTCCTGGTGTATCTGTAGGATGGAATGCTCATGAAGAAGAATTTTGGAAAGTAATGCCAACAGTTGTGTCTTCATTCAAATTAAGAGGAAGTTTTGGTATCAATGGAAATTTAGGAACCTTGGGCGATTTTCAAGCTGGAGGATTGTATTCAGGGTCTACCAACGGAATTGCCAATAATTACAACGGTCAATCGGCTATTGTTAACTCTCAAATTGCCAATCCTGGGTTGAAATGGGAGCAATCACAAACGAACAACATTGGTTTTGATTTAGGGATTAACCAAGATAGAATTAGATTAATTGGGGATTTTTATAACAAATTGACTTCGGATTTATTAACCAATTTGACATTACCTTCTAATAGTGGATTCTCAACAGTTTTGACCAATCTTGGTGGTTTAAGAAGTAAAGGATTCGAAATGGAATTGGCAGCAAATATTTACAATCAAAATGATTTGAAAATTAATGCTGGATTTATTATATCTCACAATACCAATGTTATCGAAACACTTCCTTACAATGGAAATTTAAACAACAGAATTGGTGGTACTCAAATTTGGGATGCTGGAAGTGGATCGTATGTATATGTAGGTGGATCACAAGAAGGACAAAAAATTGGAGATTTTTACGCTCATAAACAATTGTATATTCTTCCAACACAAGCCGCTGCGGATGCCTATAATGCAACAACAAAAGATACTTATGTGACTAAAACGAATGCAGCAGGTGGAAATCCAAATGGAATTAAATATCCTGGAGACGCTGTTTTTGAAGACACAGATGCCAATGGTGTTATCGACAGTAAAGACAGAACCTTTATGGGGAATATGTTTCCTAAATATGTAGGAGGTTTTAATTTTGATGTAAGTTATAAAGGATTTTCATTAGTGGTAAGAACAGATTATTCTTTAGGGGCAACAATATACAATGAAGCCAGAGCTCGTTTTGTAGGTCAATTTCAAGGGAATTATGGGTTGCTAGCCGAAAGTTTACAATCTTGGCAAAAAGAAGGAGACATTACAGATGTACCTCGTTATCGTTGGGCTGATCAAACCAATCAAAATAACTTATTTAGATCTGAAGCCAGTGGAGCAGCTTATAACACAAATATGTTTCAAGGAAATAGCCGTTATTATGAAAGTGGGGATTATTTATGTTTAAGAGAAATCACTTTAGGATATACCGTTCCTACTTCTTTTGTAAATAAAATAAAATTGGCATCGGCTCGTCTTTATCTAACGGGAAGTAATCTTCATTATTTTACTAAATATAAAGGTTTAAATCCTGAAGTTCAAGGTATAGATGGAGGGTCTAGTCAAGGTTTAAATTCGGCTGGAGCTACAGGAACCTATCCTGTACCAAGAAATATTATACTTGGATTAAATGTAAGTCTGTAAATTTTAATATTAAACAACATGAAAAATAAATATATATTATATTCTATCTTATTCGCTTGTCTCTCGCTATTGAATTCTTGCGCAGACGACTTAAACTTAGAATCCGAAAGTGTAATCACTTCTGACGTTTTTTGGAAAACAGAGGATGATGCAAAGGCAGCTATCAATGGATTGTATTTTAATTTTAGAACACAAACGCAACAAAATTATTATTTATTGGGGGGTGCAAGAAGTGCGGAAATTAAAGGAGGTAATCAATCGCCATTAACTTTAGCGAATTATTACAACAACAATCTTACGGCTCAAAATGTAGATGTAGATTGGGCTGGTCTATATACTGTTGTACAACAAGCGAATCTAATTTTGAAGTATGTCCCAACTATTCAGTTTAGTCCATCTACTTTAAACGAGCAAAAAAGGTATCTGGCTCAAGCCTATACGATGAGAGCTTTGGCTTATTTTATTATGGCCCGTTCTTGGGGGGGTGTTCCGATCGTTACAACACCAACAGAGAATACGAATCAAAACGAATATATTGTTCCGCGTAACACTTTGGCTGAAACTTTTGCATTCATTAAATCGGATATTGATTTGGCTCTTGCTAATTTTCCGGATGCAAATAATAATAAAGTGCAATTGTCTAAATCAGCCGCATATGCTTTAAAAGCGGACGTGAATTTATGGACTGCTAAACAATTGGCAGGTGGAGCTACAGATTTGAACATTGCTCTAGATGCCATAAATGCGATTGCTGCAGGTCCCGCTTTATTGCCTAATTATAAAGACGTATTCAATTACGCGAATAAAGGAAATAATGAAGTGCTTTTTGCGGTTCGTTATTCATTGACGGATGTTCCTTCAAATTTATCGGATAACTGGAATTCTTTTATGTATGTTGGGCCAAATGATTATTCAGGTGCTACAACTGCAGAAGCAATTGCAATGTTTGGAACACTGGGTTCCGGGTCTGGTAATGCGGGTATTTCCAGAGTACAACCCGATCCTGCACGTTTTAATTTTGCAGCCACTGACGCTCGAAAAGGTGCCACTTACTTAACCCTAAGAAACACTGCAAATACTGCAGATGTGGTTACGGGTTTAATGAAATACAACGGTACTGTTGATGGTACATTAAGACGATTTACCAGTGACATCATTATTTATCGTTGGGCAGATATTTTATTGATGAAAGCCGAAATAAAGAATGCTTTGGGGCAAGATCCAACTCTAGAGATGAATCAAGTGATGCAAAGAGCTGATGCTACTGCTGCATTTACCAATTCTTCACAAGCTGCTAATGATGATGTTATTTTAAAAGAACGTCTAAAAGAACTAGCTTTTGAAGGGAAATCATGGTGGGATTTAGTTCGTTTTAATAAAACGGCGACTGTTCCATCTATGGCTGGGAAACAAATAGTATTCCCAATATCTCAAAACACAATTAACTACAATCCAAAAGTAACCCAAAATCCTGGGTACTAATTTAGATTAAAATTTTACCGTTGACTGATTGAGTCGAAAATTTAAAAATTTTCGGCTTGGTCAATTAACACCCATAATTTAACGATAAAACATCATGAACATACAACACTTACAAGGACTTATAGCTGCACCATTCACACCATTTAACAGCGATGGAACATTAGATGTTAGCTTAATACCAGGATACTACGCATTTTTAAAACAAAATAAAATTACAGGGGCTTTCATAAATGGTTCAACAGGCGAAGGAGTTTCTATTACTTTAGAAGAAAAAAAAGCCGTAGCACAAGCATGGGCAGATTGTTCCAATCACGATGCCGATTTTAAAGTAATGGTATTTTTGGGAGGGACTTGTCTTTCGGATTGCATTGATTTGGCCAAACACGCTTATGAAATTGGATTGTATGCAGTTTCCTTAACGTCTCCTTTTTATTTTAAACCAGCCAATGTTGATATGCTGGCCCAAGCTTGTATTATGGTTGGAGAAAGCGTACCCAATATGCCTTTATATTACTACCACATTCCAGTTTTGACAGGCGTAAATGTACCTATGTTTGATTTGGTTCAAGCACTGGATGGTAAACTGGACAATTTTGCCGGAGTAAAATATACGCATGAAGATTTTATGGATTTTCAAAGCTGTATGAGCTATAAAGACGGTAAATACGATATGCTTTGGGGACGTGACGAAAACATGTTGTCTGCTTTAGTGCTGGGAGCCAAAGGTGCTGTTGGAAGTACTTTTAATTATGCAGCTCCTTTGTACTACAAATTGATTGATGCTTTCAATACAAATGATTTAGCTGCAGCTCGTGTTTTACAGCAAAAATCAATTAACATGATTCGTCTTTTAGGCAAGTATGGCGGAATTTCTGTTGGAAAAGCCTATATGAAAGTTGTAGGATTGAATTTAGGCGAGTTCAGATTACCCATTAAAAACATGAGTATAGAACAGTTTGTGGACTTCCAAAAAGATGTGGAAAGTTTAGATTTCAAAAGCTTTAAATCAAATCCCACAACTTAGTTTATAGATGAATTCAATAGAAAAGGTATTACTTTCTCTAATTCCATTACTTTTTATGATGTCAATAACAACAACCGTTTCTTCTCAAAATAAAGATTTTAATACTATCGAATGGAAAAATGCAGCTCATGTGCAAAATCCAGATGGGACTAAATCACTTGGTTTTGCCGGTGCAATAAATGGGGTACATAAAAATGTTTTTATTGTGACCGGTGGAGCCAATTTTCCTGATAAAATGCCGTGGGAAGGTGGAGCAAAAAGATATTCTGATGAAATCCATGTGTTGCAAAAAAAGCATGAGGATTTTATTTGGAATAAAAAGACTAAAGCTAGATTACCGGAACCCATTGCCTATTGCGGAGTAACTTCAACCGATTTGGGTGTAGTATATGTAGGAGGGGAAAATGAAAAAGGACTATCCAATAAAGCGCATATCTTGAAGTGGAAAGATTCCAGAAATGATGTTGCGATTCTGTCTTTGCCTCAATTTCCTTTGGCTATGACCAATATTACCCTGACTCATATTGGAAATGTGGTTTACGCAATTGGTGGAGATGAAGCCAAAAAATCGTCTAATCTTTTTTATAGCTTGGATTTAAATGTTTTGAATCCAGAGTGGAAAGAGCTGCCAAATTTGCCCATTGCATTGGCTAATGCTGTTGCGGTGGTGCAAGAAACAAAAGAGGGTACAGCAATTTTTGTTATTGGAGGGAGAACCAAAACAGCAACCGGCATCAGTGATTTACACAGTACTACTTTCGTTTTTAATCTAAAAAAACAAACGTGGTCAAGCGTCGCTGATATATCCGACGGAACAAATGCCACAAATTTTTCTGCTGGTGCCGCTGTTGCTTTAGGAACTCATTCGATTTTAATTCTTGGAGGAGATAATGGTCTTGTTTTCCATAAAATCGAAACTTTTTTATCACAAATCGCCCAAGCAAATTCAATAGCAGAAAAGGAGAAGCTTATTGCAGATAAAAATGTGTTGAATACCCAGCATCAAGGGTTTTATAAAGGGATGTTGTTGTATAATACACTGACGGATACTTGGACAAAAGTAGGGGAGTTACCATTTTTGGCACAGGTTACAACAACTGCTGTGTTATGGGGTGATGACATTATTTTGTCTAATGGTGAAATAAAACCGGGAATACGAACACCTAATGTAATGTTAGGAAAAATAAAATAAAATAATCAAATCTTACATTTTTCTAGTTAGCTATTTTTCTTTTACCCCAATAGAAGAAGATAAAAATCATTAGAATACATTTTAATTACAAACAAATTATGAAGAACTCAAAATATTATCCGTGGATAGTAGTGGGCTTGCTATGGGTTGTTGCCTTGCTCAACTACATGGACAGACAAATGTTGGCGACCATGCGTCCCTCAATGGAGGCGGATATTCCGGAACTGGTTTCTGGAGAGAATTTCGGACGCTTAATGGCAATATTTCTTTGGATATATGCTTTGATGAGTCCTGTATCTGGGATTATAGCCGACAAATTAAATAGAAAATGGCTCATTGTTGGTAGTCTATTCGTTTGGTCTGCAGTTACCTATGCTATGGGATACGCTACAAGTTACAATCAAGTGTATTGGTTAAGGGCACTTATGGGGGTTAGCGAGGCATTGTATATCCCTGCTGGATTATCCTTGATTGCCGATTATCATCAGCAGAAATCAAGATCACTTGCCATAGGAATCCACATGACCGGACTTTATGTTGGGTCGGCTTTAGGAGGATTTGGAGCTACAATTGCTGGCGCATATTCTTGGCACGCTACCTTTCATTATTTTGGATTAATTGGAATTGTTTACGCTTTTGTTTTGGTATTCTTCCTTTTCGAGAAAAAGGTTTCAGAACAAAAAAAGTTAGATACGAATTTAAATAGTACAAAAGAAAAAGGCTCTGTTTTTAAAGGATTAGGATTGTTATTTACGAATATTTCGTTTTGGATTATTTTATTCTTTTTCGCCACAATCAGTTTACCGGGTTGGGCTACCAAGAACTGGTTGCCAACATTATTCTCGGATAATTTAAGGATTTCTATGGAACAGGCTGGGCCATTGGCAACGATAACAATCTCAATGTCTTCTTTGTTGGGGGTAATTTTCGGAGGGATATTGTCAGACAAATGGGTACTGGTAAATGTTAAAGGGAGAGTCTATACAAGTGCTATCGGGCTGAGTTTAACAATTCCTGCATTATTGTTGATTGGTTTTGGAAGTTCAATACACCATATTATTATAGCGGGTCTTTGTTTTGGGATTGGTTACGGAATGTTCGATGCCAATAATATGCCCATTCTTTGTCAGTTTGTGTCTTCAAAATACAGAGCAACTGCTTATGGAGTTTTGAATATGACAGGAGTGGGGTGTGGTGCATTGGTTACTTCAATATTAGGAAAATATGCAGACGAAGGGACATTAGGAAACGGCTTTGCAATGATGGCGGGTGTTGTATTGGTTGCATTATTGGTTCAAATTATTTTTCTACGTCCACAAGTAAACGATTATACGGATGCATAATTGCATCAGGTTTGAATTTTAGTTTTTAAGTTTTTTAAGTTGAGTTATTTGGTTGGTTGTTTATCTGCCGAGGTGAAATCTGAACTTTCACCTTGGCCGATATTTCTGAAACATTAGAACATTGTATTAAATAAAAATATGAAGAGTTTTAAACGATATAGTACACTATTGCTATTTACTGTTGCGCTACTATTACAGAATAGATTGCCTGCACAAACTCCTTTGATAAAAGTAGCTTGTATAGGCGATTCTGTAACTGCAGGCTATCTTTTGGCAAGCCCTGTAACGGAATCCTATCCTTCTCAATTGCAATTAATGTTGGGGAATAACTATGAAGTAAAAAACTTCGGATATAGTGGAGCAACCCTTTTAAAAAAAGGGCATAAACCCTATTATAAAACTAAAGAATGTGCTGATGCTATTTCTTTTAGACCCGATATAGCTATTATTCACTTAGGTCTGAATGATACAGATCCTAGGAATTGGCCCAATTATAAAGAAGATTTTGATGCCGACTATGCTTGGTTATTGGATACTCTACGGAAACAAAATCCAAATTTGAAATTATTTATTTGTCGAATGACCCCAATTTTTAATGAGCATCCTCGCTTTAAATCAGGAACCAGAGATTGGTATTGGGAAATACAATCCCATATCGAACGAATTGCAAAAGCAAATCAGGTTGGGCTAATTGACTTTCATGAAAAATTATATGCCCGTCCAGATCTATTCCCAGATGCATTACATCCTGTCAAAGAAGGGGGGGCTTTTTTGGCACAAATCGCTTATGGGAATATTACAAAAGATTTTGGCGGGCTTATTTTAGCTTCTGTTTTCACTGATAATATGGTAATACAACGTCATAAACCAATTGTAGTTTACGGAACTGCTAATGGAGGTGAGAACGTTGAGGTCTTTTTTAATCAACAAAAGCAAAATGTAACTACTGATGAGCACGGAAAATGGAAAGTTACTTTCCCCGCTATGGCTCCTGGTGGACCGTATCAAATGACAGTTCAATCTAAAGGAAAAAGCATTGTCTTAAAAAATATTTTAGTTGGAGATGTTTGGTTCTGTTCGGGACAATCGAATATGGCTTTTCCACTCCAAAAATCTGAAAATGGAATGGCCGAAGTTAAAAAGGCAATTGCCAATTCGAAACTTCGATTATTGAATTGGAAAGCTATCCAAGAAACGGATGATATGGCATGGGATTCTGTCACTTTAGCTAAAACCAATCAATTAAAATTTTTCTCGGGAAGTTGGTCTGTTTGTGATTCAACATCGGCAAGAGACTTCTCGGCAATTGCTTTTTATTTTGGTCAAAATATCGTTCACGAAGAAAATGTACCTATTGGTTTGATACAAGTTGCAGTTGGTGGCTCACCCATTGAGTCTTGGATTGACAGATACACATTAGAACACGATGACAAAGTAGTGGATATATTAACCAATTGGCGCAAATCAGATTTTATTATGCCTTGGGTTCGAGAGCGTGCTGATATAAATTTAAAAAATACTAGCAATCCCAAGCAACGCCATCCCTACGGTCCATCTTATAATTATGAAGCGGGAATCGATTCCTTTACTCAATTTCCAATCAAAGGTGTTCTTTGGTATCAAGGAGAAAGTAATGCGCACAATGTAAGTCTATACGAGTATCTTTTGCCTGTTATGGTTCAAAGCTGGCGTAAATCTTGGGGAACTGATTTCCCTTTTTATTATGTTCAATTATCAAGCACCGATCGACCAACATGGCCTGAGTTTCGGGAGATGCAAAATAGATTGCAAAGCCATATTCCAAATAGCGGTATGGCTATAAGTATGGATTATGGAGACGAAAAAAATGTGCATCCTATACATAAAAAAGAAGTTGCCGACCGACTCGCTCGTTTGGCATTGCACTTTACTTATAAAAAATCAATTGTAGCTAAGGGACCATTTGCATTAAAAGCGGAACAAAAAAAAGAGACCATTTGGATTTCTTTTGCGTCAGCGAAACAATTAACTACCTCGGATAAAAAAGCAGTATTTGGTTTTGAATTAGTAACTGATAAAGGGCAACACATGGAGTCTGAGGCTAAAATTGTAAATAATCAAGTGGTCATTAGTATTCCAAAAGGAGAAAAAATTATAAGTGTTTTATATGCTTGGAAGCCATTTACAGTGGCCAATTTGGTAAATGAAGCGGGATTGCCGAGTTCTACTTTTAGATTGGAAGTAGAGCCTTTAAAAAAATAATAAGTATGTCTAAGAAAGACAAATAAAGATATAAAAAAAATAATGACCGGGTAAATAGAGTAATTGATGCCAGCTATTTCTTATATCCCAAAAATTCAAAATAAAATGAGCTATTCAAATACAGATCTTCAAAACTTACAGGAATTTTATCAAAATCAATTGTTAAATGATACGGTACCTTTTTGGTTTCCCCGTTCAATAGATACCGAATATGGAGGTTATTTATTAATGCGTGATCAAGACGGAAGTTTAATCGACGATGATAAAGCCGTTTGGATTCAGGGACGTGCAGCTTGGTTATTGGCTACACTTTACAATACGGTTGAACCCAAACAAGAATGGCTTGAGGGATCAAAGTCAGGAATTGATTTTTTGAATAAACATTGCTTTGATGTTGATGGACAAATGTTTTTTCATGTCACTCGTGATGGGTTGCCGATTCGTAAAAGGCGCTATTATTTTTCTGAAACTTTTGCTGTAATCGCAATGTCTGCTTACGCAAAAGCAAGTGGAGATGAAGCTGCCGCTGAAAAAGCCCGTTTTCTATTCGGGAAGTGTATCGAATATTCGACAGTTCCTGGTTTATTAGAACCTAAGTTTACTTCAACCCGACCTTCAAAAGGGATTGGAGTTCCTATGATAATGATGAATACAGCTCAACAATTAAGAGAAAATATTGGTGATCCACGCTGTGATGAATGGATAAATAAATGGATTGCCGAGATAGAACATGATTTTGTAAAAGACGATATCAAATGTGTGATGGAGCAAGTAGCGCCAGATGGATCTATAATAGATCATATTGATGGTCGCACCTTGAATCCAGGTCATGCTATTGAAGGAGCATGGTTTATTTTGCATGAAGCAAAATATAGAAATAATGATCCTCACTTAATTGCTCTGGGCTGTAAAATGTTAGATTATATGTGGGAACGCGGTTGGGACAAAGAACATGGGGGTATTTTATATTACCGAGATGTGTACGATAAACCCGTTCAAGAATATTGGCAAGACATGAAGTTTTGGTGGCCACATAACGAGGTAATTATTGCAACACTACTGGCTTATACCATGACGGGGGACGAAAAATATGCCAAGTGGCACAAAATGGTTCACGATTACGCTTATGAAAAATTCCATGATGATGAGAATGGGGAATGGTTTGGCTATCTACATAGAGACGGGAGTATAGCACAAACAGCCAAAGGGAATATGTACAAAGGACCCTTTCATTTGCCTCGCCAAGAATGGTACTGTCTTCAGATATTAAATGAGCATTTGAAAAACGTATAGTTTTAAAATGACAAAAGAGTATAATTAAATTTCACTATTAACTAAAACCACAGATTATGAAGAAATTATTACACCAGTTTTGTTTGCTTTTTTGTTTTGTTTTTTGTTTGAATCTTAACGCGCAAAGCGGGAAGGTTTTAAACTTAGATGGGGTCAATACGTATATGTCGGTGACCGACCATCCTGATCTTGATTTTGGCGCAAGCCAAAACAAAACAGTCAGCTGTTGGGTAAAAACCACCACTAATACTGGAACTCCAAGAATTTTTGCCAAAAGAGCAGGTACTGTTGGAAATGGATACGAATTTTGGACAGGAAGCGGGTCCAATGCGGGTAAGTTTGCTTTGAATATGAATGGAACAGGTACTCCAAATAATATTAGTACGGCAGGGTATTCAACTTCTTCTATAGCTGATGCTACTTGGCATCATGTGGCTTTGGTATTGGATGCATCGAGTACTCGAACTTTATATGGTTACTTAGACGGTGTTTTGGTTAATACGGGAAAAACGTTTACCTCAACTACGTCTGATTTTTCTAATGCTTTAAATTTTATTGTTGGCGCCACCTCCGATGGAACCAATAGTTACAAATGGGCAGGTCAAATTGATAATGTTCGTATTTGGAGTAAAGCCATGACGGCAACTGAATTACAAGCCGATATGGTTACTGTAATTACGGGACCTACTGCGAATCTTTTGGGAGCTTGGGATTTTGAAAATATAAGCGGTACAACGGTTCCCGATGTTTCAGGGAATAATCACCCAGGAACCTTATTTGGATCACCAACTACATCAAATGCATACCCGATGGTATTGGCTTTGGATGGAGTTAATGATTATATGTCGGTTGTCAATCATGCCGATTTTAATCTGGCCGCTGGACAAAGTTTAACGGTTACTTGTCGCATAAAAACAGCAGATTTTTCCAAGCGCATTATGAGTAAAAGACCTGGTGGGTCAGGGGTAGGGTATGAGTTTATCAATAATTCTTCTGCTGGCGGAGGTCAGTTTGGAGTTAATTTAACCACAAGTGCAGGAGCTGCAGGACCTCCTTACGGAACGTCTTCTATTTCAAACAATGTTTGGCATCATCTGGCGATGGTCATAGATGTAGCGACCACAAGTTGTAAAATATATGTTGATGGTACTTTGCAACAAACTAAAACTACTGCCAATATTGGAGGAACAAATACAGTTTCGAACACTGGAAATCTGTTTTTTGGAACTTTAAGTAGTTTGTCTTCTTTTATGAATGCTCAATTAGACGATATTCGTTTTTGGAATAAAGCAATGACTGCTACCGAAGTTTTGAGTGATAAAACCGCAATTGTTATTGGGAATGAAGCTACTCTTTTGGCAGCATGGGATTTTGAAAATATAAGTGGGACTACCGTTCCAGATATTTCGGGACACAACCACCCAGGGACATTAAATGGAGGTGCTACGGTAATTGCCCAAACGAATACCATGCAAATTAATTCAGTAGCATTGGTGCAAACCGAATTACCAACAGGTATGGGAGATAAAGACCAGCGTATAGTTGCGGTAAAAGTCTCTGCTAATGGTTCACTCCCTCCACTGTCGGTAAGTGCCTTGAAATTTACTATGACAGGAACTACTACTATAGCTGATGTTACCAATATAAAAATCTACTCTAGCGGAAATACGGCCGTTTTTAATCTTGCTACAGCGACTTTATATGGGAGTATAGCTCCTGCAACGGGTAATTTAACTGTTAATGGTAGCCAAGCTCTAGTTTCTGGTGATAATTATTTTTGGATTACCTATGATGTAGCTGCTGGTGCTACCGAAGGAAATTTACTGGATGCTACTTGCGAATCCATTATAGCCAATTCGGTTACTTATAATTCGGTTGCAAGTTCTGTTACCGGTAATAGAGTTGTTTTATTAGGGAATACTCTTTTATTTACTCCTGGTGATGCTGGATCTTTAAACTATCGTATTCCGGCAATCATTACTGCTGCCGATGGTTCATTGGTAACGGTAACAGATAAAAGATGGAATCATGCAGGAGATTTAGCTGCCAAAATTGATCCTGTGGTGCGTCGTAGTATTGATAACGGAAAAACATGGTCAGCTCCTTTAACCATTGCGAATTTCGGAGGGCCAAACGGTGCTGGAGATGCAGCATTGGTTATGGATAAAGCGACTGGGAATTTGATATGCTTATTTGTTGCCGAAAAAGGTTTCTTTGCCTCAACAGCAACGGCACCAATTAAAATACAATACTGTAGAAGCACCGATAACGGAATCACTTGGGGAGCTCCAGTAGATATTACCAATCAAATTTATGGTGCAGGATGCAGTAATCCAATTACTCAAAATTGGTTAGGGGTATTTATAGGTGCAGGAAGAGCGCATCAATTACGCGATGGGACTATTGTAGCTGCACTTGTTGTTAGAGAAACAAGCGGTGGAATAAACAATTATATGATGTCTAGTACTGATGGAGGTATCACTTGGACACCTTCAACAGGGAGAGCAGAAACTGGTGGAGACGAAGCTAAAATTGTAGAATTGAACAATGGGAATCTGATGATGAGTATTCGAAATTCAGGAACCCGAAGATTTAATGTTTCTACCGATAAAGGACTAACTTGGGGGACGGCATACAATCAAGCCGATTTGACTGATCCCAATTGTGATGGCGACTTTATTCGATATACTTCTACATTAGATGGATATGATAAAAATAGATTGTTGCACACTATTCCTTTTGCAGGAAATAGAACTAACGTTTCTGTTTTAATGAGTACTGATGAAGGCGCTTCTTGGCCCGTTCGTAAAACCATATTCTCAGGAGCTTCTGCCTATTCAAGTATAACGGTTTTACCTGACGGAACCATGGGGATTTATTATGAAAATGGAGAAAACTCAACGTATCAAATGTATTTTGTACGTTTCAGTTTGAATTGGTTGACCAATGGGGCAGATACATTTATTCCAAATGAAGGTACTTCTGCTAAGTTGACATCAAAGAAAGCGATAGACTCAAATCTAAATACTGATTTGAAGTTTAATGTTACAATAGAACCCAATCCAACAACTGATATAGTAAGAGTTGCCATTGATAATGCAAATGGGAATGTCGAGGTTAAATTATTTAGTTTACTTGGGCAATTAGTAAGCAATGTGTCGCTTAAGAATAATGAAAGACAAACGACACTTTCTATGGGTAGTCTAGTGAGTGGAATTTATATTCTACAGGTGAGTGACAACAATGGGATAGTTTCTCAAAAAATAATTAAAAAGTAAGGTATTAAGAGAGCCCTCGACATAATAGAGGGCTTTTTTTAAAGCTAAGTAAAATAAAATGTAATTTTAGAAAATGAAACAAGCAATTGTAAATGCAATTATTCATACCGGTGATGAAATACTGAATAACAGTCTTGTCATTATCGAAAAGGGTGTGATTATTTCCATTCAAAAAGAAATTCCTAAGGACATTGAAGTTATTGATCTGAAAGGAAGTCATCTTTCGGCGGGATTTATTGACATTCAAATCAATGGAGGAGAAAAGCATTATTTCAGTCAGTATCCTACAGAGGAAACCATTCAGGATATCTATGAATCCAGTTTAAAATACGGGACAACCCATACGCTTCCTTGTTTAATATCATCATCAAAGGAAACGATCCTACAAGGGATTGAAGCAATTAGAGACTATCGGTCAAAATACAATAACGGAGTATTGGGGATGCACTTGGAAGGGCCATTTTTAAACCCTTTGAAGCGAGGTGCACATAGTTTGGATCAGGTTCGAAAGTCTACCAATTCGGAGTTAGAAGAGATTATCCGTTATGGTAAAGAGGTTATAAAAGTTATTACCATTGCTCCAGAATGTTTTACGGAGGAACAACTGGATATGCTATTAGAAAGTGGTATTATTATTTCGGCAGGACATTCAACAATGACTTACAAAGAAGCGCAATATTATTTTTCTAAAGGAATACATTTGGTGACTCACTTATTTAATGCGATGACTCAGTTTGGGCATCGTGAACCAGGTTTGGTAGGCGCTACTTTTGAAAACGAGGACGTTTATGCTCCTATAATTTTAGATGGTGCACATTGTGATTATGCTGCTGCAAGATTGGCTTATAAATTAAAGAAAGATAAATTCTTTTTAATTAGTGATGCTGCGTTTTTGGGGCGTAAAGTATCCAATTTTAAATGGGAAAATTTTGATGCCCATCTAGAAAATGGTTTTTATAGAAATGAAGAAGGTAATTTAGCTGGAGCCAGTATCTCTATGGAAGAAGCCGTTCGCAATGCCTATGAACATTTGAATGTAACTATAGATGAGGCTATAAAAATGGCAACTTGTCGTGTAGCAAGTGCGATTAAAATGGAAGACACATTGGGTAAAATAAAACCAGGATATTCGGCCAGTTTTGTTCGTTTTAATGATGATTTCTCGAAAGTTGAGTCATTAATTTATTAATAAAGAGAAAGAAAATTTTGAGCGAAAGAACTAAAGAATTAGGATTGATAAGTACAAGTAAGTTTAAAGAGTGGAAGCTTGTTATTGTGGGGATAGCATTCGCTTTTTTGTGGTCCTCCGCTTCAACAGCTACCAAGATTGGACTGACATCTGCTCAGCCTTTTGTGATTTCGATTTTTAGATTTCTTATCGCGGGAGTAATTATGTTATTCGTTACCCATATAGTGTTGCAAAATCGGATGCCTGCAAAACGTGAATGGATACAAATAGGTATTTACGGATTTCTAAATATTACATTTTACCTCGGGTTATATGTAATTGCCATGCAGCAAGTCTCTGCCGGTTTAGGGAGCTTGGCGGTGGCTACCAATCCTGTTTTTATTGCTATGATGTCAGCCTTTTGGTTTTCTCATAGAATCAAGTTCAAAAACATTTTGAGTTTGGTTTTGTGTTTTATGGGAGTGATTTTGGCAGCCTATCCACTTTTGCAAAACAGTTATGCGACTCCTTTCGGGATACTCATTTTATTGGTGAGTATGGTTGGGTATTCATTGGGTACCATTTATTATTCTCGCGTGAATTGGAATGGGTTAAATATTTTGACAATCAATGGATGGCAGACTATTTTTGGAGGTGCTTTTTTGTCTCCGGTTTTATGGGCGACGTATCGATCGGATAAAAATATTTTTGATATTTCTTTTTGGACTTCCGTATGTTGGTTGGCAATTCCCGTTTCAATAGGCGCAGTACAGTTTTGGCTGTTTCTATTAAAAAACAACCCAATAAAAGCGTCGTATTGGCTTTTTTTATGTCCAATATTTGGATTTATAATTGCCCATTTTATGATGAAAGAACCCATTTCGTTCTATACTGTTTTTGGTGTTGCTTTTGTTATTTGTGGATTATACATCGTTCAAAAGAAAAGTAAAATCTGAATTTAAAGTTTAATTTTTTTACTAAAAAATAACAAAGTGCTCAATAATTTTAATGAAGGAGAATAAACGATATGAGGTCTTTATCAAAAGGGAAGCCCCATGTCTAGCTAATAATTTAATTTTTTAAAGGAAATAATAAAATGGAAAGTACATTTGAATTAAAAAGAGATATCAGTTATAAAACAGCTGGTCAATTTGAAGAAACCCGTTTCGAAAAAAATCATAACGAAATTTTTAAAAACTCAACTGATGCTTCACTAATCGTTGCTCAAGAAATTGCCGATTTAATTCGTTCTAAACAAGCCAAAAACAAACCTTGTGCACTAGGATTGGCAACAGGTTCTTCTCCTATAAAAGTGTATCAGGAATTGGTTCGTATGCACAAAGAAGACAGCTTGAGTTTTGCAAATGTGGTGACTTTCAACCTAGATGAGTATTATCCAATGCCAAAGGAAAGTAACCAAAGCTACCATTACTTCATGCACCAGCACCTTTTTAATCATGTTGATATCAAACCCGAGAATGTCAATATACCAGATGGTACAGTTGCTATTGAAGATTTAAACCAGTTTTGTGTCGATTATGAACTGAAAATTAAAAATGCCGGTGGACTAGATTTTCAATTGTTGGGAATTGGCCGTACGGGACACGTAGGATTTAATGAGCCAGGTTCGCATATCAACTCAGGAACCCGTATTATTACTTTGGACCATATTACCAAAGTAGATGCTTCGGGAGATTTTAATGGTATTGCAAACGTTCCCAAAAGAGCGGTTACCATGGGCGTTTCTACAATCCTTAGGTCCAAAAGAATTGTATTGATGGCTTGGGGACAAAACAAGGCGTCTATTATAAAAAGAACCATTCAAGGTGAAATTAGTTCTGAGGTTCCAGCCACTTTTTTACAAAATCATAACAACACCACTTTTGTTTTAGACGAAGGTGCTGCATCAGAATTAACACGATTAGAAACTCCTTGGTTGGTTGGAGAATGTATCTGGACTGAACAATTAAAAAACAAAGCTATTGTTTGGCTATGCCAAAAAACAAATCAATCGATTCTTAAATTAACCGATAGAGATTACAATAATAACGGTATGTCGGATTTATTGGCTGCCGGAAGTTCATCGTACGATTTGAATATCAATATGTTCAATGTCTTGCAGCATACCATTACAGGTTGGCCTGGAGGAAAGCCAAAAACGGATGATAGCAATAGGCCAGAACGCTCCACACCTACTAAGAAAAGGGTTATCCTTTTTAGTCCACACCCGGATGATGACGTGATTTCTATGGGAGGAACTTTTGCTAAATTAATCAAGCAGGGACATGATGTGCATGTGGTGTATCAAACTTCAGGAAATATTGCCGTTACTGATGATGAGGCTCTAAAATTTGCCGAAGTATGTAATGATTTTGTCGGAGATAATCTACCGGGAATTAATTTTCAATCGGTTATTGATACCATAAATGCCAAGACTCAAGGCCAAATGGACTCTTTGGAGGTGCGTAAATTGAAAGGTTTAATTCGAAGAAGAGAATCTTTTGCTGGAGTACGATATATTGGATTGAAAGATGAAAATGTGCATTTTCTTGATTTACCGTTTTACGAAACAGGATTGGTTCAAAAAAAACCATTAGGTTCTGCAGATATTGCAATCGTAAAAGATATTATTACTAAAATACAGCCACATCAAGTATTTGCAGCTGGAGATCTTGCTGATCCACACGGAACACATGAAGTATGTTTAAATGCTATTTTTGCAGCCATGAAGGAATTAAAACCGGAACCTTACATGAACGATTGTTGGTTATGGTTGTATAGAGGTGCTTGGCACGAATGGGATATTCATGATATAGACATGGCAGTTCCTTTAAGTCCAGACGAAGTTTTGACAAAAAGACAAGCTATTTTATGTCATCAATCTCAAAAAGACAGAGTAATGTTTCAAGGAAATGACTCCAGAGAATTTTGGGTTAGAGCGGAAGATAGAAATAAAAATACAGCAAAATTATACGATGACTTAGGGCTTGCAGAATATGAAGCCATTGAAGCTTTTAAACGTTTTGAGTATTAATAAATATAAGTTTAAACCAATCGTGTAGAAGTATGCGATTGGTTTTTTTTTTTGAATAGTATATTGAATTGAAACTATTTTAATTAATTTCAAGTTTCATCAATAAATCGGTTTGTTGATCATCGCCTAAAATGAAAACATGGCTGTCAAAAGTCACAAAACCATTTTTAGCATAAAAGCCTAATGCATTATGGTTGTTTTCCCAAACGCCTAACCATATGTAATCAACTTTAAGTTGTTTGGCAATTTCAATTGCTTTTTCTAAAAGTATTTGGCCAATTTTTTTTCCATGAAAAGCTTTCATAACATAAATGCGATGAATTTCTAAGGTTTGTTCTTTAAAAATTTCAGTTTGAGCATCACTCTGATTTGTTTTTAAAAAACCAATGGGTTGGTTTTCATAATACGCCAAATAAAATAAGGAATTAGGATTGTTAATTTCGGCACTTAATTGGTCAGAGTTGAAATTTTCTTTGAGGTATTTTTCGTTGTTCTCGGACGTGTTGTTTATAGCAAAAGTTTCTGTATATGTCTGTTTGCCTAAGGATATAATAGTATTTAGATCTTCTATTGTGGCTTTTTTGATTTCAATCATTATGATAAGATGTATTTCTTTATAAATTCAAAATTACGAAAAATTTAATCGCCATCATTTTAAAAATCTATGATTGTATTAAACAATTCAATTCAGAGTTTCTCTATTTTAGATTTCAATTTGTACTTTTGAAATTACTAAGAAAATGAATCCGAAAGCTCCTCTATATATGAAAATTGTTTTATCTCCTGCCAAATCATTAAATTTCGAAAAAGAATTACCCACAACTCAATATAGTGAATCCTCTTTTCTAAAAGAATCCAGACAAGTTCATAAAGTTTTAAAAGAGCAAACTCCTAAAGCCTTGTCTGAATTGATGCATATTTCGGATAAATTGGCCGATTTGAACTGGCAACGCAATCAAGATTGGAAAACTCCTTTTACTCCTGAGAATGCAAGACCTGCTATTTTTGCTTTTGATGGGGATGTTTATACAGGACTCGATGCATATTCGATTCCAATAGATAAATTAGATCAACTTCAAGATCGTTTGAGAATTTTATCGGGTTTGTATGGGTATTTAAAACCCTTAGATTTAATGCAGCCTTATCGACTTGAAATGGGAACGAAATTACCCATTGGCGAAAGCAAAAATTTATATGAGTTTTGGAAAAAAAACCTAACCAATGCATTAAACAAAGAACTTCACAAGGATGAGTTGTTTATCAATTTGGCGAGCAATGAATATTTTTCGGCTGTGGATGTCAAAGCTTTGAAAGTGCCTGTAATTACTCCTGATTTCAAAGATTATAAAGATGGAAAATTAAAGATTATTAGTTTTTTTGCTAAGAAGGCTAG
This sequence comes from Flavobacterium laiguense, assembly GCF_003097655.1. Lineage (GTDB taxonomy): Bacteria > Bacteroidota > Bacteroidia > Flavobacteriales > Flavobacteriaceae > Flavobacterium > Flavobacterium laiguense. Next base: position 264,605 of record NZ_QCZH01000002.1, read on the forward strand.
GGGATTGATGGTGCGATATATAATCGACACCAACGCTCAAACCATTGAGGATTTAAAGGGTTTCAATTATGATGGCTATCAATTTGATGCCAATTTATCCAAAGAGAATAATTTGGTTTTCACGAGATAGAACGAAAAAGTCGAAAGTCAAAAGATGTTTTTCAATATAGTATGGCTCATTTTATATAAAAAACAGCTCCGAATTTTACTAAATTAATAAGTGAAATTCGGAGCTGTTTGTTTACTATTTAATGTGTCGCCTTTTAAAAAAATCTAAAATCTAAAATCTAAAATCTAAAATCTCTAATGCATTGCATCTGCTGGATTAATTTTGTTTTTTCCTTTTTTTATCAAAAGAATAAAAGGGATACAAAATAAAAATAATAATCCGAGATACATAAAAATATCCATAAAAGACAAGACAGAACTTTGTGTCATAACTTTATATTCTAAAACTTTATAAGCTTTTGCTAAAGCTTCATTGGCAGAATATCCTTTGGACATAAATCCCATTTGCAGTTTTTGTACTGTTTGTTGTACTTCAAATGATGTTTTGTCAAGATGTGAAATTAGATTTACACGATGTTCTTGATTGAATCTCGAAAGGTATGTGGTTATAATAGCAATACCAAAAGAACCTCCCAATTGTCTCATCATTCCTGTAAAGGCAGCACCTTCACCAATGTGTTTTCCTTTTAGAGTCGATAATGATAAAGTGGTAATCGGTACAAATAATAATCCTAAACCAACACCTCTAAGTATTAATGGCCAAAACATATGCTCTACTCCGGTATCTGGTGTAAGAACACCACGCATTAAAAAGGTAAATAGGAAAAACATGAAAAATCCTAAAGCTACCATATAGGCTTGTGGAATTCCTCTCTGAATCATTTTACCAATAAACGGCATCATAATTCCAGTGGTTATTGAACTTGGTATCAACAATAAGCCAGCATCTGTAGCACTCCATCCCAATACCGATTGGGTATAAATAGGGATGATAAATGTAGAACCATACAATCCAAATCCAAGAATAAAACACATAATGGTTCCAATTTTTAGATTATTATCTTTAAAAACTTTTAGATTTACAATTGGATGCTCATATGTTAATTCTCTCCAAATAAATAATAGTAATCCAAAAATAGAAACGGTACTTAAAATCACAATCCATCCATTATTGAACCAATCATCTTGTTGGCCATGTTCTAAAACAAATTGTAAGGATCCAATAAAAGAGGATAAGAAAATAATTCCCCACCAATCCACTTGATTGGCTTTTAGTTTAGTTCCATATTTTGGACTTTTAACAAATGCTATGGTTAGAAAAGTAGCAATTATTCCCAATGGAATGTTGATGTAAAATATAAAAGGCCATGAAAAATGATCTACTATATATCCTCCTAAAGGTGGACCTAAAGTAGGCCCAACAATAACTCCCATTCCGTAAATTGCTTGAGCCATTCCTCTTTTGGCAACAGGATAACTTTCTGTAATAATGGTTTGTGCAGTCACTAATAAGGCTCCTCCTCCCAACCCTTGAATGAATCGAAAAGCAACGAGTTCCCATATATTGGTGGCATTTCCACACAAAAAAGAAGCTAATGTAAAAATGACAATGGATGTTGCAAAATAATTGCGACGACCAAATTGTTGTGACAACCAACTCGTCATAGGGATCACAATTACATTTGCTATTGCATAAGCTGTAATTACCCAAGCCACGTCTGTTAAAGTAGCACCAAGACTACCTCTCATATTATTTAAGGCTACATTTACAATTGTAGTATCAACAATTTCAAGCATTGCACAAAGCACGCACGTAATTGTAATGATGATTCTTCTATAGCCGTATTCTATTAAATCGTCCTCTTCGTTTTGTACCATTTTGGATTTATATATTGTAATGGTTTGTTTTTTTAAATACGTTTGTTCTAAAACGTATTATTTTAAATGAACATCTACATCAGCGTTCATACCTGGGCGAAGCAATTTTATTTTTTCAGGGTCGTTTGAGGCATTCAAACTTATTTTTACCGGTAATCTCTGAATGGTTTTTACAAAATTTCCAGTTGCATTGTCTGGCGGAAGCAATGAAAAACGAGATCCAGTTGCTGGAGAGAATGAAGTAATAGTTCCTTGAAAATCATAGTCAGGATAAGCGTCAACTTTTACCGTTACTTTTTGTCCAATAACCATTTTGTTCAATTGCGTTTCTTTAAAATTAGCCACCACCCAAGCTTCATTGTTGTTGATGATATAAAATAAAGATTGTCCTTGTTGAACCAATTGTCCCGGTTGAATGTCTATTTTTGAAACCTGACCGTCAATAGCCGCAGTTACTACAGTGTAAGTCAAATTTAATTGAGCTGCCTCAAGTAATGCTTTTGCTTTTTTAATATTGGCAGCAGCTACTTCTGTTTGTTTGTTAGAAACTCTTGATTTTGCTTCAATTACTGATTTTTGAAAAGCACTTGCTTTTTGTTGTTGTTGCAAAATGCGTACTTGGCTTTCCGCTTCTTGTTTGGTAGCTAATGCTTGTTCGTATTGTTGTTTGGTAATCGAATGATTTTTGTATAAATTTTCGTAACGAACATAATCACTATTCGCTCTTCCCAACCTAATTTTTGCGGTTTCAATATTTCCGCCTGCCGTTTGTACATTGGCATCCGAAACTGCAATGCTGGCAAGGGCACTTCCAATATCTTCTTTGGCTACAGCATACCCACCTTCGGCACCTATAAAAGCTGCATTTGCTTCTTCTATTTTCAATTGGTAATCTCTTTTGTCAATAGTAAATAAGGTGTCTCCTTTTTTTACAAAGTCATTGTCTTTGACATATACTTTGCTAATATATCCCGAAACTCTTGGGATTATTGGGTTCATGTTTTTTTCTATTTGAGCATCATCCGTTTCTTCGTGTGCTTGTGAATGTATGTATTTTGAGATTCCGTAAGTTCCTCCTGCAAGGATCAAAACCAATAGGATTATAATGAATTTTGCGTTTGTTTTTTTCTTTTCCATGTTTGGTAGTGGTTATATTTTTGAAATGTTGAAGGTTTGTGATAGTTGTCCAGTAGCCGAAAGTAATTCGTAGTATTTTTGAATAACATCTACTTTAGCAATGGTTTCGCTTATTTTTGATTTCAGTTGCTCCACATCGGCTTCCAGTAAATCGTTGGTGTCCGAAAGGCCGTTGTCGTATTTGTCTTTTACAATTCGGTAATTTTCGGTAGCTTGTTCAACAGCTTGGTTGTAAACGACATTTTGTTTTTGTGCCAAATCATAGTTGGTAATCGCTTGTTGCACTTGGATTCTGATATTGTCTTTTAATAGTTCTTCCGAGTTTTTTACTTCGAGTGCTTTGCTTTCGGCAATTTTTACGTGAGTACCATTTTTTAAAATACCACTGATATCATATGATAAACCCACACCAAAAAACATTGCGTTTTGTAATGTTATAATATTGTTTAGGTTTAATGCGGCATATCCACCTACCAAAGCAATATTTGGGTAGTAATCGCCTTTAGCCATGTTAATATTGTCTTGGGTCGCTTTTTCTTGATAGTGTAGCGCTTCTAAATCTTTACGGTTTTGAAATGCGGGTTGTTCATCAGTAGGGAGAGCATTCTTTGGAAAACCAATTAAATCGCTTTCATTTACCACTAGTTTTGTTTCTGTTGGTAATTTCAACAACGTAACCAGATAGTAATTGATTATTGTTTCATTGTTCATGGCTTCATCAAGTGACAACTGAATTTTAGAAGCTTGAAGCTGAGATTTCAATAAATCATTTCGCGGAATAATTCCGTTTTTTTCCAAAGCTGTAAAATCAGTTACACGTTGTTGGGCACTTTTTTGATTTTCCTTTAATAGTTCAACGGTTCTTTGCGCTTTGTACAAATTGGCATAATAGTTTATCACTCTCATGGCCACATCTTCCTTGGTTTTAGAAGCCATTGCGTTTTCGGCTTGAAACAAATTATCCTGAAGCTTTATACCGTTTTGAATTTTCATTCCAGCAAAAACAGGCATTTTCAAATTGGCTTGTCCGATCAATAGTTGATCCGGTACGGGTAGCGTTTTTGAACCTGTATTAATTTCTAAATCAATACTTGCTTCTGTTAAATGAAGATATTGTCCCGTAATTTTAAAATCAGGATATTGGTTGTTCTTAACCGATTGTAATTCTTGCTTTTTGGTTTCTACTTTGGTATTGGCCAATGAAACCTCATTGCTTTTTGTCCAAGCCAGATTTATCGCTTCTTCGAGCTTTAAATTGGTTTTCTCTTGGGCATTTATGGACGAAATCCCAATAAGGAAACCTCCAAAGAGCATTAAATAACTAACTTTCATATGTCAAGAGGGCTTTAATGGTTTGTTGAATGTGCATTGTTAAAGTTGTTTTTATGTAGGTATTGTATTTTTCTTCGGTATTCAAGTGTAATAGATTTTCGTAAAAAGGTCTATTCATATGAAAATGAAAATAAGTCCCAAGAATGGTTGGTGTGATTAGCGGAACAATAATGTCTTTTTTGAAAATTCCTTTTTCTTGACCTTCTTTAATAATAGTTTCTAACGATTTTAGATTCCCCTTTTTTAATTCTGTAAATGCTTCAAGGTTAAGATCTCTTTTTTTAGAAGAAAATTCGAAGTGTAAAATTTTGTAAATACATCTATTGCTATTGATTCTACTGATATAAAGGGCAATAAGCTTATTTATTTTTTCAATAGGATTCAAATCTTCCAGAATTAAATTATCCAATTGTAATTTAATATCTGAGGCACGGTACACAATAAGGGATTCTAATAATTGTTCTTTAGACCCAAAATAATAGGATATCATGGCGATATTTATTTTGGCTTCTTTGGCAATGTCTCTTATCGAAGTGCCATCAAAACCTTTTTCTGCAAATAGCGCTTCGGCTACCTGTAGAATTTGAATTTGCTTGTCGTTAAAGTCAGTTTTCAATGCTGCGTTTTTTAATTCGAAGCGAAATTAAACAACTGTTTAAATTAAACGATTGTTTAATTTTATTTTAACTTTTCTTTAACAATTGGTAATATGCTCATTTATTTTTTAAAGAGAGTTTTTGATTTCCAAAGTCTTAAAATATAAAAACAAATTTTAATTTGTAAATGATTGAAATTTAAGCAATTGTAGGATATTGATTGAATGCCTTTTTTTATATTTGTTTACTAATTGATTGCTAAAAAAATAATGCATGTATAAACGGAGTCATTATATTGTTAATGGAATTACTTTGTATCGCATTATTGCTGCACCGATATTATTGGTTTTAATTTTTACAAAGCAATTTGATATATTCAAATGGCTACTTCCACTTAGTTTTTTTACGGACTTGATTGATGGATATCTCGCCAGAAAATACAAAGTTGTCAGTATTATAGGGGCTCGTCTCGATTCTATTGGCGATGATCTAACGGTGTTTGCCGCTATAATAGGTTTGTTCGTTTTTGAATCCGAATTTGTTCGTAAGGAGTTTATGATTTTTATTATTCTCTTTTCACTTTTTGTTGTTCAAACTACATTTGCGTTGGTTCGTTACAAGAAAATCTCAAGTTTTCATACTTACCTTGCCAAATCGGCTGCCATATTGCAGGGATTATTTTTTATTTTGATTTTTCTTTTACCGGAACCTTTGTGTTTTTTATTTTATTTAGCTGCTGTTGTTACAGGCATCGAACTCCTAGAAGAAATTATACTGGTAGCGTTACTTCCGAAATGGGAAGCAAATGTAAAGGGATTATTTTGGGTTTTGAAAAGAGAAAAATAAAATCAAACCCAACCAAAATGAAGTTTCGCAGAAACGATTCATATGAAAGCTGGGTTCATTTTTTGTAATTTATCGAATGACTTTTTTCAAACAAACACTAGTTGCAATAGTTTCATATTGACCATAATTTGGTATTATTTCATAACCCGATTTGTGATACAATGCTATGGCTTCGGGATTGTTTTTCCCAGTTTCTAAAACGCAGTTTATATAATCGAACTCGCTTGCCCATATTTCCAATTCTTTCAGAACTGTACTGGCAATTCCTTTCCCTCGAAAATCTGGATGAACAAACATTCTTTTTATTTCAACCGTATTCGAATCCAATTTCTTGAAAGCACCACAACCAATCGCAACATCATCCTGATAACAAATGACAACGTGATTGATTTTATCAAGTGTGTTATGCTGAGCATAGAAATCATGATCTTCGCCATCTTTTATTCTCAAAACTTCATCGAGTAAAACGACAAGTTTCTGAAAATCTATGTTTTCGGAGGTTGTTCTTATTGTTGTTGTCATGTCGTTTTACTTGTAAAGTTAAACTATCGAATCGCTTTCACAAACTCTCCAATTTTCCCAATTCCATTGGCTGTCAAATGCGTGATAAAAGCACTTCCAATAATGGCTCCTTTGGCAAACTGAGTCGCTTGATTGAAGGTTTCGGCATTATTAATTCCAAAACCAACGACTTGAGGATTTTTCAGATTCATGTCGGCAATGCGTTTGAAATACGTTTCTTGTGTGTTTCCAAAACCAGATTGTGAACCAGTGACACTCGCCGAACTCACCATATAGATAAATCCATCTGAAACACTGTCAATAAAACGAATGCGTTCTTCTGAAGTTTGAGGTGTAATCAAGAAAATATTGATTAATCCGTATTTGTCGAAAGTGGCTTTGTATTGTTCCGCATATACATCTACGGGAAGATCGGGAATGATTAGACCATCGATTCCAATTTCGGCACATTTTTTGCAAAAATTCTCTACTCCGTATTGCAACATCGGGTTGAAATACCCCATAATCACCAACGGAATGGTTACGCTTTGGCGAATGTCTTTCAACTGGTCAAACAAGATTTGTGTTGTCATTCCGTTATGCAAAGCTTGGGTCGAACTGGCTTGAATAGTTGGTCCATCGGCCAAGGGATCACTAAAAGGCAGCCCAATTTCGATCATATCGACACCGCTTTTTTCTAAATCCTGAATGATTTGCACGGTGTCATTTAAGTTGGGATATCCAGCTGAAAAATAGATGGAAAGTATTTTTTTGTCTTCTTGTAATTTTTGATTTATTCGGTTCATTTTATATGTTTTTTATAATGTCTTTTTATGTTTTTGAAATACTTTAATCATTTAGTATTTTACTGGTCCAATCATTATCTTGCTTTTCTACGAGCAATAATCCAGAACCCGAATCTCCCATTTGAGCAATCAATTCTCCCTTGTTATTCCAAAAAGCAGAGAGACCGCCTGATGGACTTCCGTAAGAGTCTCCTCCAAAATTAGCCATCAGCACATTCATTTGGTATTGGGAAGCATAACTTTGTAAGGATTGATGCGCTTGTGGAATCCCGTTTGGCGAAAAGAAAATACTGGCTATATAAGTTGAACTATTGTTTTTACATGCATTTTCTGGATGTTTTGGATGATCAATATCGGCACAAATAGCACAAGAAATTCTTTCGTTTTCTATTTCGATTATGGGATTGTAATCGAAAGAAGATTGATAGTAAACCTCTTCTCCAGTATGAAGAAATTGTTTGGTGTATAGGGAAACAGTATCGTTTGGGGCAATACAAAATTCGCCCAAAAGCAAGTCTGATTCTATGCGTATTGGAGCTCCTGCGATTATGGTAATATTATATTCGGTGGCTAATTTTTTTAAATGATTCAATCGAGTATCATTTTCATTAAAAGCCAATCGAGCGGCATCTTCTCTTTCATAACCAGTAATCGACAGCTCTGGAAACACGATTAATTGGGCACCATTGGCGGAAGCTAATTTCACAAGACGATAATGATCCAATAGATTGGCATCGATATCTCCACGCTTCGGTTTGGTTTGAGCGGCAGCTAAAATCATTTTTTTTCTTTATTTAGAATACTAATTATTAAACTCTGGTGCTATAAGCCCATACCTTTTCATTGGATTGCAAATGCACTTCAACCCTTTTGTAATGCAATCCTTCGTACAGATCCGTTTGATGAAGATCGTTTGACGTGATTTGATAAACAATGCCGCTAATGGTATCTTCTGGATTTTGCGTTTCAGTTATAATCGGGTAGTGTACTAATCCAAATTCTTCTTCGATTTGAATTTTATTTAACTTATAACCAATTAATGTTTCGGGAGTTCCTTGAAGAATACGTCCAAAAAGGTTTTCTTGTATGTCCTCATTTTGCAGGGTGCCGTAAGTAAATAATTTTTGCATAGATTCTAATTTTGGAAATGTTAATTGCACTTAATTTAAAATAATCTTTTTCTAGTTTTTTCCTGATAAAGCCACTTTTATTCCAAGTGCTATCAAAACTGCTCCACACGTTTTGTTAATATAATTGGAAAGCGTTTTATTGTGCTTCAATTTTGAAAAAAGGAATGAAGCAAAGTTTGCCAAAATTAGACACCATATTGTTCCAGTTATGGTAAATGTTATTCCAAGTTTTAAGAACGGTAAAACGGTATTTGAAACACTAGAGTCAATAAACTGTGGAAGAAACGAAATAAAAAACAAGGCTACTTTTGGGTTTAGTACATTGGTTATTACGCCATCTCTATAAATCTTTTTCAGGTTTATTGTTTTTTCCGCAAATGAAACATCGGTATTGAGGCTCGTTTTATCTGTTAGCATTTGGTAGCCAATATATAATAAGTAGGCTGCACCGGCATATTTAATAATGCTAAAAACCAATATGGATTTGGCAATAATCATTGAAAGACCAAAAGCAGCAAGAGTTGTATGTATCAGGGATCCTGTTGCAATACCCAATACAGACATAAATCCTGCTTTTTTTCCTTGAGCCATACTTCTGCTTATTATAAAAATAGTATCATTACCTGGAGTGATATTCAAAAGAATTCCAGTTAAGATAAAGGTCTCATAATGAATAATTCCTGTCATATTTTTTAGTTTTTAATTAGCTTCTTAATTCCCTTTCGATTCTTTGTTATTTCGAGAGTGCGCGTTAGGGATAGAAGTGGAAATCCTTTTTTGCCTAGCTTTTTTTGCTAGGTAAAAAAGATTGCAACGAATAGCCCGACCCTTGTGGTAACGCCCAACTACAGTTTGAAATAATCAATATACGTATTCAAATCCTTGTCGCCACGCCCCGAAAGGCAGATGACTACAACATCGGTTGGTTTGAATTTTCTTTCTTTTAGAACGGCCAATGCGTGCGAGGATTCGATGGCTGGAATGATGCCTTCGAGTTGGCATAATTCAAGACCGGATTCCATCGCATCATCATCGGTTACGGAATAGAATTCGGCACGACCCGTTTGTGCCAAGTGGGCGTGCATTGGCCCTACACCTGGGTAATCGAGTCCAGCCGAAATGGAATATGGCTCGGTTATTTGCCCATCAGGTGTTTGCATCAATAGGGTTTTGCAACCGTGAATGATACCCACTTTCCCGAGTTTGCTGGTGGCAGCACTGTGTCCGCTATTGACCCCTTTTCCGGCGGCTTCGACAGCTATGATGCCTACTTGGTCTTGGTCTAAAAAATGATAAAATGTTCCAGCGGCATTGCTTCCTCCTCCAATGCAGGCGACTACAAAATCAGGGTTTTCACGACCTTCTTTTTCCTGTAATTGCCATTTGATTTCTTCGGAAATGATGCTTTGAAAACGGGTTACCATATCGGGATAAGGATGTGGGCCTATGGCGGAACCAATGATATAATGGGTGTCAACAGGGTTGTTAATCCAATCACGAATGGCTTCGTTGGTGGCGTCCTTCAAGGTTCGAGATCCAGAAAGTGCTGGACGCACGGAGGCTCCAAGCATTTTCATACGGGCTACATTGGGCGCTTGACGCTCGATGTCGATTTCGCCCATATATACGATGCACTCCAGTCCCATCAATGCGCAAACGGTTGCTGTGGCCACACCGTGCTGACCCGCACCAGTTTCGGCAATGATGCGTTTTTTGCCTAGTTTTTTTGCCACTAATATCTGACCAATGGTGTTGTTGATTTTGTGCGCGCCAGTATGGTTGAGGTCTTCTCTTTTTAGATAGATTTTAGTTTCGTATTTTTCAGATAGCCTTTTGGCAAAATACAAAGGACTTGGACGACCTACATAATCTTTGAGTAGTTGATCAAATTCTTTGATAAAATCGGGTTCGGCAGTAATTTTTAAATACTGTTGGCGTAATTCTTCTACATTTGGGTATAACATTTCGGGAATGTAGGCTCCTCCAAATTCGCCGTAATAGCCTTTTTCGTTGACATTGTATGACATGATTTTTGTTTTTTATTAGTTTTCCGTAGAGACGCGATAAATCGCGTCTGTACATAATGATGTGTTTTTTAATCCGGGTTCTATTTCAAATTTGCTATTTATATCGATGGCATAAAGAGGTAAATTAGTTTTCGAAATTTCCTTTATGGAATCCAATTCCTCGATTCCAATTCCTCCGCTAAGGAAGAACGGTTTTGTGGATGGGTACTTTTCTAATATTCTCCAGTCGAAAGTCGTTCCGTTCCCGCCTGGTAATTTGCCTTTGGTGTCAAAAAGGAAATAATCACAAACGGATTCGTAGGGTTTTAAAATGCTAAAATCAAAATTTTCGTCAGCCGAAAACACTTTGAAGATTTCAATCGAAGGGTCAATTTTAGTTTTTAATTCCGAACAAAATGCAACGGATTCCTGACCGTGTAATTGAATGGCTTGTAAATCGTACTTCGCTATTTTTTCTTCAATTACAGGAATACTTTCATTGACGAAAACCCCTACTTTTTTAATTGACTTTGGTAAATCGGGCATGACTCCATCAAAATACCGAGCCGATTTCTCCCAAAATATAAATCCCATATAATCGGGTAGGAGCGAGCCTACTTCGAGTATATTGTTGGGGTATTTCATGCCGCAGATTTTGAGTTTCATAGTGTGTTGTTTTCAACCCTCCGAGGGTTTAGAACCCTCGGAGGGTTGGGTTATAGTTGAGCAATAAATTCCTTCGCTGCTTTGCCCGCATTATCGGTTTTCATGAAGTTTTCCCCAATCAAAAATCCTTTGTATCCATAAGGCTTTAGTTCGTTGATGGCTTCAATGGAACTTATCCCGCTTTCGGAAACTTTTACAAATTCATTAGGAATTTTTGAAGCTAATTCTTTGCTGAAATCCAAGCTTACTTCAAAGGTTTTTAGGTTTCTATTGTTGACACCAATCATATCTAGTGTAGGCATGATTGATTTTTCTAATTCCTCTAAATTATGTACTTCCAACAAAACTTCCAATCCCAAACTTTGGGCAAATTCGGATAACGATTTGATTTCCTCTCTTGTTAAAACGGCTGCGATAAGCAAAATCAAATCGGCTCCATGGGCTTTGGCTTCCAGTATTTGGTATTCATCTACAATAAATTCTTTTCGCAAAAGCGGAAGGTGCACTGAGGCTCTTGCCAAAAGTAAGTCGTCCAATGAACCACCGAAATACTTCCCATCCGTCAAAACCGAAATACCACAAGCACCAGCATTTTCGTATCCTTTGACAACTTCTTCAACAGTGAAATTTTGGTTGATTATGGATCTGGAAGGCGAACGGCGTTTGTGTTCTGCAATGATTCCAGTGTTACTGTTTTTTAAATTATGGCTTAAGGAAATGGTTTCTTTCCCAAAGAAAACCGAAGCTTCCAATTGCGAAACAGGAATGATGGATTTCTTGAGAACCACTTCTCTTTTTTTGTCAACTATGATTTTATCTAGTATGTTCATTCTGTATTATTTTGTCACAAAACCACAAAAAAATAATTCGTGCTAATTTGTGAAATTCGTGTTCTATTTTATTTACTTAATTCTTGCAATGTCTTCAAAGCCGAAAGCCCTTTCCCAGAAAGCAAACTTTCTTTGGCCAATTCAAAGCCTTCGAGCGGCGTGCATTTGGTTACCGTTGCAATTGCTATTCCGGCATTGGCACAAACCACGTTGTTTTGGGCCTCATTTCCTTTTCCGGAGATGATATTCAGGAACATTTCTGCCGATTCTTCAATGGTTTTTCCGCCTTCAATTTCGCTTTGCGCTAAAAGGCGAACCCCAAAATCACTAGGATTCAAGATCCCTTCCATAGTACTGGTTATAATTTTGGTTGGCCCCGTTAGAGACACTTCGTCATAACCGTCTAAGGAATGTAAAATTGTAAAATTGACAGGGGTATTTTGGTATAAATAACTATACATTCGAGCCAATTCGAGATTGAAAACCCCTATCAATTGGTTTTGAGGGAAAGATGGATTTACCATAGGTCCCAACATGTTAAAGAATGTTTTTACGCCCAATTCTTTTCTGATTGGACCTACATTTTTCATGGCGGGGTGAAACAATGGAGCGTGTAAAATGGCAATTCCTGCTTTGTCGACACATTTTTCGATAAAGTCATTGTCGTTGCTGAATTTTACTCCCAGCTTTTCCATCACGTTACTGGAGCCTGAAATAGACGAAACACCGTAATTTCCGTGTTTAGCTACTTTTATTCCAGCACCTGCAGTAACAAAAGAGGCTAAAGTAGAAATGTTAAAAGTGTCTTTTCCGTCGCCACCTGTACCACATAGGTCGATAGTATTGTAGGCTGATAAATCTACTCGAATGCATAATTCCAAAAGTGCTTCCCTAAAACCCGCCAACTCTTCGATGCTAATGCTTCGCATCATATACACGGTCAAAAAGGCCGAGATTTGGCTAGGGTTGTAACTCCCGTTAGAGATATTCACCAATACGTTTTTGGCCTCTTCTTTCGAGAGCATTTCGTGATTGATGAGTCTATTTAATATGTTTTTCATTTTTTTACTTTTTAACCGCTAAGGCACTAAGGCGCAAAGTTTTTTTATTTTTTTTCAAAGTAACCATAAACTATGACTGCCTACTAATCCCGATAGCTATCGGGACAGAAAACTGCCTACTTTTTTCAGTGTTCATTTCCTTGATAAATCCACATTGGTTCTGTGTTTCCAGCACGTTCAAAACCATTTTTTTTATAAAAGTCTACTGATTTTCCATCTGCGGTTAGCATTTGCATGTGGAAATCTCGATATTTCTCCCGCATTTTGTCAAAAATCATTTTTCCAATTCCTTTCCCATGATATTCAGGTAGTACCAATAAATGCGGATAATAAACGGTTAAATGCCCGTCAGAAATGGCATTTCCAAGTCCAATCAATTTTTTATCTTCCCAAGCAGTAATTAATGTTTCGGAATTCAATAATCCATTATACAATTGTGTTGGTTTATCGGCAGAACTCCATTTATTTGCTTTATAAAGATTTAAAATATCTTGAAGGTCTATATCTCGTGTTTCTGAAATTTGTATATCCATTTTTTAATTGATGCTAAGTTTTTTTATTTATTCGAATTTTATCCGCAAACTTGGACTGAACACTAATCCCGAAGAGTCGGGACTGAACACTGAGCACTAATTTTTTACCCAGTTTTCCAATATCTTTTTCCCATTGGGTGTCAACACACTTTCGGGATGAAATTGTACGCCACGCACATCGTATGTTTTGTGTCTTAACGACATCACCTGACCGTTTTCATCGATTGAGGTTACTTCCAAAACATCCGGTAAATTGGCATCGACGACCCATGAATGGTAGCGACCCACTTCAAATTCGTTTTCTAGTCCATCGAATAAATGTTCGTCGGAAACTACCTTTTTTACCATTGAAGACACACCGTGATACACTTTGTCTAAGTTAGATAGTGTTCCTCCAAAAACTTCTCCAATGGCTTGTTGTCCGAGGCACACTCCAAAAATACTTTTGGTAGAAGCGTATTTTCGGATGACTTCTTTTAATAATCCTGCTTCTTCTGGAATACCTGGTCCAGGAGAAAGTAGAATTTTATCGAAAATAGCGATTTCATCAATATCAAATTCATCGTTTCTGTAAACGGTTACTTCGCAATCTAAATCTTCCAGATAATGCACTAAATTGTAAGTGAAACTATCGTAATTGTCTATGACTAGTATTTTTTTCATTTTTTTTATTTTTGTTTAAAAGTTTTAAGTTTCAGTTTTCGCAAACTTGGACTGAACACTAAAAACTGTCCCGATAGTTATCGGGAACTGATTACTTTTTTAAATTGTTTCCGCCAAATCCAACGCTTTATTCAACGCTAATAATTTATTGTATACCTCTTGCATTTCACTTTCTTCATCAGAACTAGCTACAATTCCGGCACCGGCTTGAGAGTGTAACTGGTGGTTTTTACTCAAAAAAGTTCGAATCATAATGGCATGGTTAAAATTACCTTCAAAATCCATAAAACCGATGGCTCCTCCATAAAAATTACGATTTGTTTTTTCGTAATCTTCTATCAATTGCATCGCTCTGTGTTTGGGAGCTCCGCTCAATGTCCCTGCTGGAAAAGTGTCGGCAACCACTTGCATCGTCGAGGCTTTTTCGTGTAAAATTCCTGTTACCTTAGAAACCAAATGGATAACATGGGAGAAAAACTGAACTTCTCTGTATTTTTCCACATTTACGTCATGACCGTTTCGGCTTAAATCATTTCGAGCCAAATCAACCAACATCACGTGTTCGCTATTTTCTTTTTTGTCTTCCGATAATTTTTTGGCAAGAACGGCATCTTTTTCATCATCGCCAGTTCGTTTGAAAGTTCCAGCAATAGGATGAATCTCCGCTTTACGGTTTTTGACAATAATTTGGGCTTCGGGTGAAGAACCAAATATTTTGAAATCGCCGTAATCAAAAAAGAATAGGTAAGGAGAAGGGTTGATGCTTCTTAAGGCTCTATAAACATTAAACTCATCACCTTTGAATCCTTGAGTAAATCTTCTGGATAAAACCAATTGAAACACATCGCCACGGAAACAATGTTTTTTGGCCAACGCCACATTTTGTTTGAACTCTTCATCCGTTAGATTCGAATAGCCTTCACCTTCCTTTGAGAATTTATACGAAGCAATATTTCTGGATTGTAATAACTGTTCGATTTCGGCGATGTTGTTTTTTCCGTCAAGACTATGACAGAAAATATACGCTTCGTTTTTGAAGTGGTTAATGGCTATGATGTTTTGGTACACCGCATAATACACATCGGGAATCGAATTGGAGTTTTCTTTTTTGGCAATGGTCACTTTTTCAAAATAACGAACGGCGTCATAAGAAATGTATCCAAATAAGCCATTGTTGATGAATTTAAAATCATTTTTATCCGATTGGAATTGCCCCGAAAATTCTTGAATGATTTCGGGAATATTGGTGTTTGCATCAATGGCAATTGTCTCCGAATTCCCGTCAGGAAAAGTTTTATAAATGGTCTCGTTTTCAATTTTTATAGAAGCTATAGGATTGCAACAGATATAAGAAAAGCTGTTGTCGCTTCCATGATAATCGCTACTTTCTAATAACAAGCTGTTTGGAAATTTATCTCTAATTTTAAAATAAACGCTTACAGGTGTTATCGTATCGGCTAGGATTTGTTTGTACTTGGTTTGTAGTTTATAGGTCTTCATAATTGTTGTTTCCTTTTAATTCCCCTCTTTTGGAAAGCCTGTCCCGTTCTTAAAACGGGAGGTGCCCAAAGGGCGGGGTGGTTTTTTTTCGTTATATTTAAAAAAATGAAATAAAAAAAAAGGCCTGTCGTGATGACAAGCCTTTTATATTTATAGTTCAAATAATACTATAGGAGCTTAGTTCACGACGACTGACGTAAATTATTCCACCACCAAGTATTGTTTGTTATAGTTTTCATATTCTGTTTTTCTTGGTTACAAATATATAAATGATATTTGGTTTGGCAAAATCAAAAAAAATAAAAAAAAGATGAATTTCGTGCTTTTTTGTTAAATTTCAAGGATTAATATACTAGAACTACGTCTAACTCGAAATCATCGTATATCGTTTTATCTCCCAAATCATCAAAATAACTTCCCGAACCATATTTAATATCATATTTGGTTCGGTTCACAGTTAATGAGGCAGTGGCTTTATTTCCGGTAACAACCAAATCAAATTGTATGGAGCTTGTAATTCCTTTAATGGTCAAATCAGCATTGATTAAATAAGTATTGTTCCCTTTAGTAGCAATACTTTTGAAAACTAAAGTCGTTGTAGAGAAATTATCGACACTAAAAAAATCTTCTGATTTTAAATGCCCTTCTAATTTTAATTTGGAACTGCCAGTTTGATCGGTATTCGATAAGGACTTCATGTTTACCGTAAAATTTCCTCCGGTTACTTTTTTGTCTTTGAAAACAAGATAACCTTCTTTGAAGAGAACTGTACCACTATGTTGTCCTGTAATTTTTTTCCCTGTCCAATTAACAATACTTTTTGAAGGATCGATTTTATACGTTTGGGCTATTCCTTTATTAAATGAAAAAAGAACCAGAAGAGCGATGCTAATTAATTTTAGGTTTTTCATATTTTTTTAATTTAGGTTAATAGATATTAAGTAAAATTAATTCCATTTTGTTGAAAGTGTGGAATGAAATTGTTTTGAATTGTAAGGTTGTTATCTTATGTTCAGGGTTTTAAGCGATGTATAAAGTTAGTTTAAAATTTTATATTTCAATTCGTTTCCATAAAATAATTTGCAACTTAGATTCTAAATTTATTAAAAATGGCTATTTTATTGAATATTAGTAATAGTAGTTTTTTTTTTAGGGAAAGCAACAAACCAAAAAAACGGACTGTTTAAACCGTCCGTTTGGTATAATAAATGGATTTATGATTTAATAAGTACTTGTTACTACTGTGCTTATTTTTTTTCTAAAATCGGGAGATTTTTTAACATCTGATTGTATGAATAATTCGGCATTATTGAGTTTTGAAAATTCTAATGAAAAAGTATCACTATTGTACCAACTTATTAAATCAGGATTATTAATAGCTGTTTCGCTTAGAACCACTCCGTTGCATCTGTTTATTTGTAATCCCAGAATATTGATTTTAGCTAAGTTTATCGGATTTGCCCCTATTTTGTTTTCGAGTAAAACACAAGAACTAAAACCGTCAACAATACTATTGTTTAAACTAAAATAACTTTTTTCTTTAATGTAAATTGCTTCTCTCACCAATCCTTGATTGTTGTCTTCGGTGTTTACTAGAGTGATGTTATTGGCTATTATCTTGGTTAATTTTTTAGATACATCAGCGTTCTCAATTTTGTCATAAGAGTCAATTTCAAAACAACGGGAACCTGATATGTCCGAAGAATAAGGATTCCTGATGGCAATACTATTGGCAATATTACATTGAACACCTTGAGTAAAATCAAAGTCATCATCAGTTGCCCGGTATGAAATTAAATTATTAAAATTCACATCACCTCCGTAACATTCAAAAGAATCATCATTAGAAAAACTAATCTGGATAAATTCAAGTTTAGTGCTTTTTCCTACTCCAGCCAGCGATAATCCGTTTAGTTCTTTAAGGGCATTTATTTTTCTGCCTGCATATTCGATACGAACATATTTTAAAATTCCCGAATTGTTATTTGGGTCTTGACCTCCATAGTAACTAACGGCAGGATCAAAATTGAAATCCAAATAACCCACTCCTCCAATTTTGTTTATAGGTGCTTCTCCAAGAATTACAATTCCGCCCCAATCTCCGGGTCTCCTTTCCGAAATGTTATTGTTTGAAGTAAAAACGATTGGGTCTGTAGCCGAACCCTCTGCTATAATTTTTGAACCTTTGGTTATCACAAGTGTGCCGCAGGTTTCTTTATCTCCCCGTATTACTGTACCTGGCTCAATTGTTAAAACGGCATTGTTGGTTACATACACTATACCAACGAGGCGATAGGTGTTGCCTTTTGTAAGTTTAAGATTTGCGCTTATGGTACCAGTTAATAATTGAGTGGCATCATCGTAATCTGTAGTTGATGGCTTGAAATTTGTCCAATTACTGAACCAATTATTCTCTCCGGTTATCCCTTTTATTTGTTGTGCATTAAGAGTTGTAAATATAGAAAGACTGATAATTGCAACTAATACTATTTTTTTCATAACGATAATGATTGTAGGTTATTTAAGCTACTCTTTTTGGGCTCTTTAGTTTTTTTTCAAAAGTACTATTAGAATGTTTGGGGTGTATTTTCTGAATATTATCTATTTGTAACTTTTGAGTTAAGGATGTAAAATCGCTACTGTGTGAAAAAGAAGGTGGAGGAGATTGTTATGAGGGTAAAAAAAATGCTCTTGTTTGACACAAAAGCATAAGGTTGTTAGTAGTGTCGATTGTTGCCATAAAAAAAAAGCACCCTCAACAATAATGCTGAGGGTGCTTTCTATAAATAGTTCTAAAATTAGACTTTCAAGTTCACTGTTAACTCAAAATCATCATAGATTGTTTTGTCTGCTAAACCTTCAAAGAAGAAATTACATTGTCAGATATGTTGTAAATTCAGTAAACCGATATCGTTAAAACTCAAAAATAATTCATATTTTAGCTAAAATTATTTGAATTGAAACATTTATATATACTTATAGGATTTTTTATTTTTTTTTGCGAATCTATTATTTCACAAAATATTGATAGTTTGAAACTACAATATCAAGTAAATTCTGAACCTAATAAAAAGGTGCGTTTGCTTATTCAAATAGGACATGCATTAGAGAAAAAAGACTTAGATTCTTCTATATTTTATTATAAAAAAGCGTTAACCTTCCAAAAAAAAATGTCTGATACCCTTTTGGCTAGAGTGTATTCAAGTATGGGTACAGCTAATCTCCTTAAAGGCAATATTGATATTTGCCTTGACAATCAGATAAAAGCACTTAAAATTTACGAAAATCACCCCTCAAATCCAGATGTTTTAAAAGTTTACAATAGCATTGCATTAGTTTATTTTTATCAAGGAGATTTTGAAAAAGCACTTATTAACTTTAATCATGTAAAAAGCTTATTGGATAAAAATATTTTAACCGATTCCCTTAAAGTCAATCAAATTAAAGGAAAATTGCTTAATAATATTGGTATTATTTATGATAATAAAAGCCAGTTGGATCTTGCTCTTGAATATTTTATGCAGGCATCAACACATAGCAAAAAGGCAAATGATAGTGAAAACCTTTCTTCAGTATATTCCAATATGGGACTCATATATCTTAAAGGAAAGCGTTACGAACTTGCCGAAGCTATTTTTACAGAAGCTCTTACTATACGAAAAAAAGAGAACAATATATATGGATTATGTAAATCTAATTAACACTTAGGAAAGCTTTATAAAGAAAAAGGGGAACTAAATAAATCACAAGAATATTTGCTTAATAGTCTCGAATACTGTCAACAAGCTAATTCGTCTTCTGCAAGGGCATCTGTTTTGGAAGAACTTAGCCTGGTATTGGCTAGAAAAGGAGATTACAAACAAGCCTACCAATATCAGGTTGCCTATAAGTCATTAAGCGACAGTCTTTTTAATAAAGAAAACCAACAAAGAATTACCCAGACCGAAATGCAGTATAACTTTGATAAAGAAAGTCAAACTGCAAAAGCAGCACAAAACCAAAGAGAACTGGTTTACTTGATTATTGCAATTGTTTTGATTCTTGTAATCATAATTGTTATCACAATGTACAGGTTTCAGGAAACGAAGGCTAAAATCCAACAATTGTTAAAAGAAAAAGCAGAATTGAACAATAAAGAATTTTCTCTGAGAGAAAACACTTTGAAAAGAGATTTGGAATTTAAAAATAAGGAGCTAACCACCAATATAATGTATTTGCTAAAAAAGAATGAATTCATTATTGAAATTTCCAACCGGTTAATGACATTGAAAAAACAATTGAAAAAAGAGGACCAGGAAATTACCCAAAAAATAATAGTGGATATTAAAAACGCTCAAGATGACGATGTTTGGAAAGAATTTGAAGTTCGCTTTAATCAGGTGTATAACGATTTTTATGAGCGTTTAAAGAGTAAATATCCCGATTTAACACTTAATGAGAAAAGAATCTGTGCCTTTTTAAGATTAAATATGACCACCAAAGAAATTTGTGCACTTACACGTCAATCGTATAACAGTCTTAATGTTGCAAGAGCAAGGCTAAGAAAAAAACTTAACATTCAAAATGAAGAAATTAATTTGGTGACTTTTCTGGAAAATATATAGATTCTTTTAAGAAATCATAAAAAATGCCTAAGTTAAAAAACAGAAGGGTTTTACTTTTTAATTAAAGTAGAACCCTTTTCTAATTCAAAGTGAAGTATACTTAGAGTATTGATCTCCAATTTTGGTTTGACATTGACCCTTTTTTATTGTTTGACTCAAGACCAAATTGACCAATATTAAATCAGTGTCTATTTAGGAATCATTTTTATACCGATATAAAGATCCACCTTAAAAAGGTATATAGATTTATAAAAAAAGTATTTTGGTAAAAAAAGAAATGGTTAAATCTGAACCTATAAATTAACATTTTCATCCATTTGATAAAAAATGTTAATTTATTACCAATAATACATTTTCGAACTTTTTAAATTATTGCTGTTTTTCTGTTTGAATAGTTGTTTTTTTGGGATTATATTGAGAATTCAATTAATATTTTTTAAGCTAGAATCTTACTCCAAAAAAAATATTCATTAAATAAGCAAATTGACACTTGTTTCTGTTCACTTTTTAGTTCCTTTTAAGTCAAAAATAATATTGTCTAAATAGTTTATATACAATTACATACATCTCTTTGTTATATTAATGTAATGGTCTCTTATTATGTGTTATATAAAATGTAACTGTTTTTTGAATCATAGCTATTTGGTTTATCCATATCATTGCTACAAACATTTAATGCGTTGCTCTTTTAAAAAATATTTATAACCATTTAAAATTTCAAGATTAAGGAATTTAAGGTTTAAATATAACTATTGACAAGTGCTTTAAATTATTAATTAACCAAATACAATTTTTATGACAAATTATTACAAGAAAGGAAATCGATTACTATGGTTTTTGTTTTTTTTGCTTTGGTCTGTTTTTTCATTTAGTCAGCATGCTACATTTAAAAAGGGGGTTAAACAAGGTTCTGTAAAAGTTAAATTTTCAGGGCAATTAACTCAAACTTTAAGAAAAATGAGCGTGTCTAAAGGAGATAAACTTTTGACAGGAATTCAAGCTTTTGATAAAGTTTCTGCAAAGGTTGGGGCAAAGAAAATGCAAAGGTTATTTCCAGAAAACCCTAATCCGAGATTAGAAGCAAAGTTGCGAAAACACAAATTAGATTTGTGGTATGTTGTAGATATAGACATAAATCAAAACCCTCAAGAGGTAGTTCTTCAATATAAGGGCATTGCTGATATACAAATAGCTGAAACAGAAAAAGAAAAAGTACTATCAGATTATAGTTTTGAAAAAATTAATCTTGAGAATTCTTCTAAAGTAACCTCAGCTTCTTATTTCAATGATCCTAGTTTGGGTGATCAGTGGCATTATAATAATACAGGACAAACTGGATATACAGATGGTTCCGACATCAATTTATTTAAAGCATGGGATGTTGTTAAAGGGAATCCAAATATAATCGTTTCGATACACGATGAAGGAGTAGACATAGAGCATCCAGATTTAAAGGATAATATTTGGACAAATCAAGCTGAACTTAATGGAATTCCAGGAGTGGATGATGATGGAAATGGATATAAAGATGACATCCATGGTTGGAATTTTGATACAAATAGTGGAAATATTGACCCTCAATCTCATGGAACCCATGTAGCTGGTACAATAGCTGCAGTCAACAACAATGGAATAGGTGTTTGTGGTGTTGCTGGTGGGAGTGGTAATAATGATGGTTCTAAAGTAATGTCACTTCAATGTTTAGGTGGCGGTGGTTTTGAACGAAGTTATATTTTTGCAGCAGACAATGGTGCTGTGATTTCTCAAAATAGTTGGGGATATACAAGCCCAGGAAATTTTGACGAATCTGTAAAAGATGCTATTAACTATTTTGTTGCCGAAGCAGGAGATTATCCGAATAGCCCAATGAAAGGTGGAATTGTAATATTTGCTGCAGGAAACAGTAACTCTGATTCAGATTGGTATCCTGGACATTATGAAAATACGTTGTCTGTAAGCTCAATTGGACCTAACTGGATAAAAGCAAGTTATTCTAATTATGGTACATGGGTAGATATTGCAGCGCCAGGAGGAGAGACATCTCTAGGGGCAAAAAATGGTGTTTTAAGTACATTGCCAAAATCCCAATATGGTTTCTATCAAGGAACATCTATGGCTTGTCCTCATGTTTCTGGTATTGCGGCACTTGCTTTGGCAAATCGTAAAAGTCAATTAACACCCGAACTTCTCAGAAGTAAACTTTTAACAGGAGTAGTTGATATTGATATTCACAACCCAGAATATGTTGGGAAACTAGGTTCAGGTCTTATAGATACTTTTTTAGCCATTCAAAATAATGAGGGTCTTGCACCAATTGCCATTAAAGATGTAACGTTAACTGGAATTGCACAAGAATTTGCAAATTTAACGTGGACTGTTCCAACTGATGCAGATGATACAAAACCTGTTGATTATCGTATTTATTATAGTACTTCGCCAATAACAAGTAATAATCTTTCGGCTGCATCTTTTGATATTATTAAAAGTTCAGCATTGCCAGGAACAATGCTTTCGCATACCGTCAGGCTGTGAAAAAACCTATTTTCCCCATTAAAACCTCCCAATTATTCTATTCTACAGTTCAAATAAAGCCTTT
>NZ_QCZH01000003.1 GCF_003097655.1 Flavobacterium laiguense
ATACTAACATTTCCTGTTGCATCCAACTGAACGGTAATGTTTTTAGCTGTTGCTACTGGAGCAACTTTATCTTCCACAGTTACAACTGCGTTGGCGGCTGAACTGTTTCCGTTTGCATCGGTTACGGTCAACACTACTGGGTTTGCTCCTACATTTGAACAGTTGAAGCTGGTTTTATCTGTGTCATAGGTTAATCCGCCACAAGCATCGCTTGAGCCATCGTTAACTGCATCTTCTGCTATACTAACATTTCCTGTTGCATCCAACTGAACGGTAATGTTTTTAGCTGTTGCTACTGGTAGTACTTCATCTTTAACAGTTACAGTTGCTGTAGTTGTTGATACATTTCCATTGTTATCAGTTACTGTTAAGGTAACAGTGTTTGCTCCAACATTGGCGCAAGTAAATGTATTTGGTGACACGGATAGTGATTGTATTCCACAAGCATCATTCGAGCCATTGTCAACCTGAGCTGCGGTAACTGAACCTGCACCTAGATTATCCAACTGAACCGTTACTGCTTGGGCTATTGCCACTGCTGCTACTTTGTCTTCTACTGTTAGCACCATATTATCAACTCCATCACAAGTTCCTGTTCCGCTGGTAGTTAATGTTAATATAACCGAACCTAATGCTTTATCTGCAGCAGAAGGTGTATAAACTGTAGAAAGTACATTTGCATTGGTAAATACACCTGTTCCACTGGTTGTCCAAACTGTTGCAGAAGGGTTTCCAGTTACAGATCCGCTAACAGAGGCAGTCCCTTGCGGACAAATGGTTTGGTCGTTTCCTGCGTTTGCAGTATACTTACCTTTAAACGTAACAGCAGTTGAACCACTAAAGGTCCCTGCACAAATTCCGTTGCTTAATGAAGCAATGCTGTAGGTGGTTTCAACTGATGGTGTCTTCACAATTGAAATAGTTCCTGCTAAACCACTAAAAGGTGTTCCATCGTTTAAGATACCCGATATTGTTCCTGTCCCAGTTAATGTAATTGAAAGTGTCACATTATCACCCTGACAAATTGCTGTATTACCAGTGTTGATTGTTGCTATGGGTATCTGATTTATTGTTACAGAGGCACTTCCTTCTGGCCCCCAACAACCCGATGCTGATCGTGCCCGGAAATAATAAGTTCCTGATGTAGTTATTAACTGACTTGAGGAAAGAGTGGTTGATGAAGTTCCTCCACTAGTAGTGTCCTGAAAATAAATTGTTCCACTTGAACCATTTGAAGCAGTTATTGTTGTGTTTCCGCAGTAAGTTCCTCCTCCGATAACGGTTACTGTTGTTGGCAATGGATTTACTGTAACAGCTGTAGCTAATGAAGATGCACTTTCGCAACCATTTGCATTTTCAATCCTTACAGTATAACTTCCTGTTGATGAAACAGTTATACTTTGCGTAGTTTCGCCAGTTGACCACAGGTAGCTTGTTCCTGCTGTTGAAGTTAGGGATACACTTCCCCCAGCACAGAAATTGGTTGGGGCACTTGGTGTTATAGTTGGTATGTTAGCTGTAGAGACATTCAGTGTAATTGCATTGCTCGTAGCAGTTGCTGAAGTAACACAAGTAAGGTTACTCGTCATTACACAAGTAATGTTTCCGGCTGTTACGCCATCATCTGTATATGTCGCACTGTTTGTTCCCACATTTGTAGTTCCTTTTTTCCATTGGTAAGAAGCTACACCACCATTGGTTGGAGTTGCAGTAAATGTTACACTGCTACCTGAACAAGTTGGATTAACTCCTGATGTGATTGCGATGCTTACAGAAGGGGTTACTATTCCAGTAGTAACAAAACCAATTGATGAATTTGATGAAGAATACCCATTTCCCCCAGGTCCATTATAATTTGCAACAAGAGAATTAGGATTTCCAGAAACAGCAAGTGTTGCAGTTGCAACTCCACTGCTATTAGTAATTTCATTTACGGTATTTGCTCCTAAAGTAAATACAATAGTTAAGCCTGATCCCGGATTTAACCAATTGTTCCCAGATTTATATTGAAGAGTTGCAGAGGTGGTTATATTTCCACCACATATTCCACCTGATGGAGTTAAACTTACTATTTGAGTTGCTGTTGCATCCGTAAAAAACACCTCATAAGTAAACCCAGACTCTATACCATCGGCAATAAGTAAAAGATTCGAACCCAATTCATATTCCGTAACAAACCACTCCGCCGCGAAATTACCAAAACTATCCGCTACAATTGTCCAGGGAAGATGAGGGTTAGGTGTTCCGTGATCGGGTATGGGTTCCGTAAGGTGATCTACCTGCAGGTTAATGACTTCATTCGGTTGCCAGCCCGTCCCGGTAATAGAAACAGTTTCTCCTGGGGCATAATCCAAATCAGCCTGATCGAGCGTTACGGTCTGCCCAAAACTCGCATTTGCAAAAACCAAATTGGCAATAAAAAAAACAATCGTTAAAAATCCAGATTTAGGTAGAAATGTTTTCATATTTAAAAATTTTAAAATAATAAATAACGAATACAACACATGAAATAACAGAAACGTAAAAGCAACGGAATGGGGGAATTCCTACTCTTACTAAAACAGTGTAATTAAACTCCTTAGAAAAAAGTGGCTAAGGTATTTGTTGAGTAAAAAAAGACAACTTAATTACACAATCTTCAAAAATTTCTATACTAATTTATGTCATTCTTAAATCACAACATTACTTTTTTTAATATTTTCGATGAAAGCATTTAAAACAACTTCAAACTACATTAAATCACTTCACAAACCTTAACAACTCATTTAAAGCTATTTAGCCACAATATAATTCTTGTAAGTATACTCATTCGTATTATAGTCAACCCTAATTGCATTTTTAAAATAGTTGCAATTGAGTTCCTTAATAAAAAACATATTGTTACAAAAATATTTCTGTCCTTATCATATCTTTTCTGCTTAAAAAGCACACAAATCAATAACAATCAACACCTTAAACATTTCATGTGAATTATTTTGTAACTTTACTTTTGATTTTAACAAAATCCCCTATCACTTTATAAGTATAACTCTTCAAATCAATAGACTGAAACAATACCCTAAGAAATTCAATACTTAAAAAACAAACATTATGACACCCATACAACTTACGGCAATCATAGCAATACTGTTCATTATAGCAGGAATTCGAATTGCTCAAGAATACCAACGCGCAGTGGTCTTTAGACTGGGTCGCTTCAAAAACATAAAAGGTCCTGGAATTTATTGGATTATTCCTCTCATCGAGAGACAGCAACGGGTAGACATTCGAACAAAAACAGTCGACCTCGAACAACAAGAAACCATCACAAAGGACAGTGTAACCATTAAGGTAAACGCAGTACTGTGGTTCAAAATCACCAATCCTGAATATGCAATTATTAAAGTAGCCGACTATAATAAAGCCGTCTATCAATTTTCAGTCACCGCTCTAAGAAATATTATTGGGCAACATTCCCTTGATGAAGTATTGAGGGAAAGAGAACAAATCAATGGAACGCTGCAAAAAATTGTGGATTCCGCAACCGAGCCTTGGGGGATTAAAATCGAAATGGTCGAAATGAAAGATGTCGAAATCCCAGAAGCAATGCAAAGAGCCATGGCACGCGAAGCAGAAGCCATCAGAGAAAAAAGAGCCCGAATCGTAAAAGCGGAAGCCGAACTCGAAGCCTCCATCAAACTAACCCAAGGGGCTCTAAAAATGGAAGAAAGCCCAATTGCACTCGAATTAAGACGCATGCAAATGCTGGCAGAAATAGGGATTGACAACAATACCACCACAGTAATTCTTATCCCATCCGATTTTACAAGCGCAGCAAAAAGTTTCACAAAACTAGTCAATGAAAAAAAATTAGATCAATAACAGACTCCATGGACACCTCTATTGTTAAAATATTGAAAGCCTTTTATATCACCCATGATGTAAAATGCTTTGTGGTTGAAAAACCCGCTGGATATGATTTTATTCCAGGGCAGGCTACCGATGTTTCCATAAACCATCCGGATTGGCAGGATAAATTACGCCCTTTTACCTTCACCAATTTAAGAGAACAAAATTATCTCGAATTTATGATTAAGATTTACAAGGACCATGAAGGTGTGACCAATAAGCTAGGCAGCATCAATGCCGGAGCCGAACTGATTCTACACGATGTTTTCGGGGCCATACAATACAAGGGTTCTGGTACTTTCATTGCCGGTGGCGCAGGAATCACTCCCTTTATTTCCATCTTCCGAGATTTATACAAGAAACAACACATTATGGGCAACAAACTCATTTACAGCAACAAGACCACCGAAGACGTGATTATGTCCGAAGAATTACAGAAAATGCTAAAAAAAGATTTTTTAAAAGTATACACCCGAGAAAACGTTATGGGATATCTCGAAAAAAGAATCGATCGCAATTTCCTAATCGAAAACATAGCAGACTTCAGTCAAAACTTTTATGTCTGTGGTCCCTCCGATTTTGTAAAAAGTATCACTAAAAACTTATTAGATCTTGGCGCCACCGCAAATACACTAATTTTCGAAAAGTAATAAAACCTTGCATGATTTGGGTGTGACCCCGTAAGAAAAAGGGGCTTACTCATCGTTGTCTTTATTCACCCTTTCCCTTATGCGGTCGGGCTAATTGGGCTACTTCGGTAGCTTCCGTCTATCCCTCACACACTTAGATTTTTCATAAGACCATTTCCTTTTGGTCAACATCTTTTTTATTTCATAGAGAGTTTTTCAGAAAACACACCCCTAGCCCCTCTCAAGAGGGAAATTCGTCTCCGTTAACATTAACTTTTAGTTGTTTATTAGGTAAATAAGTCAAAAAAAAATCCCAATCTAATTTCTGAGATTGGGATTTTTCATTTTTTTATTGACTGCTAATTTAATCATATCAGCTTAGCCACTAAAAAAAACTATTTCTTAAACTTCGAAATACCTGCTTTCAACCAAGCTTCGTATTCTTCAACGGGTACATAACTTATCGTCGGTTGCTTTTCGTTGAGATTATTTCCTTCCAAATCAGTCAAGACATACAAAGGTTGTGTATTAGTATTGTATTTCGAGATCATAAAATCAGTCCATTTATCGCCAATCGTTTCAATTTCGGAACCTGTAGTTTTAGATACAAAATGCTCACTTTCGGGCAATTCTCGCTTATCATCTACATAGAGTGAAATTACTACAACTTCATTTTTAAGAATTGGGAGAACACTCTCAACCGACCAAACATTGTTTTCCATTTTTCTACAATTCACACATGCATGTCCTGTAAAATCAAGCATTATCGGTTTATTTACCATTTTGGCATAAGCCAATCCTTTATCATAATCATCAAAAACAACGATTTGATGTGGACCCAATTTGGCTCCTTCCGGCAAAACAGTAGTCGATGTATTTCCAACATTCGAACTACCTACACCTAGCGGACTTTCGCTATATTCCATTGGAGGAGGAAACGCACTTATTAATTTAAGTGGTGCACCCCAAAGACCTGGTATTAAATAAATGGTAAAAGACAAAACAACTAACCCTAACGACAACCTTCCTACCGAAATATGAGATAACGGACTGTCATGCGGCAACGTGATTTTTCCAAATAAATAGAACGCCAATGTTCCAAAAATAGCAATCCAAATTACTAAAAACACTTCTCTTTCCAGTAAATGCAATTGTAAAACCAAATCGGCATTCGATAAAAATTTGAACGCCAAAGCCAATTCCAAAAATCCTAAAACCACTTTAACGGTATTCAACCATCCACCCGATTTAGGCAAAGAGTGCAACCAACCCGGGAACATTGCAAAAAGCATAAAAGGCAAGGCTAAAGCCAATGAAAAACCTAACATCCCGATTATGGGAGCAATTCCCCCTTTGGAAGCAGCTTCAACCAAAAGCGTTCCTACAATAGGCCCAGTACAGGAGAATGAAACAATAGCCAATGCTAATGCCATAAATAATATTCCAATAATCCCGCCTCTATCGGCTTGGTTATCCACTTTATTGGCCCAGGAATTGGGTAACATAATTTCGAATGCCCCAAGAAAAGAAATTGCAAATACCACTAACAAAATAAAAAATATAATATTGAACCAAACATTGGTAGACAAGGCATTAAGCGCATCGGCACCAAAAATCCAAGTAACCAAAAACCCCAATAATACATAAATTAGAATAATCGAAATTCCATAAATAATGGCATTTTTAATTCCTGCAGCTCTGTTTTTACTCTGTTTGGTAAAAAAACTAACCGTCATAGGAATCATAGGAAATACACAAGGAGTCAACAAGGCTGCAAATCCAGAGAAAAAAGCGATAAAGAAAATAGACCACAATCCTCTTTGTGAAGCGGGCTTTTGGCTTTTATTAGAATCAACAACTTCAGTCCTCCATTCGTTTGTTTTTAACTTTAGAATTGCAGTATCAGCTTTTACTACAGAAAAAGTGTTTGCAGTATCCAATTTTGCAGTAGCAACTGTAGTAGTTGCAATAGCAGTCGTCTCTGTTATTGGAATTTTGAAAGTAAATTTCTTTTCCAGATTGATACACACCTCTTTGCAAACTTGATAATTCAATTCGGCTTGAATGCTCGTAACCTTCGAATTTACCAATGTTATTTCTTGTTGAATTTGGGCTTTATCATGAAAGAAAGTTTCGTTTACGCCAAAAACATCGTTAAAAGCGGTAGCCGTTTTACTTTCTTTGGCTTTGCCTACCAAATTAAAATTCCCTTTTTGATCTTTAAAAATAATTTCCAAAGGCAGCGGTCCTCCATCGGGTGTAAATTGCGAATACAAGTGCCATTCTTTTTCGATCACACCATTAAAAGTCAAAATATAATTGGTCTCCGATTTCTTTTCGATTGTAGTCGTCCATTTTACAGGATCTAAAATCTGGGCATTTCCTTTGGCGAAAGCCAAAAAAGTAAGGAGTATAAAAATTAATTTCTTCATGTTCTCTATTCTATTATCTATTCGTCTATTATCTCTTTGTCTATTCTAATTCTCTAATTCTATTTTTAAAATATTTTTTGTTGAATTTGTTGTTTTAAATCGTTCGTCTGCTCTCCTACCAACTATCCAAACAATTTGGTTATTCGAACATAAAAGCCAAGTGTTTTCTTTTTCCAGCAATGATAATTTTTCATCTTTAAAAAATTTGCTCACTTTCTTTGACTTTCCATCCATCCCAAAAGGCGTGAAAACATCTCCGGTCTTCCATTTGCGTAGCACCAGCGGAAAAACCAATTGATCAACATCAACAAATATAGTTTTATTTGATGCAACCGAAAGGCCTGCTACTTTACAAAACGTCATATTTAAGGGAATCTTAACTTCCGTTTGGTTTTCATTAACAAGAAATTCTTCTTGAATTTCTGAGTGATCAATGGGCGACAAAATCAGAGAATCCCTGTCTTTCAACAAACGAAAATCAGCGGCAAAAACCTGTTTTCCGGATTGGCTGTCAACCAAATCATAAATATCATTCCAAGCGGTAAAACCAAACTCTTTGAGCCATTGGTACAAATACGATTGATAATTGGGTAATTTCAACAACTGATTTAAATCAAAATAAATTTGATCTTCCACTTCATTGGCCACTTGTTGATAGACCATAATCGCAGCATCTTCAACCATCGCCAAGGATTCCTGCAAATAAGCTTCGGTTTTCAAAAATGAAGTTATAAAATTAGGATTCAACTCCTTAAAAACCGGAATCAAATGATGCCTAATTTTATTCCGTACATATTTATCCGATGCGTTACTGCTGTCTTCTCGCCATTGAATGTCGTGCGCTTTGGCATAATTGTCAATTTCCTGACGGGATAAAAATAGCAAAGGCCTAATTATTTTATCATTTTGCACCGGAATTCCAGTCAGTCCTTCCAATCCCGTTCCTCTAGTGAGATTGATTAGAAACGTTTCCAAATTGTCATCGGCATGATGTGCGGTAAGTAGATAATCGTAATTTTCATTTTCTAGCAACTCGTAAAACCAATTGTATCTTAATTCTCTGGCAGCAACCTGAGTCGATAATTTATAATCTTTGGCGAAAGCCTCAGTATCAAATTGCGTCACAAAAATTGGAATTCCATTTTCCTCAGCATAGTCTTGCACAAATTTTTGATCGCCAAAACTCTCTATTCCCCGAAGTTGAAAATTACAATGGGCAATAGCAATATCGTAGTGTAGTTCCTGAAATAAATGCAACAAAACCATACTATCTAAGCCTCCACTTACAGCGAGAAGCAGTTTTTTTTGTTTCAAAAAAGGGATTTCTTTCTCGATATGATTTTGAAGTGTGTTTTTCATATATCAAAAATACTGATTATTATTTAATCCAATTATAACTTTCCCCTATTGCAAAACCTCTAACATCGCTTTGGCCTTAAGCAAACATTCTTCGTATTCTTTTTCAGGAATAGACAATGACGTTATGGCGCTTCCTACAGAAAAAGACACGTATTGATTCTCCTGATTGTACAAAATACTGCGAATAACCACATTAAAGTCGAAATCGCCATTGGGTGTAAAATACCCCACAGCCCCACTGTACAATCCTCGCTTGGATTCTTCAAGTGCTTCGATAATTTTCATAGCCGATAATTTTGGCGCCCCCGTCATACTCCCCATAGGAAAAGTAGTTTTCAAAGCATCAACTGCAGAATATTTTGGATCAATTTTAGACGTTATGGTCGAAATCATTTGGTGTACTTGCAGGAAAGAATAAATCCCGCATAATTCTTTTACGACAACAGTAGCTTTTTGGGCGGTTCGTGACAAATCATTCCGAACCAAGTCGGTTATCATAATGTTTTCAGCACGTTCTTTGGGATCTTGAGCCAAATTAGTTTTAGATTTCAAATCTTCCACTGGATCAAAAAAACGCTTGGCAGTTCCTTTTATAGGCTGGGAAATTAAATTTTCACCTTCTTTTTTTAAATACCGCTCTGGCGAAGCAGAAAGCAAAAATTGCTTGTTATTCTTAAAAAAAACAGTAAAAGGAGCTTGTGAAATGGCATTGAGCTTCCAGAATTTTTCTAATGGGTTTATGATAACATTCTCTGCATAAAACTCCATACAAAAATTGGCTTCATAAATATCTCCCTGATGAATATGCTCCAGTACTTTTGAAACTTTGTCAAGATAATTTTGCTTTGCAACTCGTTGTTGTACCTCGACTGCGCTCGGCTCAACATCTTTATACAATACCCAATTATTAACCTCCTCAAAATCTCCTTCAACTTCATCATCACATAAATTGAGATATTGAATTTCAAGTTGACTTCCCTTTAATAGCATTATTTTTTTGGGTTGAAAAAAAAACAGATCTGGAAAATTTAAGCCGTCAGAATTATTCGATTGTAACTGCTCAACATCATTTTTTAAATCATAAGACAAATAACCAAACAACCAGTCCTTAGTCGTTTGTTGATATTGTTTTAAGTCCTCAAAAGCATTGTGGTAATCAGTTTTTATTGACGTGAATGCATCAACCGCCAAGACACAATCAAAACTAGAAAATTCGTCGGAAAATGAATTACTGTCTAAAAAAGTTACTTCACGAAATTGTTGTCCCCAAACAACAAGCTGCTCCTTGAACTGCAAAGGGTTCTCAATAAATTTGTAAATGGACGTTCTCAAAAATTATTTTTTTATGAACTTCAAAATTACAATAAAAAAAATCGCTTCTCAAGGAGAAGTTTACAAAATAAAAACTTGGTTTCCTTTACACAAATAGAGACTAATTATTGTTAATTACTTATGTATTTTAATAAATTACACACATATCTCAATAAAAAACACAAATAAAAAGTTAATACACCGCATAACTATAAATAATTTTAACTATATTTGTTAGTGCGATGAAATTAGTTTTTTGCCTCTAAAAACTACAAATGGTAAATGGAAAAATTAAGATAATACTTCTCTAGTGGTCTTAAATAGACGCTTAAGCATTTAACCAAAAACTCTAAAATATGAAAAATGCAACTATTTTTGTACGTTCATTAATTGGTTTAGTACTAATTTTTATGTCGATTACTTATTTTTTTAATTTATTACCGAACCGTGTTAACAATGAAGATTTTAAAGCTTTTCAAGTAGGCTTAATTTCTTCTGTTTATTTAATGCCCATGGTAAAAACAATAGAATTATTATGCGGACTCTCCTACCTATCCGGCCGCTACGTTACACTATCCAATCTCGTGGTGCTACCTGTTAGTATAAACATCTTATTTTATAATTTTTTCATAAATACAGATCAATTAGCTCTTGCCCTTTTTGTATTTTTGGGTAACTTCTTTTTGATTTACAGATACTGGAAAAATTACAAAAGCTTATTTACAGCATAAATAAAAACCATTTTAAACAAAAAAACCCCGTCTCATTATTTATAACGAGACGGGGTTTATATTTTAAGAACTTAAAACTATACGTGTAAAGCTCTGTTATCAGTAGCTGCCAATGCCGCTTCTTTTATCGCTTCCGCAAAAGTTGGATGCGCATGTGACATTCTTGAAATATCTTCGGCAGACGCTTTAAATTCCATTGCGGTTACCGCTTCGGCAATCAAATCAGCAGTTCTGGCGCCAATCATGTGAACTCCAAGAACCTCATCTGTTTTGGCATCGGCAAGGATTTTTACAAATCCATCAAGATCTCCACTCGCACGAGCACGTCCTAAGGCTTTGAAAGGAAAACTTCCCACTTTATATTCAACTCCAGACGCTTTTAATTGTTCTTCTGTTTGTCCAACGGCAGCCACTTCTGGCCATGTGTAAACCACACCAGGTATCAAGTTGTAATCAATATGAGGTTTTTGACCCGCCAAGATTTCAGCAACCATAGTTCCTTCTTCTTCAGCTTTGTGCGCCAACATAGCTCCGCGAACTACATCTCCAATAGCATAAATATTAGAAGCCGAAGTTTGTAAATGATCGTTTACTTCCACTTGTCCTCTATCAGATATTTTAACTCCAGCCTTATCAACATTCAATCCATCTGTATACGGACGACGACCAACAGAAACTAAAGAGTAATCTCCTTCTAAAGTAATTGTTTCTCCTTTAGCATTTTCAGCTTGTACAATTACGGCATCCCCATTTCTTTCTACCGATTTCACTTTATGCGAAACATAGAATTTCATTCCTTGTTTTTTCAATACTTTAGTCAATTCTTTAGACAAAGCACCATCCATTCCCGGAATAATTCTGTCCATGAATTCTACAACCGAAACTTGCGCCCCTAATCTTAAATACACTTGACCTAACTCAATACCAATAACACCACCACCAATAATAACAAGGTGTTTTGGAACTTCTTTAAGAGCCAATGCTTCTGTTGAAGTGATGATTCTTTCTTTATCTATTTTGATAAAAGGCAAAGAAGACGGTTTTGAACCAGTTGCGATAATGATATTTTTACCCTCAATTGTTTCTGATGTACCGTCGGCTTTTGCGATTGCAACATGTGTCGCATCCACAAATGATCCTAAACCATTAAAAACAGTCACTTTGTTTTTGTCCATCAAGTAATTTATCCCACCCGATGTTTGATCTACTATGCCTTGTTTGCGAGCAATCATTTTCTCTAAATTTACTTTTACTTCTCCCGAAACTTCAATTCCGTGATCTGCAAAATGCTTGATCTCCGCATAATGATGCGAAGAGGATAACAATGCTTTAGACGGAATACAACCTACATTTAAGCAAGTCCCCCCTAAAGTGGAATATTTTTCTATAATGGCCGTTTTGAAACCTAATTGTGCGCAACGAACAGCCGAAACATATCCGCCTGGCCCAGAACCTATAATAACTACGTCAAATGAACTCATAGTAATGTGTGTGTTTTTTATTTTTTGTGCTGCAAAATTAAGGAATTCAAACACGAATTCCACAAATTTTCACGAATATATAATTAAAATCAAGGCTTTTTTGTGGGATTTTTTGAAGTATGAAAAACAGAATGAATGATAACTTCGTTCTGATATATTTCGTAAACAATAACAAATGGAAATTTTTTTAAAGGCAACTCCCGATAATAAGGAGTTTTTTTTATTTCAAATAATTCAGGATGGGTCTTTAAAATTTTAAAATAACCTTTTAGATAAGTTAAAAAATATTTTCCTAACCCAACACTCCTACCCTCATAAAAATCAATAGATTCATTTATTTCGATTTCCGCTAATCTTAAAATCGTGAGTTTAAAAACCATATTTAGCCTTCAAGCGTTGTTCGACTTCCTCCCAAGAACTTGATTCACTTTGTCCAGAAAAATATTTTTCCCGCTCCTCAGCTACAGTTACATAATGGCTTTCAGAAACGACCGAAGAATTCTCTTCATTATTGATAGCATCAAAAACACCTTCTAGTACTTCTAACTTAGAATCATCTTGAATGAATTTACCGAAATCAACTATCAGTTTTTGTCTTAACTCTTTAGTTTTCATTGTTGTATTATTTAAATTCAAATTTAATGCTTTTTTATTTAAACTTTTAATTATCAACCGGAATTATCAAATCAAACTACATCCCCATTTTACTTCATTAATCAAAAAGAGTAGTTTCCCAAATTCACAAACTATCACATCAAATGCAACAAACAGCTTAAGCACACAATTTAGGAACACAAAAAAACATCCTGAATCATAGTGACACAAGCCTCCTTAAAAAACAATTTTAAATTTCAATTCAATATTCCAACAGTGTTACCAAAACGTAAACTAATCAAAAACAATTAGTTATAATGCTAAAAACAGGTATTAATACGTGTTTTTTCTGCAAACTGATTTTATAAATTTGAAATGTTAATATCTAACAAGCGGTAACCGAAAAGCTTATAGAGTAGGTAAATATTAAAACAAAATTTATGAATAATGTAAACCCAAAAAATGAAGTTTTAGAATTAGAAGCTATTTCTACATCTGATTTAGCTAATTTGGTTTTTGATCAAATTCAAATTGGAGCTGCTCCTGTAGCTTCTGCATTAAACATGCCAAATCTAATCCCTGTTAACGAAAGTTCTATAGGTGATTTTCCTTGGTTTTGGCAATCAGGAACAAATTTTGTTGAATCCACCTACAACTGGCTAAACAATATATTTGCTTCGCAAAAAGACTATGTAGGCACAAACGGTAGCGCTTTAACTACTTCCTATTTTAATGTCCTGCAATCAACGGCTTATGTTTTAGGCTCTCAAGATGCAGGCAAATTAAATGCGGCAAATTTAGCAAATGCGGCAACCGTAAACACCACAATATTGGATTGGATAGCTACTTTTGGCCAATTTCCTTCCACAGTGGTTAACACACAAACAGCACAATTAAATTATATAATGACTCAAGTCATTGGTTGGGGAAATCCTGGACTTACTCTTTCTCAGTTTAGAAATAGTACTAACCCAATGGCTTTATTACCTAATATTCCAATAGGTGGTGATACTGTAGTAAATGATTTGATGACTTATTTAGGAAATTCAAGTTCTGTGGCAAATATCCAAAATGCTGTAGTGAGTTTTAACAATCAATTGAATCAAACTAGAAACAATGTAAATCCAGCTACAAAGCCTACTAGTGTTCTCCCAGGATTTATGCAAACCATTAGTAATCTTGGTGTGACTCAAATTGTACCAAAAATTGACATAATGGAATCGACTGCGGTGATTCAGAATAATCTTTTACCTGCTTCGGGTACTGGAAAGAGTTTTTCAGTAAGTTTAGAAACATCCAACTATTCTTCGACTGAGGTACAAGTTTCTGCATCAGGGAAAGCTTCAATTGGCAGTTCTAATTTTTTCCTAGGCTTTCACGCAAGTGCTGGAGTAAGCTACAACATGTATGATTTTGCATCAAACTTAACAACTTGTTCGGTAACTATGACTTTTAACGGAGTTACAACCGTTACTCCTAAGCCTAGTTCTTATGATATTTCTACAGGTTGCGGATGGTGGAATCCAGATCCAATTCAAGATGCCGCCAATCCAATCACAGATCAAAGTGGTTATAAATTTTCTCCAACACCTAGCTATAACTTCGGTGTAAATGGAAATTTTGGAACTTTGGCAAGAATAATGATTAGCCAGCAGCCCATAATTAGCCTAACATACAGCAATGCTGATTATGCTGCTTTTCAATCTATATTCAAAGAAAGCTCAAGCTGGGGAGTATCATTTCTAGGAATTCCTCTAGGTGGAGGATCACAATCCTATTATAAATGTGTTACCACTCAAGACAGCCAAAAACAAACTGTAACTATAACAATGTCACCTGTAGGAACTACAACACCAGTATCTGCAACAGCACAATTGGCATATGTTGTGGGAGCCCAAATTTTATGGCCAGGAGCAACTACAGCACAAAATAGAGCTGCATTATAATAAATCAGCCCTGTTTTTGCAAAAAAAATTGCTCAATCAATTTTTAATAATGCAAAGTAGTTTCATTACTACTTTGCATTTTTTTATAGAAAGTAATTTGAACTAAACCACTATGACATGAAGTCTAAACCTCCACCACCGTGGTGTTCTTGACTTCGCTAATCATAAACGTGCTGTGGGTACTCCCAATATGCTCCAGTGTAGTGAGTTTAGTTACCAAAAAAGTACGGTACGCTTCCATGTCTTTTACCACGATCTTTAGGATATAATCATAATCGCCGCTTACATGATGGCATTCCAGTACTTCTTTGAGTTGCACCACTTGCTTCTCGAAGGTATCAATAAACTCCTTGGTATGCTGAACGAGTTTGAGGTGGCAAAAAACCACGAATCCCTTTTCGATTTTCGAATGGTTGAGCAAAACCACATATTTGTCTATAATGCCTTCGCGTTCCAGTTTTTTGATGCGCTCATAAACTGCGGTAACCGAAAGGTTGAGTTTTAGGGACAGTTCTTTGGTAGTTTTCTTGCAATCGGTTTGTAGTAAGTACAATAGTTTTTTGTCGGTGGCGTCGAGTGTCATTGTTTTTTTTTGTTATCTGTTATCAGTTATCAGTTGTCGGTTTTCTCTATTCTCTATTTTGAAATAAAATCTAGCAAATTATTATTCAGACTCTAAAATTAGAAAAATAATTTACACATATACAGTTTTTTAGTTTTAAAATCTAATATTTTGAATGACTGTTGATTATTAATCCGTAAAGTTTTTATTTTGAACTAAGAACTTTGAACCACCAAAGTGCCCTAGCCCCGATAGTAGTGAAAATCCTTTTCTTTTTTTCCTTTAAAAAAAGAAAAGATTGAAACGTCCCGATAGCTATCGGGAAGCGGTTCCGATAGCTATCGGAATAGCTCCTAACAAAAAAATAACCATTAAAAAAAACTATGAAAAATTTCAATCCAGCAGACAACATTCAGGATCTACAGTATTTTGGCGAATTTGGCGGCGTCAATCCATCGATTTCCGATTCATCGACTTATACGTTTCTTTCGGCCAAAACCATGTTCGACACTTTTGAGGGCAATATGGAAGGCTGTTATTTGTATTCTCGTCATTCGTCTCCAAGTAATCTGTATTTAGACAAAGCCCTAGCGGCTATGGAAGGAACCGAAACGGCCAATGTTTCGGCTTCGGGAATGGGAGCAATTACGCCTACCCTAATGCAACTCTGCGGATCGGGCGACCATATTGTGTCGAGCCGAACCATTTATGGAGGAACCTATGCGTTCCTAAAAAACTTCACGCCAAGGTTTGGTATCAATACTACCTTTGTCGACATCACAAAATTAGCTGTGGTTGAAGCAGCGATCACTCCACAAACCAAAGTATTGTATTGCGAAACGGTGAGTAATCCCTTGCTTGAAGTGGCTGATATTGTGGGATTATCAAAAATTGCCAAAAAACACAATTTGACATTGGTGGTGGATAATACGTTCTCCCCACTATCTGTTTCACCTGCAAAATTGGGTGCTGATATAGTGATTCATAGCTTGACAAAATACATTAACGGAAGTAGTGATACAGTGGGTGGCGTGACTTGTGCATCGCAAGATTTCATCAATAGTCTGAAGAATGTGAATAGTGGCGCGAGTATGCTTCTTGGACCAACAATGGATAGTTTACGCTCGGCCAGTGTGATGAAAAACTTGCGCACCTTGCACATCCGTATGAAACAACACAGTCATAACGCACAATATCTTGCAGAACGCTTTGAAAAAGATGGAATAAAAACGGTTTATCCGGGTTTAAAAAGTCATCCGAGTCATGAATTGTACGCCAGCATGATTAATCCAGAATATGGTTTTGGAGGAATGATGACCCTAGACATGGGAACTTTGGAAAAAGCAAACGCAGTAATGGAATTAATGCAGGCCAAAAATCTAGGCTATCTTGCCGTGAGTTTAGGGTTTTACAAAACCTTGTTTAGCGCGCCGGGCACCTCGACCTCCAGCGAAATCCCTATGGAAGAACAAATCGAAATGGGATTGACCGATGGTTTAATTCGTTTCTCTATTGGATTGGATAACGACATCGAGAGAACGTATCAAATGATGAAAGAATGTTTAGTTGAACTTCATGTTTTACAAAGTAATTCTGCAGCAATGTAATACCGATTAAATATCAATACTGTTTAATTAAGCATACTCACTGTTTCATTTAGACGAAGGAGAAATCACAACAAGTTATTCAGATTATGCGATTTATCCTTTGTCGAAATAACAAAATTACACTGTACATGTTAAATTATTTTAAAAACGAATAACCTTTTTTTAGCATTATACAGACATAAAAAATCCCCTCAAAAAATATTTTTTGAGGGGAATTTTCTATTGAAAACATTCTATATTAGCTTTCTTTCAAATTCAGTTTACTGTTTTTTCGGCTGAAGCCAAAGTAAATTACCAATCCAAACAGCAACCAAACAGTAAAGTAAATCCAGTTCCAAACGCTTAACTCGGCCATCATATACAAACAGCAGATTAAACCCAAAAGCGGAATTAAAGACAAGTTTTCTTTGTATGACCAAAACACCAATCCAACGATAACAATCAAGAAAATCCACATTGGTATTTTGTGTTTGAACAAATCAAATCCACTTTCATATTTCACTGAATCCGAAATAGGCAATCCTGCAACCACAGAAGCATACTTGGCATCATCCTCTTGATATTGGCTCAACAAATGCTCTACATCCGGTTTTTCGGTAGTACTTGTTTTTCCTTCAATACTTACCAAATAATCATACACTTTTTGCGTCTCTTCTTTATTCAAAGAAGTAATAATAAACTCCGAATCGTTAATTTTAGTTTCATTGGTAATGAAACCCATAGTTGCTTTTTTGTTGTATCCAAAAGAGAAAACCAAAGCAATCACAATTAATAAAGGAAAAATATATTTTGAATTGACATAAGGCGTTTTGAATTTTCCTCTTGGAATATCAGTTCTATTTTGCAAAGCCAAAACCCCAGCGCATACCAATACAAAAGCAAATAATGTTCCGATACTGCATAAATCAGTTACCATAGTTAAATTCAAAAATAAAGCAGGAACCGCAACTACAAAACCAACTACGATTGTGGCAAAAGAAGGTGTTTTGAATTTTGGGTGCACAGTAGAGAATTTTTTTGGCAACAAACCATCTCGACTCATACTCATCCAGATACGCGGTTGTCCCATTTGAAAAACCAACAAAACACTCGCCATGGCCACTACAGCACTCACGGCAATAATTCCCGACATCCATTTTAAATGCAATTGATCAAATACAAAAGCCAATGGATCACCTACATTCAAGGTATTATAACTTACCATACCGGTAAGAACCAGTGCAATGGCAATATATAGAATCGTACAAATAATAATAGCCCACATCATCCCTCTTGGCAAATCACGTTGTGGGTCTTTACACTCTTCGGCAGTAGTCGAAATAGCATCAAAACCAATATAGGCAAAGAACACTGCCGAAACTCCTTTTAAAACTCCCGAAACTCCATTCGGTGCAAAAGGATGCCAATTGGTAGTGTCTACATAAAATATACCCACGGCAATTACCAAAAGAACGATACAAAGCTTAACCACTACCATAATATTGCTAGCATTACGGGATTCTTTCATTCCACGGTAAATTAAGGCAGTAATCAAAACAATAATCAATAGTGCCGGTAAATCGGCTACAAAATGAAAAGAACCAATCATCGGAGATGTTTTCCAAGCTGTATAGGCATTTTGCATTCCCAAACTCAAATTTTCAAAAGACTTTCCGGCTTCCATCAGGGCTGTAGCATCTTTAAAGCCGTTTGAAGCTGTTAGATAATCCATTTGTACCCATTGGGGCAAATCGATTCCTCCACTGGAGAGCAAGCTCGTAAAGTAATCACTCCACGATATGGCGACCGTTATATTCCCTACAGAGTATTCCATAATTAATGCCCAACCAATAATCCAAGCGATTAATTCCCCAAAAGCAACATAGGAATAGGTATAAGCACTTCCAGAAACTGGAACCATCGAAGCAAACTCAGCATAAGCAAAAGCAGCAAAACTACAAGCAATAGCCGTAAACAAAAACAAGAAGATTACTGCAGGACCCCCATCAAAACTAGCTTTTCCTATGGTACTAAAAATACCGGCACCTACAATGGCTGCAATCCCAAATGCTGTTAAATCTTTGGCAGTCAAGTGTTTTCCTAGAGCATCATGCCCCTCGAGATTATTTTTCTCGACCTGTTTTAAAATATCTTGAACTGTTTTTTTTCTAAAAAGCCCTTTTAATGCCATGTTGTAAATTTTATCGTTATAAACTAATATATTGTATTTTTTGCAATATTTTTTAAATAAAAAAGCAAAAATTTTAAAGCCCAAATATATAAAACAAATTTAATCTTTAAAGTCTAGATGCTATTTTTTTATAATATTATGATATAAAAACTATATTTCTCTTTTTAAGCTTAAATAAAGTCAAATATACACTTATAAAACACATGTAAACAAAATATAATTCAATATTTATTTAAAAAAGTTCAAAATTGCAAAAAATGTAAATCGAACCTTAATAATAGAAAAGCAGACAATCCAATTGTTGATGATTAGGCGCATTATCATTCTTTTTTTTAATAATGCAAAACAAAAACGTTAAGCCGAATTTTATTAGCAATTAATTTAATAAACTTAGCTAAAAAAACTACTTTTGATTTCTTTATAAAAAGATTGAAAATGAATTCAAAGAAGTCCTTTGCACTCCACCTTATATTTCTCCTGTTTACTAGTGTCATTGGTCATGCCCAAAAAAGAGAAATGCACCCAAAAAATGAATTTCGAGCCGTTTGGATTGCCACTGTGGTTAATATTGACTGGCCAAAAAACAACATGGATTCGGTTGAAAAACAAAAAGCCGACTTTATTGAAACATTAGATACCTACAAAAAATTAAATTTCAACGCCGTAATTGTTCAAATACGCTCTGTGGGTGATGCTTTATATCCAACAACATTGGCTCCTTGGTCTCGTTATTTGACCAGTGTAGAAGGACAAGCTCCTAGACCCTATTATGACACATTACAATGGATGATTACCGAAACTCATGCTCGAGGTTTTGAATTTCATGCATGGCTTAACCCCTATCGTGCCACTTTTGACTTGAAAACGGAGCTTTTGAGTAACTCCCACGATTTTTATAAACATCCCGAATGGATGATCGAATATGGCGGAAAATATTATTACAATCCTGCTTTGCCTGAGGTACAACAACACTTAACGGCTGTGGTCGAAGAGGTAGTCAAAAACTATGATATTGATGCCATACACTTTGATGATTATTTTTATCCCTATAAAATAAAAGGTATCGAGTTTAACGATAGTGTATCCTATAAAAAACTAGGAAACGGACTTTCCTTGGGGGATTGGAGGCGTTTAAATGTGTCTACTTTTGTAAAAAACA
Organism: Flavobacterium laiguense; assembly: GCF_003097655.1. GTDB lineage: Bacteria > Bacteroidota > Bacteroidia > Flavobacteriales > Flavobacteriaceae > Flavobacterium > Flavobacterium laiguense. The sequence continues at coordinate 19,870 of NZ_QCZH01000003.1, forward strand.
TTTCGTTTACCATCAAAAATATAAAACCTTGGGTACAATTTGGCATCAGCCCGTTTGGGGTTTGGCGTAACAAATCAGTAGATCCAAAAGGGTCTGATACCGTTTCGGGCCAAACCAATTACGATGATTTATATGCCGATCCTTTAGACTGGATGAACAACAACTGGATCGATTATATCGTTCCGCAACTCTATTGGAGCATTGATCACAAAACCGCTTCTTACGCTAAATTAATAAAATGGTGGTCTGAGAATACTCCAAACAATACTGCGCTTTATATAGGTAACAGCTCGTATAAAATCAAAACCGATTCGGATAAAAAGTGGAACAACATTTATGAAATTCCCAATCAAATTGACCTCACTCGCAGTTATGAAAATGTACAGGGAAATGGCTTTTTTAGTGCCAAGTGTTTTATAAACAAAAACCTTGATGTCGTTAAAATACTAAAAGAATATGAGTACAAATATCCCGCACTCCCTTTGCCTGTTCCCCATTTTAAAAAGGAAATCTCAGATAGCTTAGCAATCAATTCTATTACAAAAGACACTGTAAACTATTACATTACTTTCCAGAAACCAATAAACACGAAAGTGCGTTATATTGTAGTCTATGGTGCAAAAGAGGTGTCTAAAATAAACATCAATGATGCCAGCCAAATTCTGGAAAAAATAGCGGTTCAGGAAGACAGTACCGATTTTAATATTCAAGTGCCTTGTTATAAATTAATAGGAAACACCGCCTTTGCCTTTACTTTTGTCGATTATTATGCCAATGAAAGCCCTGAAACCATAATCGACTTAAAAGTAGAAACACAAACGAAGTAAGGGTTTAAAAAAGTTCAACGTTTAAAGTTTAAACAACTTTAAACTTTAAACCCTAAACCATAAACAATTTAAACTATTAAACAATATAAAAAAATATGAAAGACAATAAACCTTGGTATTGGATTCCTTTTTTAAATTTCGCTTCGGGTTTTCCGTATGCCATTATTATTTCGGTTTCGGTGATCATGTATAAAAATTTGGGTATTGCCAATGAAGATATTGGAGTGTACACCAGTTTATTGTATTTACCCTGGGTCATCAAACCGTTGTGGAGCCCGTTTATCGATTTGTATGCCACCAAACGAAAATGGTTTCTGGCAATGCAATTGGTGATTGCCATTGCGTTTTTCATTGTAGGATTGACCATTCCGATGAATCATTTTTTTATGTTGAGTTTGGCGCTTTTTTGGGTGGCGGCATTTGCATCTGCGTCTAATGATGTGGCTAGCGATGGATTTTACATGTTGGCTTTGGCCAAAGAACAACAGTCTTTTTTTCTAGGAATTCGAAGTACTTTTTACAGACTTTCGATGCTTACCGCTAATGGATTAATCGTAATTCTGGGGGGATTCCTCGAACAGAAATTCGGAGACAAAACCAAAGCTTGGTCGTACACCATGATTGTTGTGGCATTGATTATGGCTTTTCTAACGGTTTACAACTTTTTTACCACTCCGAAAGTCGAAGAAATCACTACTGCCGAAACAGAACCTAAAGTAAGTTTTGGAGAAGTATTTGCCACTTTTTTCCAAAAGAAGCAAATCGGAATTATACTGGCTTTCATTTTGCTTTTCAGATTGGGAGAATCTCAATTATTAAAAATGTTGACACCTTTTTTAATCGATGAAAAAGCAAAAGGCGGTATGGGATTAACCACCGAAGATGTGGGAATCATATATGGAACTTTTGGAGTTGCAGCACTTGTTGTAGGTGGAATTCTAGGCGGAATAGCCATTTCAAAAGGAGGTTTACGCAAATGGATGTTGCCTATGTTTCTGGCGATGCACTTGCCTATAATTGGCTTTATTTTATTAGCCCATTTTCATCCCACTTCTGTGTACTATATTTATGCCACAGTTATTGCCGAGCAATTTGGATACGGGTTTGGTTTTGCAGCCTTTATGATGTACTTAATTTATGTCGCTGATGGCGAATCAAAAACAGCTCATTACTCTATTGCCACTGGCTTCATGGCTCTAGGTATGATGCTTCCCGGTATGGCGAGTGGTTTTATACAAGAATATTTAGGATACGGCAATTTCTTTATCTGGGTATTTTGTGCCACTATTCCAGGATTGATTTTATCTCAATTATTAAAATATCCAGCTGATTTTGGTAAGAGATCGGAAGAAAACAAAGTTTAAATTCTCACATAAATTATTATTTTATTTTCTCGCTAAGTCGCTAAGAAGCAAAGAGAAAACACTAAATATATATTTGGATTTTAATAATAAAATTTCATCTATTTAAGAACATTGATATCCGTTCCATTTTGCGCCTTTGCGCCTTTGCGAGCATCAATTTTAAAATTCTTAAGAGAGAAACTTAGAAAAAAGCTCAAAATGACACTACAACAAAAAATAGGACAATTCTTTTTTCCTGCCGTTTTCATTAACGACACCGAAGAGAATATACAAGAAACAGAACGCTTAATCAAGGAACATAACATCGGCGGATTGACCTTTTTTCATAGCAGAGCTAGTGCAGCAACAAATTATGAGACTAAGAAAAAAGTCGAGTTCAACGACGATAGTTTTCAGCGATTGAAAGACCTGATTGTACGTTACCAAAAGTGCGCCACCACTCCCCTATTGATGAGCATTGATGCCGAATGGGGTTTGGCCATGCGCGTGGAGAAAACACCGCAATATCCGTATGCCATTACGCTTGGTGCTTTGCCCGACAGCGAAATTGGTTTGGTGTACGAAGTGGGAAAACAAATCGGTTTGGATCTAAAATCTGCGGGTATTCATTATAATTTGGCTCCCTTGGCCGACATCAATAACAACCCCAACAATCCCGTAATTGGGTACCGTTCTTTCGGTTCCAATAAAGAAAAAGTAGCTCGTTTTGCTTTAGAATACCTTCGCGGCATGTCCGATGTTGGGATTTTGGGCTGTCTGAAACACTTTCCCGGACACGGAAACACCAATGTCGATTCACACTTGGGACTACCCGTTTTAACCGAGAATTTAGAACAGTTATTAGAAAACGAATTGGTTCCGTTTATCAAAGGGATCGAAAATAATGTCGATTCGATTATGATCGGACATTTAGCCGTTCCCGCTTTGAACGACGGAAAAGAGACCTCGGCTACTTTATCCAAAAATATCATTGAATCCCTTTTGCGCGAGCGATTGGGTTATGATGGTTTGGTGATTTCAGATGCTTTGAACATGCATAGTGTTTCTAAATTATACGACACCAAAGGCTTATTGGAATGGGAAGCTTTCAACGCGGGAAATGATGTATTGTGTTTTGCCGAAAACGTAGCCGAAGGTATTCAGAAAATCCTAAAAAATGCAACTCCCGAACGTATTGAAGCGAGTTACAATCGCATCATGAAATGCAAACAGAAAGCGGGACTTTTTGATTTGAACCGGACTATTTCTAGAGATTTTGACTTTAAAATCACTTCCGATTTAAATAAAAAAATAGCCCAAAATTGCATTACGGCAATCAAAGACAACAACAGTTCAATTATTGTTTTTGATGCCAAAAACAGAGAGCGTCTAGCCAAAATTAGTATTTACAAAAGTACAGACAATCCTTTTTTCAATGCTTTGAAAATCAAGTTGCCCTCAGCAGAATTTGCAGTAGAATCTGGAAATGATTTAGTAACTACTAACTTTATTGAAAAACTTGCAGAATTTGATACCCTAATCATTTCGCTATTTGTTCCCAAAGCCAAACCGCTGAATAATTTTGACATCGAAGATTCGGTTTTGGAATTTTTAGGTCAGCAGTTTCAAACCAAGAAATGTGTCTTGCATGTTTTTGGAAACCCCTTTGCGTTGCAAGTGATTCCAAATCTAGAAAAAACTATCGGAATAGTCGAAATGTATCAAGATTTTACAGAATTTCAGGAAGTAGCGGCCGAACAATTATTAGAAGATACGGAATGCAAAGGAAAGATACCCGTTGTATTATCAATACTTTAGAGCCTTATAATAACTATAAATTATCGTTAAATAAATATTAATAATCAAAATTTATTAAAAGCGTCTTTTTATAACCCTTATATTTGCACCATTAAAAAAATTAAATAACTAAAATTAATAAATATGTCATTAGTAGGTAAAAAATTCCCAAGTATTGCAGTAGACGCTATCTCAGAAATGGGTGATAATTTGAAAATCAATATTTTTGAGGAAGCTACAAAAAACAACAAAAAAGTACTTTTGTTTTGGTACCCAAAAGATTTCACTTTTGTATGTCCAACTGAACTACATGCTTTTCAAACTGCTTTACCAGAATTCAACAAAAGAAACACTATCGTAATTGGTGCATCTTGTGACACTAACGAAGTTCACTTTGCGTGGTTAAACACTCCGAAAAACAATGGTGGAATTGAAGGTGTTACTTACCCAATTCTTGCTGACACTAACAGAAACTTAGCTAACATTTTAGGAATTCTTGATATTGATTCAACTGAGTATAGCGAAGAAACCGATTCAGTAATCGTAGAAGGTTCTAATGTAACTTTTAGAGCGACTTACTTAATTGACGAAACTGGAAAAATCTTCCACGAAAGCGTAAACGATATGCCACTAGGTCGTAATGTAAACGAATATTTACGTATGGTTGATGCTTATACGCACATTCAAGAAAAAGGTGAAGTTTGTCCTGCAAACTGGGAAGCTGGTAAAGAAGCTATGAATGCAGATAGAAAAAGTACTGCTGAATACTTAAGTCTTAACTAATTTCAATAGCAATAACAATGGCAATTTTAATATTCAATATTTTAAAATTGCCATAGAATTTTGCCATTGACATTGAAATTGAAATTGAAAAATTTATGTTAATCGAATTAAACGAAGATACGTTAGGGGCTTTGATAGCGCAAAACGAAAAAGTAGTAGTTCAATTTTCGGCCTCATGGTGTGGAAATTGCAGAATTATGAAACCAAAATTCAAAAAATTGGCTTCAGAAAATGACGGAATTTCTTTTGTTCTAGTTGACGCCGAGAATTCTCCTGAATCAAGAAAACTGGCCAATGTAAGTAACTTGCCTACTTTTGCCACTTTCGTGAACGGAAAATTGGTCAACGAAACGCAAACCAACAAACAAGAAGTTTTAATCGAATTGGTAAATGAAATAGTTTAAAGTTTAAAGTTGAGCAACAGGACTAAAAAGTTTAATGTTTGTATTAAAAATTAACTCTACGTTCTGCACATAGCTACGGAAAACTTTAAAACTTAAACTTTAAACAAAAAAAAATGAAATTACCTGTAATAAAACACTTGACCCAGTTCATCGAAGAAAACGATCAGGATTACATCATAGAAACCATCGAAGTTCTGGAAGCCATGACCGAAATCGCCTCATTGAAAGATGAAGAATTAGATGTCATTGGTGAATTAATTTCGAACATGTACGGCGCCCTCGAAGTTCATAAATTGATCAAAGAAGGAACCGACAAAAAAGAAGCCTTGAATACTTTCATGAAAAGAGTATTGGGATCTATCGATAAATAAAATCATTTCTTAAGCATACAAAAAACGCATTCTGTAATGGAATGCGTTTTTTTTGTCTATTTTTTCAAACCGATGAAAAAGCGTTATTTTATATTGTTTTTTTTTAAAATAAAAATTATTCCTCCCAAAGACAAATGCTATATTCCATTTTACGACTGTCCGTAATGAGTACCAAGAGTGTTTTTTATTAATTTGATTATAATCCATCAACTGCCGAAGGCGGAATAATCCGCTATTTTCAACATATTCTAAATCAAAATCCGTTTTTATCAGCGTTTTCGCTTTAGTGAATCAGTATAATCCGTGTTCCATTCTCCGTTTATGTATTTTTGAAACAAGTAACGGATAGTTATAATTCCATTTTTAGTACAATACAAAGAATTCAATAACTTAATGAAATACAACGGCTATACTTTATTAATACTCGAGAAAACCAAATCATCAAGAAAAGAAATGATTTTTGCCTCGTCCTTATTTATCCCAAAATCGGTAAGTGAAGGAAGATTGTTCATGAAAAAATTCTGAAAATGCGCCATTTCAATGATGGTGGAAGCTAATGATTTAGGGTATTTGTATTTCGGATTACATTCTGAAATTAAATTTCCAATAACGGCACAAAGGTCTTTGTATGGTTTAAAAAAATGGTGTCTATTGTCTTCGGTTACATGCTTGGTTAAATATGCTTTTGAACCTTCTGAAATAACAATTTGATGCAATAGGCTCTCGTTAACATAACTTGTTTTTTCATCATGTTGTACCGATGTCGCTAATAATTTGATAACCATTTTTAATCTAATGATGGGGTCATTAATGTTATTGGTATGAAAGCTTATCTGATATTCAAGCCAACTCCAATACCAAGCTACAAGATATAACAGTAAGCGATGTTTGTTTTCAAAGTATCGGTAAATACCCGCTTCGGTTGTACCAATGTCTTTTGCTAATTTTTTAAAGGTGAATGCTTCAAATCCATTTTTATAGATTAATTCAATGCTGTGTCTAATGATTTTCTTGCCTAACTCCGACTGTTCAGGGTTGCGCAGAAATAATGCTTCATTCATTTTTATTTGTAACTGTAGCTCCATTTTAATCCTTGTATTGATTGGTCTTCGTATAATAAATTGCTAAAAAGAAGATGTCTCATCTTTCTTTGGCAAATATAGCTAAAAATTATTTTACAATTATTAATGATAGTATTGCTATCATTAATAATATTATATCTATCTTTGTCGTGTTAATTTAAATGATACAATCATGTTGCTAATTCGTAAATTACAGGAATCGCCAGACCCAATTAATAGTTTTGAATTAATATATAAAGGAAAGTCAAAAAAAAAATCGAATAATTAGAAAAGTATAAAAGCTAAAACCTAATAATTAAATACAAAATGAAAAACGACCAAGTCTTTAAATTAATAGATGGAGTTTTTACTCCCGCAGAAGCAGGAAAAGTATTAACGGCATTAATAAACAGTAAGATTAACCGCCGTAATCTGGAGGATTTTAGTAATCATATTCGTTTTAATAATAACCTTTCTCGTTCCAAAAAACGAGTAGTGGAACTCACCGAAACTAAAGAAAAAATTAAAAATTTACCGGAAGTTGCAGAAGCAAATGGAGTAAATTTGGTTGTAAACAGTACTATTGAAATAAGTTTTAAAAAATAACTAGTATGTTTCAAGGTAGAAAACTTCTTATAGCAACCAAGCATAAAAATGAAAGCGTGATTGGACCTATTTTTGAAAAAGAATTAGGCATAATTTGCTTTGTCTCTGATAAATTTGACACTAACATATAGAGAACTTTTCGGGAGAATTGTGAGAAAAGATAGTGCATTAAGGACTCTTTGCAATAAATATCTCCTTGCGATGAAAGAAAATGATTGTGATTTAGGGAGTCCAAAATAAAACTACTACAAAAAGAACTGTTTTATTTAAGCAATAATATAGATTAAAAAAGGGATTTAAAATTGGAAGCAGTAATTAAAATAGAAAAAAGAATCAATTAGTAATAAAATAGCTATTTCAATAGTCGCAATGATTGTTTTATTGTTATGGCTTTAACAACAGATGACGTAATTAACAGTAAAGTATTTGCGTCTTTTGCAATAATACTTGGAGCATATTCTTCTTATCAGTTATCAAATAAAAACAACAAAAATTATGAATAGAATCGAAAATTTAACACTTATTGACGGTAACTTCTCGGAAGTTGAGGCGAGGGAAATTTTAATTCCTATTTTTTCTTCCAAAATAAATTTCCATAAGATAAAAAATTGGAGTTCACAGGAACGATATGGAGAAGACGATGAAATTGCTCAAAAAAGAATTCCTAAGCTAAAAAATGAGATTGAAAAATTACAGAAGATACTATCGGAGGCTAAAGCCAAAAACAAGAGACTGTTAGTTAGCTCACAAATAAATATTTCACTTATTGACAATTAGTAATTTATGTTCAAAGGTAGAAAACTTCTTATCGCGACTAAGCACAAAAAGGAAAACGTGATTGCACCGATTTTTGAAAAAGAATTAGGCGTAAGTTGCTTTGTCTCTGATAAATTTGACACTGACACATTGGGAACTTTTTCGGGAGAGATTGAGAGAAAAGATAGCGTGTTAACGACTCTTCGCAATAAATGTCTCCTTGCGATGAAAGAGAATGATTGCGATTTAGGTATTGCCAGCGAAGGATCTTTTGGGATGCACCCCACCATTTTTTTTGCCCATGCCGATGATGAATTTTTAATTTTTATTGATAAAAAAAATAAGTTAGAAATTATAGCAAGAGAACTCAGTATGAATACCAATTTTAATGGCAGTGAAATTAAGAATGAAGTCGAGCTACTGGAATTTGCGACTCAGGTACAATTTCCATCGCACGGGCTTATTTTAAAACCATCAGAAAAGGATATTTCTAAAATAGTTAAAGGAATCACTGACGAAAGGATTTTAAAGGAAAGCTTTAATGAAATGATGAAAGAATTTGGAAAAGTATATGTCGAAACCGATATGCGTGCACTATACAATCCAACACGAATGAAAGTGATTAAAACAGCCACATTAAAATTAGCAAGCTCAATTCGGTCGCTATGTCCTATGTGCGAAACACCCGGATTTGTGGTTTCTGATGCCAAAATGGGATTGCCGTGTGAATGCTGTAATTCGGCTACGCGTTCTACTTTGAGTTTTATTTATACTTGTAAAAAATGTAGTCATATTTCTGAGGAATTGTATCCACATAAAAAAAAAACCGAAGATCCGACGTATTGTGATTTTTGTAATCCTTAAAACAAATTATGACAATAGTTTCAAAAGACATATCAAAAGCAGCCAAGATTTTAATCCAAGAAGATTTGGTTGCCATTCCTACAGAAACGGTTTATGGGTTGGCTGGAAATATATACAGCGAAAAAGCCATAAAAGCGATTTTTGAAATGAAACAAAGACCTTTTTTCAACCCGTTAATTGTTCATATTAAATCAGTGGAACAATTAGACGAATTAGCAAAAGAAATTCCGGAAAAAGCCAGATTGTTAGCTGATAAATTTTGGCCGGGACCTTTGACGATGGTGTTGAAAAAACAAGAGTCGGTTCCCGATTTAGTTACTGCCGGAAAAGATTCTGTGGCTATTAGAATTCCAAATCATCCTACAACTTTGGCCTTGTTGGAAGCGTTAGATTTTCCATTAGCTGCTCCAAGTGCCAATCCTTTCGGGGCGATAAGTCCAACAAATGCGTTACATGTTGCTGAATATTTTAGCGAAAAATTACAGCTGGTTTTAGACGGAGGCGATTGCCAAAACGGAATAGAATCAACCATAATTGGTTTTGAAAATGAGATTCCTGTATTGTATCGATTGGGCTCTATTTCTGTAGAAGATGTTGAAGAAGTTATTGGAAAAATTCAAATTAAAAATAAAAAAGAAAATGCTCCGGATGCGCCAGGCATGTTATCACGACATTACGCACCGGCAACCACCACTTTTTTAGAAAGTGATGTAGCGCAATTCATCAAGGGATTTCCTGACAAAAAAATTGGATTGTTGCTTTTTAAGGAGAGAATCGAAAATACAGGTGTAATGCACCAAGAAATTTTATCCGAAAAAGGAGACTTAAAAGAAGCTACATCACATTTGTATGCTGCAATGCATCGATTGGATAAAATGGACTTAGATATGATTGTGGCAGAACGATTTCCAGATTTTGAATTGGGAAAATCCATTAACGATAGATTAGAACGCGCCACAAAAAAATAAAAAACAGAAAAAATGAATTTAGACTTACTATTAGATAATTTAACTAATCCAGCTTTATTGTTTTTCCTTCTTGGGATAATTGCCACAAGATTGAAAAGCGATTTAGCAATTCCAGACAATACATCCAAGTTTATTTCTTTGTATTTATTGTTTTCTATTGGATTTAAAGGGGGACAAGAATTGGCGCACAGTGATTTCCATATGGAAATCATTTGGGCAGTTTTATTTGGGATATTAATTGCGGTTGTCATTCCTATTTATTGTTTTTTTATCTTAAAGCAAAAGTTTAGTATTGAAAATTCGGGTGCAATTGCGGCAGCATATGGTTCGGTTAGTGCGGTGACTTTTGTAACAGCGGTGACTTTTTTGGAAATTCAAAAATATACTTTCAGCGGACATATGGTAGCCGTAATGGCATTAATGGAAGCGCCAGCAATAATCATCGGAGTGATTTTGATTAGATTATACAACAAGAAGGAAGCTAGTTCGAGTAAAATGAGTGCTGTAATAAAACATTCTTTAACCAATGGAAGTGTTTTGTTAATTCTTGGAAGTTTGGTGATTGGTTTTTTAGCTAGTGAAGAACAAGCTATGGGAATTAAACCCTTTACTACTGATATTTTTAAAGGGTTTTTAGCTATTTTTTTATTAGACATGGGTATTGTAAGTGGAAGAAAATTAGACGATTTCATTAAAAGTGGATGGTCTACCTTGGTATTTGCCATTGTAATACCGCTGGTTAATGGGATAGTAGTAGCGTTTTTAAGTCAACTAGTGACCGATCAGGTTGGTAACCGATTTATTTTTGCCATTCTAGCAGCAAGTGCTTCCTATATTGCGGTACCAGCTGCTATGAAAATTGCAGCACCAAAAGCCAATCCAGGTTTATTTTTGCCTATGGCATTAGCCGTTACCTTTCCGTTTAATATTACTTTTGGAATGCCTATCTATTTGTCTATTATTCTTCGTTGTTAAATAATAATAATTGTAATCACTAATAGAATAAAAAAACTATCAACCAAATCAATCAGTTCATTTGTTGTAAATTAGCAATAATAAATTAATGGAGAAACTATCACAGACTGGGTTTTCCTGAACAGGATACAATACAGGTTTAGAATGGAGATTCCCGTATATAAAAAAAGTACCGACAATAACAGCGTGAGCATTGTTTTAATGGATGAAATTTTTGTTGGTTTTGGAAAAAATATCGGAGTGAATGTTTTTGATCAAAATAGACTGGCTGCTTTAGTCGGTTATAAAGTAAACAAAAATGTAAAAATTGAAGCGGGTTATTTGAGTCAAATTTTGCAACAAGGAAAAAGAATAAATGACAAATCTGTATTTCAATATAATAGTGGGTTTATGCTCACTACGCATTTGTCTTTTGATGCTGTGCAATAGTCGTGTAGCTTATCTAAAATTATAAACTTTCAATAAAATTAAATGTCATTTCTTTGAATATTTGGGATGAATTAAAATAACAGCCAAAAGTACCACCTATGAAATGAGCATAACGGAATTGCGATACAAACACCGATGAAGATATATGCGACCCGAGCGATAGCGAATAGGCGAAGCAATTACATATGACCTAAAAAAAACAATAAATATTTACATATGAATCAGTCTATAGTAATAAAAAATGTTAACATCGTCAACGAAGGTCAGATAAAAAGTACTGACGTTTTTATCCAAAACGGCTTTATCGAAAAAATCGGAAATCTGTCCGGAGAAATCACAAAGAATGCTGAAATCATTGACGGAACCGGCAAGTATCTGTTTCCGGGTATTATAGACGGACAAGTGCATTTTAGGGAACCTGGACTAACCCATAAAGGAGACCTCCGTACAGAAAGCAGGGCGGCTGTTTCAGGAGGAACTACTTCTTTTATCGACATGCCAAACACGGTTCCTAATGTATTGACCACTGAAATTATCGATGAGAAATTCCGTATCGCATCAGAAAAATCCTGGGCTAATTACTCTTTCTTTTTGGGGGTTAATAACGACAACTTAGACAAAGTACTTCAAATGGATACTTCCCAATTCATTGGCGTTTCTGATGACGGGCTGTATTTTACAAAAAAAGGAAATTTACTTGCCGATAGCCCCGATACTATGGGAAAACTTTTTTCGAATTGTAAATCCATTATTGCCATTCATTCTGAAATGGAACAAGTTATCGAGGAGAACGAGGAGATTTACAGGGCAAAATACGGCGAAGATGTGCCAATTGCATGTCATCCGCTAATTCGCAGTGGAGAAGGTTGTTATCAATCGACCAAAAGAGCCATTGCCATTACCGAAAAACACAAGGCAAGGTTGCATATCCTGCATTTAACCACAGAGGCGGAAACCCATTTGTTTCGAAACGACATACCGCTAAAAGAAAAGAACATCACCACCGAAGTATCGGTTCAGAATCTTTGGTTTTCAGACAAAGACTATCAGCGATTGGGAACTTTAATAAAATGGAATCCTGCCATAAAGACGGAGCAAGACAGAGTAGGTCTTTTGAGGGCTTTGCTGGATGACCGAATTGATATTATTACAACCGACCATGCCCCGCACACTTTAGAAGAGAAGCAAAAACCATACTTTCAGTCCATGTCGGGTGCGCCAATGGTGCAGCATTCGCTGTATATTATGCTTGAATTATACAGGCAAGGACTTATCACTTTAGAGAAAATCGCAGAAAAAATGTGTCATAATGTAGCGATACTTTATGGTATTGAAAAGAGAGGCTTCATCCGTGAGGGCTATTTTGCCGATTTGACATTGGTTGACTTGAATTCCCCTTGGACAGTTGCTAAAGAGAATATTTTATACAAGTGCGGTTGGTCGCCATTGGAAGGACAAACATTTCAGTCAAAAGTGACCCATACGTTTGTTAACGGAAATCTTGTCTATAAGAACGGTACTTTCTCTGAATTCATTCCGGGGCAAAGACTGGAATTCAATTAAAAAAAACACGGTAAATGAAAACATATTTCATAACAGGCATTGGTACGGATATCGGAAAAACAATCGTATCAGCCATTCTCGTTGAAGGGCTACAAGCCGATTACTGGAAGCCTATACAATCGGGAGATCTGCATCAGTCAGATACAATGAAAGTGCAGGGACTTATCAGTAATTCTACTTCTCATTTTTTTCCGGAAGCCTATCGCCTTACAGAACCAATGTCTCCGCACGCTGCTGCCGCGATTGATGGTGTTACGATTAATTTAGATTCCATTACAGTTCCGTCAACCAACAATAATCTTATTATTGAAGGAGCAGGCGGCTTGATGGTTCCGCTCAATAATGATTTTTTGGTAATTGACCTTATTGAAAAACTAAAAGCAGAAGTTATTCTGGTCTCCAGAAATTATCTAGGAAGCATAAACCATACACTGCTTTCTGTCGAAGCTCTTCAACTCAGAAACATTCCCATTAAAGGAATAATATTTAACGGAAATCGTGTAAATACCAGTGAAAATTTCATCTGTGAATATACGGGGCTGAAATCTTTATTTCACATTGATAACGAACAAACAATTGACAAACAAACCATTTTAAAATACGCAGCTGAACCAAATATTAAATCTCTATTTTGAAATTTAAGGTTTTTTATTATTTTTAAGATGCAAAAAAGAACAAGAACTGTCGGCAACATTGACATTGCGGGCAATGATGGATATGTGCAAACTGTCAAGTGTTTGTGTATGTGAATATTTGCTTGGCATTTGCCAAAAAGTTCATTACCTTTAAGAAGCGTTTTCGTTCAATACAGTTTGTACAAGTTAATCCCGAACGGCTTGTAGACGCAAACCGTCAGACCATCGTTATAGGCAAGTATTTTAGTAAGATTCAATAGACAAACATTTTGGTAAACTGTAAAAATTAACCAAATGAATTTGATGAAATAAGTGTGATGGATAATTAAACAAGATGCGAATATGCAAACGGATTTGAGTTTTTGGATTGGCTTTAATGTATTTGTACTGTTGATGCTAGCATTGGATTTAGGGGTTTTTAACCGCAAAGCCCATGAAATAAGTATTAAAGAAGCCATGATTTGGACGGGAGTTTGGGTAACACTTGCCATGTGTTTCAATGTGCTTATTTATTATTGGCAAGGTGAGGTAAAAGCATTGGAGTTTTTTACAGGATATGTGATTGAAAAAGCATTGAGTGTAGATAATATTTTTGTATTCGTTTTAATTTTTTCCTATTTCAAAATTCCGGCTATTCATCAGCATAAAATTTTGTTTTGGGGAATCATCGGGGCTTTAATAATGCGAGCAGCTTTTATTTTTGCGGGAGTGGCGTTACTCGAAAAATTCCATTGGACAATTTATGTTTTCGGGGCGATACTGATTTATACAGGATTTAAGATGCTTACTCAAAAGGAGACCATAATTGAACCCGAAAAAAATCCCCTAATAAAATTATTCAGAAGAATAATGCCTGTCACCAGTGATTTACATGGCGGGAAATTTTTTGTAAAACAAGATGGAAAACGGTTTGCAACGCCTTTGTTTTTAGTGTTGGTGTTGATTGAAACCACCGATTTGATTTTTGCGGCAGATAGCATTCCTGCAATACTGGCCATCACCCAAGACCATTTTATTGTTTATACTTCAAATGTGTTTGCCATACTTGGCTTGCGTTCTTTGTATTTTGCACTGGCGGGAATGATGGATAAATTCAGGTATTTGTCGAAGGGACTTGCTTTGATATTAATATTTGTCGGGCTGAAGATGTTGCTGGTTGATTTCTACAAATTGCCAATACAAATTGCATTGTTGGTAATTGTTGTTATTTTAATCTTGAGCATAGCAGCATCATTGATGTCTAACAAGAGAGAGTAATATTTTTTTCAAAGTGAAAATAGAAATCAAGTAATTTGCTATGATGTTTTAAAAGAATTGAGCTTTATATCGTATTGGTATATTTAGTGTAATTAATAGTGGTTTGCCAAAATAACAATCAACATAAAAGATAATGGATAAAATTCTTGTTACCACCGATTTCTCTTCTAACTCAAAAGCTGCTTTACGGTTTGCCATTCAATTGGCATCACAACATAAATTTGCGTTGACTTTTTTTTATTCCTATTACATTGCAAATCTCACGTCGTTGAGCAATCCCGCCTTTGCTGATTATGAAAAGAAAAAAGCGGATAAAATTAAAAAAAAACTGAACCAATTTGTGGAATCTGTTTATAAAGACATGAATGCTGTTTCCAAAAACAAAAAATGTGTAATAAAAAGTGCTGTTCTTGCAGACAGCAATATCAGGGAATATGCCCAGGAAAATAGATTCAATTTTATCTGCATCAGCACCAGAGGCTCAGGAAAACTAAAAAAAATATTCGGAACAAACACTTCCAGTCTAATCGCCCATTCAATAGTTCCTGTTATAGCCGTACCCCGCAATTATCGTAGAAGTGAAATAAAGAGCGTTATTTACGCCTCCGACCTTGTAAATATTGAAAATGAACTGACAAAAGTAATTGAATTCACAAAGCCGTTAAAGGCAAAAGTTGAAATACTCCATTTCAATTACCACACCGAAATGACAGCCAATAAAAACACAGTAGATGAATTGGTTAAAAAAAATTCAGGGAATAATATTAAACTGCATATCGAAAACATCAATCTGGCCGAGAGTTTAATTTCAAATATTGAAGCGGTAATTAAGCGGTCAAAACCTTCGATGATGATTATGTTCACGCAACAAAACAGAAGTTTTTTCGACAAAATATTTTTCTCCAGCAACTCAGCCAATTTTTCCTTTAAAGCCAAAGTCCCGTTGCTCGTTTTTAATAAAATATAAGTCCCAAAATGGAGGCATAAAATAGAACAGTAAAAATACTCATGGACAACTTATACCATACACATTTATTAAACAGACCAATGGCAAGTGGTATAATACCGATATAGTATGAAAATAGTCCGTTTTTTTTTGGACTATATTGAATACATAATCGGTATTACAGTATTTACCCGTTTTACTACTTATAACAACTTTGGGTGAAGAGTGTGGTGATTTCAAATATGTACGGCGCCCTCGAAGTTCATAAATTGATCAAAGATGGAACCGACAAAAAGGAAGCCTTGAATACTTTTATGAAACGAGCATTGGGGTCTATCGACAAATAAAATCATTTCTTAAGCATACAAAAACGCATTCTGTAATGGAATGCGTTTTTTTGTTGCCAAAAAGAATACTTCCATAATCATTTATTTTTCTCTATAGTTTTAAATAATTTTCATAATTTTGTATAAACCAAGTAGATGAACCATTCAAAATACCTATATCAATCTGAGAAAGATTTTTTAATCTATTCTTTTTATAGTGAAGGACAAAAAGGTAGAATTCAAAAAATGTTTATTTATTCAGAAACTGCCACAGCAGGCGTTTACAATCTTGCTTTTGGAGATTATAATGAAGCAAATAATAGTATTGATGATTTATCAATTAGCAATAATGGAGATAGTTTAAAAACTCTTGCAACTGTGGCATCTACTGTATATGCTTTTACCGAAAAATACACAAACGCATGGATTTTAGCTACTGGGAGTACTAAGGTAAGAACACGATTATACCGAATGGGAATTTCAAATAATTTATACGAAATTTCAATAGATTTCAATATTTATGGATACATAAATGAAACTTGGGAAAAATTCATAGTTGGAGAAAATTATGAAACTTTTTTATTAACCAAAAAATAACATTATTATGACAACAATAGAAGAATTAAACAGTTCAAAAATTCCAATTATTGTTTTAGATAAAAATTTAGAAAAATTCAAAGACCAGATTTTCTTTCCAGAAAAACTCGCAAAAGCGAACGAAATTTTAAAAAAATCGGGCTTACCCAAAATCGAAAAAAAATAACTTATCCAGTAAAAACACATTCCTAACAGGATGTGTTTTTTTTTGAATCAAAGAAGAAACCTTTGGGCGAGACAGCATTAGAGAAAGGGGGCTACTCCACTTTGTCTCGATTCGCCCCCTTTCCCTAATGCTGTCGGGCTATCCATGCTACTTCGGTAGCTTATTCCTATCCCTCTCGCGGGAAACCAGACATCAGGTTGCAGATTTCAGAGAAAACAATCGCGCAAACAAAAAAAACTGATAACAGATACCCCACAACCCATAACTCATAACACCCAACTATTTTTTTTTAGTTTCAAATATTAATCCTTACTTTTGAACCTCATTAAAAAAGCAAAAAACATGGCTGCAATAACATTAGGCGGAAACCCAATAAACACATCAGGTGAATTACCAAAAGTAGGTTCTAAACTAGCTGATTTCAAATTAGTTCAAAACGATTTATCAGTTGCTGATTTAAGCACTTTTGCCGGTAAAAAATTAGTTTTAAATATTTTTCCTAGTATTGATACAGGAACTTGTGCAACATCAGTTAGAAAATTCAACGAAACTGCAAGCAATTTGGCTAACACAACTGTATTGTGCATTTCTAGAGATTTACCTTTTGCCCAAAAACGTTTCTGTGGCGCTGAAGGTCTTGAAAACGTAGTAAACCTATCTGACTTTCAAGAAGGTACTTTTGGAAAAAGCAACGGTTTAGACATTGTTGATGGTCCATTAGCTGGATTGCACTCTAGAGTTATCATTGTAGTTGACGAAAACGGGACTGTTAATCACACAGAACAAGTGGGCGAAATTGCAAACGAACCTAATTACGAAGCAGCGTTAGCCGCACTTTAATAGCCTATATGGAATTTAAAAAAGACAATACCTTATTAACGGGCCGATTGAAAAGCGTGAAATTCGCTTTTCAGGGTGCCGTTAAATTAATTACTACCGAGCACAGTATTATGGTTCAATTTTCAATTGGAATCATAATGACCATTGCTGGTTTTTATTTTCACATCACCACTACCGAATGGCTTTTTCAAACCATGGCCATCGGATTGATCATGAGTGTTGAAGGATTGAATACCGCTGTAGAAAAAATAGCCGATTTTATTCATCCCAATTACCATGAAAGAATTGGTTTCATCAAAGATATCGCTGCAGGTGCCGTATTTTTTGCAGCCTTGACAGCAATCGCTATCGGTCTTATTATTTATATCCCAAAATTTTTATAGGTTCAATTAAATTCAAGAATGGCAAAAACAACAAAAAAAGAACCTTCAGATAAAAAAAACGTATCCGAACCTAAAGGAATAAAATCTTGGGAACTTTCTAAACAACACAAAATTGTTTTGGGGTTCCTTTTGGTCTTATTTTCAATAGCATTATTGGTAGCATTTGTTTCCTTTTTTATCTATGGACAAATGGATCAGAGTGCTGTTTCCGAATTGACTAACCGTGATGAAACAGTTCAAAACTGGTTGGGGAAATTTGGAGCCTATCTAGCCGATTTAATGGTGTACAAAGGTTTTGGAATTGCCGCATTTATATTCGTGCGCTTATTTTTCCTCACTGGAATGTATTTAGTGTTGAATCTTTCCGTTAAAAAACTAAAAGGAATTTGGTTTTGGGACTTATTCGTGGTCATAATTCTATCCGTTTTATTTGGTTTTTTCGCCACTTCACTGCCAGAATTAGGCGGAACTATCGGCTACGAACTGAATTTATTTTCTCAAGATTACATCGGAAAAACAGGGACTTTTTTAGCATTGGTTTTTGGTTTAATAATTTACACCATTTTCAAACTTCAAGTATCCCCAGAAAAAGTACAATCCTTTTTTGAGAACACTAAAAAAGAAATCAAAGAAGATTTGATTCCAAGTCCTGTACTATCTTCAAATAATAGTTTATACAATTTAGAGGAATTTGCTGTAGAAGAACCCGAAGATGAATTGGATGCCATTCATTTAAAATCGACCGGTTCTCAGTTTGAGATAAACAAGGAAGCTCTGAAACCAACCATTTCAAACGCTTCTGAAATTAATTTGGAGCCAACGATCAAACCGCTTGCCATGGAGATTCTGCCAACCGCAGCACCCATCAAAGAAGAGGCATTTGTAATCGAAAAAGCGATTGAAGAAGACATTATAGAAGACAACTTGGCTTCTCGATTGGTGTCGGATTTTGGCTTATTCGATCCTACTTTGGATTTATCGAACTACAAATACCCAACCATCGATTTATTAAAAGAATATTCGACTGGCGGTATCACCATCAATCAGGAAGAATTAGAAGAAAATAAAAATAGAATTGTAGATACCCTTCGCAATTACAAAATAGAAATTGCCCAGATTAAAGCGACTGTTGGACCATCGGTAACCTTATATGAAATTGTACCCGAAGCGGGAATTCGCATTTCAAAAATTAAGAGTTTAGAAGATGATATTGCGTTGTCTCTTTCGGCTTTAGGGATTCGTATCATTGCTCCTATTCCCGGAAAAGGAACTATTGGTATCGAGGTTCCGAACAAGAACCCAACCATGGTTTCTATGAAAAGCGTGATTGGTTCAGCCAAGTTTCAAGAAGCTGAAATGGAATTGCCTATCGCTCTTGGAAAAACGATTTCGAATGAAACCTTCGTGGTCGATTTGGCCAAAATGCCCCATTTATTAATGGCCGGTGCTACTGGACAAGGAAAATCAGTTGGTTTGAATGCTGTATTGACATCGCTTTTATACAAAAAGCATCCAGCCGAAGTGAAATTTGTATTAGTCGATCCTAAAAAAGTAGAGCTTACCCTTTTCAATAAAATCGAGAGACATTATCTCGCTAAATTGCCCGATACCGAAGATGCCATTATCACCGATAATGCCAAGGTGGTGGCTACTTTAAACTCTCTTTGTGTAGAAATGGACAATCGTTATTCTTTATTGAAAGATGCGATGGTGCGTAATATCAAGGAATACAATGATAAGTTTAAAGCCAGAAAATTAAACCCAGAAAACGGACACCGTTTTTTACCCTATATTGTATTGGTAGTCGATGAGTTTGCCGATTTGATTATGACAGCAGGAAAAGAGGTCGAAGTACCTATTGCCCGTTTAGCGCAATTGGCCCGTGCCATCGGTATTCACTTGATTATTGCTACCCAAAGACCATCGGTAAACGTAATTACTGGTTTGATTAAAGCCAACTTCCCTGCAAGAATTGCCTTTAGAGTTACCTCTAAAATTGACTCCAGAACTATTTTGGACACAGCTGGAGCAGATCAATTAATTGGACGTGGAGATATGTTGTATACTAACGGAAATGATGTGGTTCGAGTACAATGTGCGTTTATAGACACTCCAGAAGTAGAAAAAATCACTGAGTTTATTGGAGCACAAAAAGCCTATGCAACCGCTTATTTACTTCCGGAGTTTATTGGAGAAGATGGCGGAGTCAGTCTTGAAATGGATATCTCCGATAGAGACACCTTATTTAGAGAAGCTGCCGAGGTGATCGTGAATGCCCAACAAGGATCGGCATCATTATTGCAACGAAAATTAAAACTAGGCTACAACAGAGCCGGTCGATTGATTGACCAACTGGAAGCAGCCGGAATCGTAGGCCCTTTTGAAGGAAGTAAAGCCAGAAGCGTAAACATTCAGGATATGACGGGACTGGATCAGTTTTTTAGTAATGAGTCTTAATAGAAGTGATCAGTGGTCAGTTTTTTAGTGATCAGTTTGGAGATAGTAGAAGTTAGAGATTAGAATAGAGAGGATAGAAAATAAATTGTAGAACGCGGTCCTTATAGAATCTGAGATTTTGATTTTTTAGATTTTTTTAATTTTTAGCTTTTTTTTTAGATTCTTTTGATTTATTGATCTTTACTTTTGCACCAAACATCTTGCTCAAACGAGACTGCGTGAGGGATAGCAGCTAGCTACCGAAGTAGCGCGTCCCGATAATTATCGGGAAGCCCGGCTCTATTTAGGAAAGGGGCCTATAAGCGGACTGAATCTAAGCCCCTGTCCCAAATAGAGACACGCCCGAATGATTCGGATTCTTAATAACATACAACAAAACAGTAATTAGAATACAACAAAACAAACATCATAATGACATTACACAAAATAACAATGAAACCTTTATTGGGCATTTTTCTTGCCTTTTTAATTGGATTTTCTACACAAGCCCAAGATAAAAAAGCCAAAGAATTACTGGATCAGGTAACTGCCAAAGTAAAAAGCTACAATAACATTGTAATTGATTTTAAATATTCTTTGAACAATGCCAAAGAAAACATCAATCAGGACAGTAAAGGAACGGTGATCATGAAAGGGAATCAATACACATTGAATTTCATGGGAATCACCAAGATATTTGATGGTAAAAAAACCTACACCATAGTACCGGAAGATGAAGAAATTACGATTTCTACCCTTAATGAAAAAGACGATTCGGCTATTACACCTTCAAAAATGTTGACCTTTTTTAATACGGGTTATAAATTTTCGATGGATATTGTTCAAAATGTAGGCGGCAAGAAAATACAATACATCAAATTGATCCCTACTAACCCAAAAGATCAAAGGAAAGAGATTTTGATGGGTATCGATTCTAAAACCAAAAACATCTACAATGTGATTGAAATTGGTAAAAAAGGAACTAAAACAACATTAACGGTTAATTCTTTTAAAACAAATCAGCCATTACAAAAAAATCAATTTACCTTTACCCAAAGTAAATACCCAAAGTACTACATCAATAAATTAGACTAATTATTAGTGAAAATCCTAGATAAATACTTACTAAAAACATTCTTAGGGACATTTGCCACGGTATTTGTAATTCTTTTTTTTGTATTCATACTGCAAACGGTTTGGTTATTCATAGCCGAATTGGCGGGGAAAGATTTAGACTTTATAATGGTCGTTAAATTTTTGGCCTTTTCCATGCCTCGAATTGTGCCATTGGTACTTCCTCTTTCTATTTTATTGGCCTCGATAATGTCTTTTGGAAATTTATCCGAGCATTATGAATTTGCCGCTATGAAATCATCGGGTATTTCGTTGCAAAGAGCCATGAGAACTTTGACTATTGCTATTGGAATATTAAGTATCATTGCCTTTTTATTTGCCAATAACGTTATCCCCTACGCAGAATTTAAGTTTATTAATTTCAGAAAAAACATCGCCCAAGCCAAGCCTGCACTTGCTATTGCGGAAGGACAATTTAGCGATGTAGGTTTGTATAACATTAAAGTAAATAAAAAATCGGGAGAAAACGGAAATCACCTTACAGGGATTACCATTCATGAGAAATCCAAAAATGGTGACGGTAGTAAAACAGTTATTAGAGCCAAAGACGGTGAATTGATCAGTAGCGACAAAACGAGTATTCTTCAGTTGGTTTTGAACGACGGTAATTACTATCAAGATATCGTTCCAAAAAAATATGAAGATCGCGATAAATTGCCTTTTGCCAAAAGCTCTTTTAAGAAATACTGCATCAATATTGATTTATCTGCTTTGAATAAAGTAGACACCAAAGATGAAACCATATCAAACACCAACACCATGCTTAATGTAAGCGACTTGGGCTACACTTTAGACTCTTTAACTAAAAACAGAAATACGGATATTGTTTCTTTTTCTGAAAACAGTTCGACAAGACTTGGTTCGTTGGTTGATAATAACGCAAAAACAAACCTAAAGAAAAAGCCTTTTACAAAAGACATATTGTCTTTGTATACCAACAAACAAAAAGCCGAAATATTAAAAACTGCCAGCAGTAATACAGAAAGCAATATATATGCTATTGACGCAACAAAAACAGAACTTGACAGTAAAAAGAAAAACATCAACGGTCATCTTTTGGCGCTGTATGATAAGTTTGTCATTGTGTACGCCTGTTTTTTAATGTTTTTTATTGGTGCTCCATTGGGTGCCATTATTCGAAAAGGTGGATTAGGGCTTCCTATTGTATTTGCTGTTTTGATCTTTATTTCCTTTCACTTTATAAATACGTTTGGAAAAAGAATTTCACAAGAAGACGGATTACCTCCGTTTTTCGGGTCTTGGATGTCGTCGATGATACTTACTCCATTGGCCATTTTATTGACCTATCGTGCCACAAACGATATTGGTTTAATTAATATGGATGTTATTTTATCGCCTATTCAAAAAGTATTTCAAAAAATTTTTCAAAAAATAATTCCATCTCAAAATAAATAATCAGATGCCTACCTCAAAAATACAACTCAACACTATAGAAGAAGCCATTGAAGATATTCGTCAAGGCAAAGTAATCATTGTCGTTGATGATGAAGATCGTGAAAACGAAGGAGATTTTCTGGCTGCCGCCGAAAAAGTAACTCCAGAAATGATCAACTTTATGGCCACTCATGGTCGCGGATTGATTTGTGCTCCCTTAACCGAAAGTCGTTGCAAAGAGCTTGGATTACACGTTATGGTAAGCAACAATACTGATCCTATGGAAACGGCCTTTACGGTTTCGGTAGATTTGAGAGGTAACGGGGTGACTACAGGAATATCGGCTGCAGATAGAGCCCAAACCATCCTTTCACTGGTAGATTCTAATACCAAACCTCATGATTTGGCACGTCCGGGACACATATTTCCATTGATCGCCAAACAAGGTGGAGTTTTGAGAAGAACGGGACATACGGAAGCTGCTATTGATTTTGCAAGATTGGCTGGATTTAAATCGGCTGGTGTAATTGTCGAAATCATGAACGAAGACGGAACCATGGCTCGCTTACCGCAATTGGTAAAAGTGGCTAAAAAATTCGACTTAAAATTGGTTTCCATCGAAGCGCTTGTTGCTTACAGAATGCAACACGACAGTTTGATTGTAAAGAAAGAGGATTTTGATATCGAAACCCGTTTTGGTACTTTTAGGCTAAGAGCGTATCTGCAAACCACCAATAAACAAGTTCATATTGCCTTGACTAAAGGAACCTGGAATTTAGGCGATGCAGTACTGACCCGAATCAACTCAACATCGGTTAATAACGACATCTTAGGTACATTGACCAACGATGCCCATAAAAAGCTGGATGATATGTTTCAAATGATCAATGACGAAGGCAGAGGTGCCGTTTTGTTTATCAATCAAGAATTACAATCGGTTGATTTACTGAACCGCATCGTTGAATTGAAAGAACTGCAAACCAAAGGCGAATTTAAAGCACCACAAATTAAGATGGATAATAAAGATTTTGGTATTGGTGCCCAAATTTTGCACGATCTTGATATCTCAAAAATTCGCTTATTATCGAATGCAGAACAAACCAAACGCGTTGGGATGATAGGATACGGCTTGGAAATAAAAGAATATGTGAAGTATTAGTTTTTTTTAGAGACTATTACTTAGAGGAATCCTTAGGAATTTATATCTTAAGGATTTTTTTTTTTGCAAAATACTTATCCGTAATGCTAAAATGGCCCACCGATTAAACGGATTGACACGGATTCAAGGCAAACGCATGTGTTTTTTTTACCGCAGATTGCTTCATCAGTTTGCTATCACTTGGGTCGTGCAAAAAAAATCAGGTCTTATTATGGATAACCATTTTGTAATTATTTTGATTGCAGATAAGTAAAAACATTGCGAATCAAATCACTTCCCGCTTCTCTATTTTCACTAATTACTCCATTAGAACCGCTAATTACCGAATCATTGCAAACTTTTTTGGCAACTATTTTTTCTCTAAAGTAAAGCAAATGAAACGGTTAAAAAACCCCTTAAAAAATAGATGCAATTTTCCCAAAATAGTTTTTTTTTAAACGAAAAAGCTCACTATATTTGCACTCGCAAACTAGTTCACAGAACACCACTAACAATAAGCACTTAGTGATGTAATCAGGTAATGAAAGCGACATACTGGAGAAATGGCAGAGCGGTCGAATGCGGCAGTCTTGAAAACTGTTGACTGTAACAGGTCCGGGGGTTCGAATCCCTCTTTCTCCGCCAGTATTTAAACCCGAAACGAAAGTTTCGGGTTTTTTTTTGGTCACAAAAATACCGTGGATCAATCCCAAATTAACCCCTCTTTCTTCGCTGACAAAAAACTAAAGCTTCAATACATCTTTTTTTTAAAGTAAATTCACAAAAGTGCATTGTTAATTAAAAAAACTTATTATATTTGCACTCGCTATCAGAAAACGAAAGCGACATACTGGAGAAATGGCAGAGCGGTCGAATGCGGCAGTCTTGAAAACTGTTGACTGTAACAGGTCCGGGGGTTCGAATCCCTCTTTCTCCGCCACATAAGGTTTCAAAAGAAACTTTAAAAGTCAAAAGCCTTTAAATACTAGTATTTAAAGGCTTTTTCGTTTTTTGTAACTTTCAAAAAACACATATTATATCAAAGAACAGTTACCCTATTGGTTACCCTTTTCAATTTTAGATTATTTCTAAAAAAAGGGTAACTAAATAACAAGAATTCCCCGGGAATTCCTTGTAAAACCAATGATCTCTGAAAGTTTCTTAATCAATTTATGTATTAATTAAAAAACAAGGAGTCATGTTAAAAGTAATCTTCTACATCAAGGCTGATAAAGCCAAACCAAATGGGGAAATCCCTATTTACGCCAAAATTTCATTTCAAGGAAAAGAAACTACAATGTCAACGGGCAAGTCCATTGCTGAAGAAAGATGGTCCTCTACCAATAAACTTAGAAATTTCCTGAAGCTTGAAAAAGAAAAAATAATTAAACAAGCGTTGGACCAATTTCAACTAAAGGTCGAAAAGAAATTTAATGAGCTTGAAAAAGCAAATTCAGAAGTTTCTCTAGCAACTCTAAAAGAAGAGATTAACGGCAAACGCAGTGCAAACAATAAGGGAGTAACTATCCTATCAGTGATGGAAAAGCACAACAAATTTTTTAAAAAGAAAGTTGATGGTGGTGAACGCTCAAGTGCATCTCTACAAAAATACGAACGTGCGAAAGAACTATTGTATAATTTCTTGAAAAAGCATTATGCCCTTGAAGATATTCTCACTACGGAAATAGACAGTCGATTCGTATACAAACTTGAAGATTTTTTGAAGTATGAAAGCAATTTTAAAGGAAAAATTGGGATTAAAAACAACTCCATAGTCAAATACATGAAGATGTACAAAACAGCCAATAATTATGCTATTAGAATCGGTTTGATTGAAAAGTGTCCGTTTAAAGTATATGATGGAAAGATTAAAATAACCGAAGGCGTCTTTCTTTCCCAGCATGAGTTAAATACTATAGAGGAAAAACATTTTTCAACGATAAGACTTGAAAAAGTGAAAGATCTATTCCTTTTTAGTTGTTATACAGGATATGCTCCAATAGACGCATCGAACCTTACAGCAAATAATTTGATTACGGATAGCGCTGGTAATTTATGGCTTAAAACCAACCGAACAAAAACAGCCATTCGCGCTAACGTTCCCGTCTTGCCAGCTGTCCTTAAAATAATTAATAAATATAAAAATCAACAAATTGGTTTAATACCAAAAATGTCAAATCAAAAAATGAACGCTTATCTTAAAGAAATAGCAGACCTATGTGAAATTGAAAAACACCTTACCTGGTATGTCGCAAGACATACTTTTGCAACAACAGTAACTTTGGGGAATGGTGTAAGACTCGAGAATGTATCTGCCATGATGGGGCATACAAATATTAAGCAGACCCAGCATTATGCCAAAGTTTTAGATATTAATATAATGGAAGATATGGCAAAACTAAAATCAAAATATAGTTAACTGGTCTTTTTGATATAGTTCGGAAGTTTAATACGATAAAAAAGCAAAAGAATCCTAGTTAGGCACCCTTTTGCTTTTATAAATTTTGAAGTTATACTACCTTATGTTTTATTATGATTCGACTTTCACCACGAAACTTTACTGTCCATTATCGTTAAGTATTTTTTCTATTTTAGTTGCTTCGTACAAAAAAATATCCCCAAGTTTGGTATATGGAAGGATGCCTGTCTGGCGATACTTTATAATAGTATTATTTGATAGACCAAATATTTTCTTTAAATCTTCATTCCTATAATATCGCAATGTAGATTTTTCATAATTCCCTTTTATTTTAGAATCAATTCTTTCCAATCTGACATATAATGGATCCAGCAATTGTTTAATTGCTACTAAATAGGAGATTTTATTTTCTTTACCTTGTTTAGACATAATAAAAAGTTTTAAATGAAAGTAAGTACTCTTTGACTAAGAATTATAACAATGATTAAGATTACCAATCAATTAATTTGTCTCTCCGTTTTTGAAATATTCTAAGAATATTGTCGAGAAATTTTATCTGTTTTTCTTTATAAATAAATCCTTTACATTCAGAAAATTGCTTACTAATTGTATCTATACTGGTTTGTAATCCACCATCCCCCATATAAGTGAAATTTTCTTCAACAAATAGTTGAATCTTACCTCTATTGTACTTCCCATTGTTATCATCAAAAAATAAAATTTTCTCATCCATAAGAATGTAAAAAAGTTGCGCCAGATCACTTTTATTGTAACTTGAACTGCATTTCTCTCTCAGTATTTTTTTTCGGGCTTCATCCAAATTTTTAATTTTGCAATCTTTTTCTTTTAAAAGGATCTCGATGCATTCTATCTTCCTATACAAATTTGCAACTGCCTCAGGAAGTTCTTTAAATGTGATTTTTTTCATAGCATTATTGCTTTGGAATTTTAACTTCTACATCAGATTCAGAAAAAAGAAAATAAATCTTACTCTTTTGGCTTCTATTACGAGTTGGCACGTACTTGATATATCCATACTCGTTTAGTTCATGTATGCATTTATGGAATGTTTTTGGCGAAGAAATCATCGCTATTTCCATAATTTCATAACTGCGCACCTGAATAGGATTAATAAAACCACTATCCACTCTAAATTGCAGCAATGCTGCATATATACCGATATGCGTAACGCTGATACGATAATCATTCTTTATTGCCTTAAAGAAATCAGATAAAGGTTTTAGTGTTTCCATTATTTCTAAGTGTATCAACTTATGCGCATACCATTGCGTTTTGATTGTCTTTCTTTCTGATGCTCATTGTTTTTTTGCATCTGTTTTACGGTTTCCATTGTTTTATTACCCAATGCAGTTGCAAGTGTTACCTTTCTTGAATGTTCGTCATAAATGTTTATCGATTTAAATTGAGGATTGGCTTCAATATAAAATCGATGCTCACTTCCGTCTTTTATCAAGACTACGGACTGCCGACTCCCTTGTTTTAAAGCATCCCGCAATTTATCCGCCTCAGTTTTACTGGGCAGTTCTTTCAACGGTAACTGTTGCAATGCTTTTTCAAGATCATAACCGTATCCGGAATGAAATTCCTTTACACGATAATTACCATTCGGATCCTTGTCGTTAAGGTCAAGTTGCATCCAGGATGTCCCTTTTTGAATCGCACGTCCAGCCAACAAATTGTGAGCCTGTGTGGTGTCAATAGAATAAGCTTCCTGCATTTTAAAATAGTGTTGTCTAGTTTCTTCAGGCTTTGATTCATTTTGTAAAGCGGCTTTATAGCCTTCAAATTGATAGTGTCCTGTCGGATCTTTAACAAAAGAAAGTTCGTGATCGAGTCGTTCTTTTTCGTTGATATAATAAGAAACTGGGATACTGAACTGATCTTGACCCTGTCTAATCTGCTGGTCTATTCTAGCGGACAAATCTGAGAAACCAATACGCTGCACCTGATCGTGCAGCGATTGGCTATTCTGTTCTACTCCCTTTAGATCCTGTCGGACTGCAATTTGCTCTATTAATGGCGCAATCAAAACTTTCCGAACGAAACGTACTAACAAGTTAGGATAAAGTTGTTTCAGTATTCTGTTCCTTTCCTGCTTTAGCATCCGTAAAGCAAATCGTTCATCCAAATTCTGTGAGCCTTTATACTTCGATGCAATGCGCGCGTAATGATGCAGCTTTTCTTTAAGCAGTGACCTATTGCTAGAAAGACTGAAAGAAAACAGTTTACTAAAACGCTCTTCCCTAGAGCGCCATTGGCTCAATTCCATCTCTACTCTGTTAACGGGAAGTGGTTCATTCATAACTCAAATTTTATTAATCTTCCTTTCTGCTACATGGAACTAGACTGGCTTTTCCTTCTTTTCTTAGCTTCCTTTGGTATATCAGGACCATCGTCGTCAGGATTCTGACTTTGTTTTTTGTTGTCCTGTTTAGTTGACTTACTTTCCCCTTCAGACTGCTTTTCCTCTTTAGACTTTCGATTATTGATGCGATGCATATTATCATCATACACATTAATCGTTTTGAACTGAGGATTTGCTTCTACATATTGTTTACTCTCATTACCTTCTTTTACGAAAGTAGCAGATTGCAAATTTCCTTTTTTCAGCGAATCCATAAGATCCTTTTTATATTCAGGATTTTCTAATTCCTTGATTGGATGTTTGGACAATGCAGCTTCTAGATCATAACCATAATTCTGATGATAATGATTTAACTTAAAATTTCCATTTGTATCAACTTCTTTAAAATCCAGCTGCACCCAAGCCTTATAAATCTGTTCTTCTTTATTGGTCAGGTCTTTATAAACTGCCCTTCCTTCCATTAGATTATAAGCCTCTTTCATCGTGATACCCCCTTTATTAACATAAAAAGTTTGCTCCATCGATTCCTTAGCTTGCTCTTTTTGTAGATTCACTTGGTAGGAATTAAAAAAATACATATCACTCTGGCTTGACTTTTTAAAGTTTAATGTCGCTACTGCAGTATCATTGCCATATTTCGTATTATAATTCAATGTAAAACTAGGAGTCTCCTGTTGCATTTTTTCCTTCAATTCACTTTCCAGTCCTTCACCGAAGCCGGTGTACTTAACCTGGTCTTTTAAGTATTCAAAATTTTTCTCGTTCATGACTAAATTCTTTAAATGATTACTAATTTACAGTTTGGGCAGTACAGTAACCTGCACTAGTTTTTTGTTATTCACATGCAATTCCACGTGTCTGCCACCATTTTTTTCCATTAGTTGCATAGCAAGGTATTTTTGCTCAGGAATTGTAAATTTTGGAAAAGCAAACACGAATGTATTTTCGGATTCTCCGTCAATTGTAGCTACATTATTCAGAATGTAGACTGGTACGATTTCAATTTCCTGTGAAGCTGTTCGTTTCACTTTTTTATTGTCCCGTATAAAAAAGCGTAGTTGATCAACATCATAATTGATTTTAGAATTGTTTGTTATATTAATTCTATAGTACATCACATCATCGCGGATAAAAATTCCGCTGAGTTGAAACTGAATGTCGTACTTGTTTTCCTTTTCGCCTCGTAACTTTTTCTTGTCATAAAAAGCCAATTTGGAATACTTTTGAATATTCTCTTCATTTCCAGTACCAGAAGAAAAATAAATTTCTTGCGCTTCTGATTTTGTCTTATTCAAAATGAGATTCAGCTGCGGGCAATGTTCATCATATTTTAGAACGAAAGAATAAAGCTGACCATCGGCAGTAACCACCGTAAGGTTCGTTTGAACAAATCCTTGCTGTGCTGCCTTAATCATCAGTATATTTTCAAGGCCTTTCACTTTCTGAACCAACACGTCCTGACTTCCCCTGTCAACACTTTTGATAGCAAAAGGAAATACGATATTGGTCGTTTTTGAGTACGCTATCGCTAAGGAATCGGATTCAATTTTGGATAGACGATTTTTGTTCGTTTGTTGTGCAAACGCACTAATGGTAATAAGCAATAGACATTTTACCATCAATAAATTAAAATTTTTCATGTTTCTATTTTTTTATTTTTAATTGGAATCCTTTTGTTTTTCATCACGAAGCAGAACTTGATATCCCGCTTTCACTACAACCTTAACCAGTTTCACGCTTTTGCTAAGAAGACTTTTAGCTGCCTCAATACCAACTCCAGCTGCCTGAGTACCCCAAGAATCATCAAGAGAGGAA
The DNA here is from genome assembly GCF_003097655.1 of Flavobacterium laiguense. Classification (GTDB taxonomy): domain Bacteria; phylum Bacteroidota; class Bacteroidia; order Flavobacteriales; family Flavobacteriaceae; genus Flavobacterium; species Flavobacterium laiguense. Next base: position 50,490 of record NZ_QCZH01000003.1, read on the forward strand.
ACCCCTAAAGTTTGCATGGAACGATCGGCTGATGATTTGGCGACATCTCTACTAATGGCACCTGGAATGTAGATTCCTATGAGTCCATCCATATCATATACCGATAAATCAACAGGGAACAGAGAATTATTATACCTCAAGCTGTTTATGGTAATTGTGAGTCTTTCCCCTTTTAAGGAAGCTACTCCAAACAAGAAATTATCCTTTGGAATCTTGATGCCATTGATGAAAATATCATTGGTAAGTCGAAGTTTAACAGTTGAACCATTTACTATAGTCTGCGTTTCATGGATAACAGCCTGTACGGCATTTTGTATGTTGTCAGCACTTATTGGGTCATCAAAGGAATAGAATGCATTATGTTTGGATTGTCCAGTAAGAACTGTACTACTTGAATGTGTACTTTGCAAGGATGAAACATTGTCTTCTTGCGTTCTAGTGGCGATGGCAAATACCTGTCCACGCTGAGCTTCCGAGGCTTTTCTCAATTTTTCCTGCATTCTATCAGGATGCTGAATATCCAATATATTTTCGAGCATCCCACTGAGTTGTTGCAGTTCAGGATCCGGGTTCTCTTTTTGCCCGTTCATGGATTGCATCATTTCTTCCAATTTCTCAACGTCATTAGAATGCATCGAAGTTTCATTCGATTTTTCATATTTATCAAAATCCTGATTTTGAACTACCGGTGCATTTATCGCCTTCTGTAATGCTTCCAATTTATTACGAACCTTTTCTTCATTGGGATCTCGATACGCAGTTGTATTTAAACCTGTATTCTCTCTTATCGAAGGATTTCCTTTTAAGGGTGTATCATTGTGACTAGCTATTGAATCCTCTTTAAAAGAAGGACTTAAATAATTTGGATCCTTTTTAATGAGTTCGTCAAGTTTTACAGAATCACGTGCAGCCTGCTCATAGTAGTTCATTTTATCCCACGTAGCATCTTCCTTAAATTTTGGATCGGGAAGCTCTGCATTGAAACCTTCCTTTTCAATTACTTTCGTTTCTTTAACATCTTGTTTCCCTCCGCCCAATGCCCAAAACATTGTGGTAATAAACGGCAATACCAATAGCGGCAATACTAATAGCATCTTGCGCTGTCTAAGTGTTTTTAGTGATTTTGTTTTTTGTTCCATGATATTATTTTTTAAATTGTGAGTGATAATAGTGTTCGACTATGGCGAGACTGTCTAAAAGTCCGGGACGGTATTGCGCAATGCTATCATACCGTTTTTTCCCTGTGGGACTGCGACCCAAACTATCCATATACTCCCGAAAACGGACAATTCTTTCAAATTCAATTTTACTGATTGTCGCATTCAGTTGTATGGTTTCATTTTCAAAAGGCACCATATTAGTCGGTTTGCTAATCTTATTTATAGTGATACTTTTAGTCATATCTACTGAAAAGCTATTCACAATTATATAAATACTACAACCGCCTGTAAAAATTATAAAACAGAACAGAATCGCAATCCAACCTTTACGCGATAAATGTGCCGTCTTTCTCTCTAGCCAGTTGGCGCACTTATATTGCAAACGAAGATTCGCTTCATCAAATCTTTTCAATAGATTCTCCCTGAAATCATACCCTTCAGCAGGACTATTTTTGTTGTTTTTTTTAAAGATGAATTTCATAGTCAGCAGTTTTATTATTTTCTATTTTCAGTACGTAGATCCCGATTCTCAATGGTATTCCACCTTTCGATCAAAAAACCATGCGGATTGTTGTCACTTCTGGATACATTACGAAGATTACCCTCTGTTACTAAGCTCCGATACGCAATACTGGTTGTCCTGATAATATTTTGTGTGGCGTAACATCGGAAACGGTAAGGATAATTGTTAACGTCAACCGTTACACTATCCACTTGTAGGGTCTGGCTAATATTTCCAGAAATAATGCCGGAGTAATAACCATTTTCCTTTAAATCATCATAAATCCGCTTAGCACTGTCATCAGCTAGGTAAAGTGCCTTGGTAACATTGCTTTTGATTACCTTATCATCTGGATCAAGGGTAAAGAATAATTTATGAAAGACCTTTACATGATCCCTTGCCTCCACTGGTATATTATCTTTTCGGTCAGAAGCATAAGCTTCGAGTGCTTTTCCATTGGCGAGTATATAGACCTTATCCTGCATTTTCGACACCAAACTAAAACTCTTGTAAAGCGTAAAACAGCAGATTACGATGCAACCACCTATTACTAACATGGTAAAACCGCGAACATGTCGAAAAGCAGTGTCAATATTTTTTATTTTACTAAACATGGTACTTTTATTTAGGGATTAAGAATTGCCTTTTAATTTATCGCCCATGTAACTCTCTTTATCTTTAAAGTAAGCAGCAGAACTACTAGATCCTGACATGCTTTGGGACATGCGCCCTGCAGCATTGCCCATCGCATCCACAGCCATACCTGCACCTGCTGATGCGGTGTTGATTGCTGAGTTTGTAGAATTGCTAAAAATACTGGTCACTTTTTGACCCAATGCGCTACCGCCACCAGCATGAACAATATAATTGGCGACGGAAGGAACAGTGAAATAGCCAACGATACCGATAATCATAAACACCAGATACGCTATATCCGTACTGCTAAAGAAAGTATCCCCATAATGATGAGCCTGTGCTATGTCAATTTTAAGCATGTTCTCCTGAATCTTCCCGATGATACTGCCAAATATATTGGCGACAGGAAGCCATAAGTAGATATTAATATAGCGTGCCAACCAGACGGTAAGCGTATGTTGGAAACCATCGAAAACGGCAATTCCAAAAACCAGTGGTCCTAAAACAGAAAGTACTACAAGCTGAAAAGTCCGGAGTGTATCAATACAAAGCGAAGCTGCTTCAAAAAGTACCCGTAATACTTCACTCATCCATTCCTTAACTGAATTTCGAAAATTATAAGATGCTTTGGACATAGCAAATTTGATGTCATTCCCAATCCCTTCAAGTGCTCCTTCGGCACTGGGATCTGCATTATCATGCGTGTATTTATACCATTTATCACGGTCACCGCTTCCATCTGTGCCAACATACATTTTCCAGGGATCTGTTTTCTTGAGGGCATCTTCTTTTTCTTTAAGCAGTACTTTAATTGCTTTGTTCGATCCTTCAACCATCGAGGCAGTTGCAGTAACGGTAGGTTTCATAACCCCATTAATCATATTCAAAACCGAAGGAAAAATCATTATACAAAACCCAATCACAAACGGGCGGAAAAGTGGGTAAAAGTCTATGGGTTCCGCACTGGCAATATGTCTCCAAACTCTGGAAGCAATATACCAGATGGTTGCAAAACCAGCGATTCCCTGCCCAACTCCCAACAGGTTGCTACATAAAGGCATCATCTCGTCATACAATTGTTCCAGTACACTATGCAGACTGTTCATATTGCCTGCTACTGCTTGTGCCCTGATTGTAAAGGGCAATACCATTCCTACGGCGGCAAATAATGCCTCCTTATTTAACTTTGCCATCTTAGTGAGTATTTAGTTGTTTATCTTGTAAATGCTACGCATGACATTCACATCATTACGCTCTTTTGCACGCTGTATCGCCAGTATTGAAGTATTGTTGTTGAAGTTCCTTAGAAACACAAGCTTATCCTGCATATCAGCATAGATTTTGTCAATGGATGTGAGCCGTTCATCATCGGACATCCTGAGTTTATTGGCGGTAATAACAGTGGTTAGTTCATCAAGATTTCTAAGGCTTTGTTTAAACAGATTATCATACACCCTTTCGAGATAAGCTATTTCATCGGGATTGAAATTCCCACTTTTTCTGAAACGGATAAAAGCAGTCTTATATTCCTTTACCAAAAGCACCTGATAGTTAACAATATCCCCAACACGTTTGTACTTTCGAACTGTTGGACTTACCTGCATCATCGCATCGAGAAATGTTTTATGAAGGTCAAAATTTCCTTTCGATAGCTTTTTTACCGTATTATAGCCGCCATTGAGAATCTCATAGCCTTTTTTCATGTCCTTCAGGATTTGTCTGAATTGGGCGAGTTTTTCTATGTTCAAAATCAATTGTTGCATTTCCTGTGCTTGAGCTGTTACCTTCGACGGTAACAATAAACCCACAAACACAATTCCAATAATTACTATTTTTTTCATGGCAAATCGTTGTTAAAACCGTGCAAGACACGGCTGGTTTTCACATCTTTGGAATCCTTTGCCCTTGACAAAGACAGCAATCGGGTTTGGTTCGAGAAGCTTTCGCAAAAAGTGTGATTATCCATCATATTTTTATACAGCACATCTATCCGACTCATCCGCTCATCATCTTTCATTTCAAGCTGATTGTCTGTTATTACTGTAATGAGTTCCTCTAAAATACTATCACAATTATCGATCAGCCGTTCAAAAACCCTTTTGATATACTCTACTTCATCCCCATGAAATAAATCATCCTCTTGCACTTGTCTATAAATGACACTATAGCTTTTCATAATCTTTAGCTGAAGGGATACAATTTCAGCAACCTTTGCATACTTTTTTATTTTCGGGTTAACCGTCTTGAGCGAATTGAAATAATCAGTGTGAAGATTAAATTCTCCTCTCTTAAAATCACTGACGGTATTGAGTCCTTTCTTGGCGATAGAATATCCCTTTTGGGCATATCCAATATACATTTGAAGAGCTGCGATTTGCTTCAGGAGTACTTGTGCTTGTTTTGCCTGCGCGTAAATGTTTGCGTTTAAGAATCCTGCAAGGAGCAGGAATAGAACTATTTTTTTCATCACTTTAAGGTTTTAATAACGGAATCCCATAAAATTTCTTAACAGCATTTACATCATACTGTGTTTTGGCTCTTTGCAAGCTCAGCATAATGTTCTGTTTGTTGAATTGCAGGAGGTCATCATAATTGGTATCGATCTGATCCGCCGCCGCATTGATGATTTCAAGTCTTTTGGCATCGCTTATCTGTGTGCTAAAGGAGTCCAGAATTAAAAAGATCTGGTCGATATTTTTCATGCTTTCATTCAATATTCCGGAGTATACTTTTTGCATATAAACCAATTCGTCAGCGTTAAAATGATCATCTTTTTGAAATAGGCTCCAAGCTCTTTCATACTCATCTACAAGCCGTACTTGCTTCTGTGTAATGTCCTTGATACGCTGGTAATACGTAATGATAGATTTGACTTTCATCAGTTCATCATAGTAATTCTTATACAGGTCTTTTTGCTTCTGTGTCCAATCGGAAATCTCCTTAAGCTTTAGTTTCGACAAGGTGTTTTCTAATTTCTTCTGCGCATTCTGTAGCCAGATTGTTTTGTTCTGCAGCTTTTGTATTCTAAGGTCAATCGCTTTAATCACTTTCTTGATTGCCTCCTTAATCAATACGATTGGAATAACAGCAACGGTTTCTGCAGGTCTTGCCGGAGTGTTCACTAGCAACAGACACAACAGGCAAATCATAATTTTCTTCTTTGCTTTCATAATGTTATAATTTAGTTTCCATTTCTCATATATTCGCGAGCATCTATTTAATTTTTGTCCTCATGCTTGCTCCGCAAGTCTATTGCCAGTGCAGCAATACCCTTTCTAATGTCTCCATCGAATTTCTTAGCGTACGCCTGCACTTTTACCTTTTCAGTTTCTTCGGTAGTGTAAGCGAGGTATTCTTCAAGGGATACTTCAGTGCGGTACACTTTAGAAAGCATTCCTCCCAAGGAGATAAATACTTCCTTGTATTTTTTATCAGGGTCGTTCGATTTGTTAACTGACAGTACTAATGCTTTTTCTTTTTCTGTGAGTCCCAGCAGTTCTTGTATTTGTTCAAATTTATTTTGGTACTTACTTTGGTCTAGTAATATCTTGCAATCACTGTTATTAATAATAGCCTGCTTTACTACTGGGGAAGAAATAATATCTTCCACTTCTTGTGTAACTACTATGGCTTCTCCAAAGAACTTTCGTACTGTCTTGAATAAATATTTAATGTATTCTGCCATCCCTTCTTTGGCAATAGCCTTCCAAGCTTCTTCAATCAAAATCATTTTTCGGACGCCTTTGAGTTTTCGCATCTTACTAATGAAGACTTCCATGATAATAATGGTCACGACGGGAAAGAGGATTGGATGATCCTTGATATTATCCAACTCAAAAACAATAAAGCGTTCTTTTAATAGTTCCAGATTTTCGGTAGCATTTAGTAGATAATCAAATTCACCTCCCTGATAATAAGGACGAAGTACGTACAGAAAATTGTTCACGTCAAAATCCTTTTCCTTTACCTTATCTCCTTCCAATATTTTCACAAAATCGCCTTTGAGGAAATCGTAAAAAGTATTGAAACAGGGAAACAAATCGGGATTGGCATCGAGTTTTTCATAGTAGAGTTGCAACGCATTGGATAATGCCACATATTCACTTCTGTTGAATGTTTCATTGTCTTTTTTCCATAAAGCCAACAGCAATGTTTTGATACTTTCTTTTTTCTCTGTATCCAAATTATCCCCTTCGCTGATATAAAACGGATTGAATCGTATGGGGTTCTTTTCATCATAGGTAAAATAATAGCCACCCACCATATCGCACAGTCCTTTGTAGCTGTGTCCCACATCTACAAGAACAATGTGGGTTCCCTGCTCGTAGTAACTTCTAACCATGTGATTGGTAAAAAAGGATTTTCCACTACCTGAAGGACCTAGTATAAATTTGTTTCGGTTCGTACAAATCCCCATTTTCACAGGCTCGTCACTGATATCCACATGAACTGGCTTTCCTGTCAAGCGGTCTCCCAGTCGAATCCCAATTGGACTAAGAGAAGAGCGATAACCTGTTTCTAAATTCAAGAAACAGGTAGCTTGTTCGGCGAACGTATCGAAGGTATCGTTCATAGGAAAGTCTGCTGAGTTTCCTGGAATACCCGCCCAGAAAATCTGTGCGGCTCCAATAGTTTCCTGCTTGGCTGCCGCATCCATCTGCGCCAGCGCAGACGAAACTTTGTTCTTCAGGTCTTTCAGTTCCTCTTTATCGTCAGTCCAAACCAATACATTAAAATGTGCTTTGACTGGCAATCGTTGTTGGCTGATAGCCTCATTGAGAAAATCATTCGTGGCATCACGCGCAATGAGATTCTCTCTACTGTAAGCCGATAAGGACTGTAACCGCAATCTTTTACTTTCCAGTTTCTGCAACGTTTTCTGGGAATCCTCTATGAAAATGTACTGGTTATAAATATGGTTGCAGGAAAGTAATTGACCCAAAGTCGAGGCAAATCCGATGCTGAACTTGGTCTTATCGGTGGAATAACGGTCATAGTTAATTCGAGACCCACACAATGCAGGTAAATCAGCAGCATCACCCAATGTATAAATTTGACAATGCTTGTCACCAACCTGCAAGCCATCATGAAAAGCGATGTCTTTAAAAACAAACGAGTTTTCTTTTTCAGAAAGAAAGCAGTACCTCTCTATAATTCCAATCTTTCTGCTGTGACTTCGGAGTTCATCATTGCCAAGGCGTGTCAGTTTTACAAAACCACTGTCTTCCAAGATTCGTGCAAATTGTCCTGTGCTGTCAATAAAATCCTGACGGAGTTGCGCCTTTAATGTTTCTTCAGGAACTATTGAAGTTCGGAGTAAATTTGAAAACAAAGAACTGGATGTTTTTCTGCCTGATGGTTTTTTGGTCAGGAAAATATAGCATGAATGATCCAGAAAAGGACGCTCGTTAAAAAAACGCTCACTGCTACGGGTAAGGAAACTAGTATCTTCACTTATAAAATCCGCTTGAAACTTACTATCGATAAACCAATCCTGTTTATGGAACACACTGAATTTTGGGAGTAACTTTATAGCTTTAAGCCACGCCTGATGAAACCCTTCGTATTCCTGATCCGACAAGGTAAATATCTCAGGAAGCTCTGCCTTGAATACAACTGTCACATCTCCTTGTTTAGAGAGAATGCAATCGTGCTCCACATCCATAATCGGTAAAATATCATCTATCATCTTTTCCATCTTCATCTTTATTTACCTGTTACTAATTTTAACCAAATGCTATTTTTGCATTTTAAAAATTTTCCTGCTTTGAACTCTGATTGCTTTTGGAACCTGTCTTTTAGCCAAAGCTTTCATCATACCATGTTCTCCGTATTTATGACTCATTCGGTATATATACAAAACCAATAGCGTTCCTGCGATCCCAATAATTCCTACGCAAACAAATGACGGCAAGCCTACTATATACATGGCGGCAAACAGAATCATAAGAACTACAACACCGCCTCCCAAATACCATATATACTGTGCTTTTAACCCCTTGAATTCTATACTTTGGTTGATTCCTTTGTTGATTTGATATACACTATTTACCATGTTGTTATTTTAAAATTTCATTCTGCTATTTTTTCTCATCCCTGCATAGGAGCGTTGTTGCCATTTGTCACTATTACTTTTGGAGGTTGAAAAACTGTTTGATTTTTCCATATGCTCATTGCTGTTCTTTACTGGCAATTGAATTACCAGCGCCTCATTAGATTCTATTGTTTCTCCATTGATACTGGCATCTTGTAGATTATCTTGCTTTAATTGATTCTCCTGAATTTTTAGTGCTATTTCCCTTTCGAGGCTGGAGAGTTCACTTTTCATCTGTTGCAATTCATGCTCCTTGCTAAAGGTTTTTGCTGTTAACTGCTGTAATTCTGGCAACTGCACTTCTATATCATTCAAGGACTTTTGGTACTTTTCCCTGAGATGCTCTACTCTGTCAATGGCACTCAAGAAATGACGAGCCGCCAATTTTGGATTATCTACATTAGGCGTTCCTCCATTGAGAGTATATTTAATGCCTTCATCCGATCGCTGTGCATAAAAGCTATTAGAGTAACGGTATTGGTACATGCCATCATTCTGGTAGGCTTCGCGTTCCCTTTTTATATACAGTCCAAAATCATACAGTTTACCAATTTGTTTCGCTTCGCTTTCTCCATCTGGAGGTTTCCAATTTTTATAGAGATCAATAATCTGCTTACCGGTACTTTCGGAATCTTGCGCTTTAAAATCATACAATTGTATTGGATTTGCTTTTGTTGCGTCACTTTCATATTTCAGGTTCTTTTTGTAAAAACCTTCATCCACAGTGAGCTTATCCAATGTTTTGGCAGTAACCGTTTTTTCTTCCAATAGATATTCAACCTGATGCTTCGTTCTTGAAATCTCCTTGTAATGTGCTTTTTTGAGGCTTTCCATCACGGCTACTTTCTTTTCCAATTTTGATTTTTCCAGCAAGGAAGTATCACCCGATAATACTGCGATATATTCCGAAAAATTCATTCCACTTTTCTCATCCATAGAACCCTCATCAATAGACCTGACGTTCAGTTCACAGTTTTTCATCTGGCTGATGAAAGTCTGTTTATTTTTCAATAGATTGAATTTGTAATTATCTAATGACTGTTCTGTGGCATAGATAAAATTCTTCACTTTGTTATCGTAATGCTGTTTGGCAACCTCATTGCCTTGTCTGCCGCCTCGTCCATTACGCTGCCCTAAATCCGATGGCCTCCACGGAATATCCAAATGATGCATGGCCACAACACGTTTTTGTACATTTAGTCCTGTACCCGCTTTTTCGGTACTCCCCAAAAGGATGCGTATTTCACCTGTATTCATTTTGGAAAACAGTTGGGCTTTCTTTTTATCAGTCCAATCATGGATATAGGTAATCTCATGGGCAGGGATATTAAAGTCCGTCACCAGTTTTTCTTTAAGTGCATCGTACATATTGAATGCGTCTGGCTTGGGTGTTCCAATATCCGAAAAGACAATCTGTGTCCCTCTATGCTCCGTTGAAGCATTATAAATTTCAGCCACATTTCGAGCACAGGTGTTAACTTTATTGTCGGGATGATCGCCATATCCTTCGTCTATCAGGCGCATATCGGCTGCCATCTTTTTAGCATAATTGGTGGCTATTAGCATCCTTCCTCTATCTTCCTCTCTAGTAAGGGGTGCTCTTCCAATAAGTGTCGCGTCGCCCGTCTTTGCAAACTGCATCAGCTGTGTAATGAACTCACTTTGTTCAGGTGTTGGACTGATATTGACAAGCTGTTCATCTATTTCTGGTTTGTCCAGATCAATATGTCGGGCTGTTTTATAATCTGTAATCTCATTATAGAATAGTGCCAGTTCTGGAACTTTAATAAAATGACGGAAACGCTCTTTGGCAATAATTTCGTTGGTTACAGAAAACTCAAAATCTGTCGTTTTCCTTGCAAAAACTGATGCCCATCCGTCAAAGTTTTCAATATGCTGCCGTTCCATTTCTTTTGGACGCAGGTATTTAAAAAGCAAATACATCTCCGTTAAGCTGTTTGAAATAGGTGTTCCAGATAGAAAGGTCACACACAAATCCGAATCAAATTTTTCCTGAAGCGAACGAACAGCAAACAGCATATTAAGCGCCTTTTGGCTTCCTTGCATATTTCCAATCCCTGCAACACGGTCATGACGGGTCGTGAAAGTCAGGTTCTTGAATTTGTGTGATTCATCCACGAACAAATGGTCAATTCCCATTTCCTTAAAGTTGATTCCGCTGTCTTTCTTTTCCTCAATATCCTTTAATAAGCCTTTAAGTTTTCCATCAAGATTGTTTTTACGTATCTGAAGTCCTTTGAGTATTTTTTTTGATATGTCCCCACCTAAATCTTTTACCGTTTCAAGATCTCTTTCTACATTATCGAGTTCATTTTGCAATATCTCTTTTTGGATTTCTGGAGATTGTGGAATTTTCCCAAACTGATCGTGCGTCAGAATGATGCAATCCCAATTGTTATTTTTTATTTCATGGAACAGCCTTACTCTTTTGGCTGGCGTAAAATCATTTTCTCCAGGAGCCAAAATTCGGCCATTAGGATAGGCCTTGCGATAGGTCGTTGCAATTTGATCTACGTTGGCATGAAGCGCCAGTATTGCTGGTTTATGTATGATTCCCAATCGCTTCATTTCATTGGCTGCTACAATCATGGTAAGTGTTTTTCCTAATCCTACCTCATGGTCAATTAATGCACCTCGGTTCTGAATGATACGCCACGCAGCGTTTTTTTGTGAACTGTACAAATCTTCAATTTCAAGGGCTTTTTTATCCAAGCCAGGAAAACTCAGATGGCTTCCATCATATTCACGCAATACATAACAATTGAACGTTTCGTTATACAGGTTTTCCAATTCCTTCTTATCGCTTTCTGGCAATTCTTGTAGCCATTCTATAAACCCAGTACGAATGTTCTCAATTTTTTGATGTGCCAATTGTATGGCTTCATTGTCGGGTAATCGTATTGGTTTGTCACCTGGACCATTAACCTCATAGGTGAAAAATGGGGTGGTATTTTCCAGCGCATGTTCCAATATCGTATAACCGTAGGTGGTTCTTCCGCTTTTGGTTGTTACTGCAAATTCCCTGTCAATTTTGGTGTTATGTCCCGTACTGACTTTAAAGGTATCCAGTGATGGGAAGTAATTAATTTCCGTTGCCTGTTCAAATAATTGCTTGGCAAAATCTGCATAATAATTCATTGGAACCCATCTCTCTCCAAGATTGAAATCCAAAAGCTCAAAGGGTATCCGCTCTGGCCGTACCTTTTCCAGTGCCATCATTCCTTTATAATATTGCGTATTTTCAGGATATTGCTGTACCGCTTGTTTAGCCTGTTGCAACTTTTCCACAACATTACCACTTAGATACAGGTCTGAAGTTTCCCAATCCTGACGCATAGGGTTTAGATAAATATGATGGTTCAGACTTTCTATCGCTTCATATTCTTCAAGTCCCGTGGCAGCGGTTATAAATCCTAAATCCACATTTCCTTTTTCGTTCAAGCTTCGGGCAAGTGCTTCGATTGGATCATCCGTAAAGTAGCGTTCCCGTTGCTTTACTATAGATTGGCTCAGAATATCCGACTTCACATACCGTTCGCCCTCTTTGCGCTCCAATGAAGAAAGTACCGTGAACCCGAAAGCCGAATCCTGCATAATTAACCTGCGATTCTCAGCACTGTTAAGAATGCCATACTGAGAAACAAACTTTGTGTACTGTAAATCCAAATTTTTTCGCACTTGGTTACTATCAGTTTCATCTGATTGTTCCTTTTCAAACAGTTCCAAGTAATTATCCCTGATAACAATGTAGGAATCGTAAAATTTCAGATTCCCCTGTAATGGCAATGGCTGAAAAAATGCCTGTTTGTGTTCATTATTGATATCAATTATAGTTCCAATTGATTCTCCAAGACGAACCAGTGTTCCATCTTTATAGAAGGATTTGAATGCGGTGACTTCTTCATAAAGCTGTCTTTCTAGGTTAAAAGCGGATTCAAGGGTTGTATCTCCTTCATAAATATATGCATGATCATATTGCTGAAGCGTATTGGATAAAGCCAATAGTTCATGGGGTAATAATCCGCCATTCATCCAGTTGGATGAAAAACCTTCTATCTCTTTTACATTAGAATATAATTTGTACAGGTACCGATTAGTCTTGTTTTGCTTGGCGGTAATAAGCATCACATTTTCATGTGAGGGATTATCTGTTGTGCGTATTGTACTTAGTATTCGTGCTGTTTTTTTGTCAACTACCGTTTCATCGAGTGGATTGATATAATCCATCGCACGATTGATATTCTCAGCAGGCACGGTGTCAAATAATCCCAGCTGAACAGAAATACCGCTTGCTTTGCTTTCTGGCATGGGCAAGTAAGTAAATTTTTGTCCCATTACTTCGGGCTGTTGAACAATACCTGCTTGTTGTCCTTGCTCAAAGCGATCCTTGTTAAAATTTTCGCGTAATCCATCAGTAATTGTTTGTGCCAAACGGTTTTCAATTGAATTAATATCACCACTTTGCCATACTCTTTGATGTGCTTGTCCGTATTGATTTTTACCTGCTTGTACTTCATTACCTATTATTAGCTCTGGTCTGTCGTGCAAATATTTATTAATGCTGTATTTTCCAAACTCGTTTTCCATTCCAACAGTTTGCAATAGCTTATTTTCATCATCTGAAAACACCTTTTTGTCTGTGTTTTTTTGAACAATGAGTAAATGGTTTGGAGCTTCCGTATTTCCTGTTTCCTTCATCAGGTTATCGGGCATAACTGCCAGACTTACGAAATCTGCCTTTTGAAAAAGATATTCTCGAGCACTTTCATTTGAAGGACTATTCAAAAAACCGTCTGTCGTGATATATGCCATGAGTCCGCCATCGGCTAGTTTGTCCAGTCCTTTTGCAAAGAAATAATTATGAATTTTTCCTGAAATTGCTTTATCAGGATACCCTTCATCGTAAACTGAAAAATTACCAAAAGGGATATTGCTAACCACAAGATCATAACTGTTGTTGTCATTTGTTGGAGTTTCCTCCAATCCTGCAATATGCGTGGTACTGTTTGCTGTTAGTGTACTGTTCAAAGCCGAAAGGACCAGTCCACTCAATCTGTCTTTTTCAACAGCCGTAATCTGTTCTAGATTCGGAAACACTTTTTCGGCTTCCGTGATGAAAATTCCTGAACCCGCCGATGGTTCATATAATCTTTTAGGGGTAATACCTAGTTCTTTTAAAGTATTGTATAATGTTCTGGGAACAATTTCAGGTGTGTAAAAGGCGGTAAGCACACTATTGCGAAGCGATGAAACAACCTCATTGTACTGCTTTTGCGAATAGTGATCCTGCAACAGTTCATGCAAGCGAGTCATCTCTGGATGCAGCTTAAGGTCATCTTTTGAAGCTCCAGATTTCATCCAGTCTTCGGCACTTCCATAAGGATATAAAACAGCCTTGATACCGCCAAAACCAGCGTATGCTTTTAGAGATGCTATAGCTTCTTCAGCAAGAACGTCACCCTGCTGCCATACAATAGCAGTAGCGATTGCCTTGATGTTGGCACTTAGTTTTTGGGATAGATTGTAAGCCATAATTACTCCTTTTCATACTGCACACTTCCATAAATAGCTCAACTCAGATAGTCAGCAATCTGACCAATAACTGCATTCCTCAAAGTAGGATCCTCTTCATTTTCCTTTGTAAAACCAACAGTTTCAAAAACTTCCCTGCAACTTTCCATCAAGTTGATAACCTCATATCTGAGAATACCTGATTTACTAAAAGTGGCATAGGTATCCTCAAACTCCTCTTCCAATAGACTACAGATATATAGAAATCGGGAAGGCTTTAAATCTTCGGTAAGTACATTGAGACAAATTTCCTCTATGATATATTGGGGCGTACCCTCTGATAGCATATCCTCCATAATGGATTTTACAGCTTTTACTTTTTCATTGAGGTAATCCGTTACGGAGTACTCTTCCTGTAAAGTAAACATCAGGTCGGGGTTGTTATGGATGATATAGAACCATAGCTTTTCTTTCAGGATATTTTCCATAACGTTGGGTTTTAAATCCCAAAAAAGGATTTGATTACAGTTGCCACTACAACTAGAAAAACACAACTACCAAACCAAGCTGCCGCCACTTTTCCAGTATCAGGATCCCCTGCATTCCACTTTTGATATACCTTGACAGCACCTATTAAACCTAAGAGCGCACCGATGGCATACATCAATTGGGTGCCCGCATCAAAATAACTTCTTACCTTTTGATTGGCTTCATTGATTCCTGCAAGACCGTCTTGGGCGTAGGATTGGTAATTTATTGCCAGTAGCACCAGAACCATACTGGCAACAACAATTCTTTGTTTGGTAAACATTTTAAAATTCCAACTGCACTTTTTCATAACACATTATTTTAAAGTTTAAATAATTCGATAAAAAGCGAAGGGGTTGCCGCTGTCGCAATTCCACTTTCCTGTTACATATGCCATACCGCGCCGGGATGGACAGGGGCATTTCCTCCGCAATATTGTTTTAGTGTTTTCAATTCCATAATTCTTCCGCTTCCACCTGAGTTAAGGTCACAGATTCGAGTTTGTCACATTCTGAGACAATCAGTTCACTCACTGAACTACTAAATGGAGAATTTTTAACATTGGGATATTCGGTAAGAACCAATCGGAGATAGTCGATAAATTCTTGTTTGAGAAGTTTTCTTTTGGTCGCATCTGCAACAACATTTTTTAGTCGCTCCACCAAATTTTCAACTTCCTCAAACGTATTGTCAGATATTGCAAACTCAGATTGAAAGGATGGTATTTCAGGAGGGTTAATACTACTTGGCTCAAATGGAGTGTTTTGGAACCTTGTTTTCTCTAAACCATGAAATGGAAATTTTCGCTTACCTGTTGCGATGTCTTTGATCTCATCAAAGTAAAATCGAAAGGCAATAAACAAATACCAGCTTGCTAATAGTAGGGCAACTACAACTATGTAATTTACCCATGAAATGTTTGTAAACATACGTTCTTCATTTTTATCGTTCTACATTAGTTCTTTGCAATCCGTTTGATGGAAACTTTTCCAAATCCAGATATTCATCATTACAGGGCAAAGAAACGATAGACAACAAATCGTCACAAGTCCAACTTTTTGTTGTACCCCAGTTGTACCCTGCTGGACCCCCAGTAAAATCAGGGATAAAAAAATAAAAAAAATGCAAAAAAATAAAAAAGCCTCCACAATAGGAGGCCAATTTGATGATCAAATAAATTATTTTAGGATAGTTATTCCTATTCTAAAATGATAAAAATTCAATTTCCGACTTTTTATCCATTAGTTGCCAACCATCATCGGTTCGTATAAAATACACTTCATGATTCACCGTGTCTCGCAAACCATTTTTAACAGCAGCAGCAAAAACATTCTTTCTTCGAACCATATTGTAAGTCACAATCGCCTTATTATCAGAACTCATAATCCTGATTTCTGCAATAGCGCCAAACTCTTCATCCGCTACTTTTACACGTTGAATTTTATATCTTTTATCATCTTTGGGTGTAGGCAGTAAGTAAGGTTTTGCAGCATCGGTAAAACTCACGAAAGAGGTTGTGTCACCAAATTTCTTGCTTTGAAGTACTTTTACAAATCCTTTTTCTACCAATCCCGATTTAAAAATGGTGTAAGCGTGTACAGGATCATTGCAGAAAATATTATGGTCTACAATACTAGGATAATGATTTTTTTCTAGAATAATGGCAGTAGCCAATTTCTCATCTAGCTTTTTAGGTTGGCAGCCTGTGATTATCAGAATCATTGTGGTCAAAATGTAGGGTAGCTTTTTCATGTTTTTAAATTTTAAATTATTAGTATTTAGTTAATATTCTTTAATCTGTTTAATTATGCGTTCCAATGTTTCAATTACTATTTTCTTATCCCTTTCTTCTGCAACGTAAGCTTTGCTACGCATAGCATCATAAGAGAGGTTTACTTTATTTGGAGTGGATAGAAAAGGAACAATTGTTTTAAATAAATGATTCATTGATTTTGAAATAAGAATTTTTAATTCATTGGATGCCCTTAGTATTAGGGCGGTCTGATCCGTTGAAAGTTTGCATAAAATTTTACCGGAAGGAGAGTCTGTTACAGAGGGTTCATTTATCTTTTTTTCAATAATTTGAAAAGGCACGCTTAAATAGTTTGCAAATCTTGATTCTACAAAAGTTATTAATTCATCCAAACAAGAAATTAAAGTAGCTGTAACCTCTTTTAGATTATCTCTATGTAAATCGTTGTTACTATTTATTTCTGTGATTTTATCTAAAAGAAATAGCAATGACGAATAATAATTACCAACTAAAATTTTAATCTGTTTCTCCTTAGTAAGCGAAAAAACCTGTACCGTAAACTGTGACTGGATAAAAAATGTTTGCTCAGTCGCTTTTTCAATAATCGCTCTTGATTGAATTGGAGTAATCATAGTAAGATCCGTTTTATTGGGATTAAGGGTTGAAGTAACCGTTAAATCCATCCATTCTAAAAGATAGGTTTGAGTCATTTTTTTTACTTTTACTTAGTAAATATTTCTCTCGACTTGTAATCGAGAGTACTCTAAATCAATGCTTATAGAACATTTTTAACCCGGTCAAAACATGTGTTTTATTGTATTTAATGGGAATTTAGTCGGGAACGGTACTCAGAAGGAGACAGGGAAGTATGCCTTTTAAAAAATATACTAAAGGAAGAATAATTGATGTATTGCAATTCTTCACTAATATTGGAAATATTTAAATCTTCATTTCGAAGCAAGTTTTTTGCCTCAAGAACAATAGCCTCGACAATAAATCGCTTCGCAGTTTTCTCTGTAAGTTCTTTAATGATTTTTGTAAGGTTGTCAGGTGTCATAGATAAAGCTTCTGCATAATATTTTACATCATGGTGTTTTCTGCAATTCATTTCTAAAATTTTAAAAAATTGAAGAACCAGTTTTTCTTTTATCGTATAATTTTCGTTTAATTGTTGAAAATAGTTGCTATATTTTTCTGCTAATACATAAAGAAATAGATTAAAACTAAGCAGTAATACTTCTTCTTTAAAAATTTGTTTGTTAGATTTTCGTGTTTTACGATACAACTGTTCAAACAAGAATATTAAATGCTGGAGGTCTTTATTTTTGATAAAAATTTTAGAAGGAAGTTTTCTAATGTAAAAATCAAAATATCCTATATGCTGTATTCGAATACTATTTTCAAAAATAAACTCAGGTGTAAATGATACCAAGCAAATTTGCAATTGGTCACTCATTATCAAAATTTCACATGAACTTCGTATCGGAACCACTAGTAACTCATTTTCGAAGACAGTAACTTCTTTGTCATCTATTTGTATATATAAGGAACCCGATTTTACAATCAGTATAGAAAAATGGTTTACGTTAAGTAGCTCACTAAAAGCTATTTTAGATGTGGAACTTTCATAAATGTGGACTTGTAAACCAATGTGGCGATATTTTGAATTTTTTCTTATCACAACAAGCTCTTTTATAAAATTACAATCAGCTAAATAAATTTTACCTTATTAAGGTTCACGTTGATTGGAGGTTACTCAGAAAGTAACCTGGACATCAATGAAACAGTAACAAAAAGTAAATTAGACATGCCGCTCACAAAAAGTAAATAGGCCAGACTACGCGGGCTATCACTTTTTATCTCGCCATTTGTGAGATAGCCAATTATTTCATCGTAGGAAAATAGATCTACGATGAAATAAAGACTAACAAGATTGAAGAGGATCAAAAAAACGGTAAACGTGTATACTATTTCCTTTTCAATGGTATAGATGTAATGCATCATCACTCAGTTGCAAGATTATTTATCATAATGCCTGTGACAAGGGATCTCCTTACCGCAATAGAGGAATTATAGATAGCACCACTAAGCCCTCCAACACGGTGGCCTTTAGAGGTGTCCCAATCTTTATCTTTGTCTATTAAATCATAATAGATGGAATACCTGACTATAGATGAAGTGGTGAGGATAATTCTTTTATCCTCACCATTATATTCAGGATTAGTCATTACAGCTGATTCATAGGTTACTATAGATTGATAAATTTCCTCGTATGGATTGTTTTCCCATAAAAGCACATCATTCATAAAACTGGAAAGACTACTTTTTGCTGCATTGGTCATTATGGAATTTACAATAGCCTCATCTAGTGCAGCTTGGGGATTATTTATGATCTCTTGCACTAGATCAAGATTAATGGGAAGGTCTGTTCCTACGTTTAAAATCATTAAATCATTGTTTTCAGCTGCAATGGCTTCGATTTGTTGGCTGATTTCTTCAATTGTATTGTACTGATAATTTCCTGACAAATAAATATCGAGTATATCATTGTGTAACTTACCCGCAAGGTCATACATGTTTGCAGGGTTTTCTGGGCTTATAGGGTTTAAAGAGTTTAGACTTTGCACATAACGCGCCGTTTTTTTTGATTTCTTGTTATTGATTTCACTGTTGGTACTGTCAGAAGTATCAGTAGTGTCAGGGGTACAGGAAACAATTAGTAATGATAAAATCATTAATCTTAATGAAATGCTTTTCATGATTGAAATGTGTTAAATGTGTCCGACTATTTTTGTAGTCAGTTCATTTCACCCGGGTAAGCAGAACTTAAATTTAGCACGATGCTAAATGTTTTTGCTTTTGAATTCGAGACAAATCTAAAAGTCATTTTTTTGTCCCGCAACAGTTTATGTATGGATTTTCGGAAATTATGCTATGGATTTTCGGAAAATCCATACACTGTTTTTGACGAAAACTTACCCATTATTAATTGTTCACGCTATATTTGATGCAATTTTCAGCAAAATATTCCGTTGTAGCTTTTTCAGTCTATTATTACCTTCAAAAATGCTTTTGTATAGAATATAGTATCCGATTTTTAATTTAGCCTATGATTAAAAAGTATCTACTAATTTTATCTCTTTGCTTGGGAGATCAAATTTGCGCACAGGAAATCCATTTTAAAATTCCTGATACACTTCGAAATAAGGATTATGATTATCTCTTTAAGAGGATAGAGGAATCGGAAAATGACAGTAGTAAGCAGTCACTGTATCTTCGATTCTATTTAGTGAAATCGAAATCAGAAAAAAATTTTGAAAAAGTCGTAAACGGATATAAAAACTATGTACATCACTCCCCTGAAAATCTCAAACTGATCTATGCAGACAGTATGGTCTATACTGCAAAAAAGTCAATGGACAATGCTTTGATAGGCTCTGCCTATCTTTCAAAAGGAATCGTATACTATTCCCTGAAAAAACATGATTATGCATTGGACAATTATCTTATAGCCAATAATTATATTTCCAAAACCAATGACAAATATTTGATCTATAAGACAAAATACAATATTGCGCATATAAAATACTTTCTTGGATTTTATGACGAGGCAATTTCTCTGTTTAAGGAATGCATCGGTTACTTTAAAGAAAACAGTGTTGGAGGCTATTTGAATTCACTTCATTCGCTTGGTATATGTTATAATCGCATTGGTAATTATGGTTTATGTACAGATACAAACCTGCTGGGCATCGCAGAAGGGAGAAGACTCGCTAATGATGAAATGCGGGACTACTTCATTCACTCGGAAGGGGTGAATCAATATTTTCGAGGCAATTATTCCTTGGCCATTAAAAAAATAACCTATGCACTGCCGACCGTACATAAATACAAGGATTTCGCAAATGAAGCTGTTGGGTATTTTTATATTGGAAAAAGTTATTGGGATCTTAAGAATACCCAAATGGCAATACCCTATTTCAAAAAAGTGGATGCCATTTTTAATGATAAAGGATACATTCGTCCTGATCTACGAAATAACTATGAATTATTGATTAATTATTATAAATCCAAAAATAACCTCAATCTACAGCTTTACTATATTGAAAAACTGCTTAAAGTGGACAGCATCATACACAACAGATATCGATATGTATCAGGAAAAATTACCAAAGAATATGACACAAAAGAATTGCTGTTTCAGAAAAACAATATTGAAAGATTATTTGATAAAAGAAAATATAACGATTACATTTTTACAAGTATAATACTCTTTTTATTTTTAACGGTAGTATTTCTTATCTATAGACATATTAGAAATAGGAAAGTCTATCGGCAAAGATTTGATGATTTGATGAAAAAAAGTGAAACTGTCACTAAAGTTGAATCCAAAAATATAGTTAATGGAATTGAAGATATAAATCAAGATACTGTAGTATCTATGTTGAAACAATTGGAGAAATTTGAAAAGGATAAAATGTTTCTGGAAAAAGATTTAACAGCAACAAAGCTGACAGTATCATTTGATTCAAATGTAAAATATCTTTCAAAAATAATATCACATTACAGGGGGAAGAAATTTGTAAAGTATATCAATGATCTAAAAGTGGACTATTTGATAACCTTATTAAAAGAGGATAAAAAGATTCAGAATTATACAAACAAAGCTCTAGCGGAAGAGGCTGGTTTTAGCAGTACCCAACGTTTTGCGAATGCATTTTTTGTTAGAACCGGAATGCCAACCTCCTATTTTATAGAAGAGATTAAAAAAGGGCAGTCATAAATATAATTGAAAACTGTAATCCGTGTAATCGTATAACCTAAATAATTACGACAAACTGTTTTTAGTTACGGTTTACCAATTTCCTGTTGTTTTTCATATTCAGTATTACATTAAATCCATAGTCGTTTTAATGTATTAAATATTGTTAGTAAAGATAATAATAGTACATTTGTTCATTAATTTTAAATGTTCACGTTTTCGCGAACATTATAAATAAGTGAACAAATGAATGAAAAAGAGATTATACAGTACGCTATAAATAATCTTCAAAAGGACGGTACTATCAATGTGGAGTGGAAAGAACTCAACAATGATGATGCTATTGATGGTACACTACTACTGCAGTTGAATAAACATACCGTAGAACTATATGCTGAGATAAAAAAAGAACTTAGGAACATACATCTTGCTAAAATAGAAGAACTTGCCATTACAAAAAATCCTTTTATTATTGTCGCACAACGAATCTTCCCAAAAATAAAGGAAGAGCTACGCAAAAGAAATATTGCCTATCTAGAAGCAAATGGGAACATCTTCCTGAATAAGGATGAAATCTATCTCTATATTGATGGCAATGCACCTATAGAGCTAAAAAATAAGACAACTAATAGAGCTTTTACTAAAACAGGATTAAAAGTGATTTATCAATTTCTAATTAAGGATTGTATCAACAGTACCTATCGGGAAATTGCTGAATTAACGAATACTGGAATTGGTACTTTAAACACCATATTCAATGGCTTAAAAGAGGAAGGTTTTTTAATACAGCTAACCAAGAATGAACTCATGATTGAAAACAAGAAAAAATTGTTAGATAAATGGGTGATGGAATATGAAAAACGCCTAAAGCCAACATTAGCGATAGGAACATTTCGTTTCCTAAATAAAGACGATTTTTATAACTGGAAAGATGTTCCTCTTAAAAACAGTAAAACAATCTGGGGCGGAGAACCGGCAGGCGATCTCCTCACCAATTATTTACGTCCGGAGGAATTGACCCTATACACCAACGAAGAAAGAAGCGATTTAATGAAAAATTACCGTCTCGTTCCGGATTTAGAAGGCAATATTAAAGTATTTAAACAGTTTTGGATAGATGCGCAAGAAAACACAAACACGGTACATCCGCTCTTAGCCTATGCCGATTTAATGAATAAAGGAGACCGCAGATGTACTGAAACCGCACAAAAAATTTACGATGAGTATTTACAAGATCAGTTTTAAACAATTACAACAGCAGCCATACATTTCAGAAATGCTTACCGCATTAGAAAAGGGGCTGAATAAATATGGGATAGACTTTTATCTAGTCGGTGCCGTGGCACGTGATGTTTGGATGACAGCCATAAACGATATACCACCCAGCAGAGTAACTGGAGACATCGATTTTGCCGTTTTTATAAATGACAAAAACACCTATGCGGATCTCAGAGAATATCTCATCAATGTGGAAGGATTTACACCCTATAAAGGCAATGGTTTTGTCCTTAAATGGAAAAATATCATACAAATAGATTTAATGCCTTTTGGTGAAATCGAAGCCAAACCTACTAATGTAACGGTTGAAGGCACTGGGCTTACCAGTCTCAATATGCCTGGATTCAAAGAGATATATGATTCCGGTCTTCCGGAAGCTGAGCTCGAAGAAAAACACCGTTTCAAGTTTTGCACCTTGCCTGGCATTGTACTACTCAAGTTGCTTGCTTTTCAAGAACGTCCAGAAATAAGACGCGATGATATCAAAGACATTAGCAAAATCCTGAAGCATTTTTTTGATATGTATGCTGATGAGATATATGAAAAACACAATGATCTTTTTGGAGATAAAGATATCAACCTGCATTGGATTGCTGCAAGAGTTTTAGGAAGGGATATGGGTAAAATTGCTCAATTGAACGAAGATCTTTTTCTAAGGATAAAAAAGATACTAAAGAAAAATACGCTTGATATTCACTCCAGCGATATCGCCAAAATTATGGCAGAGTTTTTTCAAAATACGATAGAAGAAAATGTAAAACTGCTGGAACAGGTAAAAATCGGGTATTTAGAAAACTGATAGCTTATAAAATTAAAATCGAGTAATCAACTCTTAAGTCACTCATAACCAACCAACCACCGTCTATATATATTGAATTACATATCGCAACCACTCATAAAAAAATGAGAATTTAACAACAAATTAGTTATATCTAATAAGCAAACTTTTATTTTTGCACCCTAATTTAATAAAGTACTATCATGAAAGATTTAATCGAAAAAATCAACGCCGAAATCGAAACATTTAAAACAGAATCTGAATCACTTATTGAGAAAGGTGTTAAAGCAGCCGGACCAAGAGCCCGTAAATCAACTTTGGAAATAGAGAAACTATTAAAAGAGTTTAGAAAAGTTTCTGTAGAAGAATCAAAAAAATAATATTTTGGTCAAAAACAAACCTCGCTTAAAATGACTTAAGCGAGGTTCTTATGTTATTTTCTAAAGATTTAGATTTTTAAATGGGCTGTACAACGAAAACTTAGCTGTTGGTGTTAATAATACATTTTATCAGTCTAAAAAAGGCCTAATAGTTCACATTCAACTATTTTTATTTTAACATCATTATCTAAATATTTTTCTAAACAAAAGACACACACTAAAGAAAAAGCCAATTCTATTACTAAAATCGGCTTTGGCTCTCACAGTGATCTTTGCGACAGATATGATAAGACTTCAAAAACTTAAAAGTCAGTGACTACCTGAAAAGGTTTGATGATTGTCACTTTCATTGTTTTCATTCTGGCAAAGCGTTCTTCCATGTTGTTGGTCAATAGCCATTCGTGATGGGTTTCGGCAATCATTTTTTCATTATTTATATTGATACCTTTCCAATCGAAGTCTACGAAAACGGTGAATGTGTTGTCTTCATTATCCACTATTTTAAGGTTATTGTAGGAATGGCTACTCGTTAGAATCCTGCTTGAAATTGATTTCATCCATTCGTCGAATTCCGGTAAAGCGGTAATATTTTGTCCTGCACTTAATTGTAGTGCAAAATCAGCTGCTAATAATTCCCTAAACTTATCACTGTTTGGATTTTCCATCAGATAGAGCCAATAGTGCATGAATGATTTAACCCTGTTTTCAGGATAGGCATCTTCAAAAATAAATTCCTTTACTTCGCCTGTGGGTTTCAGATCCAATTTGGTAAATAGCGGCAGGTCATTTTCCCTTGGTTGCAGCTCCGTGGAATAATGTAGCGTGTAGCTATATTTACTGTTATCCGGGCGGATGTTTTGATAGAGGATATCGGCTTCGAGTGACAGTTGTCCATCAGGTAATAGTTGCACCTCGGTGTGTTTTACGTGGTGGGCATTTTGCCATCCCGTATAGACTTTGAGACGGTCTTCCAATCCCTCTTTGCCCTTTGTGGTGCCCAATTGGGAACTAATTTCCACGTCATCACTCAAAATATCCTTTTGATTTTTGATGCGTTCCTCCGTGAAAGGCACTTCATAGACCTGGTACCAGCGGTGGTATTGTGCCAGTACTAAATGGGTTAGTTGTTCTAATTCAAAAATATTATTCATTATTTTTTAGTTTGAGTATCAGTATTTGAAATTGCTAAAGGGCAACACGGCAAATGCAATACTTTGTTTTAGGAATGACAAAACTCTTATAAATTTAGCCTTTATTTTTTGTCATTTGGCAAAAAATGATTTTCGGCAAGCTGTTTTCTGATTCTGCTCAAAGAGGATTGGGTAATGCCCAAAAAAGTGGCGATATGTCCTAATGGCACCCGTTGGATAACGGTTGGATATTTTGCCACAAAATTAAGATAGGTGCTTGCCGCATCCTGATTGATGAGTGATCGTTGAAAATTGATTTTGTCTATCAAAAATTTATCGCTGATTTGTCTCAAAACCTTTTCCCAATTTGGGATTTTTTGACAAAACAAGTCCCAAGCTTTTCGGTCAATAATTATTATATCGGCATCCGTTTCGGCCTGAATGGAACCCGAGCAAGGCAAGTACTCGAAAAAACTGGTCAGATTGGTTACGAATTCATTTTCCTTGAGAAAAACACTGGTGATTTCGTTTGCATTTTTGTCGTAAAAAAAGAAACGAAACACGCCCGAAACCACAAATCCAATTTGATGGGCAATAGCACCCGCTTCCAAGAAATAATCGCCTGCCTGAAAGGTTTTTGTTTAGGTATTTTCCTTAATCAACGCAATGTCTTCTTCTGAAAAGGAATACTGTTCCTGTAATTGTTGAATTAATACATTCATCATAAATAGTTCTGATTGTCTTGTTGGGTTGTGTTTGGGAACGTTGTCTGTTTCATGCCGCCACTTTCGAATTTAAGTCTATTTGCACCACATAATAATGTTTTGCGCCCATTGCTAAAAGCTGACTATTGAATTAACTCCAACCCAAATATAACCAAAAAAAACCGACAACAAAGATTATGTTATGTTTGCGTTAGTCGTACAAAAAAAGCTGTAGAGTATGAACTGATATGCAGAGAAAAAGGAAGAACGAATAGAATATTTTGTAATACTTCTGGCCATTCTTTTGGCCTTAATTATCCGAGATAGTGACTCATTGTCAATAGATTTTTTTATGATTTAAAAATTCATATCGAATTTTTAAATCATAAAAATAATAATTAGGACAAGCAGTTTTGTATTTGCAGTAAATGAAGATAGTGTCATTTTATACAATTCCATACCTCAAATATCAAACATGAACGAGTTAATACCTGAGGAATCAAGCAAACTTATCTACTGCTGTTGTTTTGTCGCAGCCAAAACGATCTCTCTTATATTTACGCCTTGCGGTTGGTTGTATGCATATGCAATTGCACTTGCTACATCATTCGGGTCTAACACACCTCCCATTTCGTCTTTCCATACACCATACCCCACTTTGATTGCTTCAGAAGTAGTATGTGACAACAATTCGGTTTCAACAGCTCCTGGAGCTATGGTTACCATACGAACGTTAAAACTGGCGGCTTCTTCTCTTCCATTTTCGGTTATGGCGTGCACCCCAAATTTAGTACCACAATAGGCTGCGTGATTGGGGAAAGTTTTTCTGCCGGCAATAGAACTGATATTGATGATCGTTCCGTGTTGTCTTTCCTTCATTTGGGGTAAAACAGCTTGCATTCCGTTTAGCAATCCCAAAATATTCACATCAAACATTTCCTTCCATTCTTTAGCGTCCTGACTCGCAATGTCTCCAAGAAGCATCACCCCAGCATTGTTGACGATCGCATCAGTTGGACCGTATAGTGCCTCTGCCTCGATAATAGCAGCTTTCAAAGAATCATAATCGATGACATCCACTTTTTTGCAAAGAGTGTCAGGCAAGCCTAAAGCTTCGATTTTTTCTATTCTTCTGGCCAATAGCAATAAAGGATATCCTTGAGCGGAAAATAATTTTGCCGTAGCGGCACCAATTCCCGAACTAGCTCCAGTAATAACAATTAAAGGTTTATGATACTTTTTCATTATGATATATATTTGCACTTATTTATAAGACCGCAAAGGTAGAGCACTTCTAACTGGACTCAAAATACAATTTTTAAATAGTTATCATACATAATAATTATGGATACGAGAATACTAAAGTTTTTTGTCGCTGTTTACGAACAGAAAAACCTGACCCGTGCTGCAGAACAATGTTTTGTTTCTCAGCCTAACATCTCCAACGGAATAAAACAACTCGAAAAAGAATTAGGAAAAGAACTTTTTAGCCGCCACAAAAGAGGAGTTATCGCTAAAGAAGCAGCACATTATTTATACCCCATTGCCAAAAGGATTTTATGCGATTTAGCCACCTTGCCCGATTTGTTTTTACACGAAAAGTTCAAACATAAAATTTGCATTGGCGTCGCACAAGACCTTCCTCAGGAATTCAAAAGTACTTTTTTCAAAACTGCATCCCAAAACATCGAATTGCTGGAGTGGGACATTCGTCCTATTGGGCGGGATTGTGAAATCAATCTTTTAGTTCGGGAATGGAAATACGAAGAGGACTTATTCTTGTCCCTTTGGCATGAAGACTATGTGTTATGCATTCCAGATCACCACCCTCTATTAGAAAAGGAAATCATCGAACTGAGTGATCTGGCCAAAGAGGACTTTATCCATTGCCCGCCTTGCGAGGCGCACCAACAATCATTTTCGATCCTAAACAATTCGGGAAGCAAATGGAATACTGTGGCCAATTGTACCACAAAAACCGAAGTTCTGACGCTATTGATGGCTGGTTTAGGCATCACGTTTCTCCCGGAATTTTTCGCCAAACCATGGAAAGGCTTCCAAATAAAACCCTATAATGGACCGAAATACTATAGGGAAATAGGATTCTCCTACCCCAAGGAAAGTTTAAACAATCCCGCAATTGCCCAACTGATTGCTCTTTTTTCTAAAGTATAGTTTTTAAAACAATAAAAAACATCCAAAATGATTACGAAACGTTCCTAAAAACCACAAAAATATACCGAATATAAATCCAACGTTCAATTTATAAGCTCCCACTGGGCTAATTAGTATTTCATACCATTCCATAACTCAAATATATAACCTATAGAGAGTTACTTTTTAGTACAAAATCAGAAAATCCTTTTTTGATAAGCTTTAATCCCGAATTGATAAGTATTCTTTACCTCTTATAAAAAAGAAAAAGATGCCTCAAAACATCTTTTTCCGTATATTATTATTCCAGTCTTTGTCTATGTTTGATTTTAGTTTCATAATATTTTTTTATTTTCCACAAAAAATGAGAAGTAAATGCTAATAAAAATTGTTGCTATTCCAGTAATTATAAATGTGGAATTTGCACCAAATTGATACCAAATTAAGCCTGCTAATGAACTCGCTAACATTGTACAAATACTTTGAAAACCCGAATACGTTCCGATTGCTGTTGCAGTATCTTTTCTGTCGGAAATATTACTAATCCAAGCTTTGGAAATCCCCTCAGTTGCTGCTGCATAAACTCCATAAATAAAGAACAGCATTGCAATAGTATAAATATTAGTACTGAAAGCCATCCCAAAATATACGATTAAAAATAATAAAAGTCCAAATAGAAACATTTTCTTTAATCCTATTTTGTCTGCAAAAATTCCTATTGGAAATGCGCAAAGCGCATAAACCAAATTGTAAAAAATATAAATTCCAATTACTGCTGTGTCATTTAATCCTGCCTCTTTTGCCTTTAGCAATAAAAAAATATCGGAACTGTTGAATAATGTAAATGCCAATAATCCGATTACTAATTTTCGATACTGTGATGAACTTGTTTTCCAATAATTTAGAAAGGAGAAAAAAGGTGTCGGTTTTCTTTCTATTGGATGGGCTATAGTTTTGTCTTTCAAAAAAAAGGAAGCCAATACGGCAAGTAACCCAGGAATAAAAGCGACATAAAAAAGTGTTTTGTAATCCTGTGGGTAAAAGTATAGATACACTAATGCTATTGCGGGTCCAAGAACTGCCCCAAAAGTATCCATTGATCGATGAAAACCAAAAATTTTTCCTTTTGTTTCCGGAGTTGCCTCATCCGATAAAATAGCATCTCTTGCACCTGTGCGAGTTCCTTTCCCGAAGCGGTCAATAGCTCGTGCAAAGAAAATCCAAAGTGGAAATGTAAAAACTGCCATCATTGGTTTTGAAATAGTGCTTAAAGCATAACCGAGTTGAACAAAGGGAACACGTTTTCCGGAATTGTCCGATAATTTCCCAAAATATCCTTTGCTTAAACCTGCCAAAGCTTCTGCAAAACCTTCCAAAACACCTATTAATACAATAGAAAATCCGATTGTTTTTAAATAAATTGGCATTATTGGATAAAGCATTTCGCTCGCCGTATCGGTAAACAAACTGACTATGGATAATATCCAGACGGTTCGTGTGATTATTTTTGTTTTCATTTGGCTTCTTTACAGCTTAATTTTAATTCCACCGTTCAATATAAATCCGTCAGTTGGTGTATAGACTTCCCTAAATTGTGGGTTTTGGATTGTTCCAGAATACATATTTTCCCATTTCGATTGTCGGCTGTCCAAAAAGTTTTCAAGATTCAAAAATATGCTGAAATACTTGAATTTGTATTCTCCTGAAACTCCCATAACCCAATAATCCCTAACTTTTTCGTTGTTTGTCAAATACTGATTTCCAACATAAAAAACCTCGTAAGCAATTCGCAATTTTTCTTCCCATTCATACATTACGTTTGCGTTTATTCGATGTTTTGCCGTTAATGGATTTATGGTTGAATTATTATCAAAATTTTTCTGAGCGTCAATGTAAGTGTAGCCAATGTAACAAGAAATATCCTCAAAACGAAGCTTTACGTTTGTTTCAAAACCTTTGGTTTCTATATTTCCGTTGGCATTTTCAAAGGCATAATTTACCGTCAGAGGAACTGGATTAAGAACCAACGGATTTTTGATAATGGTGTAAAAAAACATTTGATTAACGGCAAAACTTACTTCGTCAAAAATGGTAGTTTTGTAATTGACATCGGCATTTAATCCATATGATTTTTCAGGATTGACTTTTGAAAAATCAAGTGAATTTATATTTTGAAACGCTTTTTCTTCGGTTTCTTCCGAAAAAATGGTTGGTGATTTGTAACCTAAACCACCGCCAAATCGTGAAGATAATTTTTCGTTGATTTTATACAATAATGACAAACGAGGCAAAACAAAAACATTGCTTCTGTTTGTAATGTCTAAACGTAAACCGCTTTCCAAAATAAATTTTTCGGTTATGTTCAGATTGTTTTGAGCAAAAATACCAAAGGCAGCATTGTAATAATCTAATTTGTCAGCGACTAAATTAATTTGTTTAAAATTATCCGAAACTAAATTCGCTCCCAAATTCCATTCTGATTTTTCGTTAGGGATTAGATAATTGGCTTCTGTAAAAGTGGCTACTTGTTGCCCTTCAAAATTATAAGTTTGTTTTTCTATTTTTCGGTTAAAATATCCAACGCTATTTTTAATTGTCAATATATTTTTATTGTCAAATGTTTTTTCAAACTTTGCTTGTGTCGAATATCGATTACTATTGTTTCGCTCAAAAAACATATGCGTAGCATCTGCTTTGTTGTCTATCACTTGCATATCTCCACCAATTCGTTTTTCAAATCCTGCGTTTGCACCAAAACTAAAAGTCGTTTTTTCATTTGGATAATAGAAAAATTTTGGACTTATGGTATACCTGTCAAATTTTGGAATATCTGAAAAGCCATCATTATTTACATCATAAGCATTTTGAGAATTGCTTGCAACATACATTGTAAGTCCTGATTTCCTATATCTTTCAGCATAAAAACCACTTAAATCCAATGCTTGTGTTTGATTTACATTCGCTAAAAACGAAATTTCTCTTGTGTCGGTTGGTTCTTTTGTAATCAAGTTTATCAATCCCGCAATGGCTCCGCCGCCATAAAGCGTTGAAGTGGAACCTTTGATAACCTCCACGCGTTTTAAATTCAAAGGAGGAATTTGCAAGATACTCAAACCACTTGCAAAACCTGAATATAATGGAAATCAGTCTTGTAAAAGTTGAGTATACTTCCCATCTAATCCTTGAATGCGAATACTTGCACTTCCCGAAACTTGGGAAGTTTGTTGCGTTTGAATTCCCGTGCTTTCGGTAAGCAACATTTTGATATTTCCCGGTTGCATCGAGGATTTTTCTTCTAATTCACCCGAAGCGATCGCTTCAATTCGAGTTGGAGTATTTTTTATTGCTCGGCTACTTCTTGTTGAGGTAACTTTAACTTCTTCTAATTCTTCCGATGTTGGTTCTAGAAATATTACAATGGTTTCATTTTGAGGGAATAAAATGTTTCTTTCAATTTTACGGTAACCAAAAGAACTGAAAACAATGGTTTGTTTGCCGTTGGGAATGTTTTCAATTACCACAAAACCTTTTTCGTCAGAAGTTGAGCCGTTTTGGGTTCCGTTTAGGAATACAGAAACGCTGTCAAGTGCTTCTTTTGTTTTTTCATCTTTGATGATGGCTTTAAAAGTGTTTTGGGCTGTTGCTATAAATGGACATAGCAAAAGAATGAATATTATTTTTTTCATTTTGGATTTAAATAGAATTGTTCTGAAATAGTAAAACTGACAACTGCGTAGCAATTGCCTATAAAAGTCAAATCAGAAAATCATCAAATCAAGAAAGAAGAATATAAAATAAAAAGCTTATCCGGTTTTGGAAAGGAAGAGTTTTTGTAAGATGAAATACATTTAGATGCAGGTAGAATTGCACTTAAATGTAATTGGATTAGTGTATCACAATTAATATCACAATGCGGAATACTTTGTGTTACAATGTTTGCAAAGGTTTGGTTGCTAAATTGTTGAATATAGGCATGACTTTCATTTTCAAAATTAACCTTCTCCTCGGTATCCGAAAATTCAAATACGGTGTTGACATAGCAACACGATATCAGAATTACAAGTACTATTTTAATGTATCCTTTCATCATCGCAAATGTACAAACAATAATTTTGTTTTGTCGGCAAATTGACCGTAATTCATAAATGAAGGATTAGGTTAACCGTCCAACTTTTGGGGGTAAGTCCAACCAAGCATCTTTTTCATCCCTTCCGTCTAGTTTTCCAACTATCATTATGAAAATAATCCCTCCTAAACTCATATATTTTCCCTGTGACCCAAACCACAATAAATCCTATTATCTAATACCATACCTCCAATATAGAACGCATAGAGCCTTACTTATTTAGCCTAAATCAAATAATCCTGAATTGATAACTATTCGTATAGCTATAAAACAAGAAAAGATGCCTAGGCATCTTTTCTTGTTCTATTTTCTTTATGTTTTTGAAATTTTTGAATATCCTCTATACTTACGCCGTTAACTTTTCGAAAGAAATCAATAGGTTCAATATTAAAGTATTTACAATAGATGTAAAGTGTTTCCATAGTAAAATTTCCCTCAACTTCATTTCTACCCATATTATGAGCAAAGCCTGTCTTTTCTAATAAGTCAGTATTAACATCGGCCTGCGAAACTTTTTTTTGCTCGCGAAGTTCTTTCAATACTAAGATTATTGAAATTTTAAAACGTAATAATTTATCATCTATCATAATTATGTAAAAAAAATGATAATTTTTTTTCTTTTTAACTACTTTTAAGTCGTTAAAAAATATATCTTTGTATTGTACAGAATATCAATAATTAAAAAATATCTGTACTTTTGCGACTCTTCAAATAAAAACATTGAAGCATTCGCTTTGAATCTCGGCTCTGAAACTGGCGTTTTACAACCACGAGATGATAAGTAAGATGCTCACGTCCTTTGGCGTGGGCTCACTTATTCGTGGTAGGTATGCCAGTACCAAGAGACGTCTAAGCTGAGTTCCATGCCATTTTTTTATTCTCTTGGCACAAATCTCCGTTTTTACATTCTTAGCACCGCTTCCATTTTAAGTTTCGCAATACCCATTAATTAAATGAATTAGTTAGGAAAGGCACTGCCACCGTCTGGCTGCAACAGGCAACGGCAGTAGGCTTTCCTTTTAAAAAACTTTTAAATCAAATGCCTATGCAATAAAAAAAATATCATCCACTCTTTCAGTCATCCGTTAAACTTTCGACTTTAAGTCTTATAAAAAAAGGCCCTCTAACCCGCCGGCAAGCTAGAGTAGAGGACCGTAGCAAACAAAACTAACATTTCATTTAACTAACCCAATATTATGAAAACTTTTTCATTAAACAAAGGTTTGGTGGCACTTTGGTATCCGTTTATTTTCGGTTTTTACCTCTGTTGTGCCCCAGCTTTAGCACGGAACACTTTACGGCTTTCCATTTCACAACAACAATCTCAGGTCAATGGTACCGTAAGAGATGGCACTAGCCCGTTATCGGGCGTGAGTATTTCCGTAAAAGGACAGCAAAAAATGGTCGTTTCTGATTTCGACGGCAAATATGTCATAACAGCATCTCCCGACGATATTCTTATTTTTACTTACGTGGGATTTAAGACCGCTACAATTCCTGTTGCTGGTCGTTCGGTAATCAATATTAAAATGCAGGAAGATGCAACTGCGCTACAGGAGGTCAAGATCAATGCAGGCTACTATTCCGTAAAGCAAAGTGAACGCACGGGGAGCATTGCCAGAATTACTGCTAAAGATATCGAAACCCAACCTGTCACTAATGTGCTGGCAACTATGCAAGGCCGCATGGCAGGTGTAAACATCACGCAAACCACGGGTGTTCCCGGAGGTGGTTTTGACATTAAAATTAGGGGGCAAAATAGTATCCGTAGTGATGGAAATTCTCCATTGTATATCATAGACGGTGTACCCTATGCTTCAGACCCTATTGGTTACAATCAAACTTCCTCAACATTTCCTACCGTCACCAGTCCTTTAAACAGTATTAATCCTGACACTATTGAAAGCATTGAAATATTAAAAGATGCCGATGCCACAGCCATCTATGGGTCTAGAGGCGCTAATGGAGTTGTGCTAATTACTACAAAAAAGGGAAAAGCCGGAAAAACCACTTTTAACATAACAGCTTCTTGTGGTGTTGGTACTGTTACAAAATTCATAAAACTCATGAATACCCAACAATACTTAGCCATGCGCAAACAAGCTTTTATAAATGATGGTATTACCGAGTACAATCCTTGGGACTATGACATTAATGGGACTTGGGATCAAAACCGTTATACGGACTGGCAAAAGGAACTCTTGGGAGGCACTTCACAAATAAACGACCTACAAGGTACTGTATCAGGAGGATCTGAAAATACCCAGTTTCTGGTAAGTGGTAACTATCACACCGAATCTACTGTTTTTGCTGGTGACTTCCTATATAAAAAAGGAGGAAGTCAAATCAATTTAAACCACCGCTCAGAGGATAATAAATTTCGATTAACATTCTCAGGAGGTTATAACGCTCAGAATAATGATCAACCTGCTTTTGATTTTACTTACGATGCACGTTCGCTACCTCCTAATGCGCCACCACTATATGATGCTGATGGTAATTTGAACTGGGAGAATGGAACTTGGGATAATCCACTGAGAAACCTCAATGCAAAATTCGAATCCAAAACAAATGATCTGATAGCCAATACCGTATTGTCGTATGAATTATTGCCGGGACTAGTACTCAAAAGTAGTTTTGGATATACCGACTTGAGTACTGCAGAAACCCGTACAGCACCCTCGTCAGTATATAATCCTGCTTATAATATTACCAGTGCTACCTCCGCAATATATCTCAATAATACGGATCGTTCCTCTTGGATAGTAGAGCCACAAATCAATTGGGAAAAAGACCTTGGTAGCGGAAAACTGGGAGTTTTATTGGGAGCTACCTTTCAAAGTCAGACCACAACGAGGCTTTTTCAATCTGGAAATGGCTTTAGTTCCAATAGCCTGATCTATAATTTAGCCTCAGCCAATAATGTCAACGTATTGCTTAGTGATGAAACCCACTACAAATACCAAGCTTTTTTTGGCAGAATAAATTACAACTGGCAACAGCGTTATATTTTGAATCTTACTGCCCGACGTGATGGATCTAGTCGATTTGGCCCTGGAAATCAATTTGCTGATTTTGGAGCAATTGGTGTTGCTTGGCTATTTTCTAATGAGAGCTTCCTAAAAGACAATTCATGGTTTAGTTTTGGTAAAATCCGTTCTAGTTATGGTACTACAGGTAATGACCAAATTGGAGATTATCAGTTTTTAAATACGTACACCACATCAGCAGTAGCCTATAATGGAAATATTGGTTTGCAACCTACACGCCTTTATAATTCAAATTTTGGTTGGGAAACCAATAAAAAATTGGAAATGGCGCTGGAACTAGGTTTCTTACACGATCGAATTTTTGCCACGGTTGCTTGGTATCAAAATCGATCTTCTAATCAATTAGTGGGTGTCCCTTTGCCTGGTACAACTGGTTTTACAGTATTGCAATCCAATCTTGATGCTACAGTTGAAAATACAGGACTGGAACTAACATTACGCACCTCTAATTTTAACACTGGAAACTTTAACTGGATTACAAGCATAAACCTAACTTTTGCTCGCAATAAACTACTTCACTTTCCAGCATTAGAAAGCTCCCCCTATAATCAACAATACCGTATTGGCCAGCCATTAAACATTGAATTGCTTTACAAATATAAAGGGATCAATCCACAAACGGGAGTTTACGAATTTGAAGACACAAATAGTGACGGTCGAATATCTTTTCCTGAAGACCAACAAACTGTGGTAGATCTAAATCCCAAATACTACGGAGGCATTCAAAATGGGCTCAGTTTTAAACGGTGGAAGCTTGATTTTTTATTTCAATTTGTCAAGCAAAAAAATCGTTCATATCCAATGGGATTCGCTGGACAAATGTCCAATCAGCCCAATAGAGTAACAAATAGTTGGCAAGAGCCGGGGGACAATGCGTCCTATCAAATCTATACTGCTGGAAATAACAATGCTGCGGTAACAGCTGATTATTTATATACTAAAAGTGATGCTTCCATCACTGACGCTTCCTTCATTCGTTTGAAAAACATCTCACTATCCTACGATCTGCCGTTAAAAAATACCCAATGCAAAATTATGTTGCAAAGTCAGAATCTTTTGACTTTCACTTCTTACAAAGATGGAGATCCTGAATTTACCAGTTATGGATTCTTACCTCCTCTTAAAGTAATAACAGCAGGAGTTCAACTAACATTTTAATGTAATAAAAATGAAAACGATACATCTTACTACAAAATATTTTTTATGGCTCAGTATGCTACTTTTAGCCATGAATTCTTGCGATTCATTCGTCGATGTTGAGTTGCCAAAATCGCAACTGACCAATGTCACCGTCTTTGAGGATTATGCCACCGCAAGCGCTGCCCTAACAGATATATATTCAAAAATTAGAGATAAGGGAATGCTAACAGGAACCAACTCGGGTATGTCCATCGAATTGGGAAATTATACCGATGAGTTAACCTCTTATGGAACTCCCTCTAATCCTAGCTTTGATTTTTATAATAATACAATTTTACCCTCTACCCCAGCTATAGCAGAATATTGGAACTCAACTTACAATCAGATATACGCTGCAAATTCCATAATCGAAGGGGTACAAGCGAGTGCCGGTCTTTCTCTTGAAAACAAGAAGCAATTACAAGGCGAGGCATTTTTCATTCGGGCTTTATTGCATTTTTATCTTGTGAATCTTTTTGGAGACATTCCCTATATTACCCAAACAGATTATAAAAACAATAGTGCAGTTACCAGAATGCCGACTAAGGAAGTTTATGAGCATATCATAACCGATTTAGAAAACGCAATTAATTTTTTGCCCGACAATTATAATAGTAGTGACAGAGTTCGTCCAAATAAATTTACTGCAAAAGCATTATTGGCTAGAACATATCTTTATAATAAATCGTATGCTGAAGCAGCCAACGAATCCTCCGCCTTGTTAAACCAAACAGATCTTTTTTTATTGGAAGAAAATATAGATCAGGTCTTTTTAATTAATTCCAAGGAAACGATCTGGCAATTACAATCCGCAACAGCTGGACGAAACACTCAGGAAGCAGCCATCTTTATATTCGTATCAGGACCGCCTCCCTTAGTTGCCTTGAATAATGATTTAGTAAATTCTTTTACAATTGGTGATTTACGTAAATCAAATTGGATAAAAGAAGTAACAGATGGAACCACGACTTGGCACCATGCCTATAAGTACAAAGAAGAAAACTTTACGGCTACATCGAAAGAATACTCCATTGTCTTTCGCTTAACAGAGCAATATCTTATCAGAGCAGAAGCACGAGCGCAACAAGGTGATCTTATTGGTGCTAAAGAAGATTTAAACAAAATCAGGCATCGTGCCGGACTAAATGATACAACTGCTATTACCAAACAGGGAATTCTGGAAGCTATCTTACAGGAAAGAAGGTGGGAGTTTTTTACCGAACATGGACATCGTTTTTTTGATTTGAAGCGCTTTAATCAGCTTGACAATGTACTATCAGCCATAAAACCAGGATGGAATGCTACAGATAGCTTACTCCCAATTCCTCAAAGTGAATTAAGTACCAATCCAAATCTGCGCCCTCAAAACCCAGGATATTAAACAAAGTAATCATGTTAAAAAACGATACTACAACCAAAAATTCCAGCAAGAATTTCAAAGCTTTATGTCCAATCATAATTTTATTTTTATTTTTTATTTTGCCATTAGTAGCCTGTCCCTTGTGGGGACAGGTGATGCGAAAAAAAGAATTAACCCCATCTGACTACCATTTATGGGGAGAGTTAAATTTAGATAAAATAGCGCCTGATCAGCAGTGGGCCAGTTATAGAATGAGCTATGACAATGGCATAGACACCCTTTTTGTCCGAAACACAATCTCTAATAAAATATACAGCTACCCTTCCGGAGACAATTCAATCTTTACTAAAAACAACACATTTGTTTGCTTGACTAAACAAGACTTACATATACTAAATCTAAAAACAGGAAAACAAGAAATCATAAAATTGGTTAGCCAATATGCGTATTCGCAATTCACAGATCATTTGATTATTAATTTTCATTCCGAAAGAGACAAAGATGAATTACTAATTCGAACTCCTCTTGGAAAAATTGTAAAAGAAGTTCAAGATGTGACCTATTTTACGTTAAGCCCTAATGAACAAGAACTGGTGTACAGCACTTTTTCAAATAATAAATATGCGTTACTACTTATAGATCTTAAACAGGCAAATAGTGAAAAGTCGCTTTTGAAGGGTGGTGAAGATAAGTTTGATGGTTTTACATGGCAAAAAGACGGAAAGTCTCTGGCTTTCTTAGGGCAATCTGAAAACCTTTCAGATAAGACACTTTTCTACTATACTCTAGCGAATGACAAATTGTATAAACTAAATTCTTTAACTCATCCCAATTTTCCAAACAATGCTTATATAGCCTTAGATCAAAATTTTGAATTACTAATCTCAGATGATGTACAAAAAGTGTTTTTTGCTTTTAAAAACAAACCAAATCTTCCACAAAATAAAGAAGATTCAAATGTAGAAGTTTGGAATGCAAATGATAAATGGATTTATCCTCAAAAACAAAAACAAGGGCAGTTTCGAGAGTATGCAAAATTGGCTTTATGGCTACCCTTGTCAAATCTGTCTAAACCGATTACAACAACTCAACTGCCTAATGTGATGCTCTCTGGTAACCAAGAATATGCCATTTTATCTAATCCAAAAGAGTATGAGCCTCAATTTGAATATCAGGGGAACAGGGATTTTTATATTATGAATCTTAAAACTTTCGAAAAGAGCATTCTTTTAAAAAACCATTCTGGTAACCTAACAAATAGTATTGCTTCTCCAACAGGAAAATACATTGCTTACTTTAAAGAAAACAATTGGTGGATATATAATAGTATTGATAGAACTCATAAAAATATCACTGCAAAAATCGGAGGCAAGTTCATGGGAAAAGTATATAAACTTGTGGCTGAGTCTCCATATGGGAATCCTGGATGGAATCTTGATGATAAAGAAATAATAGTTTATGATCAATATGATTTATGGGCTATTAAAGCTGATGGCAGTTCCTTTCGAAGGTTGACTCATGGACGGGAATCAAAAATCAGTTATCGTATCGCTGATCTCCCCAATAAAAACACTGCAAATTTGATTTATGATGGCCTCCAAAGTAATACTGTCGATTTAGAAAAGGAACTATTTTTGAGAGCTGAAGCAGAAGATGGAAAAACGGGATACTTTAAATGGAAAAGTGATTCAGATGTAAAGCCTATTGTCTTTGGAGACCGGTATACAGATGAATTCTCGTATAATTCAAAAAAGCGAAATTTTTTCTACAGAGAGCAAGAATTTGGTCTTCCTCCAAGACTTGTATCTAAAGAAGATTCCTGTGAAGCGAAGCTCTTTTTTCAAAGCAATCCACAACATTATAATTACAATTGGGGAACATCGGAATTAATCGAATTTCAAAATTCGAAAAGACAAGATTTAAAAGGCGTTCTGTTTTATCCAGCCAATTATGATCCTAAAAAAAAATATCCTATGATTGTCCATGTTTACGAATTACAATCCAAAGAACTGCATAGATATATTAACCCCACATATTACAATGAAATTGGTTTTAGCTCAACAATTTTTACTAGTAAGGGATATTTTGTTTTCTTACCCGATATCATTCATGAGAACGGCAATCCTGGCATTTCAGCAACTGATTGTGTAGTGGCAGGAACAAGAAGAATTATTGACCTCGGACTTGTAAACTCAAATAAAATTGGTCTTATAGGTCATTCCTTTGGGGGATATGAAACTGCTTTTATTATTACTCAAACTGAATTGTTTGCAACGGCAGTTGCCGGTGCTTCTGTTACCGATTTAAATAGCTTTTATTTCACTGTTGGATGGAATACCGGAAGACCCGATATGTGGCGCTTTCAAAGTGAACAATGGAAAATGGTAAATACTCCTTTTGAAGATCCTCTAGGGTATCAACGTAATTCCCCAATCACTTCTGCTGATAATGTCACAACACCGCTACTTTTGTGGACAGGAAAAGAAGATCAACAAGTCGATTGGCATCAAAGTATAGAATACTATCTAGCTCTTCGCCGATTAGGTAAAAAAAATACAATGTTACTGTATCCCAAAGAAGGACACAGTATCCTTAATCCAACCAATCAAAAAGATCTTATGGATCGTGTCCAACAATGGTTTGGATTCTACCTCAAAGACGAATTACCAACTGCATGGATTAGTAAACAGCTGAATTAAATAGTGTAATAATAGCAATAAGCAATGCAGTTCCAAATTTGAAACTGCATTGCTCTTTTTGGTAAATCCTTAAATTACAAATTTAAGGACGATACACAATTTCATTGCAATTGCCTTGAGCATTTTTAGCAAAGGCCTGCGGCCCTGTTGCTCCATTAAGACGACATACCTGGTTAGGGATATCGCTGCAATTTACTTGAACATTACAAGCACCTTGCCCATTAAGAGTATATCCTAATTTAGGTGCATTGCTCTTTGAATCACTTTGCATGGAAGTGGTCAAAAAGGCTCCCGAAATTCCCATCACGACAACTGCGAAGGGCATCATCTTTTTTAAAAATAACGTTTTCATAATAATAAGTATTAAATTAAACTTTGACCTACTTTTTTCTACAGGTGTTCGATCTTTTTCCTGATACTAGCGCTAGTATATCTTTACTTGTCAGAACGCTGTCGATTCCAACATGTTTATTTCTTTTTTAAGAATGGATTTCAGTTCATAAACCACCAATTGATTACCTATCAATGCATACAAATGTGTAGTGGTGACAAAAAAAGATTGAAGCTTTTTATCCTCAATTCCATAGATCGGAAAACTCAATAGATAGGTTTTCTTTTGTAAATCATACACATCAATTATAGAAGCTTGATCCCATAATTTATCATCCTCGTATCGCCCTTTTATTTTGGAATGAACAAAAAGAAGACCCCCAGAAATGGTTGCATGTGCATTTACTGTTTGTGGCGGAGCAGTCATTTTTCGCTCAGTCCCGTTTTTAAGATAGGAAACCTTGATTTTTGCTTTTGTAATAGTATCTATTGTATGTCCTCTTCGAACAAGACCTGAGTATTTATCCGCTACTATAAACTCATTGCGATAATAGTATAGATATACCATTTTTTGTAATTTATCTCCATACAACAACATCCCATCTGTATCAAAAACACCATCAAGCTGCTGTTGTAAAAGATCAGTATTATACTTAATTTTTGAAACACTATCTGAGGTAAAAACACCTATTACGTGTGCTAAATTTTTACCGTTGTTAGACCTGAATAATATTCTAGTGCTATCAACAGGTTCCGCCAAAGTAAAATAAGGACTTCCTTTCAATTCTTTCGTAATTTTCCAATCGGTTGTCTTTCCCATAAAAATGGCAGGGACTCTACCATCCATTAAATAGACATAAGGTTTTCTTACTACTATCTTAACCATTTTAAAGGGAATGTTTTTTGAATCAAATGATATTTTTAAAACTTGTCGATGTCGTAAATTCGTATCTACTGATAACACATGCAACGGATCGGTATAATTGCCTAGATACATTCTATTATCAACATACCCTGCGAAATAATAGGAATTGAATTTTAAATCAGTTGTATGAGTGAGCATTATAGGGTGCTGAGGATAACGCCTGATAAATGGATTTTCATGATGAATAATCTCTTCGGACGACAGAAATAAAATCGCCATTATAGCACCACCAGATAGAATTGAGATAGCACTACTTTTGAAGAATGTCAACCGCTTTTTCGCTATGCTATTATTGTTATTGGATTTGCCCTCCAATGCTAATGCCAAAACAGCCAATACTATAAATACGATATTAAAAATCAAATGGGCATTCCAACCCATTTTTTCCAATATTCCACCACAGGAACAAGGAACAAAAGAGCTGTAATTCAAAATGATAAAAATGTAACTGGTAAACATTGACATTAAGAACAAAGCTGCTATAAGACCAAAATTGCGCCATTTGCGAATAATAAGTAACAATACTATACTTAATTCAATTATGGGAACTGCCCAAGAAACCCATTCAGCAAAAGCGCTCAACAAAGGCGATTGTCCAAGCTGTACCTGAAAATTTTCAAAATCAAGAAATTTACTTACCGCTGCGTAGACAAATAACAGGACATACAACAGGCAAATTGTGTCCAGAATTATACTCTTAATAATTACATTCGATTTCATATTATCGTAGGTTTAGTTTAAATTGATGCAATTATGAAATGCCCAATAGCATATAATTGGTATTAAAAATTTTATACACTGTTATTCATTTTTATTACTGCATTTG
Source organism: Flavobacterium laiguense (assembly GCF_003097655.1). GTDB lineage: Bacteria > Bacteroidota > Bacteroidia > Flavobacteriales > Flavobacteriaceae > Flavobacterium > Flavobacterium laiguense. The sequence continues at coordinate 92,376 of NZ_QCZH01000003.1, forward strand.
GGGCAATAAATTTTAGTCTCGTATTCAAATTCCATTAAATAAAAAAAAATTATTAATGATTTAATTATTTGGAATTGAAACTGGAACGAAATTACAACGTCTTGTTTTATAACGTGTTACCGAAATACGACATAAATTTATCGAAATCCGCTGTTTTAGTTAAAGTTTTTAAAAAAGCATCGCTGAAATAAAATTGACTAATAAAAAAGTGCCAAATAAACAATATTTGTTTATTTGGCACCCAGCTATTTTCTCCTTTTATAATTTGTTATTACTTCCCCGTTTCGCTCAATGTCTTCAGTTTCTCACTGAGTTCTATAAGTCCGGCTTTTTGTAAACATTCATCTCCAAACAGTTTTAATTCCTGGAGATTTTCTTCCGGAACACTTGTCATGAGAATCGATGGCTTATCATCGTCTTTAGCTGCTAATCCACGTTCAATTACGTGGTTCAATAACAGCACATTTTTTCGTGAAATTTTCAAATCAATCTTCACTACGTCATTCATTCCAGGGATACTAAGTACAGTATCAAAAACCTTGGCCACATCATTTGTTGTCATAATCTTCACGTTTTTAATTAATAATTTATTCTATAAAGGTATAAAGCCGTTTATGAATTTTGATAGGTAAAATTTACCTATGATAGGTAGAATCCATCCCGCTTGCTTAACTTCGTATCTGATATAAATGATGAACGTTAGGATTTTAGATAGACAGGGTTAGAATAATGTGCTTCGAATTTGATATAAAATGTATCTAGTAATATTGGTTTTAAAAACGATTTTCAAGAGTATAAAATTTGATAATCATATTTCAAAAGAAGCGGTTTATCAAAGATCATTTAGAGTAAATTAAGAAACTCTGAAAAGGTGATTTCATTTAAGTATTTTAATGACAACCATCACCTTTTAAAACGAACAACAAAAACCTTCCTAAAAAGTCAGGACTTTGTTGTTTTAAAATTGATTTATTGTTTGGAAAGAGCACTTCCTTTGGTGGAAATTGTGTGGGTTAATTGGTTTTATTACTGTCCAATTACAATGGTGCTAAATTGTACACAGTGTGCACTTTCCTTGATTATTGAAACAGAGATAGAATATATTTTCAAAATCATTAAGACTCTAACTGACTAAAATAGTATTTACATCTAATCTTCAAAATAACACTATTAGAAGATTATATAAATGAAAAATTGATTTTTGGAACATTTCAGAAATACTGAAAAGTCTAATAGGCGTTTAAAGTAGCAGGAAGATTGCAACGTTCCTGCAATCGGCCAGATGTCCGGTTGTATCACAACCGATTCTGGCTGCCTGGTCACTCGGGACTCGTGGGCAGTGACACTGAAAAATGAAAAAGAGTTGAAAAACATGAAAATGACAGATGATGGAAGAGCAAAACAACAACCGCACAAAATGGCTTCATTTACGTTTGAAGCCTGACGAATATCAAAAAATATTCAAAAAATTTAGTAAGTCAACCTGCCGGAAATTAAGCGAATATGCCCGAAAAAATCTTTTGGAAAAACCGGTAACAACTAATTACCGCAACCAATCCCTTGACGAATTTATGTCGGAGATTATACGGTTGCGAGGTGAATTGAATGCCATAGGAAACAACTTCAATCAAGCTGTCAAAAAGCTGCATACCCTTCAGCAAATTCCTGAATTTAAAAACTGGATTATCAGCTATGAACTGGAGAAAAAAATCCTCTTTAATAAGGTTGAAGAGATCAAAAAATATATCCAAAAAATGGCTGAAAAATGGTTGCAATCATAAAGACAGGACATTCGATACACAATATTTTTAACTATAATGAGAACAAGGTAAAACAGGGTGTGGCAGAGTGTATCGGTGAAGGAAATTATCCAATTGATGTAGATAAGATGAACGGTACCATGAAACTGAACAGGTTTCTGAAACAGTTGGAATTGAATGATAATGTAAAACGAAATAGCGTACATATCTCATTGAACTTTGATCCGTCAGAAAATCATTCGAAAGAGAAACTGATGGACATAGCCGATATTTATATGAGAAAAATAGGCTTTGGAGAACAACCTTATTTGGTATATCAGCATCATGACTCAGGACATCCACACATTCATTTAGTTACCATAAAAGTAAGAGCGGACGGAAGCCGAATCGACATGCAGAATATCGGTCGTAACCAATCTGAAGTGGCACGAAAGGAAATCGAAAAATCCTTCGGGCTCGTAGTGGCAGAAGGACGAAAAAATAAACTGAATACTGAACTTCTACCCATTGCTACGGGAAAGGTTCAATACGGAAAAATTCAGTCTAAAAAAGCAATTGCAAATGTGCTTAACGGAGTGCTCTCTTCTTATAAATACGCAAGCCTTGCAGAACTAAACGCAGTATTGCAACAGTACAATGTTCTTGCTGACCGTGGCAGTGAAAATTCAAGGATATTTAAAGCAAAAGGATTGGTGTACCGAATATTGGATGAAGGTGGTAAGCCTATTGGAGTTCCAATCAAAGCCAGCGATTTTTACAACAAACCTACCTTGAAATTTTTAAAGGAAAAGTTTACTTCAAATAAGACCAGTCAGGACTCGCACAAGAACAGGGTCAAAAATGCTGTTGATCTTGCATTTTTAGGAAAGAAAATATCGCTTGCAGAATTGGTGAAAACACTAAAAAAGGAAGGGATTAACACTATTTTTCGAAAAAGTGAAGAAGGGATGCTCTATGGAATTACCTATGTTGACCATACTACAAAATGTGTTTTTAACGGTAGCACGTTGGGTAAACAATACAGTGCCAAAGCAATACAGAAGCGTTGCGGATTAATCACAGTGCCAGAACAAAAAATGACGGGTTCAACTATTGAGAAATCAATAGACTCTATATCTAAAACCCCAAATCAAATAAGCGATAAAGCTTCGTTTGGTGAAGAGTCACAAAAGAACAAACCTTTTGAATCAGATACTTCGATTGGAAAAGTATTGGAAATACTTACCCAATCCGAACAGGCTGTGAATTACATTCCGAACCAGCTTAAGAAAAAACGGAAAAAGAAAAAAAGAAAAGGACAATCTGATAATCAATAAAAACTAAAATTATGGCTATGCAGACTGGAGAAAACGAACAAGCATTGAGGAAAATACTCGACATGACAAGGCTCATCAGTATCGTTGTTTTAGGAATTCACTTTTATTATTACTGCTATGCGGCTTTTCGGGAGTGGCATTTTGTTAGCGGATTCAGCGATACTATTTTAGGCAATATCCACAATACAGGATTGTTTAGCAACTTTCATAAATCCAAACTCTTTGCGTTGGGATTTTTAGTGATTTCCTTAATTGGTGCAAAAGGGCGTAAAGATGAAAAACTGAATTACAAAACAGCCTTTGCCTATATTATTACAGGCATACTGATTTATTTTATTAGCTGTCTTTCATTATATTTAAAGATTGAAGTTGTACAGACAGCAATTACCTATATGGCTATCACTTCTGTTGGCTATCTTCTAATGCTTTCAGGAGGTACTCTACTATCCCGTATTATAAAAAACCGACTCAACCACAAGGATATTTTCAATAAAGAAAACGAAACTTTTCCGCAGGAAGAAAGGCTATTGGAAAATGAATTTTCCATTAATCTACCTGCCCGTTATTACTTGAAAGACAAGATTCGCAATAGCTGGATAAACATCATTAATCCCTTTCGGGCATTGATGGTTCTAGGCACTCCAGGTTCAGGTAAATCATACTTCGTAATCAGACACGTGATTACACAACACATCCGTAAAGGGTTTACGATGTTTGTCTATGATTTTAAGTTTGATGACCTATCTAAAATTGCCTATAATACGTGGCTCAAATACAAACATTTGTACCCGAAGGTGCCACAGTTTTATGTTATTAATTTTGATGACCTAACCCGAACACATCGGTGCAATCCGTTAGAACCCTCAGCCATGACGGATATTACAGATGCATCCGAATCTGCTCGAACTATTTTGTTAGGATTAAATCGAGAATGGATCAAACGCCAAGGCGACTTCTTTGTGGAATCTCCAATTAATTTTCTCTCTGCTATAATATGGTACTTGAAAAAGTATAAAGATGGCGAATTTTGTACGCTACCCCATGTTATTGAACTTATGCAAGCTGACTACGATAGTCTCTTTACCTTACTGCGAACCGAAAAGGAAATTGAGGTATTGATTAATCCTTTTGTCAATGCCTACCTCAACGATGTAATGGAACAATTAGAAGGTCAGATAGCCTCTGCAAAAATTGCAATGGCTAGACTCTCCTCTCCTCAATTGTATTATGTTTTATCAGGTAATGATTTTACATTGGACATCAATAACCCCGAAGAACCCAAGATTGTTTGCATGGGCAACAACCCGCAAAAAATACAAATATATGGTGCTGTATTATCCTTATATGTAAACCGCTTAGTAAAGCAGGTCAACCAAAAAGGCAAGCAAAAAAGCAGCCTGATATTTGATGAATTTCCGACAATCTACCTCAACAATATGGATAGCTTAATTGCTACTGCACGAAGTAACAAAGTAGCAACTTGTCTAGGAATTCAAGACTTCAGTCAGCTGCGCAAGGATTACGGACGTGAACAGGCAGACGTGATTATGAACATTACCGGAAATATAGTCAGCGGTCAGGTTACTGGGGATACTGCAAAGCAACTTTCCGAGCGATTTGGTAAAATTATGCAGGACAGAGAAAGTCTTTCTATTAATAGCGGAGACACTTCGATCAGTCGTTCCAAACAATTGGAATCTGCTGTGCCTCCTTCCAAGATTTCATCCTTGAGTTCAGGCGAATTTGTAGGTATGGTTGCCGATGATCCTGATTGTAAAATTGAATTAAAAACATTTCATTGCGAAATATTAAATGACCATGAAGCACTCAAAAAAGAACAAGATAATTATAAAGATATAGCTGTAATTCGCAAGCTTGACAATTCTATGGTGCAACGGAATTATCTGCAGATAAAACAAGATATTCAGGATATAATTCATTCTGAGATGGAGCGGTTATTAAATGATCCTGGGATGGCTTATTTGGTGGTGAAGAAATAAGCTTGATAATAATTATATCATCCTTTGTATGTATTCAGTCGCTCTTGAACATAATCTTTCAATGTTTTTGGCTCAATAATTTTGACTTCTCCAAGAAGTCCTAGGATAAAACGACCAACACCTAAAAAGTTACCAACTTCACACTCTAAACGATATAAATTATCAGTTATCTTAGTAATGTACTTTTCAGACAATGGATATTCTTCAATAATCAAATTATAGGCTAGTAACGAAAGTTCCAAACTAACATGCACAGGATCAAAACTTTGCATTCTAAAAATGTCAATGATTCCTTTTTTGTGTTTAGGTTTGAACTTCCAGGAAGATTCAAGTAAAATGACTTGTTTAATTCTCGAAGTCTTAAAAACTTTATTGACACCATCTTCAACATCGTAACACCAGACCCCTGTATAATTAATTGTAAAATCAATTGGCTCTACAATTCTGTCTCTAATGTTTTTACTATTACCAGACTTATACGATTGTAACACAACTTGTTTTTGTTGTTTTATGGCTTGTAGTAAAGAATAAATATTCTCACTCTCTTCCTTTTTTGCAATGGCATGGATAACACGGTCGAAATCATATAGACTATATAATTTCTTAACTAATTTAATTTTTAATTCATCATTGTCATCTATACTATGAATAGCTTTACTCAATATAAAGGCTTCTTCTTCAGAAAAATGCAATAAGCTACTAATTTCTTGAACAGTAGTATTTTCTTTGTCAATCTTAAAATAACCATTGCTATTTTCAATGACAAAACCCACGTGTTTGAAAGTATCAAGATAACGATAAACGGTTCGCTGTGATATTTCAAATCGCTCAGATAGTTCTGCAATGGTTCGACCATATTGGCAATCCAATAGCAGTAATACTTCCAGCATTTTCTGAAATTTAGCTTGATCTGACATTCTTAACTATTTTGATATTTCTTAAAGTTCTCCGCCTGTTCAAAAATTTCTTTATAGACTTCGTCTCTATCTACAGGTGGGTAACCATTTTCAGCTAAAAGTATAATTAAGCCTACTTTTAATTCCGCTTTGATGTCATCCCGTTTACTCCAGTCTGTATATTTTGCTTTGTCATCAACTACTTCTTTTACTTTTTGTGCCAAAAGAATTAATTTATCTTCGGGATATTCGAAGTCATATTTTACGGCTAAGGCTTTCAGGATGTCATAAAAAGCTTTTTCCTCAAAGTCAATTCCGAGGTCTTTAAAGGAATCTTTTTCTTTTTTTAAGGCATAGTATAATTCAATAATTTCATCTGTGAAATCTTCCAATACTTCACTTCGCAATACATCACTTTCTTTTCGTTCGTTGTATTTATCAACGATGAATTGTAAACGCTTAGAAAAATCAATTCCGGTTATCTTATTAATTTTCTTTACATCGTCAATGGCTTTGGCCAAAAGCTTTTGTAAAAGCTTGATTTTAGTATTAGGGAGCTTGATTTTATCAATCTTTGCCATATAATCCTCTGAGAAAATATCTACTTCGGTTTGATTCTCTTCTCCCAATTTAAAAATTTCCTCCACACCATTGCTTTCAATGGCTTCCTGTAGCATCTGGCGCACTTTATTGTTCATTTGGGCAGTATCCGGCGCCACTCCTTTGGTGAGTTTGAACACTATGGAGCGCACGGCTAAATAGAAATGAATTTCGTCTCTTTCGGTTTCATCAAACACACCACTACCGGAACAAATATCGTAAGCCGATTTTAATCGTTTTACTATGTACATAAACCTTTTTTCCAGCTCTTGTGTGAGTTGGACAAACTCTGCTGCCTGATTTAAGGTCCGTAATTGTTCTACGGGTGAACCCTTGAAATATTTTGACTTATCGAATTTATGGAACAGTTTCCCCAGTAAATCCAATTGGTCTTTGACGACTACTATGGATTGTTCAATATCCTCAATGTTTTGAGTATCGGCACTACTGTATTGCGCCAAAGCCAGATTCATTTGTTTTTTGATTCCGATATAATCAACTACCAAGCCTTTTTCTTTACCTTCAAATTTTCGGTTAACCCTTGAAATCGTTTGGATAAGATTGTGTCTTTGTATCGGTTTGTCAATATACATCGTATCCAAGAAAGGCACGTCGAAACCGGTTAGCCACATATCGACCACAATGGCGATTTTAAAATTGGATTTTTCATTTTTAAACTGTCGGTCTAACTCCTTACGGTCTTCCTTGGTTCCTAACAGATTGTATAATGCTTCCGAGTCATCTTTACCTCTGGTCATCACCATTTTGATACGTTCCATCGGTTTGATTTCCTTTTGTTCTTTTTCGGAAAGTACAATGCCGTCTACTGTGGTTTTTACTTCGCCCCATTCCGGACGGAGTTCCAAAATGTATTTATATAATTCGTAGGCGATGGGACGGGTACTGCAAACAAACATTGCTTTTCCTTTTACCGTAGCCCCTTCTGCTATTCGGTTTTCATAATGTTTGACAAAATCTTTAGCTACGGTTTCCAATCGGGTAGGGTCACCAATAATCGCGTTCATTTGTGCCATAGCTTTTTTACTTTCGTCTACTTGGTACTCGTTACTACCTTCTTCCGCACAAAAGTTATAGTATTCTTCAATTTCCTGAAGCCTCCCGTTATTGAGCAGAACTTTGGCAGCGCGGCCTTCATAAACAATCCGCACCGTAATTTCATCAATTACAGATTCTTTCATCGCATAGGTGTCGACTATATCACCAAAAACATCAAGCGTCGCATCAATAGGAGTTCCTGTAAAACCTACATAAGTAGCATTTGGCAGGGAATCGTGTAAATATTTAGCAAAGCCAAAAGTTTTAGAAACCCCCTTGTCAGTTACTTTTATTTTCTGGTCCAGATTGGTCTGACTGCGGTGCGCCTCGTCGGATATACAGATTACATTATTTCGGTCGGTCAATAATTGGGTATCTTCCGTAAACTTATGAATGGTCGTCAGGAATACTCCGCCACTATTTCTGCCTTGCAATAGTTCTCTTAATTGACTTCTGCTTTCTACACTGATAATCATTTCATCACCGATAAATCCTTTGGCATTGGTAAATTGTCCCGACAATTGGTCATCCAAATCAGTTCTGTCGGTTATCAATACAATGGTAGGACTTCCAAAATAAGTGCTTCTCATCAGCAAACGACTCAAGTACAACATCGTGTAACTTTTGCCACAACCTGTGGTACCAAAGTAAGTACCGCCTTTTCCATCACCTTCGGGACGTTGATGTATTTTTATATTTTCAAATAGTTTGATTGCTGCATAATACTGAGGATAGCGACAAACAATTTTCTCATTTTTCTTGGAACTGTCCGGAAGATAAATGAAATTTTGAATAATGTTTCTTAACCTATTGCGGTTGAACATACCCTGAATGAGCGTAAACATGGCATCAATGCCATCCACTTCATTAACCATGCCTTCAATTTTACGCCAGGCATAAAAGAATTCATAAGGCGCAAAGAAAGAACCGGCTTTGGTATTGACACCATCGCTTATGACACAAAACGCATTGTATTTGAAGAGTTCGGGAATGTCTCTTTTGTATCTTGTGGTCAATTGAACAAAAGCATCGTGTATGGTGGTGTTTTCCTGAATGGCCGTTTTAAATTCAAAAACAACCAATGGCAATCCGTTGATATATAAAATCAAGTCCGGAATACGCATTTCATACCCTTTAATTGCCAATTGATTGACAATTCTATAGGTGTTATTATCCTCCTCAGAATAATCAATCAACTGAATATAAACATCTTTCTGATTACGGTCTTCACGTTTCAACAGAAAACCATCACTCACCATTTTCATAATGGTTTTGTTGGTCTCGTATAAATCAGAAGCTGGCAAACGATCTAAATCCCTTATGATGGAATCGATTTCGTTTTCGGTAATATTTTCTGTCTTGTATTGGTTGTGTAGGTAATTTTTTAAATCCTCTGTAATCAGAACTTTTTCACTTACGACATGGCCATAAACAGTTGGTGGTTCTGCAAAACCATTGAATTCTGTTTTACGCACTTCCCCGCCTGCAAGGTGAGTCATTTTCTCTTCTTGCAGTAATGATATAAATGCCTTTTCTAATTGTGATTCGGTGAATTTCATTTTTGTTCTATTATTTTCCAATGCCCACTTTTTGTTGAACCTTCTCTTTCAATCACTTTATCATCCTTCAATTTAGCGATAACTTTTTCTATTGTACTTGCCGCTAGACCAAGAATAACAGCAATATCTTTAGACCTAATGGATGGCTCAAGCATGAAGAGCATAAGAATATCAATTGCATTTCTTCCGTATTTCTTCCGTATTTCTTCCGTATTTCTTCCGTATTTCTTCCGTAAATACCCCGTAATTACCCCGTAATTACCCCGTAAAAAAGCAATGTTTGTTTCCTTCCCGAGAATAATTCTATCAGATAATAACCCGAACTCCTTTTGAAGTTGTTCTATATACTTTGTTAAATCTTCCATTGGACCACCTGCTTGATCACCTTCTTGACCACCTTCTTGCGGGGTGACTTGATTATTTAAATCTTTGTAAACAGTAACCAGTATCCCTCCATCCATCGAAATAATTTCCGGTTCCGGCAAGCCCATCTCTTTACAGGCTTCATAAATTTTTAAAGTGCCACGACCCCAAGAATCAATATAACCCGCTTTAAAACAAACATCGGCTATCAAAGGATTTCTGGGACGTGAAATATGGTGGCGTTTCAAACTTTCCAGCTCCATGCCTTCGGGTAGTAAACCTTCGTTCCAAATAGTTAATTTATTATCATACACACGCATTTGAATCATCGAACCCATATAGGAACGATGTACCAAAGCATTCAGCAGCATCTCGCGTATGGCAGCCACAGGGTACTCGTCTTTTTCTATGCGTAGCAACCCTTCGAAGTCAATGGGTTTGGTGAAAAATTTGTAGTTTAACTGATTGGGAACCGTTTTCAGCAATTCCATAATATTGCCTTCTTCGACTTCCTGAAAACGCAGGTCGGCATCGTTGACACCAAAACGACCTATTTTTACTTTGATGTTGGGATAAAAACGATTAGGATCTTTTCCGAACAGGATGATGGCGGCTCTTTTGAGTTTGCCGTGATCGAGCAAACGAATTTTCTCCAAAAGTTCTACGGTAGAAAGTTCTCCAATATCATTGGGCATACGTCCGCTCTTTAAGGCATCTTTGATAAATCTCTTTATACTGTTGTCGTCTATGTCATCCAAACTGGCACCTTCCTCAATGACATCATCCCAAGTTTTACCCGCTTTTTTGAGTAAAAACTCGTTTAAGGTGTTTCCGGTCATTTCCATTTTGGAACTACCGGAACGATAATAGTAACGCCCCCGGAGCGACACAGGAACCGAATAAGGATTTACTCCGATTTCGATATATTTTTTACCCGCTTCGTCATGCAGATTGACATCGCAGATAATACCCAAGTTTTCACGGATTTTATTGGGAAGGGCTTCCATAAGGAATTTGTGATTCTCCAAATGTGTTAACACACCATCATCATCCTTGCCGATGTAAATAGTACCACCCACCGCATTGGCAAAACCGCATACCCATTTCAGATAGTCGTCATGCCAACTTCGTTTCCATTCTATGTTTTGTGATTCGCTCGACATTATATTATCCTTTTTAAAAAATTTCAGCAGTTACGAATTTTGAAAATAATCTTATATCAATAAAATCAAATACCTCTTCAAAATTTTTAATTGTTTCAGGATCTATATTATCTCTAGTAATATTCCCATTTTCAATTTGAGCAAAAAAGTTTCTAGCGAATATTATTTTACGTTTGCCAATTATTTCAGAAGGCTGTTTTTTTGAATTTATATCTATTTTAGGGTCTAATAATTTCAATTCAGAAATAGTAAACATATCTTCAACTTCTTTAAAATTAATTATTTTAATCCTCTTATTCATTTCTTCATTATTATTTAAAAACACATTATCTAAAAGTTCATTTTTTGTGTTTTGAGGATTTTCACCATTTTCCATGATTAGTACCCAATCTAGACCATATCCGATACAAAATGAAATTAATGGAAAAAGTTTAGACGATTTAACTCCGATAGCAGGAACGAACTTATATTCATTTTTTCTATCTAAAATTCTTGACATCCCTTTATAATACCAAAAATCAGAAAGCCCTTCAACAATAATATTTTTTTTTGAAAGTATTGAAAACTCTTTAAACGGTTCGAGGCCCATTGCTTCAGAAATCGGTTGTAAAGCATCTTTTTTATACGTCGTATCTAACTGTGATGATGTTAAACCTTCTACAACAGTTCCTCTTTTTTCAGTGTTAAGCACTAAACCAATATTGTGTAGTTTATCTAATTCTATCAATGAGGGAGAATGAGTAGAATAAATTATTTGATGCCCATTTTTAGCTAAATTTTTGAATACACTCAACATATCATTATTAGCCTTAACATGTAAATTTAATCCTGGCTCATCAAATAAAAAAATAATTTTATTTAATGATTCTGATGCTTTAAGTTCTAACCATAATGATAAAAACCAAATCAATCCTTTACTTCTTCTTCTAGGCTCTAAATAAACTCCATCCTTAGATTTTAAATAAAAAGTAATAATCTCCTTACCTGTTTTATCAAATCCTAATTCAAAATTAATTTCAACTTGATTGTTTCCTGCAATTTTTTGTTTCCAATCATTTTGAAAAGTAGCTGTAATACTTTTATGAGCAGATTCAACACTGCCCTTTTTAAGAGTAGTGCTTTTTTGGGATAATGAAATAAAATCGATACCAATTATTTTTTCAATATTTTTTACAGCCTTATATCCTTTTGCATTATTATCCCCATTTATTAAATCAGCTATGTAAATATAATCCGGTAATAAATCAGCTACATCATCAAAAAGAATTATATCCGGACATGATTTCCATAAATTAATAATAATATTATTTCTATTTGATTTTACATCAATAAAAGGTCTAATAATTTTTACTAGTGTGGTAACAATATTTTCATTCTCATTAGGTAATCCATTTATTGAAGCCTTTATAATTTCAAATGCTTGCTCATTTAATTCTAAACTAGATACATCATCCTTCTCAAAATTTATGAATCTTGTTAAAGTAAATTCTTTTAATTTCGAGAGTTTTTCAATATTAAATAATTTAAAATTAGGTATAGTTTTTTTAATACTTTCTTCAACTAGCTTTGCACATAACTCTTCAAAATATTCATAAAAAGCTTTATCCTTAACTGAATAAGTTATTGCTACAGATTGTTTTAAATTACCTTTACTTTCTTCTTCAAAATTTAAATTTTCTTTATCAATTATCTCGTCTTCAAATACATTTAGGGCTTCCAAAATAGAGCTTTTGCCAGCTTCATTTTGACCAGCCAAAACAAATATATTGTCATTAAAATCAATAGTAGTATCTATGATACTTTTGAAATTTTGGATTCTTATTTTTTTTATCATATTTCAACTTTTACAGTTTAAACTTATATCATTCTTAACAACAACAATTTTTTAATTAGTCAACATTCATTTTTAATCATTCATTATACTCAAACTAATATCAATATCTGTAAACTTATCTATAACTTCCGCCTCTACAAAAAAAATCTTTCTCCATTTGTATTGATTCCTGTACATAATGTTTCAAATTCCTATTGTGTTTCTTTTGATTTTAATATTATCAAAATAATTTTTATAAAGCGAAAAATATTATAAATGGTAACTGTGAAAAGTGCAACATAGCTTGAAAACATAAGCACTTTTGGCTTAAAATCTAAATTTAAATAAACATAAGAAAAAAGAATGTATGTCAGTTTGCGAATATCGGGTAAAATAGGATTGACTAAAATTATTACAAATGAAAAAGTAATAATAATTAAGTTCAAGTACAGTAGTTTTTTACTGAATTTTATAAATTCCGTATGTGTTTCGTCGTTTTTAAACTTTTCAAACAAATACATACAACCGATAAAAACGCCAAAAAAAATTGAACATACATCAATTAATTTGTCATTAAATAATGATGTGTCATCGTTGTATGAAAAACTTAATAAATATGAAGCCCAAAATGAAATCATAAAAATCACATAATCTATTGAGGAATATAATCCTTTCTTGATTTTACCTTTTCTTATTTCATTATGATTATCGGCAGAAATCATATATATTCCTTAAGTATTAAACATTCTTTTTTGTACATCTTTATTATATTTTCTTTTCTTTCCTGTTTTAGTAAATTCGAATCTAATCTTGGAATTGCAATTTTAAAAGTTGCGAAATAAATATCTCCTAATAAATCAATTGGCTTTTTAGCTTCAGAATCATCGGTATAACCACAAACTTCAACTTTATCAATATATTCTCTTATTTGGCCATATCCCAAAAATCTATTCAGTCTTTCAAGCATTGGAACAATCGTATCTTGATATAATCCTCCTGTTTTTTTGGGATATGAAACATTAAAAACTATTTCAGCAATGTCGCTGTTTAATTTAGATGCTTGTGTCAATTGAGGTAAGAAATCATTCTCAATTTGGTCTTCTAACGTACTATTTAATTGCTTGATCTTTTCTAATAATTTTGCTGGTTGATGAACTTTCAAAACAAAACTCTTGTAGGAACGCATTTTTATTGCTCTTTCATATTCTTTTTTTCTATAGATTGTACCAAAATCGATAGAGAATCCGCCCGTATTTTGTAAGGCTTCAGAATCTTTATAACACCTATAAAGGAATTCTTTGAAAACGTTTAAATAAATACTGTTTTTATTAATTTCATAAAAGAGGCAATTTAATTCAATGGAATACATGAATATATTTCCATAAGCCAATCCTTCATTTTCTTTTACATCTAATTGTGATATTGCTTTTGTTTTTTTGTCAATTTTTGCTGGTAAATCCTTATCAAGAATCGTTCTAATAAAACCAATAATATATTTTTCATTTTCCTCCAATATGGAATAATGAACAATTTTGTTGCCTATTTGTTTTTCTTGTCCTAAAATTTCAGGATGTTTTAAAATGTCTTTAAAATTCATTTTTAATGCAGCATCATCTTTTTGCTGAACTTTGACGCTTACTACGTCTACTTTGCAGTTTTTGGTACTCATACGTTTATTTTCCTAATATTTTTTCTAATGTCTTTTCAGTTTCAACTTTGGTCATTTTTGCAAGCACTATATTCTGCAAATCCATCAGTGATTTTATTTCAAAAGTATAACTTTCTTTGAGCTTCATAATTTCGACAAAAGGGTGCTTTTCAATTATTACTTTAGTAGGCTCAATCAAACTCAATTCTTCAATTATATTTTTACTCAAGTTAGGTTGAGCCCCCCCGATAGCAATACTTACAATTTCATCTCTATTTATTCTTAAATGATAATATAGAAACGTTGCTTCAATTTCATTTTCACAAATAATTGCACAACAAGCCTGATTAGTAGCAGCTTCAATTTTCAAATATCCAACTTGTCCTTTTGTTTTACCTTCTCCATACATTGCAATCAAAACAGAATTGACAGGTAATAATTTAGCTGAACTTTCTTTAAGCCCTTTTTTGGAAATATATTCTTCCGCATCAATAACTACACTATTTTTAAGCTCACCTGTTTTTAACCATGGATAATCTTTGGAATTCCAATATTCATTTTCATCTCTACGTGGCGTGCTTCCACTTTTCATTTCTGATGAAAAATCTTTAACCGATTTCAATTCCCACCCCTCCGGAATCTCCTTCTCCAATTCCTCACACCAAACCATCTCCCCACCATTACTTTTATAAGGCTTGCCATTTTCATCCGGAAACTCAAAATCCACAAACCACTGTTTGTAAATAGCTTGAGCGGTTTCTTCGAGTTTAGTAATGAGTTGGTTATTTAAGACAATGCGGTTTTGGATGACATTGTATTCACTAACAATTTCCCGCTGTTTTTTGATGGAAGGAATGGGTAATTTCATACCACAAAAATCTTCCCATTCTAAACTGCCTCGAACTCCTCCAACTGCATGAAAACAAGCTTCTCGGTCAAATTCAGAACGAGTAAACCACATCATCAAATATTCGGGAAGTAGTTCTTCAGTATCAGTAATTTCAAAAATTGGATAAGCTTGTGATATGATAGAAGGCACTTCTTTACTATATAAAGCAACAGGCATCTTTTTGTCACGTCTTACCTGCATGGTACTACATGCAAATTGACTTTTGCGTATGATTTTGTAATTCTCCATATCTGTTCCAATAATATTAGCTACAGACGGTATAAATTCTTTTGAAATACTTAACCCTAAAAGATTAGTGAATTGTAATCCTTTGTTCCTTTCATCAACCAATCGAATATAATCACCAATAGGTTTATAATTTGATCCCATAACCCAATTCATTAAATACGGTTAGTAAATCGTTTTTGGACTGCGCTTCGGCTTGCAATAATTCACTGAATTCCACTTGTAAAGCCTTCATTTGATCATCAAAATCAATATTCTCATCACGGTTTACAAAAGTGATGTACTTACTGGGTACTAATGAAAAATCTTTGGCAACTACCACTTCAAATGAAGCCGAATAACAAAACTCAGGAACATCTTTGTATTGACTTAAATTAGCTTGCCAATTATGGTAAGCTTGGGTTACATCTTTAATATTTTTCTCTGAAAACTGAATAAACTTTTTCTCAAATGGAATCCCCACTTCTCGCAAATCCATAAAAAGAATTTCATTTTGTCGGTCACGGTAGTTTCGGGTTTCATCAGGAAACTGAACTGTTCTTGCTTTTTTGTTTTTGTTCAGAATCCAAAGTGTCACACTGATATTAGTGGTATAGAACATATTTTGTGGTAAAATCACAATAGCTTCTACCAAATCGTTTTCAATCAGTTTTCTTCGGATTTTGTATTCTTCTCCCCCTCCGGAAAGTGCTCCATTGGCCAAGATAAAACCGGCAACGCCGTTTTCGGAAAGCTTGCTCACCATATTCAAAATCCAGGCATAATTGGCATTGCTCGTTGGCGGCACATCGTAGCCTCTCCAACGTGGGTCGTCTTTCAATTCATCGGCGGCTCTCCAGTCTTTTTGATTAAACGGAGGATTGGCCATGATATAATCGGCTTTTAAATCGGGGTGTTGGTCACGTCCAAAGGTATCCGCGGCCACATCGCCCAAGTTGGCAGCTATACCGCGAATGGCTAAGTTCATTTTAGCCAATTTGTAAGTGGTAGCCGTATATTCCTGACCGTAAATGGAAATCTCCTTTTTGTTTCCGTGGTGGTTTTCTATAAACTTAATGGATTGCACAAACATACCGCCCGAACCGCAAGCCGGGTCATAGATAACCCCTTTGTAAGGCTCAATCATTTCAGCGATGAGGTTTACGATACTTTTTGGGGTGTAGAATTCGCCTTTCCCTTTTCCTTCCGCCAAGGCAAACTTGCTCAGAAAATATTCATACACACGACCCACAATGTCGGTCTGTTTATCCTTGATGGTGTCAATATTGTTGATGGTATCCAACAAAGCCGCCAGCTTACTCACATCCATGTTCAGGCGGGAGAAATAATTGTCGGGCAACGCTCCTTTCAAGGCAGGATTGTTCTTTTCTATGGTATGCAAAGCGGTATCAATTCTCAAGGCAATATCACTTTGCTTGGAGTTTTCAATAATAAAAGACCAACGGGACTCTTCCGGCAAAAAGAAAATGTTCGACATATTGTAGAACTCCTTCATCTCCAAGTATTTTTCTTTCTCTTCAGCAATCAGTTCCTTACGGCGTGCTGAAAATTTGTCACTGGCAAACTTCAGGAAGATTAATCCCAATACTACGTGCTTATACTCTGATGATTCTACGGTTCCTCGCAGTTTATTGGCGGAGTCCCAAAGGGTTTCTTCTATGCTTTTTTCTTTTTTGGGTTTAGCTTGTTTGGCCATTTAAATAAATATGTTTTTTGAAATTATTGTTTTCTAACGCAAAATCCTATTTAACTACATAAAAGTATTACATTAGTTGCAGTTGAAAAATTAATAGGTTTTGACGCTTATTGACAAAGTTCTGTTTTAGTTTTGTCATTTAACGTCAAATATAAATAAATTTCAGTGCCTTTTAAGCTAAAATTAGGTTTATTAATTTGTAAATAAAATAATAGAAATTTATGTTTAATATTAACGAATTAACATCATAAGAAATCAATTAAAAACTCAATTAATATGCCTATAATGATCACAGCAGCATATTTTTTGGGCGAATTGGGAGTATGTACAAAAAAAGCTTCTCAAACTGAGAAGCTTTTTTTTTACCGTTAAGCTAAATTGCTTTTTTTAATTTGGCTCCGTATAATTTCTACCCCATGGTTGCTTAACAAAATCCGAATAGCAGTTTCTGCATATTCTCCCTAATTGGAATGTAAGCGAAAATTCGTGTATGTTTTGAGCGTTTCCTACTCCTGTGGTATTTATGTCATAAGAATACCCCAGAACAAAGCGGTCTAACTGAATAGAGGTTAAGAGATTTATGGAAGTAAGAATGCTACTATCTTTGCTTTTACCTTCCGGATTGGTAGTCATGGTGGCTCCAAGGGTAAATTTGTCAAATTCAAAAGCACCGCCAAAATCCAATCGGTTATACACCCCTTGTCTCATATAATTTCCCGTGAGTAAAAATTTTGATTCATCAGCAAATCCAGACAGCAAATTGTCTGTAGTAAAGGCATATCCTCCATGAAAGGAAAAAAACATATTTAGAGCTACATCGTTGTATTCGATAACAGCAATGTCGGGTCTATTTAAGTGCTTTATCGCCATACCGAACCAAGCATCCTCATTATAAATCAAAAAACCCGAAGAAATATCAAAAAAGTCGATTGAATCACTATAATTTAAAAAACCAGGATCAACACTTCCGCCAATTATGGCTCCAGTGCCACCATCGATTTGATCTTCTAATAAAGTGTTGCTGTAATTATAATTTTTATGCCCATATCCCGTTTCTACACCAAGTCGCAATTTCCAATCGTCGCTAAGATCGATACGATAGGCATAGGTCCCGTTAAATTGAAGGTAATTGTAATTAGTAAACTCTTCACGGTTATTTAAAATGGTTAGGCCCAATCCCATTTTTCCATCCACATCAATAGGACCATTTATAAAACCAAACTCGGTATCAATTCTTCCAAATCCATCCGGCCATTGGGATCGATGTATCAGGCCTCCGTACCAAGCCGCAAGAGTGCCAGTAAAAGCGGGGTTTATGGTTTCCGGAACAAAGAAATATTGAGTAAAAATAGGATCTTGTGCTCTGACTTCTACAGATAAAGTAATCAGTAGGATAAATAATAATAGTTTTAATTTCATATTCTTTTGGACCTTATTTTATTATTACAAAGGGGTGCTTTTCGGTTAAAATAATTCCATAAAAAGTTTCAGCACTTACAACGCAAAAGTAATTACCGTTTTCTGCGTTACTCCCTTTAATTTTTGCATCCCATCCACGCAAAACTTCTCCGGTTTCCGAATAAATGAGGGAACCCCAGGAATCATAAACCTCTAACTTAACATTTTTCAACGCTTTTGTCACGGGTCTGAAGGTGTCATTAAGCTTGTCGTTGTTTGGCGTGAAAGCCGTTGGAACAACCAATACATACCCCTTTTCAATTATCAGGGTAATGGTTTGAACATAAACACATCCAAAAGGATAAGTAACGGTTTGAGTGACCACATAATCTTTTGGGTTTACGTAAGTATGCACTGGATTGAGTTCTGTTGAAAAGCTACCGTCACCAAAATCCCACGCTACGCTCACAAAATCCCCAGTCGAGGTATTTGTAAATTGAATGGGATCACTGATTGAATATATCCCATAAGCAGTGTAACCTTTAGAATTCCTATCAAACGAGGGCTGTCCAAGTATAGGGATATTAACATCGAATGAATAAGAAGCAGAACATCCTATCGCATCTGTAGATTGTAGCATAATTAAACCATCTTGAGATGTTGTCATAGTTTGATTATTTGTTCCACTTACAGTTCCGCTTGACCAAGTGAATTGATAAGGTGGAACGCCTCCCGTTGTTTGCGCGGTGAAATATTGTTCTACCGTATGATTCTCGCAGCTCGATATTGTTTTTGTATCTACAGTCAACACAATAGGAGATGGTCGTGTCAATACATAGGAAGCTTGTTTGGAACATCCGTTAACATCTTTAACTATAACGGTATAATTTCCTGCAGTCACGCCCAATAGATCTTCTGTAGTTGCTCCGTTTGACCATAAATATTTAAACGGTGGAGTTCCTCCGGAAACATTAAGATTTATAGCGCCACTATTGGCGTTGCTACAATCGAGCGGTAGTGTGGTAATCGCATCAAGTGCTATTTCTTGAGGGTCAATAATTACAAAAGTTCTATTTATATGACATGGTTTTCCATCAGTAATGGCTACTGAATAGGTTCCTGGTCCAAGATTGTTTCTTGTGGTTCCTGCTGTGCTGCCATCACTCCAAGTTAAGGAAAGAGGATGTATACCACCTATCACATTTAGAACAATGCTTCCGTCATGTGCTCCATGACAGGAAATATTTTTAACAACCGGATTGATATCAAAAATTGGAGCTTCTGGAACATTTACTTTAATAAGCTTCGAACAATTGTTTGCATCGGTTACGGTTATGGTGTAATCACCGGCAGATAAGTTATCTTGATAAAAACCAGTGGCCAGATTACCCCAGACTGCTTTGTATGGACTTATCCCCCCCGATATTGCCAATGCTATTGTTCCGTCGTTACCATGATAACAGGTAACGGCTGTGGCAGTTGGAGTAATCAGGATGTCGTTTGGCTGAGTGATTTTTAGTCCTGTTAAGGTTTTTGTACCATTGTTGGCATCGATTACTTTTATGCTATAAGTTCCAGCAATTAATCCCGTGAAAACAGCATTCAATGAGGTACTGTCATTGGTCGAACTAATAATTGTACCACTTGAATTTACAAGTTGATAATCATAAGGAGCTACCGATCCTTGTGTAATTGTAACTCCTAGCGCACCATTACTGTAACCAAAACAAAGTAAATTGAGATGTGCAGATAAATCTTCTTGAATCAACAATTCTGGTGGCTGTGTTAGAATGAAATTCAATGTCACAGGAGCGCAATATCCATCATTTATAGTTACGGTATAGGAGCCGGCAGGGACGTTATTGATGTCTTGAGTGACAGCAGTAAACCCATTAGGCCCAGACCAACTATAGGTATAACTTCCAGAACCTCCCGTTACACTTACATTTACAAACCCATCAGAATTACCGAAAACACTCACTGCATACCCATTGTAATTGGATAGTACACCAGATGCCAAAGTAGTTGGATTTACGGTTATGGTGTAAATAGTTGGAGGTCCTTGACAACTTAATCCATTATTAGTAAAAGTCGCAATAGCCGTATAAGATATGGTTAATGCGTTCACAGTACTATTTGTAAGGGTCTGGATTGGGATGGAATCAGTTCCTGATAATAGCGCTCCCGAGATGCCTGCAGGTGCAATAGCCGTCCAGTTAAGAGTGACATTTCCCAGTGTTGTTGAGCTTAAGTTTACAAGAGAGCTATTTGTATTGTTACAGATAGTTTGATTCGGACCACTAAAAACAACTTGAGCAGAAGGATAAACAGTTACTTCAACTGTAAAGCTTGTTCCGGCGCAGTTTAAAAAGAAAGGAACAACATTATATAAAATAGTTTGGATACTGTTGGAAGAATTGTTCAATGTCTGACTGATGGTTGTGCCATTTCCTGCAAAAGCACCTGTTATATTAGAATTTGGATTTACTGTCCATGTATATAGCGTGCCACTTGGAACAATGGTGGATAAAGTTGGTACACCATTAATAGGGGCTATTGTGAAACTTTGATTGTTACAAATTGTTTTTGTTTGATTGCTTACGTTCGGTCTTGGATTTACGGTTATGGTATAATTATAAACAGCTCCAGGACAAGCCGAACCGCCAGATGCAGTGGCTATAGCTTGATAAGTTACAATAATTGGCGAATTGGTAGAATTAATTAAATTTTGAACAGGAATTGTATTTGTCCCACTAGTAACGACCCCAGTTATTCCCGCTGGTTGTGTCGCTGTCCAACTGATGGTTGCTCCTGCGGTAGAACTATTTAAAACAACAACCGCTGAAGTGTCGTTTGAACAAATGGTTTGAGGACTTGGTGAGAATAAAACGGCAGGACTTGGATTTACATTAATAGTGTAAAGAAAAGGAGCACCATCGCAAGAAACGCTTCCGCCTGTTGTTGCAACAACTTTGTAAATTACTGCAATCGGAGCATTCGTGCTATTCACCAATGTTTGGGCAGGTATCGTATCGGTACCCGATAGGTTAGCTCCTGTTATACCTGAAGGAGCAAGACATGTCCAAGCTATAGTAGCTCCAGGCGTAGTAGTAGATAAATTCACTAAAATACTCGAAATCCCAGAACAAATGTCTTGATTCCCTAGTGACGCGGTAATTAAGGGACTTGGATTCACTGTTACAACAATCGTAAAAGGAACACCTATACAGCTACCCGAAGTAGGGGTTACGGTATAAGTTAATGTTGCCGTATCATTTGTTGTGTTTGTTAGTGTCTGACTAATATTGCTTTGTCCTGTTGCTTGAGCCGTACCACCTATTATTACACCTAGGGGATTGCTAACAGGCGGCCCCCATATATAAGTGGTTCCTACGGGAACAATATTGCCGCTGCCATTAATTGGTGCTACTGTAAATGATGTTCCCGAACAAATTGCCGTTGAGATTGAATTAGCTATATATGGTTTAGAATTAACCGTTACTGTTATTGTAAAAGTAGAGCCAACACAATTGCCTGTAACACCTGATGTTGGCGTCACTGTATAAATTAACGTTTGAACTGTATTGGATAGGTTAGTTAAAGTTTGACTTATGGTGGTTATTCCTGGAGTGTTCGACGCTGACTGACCTGAAATATTTGCGTTTGATGAAATAGCCCAAGTATAAGTTGTTCCCGTTGGAACAATAGTTGCACCTCCATTAATAGGCGTTACAGTAAACGTGCCTTCCGAACAAATCGATGCGGTTTGATTAGCAATAATGGGAGTAGCATTTACTGTAACGGTAATCGTAAATGGAGATCCAGAACAACTATTCGCAGTCGGCGTCACGGTATAAGTTGCAGTTTGAGTGATAGTGGTTGGATTGTTTAATGTGCCTGTAATTGACGATTGAGCAATACCTGGAGCACCTCCCGATAATCCTCCGGTGACAGTTGGAGCACTCCAAGAATAGATGGTTCCGGCAGGAATACTATTTAAAGCAGAACTAGAAGGAGTTATTGTAAAAGCAGAGGCTCCACATATACTTGTTGTGAAAACTTCTGTGATGGAAGGTTTTGGATTTACTGTGATCGTATAAGAATAAACTGCTCCCGGACAGGCCGAACCTCCAGCCGTTATGGCCGTTGCATTATAGGTTACCATGATCGGTACAGCTGTAGTGTTTGTCAATGTTTGAGCTGGAATGGTATTTGTACCACTAGTAACAACTCCTGTCATTCCTGCAGGTTGTGTAGCGGTCCAACTGAATGTTGCTCCTGCAGTACTACTGGTTAAAGCAACAATCGCCGATGTACTGCCTGAACATATTATTTGAGGAACTGGTGAGAACGTAACCGCAGGAGACGGATTTACAGTTATGGTAAATATTTCTGCGGGTCTTGAACAGCCATTGGCTGTAGCAATTACAGATATTGTTGCTGTAATCGGACTACTGGTCGTATTAGTTGCTGTAAATGCAGGTATATTACCTATGTCATTTGCAGGCAGTCCTATTGCCGTGTTTGAATTTGTCCACGTATACGTAGTGCCTGAGACGGCATTACTCAAAGTTGTTATAGGGGTTATTACTCCATTGCAATAAATCTGGTTGGTTAATGATAAAGTAGTTGGTGTTGGGTTTACCACAACCACTATATCAAATGGTAACCCTGTACAACCATTAGTTGTAGGTGTGACTGCATAAGTTACAGTCTGAATTGAATTTGTAAGGTTTGTTAATATTCCAGTAATTGAAGGTTGATTCACACCTGAAGCGCCTCCGGTTACGCCTGCTGTCACAGTTGGTGTTGGCCAAGAGTAAGTAGTTCCGATTGGTACAATATTACCTCCTACATTATTTGCTGGAGCTATTGTAAAAGTACCGCCACTACATATCGTTTGTGTTTGCTGTGCAACAAATGGTTTTGGTTTTACTGTGATGGTGTAAAGAAACTCTCCTGCACAATTTGGCTCTCCAGAAATGGACGCTTTTGCTTTATAGGTAATTACAATTGCAGCATTTGTGCTGTTTGTTAAAAGTTGAATTGGAATTACATTGGTACCGCTAGTTACGACCCCTGTAATTCCAATAGGTTGAATAGCTGTCCAATTAAAAGTAGCACCCGATGTGGTGCTGTTTAAGGTAATTAAAACGGAACTATCGCCGGAACAAATGGTTTGATCGGTTGTGGAAAAAGTTACAATTGGTGATGGATTAACGGTAATGATAAAAGTCTGTGCTGACCCTGAACAGCCGTTGGCTGTTGGCGTTACAGTTATTGTTCCTGAAATTGGATTAGCACTTGAATTGGTAGCTGTAAAAGCCGGAATATTTCCTGTCCCACTTGCCATCAATCCTATAGCTGTATTTGAATTTGTCCAAGCATAGGTAGTTCCTGTTACGCTATTACTAAAAGAGACAACACCTGTTAGTGCTCCATTACAATATTCTTGATTACCCAATGTCAATGAGCTTGGGGTTGGATTAACCGTTATTTTAAATGTTTTTGGAGTTCCGCTACATCCCAAAACATTTGAAGGAGTAACCATTATCGTTGACACTATAGGAGCTGTTGTTGTATTTGTAGCTGTAAAGCTCGGAATGTCGCCTGCGCCATTAGCGGCCAATCCACTAGCGGTATTGTCATTGATCCAAGAAAAAGTGATCCCCGCGACTGTACTTCCAAAAACAATAGTATTTTGTGTAGCATTGTTACATATCACCTTATCACTAACTGCATTTACTGTTGGATCCGGATGTACCGTTATGGTAAATGTTTTCGAAGTTCCTGAACAACCATTTAATGATGGAGTCACGGTAATAGTTGCTGTTAAAATTGTGGTTCCTGTATTTAAAAGTGTAAATGGGGCAATATTCCCGGTACCAGCTGCTACAAGACCAATACTCGTGTTGTTGTTTGCCCATGTATAAACAGTTCCTGCCAATGTCCCACCAAAAGTTACATCCGAAAGCGCTCCTTTACATTTTGTTTGATTTAGTACATCGTTAACGGTTGGAGTTGGTTTTATAGTAAATGCAGCACTAGTTGTTGTAGTCGATCCGCACTCATTTGTAACTTTCAAAGAATAAGAATAGGTGCCAGGGACACTGTAAATAATAGCTCCTGGATTGACACTTGAGGAAGTTGCAGGGGTACCACTAGGAAAACTCCATTCATAACTGACTGCCGTAGTGCCACAGTTCACAACTATAGCTGTCGGATTGATTGTCGTAGAAGCAGAAGTTTGACAAATTGTCGAAATGGGAGGCAAGCCAACTGTTGGAGGTTGTTTTACGATAACGGTTTTTACTGGTGACTTTACAGTACCACAAGAGTTGGTTGTTGAAAGCGATATAGTATAAGTACCCGGATTTACAAAATTAAACCTTGGATTCACAGATGTGGCACTTGTACCATTCGTATATGTAAATGAAGAGGAGGTACCACAATTACTACTGGCATAAATGACGTTCCATAAATAAGTTGGAGCAGCACAAGAATTAACCAAATTGGTTGTGTTTGTAGTAGCAACAGCTAGTGGGGTACAGCCTTCATTTTTGTCGAGATTGAATTGTGGTAATAAAGGAGCTTCTATACAAATAGAACTCGTAAAAACAGAGGATGAAGGGCAATACCCTTGGGTTTTTAATGTTACGGTAAAGTTGCCAGTAGTAGTGTAGGTATGATTTATATTGGGAATAGAAGAAGAATTCATAATAATAACTACTGGTTTTCCGTCACCAAAATCCCATTCATAAGTAGTCCCTTGTATACAGTTTTGATTTAAAGAGGGAGTTGAACTATTTGTAAACAATATACTTGAATTAACACAACCAACTGCAGGATTCGTAAATTTAGAAGTTGGAGGCCTAAGGATACTTATTGGACTAATCGTTGATGTAGTTGAACCACAAGAATTAGAGATTATCAAAGTGGCAGTAATGCTGGCATTTGGACAACTAGTAGCGGTATAAGAATAAGGAACCGGATAGTTTTGAGAAAGAGAAGGATTACCTGAATTATAATAAATCGAACTCATTAATACGGACTGCAGAATTTTAAAATTAGGGGTGCCATCACCATAATTAATGGAATAAAGAGTGTTCGGCGAATTATTTCCCCAACTTGAAATCACAAATGCCAAATTAGGGGTTGGGGCACATAAATTTACCGTACTACCGGGACTACTGAGACTTCCTGCTGGATTTGATTCGTTTTTTACCGTATAAGTCTTGCTGTTTTGACAGCCATTGCTACCTGTAGCAGTAATTACCATTTGAAAGGCACCTAACTGGTTATAGGTGTGGCTTACAGGAAAGGTTATGTTATTTTGAATATTTCCATCGCCCCAATTTATGGCGAACGAGCTAATGCAAGAAGATAGTGATGAGTTGGCAACAGTTATAGAAAAATTTGGATTTGAGGAGGAAGCCGAATTACAATTATTAAATGGATTAAAGGAATTAACAGTATCAGAAAAAGCAATATCGGGCAATTGCTTGATGGTAATGGTTTTTTGGATCGTTGTACTACATTTGTTTACGTCCGTAATAGTCAAAGAAACAATATAGGAAGAAGTGGAGCAACCAAGTGGAGCGTTATAAGTGTGTATAGGATTTTGTTGAGATGAAGTGTCTGAATCACCAAAATTCCATGTATAAGTAAAAGGAGAATTTCCGGAAACATTTGAGTTAAATTGGACTGCGGTGCCAGAACATTGATTATCGGTAAATGTAAAATCAACAACTGGCAAAGGATTTACAGTAATTACAACTGTATTGCTACTAGAAACAGCAACGGTGTTATTGTCTTTATCTTTTACCCCCGTTAAAATATATGTAAAAGCCCCTGCAACATTAGTTGGTTGAGAAACAGTTACACTTTTATCACTATTATTTGTTTGAATAGTTAATGGAGCTCCTCCATTTATGGTATAAGTAAATGTATAGGGTCCATTATTATCGTTTTTAACTTCTAATATTACTAATGGAGCGGTTTCATTCAAGCATACCGTTGCATCTCCCGTTATTTGTCCAGACGGACTAGCAACTGTTTTTATTTTTATACTTTCCTCTACTTTATTTATTGAATAAGCAGGGATTGAAGGAATAATTATTAGAATGAATAAAAAGATAATCTTGTAGAGGATTTTCATAAAATGTATTTAGTTGCTGTACGTAATTATATTCCATTTACACAAATTGATAGGGATATCTATTCATTCTCAAATAGGAAAGTTCAAATGTACAGTTTATGAATATACATTTCTTACGGTTTTACGTAAAAGAAATTTTTTTGATGAAAATTATTTGTGTATTCTACTAATAAATAGTTTTATACTGCCCCGTTATATATCTTCCAATCGTACTCATGATGCATGGTATGTTTGTTTCTAAAAAAGGTGATTTCGAGAGGACAGTTTTTAAATCGTTATCTTTTTTTATGCAATACAAAGTAAAGGCGGATTTTCAATCTGTGCTCAATCTTCGTAATCCTCATTATTCAAAACTCCTAATAGTACAGGCCTTATTCATCTGGACAAAAAATATCGCTTAGTTAAGCATTCCTAAACTCAATTCTTTGTTAGCGACATTTCACTAATTTTATAGTAAAAATGAAAAATATTTTTGAAATTATTTTAGAAAAACTTGATCGAATTGAAAAAGCTATTGACAAGCTAAATTCAGGCGGACCAATAGCTCAGCTAAATGATCCAATGAAGATTAAAGAATTGGCAGCTTACCTAAAAATGAGTCCCTCAGCTATTTATAAATTTACTTCTACAGGTACGATACCTCATTATAAAAATGGCAAAAGACTATTCTTCAAAAGAGAAGAAATTAATGAATGGATATTCACTACCAAAATCAACACAGGTTACGATATCGAAAGAGAAGCAACGGAGTACATCCAACAGAATCCAAGGAAATAATAAAGAGTTATTATACATAACATCATTTCCGCTACAAACATCACTGGCAATTTATAGGAAGCACCTGCATTTGCTTTTGTCGGTGCTTTCCATTTCATAACACATTCCTACTAAGCAGTAAAAACTGAACACTCTTTCTCAGGCCCCCACAAAAGCAAAAAAAGCCAGCAAGTGTATCATTTTTATTTGTCAGAAACATAGTAGCTATCCGAAGTGTCCTCACTTCGAAATTCCTTTATAAGCCTTCATTTACATCTAACGATTAATTTTCAAATCGTGAATATCTCCAACTCTTCGAAGTCCTGACTTAGGTCTTCCTCTGTAAGGATACCCTTCATTTATCTAACGCTTAATTTTCAAATCATTAATATCCCTTTTCAACTCCAAAAACATATCTTTCACACTTGCAGCTTCAGCCATTTCTTGTTTACTGTCATTCCGCCCAATATTACACTCGTACTCCCAAATTTCGAGAATATCAGAAACTTTGACTTCATAAACGGGGTAAAAACTGTTGTCTGATTCTACAACCAGTACATTTTTCTTGTTTTTATTCAATCGCTTGTACACCATGCCTTCGCTTTTGGTTATCAGTATATAAGTCCTGAATTACTATCCATCAGAGAAAGAGTGTAAAAAGAAATACAGGTTAAATCTAACTACGTTTTGCTAAACCTGTACTGCAATGGCAAGGACGGTGTGGCATGGCACAGTGACCTAGAACAGAATTTTTGTAAGGATGCAATTATTGCATCAGTAAGTTTCGGTGAAACCCGCATGTTCCGCTTGCGTCATAAGTTCAGGAAAGATATTGCTCAGGTAGAAATCCCCTTGCATCACGGTTCACTTTTATTGATAGCAGGAACAACCCAAAGCTTTTGGCAGCATCAAGTGCCAAAAACGGCAAAAGACATTATACCCCGTATCAATCTTACTTTTAGACAGATCAATCGTAAATAATAATAAATTACTGACGTTATAATTGAATAAATAGCAAATAAATTATTAATTTAGTGATACAGTTTACCGATAGCACCTAAAATAGAAAAATGACTGATAACAACGAATTAATCAAATTTTTAGACGCACAAAATCAGGTGTACCTAAAAGCATTCTCAGAAATAAAAAAAGGCAAAAAGAGTACCCATTGGATGTGGTATATTTTTCCACAGATTAAAGGACTGGGTTCAAGTGAAACCGCAAAACAGTACGGGCTCAAAGATTTGAATCAAGCCACTACATATTTACAGCATCCCATCCTGGGTAAGCATCTGGTTGAAATTTCTGAGGAAGTATTAAATCTCAACGGAAAAACGGCAACACAGATATTTGGAACTCCTGACGATATGAAATTACGATCATGCATGACATTATTTGCAAATATTGAAAATACCAATCCTGTATTTCAGAAGGTATTGGAAAAATATTTCAATGGATTACCTGATGAACTCACACTACAATTACTAAACTTGATACGATCATAATCCAAAGCAAAAAGTATAATCTGAAAAATATATTCTTCTAGCAGAGCTATTAGGTAGCTATCAATAATAGATCGCTTATTCCCACATTCCGAAAACATTTACCACTTAATCTGATATTTTGAATGTCAGATTTTTTTTGTCTAAAAAATTAAGAAGTTTTAAAGGATATTTTCATTCGAAACGGACTAAAAGGCAGCTAAGATAGTGTCTTAAGGATGCTGCAAGCGCATAATGGCTGCGTTGCACTTGCCACCCTCTGGGACTTATAGCTCTTCACATCCTTAAACCACTTTTATCTTGCTTTCTTTTTTTCCGTTTTTTCTTTTGAAAACATTTTTTGAGTGAGACGGTTACAGAGAAAGTAAGGTAAATAATAGTAATCATTAAAAAATCAAGTTATGGAAATTACAGGAAGAGTAACAGCATTATGTAAAGCTTCACATAATTTTGTTTATGCAAAGCAAAATATTATGTAAAAAATAATTAGTAATTAGCTTATTATCAATACTAAAGCTTGAATTTACTTTACATAATATTCTTAATCATTCTCAATAATATTGTTATTTAGTGGTATTAATAACTTTTAAAACTATTCGCATGATGAACAAAGAAAACAAGGATCTTGAAAAATTAATTTCGGATGCCACCGATTATCTAAAATCTGAGTCAGGTTTTGCAAAAAGTACAATTGACAGATATAGAAATTGTTGGAAACGACTTAGAAAAGTCATGGACTCAAAAGGGATCAAGTATTATGATCAAAACGTAGAAAGGCAAATTCTTGATCAAGAATTCGGCAATCGCACCAAACGAGAACTTCCCGACAACGATCAATATTTTTTAATTGCGATTAAACGACTAACTGAATTTCAGATAATGGGAAAAATTAAGAATTGTGACAGGCTTCTCTCTAAGTCACTTGTCTTTAATGGTGAAATCGGAAAAATAATTGAAATGTTTCTGTATTACAAAAGCACTGAAGTCAGACTATCCGTTAGTCGTATGCGCTATTACAAGCAATTTCTTTATCATTTTTTATCTTATTGCAATGCAAATAGTATCTGTAAAATTACAGATGTTAATTCCGTCGTTATTCTGCAATATGTAGCTCAACTTGACGATGATGTACAAATACCAAACAAGTTATCAGTGCTCAGCAGTTTTTTAAGACATATATATCAACAGGCTCATTTAGATGTAGATTATTCTAAAAAAGTTCCGAGGTATAAACGCATTAACCAGCCCAAACTTCCTTCCGTATACTCAACTCAAGAAATAGAAAAGTTAATCTTGTCTGTAGAAAGATCAAGCCGGATAGGGAAAAGAAATTATGCAATAATTCTTCTTGCCGCAAGATTAGGACTTAGGGCTTCGGACATCGCCAATTTACAATTCAATAATTTGCATTGGGATACCAGTACATTGCAACTAAAACAAGTTAAGACGGGGAAAAATTTAGTACTGCCTTTGCTTCTTGATGTCGGAAATGCGATAATTGAGTACTTAAAATATGGTCGACCTGAATCACAGGAATCGTATCTATTCTTAAAGGCAACACCACCCTACAAACACTTTCCCGATAGTGGTTGCGTGACCAAAGTTGTTCTAAGAGCATTCAGGAACACCGATATTTACATTAGGGAGCGGAAATTTGGAGCTCATTCTTTACGTCATACACTCGGATTTAGAATGCTCGAAGAAAGTACAGTCCTTCCTGTAATTTCAGAAGTGTTGGGTCATGCAAATAGTGAATCGACGAGATACTATTTACGAGTTGACCTCAAATCAATGAGGCAATGTGTCCTTGACGTCCCTTTGGTGGCTAAAGAATTTTATCAGCAGAAAGGAGGTGTTTTTTATGAAAAATAGTAATTATAATAGTATATACGGTTTATACATTGAGCAATTTATTGACATGAAGTTAAAGTTAGGATATGTCTACCGCACATTTTCTACTATCCTGTCTCAACTAGATCGTTTTGCTGAGCAAACTAAAGAAACATCGCCAGGTATTACTAAAGAATTTGCTGGGAAATGGTCTGAAAGGTTACCAAATGAAGGTGAGCTTTACAGATATAGAAGGGTAAGGCTTCTTGCACAATTTTCATCCTACCTATGTGACTTTGGTATCCAATCATATATACCTAAACTTCTGCCACATCCCAAAAGCACATTTATTCCATACATTTATTCCCAACAGGAAATTGACACTATTTTTAGAGCCTGTGACGAATTAAGACTACAAGTAGCCAATATGAATTCCTGTTTATTTTGTTTTCCTGTTTTAATCAGGTTATTGTACAGTACGGGAATACGTATCAGCGAAGCCTTGGCACTGGAAAAGGATGATATTAATCTAATTGAAAATTATTTACTGGTAAAGGATAGTAAAAATAGTAAGCAAAGAATCATTCCCATCTCAACATCTCTGGCATCTGTTTGTAAAGAATATGTTTATTATAGAGACCAGCTCCCACTGAATAAAACAAAAATTAAAAAGTTTTTTGTCAACACTAATGGAAATTCACCTAGCTCTAATGCTATATTAAGTAGGTTTAAGGAATGTCTTACAAAATCGAGCATACCTTATGTTGGCGGAGGACAAGGTCCACGTATTCATGATATGAGACATACGTTTGCCGTAACCTCACTTGCCAATATGGCCGAGGCTGGTATAGATCTGTATGCTTCGATGCCAATACTCTCCAATTACCTTGGTCATCAATCCTTCGATTCAACAAATCATTATGTCAGATTAACCTCGAGCATGTATCCTAGTTTACTTAAAGATATAGACAAAGTATGCTTTGACATGTTCCCTAAATTCAACAACTATGAAACCGACTGATTTTTCAAAGTATATATCCGATTTTATATCAAGGTATCTGCCCAATGAAAGAGGTGCAAGTATCAATACAATAATATCTTATCGAGACGCCATTGTTTTGCTTTTAGTTTTTATTCAGGATCAGAAACAAATTAAGCTTGAGAAAATAACACTTGATAAGATTAAGAAAGAAACAGTGATTGAGTTTTTAGATTGGATTCAAAAAGAACGAAAATGCAGTAATTCAACACGAAACTCACGCTTGGCGGCAATTCATTCTTTCTACAAGTATTTGCAATACGAAAGCTTAGAAAATTTGCATGAAAGCCAAAAAATTCTATCGATCAAACTTAAGAAAATCGAACAGAAAAGTGTGAACTATCTAACCATAGATGGGATAAAATTACTTTTAGAGCAACCTGATTTAACAACTAGTAGAGGTCGCCGTGATCTGGCACTTCTTGCTTTAATGTATGATAGCGGAGCGAGAGTACAAGAAATTATTGATTTGACTCCTGCTATGTTACGCCTTAACAAACCGTGTACTATTAAGCTTATTGGAAAGGGAAATAAGGCACGCTTAGTACCAATGCTGGAAATGCAAACACAACATCTCATTCAATATATCAAAGAACATCGGCTGAATGATCTTTCCGCTAATATGTGTCCTCTTTTTTTTAATAGCAGAAAGGAAAAACTTACCCGTGCTGGAATCAATTATATTCTTCAGAAATACAGTAATGCCGTCAGGGCAAAAAATAAAATGATGATTCCTGATAAAATCAGTTGTCATTCCCTTAGACATTCTAAAGCGATGCACTTACTACAGGCTGGAGTGAACCTTATTTACATCCGTGATATACTCGGACATGTATCAATACAAACTACAGAGATTTATGCGAGGGCAGACTCCAAACAGAAACGGACAGCATTAGAAAAGGCATACGTTAATATGAATCCAGATGAAGAGCCCGTGTGGACGACAGACTACAATTTGATTAGCTGGCTCAAACGATTCTAATAATTTTATGTAAAGCAATCGAGTGATATTTTTTCATAAACCATTGACTTTATACTAGATATAGCCAATTGCTTTACATAATATTTTACTTTGCATAAACAGCAGATGCCGTAGTTCACAAAGTGAGCAACGACAAACAGGTGGTCAATTTTAGCATCGCTATCAATGACAATTACAAACCCAAAGGAAGCACCGAGGTAAAGGAAATTGTAACCTATATCAATTGCTCCTACTGGCTCAGTGCAAAAGTCGTCGAATGGTTAAAAAAAGGAGCGTTGGTAGAACTCTTCGGGCGCATTGGTTTGAATGTTTATAGCAATTCCGAGGGCAAAGCGTTTGGCAGTCTGACATTTCACACCAACAACATCAAGATTTTGGTATTTGCAAAAAAAGCAGAACAGACAGAAAATAGAGCAGCGCATCCAGCAGTACAAGGAACGACTTTAGAAACAGCAGACGACCTGCCTTTTTAATCAAAAAAATTTTAATAATCACTTAAAACTTTAACATCATGGCACACAATATAAATTACAACGAGCAAACAGAGAAACACAGTTTTTTTAGCGTAAAGGAAAAAGCATGGCACAATTTAGGTCAAATCATACAGGACTATCCGACAAGTGCAGAAGCAATTGGACACGCAGGATTGGATTATGAAGTGGAAAAACGCAAGCTCTTTACACCTTGCTTACAGGAAATCAGTTTAAATGGCGAAACCATCCACAATCAAATCGAAGTACCCAATTACTTTAGTACCGTACGCACGGATAACAATACTGTATTAGGTGTAGTGGGTAAAGAGTATCAAATTGTACAAAACAGGGATGCCTTTTCTTTTTTCGACAGTATTGTGGGCGGTGACGGAATCCTATACGAAACCGCAGGTGCTTTGGGCAAAGGGGAGCGCACATTTATAACGGCTAAATTACCCGATTATATTCGGGTTGGTAACGACGATTTGATTGAAAAATATCTTTTCCTTACCACTTCACACGACGGAAGCGGAAGTATAACTGCCGCCTTTACTCCCATACGCATTGTATGTGCCAATACCCTTAATGCCGCAATGCATAACAAAACCAATACAGTACGCATTCGCCATACGTCCAATGCCAAACAGCGTTTGGAACAGGCTCACAAAGTTATGGGGATATCTGATATGCTTTCTGCACAAATGGAAACCATTTTCAACGATTGGACAAAAGTACGCATCACGGACACCGAAGTAAAAAAACTGATACAGTCCGCCCTAGTTCCCAACAAAGAAGTATTAAAAACCATACAAGAGGGCAAGGAAAACGAACTCTCTACCTGTTTTAACAACATGGTAGATAGTGCCTTTGAATATGCTATGAGCGACCCTACCCAATTAATGGATACAACTAAAGGAACGTTATTCGGGGCGTATAATGCTGTAACGGGTTACTTTCAGAATGTTAGAAATTACAAGGATGATGAAGCCAAACTAACCTCTCTTTTGATGGGGGGCACGGGACAAATACGCACGCAGTCAGCTTTTAATCTATGTTTGGATTTTGCCAATAAAGGTGCTAATGGACTGATCCTTAATTAACCAATTGATACAGGCAGTAAACCTGCCTGTATCTTCTTTACAATTTAAAGTTCAATCAATAAAAATTAAAAATATGGATTTCTTTTAATCCCTAATCGCCTTGCAGGTAGCAGGCGACTGGAAAATAAACATAGCTAAAGAAACTGCGGATAAACTCATTGTGTCTGTATTACTTTTTAATGACAAAAGTCACAGCCCATAATGGAGAGCTAATGCCCGCCGCCGAGCAATTGTTCTTCCTGCGTAAGAACAATTGCTCGGCGGTTGACGGCGGTTACGAACGATTGCCCAGAACATGCCCCAGTCTGTCGACTATACGGCAGTTCAAGCAATCCGTCGCGATTTTATTTTTTTAATATTAAGCTAGACATTTTGACAACCATACTTTCAGAAAAAAACGAATCAAACCTCATTTTTTTTCATGTTACTTATTTTATATCAGAACATAATCTAGTATTAGGTCTTCTTTTTAAAGTATTCCCGCTTTATTTTAACGACTTCATAACTATCTAGTTCTTAAAGCAATTCCTTAAATGGAACGCTTTTTTATAAAAGAATCGTTTTAGTAGCAGTGAATATAAGAGGTATTTACAAGTGCAAAAGTAACTCATATAAGTGAAAAAAGGAAGTTTAAAGCCCGTTTTGTTATTCAAATGAGCGAATACTTTCATCACCATTAAAATAATAAAAATAAGAAAAAGAGTATTTATTCACTACTCTTTATGTTCAAAATAGCTCTTTAAAAAGTGTCAAAGAGAATCCTGCGGACTCTTGATGTCTTAATTCGTTAGAATAAATAGGGGATGTCTATAAGCAATTGAATATAGATGCCTTAATTTGGCATCTATATACTTTGTACCAATCTCAATTTTTAATAAAAAAAAATGTTAATTAATATTTTATGAGTCCAACTTAAGAAACTAAGTAAAAAAGAGACAACAAACTCTCAAGGATAATTTGGTATATTCAGATGCCTTAAGTTTCTATAGACTACTTTTAACAACATCATAAATAATAGCGAGTAAAATAGGAAAAAAGATAGTCGCCATGAGCCACTTCATATTGTTTCTTTTTTTTGTGGCTAATTGAAGATATTCTGGTCCTGTTTGTAATTCTACTGATGGCCACAGTTTTTCAATGTAAGCATGAAGCCCAAAAGCTGCACTGGCAGATAATATTGGAACACCA
Organism: Flavobacterium laiguense; assembly: GCF_003097655.1. Lineage (GTDB taxonomy): Bacteria > Bacteroidota > Bacteroidia > Flavobacteriales > Flavobacteriaceae > Flavobacterium > Flavobacterium laiguense. The sequence goes on from NZ_QCZH01000003.1 coordinate 127,807, forward strand.
ATAACATAAAGTGTTGCTAGAAGCTCATATTGTGTTTTTTCAAAATGGACAAGCCTGAAGTATTCAACATTAAATAGGACAAAAACTGCAGATATTATCCAGCCACTAAATCTGTCTTTAAACTTTGATTGGTTTTCTGCATTATTTATAATTTCTGATAATCTACTTAATACTCCATTTACCCAATTAGGTTCATCTCCACTAACTGAAATAAAGTTTTCTGAGTTTTCATCATTTATTAAATGCACCATTTGTACCTCAATATTCTTTGAATTGTCTTTTGTATAAAACCTCATAACAACTTTTCTAACAACTCTGCTTTCAATAATCTGATTTTCTGTGAAAATTTCATTGGATTGACTTTCAAAAGATGTATTATCAGTCGCATCAACTGAATAGATTATATAGTGGTCAATTGTTTCATTAGTGCTCAGCGATTTAATTTCTTGTTCAATTATATTGGATAAATCTCTAATTATTTTAGGCGTGATTCTTTTAAAATTAAATACCAGACGTCTTTTCTCACGAATTATATTGTTTTTCATCATATACGATTTAAGACAAATATATTAATTTAAGTCTTTATAAATCTTTTGGATTGGGTTATATTGATAAGGGAACTATATACTTCAATACACCAAAAAAATTAATCTATTAAATATATTAGGCAACTATATACGTTAGTATTTAATTGGATAAATTTTCGATGCAGAAATTAGCAACCCAGTATTTACAAGGGATTTCAGATTTTGAGGTAAAAATAGGATGCGAATCTGAAAAAAATAAAGCAAAATCTTATCCAAAAAAACATTTTTTTTTGTAAAATATTGAAATTCAATACTGTTAAAATTAATTTAAAAACACTGTTAATATTTAGTCTAAATAAGCTTGCTGGTATAAAAATGGAATTTTATATTTGCGCCATTATTTTTAATTATTCCAAATAAATGAATAAAAAATACTTATTAATTAGCACTGTAGCTTTAATAATGCTATCCAGTTGTACTGATGATTCCGAATATGTACCTGTTGTTAGTAATAAAATAACAATCGGGAAATTAATTTTCTTTGATAAAAACCTGTCCAATCCTATCGGTCAAGCATGTGCTTCTTGTCACGCACCAGAAACTGGCTTTAGCGATCCTTTGCACAGAGACATTTCGGAAGGTGCTGTAACAGGTGCTTTCTCAAACACCAATTCTCCAAATTTAGCTTACAATGTATTTTCTCCGGAGCGTACCTATAATACTAAGGATGAAACTTATATTGGAGGCCTTTTTCTTAATGGACGATCCCCAAATTTACAAGAGCAACTCAGGCATCCTTTTATTAATCCAGTAGAAATGAACAATGCGGATATTGCAGATGTTATTTCAAAAATAAAAAAGGCATCCTATTATTCCGAAATAGAAAAAGAATACGGTATGGCAAAGTCTGACGAGGAATTAATGTCTTATGTTGCGGATGCCTTAGCTGCTTTCGAAACATCAAAAGAAGTAAATTCTTTTACCTCAAAATTTGATTATTTCAACAAGCAGTTGATCAAATTTACGGATGATGAAAAGAAAGGATTAGCCGTTTTTCAAGGAAAAGGAAAATGTGCACAATGTCACGTTTTAGAGCCAGACGAAAGAACAGGTAAAATTTTGTTTACGGATTTTAGTTATGATAATATAGGAGTACCTAGAAACGAAAAAAATCCATTCTACAACCAATCTACAGCTGTAAATCCTGCAGGAGTCAACTTTATTGATTTGGGTATTGGAGCTATTGTTTCGCAACCTGAACACAACGGAAAATTTCGAGTTCCCACGTTACGAAACATTGCTATTTCAGCCCCTTACTTTCATAACGGATCCTTTAAAACATTAAAAGAAGTCATTCATTTCTATAATGTTCGTGATGTAAATCCAAGCGAATTTGCTACTCCAGAAGTCCTTGAAAACGTAAATAGAGACGAATTAGGTAATTTAAAAATGACTGCCCAGGAAGAAAGTCAACTAGAAGTATTTCTTGAAACTCTTACCGATCATTACCGAAAATGATTTTTTATACTACAAAAACCACAAATATGAATTTCAATAAAATAATGTTTACCCTTCTTGCTTTAGCTGGATTACAAACAATCAAAGCACAAGAAAACACTGAAAACTCCCTGAAAGAAGTTATTGTCAAAGGCTTTAAAACCGTAAATGGTATAGGTCACTTGCCCGATAGTAAAGACGGAATCATTTATGCTGGTAAAAAAAGTGAAATCATTCTTGTTGACAGTCTCGATGCCAATAAAGCAGTCAATAATACCAGACAAATACTAGGAAGAATTCCAGGTTTAAATATTGTAGAAACAGAAAGTAGCGGGTTTACCGCCAACGGAATTGCAACACGTGGACTTAACCCTTCCCAAAGTGTAGAAATGAACACCAGACAAAATGGCTACAACGTTAGTGCTGATATTTATGGTTATAATGAATCGTATTACATTCCACCAATGGAAGCTGTCAATCGCATCGAATTGGTTCGAGGTGCTGCATCGTTGCAATTTGGTTCACAATTTGGCGGTTTAGTCAATTATGTCACCAAAGATGCCCCAAAAAACAAACCATTTGAATTTATTACTTCACAAACAATAGGAAGCTATGGGTTGTTTAATTCCTTTAATTCTGTTGGTGGAAACTATAAAAAATTAAGTTACTACGGCTTTTTACAATACCGAAATATGGAAGGCTACAGACCCAACAGTCAGCAATCGCAAGTTTCTGGATTTGGAAAAATACAATACAACCATTCTGAAAAATTAAATTTTGGTGTTGAATATTCTTTGCTTCGAAATAAAATAAAAATGCCAGGTGGATTAACCGACAGTTTATTTTATGCTAATCCAAAAACTTCTACAAGGGCAAGAAACTGGCTAAAAAGCCCTTGGAATATCATTACGGCTTATGCCAATTATACGCCTACGGAAAACAGCACTTTGAGTGTTAAATCTACCTATTTATTTAGCAGTCGTTCTTTGGTTTGGAGAAATGAAGACGGAGGAGCTGGAGCCACAGATGATATAGACCCAATAACGGGAGCATATGTCCCTAGAGAAGTAGGTATCGAAAAAATGAACAATACCACAACCGAAGTACGCTATTCCCAAAATTATTATTTGGGGAATCAAAAATCAACTTTTGCTGGCGGTGTCCGTCAAAGTTATGCTTGGTTTAAACGTCAAGGAGGTGGAGAAGGAACCACAAATAGTGATTTTGACTTATCCATTACGGGCGATTGGGGATATGATTTGGATTTTACCACCACAAATCTGGCTCCGTTTGTAGAAAATATTTTTAAAATCACCAAAAATTTCACTATCACTCCTGGCTTCCGATTTGAATATTTAAGAAGTACTGCCAAAGGGCATAAAGAAGTAGAAGGCGACATTCAAATTACTGATGAAGTTAGAAATAGAACTTTTGCGTTAGCAGGACTTGGATTAGAGTTAAAACCGGGAAAAAACACAAGTATTTATGCCAATATTAGCCAAGCCTACCGTCCGATAGATTACAGCCAGTTAGAACCTTTTGGAACTAGTTCAAAAATAGATCCTAACCTGAAAGATTCAAAAGGATTTAATAGTGATTTAGGATACAGAGGAACCATTAGAAACTATCTTAATTTTGATATTGGGGCATTTTATATGGCGTACAACGACCGTATCGGGGTAACATTAGCAACCGATCCAATTACTGGGGATTATTATTCTATTCGAAAAAATATCGCCAATAGTGTGCACCAAGGAATCGAAAGTTATATAGAGTTTAATATTCTAAAATACTTTAATTCACAATCTGATTTTGGTTTAAGTATTTTCAATTCCTTTTCCTATGTAGATGCCAAATACACTACAGGAGAGTTTAAAGGAAAAAGAGTCGAAGCAGCAGCCGAAACCACAAACCGTATAGGCTTAATTTTCAGTACTAGTAAATTATCGACCACTTTACAGTACAATTATATTGGAGACTCTTATGGAGATGCTTCCAATGTCATGACTAGCGAAGATCCAGTAGCGGGTCATATTCCTTCGTATACAGTTTTGGACTGGAGTGCTTCCTATAAATTAAATAATTTTGCAATCAAGTTAGGTGCCAATAATCTAACTGATAAATCTTATTTCACTCGTAGAACCGATGAATATCCTGGTCCAGGTATTATACCCGCCGTGGGACGAAGTTTCTATCTTGGTTTTACAGCTAAATTTCAATAAACAGAAGGCTTACATTTCAATTTTTAAAACACATTTCCTTTTGAGATGTGTTTTTTTTTATTTCAGAAAGGTATCTATATACTTTGATATACCAACAACAAATTCATAATTATATGTCTTGTAAAAATTTAATTCTTAATGTATACACTTACTCAATTTAAGTAGAAAAACTAAAAATTATGCAACATTAAAATTTTAGTACATTAAAGTATATAGCTACATTCAATTAAATTATTTATAATCAATTGGTTATTGTTAAAAACAGACCAGATGTGTTTTTGACACTTCTGCTCTGTTTTGTGGACCCCTTGATACAAAATTCGAACCTTTTACTAAAAGATTTGAAGCTTTTGAGTGAGGTATCAGAAGTTTAAAAACAAATTATTAAAACTGCTAAATTCAATTTTCATTCAAAATTGAATTGTTAACTTGCAGTATGAAAATTTTAATCATTGAAGACGAAATCGATATTGCCACCAGTATAAAAAGTTATCTAAAAGCAAATGATATTCATTGTGAAACGGCGAGTAAATTTGAAACTGCTTTAGATAAAATTACTATGTATGATTATGATTGTATTTTAGTAGATTTAATGCTTCCTGACGGTGATGGATTTAATATTCTGAAGGAGTTGAAAAGTCTAAACAAATCAGAGGGAATTATTATAATTTCTGCAAAGGAAACTTTGGAGACTAAAATTGAGGGCTTCAATCTGGGAGCTGATGATTACTTAACAAAACCTTTTCATCTTTCTGAACTTTTGGTAAGAATTCAAGCATTGGTAAGAAGAAAAAAATTCAATGGAAATAATAAAATTGGATTCAATGAAATTGAAGTTGATACATTAGCTAAATCGGTAAAAATTGGAGAAAAGAAAATTGAATGTACCAAGAAAGAAATTGATTTGTTATTATTTCTAATTGGGAATAAAAATAAAGTTTTATCAAAAAGCGCAATAGCGGAGCATCTTTCGGGTGATATGGCAGATATGTTAGACAACCACGATTTTGTTTATGCACATATTAAAAATTTGAAGAAAAAGCTAAGTGATGCTGGAAGTAACGATTACATAAAATCGATTTACGGCATTGGTTACAAATGGAATAATGACTGAAAAACTATTACATAAAACCTTAAAATACTATTTGTCATTTTCGCTGTTAGTCATGCTATTGGCTGCGCCGTTATTTTATTTTGTAACTCAATTTTTATATCTTGAAGAAGCAGATGAAGGGTTGGTCCTTTTAAAAAAAGAATTTATTGAAAATTCAATACCAAAATTAAAAGAAAATGATATTGAGGTTTGGAATAAACTCAATAGAAATGTAAAAATCAATAAAGTTCAAGAAAATTTAAAGGAAGATACATTCTTTTATAAAAAATATTACGACACTTTAGACGTAGAAAACGAACCATATAGAGTTCTTGTTTCCCCCGTTACAATTAATGGAAAAGACTATACCTTTTTTGCCCGAACAAATTTAGTGGAAAAGAAAGATTTGATAGTAAGTATTATTATATTGTTTGTAGTAATAATAGCTATACTTCTCATTGGTTTATTCATCATTACAAAAAGAGTATCACTCACACTATGGAAACCATTTTATGAAACACTGGAGCAAATTGAGAGATTTGAAATAGATAAAAATTTAGATTCAAAATTAACTACAAATAATATTGAGGAATTCAATCGACTAAACCTAGCGATAAATAAATTAATAAAAAAAAACACACTTATTTACAAAAGCCAAGAAGAATTTATTGAAAATGCCGCACACGAATTGCAAACACCCATAGCTATTTTTAAAGGTAAGCTGGAAACATTACTTCAAAGATCAGATGTGACTGAAGAACAATTTGAAATACTTGACAAATTAAATGATACTGCAACTAGATTAAACAGGTTAAATAAAAATCTTTTGCTTTTATCCAAGATTGAAAGTAAACAATATAACATTCTGGAAGATGTATTTTTGGATGTGGTTATTACTAATCAATTAGACTTTTTCAAGGAACAAGCATTCGCAAAGAACATTAGTATTGCAACAAATCTAGAGTCAGGTACATTAATTAGGACAAATCCGTTTTTATCTGAAATCTTGATAAGCAATTTATTCTTAAATACGATTAATCATAATATTATAAATGGTATTATAAATGTTGTATTGGATAAAAATTCTTTAATTTTTTCTAATACAGGTATACCAAAATCACTAGAAATAAATAAATTATTTGAGCGTTTTTCTAAAGTAAATCCTTCTTCAAAAGGAAATGGTTTGGGATTATCAATAATTAAAAAAATTGCCGATAACAACCAATGGAATGTTATTTATAATTTCAAAGATAATCTTCACATTTTCGAGATTCGTTTCTAAAAATTCAATATTTCTTCAAAATCGGTTTGCAACTTTGGCTATTATAAATTTTAAATTAATAGCAATGAAAAAATTATTAATGATTATGTCAATTGTATTCATTTGCAGTTGTGCATTTGCTGGGACTCCACCGGATAAAGTAAAAAAAGCATTCGCTGAAAAATTTCCTACGGCAACAAAAGTGAGTTGGGGAGTTGAAGGCCCAAAAGAATGGGAAGCAGAATTTACCTTGGAAGGAAACAAGATTTCTGCTAATTTTTCAGAAGATGGAACCTGGCTGGAAACGGAAAGAGAAATTAAAGTTACCAATTTGCCAAAAGCAGTTTTAGCATCTGTAAAATCGAAATATAGTGATTGGAAAATTGTGGAGGCGGACAAAACAGAAAGTTTGAAACATGGAACTATTTATGAAGTAGATTTAAAAAAAGGTATGAAGAGTAAAAGCCTTGCTTTTAAAGAAAATGGTATGTCAATAAAAGAATAATTTTCGCTTTTTTTTTAATGAATTAATATCCATAAAGAGTTAATTTTTACGTCCAACTCTTTTTAATTTAGCAAACGTTTCCATTTTTTTGTAGATTTAAAATGAAATAGCAACTCTTATCCTATAAAATTAAATACAATTAACTTTTGATTTTTTTTTTAAAATGAAAAAAATAATGTTATCATTAATAATTATTGCTTATATTTCTAATAGTTATAGTCAAACGTATAAAGTATCAAAAAAAATAAATGTTTCAGGTGATGAAGGCTGGGATTATCTAGCCGTTGATGAAGTGAATCAGCATTTATTTGTTTCTCACGGAAGCGTTGTCAACGTTGTCGATTTAAAATCCAATAAAACAATAACAACAATTCCCGATACCAAAGGAGTTCACGGCATTGCGATTGCCGACGATTTAAACAAAGCATTCATTACAAACGGAAAAGACAATTCGGTTACAGTAGTCAATTTGAATACGTTTGAATTAATTGATAAAGTTTCTATTAAAGGTCAAAAACCGGATGCAGTTTTGTATGATAAATTTTCTAAAAAAGTGTTTGCCTACAATGCCAAAAGTAATGATGCAACAGTTATCGATGCTATCACAAATAAAGTGATAAAAACTATTCCACTTGGCGGAAAACCAGAATTTTCGGTAACCAATACCAAAGGTTTGATTTATGTAAATATTGAAGATAAAAATGAAATTAAAACCATAAATGCTTCAACATTAGAAGTTATAAATACATGGAGTATTGCGCCTGGAGATGAACCTTCGGGATTGGCAATAGATTTAGAAACTAACAGATTGTTTTCGGTTTGTAGCAATAATTTGATGATTGTTGTTGATGCTTCAAATGGGAAAATTATAAAAACTTCACCTATTGGCGAAGGTTGTGACGGTGTAGCATTTGATGCCAAAAAGAAACTTATTTTTAGTTCGAATGGTGAAGGAACAATTACGGTTGTAAAAGAAGAAAATGCCAATACCTTTTCAGTTCTTGAAACTGTAAAAACGCAAAAAGGGGCCAGAACAATTGCATTGAACAAAACTACGCATCAATTGTATTTGCCTACTGCTGATTTTGGTATAAAACCCGACCCAACAAAAGATAACCCAAAACCTCGCGCAAGTCTTATACCCAACTCCTTTGTGGTTTTGGTTGTTGAAAATAATGCCAAATAGTTAAAATTCTTTTTATGCAAACTTATTCAAAGAGATTAAAGATTTGCCTCATTTTTGTTTTGTTAAGTGTTAAGTCCTTTTCGCAAGAAAAGGATTTACACTATTTTATTGAAAAGGCACAAACCAATTCGCCTTTAATTATCGATTTTAACAACCAAATAAAATCAGCCACTCTTGATAGTTTATTAAATAAATCAACCTATAAACCTCAAATTACCGGAAACCTAAATGCAAATTATGCTCCAGTCATAAACGGATTTGGTTATGATACAGCATTGAGTAATGGTCAATCGGTTTCGGGTTTGATTAGTATTAACCAGAAAATAATTGGTAGAAACCAAATTAATTCACAATCGGAAACTTTCAAATTACTAAAAGATGGTTTGGTTTTGAATAAAAAAATGGCGCAGAAAGATTTGAACAAGCTAATTGTTTCTCAATATATAACTGCTTCCGAAAGTTCGGAACAAATAGTTTACAACCAAAAAATGGCTGTGCTTTTAAAAAATGAGGTTACAATACTAAAAAAATTGACCCAAAATTCAATTTACAAACAAACCGATTATTTAATTTTTAATGCAACGGTAAAACAGCAGGAATTAGTCCTTTTACAATTAAAACAGCAATACCAAAATGATTTGGCTTTACTTAATTATTTGACTGGGGAAACGGATACAACTTTCGTCCATTTGAAGAAGCCTGATATTGCATTGAAGAATATTAAAAATGAAGATAAAATTATATTTATAAAACAATTTGAAGTTGATAGTTTGAAACTTCAAAATCAAAATAAATTAATTGATAATATGTATAAACCTTCATTAGCATTGCTTGGTGATGCAGGATACAATTCGAGTTTTACTTATCAAGCTTACAAAAACTTTGGCTTTAGTGTTGGTTTAGGATTATCAATTCCAATTTATGACGGAAACCAAAAAACGTTACAACATCAGAAAAATGATATTGCTATTGCAACAAATTTGGCTTACAAAAACAATTTTAAAAAGCGATACAATCAACAAATTTTAATGTTAAATCAGAAATTGAAACAAGTTGATGATATTGAAGAACAATTACAATCGCAACTCATTATTTCCGAAGCATTAATAGAAGCCAATAAAAAATTATTACTTACTGGAGACGCACAAATCACTGATTATGTTATTGCAATTGGCAATTTGATAACCATTAAAAATAATATCTCACAAAACAACAGCAACAAACTTCAAATCATTAATGAAATAAATTATTGGAGTTTTAATGAATAATTCAATGACGAAACCAATTCTATTTTTTACCGTAATCTTGCTTCTTTTTATTTCCTGTAAAGAAAAAAATGAGGAGGAAAAAGAAATTGATGCCAGCGTTCCTGTAACCTTAACTTCAATTGACACTTCTGCAATTCAAAGTTTTATAGATTTGAATGCAACAGCAACGTATTTGGTTAAAAATGTTATAAAAGCAAATGCAACCGGTTACTTGAATTCGGTAAATGTTGCCGTGAACGATTATGTTTCTAACGGTAAAGTATTATTTTCAATAAAAACCAGAGAAGCAAAAGTTTTAGGAAATACCATAAATAAAATTGATCCAAGTTTAAATTTTGGAAATGCAATTCAAGTAAGATCAAATACAAATGGCTACATCACTTCTGTCAATGTGCAACAAGGAGATTATGTTCAAGATGGTGACCAGCTCGTTACAATTAACGATGCCAACAGCTTTGCCATCATTTTAAGTCTGCCTTATGAGTTGAAAAAACAAGTTCCAATTGGCAAAATATTTTCGGTGTTTATGCCTGACGGAACATCTGTAAAAGCAAAAGTTCAAAAGTTTATGCCAACTGTTGATGCAACTTCGCAAACACAAAGCGTCATTTTAAAGATCATGGGCAAACAAGATATTCCGGAGAATTTAATTGTAAAAGTCCGAATAGAAAAAGCCTCAAGTTCAAAAACCATTTCATTGCCAAAAGCAGCAGTTTTGAGTGATGAAACAGAAACTAATTTCTGGATAATGAAAATGATTAACAACAATACGGCTATAAAAATCCCTATAAAAAAAGGAATTGAAACCGAAAACAAAGTAGAAATTCTTTCGCCAAATTTAACTCGTAAAGATAAAATAGTACTTACCGGAAATTACGGGGTTGCAGATACGATAAAAGTCAAAATAGTTAAAAACTAATCCAGATGAATACCTTTTTTGTTAAACATAAAAACGGCTTAAGTACTGTTATTTTCCTAATCATTTTGGGTGGTTTTTTTGCATATTCTAAAATGCAAACCAGCTTATTTCCAGAGATTACTTTTCCAAAAATAAAAATCATTGCCGATGCGGGCCAACAGCCTATCGATAAAATGATGATTACCGTTACAAAGCCACTTGAAAATGCCATTAAAAAAGTTCAGGATTTAAAAACCATTAGAAGTACGACCAGTAGGGGAAGTTGTGAGATTTCGGCTTTTATGGATTGGAAATCGGATATAGATTTAAGTAAAACAAGAATTGAGGCACAAATCAATCAGATCAAAAATAATCTTCCGCCAGATACGCAAATTACGGTCGAGAAAATGAACCCTTCAATTCTGTCTGTTATTGGTTATGCCATTGAAGGAAAAGGCAAATCTGCGATTGAACTCAAAAAAATTGCCAACTTAACAATTAAACCTTTTTTATCCCAAATAGAAGGTGTTTCTGAAATTAGAATTATTGGTGGCAAAGAAAAAGAATATTGGTTAACGTTAGACTTTGATAAAATGACAACGCTTGGCATTACGCCGAATGCGGTTACACAGGTAATGAATGAAACCAATTTTATAAAATCTAATGGATATTTGTCTGATTATCGCTATTTGTATCTCACGATTACTGATGCACAAGTCAATAAAAAAGACGAATTAGAAAACTTGGTCATTCGCAACAACGGAAAAGGAATTGTCACTCTAAGAGACATTGCATCGGTAGAAATTCGCGAAGCTAAAGAATATATAAAAGTAAATGCCAACGGTAAAGAAAGTATTCTTGTGGCAGTTATAAAACAACCCAGTACTAATTTAATTTCACTTTCGAGTGCGATGAATGAAAAGTTGCAAGCATTAAAAAAAATCCTTCCAAAAGGTATTGGTATAAAACCGTTTTATGAACAAGCTAATTTTGTAAATGATGCAGTAAAAAGTGTTACAGATAGTTTGCTCATCGGATTATTATTAGCCATAATTGTTGCCGTTTTGTTTTTGAAATCAGTGAAAGCCAGTGCCACAATTCTGATAATTATTCCGGTTACTTTGGGACTCACCTTGATTATTCTGTATCTCACGGGACAAACATTCAACATTATGACACTTGGTGCGATAGCTGCGGCATTGGGTTTAATTATTGATGATGCGATTGTGGTTGTTGAACAAATTCATAGAACACACGAAGAACATCCTGATGAACCCACAGTTTCGCTTTTGCAAAAAGCAATTCATTATTTGTTTCCGGCAATGGTGGGTTCATCCCTAAGTACCATCGTAATTTTTATTCCATTTGTTTTGATGAGTGGTGTGGCGGGTTCTTATTTTAAAGTGTTAACCGACACAATGATTATTACATTGGTTTGTTCCTTTTTTGTAACATGGTTGTTACTGCCTGTTGTTTATTTATTGCTTTCCAAAAAAGAAAAAATAGATGCAGTGATCGAGAAACAAAACGAAATCTACGAAGTAAAAACTCAAAATTGGGTGGCTTATTTTATTGAAAGACCAATTATAAGTACTGCTTTTTGTATTGTTTTACTACTTTCAATTATACTAATAGTACCTAATTTAGAAACTGGTTTTTTACCGGAAATGGATGAAGGCAGTATTGTTCTTGATTATGAAAGTCCTCCGGGTACATCATTGGAAGAAACTGATAGAATGCTCAACGAAGTAGAGAAAATTATAATTCAAATTCCCGAGGTAGAAGCCTATAGTAGAAGAACGGGTACGCAAATGGGATTTTTTATTACCGAACCCAATTTTGGTGATTATTTAATTCAATTAAAAAAAGACAGGAACAAAACTAGTAATGATGTTATTGATGAAATTAGAGCAAAAGTAGAAGCTACACAACCTGCTTTACGCATTGATTTTGGTCAGGTGATTGGTGATATGTTGGGTGATTTGATGAGTTCGGTAAAGCCGATAGAAGTTAAAATTTATGGAAACAACCAAGCCGAATTACACAAAATTGCAAAGCAAGTTAATGCTATTGTCGAGAAAGTAAAAGGAACAGCTGATGTTTTTGACGGAATTATTTTGGCTGGACCATCCATAAATATTCAGCCTAACTATTCCCGATTGGCACAATTTGGAATAACGCCAACCGATTTGCAATTTCAAATGCAAACGGCGCTCGAAGGAAATGTAATTGGACATTTATTGGAAAGCGAGCAAACAATTCCCATACGATTGATTTATCCTTACTCTGAAAAAAGGAGTTTAGAAGATATTAAGAAACTGCAACTGTTTTTACCTAGTGGACAATCGATACCAATTACAAGTCTTGTAAGCATAAATGTGCAAAAAGGGATTGCAGTGATAGAACGAGAGAATCTTCAAACGATGAGTGTGGTAACAGGAAGATTAGATAATCGAGACTTGGGGAGTGTGATGCGGGAAATAAAAACTAAAGTAACAAATAGTATTCATCTTCCTAGTGGTTATTATATTGAATATGCTGGAGCCTACAAAGAACAACAACAATCTTTCAAAGAATTATTAATGATTTTAATAGCTTCATCATTATTGGTTTTTGGTGTTATTTTATTTTTATTCAGGGATTTTAGAGTAGCAATAATTATACTTTTAATTTCTGTTTTAGGAATTTCAGGAAGTTATATTTTGCTTTTCATTACAAAAACACCTTTAAATGTTGGAAGCTACACTGGAATTATTATGATTGTTGGGATCATTAGTGAGAATGCCATTTTTACTTTTCTACAATTCCGAGAAACTTTCAAGATTACCGGAAACGCAAATCAATCTTTAATTTATTCTATTTCAACCAGATTACGACCAAAATTAATGACCGCTTTCGGTGCTATTATCGCTTTATTACCCTTGGCTATAGGAATTGGCACAGGCTCAGAATTACATCAACCACTTGCTATTGCTGTAATTGGCGGTTTTATAATCGCTATGCCTTTGCTGTTAGTGGTATTACCGAGTTTATTGTGTTTTGTTTTTAAAAATGAAAAGCACTTGTAATGTTTGACATAGTTTAGTGCCCAAAAAATAAAAGAATTCAGAATTAGTCCATAATTATAAAAAAAATCTAATGTTAAAAATCATTCTATTTTCATTGTTTAGTATCGTAACTATAAATGCGCAAGAAGTAAAAACAGATACTATTTCGAAGGGGGATACTCAGGGAAATATGAAATACAATTACAAACAGCTTATTATTCCAGCTGTATTAATAGGATATGGTTTCATAGGTCTTGAAAGCGATCAGATAAAAAATTTTAATTCTGAAATTAAAGAAGAAGTAAATGAGCATATTGATGAGAAAATTACTATTGATGATTTCTCACAATATGCACCTGCGGTTGCGGTTTATGCGCTGAATGCCGCAGGAATAAAAGGGAAAAATAATCTGAAGGATCGCTCAATAATATTGGTTACTTCCTATATCATAATGTCAACTGCTGTTTTAAGTCTTAAATCAATTACGAAAGTTCCAAGACCTGACGGAAGTTCCAATAATTCTTTTCCATCAGGACATACTGCAACAGCTTTTGCCGGAGCTGAATTTTTATGGCAAGAATACAAAGACAAATCAATTTGGTACGGGATTTCAGGTTATGTTGTTGCCACAGGAACGGGGCTTTTCAGAATATACAACGACAGACATTGGTTAACAGATGTTGCTGCGGGTGCCGGTATAGGTATTTTAAGCACGAAAGTCGCTTATTGGATTAATCCTTATATCAAGAAAAAATTATTTAACACTAAAGAGAAAAACACCACAACATTACTAACGCCTTTTTATAATGGGAAGCAGTTAGGTTGTGGTCTGGTGATAAATTTTTAAGTATTTTTCTGACACCTTTTGATGGTTCGAACATTACACCCAGAATTGCTTCTGAAATTGTCTTTTTTGTAAAAAAGATGGTTTTACTCGCTTTACACAGATAAAAAGAGTTTGTTTTATTTTATAACAGACTGATAATTATTGCTTTAAAATGTGGTTCGAACCCCATTTACTATCATGCTGGGACATGTCGAACCAAATATGAAAAATAACACATTTAAAACATGTAAATATCTGATTATCATGTGTTTGTAGTGTGGTCATGTGAACTTTATTATTTTTATTCTTAAATGAAATAAAATTCTTTTTAAATTCAACTGCGAAACACCATAAAATTAAAAGACTGACAATCAGTTAGTTTTAATTAAAAACAGGCCAAATGTATGAAAAATCCATCTGACCTGTTTGGTGACCACGGTGGGATTCGAACCATAAATGAATCTACTTTAAATTATCAAAAAATGTTAAAACTGTTATCAAGTGTTCGATAGTGAACCCTGATATTTCATATTTCTTAGCCAACGTCTCAAGAGTCTCTGTCTCTTTTAAGGCTTCTAAAACTACTTTGGATTTAAAATCCTTACTAAACACTCTTCTTGTTCTTGACATAATTCTGCTAATTTAAGGTTTTTATTCTACCTTAATTCAAGCTCCTTTTCTGTATCAATTTTGGGGAGCAGCATATTATACTATAAATATAAGAAAAGAAAAATAAAAAAAAACGAAAAATAAAACTACTGCTGACTGTCCTAGATTCAAAATCGCAACTACCATTATGATGACGACTGCACTTGCCTTGTTGTTGTTTTCAAATCAATTTTTTGGGCAAAAAAAGAGCATCAAGGATTGTTTAATCTCTTATCTCGACTCAACATCTGGGAAAGTATTAATGGGTTATAAATCTTTGAAAGGAGAGATTATTATTAAGGCAAAATACCTGAATGGTTCTGGTCCTTTATGTGAAATGGCATTTGTAATAAATTCTGAATATGAGTTAGTGGGAATCGACAGAAATGACAGCATATTATTGAAACCTTATATTTATGACAACGGCCCAGATTATGAACAGGAAGGCTTATTTAAAAATAAAAAAATGAAACGAAAAATCACATACGGACTATTGACAATTTTACTGCTCGGAGGTCTTTGCTTTGGGCTGAATTCTGTTTTCGGGCTATTTACAGATTTCAATTCTTGGACAGCAGGACAAGACATTGAAAACGGTAAAATACAAATTGTTGAAATTGGAGAAATGCCCTTGAACTTTGAGGAAAAACAAAAGCTGGCCAGTTCCTACGGTTTTAACTTTTATTTATTTGGTTGTAATGTATCTACAGCAACATTGAATGGCACAGAATATTACAACAAAAAAATGATTCACCATTTGGAAATCAAGTATGGTTTGGCTTGGTGGACAAAATTTCAATCTCAACTTGACAGTATTGACAATTCAGACAAAGTTCCGACCCAAAAACCGTTAGAGGATTTTTTTTTAAAAAAAATATAAGAATTCAATAAGAGCCTGTTTAAATTTCTTAGAAAGAAATATTGTCTAAATAAAGAATATCTGATCTTAGTTTTGGAGCAATTGATTTGTAAGTGTTTTTTTGAAACGTAGATAAATAAATGTAGATTAGCTTAATATTTGAGGAGCAAAATTTCCTTTATATTATTTCAAATGAAATGGATTACTAGAGAAAGACCTAAAATTGATAGAATAGCCTGTCCTTGGCTGATAAAAACTTTCGTAGACAAAGACGCTGAATTTATTTATGTCCCATTCAGCGAAGTTTTGGATAAAGCAAAAGAATTGCATGCTATTCCGTTTGATATTCTCAATGTAGAGTTTACGCACTACAAAGAGCAAAGTACCTTTGATTACCTTGTTAAAAAATATAAAATTGAAGATTCTGCTATTTTAATCATGGCAGATATTGTACGTGGTGCTGACACGGACAGACATGATATAGCAAAAGAATCAGCGGGACTTTTTGCAATTTCTACTGGACTTTCGTATAATATTACCGATGACTATAAATTGTTAGAAACTGGAATGGTTATTTATGATGCGCTATACAGTTGGGCAACGCATTTATACAAACAAAGTCATTTGCAGAATAGTCCTTTTGAAAAGTTGTTACATGAAGTGTATCATAACTTTCTGAAAGAGAAAAAAACAACTAATAAAAAAACGCCTTCTTGGGTCAAAGAGCTAAAGGCAATTATTCAGGATCAAATAGATGCCCAATTTACTTTCGATCTAAAGAAAATTTCTAATGACTTAGAATTGAACCCTTCCTATTTGTCAAGGGAGTTTTCTAAGTATTTTGAAGACCTCAATTTTGGAGATTACGTTAGAAAGTTACGAATAGAAAAAGCAATTGCACTTATTCAAAATTCAACCTATACCCTTACCGAAATAGCCTATATGACTGGCTTTTCAGATCAAAGTCATTTCACAAGAATATTCAAACTGAGCACTGGGAAAAATCCTTCTTCTTACATGAGAAATTCAATAAAAAGTAATCCAGATACAAAAGGTAAGTAGCATTCTATTTATATCTTTTTAAGATCAATAGTTTTGCTTTTTATTAATACAAAATGATGTCACTCTATTTGAATATCTAAATATGAAAGAAAATCCAAAATATACTTTAAAAGAATTAGCATTTTATTTCCTGAAATCAGGAACCATTGGTTTTGGTGGTCCAGTAGCATTGGTTGGTTATATGCACAGAGATTTAGTAGAAGAGCGAAAATGGATTTCAGAAGAAGAATACAAGGAAGGTCTCGCTTTAGCACAATTAGCACCGGGTCCATTAGCAGCACAATTAGGGATTTATCTTGGATTTGTACATTACAGTTTTCTAGGAGCAACGTTGATAGGATTGGCTTTTGTTTTGCCTTCTTTTTTAATGGTAGTACTTTTAGGAATCGTTTATAAATTATACGGAGGATTGTCTTGGATACAAGCTGTTTTCTATGGGGTAGGAGCAGCAGTTATCGGTATTATCGTAATGAGTTCCTATAAACTAACGCTGAAATCTATTGGTAAATTTAATTTAACCTCTTTTAAAACCAATTGGTTATTGTGGCTGTTTTTTGTAGTTGCCATAGTTGTAACCTTGGTTACACAGCAGGAACAAGTTTTGTTATTTGTATTTGCTGGACTTTTGTATATGTTTGTCAAAGCACCTCCAAAATGGTTAAATGCTAAAACTGCCAATTCTATTGCCTTATTGCAAATTGGTTTTTGGAATTATGACAATTCTACTCTTGTGGAAATTGCCATCTTTTTTGCAAAAGCTGGAGCCTTTGTATTTGGTAGCGGATTGGCGATAGTGCCCTTTTTGCACGCAGGAGTTGTAATAGAAAATCATTGGCTAACGGAGCAACAATTTGTAGATGCAGTAGCAGTTGCGATGATTACTCCTGGTCCAGTTGTTATTACCGTTGGTTTTATAGGCTATTTAGTTGCTGGTTTTCCTGGAGCATTGATTGCAGCTTTAGCGACTTTTTTGCCGTGTTATTTGTTTACAATTAGTTTAGCTCCATCGTTTAAAAAAATCGCACAAAATAAATCAATCAAAGCTTTTGTAGATGGTATTACCGCAGCCGTTGTGGGCGCGTTGGTAGGTGCAGTTGGTGTAATTGCATCCAAAAGTATTCTGGATATTCCAACAATACTTATTGCTATTGCGGCAATTTTTTCTTTAATTTATATCAAAAAAATTCAAGAACCTTATATTATTGCTGTTGCAGCAGTTGTTGGGATTATTATAAAATTAATGCTATGAACAGAAAAGATTTTTTAAAATCGAGTACTTTATTTGGTGCGGCAGCATTGGTGCTACCTACGACTAATGCGTTTGCTGAAAATTTAGCCGACAATTCTATTGATAAATTGGTTGATGCCAATGGAAATTATATTCAGCAAACCTTGCCATATAGCGAAAGTTTTTTAGAACCCTACATGGATGCTGAAACTTTGCATCTCCATTATACTTTTCATCATGGCGGAGCGGTAAAAAGCGCAAACAAAGATTTGCAAATGATAAAAAAAGCATTGGACGAAAACAATTTGGAAACTATTGATTTTTGGACAAAAAAATTATCCTATCATTTTTCATCACACATTCTCCATTCTATATTTTGGACAAATCTTACTAATAAAAGCACCTTGCCAAAAGGCAATTTATTAAAACGAATTGAAAAAAGTTTCGGAAGCTACGACAGGTTGAAGGTTTTAATTGCGGCTACTTCCAAAAATGTAGATGGTAATGGTTGGGGAATTCTAGCGTATCAACCTTACAGCGATAATTTAGTAATCTTGCAATGCGAAAACCACGAAAAACTAACACAATGGGGAGCAATTCCGTTATTAGTTATAGATGTTTGGGAACACGCCTATTATTTGAAATATAAAAACAAACGAACCGATTTTGTAGATGCTTTGTTTAATATTATTAATTGGGATAATGTTGCGTTGCGATTAAATGATGCTGAAAATTTGATGAAATAAAAAGTCAAGAGACATTATTGAGAAAATTATAATGTAAGATTTTTAAATTCAATTGTATTTTTTGTTATCAAATTTACATAGTAATGCGAATCAAGGGTTAAAATATTAAGTTTATAAAGGCAGCTGCTATCTTACCAAATAGATGCACTAATAATCCTTTTGTGGATCTAACTTTGCAAGCTCTTTGAATATTTGTTTTTTCAATCAACCAATTAAAAAAGGATTCAATAGGCTGTCTAACTCTTGATACTGCTGTTGAATACAAGTCATTTGAAGCTTTATCTCTATTTCTAATTTCTTGACATTCTCCTTTAACAGCCTTAACGGGTGTCATCATTATTGAGTTGTTTTCTTTTTCAAGGTCAGAAAAAAAGTCTTGATGATGATAGATTTTATCCCCAAAAAAGCATCTATTTTCTTTGTTTGTCCAAGCTTCTTTAAAAACGGTCAAATCATTTACAGAAGCTGGGGTAATTAATACTTCCTCAGGAAAAGGGATTGTCTTTTCTCTTCTAAAAGCTAATGCATGAAGTTTAACTCCATAGTAATACATGCTTTTTGTAGAACAATATCCTTTATCTGTAATGTCTTTGGCAACTTTTCCAGAACGCTTTCCGGAACAAGTAATAATCGGCATCGAGTCCAACAAGCTTTGATCTAAAAAACAATCGTCAGGGCAATACTCAGTAATCAAGCTAGTTACCAATTTCCTGAAAGTTTCTGACAAGCGGTTCAAGCGATTAGAAAACGCAACATAAGAGCCGAGTTTTGGAAACCACGAATGCAAATATTCGCTAGCGAATCGGTGGATTTGCTTTACGGTAATTCGCTGTTCCTCTTCTAATGCAAATAAGTAAATTGTCATAATTTCTTGATCTGTTAAATCTTGCTTGTCATTATTGCTGAATCGCTGACATGTATATTTTAAATCTTTTTCAAATTGTTCACAAATTGTTGAATAAATTTGTACTAATTTTACGGCTTTAGTCTGGATAATCATATGTTTAAAAGTGCTTCGAATACACCTTAAATGTACTGATTTCCAGACTTTAAAACAAATTATTTGAAAGATATTTCTTTCTATTTATCATGTTAACAACTGCTTTTTCAACTCTTGATTCGCATTAGTAATCTAAAAGTAATGTTCCAGACGATTCCAGTTCTTCTCTTGGAGGTATTTGAAACTCATTCAGATGAAAAGCCGTATTGAGAATTGGGTCTATCGCTGCGAAACCAGCAACCTCTAAGCCCCATTTAGCTTTACCAGCAACCCCTGACCAATAATAACCAACCCTATGTGTTTTCTTTCCAGACTTGGAGAGATAGGACGGGTCAAAACCAATAATTATGTTGCTCAAAGTCTGAACAGCTAAACTTTTGTTTAACTCAAAAAAATCAAATTTTTATTCAAATTGATTTCGATAGGTGCTTTCTGAATATTCACCGAACCTTTCCAGTTGAAGAAAATTAATTCTACCTTTTATGCTCAAAAAGGAAATCAAGATATTTTCAATGAATTTTTTCCTTGATTTATTTAGAGATTTAAAATACTCCTTCTCTAATGTATTGACAATGATAAGCTTAATAATACATCTTGCCTGTGGATTCAAAATTATATAATAATCTTATAATTCACAATAATTCACGGGTTTAGCCTATTTTTTTTTGGCGTTTATTTTACTGATTTTTAACTGCTTAAATCATTTTCTGCGGAAGTATTGTATGCAACACACTAAAATTTTAATATATTTGCATAGAGTTTTTAAGAAACTTCCTCAGAGTTACCCTATTGGTTACCCTGTTCTTAAATATAATGCAAGAAGCCCCGTATTTACTGGGATTATTATAAAGGCATCGGAGCCTCTTTCTCCGCCAGTAGAAAAACAAATGAATACAAACCCCACTAAATTCAACGATTTAGCGGGGTTTTTTCGTTTTAGGATAATCAAATTATTCATTAAATCTCAAAACTTTGGTGTCTTCCGAGGTGTCTCTAAATTATTGAAATTTTAGTGACACCTCTCAAAGAAAACCACCAGTACAGCAAGGTGTTCAACAACATATTCAAAAATTGTACATCTTGTTTGTAATTATTAGAAAGTTTAAATTTAATAATAACTAAAAGGTTACTACTTATGAACACTACTATATCAGTTCTCTTTTACATCAAGAGATCAAAAACCAACAATGAGGACGTCTGTCCAATTTACGTAAGAGTAACAGTCCAAGCGAAACGATTTGAATTTAGCAGCAACAAATTCATTAATCCAGAGAAATGGTCTGTAGAAGGTTCTAAAGTCAAGGGAACAAATGAGGAAGCTAGAACAATAAATAGTCACCTTGATTATTAAAAAAATCAAATTTTGAAATCGGAGAAAAGATTATTCAAAAAACTTAGATTCAATTAATAAATGCAATATTTGGAAGTTTCAGTGTGGTTAAATTTTTTCAGAAAAGAGAAAAGAAAATTAATTCTTTTCCCCTTTTGCTGAATGGTAAATTTAGTCTTACTTGCTCCTCGACCAAAAATTGCAAAGCATGAGCCAAATTACACAAGAGCAAAGATACATAATAGAAACATTGTTGAATGAAAATTATTCAAAACCCGAAAACCAATCTGTGGAGCATTTATTGGGCAGAAAGTAATGCAGTTTCTTTTGCCTCACCTATGGTTGGTTCGTTTGACGGGAATATTGGGAAATTTTATTGTAAAGACAAATTCAACGAAAAAGATATTATTGTTTTATTTCATTGGGACAAATCCGATTTGGATAATCCGATTTGGAGTCAAGCATTTTCGGTTGATAACGGAAAAACTTGTGAATGGAATTGGTATATGTATACAAGTAGAATAAATTAGAAAATGATTACAGAAATAAGAATTTATAAACTCAAAGAAAATACAGCAGAAATGTTCCATAAAGTTTTTACTGAACAATCTTTGCCAATGTTAAATCGGTGGGGAGTAAATGTTGTAGATTATGGTTTTTCATTGATTGATGATGCAAGTTTTCACCTCATCAGGACTTATGATAATGTGGTACAGAGACAACAAAGTCAAGATGATTTTTATGGTAGTGATGAATAGATAAATGGTCCCAACGACATCTTGATGAACTGCATTGAAACATATAATACAACAATAATTGAGGAGAAGAACTTTTAAAAAATGGAGAGAACTAAAACTTTATTTATTTTATAGCACAAAAGTAATTGTCTCATTTTAAAATTTCATTGACTAAAGTTAAGAAGTGAAAATACCAAAATGGCGTGTAATGGTTAATGGAACTTTTGTACTAAATTAGCGCTCTGAATCGTACAAAGCCATAATTTTTTGGCAAATCAAATGATGACGCAACAATGGATAACAAACTCTTAAAATATTTTTCAGGAATTATGCCTCTGTCAGAGGAAGAATCGGCTGCGATTGCTGAAACTATGTGCATTCAAAAGTACAAAAAAGGGAGTATTTTACTAAAGGAAGGTCAAATTTCGACTGAGGCCTATTTTGTTTTAGAGGGATGTGTTAGGCAGTATTTTTTAGTTGATGGAGAAGAAAAAACCACTAATTTTTTCACCGAAGAACAATGGGTGATTTCTATAAATAGTTTTAGCCAAAATAGTCCTTCAACCCATTTTATGGTATGTTGCACAGACACTGTTTTGGTCGTTGGTAATAGAGAAAAAGAAGAAGATTTGTACAAGAGATTTCCAAAATTAGAAACCGTTTCGAGAAAAGTAATGGAAAAAGTATTTGCTGAACAGCAGGAACTAATGTCATCTTATACCACTGACACTCCCGAACAACGATACGTGAGGCTCTTAAATTCAAGACCTGAATTGTTTCAAACAATCCCACAGTATCAAATAGCAAGTTACATAGGCGTTAAACCAGAATCATTGAGCCGAATTAGGAAAAGAATTGCTCAAAATGAACAGAATAAAAATTATTAAGATTTAGATCATATCCGATTTTAAAAGGGAGTATAAATTCAAGTCAATAAATTTATCATACAGTTGTTCGCCTTGTCTAATAATTCCTTCTTTTGTGAAGTTTAGTTTTTCTGGAATTGTTTTGCTTTTAACGTTTTCAATTCCGCACTTTATTTCAATTCTGTTTAACCCTAAATCAGAAAAACAAAAGTCAATCATTGCTTTACAAGATTTTGTAACGATCCCTTTTCCTTGTGAACCTTCAATAATCCAATACCCAATTTCTCCAATTTTATTTTGATTGTCAATTTTATAAACTCCTATTCTCCCAATCACTTTTTCATTTTCAATAATAACAAATGCAAATTCATTTCCATCCTTATTCCTTTGCATGGTGCCTTGTACGAAGTTTTCAGCAAATTCAACTGTTTGCATCCTGTCAACAAATGGTAACCACGGTCTTAAATGTGTTCTGTTTTTGTCAACCATTTCAAAAATTGATTGTGAATGATTTTCATTAATTAATTCTATTCTAATGGTATTGTCAATCTTTATTGTCATTTTTGTTTGTTTTAATAGTTTACGCGTGTTTTTTTATCGTATTTATCCTATTTATTTTTTCGTCATTTACTTCAAAAATAACTACTTGCTCGATTTTTTCAATACTCCCATTACGTCCATGAATATATTCCTGAACAATAACTTTATTATCAAAAGTAATAGTCTTTACTATTTCAGCTCGAAGATTCGGTGAATTCAAGAAAAGTTCAACATACATTTTTCGACAATCGTTTATGCCTTCAATAATTATTTTGTTGTTTGAAAAGTCAACTACTTTAATTTCTTCACTAAAAACAGACATCATACTATCAATATCTCTCTCGTCATAAGCACGCATCTGTTTCTCTACAGTTTGTTCTATTGTCATTTTATAATTTTTTTAATTTATGAATTTAATATTTACTTAAATTATTATCACTCAGAACAAGCTGAGATGTTTTCGATAAAAATTTTGGTATTGCATTTTGTAAGATTAAGAAAGACTAAATTTTCGGTTAATGACTAAATTCACAAGTATTAAATCAACTTTAAATTAAGCCTAAACCCGCCCTATTTCCAAACAGCGCTTAGCGGTTGGCTTTTATCTCGATTTGGGTTTTAATACTTTGTTTTACATCTTCCCATTCACTATCCAAAATACTATAAAAAGCGGTATTTCTCGCTATTCCATTTGGTTCGATTTTATCTTTTCTTAAAATCCCTTCAAAAATCCCACCAATTTTTTGAATTGCTTTTCTTGAACGTACATTGTTATCTTTTGCTCTAAATTGAACTCTATTAGTATTTAAATTTTCGAAACAATAACTGAGCAATAATAATTTACATTCTAGGTTTACAGTGGTCCCCCAATATTCTTTCATAATCCAAGTAACACCTATTTCTATTTTTTTGTCATTAGGATATATTTCAAGAAATCTAGTAGTTCCAATAATTTTGTTTGAATCTTTGTGAACAATAATGAAGGGATACGCTGTTCCTTTTTCTCTATCATGTATTGCATTGTTGAAATTTGGATAAAATATTTCTTCAACTGAGTAGTCTACAGATGTTAGTTCCCATATTTTTTTATTGGATGCAGCACGAAATAAATCTTCTAAATGTTCTTTTTCTAAAGGCAGTAGCTCTATTTCATCTCCTTTTAATACTATAGGGTGATTAATCCAATTGTTCTTCATACGGCTTTATCATTTATTTGATTAATAATTTTTTGTTTTGCTGATTCCCATTCGCTGTCAAGAATGCTGTAATACACTGCATTTCTTGCTGTACCGTCACTCTGAACTCGGTCCTTACGTAAGACACCTTCAAATACTCCACCAATTTTTTCAATTGCCTTTCTAGACCGAAAATTATTGTCCTTAGTCTTGATTTGCACTCTATTTGTTTTTAAAATTTCAAAACAAAAGCTCAATAACAATAATTTGCATTCAAGATTTATTTCTGTTCCCCAATATTTTGTAATTATCCAAGTCCAACCAATTTCTAATTTTTTATCAAGCGGATAAATTTCAAAAAATCTGGTTGAACCAATAACTTCCTTTGTCTGTTTGTGAAAAATCACAAAAGGATATTGATTTCCTTTTTCTCTTTCGGCCAATGAAAAATTATAGGCAGTTTCAAAAGTTTCTCGGTTTGAACAGTCTGTGGGTATAAGTTCCCATAGCTTTTTATCTGCTGCTGCTTTATATAATTTTTCAAAATGTTCTTTTTCTAATGGTACTAATTCAACAGATTTACCTCTTAAAATTACTGGGTGATTTATCCAATGTACTCTCATAGTTATGATGTTGGTTTAAGTTTACCGCTAACTAATTGTTTTAAATGATGTTCTAAATGAACTACATAATCAATAAAAAGAAATTCAAGTCGTTTTATTGATTCCTTCATCCTATCAATTTATATTCGTTGTTATTTGACGTCCTAAATACGATGGGTGCCAAATGTAAAGCAAAACAGTAATCAAAATAACAAAACACAAACCCAGAGCACTCGCTTCTATCCCAAAATCGCCTCCGCTAAGCCAAACTGGTGCATGATCAAATACCGGTTTAAATAAACTAGGCTCTTTGCTACCACTAACGCCAAAGCCAAGAACTGTCCCTTGCATGTAATTTGCCATAAAATGAAGCCCCAAAGGCATTGCTAAACTTTTTGTTTTTATATAGGCAAGACCAAACATAATGGAAGCTATAAAAATATTGATGGAGGCAAGGATTTTTACTGTTCCGGTCATACCAGGATTATTGATATGGGTTAATAAAAAAAGTGCGGCTATAATAATTTGAGCTGGCCATTTTCCAAAAGCTTGAATTAGCCGCTGAAACATAAAGCCTCTGAACAACAATTCTTCGGCAATGGCTGCTGACAGAAATATCGCAAATCCAGAAAGAATAGTTGAAAAAGAAAAAATATTTAGCTGCCAATCAATAAAACCAAAAATTGTCAAAACAGAAACAGGCAAAATCATCAGTAGAGCACCAATCAGTAGTCCAATACAAAGTTCTTTAAACCACGTTGAATTAAATTTACCAACCAAGTCACTTACTGATTTACGCCTTAACATTTGACAAATTATAGAAACAACTGAAATTAAAATGACTTGATGAGTCATTGTTATCTCAAATGAAAAGCGGTCGGCCAAAATAATCAGCGGAAACAGGAATGAAGAAAGGATCAAAAAAAACAGAACTACCCACCAGATGTTTTTAATTTTCCCTTCTGAATTTAAAAATAGTGTCATTTCAAATGTATTTTGTCTTATTAATTTTCTACTTCTCTTGCAATGTTATCTTTCTTATATTTTTTCTCAGCATAAGAATGTGTCTCTGCCAGACCGAAATCACCTGCTTTGCTTATATTTGCTTTCATTGTCGTTAATTTTGGTTTGTTCTCTTACTTGCCCAGTCATTATAAGTCATTTCAAACTTAATTTCACCTTTTCCGTGTGTCCCAATCTCAGTCCAACCAGATTTCCTGTAAAACTTTTCTGCTCTTGTATTAGGAGTAGTTCCTAACCAAACACGATTCGTTGTCTGCTTAAAATACCAGTCAAGCATAATGGCGTGGAGTTGTTTACCGATTCCTTGCTTTTCAAATTCAGGTTTTAAAAACAAAGCCCAAATATTATTGTCCTTAAGGTCAACAATTGAAAATCCAACAATTTCATTATCTATTTCACAAACCCAACCTTTTCCTCTTACGCATATATAATCTATACAGTCTTGGTCAGTCACCAAATTAGGGTCAGACAAAATGTTTTCTGTTACTGAATTTCTAACAATTTGAATTTGTTTTATGTCGTCAATATTTGCTTCTCTTATAATCATATTTTATCAGATCTATTTTAGTTGTTTGAGTTGGTTAAACTTTGCAAGGAATCTTTAAATAAAGTCATTGCAATAGGCCGATTACAAACTCAAATAATAGTTAGAATTTCGGATGTTAAGTATTAAATCTTCCAATTTAACAAACACTTATTTGCTGTTGTTTTTTCTGTATATAAATTTTCATTATGCTTTTTTTATATAATCCCTTCCTCGGTTGATAAATGTAAGTACCTTTCTTTTATTATTTTAATGTGTCTTAACTCGTGACCTGCAAGATGATACGCCAATGCCCTTACAGTTCTGATATTAATAATGCTTCCGTCATCGTCAATCCCTCCACCGCTTCTCATAAAAGCGTCGTCTGGCAGGTTTTGAAATAATGTTAATGTCGCATTTCTAACAGACTCGTATTCTTCAAAAATGCTATCTAAACTTCTGTCATTTGCGTAAGAGTATTTTGCATAATCATTTTCTTCAAAACCGTGTAATGGAGTATTGTCATTTCTACCATATCTTAAAGCTCTATATGCAAATATTCTTTCGTCGTCAATTATATGAACCAAAATTTCTTTAATGGTCCATTTTCCATTGTCATATCTGTAATACAGCTTTTCTTCAGGTAATTCGTAAATAAATTTTTTAATCTTTATGTAACTGTCTTTCATATTTTGAAGTACCATTCCATCATCTTTTAATAGCTCCATATACATTTCTGAATATTCTGGGTATTCTTCTTTTTTAGGTTTTTCTATTATTCTAAAATTTGTAATTCTATCCGTCATAACTTTTCAAATTTTTATATTGTTAATTAATATCTCTTGTTCAATTGTGGTAACGCTTTATAATGACTGCAAAGTAATAGATACGTTCCCTTTTTTATGTCCTTTTTCAACATAAGTGTGTGCTTCTTCAATTTGCTCTAAGGAATAGGTTCTATCAATGACAGGTTTCAATTGACCAACTTCAATAAGTTCTTTTAGAAAATGAATATCTTCTGCCGTGTGGCTTATTACACCGGTCAAAACTTTTATTTTTTTGCTATTGGTCATTGATACCCAAACGCCTTGAAATATTTCTGAAATTCCAGCGGCACTTAAAATCAATTTCCCATTTATAGTAAGCGACTTTACACTATTTGAAATTACTATTTTATTAACAGTATCAAAAATCACATCATAAGTTTCACCGTTTTTAGTAAAATCTTCTTTGGTGTAATCAATCACTTTGTCGGCTCCTAATGATTGTACTAAATCAATATTTGCAGTGCTACAAACTCCTGTTACAATCGCTCCAAAATGCTTTGCAAGTTGAACAGCGGCCGTTCCAACGGATCCTGATGCGCCAAAAATAAGCACTTTTTGCCCTTGTTGTAGGGATGCCTTTTTGAGAAAATGTAATGCCGCAACTCCCCCAAACGGAATTACAGCCGCTTCTTGATGGGTTATATTTATGGGCTTTAAAGCTATTGACCCATTTTCTGGAAAACATTTATAGTTGGCATAAGTACCAAAACTCATGTCCGTATGTCCAAAAATTGGGTCGCCAACTTTAAAAAGTGTAACAGATGAACCTACTTGTTCAATTTCACCTGAAAAAACACTGCCTAAAATAGGGGTTTTAGGATTCATAAGTCCAAAAAAAAATCGAACGGCAAAAGGATCTGCTTTTCGTAATCGCACATCACCCGAATTGACTGCCGTAGCTCTTACTCTTATCAGAATTTCATTTTGTTTTGGTATTGGTTTTGCCACTTCTTTCAGTTGTAGAACCTCCGGAATACCGTATTGTGTATAAACTATTGCTTTCATGTAAGGATTGTTTATTTAACCTCACAAATGTAATTGCATCATTTTCCAATTTCCTTGACTTGGGTTAAGAAATGCGAACAGTCCTTTTAAAATTTCACAAATAAAAAGATTAGTTTAAAATCCCTCGGGAATATCAAAAATATAAAAGGTATCAATCAAATCCCAATATTTATGAACTCTTCCTCTATTGAAGGTCACCTCTAATAACTCAATTCCTAACTCAAAACTGTTTCTTAGCTCAATAAAAAAGAAAAAATCAACCGAAACCAACCATTAAACTCGTGAATTTTCTTTTTTAATACAAAAATAGCCTTATTTGTTAAAAATTTGACTTTTGCAAAAAATTTAATATTTGGTTTGAAAAATAATTGTAGATTTGCACCAATGAAAAACACAGGAACATATATAACTATTATCTCTCGGATAATCACACCTACGACTTCTCCCGAAGTACGGACGCTATAACTATAGCTTCCAAAGTGTATTAGTAATATATTTATTCATTCCTTTATTTTATCGTTTTGAAATTATTTCCATTTTTATTTGGATTTATACATCCAAAAAATAGCACCAAACAAAATTTATCTATCTGTAACCCAACTAATTGGATTGTTCTTTCTTGTATTTATCTTATATTTGATAGTGCTAAACCAGAACATTTCAAACTTGATTACAGTGCATTTTTTAACCTAAAATATAACTTTTGAAATGAATATTTCTATTGTAGTAACTCAGGAAGAACATTATAAGTATGCGCAAGAAATATGCGATACGATAGAGTCATCTGCCCTATTGAGAGGTACTGGAATTGCCAAAAGAACACCAGAATACATCCAGAAAAAAATGGAAACTGGAGATGCGGTAATTGCACTTAATAACGGAATCTTTGCCGGTTTTTGTTATATCGAAAGTTGGCAACACGGTCAGTTTGTGGCTCATTCTGGTTTAATTGTACATCCTGATTATAGAAATTTGGGATTAGCAAAAAAAATAAAATCATTTGTATTTGACTATTCGCTGCAAAAATATCCAGATGCAAAAGTATTTGGAATCACTACAGGATTAGCCGTTATGAAAATCAATTCGGATTTGGGGTACAAGCCGGTACCGTTTTCACAATTGACTACAGATCCTAGTTTTTGGAAAGGATGTCAAACCTGTACCAATTATGAGATACTAAAAAGCAAAGACAACAAATTGTGCTTGTGCACTGGTATGCTTTACGATCCAAAAGAGAAACCAAAAGACCCACCCAAACATCCATTCAATGTGAAAATATTGAATAGATTGAAAGAAATAAAACAAGCTTTATTTTTAAAAAAAGTTGACCCAAATAAATAAATTAAATTATTGCCTTTAAAAAGCAAATAAAAAAATATAAAAATGAAAAAAGTAGTATTAGCATATAGCGGAGGATTAGACACATCGTATTGTCTTAAATATTTAAAAAATGAAAAAGGATACGAAGTTCATACTGTATTAATCAACACTGGTGGTTTTGACGACGAAGAACTAAAAGCAATCGAAGAGAGAGCTTATGAGCTTGGAAGCGCCAAACACGCCAACCTGACTATCGTTGATAAATATTATGACAAAGCCATTAAATATCTGATTTATGGTAATGTATTAAAAAACAACACCTACCCCCTATCTGTAAGTGCTGAAAGAGTTTTTCAAGCGATTGAAGCCATAAAATATGCCAAATCTGTAGGTGCCGAAGCCATTGCTCACGGAAGTACAGGTGCAGGAAATGACCAAATTCGTTTTGACTTGATTTTCCAAACCATCGCTCCCGAAATTGAAATCATCACTCCTATCAGAGACTTAAAACTTTCTAGACAGGAAGAAGTGGATTATTTATCTAAAAACGGCGTGCACTATTCTTGGGAAAAAGCACAATATTCTATCAACAAAGGACTTTGGGGAACTAGCGTAGGTGGGAAAGAAACTTTGACCTCCAACCAAGCTTTACCAAGTGAAGCCTATCCTTCGCAATTGCAAAAAACAGGCGAAGAGAAAGTAACACTTCAATTTGAAAAAGGACAATTAGTGGGAATCAACGGTGTTCTTGATGCTCCAACAAAAAATATCGTTGTGCTAGAAAAATTAGCCAACGCGTATGCTATTGGCAGAGATACTCACGTGGGTGATACGATTATCGGAATCAAAGGAAGAGTTGGTTTTGAAGCTGCAGCACCTTTAATCATCATCAAAGCACACCATTTATTAGAGAAACACACTCTTGGAAAATGGCAACAATATTGGAAAGAACAACTAGGAAACTGGTACGGAATGTTATTTCACGAAGGTCAGTTTCTAGATCCTGTAATGCGTAACATCGAGGCTTTCCTCGAAGACACTCAAGCTACGGTAAACGGAACCGTGATAGTTTCGCTTAAACCGTATCACTTTACGCTTGACGGAATTGAGTCTGAAAACGACTTGATGAATACTAGTTTTGGACAATATGGAGAAATGAACAACGCTTGGACGTCTGACGATGCCAAAGGATTTATCAAAATTCTGGGGAATGCACAAAACATATTCTCCTCTGTAAACAAATTGACACAAGATTAATTTGGCTATTTAAAAGAATTGTCAGGAGCGAAAGTTTAGGCATTTTCTGGAGGTATGGGTTCCCGCCATCATTCCAATCTTTTGTCTCGTTTGAAGACGAGACAAAAGGATTTTCCCTTCTGTCGGGGCTAAAGAGCGAATATTGGGAATTTTTGGAGTTATCCAAATCGACCTAAAAAAATATAAAAAACACTAATTAATAGTACGTTTTAAAAATAAAAAAATATGATTAATATTGGAATCATTGGCGGATCAGGTTATACAGCTGGCGAACTCATCAGGATATTGATGTTTCATCCCAATGCCAAACTCGATTTTGTATACAGCACCACCAATGCAGGAAAATCGCTTTCAGTAGCACATCACGATTTGTTGGGCGATATCGAAATGAACTTTACTGATACAGTGAACCCAAATGTAGATGTCGTTTTCTTGTGTTTGGGACACGGAAAATCAAAAACATTTTTGGCAGAAAACCAATTTGCGAGTCCTACCAAAATCATTGATCTTGGAAATGATTTCAGATTGAACAAAGACGAAACATTCGAAGGTAAAACATTTATTTATGGCTTACCAGAATTGAATAAAGCAGCGATTAAAAATGCAAATTACATAGCCAATCCAGGTTGTTTTGCTACTGCTATTCAGTTGGCTTTATTACCATTGGCGGATGCCAAATTATTAAAAGAAGAGGTACACATCAATGCCACAACGGGAAGTACCGGTGCAGGTGTAAGCCCATCAGAAACGACACATTTTAGTTGGAGAAACAATAATATGTCGCATTACAAAGCTTTTGATCACCAACATTTGGGCGAAATTTCAGAAAGTTTGCATCAATTGCAAAATGATTTCACAAACGAATTGCTTTTTATTCCGAACAGAGGTAATTTCCCAAGAGGAATTTTCGCCACTTTATATACAACTTGCAGCGAAAGTCTGAAAGATATAGTAGCCAAATACGAATCCTTTTATAAAGACCAACCTTTTGTAACCGTAACCACTACAGCCATCAATATGAAACAAGTGGTTCAAACCAATAAATGCATTATTAGCTTAGAGAAAAAAGGAAATCGGATTTTGATTACTTCGGTAATAGATAATTTAGTAAAAGGTGCCTCGGGACAAGCCATTCAAAACATGAACTTGATGTTTGGATTGGACGAAAGTACAGGATTGCATTTGAAACCAAGCGGGTTTTAATAAAAGTTGATGGTTATCGGTTGATTGTTGATAGAAACAGCAAACTTGACCGACAACCAACAACTATCAACCAATAACCAAAAAAAAATGAACTTATTTGACGTTTACCCTTTATACAACATCACTCCTGTAAAAGCGCTTGATTGCACAATTACAGATGAAAATGGTGTAGAATATTTAGATTTATATAGTGGCCACGGAGTAATTTCCATAGGACACACCCAACCTGATTATGTAGCCAAATTGAAAAATCAATTGGACAATATCGGATTTTATTCGAATGCAATTCAGAATCCATTGCAAGTGGAATTCGCAGAGAAATTAGGCAAACTTTCAGGTTGTGAAGAATACAGCTTATTCTTGTGCAGTTCTGGAGCCGAAGCCAATGAAAATGCATTGAAACTAGCTTCTTTTCACAACGGAAAATCGAGAGTAATTTCTTTTGAAAACTCTTTCCACGGAAGAACCTCGGCAGCGGTTGCAGTAACAGATAACAAAAAAATTGTTGCCCCAATCAATGCGCAACAAGTCGTTACTTTCTTGCCTTTAAACAATATTGATTTGGTAGAATCCGAATTGAAAAAAGGGGATGTTTGTACCGTAATTATCGAAGGAATTCAAGGAGTTGGAGGATTGGATGAAGGAACAACCGAATTTTTCCAAGGATTAGAGAAATTGTGTAATCAATACGATGTAGTTTTAATATTGGATGAAGTACAATCAGGTTACGGAAGAA
This sequence comes from Flavobacterium laiguense, assembly GCF_003097655.1. Classification (GTDB taxonomy): domain Bacteria; phylum Bacteroidota; class Bacteroidia; order Flavobacteriales; family Flavobacteriaceae; genus Flavobacterium; species Flavobacterium laiguense. Next base: position 160,824 of record NZ_QCZH01000003.1, read on the forward strand.
GCGGAAAGTTTTTTGCCTTTCAACAGCACAACATCAAACCGGATATTATTTGCCTTGCCAAAGGAATGGGGAACGGTTTCCCGATTGGCGGAATCCTGATTGCACCCAAATTCACCGCTAGCCACGGATTGTTAGGAACAACTTTTGGAGGAAGCCACCTTGCTTGTGCCGCCGGAATTGCCGTTTTGGATGTAATCGAAAATCAAAAACTGATAGACAATGTAAATGACGTTTACGCTTATTTCTTGGAAGCCATCAAACAAGTTCCTGAAATTGTCAAAGTGAAAGGAAAAGGATTAATGCTGGGCGTGGAATTTGATTTTGAAGTAGGTCCTTTGCGTAAAAAACTGATAGTTGAAAAGCTTATTTTCACAGGAAGTGCCAACAATAAAAATCTATTGAGAATCCTTCCGCCTTTGACCATCAAAAAGGAAGCTATTGATACATTCATTGTAGCCTTGAAAGAAAGCTTAGCGGAATTGAAAGCATAGTTTTTAATTCTAAAATCTAACCTCTAAAATCTAAAATAGATAATGAGCCATTTATTACCCATACAAAAAAGAAATGCAGTTCTGAATCGAATGGCCCATTTGCTCGAACAAGAAAGAACCAACATCAAAAAAAGCAATCAGGAAGATCTTGAGAACTATAAAGGCGATGATTTGGCGATGGGAAAACGCTTGCTTGTAGATGATGCCAAAATTGACGGCATGATACTTTCGTTGCGTCAATTGTTTGCCCAAGAAGATCCTGTGGGTCAGGAACGCTTTCATTTTGTACATGAAAATGGCATCAAAATCACCAATAAAACATCGGCTTTCGGAACGATATTGATTATTTATGAATCAAGACCGGACGTAACGGTTGAAGCAGGAGGTATTGCTTTCAAATCGGGGAATAAAATCCTCTTGAAAGGCGGTAAAGAATCCTTACGTTCCAATTTAACGATTGTGAGTCTTTGGCATCAAGCCCTAAAAGACAATGATATAGACACGAATTGGGTGGAATATCTCAATTACGACCGAAACGAAACCCAAGCCTTTTTGGAAAAACCAACTCAAAAAGTAGATTTAATTGTCCCAAGAGGTGGCGAAAATCTAATTGCTTTTGTCAAAAAACACGCTACTTGCCCTGTAATTGTTAGCGGTCGTGGGAATAATTTTGTGTATGTCGATAAGGAAGCGAACTTAGATCAAGCACTTTCTATTATTATCAATGGAAAGACATCGAATATTTCGGTTTGTAATGCTTTAGACAAAGTATTAATCGACACTAATTTACCAAACTGGGAAGAATTTGCTGAAAAATTAGTAACCGAATTGAAGAAATTCAATGTAATCCTATTAGGAGATGCCGCTTTCGCGAAAGCTACGCAGGTAGATTGCATTGAGAATGATTTAATATGGTATGAAGAATTTTTGGATTATAAAATTGTAATCGGAGTTACGAATTCCAATCAAGAAGCAATTGAAAAAATAAACAAATATTGTGGAGGACATTCGGCTTCCATCATCACCAAAAATGATGCAGTTGCTCAAGAATTCATGGAAAATGTAGATACCGCAGCAGTCTATCAAAACGCCTCTACCCGATTTACAGATGGCGGGCAATTTGGTCTTGGCGGAGAATTAGCGATAAGCACAGACAAACTCCACCAACGAGGCCCCATCGGATTACAGCATTTAGTGACCAATAAATGGTACATTTATGGTGATGGACAGATTCGGTGAAAAGATTACAGATTTTAGAATTTAGAATTTAGATTAAAGAAGAAAGAACAAAGAAAAAAGATTTCAAAATATTGACACAAAGCTTTGTGACCTTTGCGTTTTTAAACGTTTCAATTATTAAAAACTTTGTGCCCTTTGTAGTTAAAAGCGGTTTAAAAAAATAAAAATGGCTAAAAAAAGAATATTACTAAAGTTAGGTAGCAACACCTTAACCAAAGAAACCAATCATATTTCGAGAGGAAAAATTGAGGATATTGGGATGCAAATAGCTGCTTTACAAAATGAATATGAATTCATCATTGTTAGTTCTGGAGCGATTGCTGCAGCCAAACAATTTGTAAAATTAGACAATAACGACCAGGAAGTCTTTGTCAAACAAGCCTTGGCATCCATTGGACAGCCTCATTTGATGCGGATTTACCACGAAAATTTCAGTGATTTGGGTTTGCATATTTCACAATGCCTACTCTCCTATTCTGATTTTGAAAAGGAACAGTCCAAAGTCAACATCGTAAACACCATCAATGTATTGGTAAAAAACAATTACATTCCGATTATCAACGAAAATGATACTGTAGCAACAGATGAAATACAGTTTGGAGACAACGATAAATTGGCGGCATTGGCAGCGGTTTTACTAAACGTTGACATTCTGATTATCGCCACCAATACCAACGGAATTTATACCAAGTCGTCTATATATGATGAAGTACCGGAAACTATACAATTAGTAACCGATTTATCACTGTTGCAAAAAGAAATTGGTGATGTAAAATCATCTCACGGAACAGGCGGTATGCAATCCAAAATTGATTCGGCGGCCATTGCCAAAGCCGCAAATATCGAAACTTGGATTGTAAATGGACTAGAAGATAATTTTATGTTGAAAGCTTTAAATAATGAAATTGCTTTTACAAAGATTATATAAAAATGTTCATTTGGTTAATCGTTAATTCGGTTAATCGATTAAACCAATAAACGAATAAACTAAACAAAAAAGCTATGAACTACACCTCCATAAAAGAAATCGACTCCCTCAAAAAATGGGTGACACAAGCATTGAAAATCAAAAAAAATCCGCTTAAAAATCAAAAACTAGGGAAGAACAAAACCTTGGGAATGTTGTTTTTTAATTCGAGTTTGAGAACCCGTTTGAGTACCCAAAAAGCAGCCTTGAATTTGGGTATGAACGTTATGGTGATGAACTTTACCAGCGAAGGTTGGACACTGGAATTTGAAGACGGAGCCATCATGAACCAAGGTGCTTCGGAACATATCAAAGAAGCTGCCGAAGTAGTTTCTCAATACTGCGATATTATTGCCATTAGAGCTTTTGCAGGTTTGGTAGACAAAGAAAAAGACAATGCCGAAACGGTAATGAGTGGTTTTTTAAAATATGCAACCGTGCCAGTTCTAAATATGGAAAGCGCTACAGGACACCCACTGCAGTCCCTTGCTGATGCAATCACGATGGAAGAACACAAAACCAAACACAGACCAAAAGTGGTTTTATCATGGGCGCCACATCCTAGAGCGTTACCGCAAGCGGTACCCAACTCATTCGTGGAAATGATGCAGTTGCAAACCGAAATGGATTTTGTGATTACGCACCCGGAAGGTTACGAATTGAATCCTGAAATCACCAAAGATTCCAAAATCGAGTATGATCAGGATAAAGCTTTTGAAAACGCCGATTTTATCTATGCCAAAAACTGGAGCAATTACAAAGAATATGGTAAAATCACCAATTCCGACCCCAATTGGACGATTACTGCCGAAAAAATGAAACTGACCAATAATGCCAAATTCATGCACTGTTTGCCAGTAAGACGTAATGTAATTGTAACAGACGAAGTGATTGACAGCGAAAATTCGATCGTGATTGAACAAGCCAATAACAGAACCTATTCGGCTCAATTGGTTTTACAGAAGATTTTGAAAAAATTAGAGAAAAGAAAATAGAACATAGATGATAGACGGATAGATAATAGACACTTCGGTGATCACAAATCTAAAATCGTTAATCAGCAATCAACAATCATAAATCATTATGACTCCATTATCAATCATAAAAATAGGTGGCAACATCATCGATAATCCAACAGAACTGGCACAATTCCTTACCGATTTTTCAAAAATTGAAGGTTACAAAATTCTCGTTCACGGTGGCGGAAAATCGGCTACCAAAATGGCGCAAAGTATTGGATTAGTTCCACAAATGATTGACGGACGCCGCATTACTGATAAGCCTATGCTAGATGTAGTAGTGATGATTTATGCTGGGGAGATCAACAAAAATGTAGTGGCTCAATTGCAGGCGAATAACACCAATGCGATGGGTTTTTCGGGTGCCGATGGTAATTTGATTCTGTCAACCAAACGAAACCACCCCACAATTGATTATGGTTTTGTAGGCGATGTGCAAAAAGTGAATACCCCTTTATTGAAAACGTTATTAAAAAGCGGAATAACTCCCGTTTTTTGCGCCATCACACACGATGGAAATGGGCAATTATTAAATACCAACGCCGATACGATTGCCAGTGAATTGGCTATTGCCTTATCCGAAATATTTGAAGTTACCCTAACCTATTGCTTCGAAAAACCGGGGGTTTTGTACGATGCAGAGGATGACAACTCGGTAATCGAACAAATCAATCACGAATTGTACACCAAATTAAAAGCCGAAAAAGCCATACATTCCGGTATGATTCCTAAATTAGACAATTGTTTCAACAGTTTGTCCAAAGGCGTACAAAAAATAAAAATTGGACACCACAGAATGTTACAAAATGCTGAAGTTATACACACAAGCATTGAATTATAAAAAGCTAGAACAGACCTGTCGGATTTTAAAAACCTGACAGGTCTCAGAAGAAAAACATGAAAAACATAGAAACCCTAACACAAGAAGCCATCGCGTTATTAAAATCTCTAATCGAAACTCCTTCCTTTTCGAGTGAAGAAGATCTTACAGCACTTTTAATTGAAGATTGGTTTAGCAAAAACAACATTCCTTTCGAACGGGAAAACAACAATATCTGGGCTTACAATCAGCATTTCGATAAATCAAGACCTACATTATTACTCAACTCCCATCACGATACCGTAAAACCCAATCAGGGGTATACCAACGATCCGTTTAAAGCCATCGAAAAAGAAGGTAAATTGTACGGATTGGGAAGCAATGATGCAGGAGGTTGTCTGGTTTCTCTTATGGCGACTTTCGCTTATTTTTATGCCAAAGAAAACCTTTCCCATAATATTGTAATGGTCGCTTCTGCCGAAGAAGAGAGCAGTGGGAAAAATGGATTAAACAGTGTTTTGAAACATTTACCCGAGTTGGATTGCGCCATCGTGGGAGAACCTACTTTGATGCAATTGGCCGTTGCCGAAAAAGGATTATTGGTACTCGATGTCGTTGTAAAAGGAACCGCCAGTCACGCGGCTCACAATAACCTTGATAACCCAATTTACAATGCGATGTCTGTTATTCAATGGTTCAATAGCTATCAATTCGAAAAAGTATCCGAGGTTTTAGGTCCCGTAAAAATGACCGTAACCCAAATCAATGCAGGAAAACAACACAACGTAGTTCCCGCCGAATGCCATTTGGTAGTCGATATTCGCGTCAATGATTGTTACAGCAATGTCGAAATTTTAGAAACTGTCAACAAGAATCTAACCGCTCAAATCACACCGCGTTCGATGCACTTAAACGCCTCCTCCATTCCCGTTTCGCACGGTTTGGTGCAAGCCGGAATCGCATTGGGAAGAACGACTTATGGCTCGCCTACCCTTTCGGATCAGTCGGTTTTGAGCTGTCAATCCTTGAAATTAGGCCCTGGAGAATCATTGCGGTCTCACTCGGCAGACGAATTTATATATGTAAACGAAATCGAAGAAGGAATCCAATTGTACATCAAAATACTGGAGGACTTTTTGAAATAAAATAATATTTTTCAGGAGCTATCCCGATAGCTATCGGGACCGCTATCCGCTGCAATCTTTTTTGTTCCTTCGCTATCGCTACGGCACAAAAAGGATTTCCGCTTCACACGAGCGACAGCGAACTGGCGAAGCAATCGGGGCTAGGGCAATCGAGAAACAAGAAAACTTTTGGAATAATAGAAACTTTGTGAATCTTTAGGCTTCCTTTGGGAAACTCTGCGAAACAAAAAACAAATATCTTATGAAACTTTGGGAAAAAGGAATACCAACCGACAAACAAATCGAACATTTTACGGTAGGAAACGATAGAGAACTCGATTTGGTTTTGGCCAAATACGATGCTTTAGGCTCCATTGCCCACGCCAAAATGTTAGGGCAAATTGGTCTATTGACAGATGTTGAAACCGAATCTTTGGTCTTGGCATTAGACGAAATCATAAAAGACATTGCAAACGGAAATTTCGAAATTGAGGACAGTTTTGAAGACGTACATTCCAAAATCGAATATTTACTGACGGTAAAACTGGGCGATGCCGGAAAAAAAATCCACACCGCACGTTCCCGCAACGATCAAGTTTTGGTCGATGTAAATTTGTATCTGAAAGATGTGGTCAAAGAATTGAAAGAGCAGGTAAAAACGCTTTTTGACTTAATGATGGAATCGGCAGAAAAACACCAAAATGTATTGTTGCCGGGTTACACGCACCTTCAAATTGCAATGCCATCCTCTTTCGGGATGTGGTTTTCTGCTTATGCCGAAAGTCTGATTGATGATATCACAATGCTGAATGCCGCTTTGAAAATTGTGGATCAAAACCCATTGGGTTCTGCTGCGGGTTATGGAAGTTCGTTTCCTATCAACAGGACATTCACTACTCAGGAATTGGGCTTCGAAACCTTAAAATACAATTCGGTTGCGGCACAAATGAGCCGAGGAAAATCAGAAAAAACGGTTGCTTTTGCCATGAGCAGTGTGGCTTCCACCCTTTCTAAATTTTCTATGGATGTGTGTTTGTATATGAGTCAGAATTTTGGCTTCATCGGTTTGCCATCGCATCTTACCACAGGTTCCAGTATTATGCCACACAAAAAAAACCCCGATGTTTTTGAATTAATTCGTGGTAAATGCAATAAAATCCAAGCCTTGCCTTATGAAATCACTTTGATTACCAATAACCTCCCAAGCGGTTACCACAGGGATTTACAACTCTTGAAAGAAGGGTTGTTTCCTGCAATTCAAAACCTAAAAGCCTGTTTGGATATTGCTATTTTCTCTATCAAAGACATTACGGTAAAAGACAATATTTTAAATGACCCTAAATACAATTATCTCTTTACGGTTGATACATTAAACGAAATGGTAGTTGCAGGAATGCCTTTTAGGGATGCCTACAAAGCCGTTGCCGAGCAATTGGAAAACGGAACGTATCAATCTCCAAAAGAGACCAAACATACCCATGAAGGAAGTATCAATAATTTGTGTTTGGAGGAGATAAAAGCTAAAATGAAGTTGGCTTTTTAACAAATTCATTACAATTTTAAAAGCCACGAATTCACGAATTATATTATTTTAATTCGTGAATTCGTGGCTTTTTTAAATAAAATCAATCCGTTTGAATCTGTGTAATCTGTGGCGAAAATCTCCAGCATCATTTAATTCTGGTGTTTTTCTACATCCTCCCCTTCAATTCCTCAGCATCAATATCACTATGCGAAGCATCATAAACCGATTGACCATTTTTTATCAACAACAGTTGCGGAGATTGGTGCACCACTTGAAAACGGCTCGCAATTTCATTGGAAACATCACGGTATTCAATCAAATCCAAAAAATAGGTATCGGTTGCATCGGCCGAATCAAATTGATTTTCAAATTGTTTCAATGCAAACCTACTCACGCTACAACGAGTACTGTGTTTGAAAATCGCTACTGGTTTTTCATTCGATAAAGCAACAATCTCATTTAGCTGACCTAAGTTGGTTAGTGGAATCCAATTGATTTTACTTGTTGTTTCTTTCTTTTCTTCGGAATTACCGAATAAGGAATTAAATATACTCATTTTGTCGTATTTTATGTCTTTTTGTCTTTATAATATGATGAAAATCATCATTCAAACGTCAAATTGTCCGTAAATTTATAGTGGAATATAATTTGATATTTAGTTTGCAAAGTTAGTTATTAAACATATAAAAAAAACATAAAACCTTTAGTCATGAACATTAATAAATTTACCATTAAATCGCAGGAAGCCATACAGCTTTCGCAGCAATTGGTTCAGAGTTTGGGTCAACAGCAAATAGAAAACGAACACATTTTTAAAGCTATTTTCGAAGTTGACGAGAATGTGGCTCCGTTTATTTTGAAAAAGCTCAACGTCAATGTACCATTGTTTCTTCAAATTTTAGACAGTACTATTCAGAGTTTTCCAAAAGTTTCGGGAGGTGAAATACAGCTTTCCAGAACAGCCAATTCTGCTTTGAACGAAGCCGAAATCATTGCCAAAAAAATGAATGACGAATACGTTTCTGTCGAACATTTGATCCTGGCCATATTCGATTCCAAAAGCAAAGTGGCCCAAATCCTAAAAGACCAAGGGGTAACCGGAAAAGGACTTAAAGCCGCTATCGAAGAATTGCGCAAAGGCGAGCGAGTAACCTCTGCCTCTGCCGAAGAGAATTACAATTCTTTGAACAAATACGCTAAAAACCTCAACGAACTCGCCAAAAACGGAAAACTAGATCCCGTAATCGGGCGTGACGAAGAAATTCGACGCGTACTGCAGATCCTGACAAGAAGAACCAAAAACAACCCAATGCTGGTGGGTGAACCCGGAGTGGGTAAAACCGCCATTGCCGAAGGTCTCGCACATCGTATTGTAGATGGTGACGTACCCGATAATTTGAAAGACAAAATCGTATTTTCTCTTGATATGGGAGCCTTAATTGCGGGTGCCAAATACAAAGGGGAATTTGAAGAACGATTGAAATCGGTAGTCAAAGAAGTCATCGCTGCCGAAGGAGACATCGTATTATTCATTGACGAAATTCACACCCTTGTAGGAGCTGGTGGTGGTGAAGGCGCTATGGATGCTGCTAATATCCTGAAACCGGCTTTGGCGCGTGGCGAATTGAGAGCAATTGGAGCAACCACTCTAGACGAATACCAAAAATATTTCGAAAAAGACAAAGCACTCGAACGTCGTTTCCAAAAAATTATCATCGAAGAACCCGATACCGAAAGTGCCATTTCAATCCTCAGAGGAATCAAGGAAAAATACGAAACACACCATAAAGTACAAATCAAGGATGACGCTATCATTGCTGCCGTAACGCTTTCGCAACGCTACATCACCAATCGTTTCCTTCCGGATAAAGCCATTGACTTAATGGATGAAGCCGCTTCTAAACTGCGTATGGAAATCAACTCCAAACCAGAAGAACTCGATGTTTTGGATCGAAAAATAATGCAACTGGAAATCGAAATTGAAGCCATAAAACGCGAAAAAGACGAAAGTAAACTCAAAGGACTCGGAATGGATTTGGCTAATCTCAAAGAAGAACGAAACGAGATCTACGCCAAATGGAAATCAGAAAAAGAAGTAGTCGATAACATCCAAAACGTGAAAACCGAAATCGAAGACTTCAAATACGAAGCCGAACGTGCCGAGCGTGAAGGCGATTATGGTAAGGTAGCCGAAATACGTTACGGAAAAATCAAAGAAGCCCAAGAGCGACTAGCCGTTTTTACCAAACAATTGCAAGAAAACCAATCGGGAACTTCGTTGATTAAAGAAGAAGTAACCCGTGAAGATATTGCCGAAGTAGTAGCCAAATGGACCGGAATTCCAGTGACCAAAATGCTACAAGGCGAACGCGAAAAACTCTTGCATCTAGAAGAAGAATTGCACCACAGAGTTGTGGGACAAGAAGAAGCCATCGAAGCCGTGAGTGACGCCGTGCGCCGAAGCCGTGCCGGATTGCAGGATATGAAAAAACCGGTGGGAACCTTCCTTTTCCTGGGAACAACAGGAGTGGGAAAAACCGAGCTCGCCAAAGCACTAGCCGAATACCTCTTTGACGATGAAAACGCCATGACCCGAATCGACATGAGCGAATACCAAGAACGCCACAGCGTGAGCCGATTGGTTGGTGCGCCTCCGGGATACGTGGGCTATGACGAAGGTGGACAATTGACCGAGGCTGTGCGTAGAAAACCGTATTCCGTGATTCTGTTGGATGAAATCGAAAAAGCCCATCCAGACACCTTCAACATCTTGTTGCAGGTACTCGACGAAGGCCGTTTGACCGACAACAAAGGACGTCTAGCCGATTTTAAAAACACCATTATCATTATGACTTCCAACATGGGAAGCGAAATCATACAAGAGAAATTTGAAAATCTAAAAGGAAGTGTCGAAGCCGCCACCGAAATCGCCAAAATCGAAGTACTCGGATTATTGAAACAAACCGTGCGCCCCGAGTTCATCAACCGTATCGACGAAATCGTAATGTTCACGCCATTGACCAGTGCCAATATTGCCCAAATCGTAGGATTACAACTCAAAAGCGTGACCAAAATGCTTGCCCAACAAGGCATCACGATGGACGCCACACCCGAAGCCATCGCCTATCTATCCGAGAAAGGCTATGACCCTCAATTTGGTGCCAGACCCGTAAAACGAGTAATTCAAAGAGACGTCCTCAACCAACTCTCCAAAGAAATCCTCGCCGGTCGAGTAAAACCCGACAGCATCATCTTACTCGATGCCTTCGACAACGAACTCGTTTTTAGAAATCAAACCGAGTTGGTACACGAATAAACATAATTAAAATCTTTAAAACTGCATTGTGGCAACACTTTGCAGTTTTTTTGTTTTAGGAGCTGAGGGATTTTTATTAAATATCCTTTTTGTCATATAATAAAAGATATAACATATAAACATAAGATTTATTGGAATAAAAACTTATTTTTGAAAAAAAAAAAACATATCAATTAATTATGAAAAAATTTTACGTATTACTTCTATTATCTAGTCTAAAAATAATGGCGCAAATACCAGAACTTGACAACACTTTTAATGTCAAAGATGCAGGTATATACCATCAAAACATTGGGACTGGCGGAGTTTTACTTGCAAGTAGCAAAATATTGACTGTTTTTGAAAATCCTGGTTCCGATTATAGTGTGCTTTTACTTAACCCTGATGGCAGCATTGATACAAATTTTAACACAAAAGATTCCTTTTCTAATAAAAGCATCCAGATTTTTGCAAAACCAGATGGTAGTTTTTTAACGCTTACCTACGATTATACATTAAAGTCATTCAATTCAAACGGAACAATTAATACCAATTTTACAACTCCCGTAATAACCAGTAATTCTGTATATGGTCTGTGGGTAAAAGATATACTTTATCAAGAGGATGGGAAAATTATCCTTATTGGAAGGATTAGCAACGTTAATGGTAAATTTGTTGGAGGTTGTGTACGATTAAATGCAGACGGAAGTGTTGACACTTCTTTTGTTTTAGAATTTGGATCAGTTGATACAATTACTACACAAAGTGATGGGAAATATATCGTCAGTACTGGCCCTAAAATTGCACGATTTAAAAGCAATGGTGAACTTGATACTACATTCAAAGTTAATACCACTGTTGATCCTAAACAGCATTTTATCACCAATGGTTTTCAACAAAGTGATAATAGTGCTATTAATGATGTAATTGTTCAGTCCGACGGAAAAATAGTTGTTGTAGGATGTAATTTTGTTGCCAATGGCCAAACTGTTTCTTACTACATTGTGAGATTAAACCCTAACGGGACTCTGGATACTACATTAAAGTCATTAGACAGTCGAAGTTCTAACGTAAAAAATGCTTACCTTCAAAATGACAATAAAATTATCATTACTCTTAATGATGGAACTCTCATTCGTTTAAGTAATGATGGAACTATAGACAACACGTTTAAATACTCCAATTTAATATCACTAGGAAGTCCATTATATTTTCAAGGAAGTAAAATAATTGTTAGTGCTAACTTTAGAGACAGTCAAGGTTTAACCAGAGCAGGTATTCATAGATTAAATGCTGATGGAAGTATAGATTTAACTTTTAATCCACATTCAGGCCCGAATCTATTTCGCGATGGGCTGGCTTATTCCAAACATTATGATTTTAAATCAAAAGTATTATTAGACCAAAAGATATTATTAGTTGGAAATATCACCACTTATAATGATAACGTGGTCCGAAATATATGCCGAATTAATCAAAACGGCGAATATGATCCAACTTTCAAGTTAGATCCAACTGTGAAAATATATGCACAAAACTCCCAACCGAACGGTTATTTAATTTTACCTCAGGTAGACGGGAAAATTTTATTAATGCATAATAATGCTATTGAAGAAAATAACAATACAAAAAGCCTTATCCGATTGAATAACGATGGAAGTTTAGATAAGACCTTTAATTTTAAAGATTATTCCAGCAGTATTACTGACGTAAAGCTTTTAGAAAACGGAAAAATTTTGCTTATGGGACAAAGTGGAATTTTTGTTAAAGCGGGAGCTTATTATGGTACATATGTAAATACAGTACTTCTACTTAATACAGATGGTTCTATTGACACTAATTTTAATGGAGCTTTCAACCAGAAACCTATAAGTATTTCTCTTCTGGCTAACAATAAATTCTTAATTTCTTTTTATAGAGAAAATTACGTCTATGGTTATGATCCTGTGATAAAATTTAACGAAGATGGTTCGAAAGACTCCTCTTTTAAGGTTTCGGGTTTTCAACCTTATTACAAAGCAAAAGAATTAAGTAATGGCAAATTATTAGCTATTATCGGTCAAATGTTGACAAGAGTAAATGCTGACGGATCTCCTGATCCAACTTTTACCCCATACTCAATAGAAAAAACCTATTCTAATAAATACGATCGTTTCGATTTTTATGAAAATGGAGAAATTAATTTATTTTTCTCCACTTATTCAACAAATTCAACTTCAAAATTAACCCTTAGTTCAGAAGGAAAATTACTCAACACAACCGTTTACAAAACTGCATTTAACTTTGAAATTCAAAACTGTGAAGACATCCTGTTTTACGGCTATTTTGATAAAATTGGAGATGTTACTAAACATAGTTTCGCTCGTTACAAAACATCAAATTTAGTTTCTAATCCAAATCCTTTAGGTGAAATATATCAGCCATTTACAAAAGGGCAAACTTTAGGTAATCTTAAAGTTTCCGGAGATAATTTAAAGTGGTATAATACTCAGAGTCCTTGTGGTCTAAATAATAAATTGGCAAAAAAAGGGAATGATGAAACTTTTTTGCCTTCATCGACACCACTTGTGGACGGAATCACATATTATGCATCACAAACAATAAACGGTATTGAAAGCAGTTATAGATTGCCTGTTAAGGTATACGAAGGATTGCCAGTAGCCAATGCAGGATCTGATGTAACAATCAACTGTACCACGCCAAGCACGACCTTATCGGCAACAGGAGGAGTTTCTTATTCTTGGAGTCCAGCGACTGGATTAAGTGCAACAAATATTGCCAATCCTGTAGCCACACCTGCTGCCACGACCACCTATACGGTAACGGTAACAGAGGCAAACGGCGGTATAAAAACAGACGATGTAATAGTTACGGTAGACAAAGGATTGCCAGTAGCCAATGCAGGAACCGATGTGACAATCAATTGCACCACGCCAAGCACAACCTTATCGGTAACGGGAGGAGTTTCTTACTCATGGACTCCAGCGACTGGATTAAGCGTAACGAATATTGCCAATCCTGTAGCCACACCTACTGCCACGATCACTTATACGGTAACGGTAACAGGGGCAAACGGCTGTATAAAAACAGACGATGTAATAGTTACGGTAGACAAAGGATTACCAGTAGCCAATGCGGGAACCGATGTGACAATCAATTGCACCATGCCAAGCACGAGCTTATCGGCAACAGGAGGAGTTTCTTATTCTTGGAATCCAGCGACTGGATTAAGCGCAACAAATATTGCCAATCCTGTAGCCACACCAGCTGCCACGACCACCTATACGGTAACGGTAACAGGGGCAAACGGCTGTACAAAAACTGACGATGTAATAGTTACGGTTGACAAAGGATTACCAGTAGCCAATGCGGGAACCGATGTAACAATCAACTTTACCACGCCAAGCACGACCTTATCGTCAACAGGAGGAGTTTCTTATTCATGGAATCCAGCGACTGGATTAAGCGCAACAAATATTGCCAATCCTGTAGCCACACCGGCTGCCACGACAACTTATACGGTAACGGTAACAGGGGCAAACAGCTGTATAAAAACAGACGATGTAATAGTTACTGTTTATTCTTCTACATTGGGTTTAAAAGAAAATGATTTTCCCAATTTAGTAGCATACCCCAATCCTATTAAAGATTACTATATAATATCAAATAATGAAGAAATAAATAAAGTTGAAGTTTATAATTCATTAGGACAATTACTATTTAGCAATAAATACGATACGAGTAGCATCAAAATTGATTTTTATTCTTTGAATTCAGGTTTATATTTTGTTAAAATATATTCTGAAAATAAAATGGCAACAATAAAAACAATTAAAAACTAAGATTTAAATAGTTTTAGAATTACCATTGATTGATAATGACGTTCATAAAGTCCCCTCGCTAGCCAGCGTCCCCCCGTGAATGTACACAATCGAAACTCCCCCCGCTGGTTTGAGCACCTTTTCCGCTAGCGCGATGCCTCTGGCTCGTGCACACAAGACGAGTATTTACAATCTAAAAACGAAAAAGCAACTCCATAACGGGGTTGCTTTTTTGTTTTAGCTTGCTCAATGAAGTCTCGTGGCTACTCTACACATGCTAGACAATCAATCAAAATCCCACAATCCAAGTCCTTGCGAGGTACGAAGCAATCTCACTATCAAAAGCAAACCCAACATTCATTGGAACAGATATAGCAAATGTGATTGCTTCGTACCTCGCAAAGACTCAGCGAACGTAAAATTACCATCAAGAAAATCACTCGTTTTACGAAGTCGGGAGACCTGCACTCTACGATTCCGAAAGATTTCGGAACCAGATTGCGTCACACACGCTGAGCAAACAATACGATTCCACAATCAAATTCGTTACGAGGTACCAAGCACCCGAGAGAAACTAACTGAGCGTTGGCCAATATCACTGTTGGAACGGAAATACTAAATGAGAGAAGTTTCTTTTTTCAGTAGAGATTATTCAGGTTTTGGCATTTTATAAAAATAAGTTTTATCTTGTTTAAACTAAAAATAAATGTGTTTTATCGTTAATTTGAGATAATTTAACTATTTTTATCTCAGCTTTTGAAAGCCAAAACCAATCGAAAAAACAGTAACATATTGTCTTTCACAGCATTTAAAAACAAAAAAGAACTTAGAGCTTATCATTAACAAAAGGAATAAAAACATAACATTATGAAATCGCCATGACAAAATTTGTCACAATCACCAATGAAGATCTAGCGATACCATATTCCATTAAAAAACAAATATTATCTACATATGAAATTAACATTGAAAAATAAAAAAATATCTCCAATGAAAATCTTAATCGATTTTTTTGCATCTCTATATGATTTGGTTATTGCTTTTTTTGCATCACTCTATGATCTGGTTTATGATTTTATAAAGTTTTTAGGGGACTATCTAAAATGGGCTACTGATATCCGCTCTTTTAAATCTACTAATTTTGACAAACAAGCTAAGGAACCAATACAAGTCCACAATCAAAATCCTTTCGACATCCGATAATTGTTCCACTAAATATTTGAATCCTTGTTCAGCGATTCCGAAAGCTTTCGGAACCCGACTCCGCTACTCACACTCAGCAAACAATACAATTCCACAATCAAAGTCCTTGCGAGGAACGAAGCAATCTCACTATCAAAAGCAAACCCAACAATCATTGGAACGGATATAGCAAATGTGATTGCTTCGTTCCTCACAAAGACTCAGCGAACGTAAAATAACCTCTGTAAAGTCTCCAGACTTCGCCACACTCGCTGAGCAAACTAATGCGGAATCGATGATGTGAATTTTTCCTTATCTTTGAGTAACGAACCCAAAAAACTATAATTATGAAAAATAACATCCTCAAAAATGGAATTTTAGGCGGAATAATAGTTTCTATTGTTATGATTTCGATGCTATTTTACATGAAAGCTTATCCAGATCGTGAGCCCAATGCCATTATAGGTTTTAGCAGTATGTTTTTGGCTTTTATTTTCGTAATATTGGGTATAAAACAAGAACGTACGAATAATAATGGTGTAATCACTTTTGGAAAAGCATTCCTGACTGGCTTCGCAATTACATTCGTTATTTCAACCCTATACGTTTTGGTTTGGCTTGTAATTTATTATAACTTTTTTCCTGATTTTATGGAAAAATACAGCGAAATGGTGCTAAAAAATGCCAAACCTGAAGAGCTTGCCGCAAAAACCACCGAAATGAATCAAATGGCAGCATGGTATAAAAATCCGCTAATGATAATTTTGCTAACTTACATGGAAATTTTTCCAATAGGAATTGTAGTTTCATTAATTGGTGCATTATTTTTGAAAAGAAATAGTTCTTCTTAAATACTATACTATAAAAAAATCAGTCCCACGCACTACAAAATCACTTTGAATCCAAATAATTATTGAAGAACGATTCAATATTTTAACTCATATTTATCTCTGTTTTTTTATTAAAACTATACATTTGTTAGGTAATCATATTTGAAAATCATGAGAATAGAAATTAGGGTTCAAAGATGTAATGATCAGACCCAAACGCTCTACTTTAAAGAGCAGATCACAGGTTTCATTGGAGAGGGAATATAAGTTTTTGCACAGTACCACCACTTGGTCTGGAGTTCCTATCATGGGAGCCAATATGGATACGGTGGGTACTTTTGAAATGGCATTGGCATTGGCCAAAGAAAATCTTTTTACAGCCATTCATAAACATTATTCTCTTAAGTAATGGAGTGAATTTATGAAAAATGCACCCGAGAATATCCATGATTATATCGCGGTAAGTTCAGGAACCGGAAAAAATGATTTCAAGAAAATAGGTGAAATATTTGAACAAAGTCCACAATTAAAATTCATTTGCATCAATGTTGCCAATGGCTACTCGGAGCATTTTGTAAGTTTCCTGAAAAAAGCACGCGACCAATATCCCGATAAAGTAATTATTGCAGGAAATGTAGTCACCGGAGAAATGGTCGAAGAATTACTATTAGCCGGTGCCGGTGCCGATTTTGTCATGCTCGGCGGAATGCTTGCCGGCCATACCGAAAGCGGTGGAGAATTGGTTGAAATTGACGGTGAAAAATATAAAAAATTCTACGGTATGAGTTCGGAAACTGCGATGAACAAACACGTTGGCGGTGTCGCCGAATACCGTGCCAGCGAAGGAAAAACGGGTCAAGTTCCTTTCAAAGGCGATGTTATCAATACTTTAAAAAATATTCTTGGCGGCATTAGAAGCACTTGTACCTATGTGGGCGCTTCCAAATTGAAAGAGCTAACCAAACGAACCACTTTTATTCGGGTTTTGGAACAAGAGAATGTCATTTTCAACAAATAATTACAATACAAACACTGGTCAAAAGGCTGGTGTTTTTTTTAGGAGCATAACAATGGATTTTCATAACAGCTTTACTCCCGCTGTCCGCTATATCTTTTGCGCCGAACACCGGCACAAAAGGATACTTGCTTCCATCGGGGCTAAAGAAGACCTTTATCGTGCGTGCTCATGATAAATTCAAAATTTATTTTTCGTTTTTGATAATATTATTTCGTTTTTAATAATATTGAATTATCTTTGCTATATGGTTGTCATCACAAAAACTAAACTAATACTATTTTACGAAACCGAACCAATAGCCAAAGAGCCATTGCTAAAGTGGTACAATACAGTGTTATTAAGTGACTGGACTGATTTTCACAGTATAAAACAAACCTATAATAGTGTAGATAGCATAGGAAACGACAGATTCGTTTTTAATGTTTCTGGTAATAAATATAGAATTGTAGCCATGATTCATTTTAGCAAAAGGACACTATATCTAAGATTTGTCGGCACACATAAACAATATGATAAAATAGACTGTAAAACGATATAAAATGAAAAAGATACTATCAAAAAATGATTTTGAAACAGCTGAAAAAAAAATGAATGACTTGTTAAATTCAGCTACCCAAAAAGGAGGTTTTGATTTCTTGACAGCAAAAGAAACCGAAGAACTCGAAGAATCCACTCAAATAGTGAAACAGTATGAAGATGCAAATTTCAAAATAGAGACACCTCAGACAGTGCAAGAATTAATAGCTTTTAAAATGTTTGAAAAAAACTTAAAGCAAAAAGACATTGCTAAAATGTTAGACACAACTGACACAAAGCTTTCTGAAATAATGCACAACAAAAGAAAGCCAAGTATTTCCTTTTTAAAGGCATTAAACCAAGTATTGGGAATTGACGGGAATTTGTTATTACGAATCGTTTAAGCCCTTCTAATCAAGAGTAAATTAATCTTCATAAACCAAATTTAGGTTCCCTAAACAAAATATAATGGCATCAGGTTTTTTCGTACTATTAGATGATATCGCAGCAATTATGGATGATGTTGCGGCAATGAGCAAAATTGCAACAAAAAAAACGGCGGGTATTTTAGGCGATGATTTGGCCGTAAATGCCGAAAAAGCTTCCGGATTTATTTCCTCCAGAGAACTCCCCGTATTGTGGGCCATTGCAAAAGGTTCCTTTATCAATAAACTCATTATTTTGCCAATCGCCTTTCTGCTGAGTGCTTTTTTCCCTTTGGCGATTATAATAATCTTAGTGCTTGGTGGTCTTTTTTTGGCGTATGAAGGCGCCGAAAAAATATACGAATACTTTTTTCCCCATGGCCATTCAAAACCCGAAATTACATTAGAAACGTTTAGCGAAGAAGAAATTCTGTCTCGTGAAAAGGAAAAAATAAAATCAGCTATAGTAACCGATTTTATTTTATCGGTAGAGATCGTAATTATTGCGCTGGGTACCGTAATAGGAAAACCTATTTTGTCGCAGATTATTGTTGTTTCAATAGTTGCAATAATAGCAACAATTGGTGTTTACGGCATTGTAGCCCTAATTGTAAGAATGGATGAACTGGGTTTTAAACTTATTGGAATAAGCACTAAAGAACGTAGCCTATCAAAAACCGTAGGTAACATATTGGTACAAGCACTACCAAAAGTCATCAAAAGTTTAGCCGTTATTGGTACAATAGCTTTGATTTTGGTAGCTGGTGGCATATTTGTACATAATATTGATTTTTTACATCATTTATTCCCCCAATTACCCTCCATTATAAAAGAATTCAGCATTGGTCTTATAATTGGACTAGTTGTTTTAAGAATTGTTAACCTATTTAAAAAGATTATCGGGAAAAAGTAAGGAATTGCAATGCAGACCAATTCCAGAGAAATTTTTAGAGCAAATGGAAAAAATAAAAGCCAAACCAAATAACGCTAATTATTTAGTTTGGCTTAGATTGTTTTCTTCAACGAAGTATGTTTTAAACTAACTTTCTCTCCCCTATCTGTTGTCTCCACATAGCATAATACAGCCCTTTTTCATCCAATAAATCATAGTGTTTTCCTTGTTCGATAATACTGCCTTGCTCTAAAACATATATTCTGTCAGCATGCATAATGGTTGACAATCTGTGAGCAATCAATACCGTAATTTGGTCTTGTTTGGAAGATATACTCTGAATGGTTTGCGTAATTTCTTCTTCCGTGATAGAATCTAATGCAGATGTCGCTTCGTCAAACAACAATAATCTAGGATTTCTTAATAACGCTCTTGCAATAGATAATCGTTGTTTTTCCCCACCCGATACTTTAATACCACCTTCTCCAATAGTGGTGTTCAATCCATTTTCGGCTCGTGCCAATAAATTTTGACAGGCTGATTTTTGCAATACATCATTTATTTCGGCATCGGTTGCATTGGGTTTCACAAACAATAAATTGTCTTTTATGGTTCCAGAAAACAATTGTGAGTCTTGGGTCACAAACCCCAACTGTTGTCGCAACTCGGTCAGATCAATGTCTTTGGCATTTATTTTATTGTAAAAAATGGCACCTTCTTCAGGAGTATATAGCCCGACCAACATTTTTACCAAAGTTGTTTTACCACTTCCAGATGGCCCAACAAAAGCAATGGTTTCTCCTGCTTTGGCCTCAAAAGAAATGTCTTTCACGGCATAACTCGTGGCAGTTTGATGCTTGAAAGAAATATTTGAAAATCTCAAATTATTGATAAACCCAATTGTTTTGGGATGCATTGGTTTCTCTTCGCTTTTGGCGTTCATCAAATCTCCAAAATTATCCATCGAGGCTTTTGTCTCGTTATAAGTTGCTATAACATTTCCAAGTTCCTGAAGTGGATTAAACAAAAAGAAAGAGAAAAAAAGCAACGTAATCAAATCGCCCGGCTTGATGATTCCCTGAAAAATAAACATGTATAATGCAAACACTAAACCAGTTCGCATAAAATGAACCGTTGTCCCTTGAACAAAACTCAAAGAACGAATAAATCGAACTTTCTTCAGCTCTAACCCTAATATTTTTATAGTAGTACTATTTAAGCGATTTACTTCTTGCTCTGTTAAACCCAAACTTTTCACCAATTCAATATTACGCAACGATTCGGTTGTTGCTCCAGCCAAAGCAGTGGTTTCGCCGAGTATTTCCTTTGAAACCTTCTTGATTCTTGTACCCAAAAAAGAACTGATAAAAGCAATAACAGGAACCGTTGCCAAAAAAATAGGCCCCAACAACCAATGGATGGAAATAGCATAAATAACCACAAATGTGATTCCGATTAGCGATTGAAAAACCAATGAAATAGCCAAAGTGATGAACTTTTCACAATCTATTTTTACCTTCTGAAGCTTTCCTAATGTTTCACCACTTCGTTGATCCTCAAAATCCTGAAAAGGCAACTCAAGCGCTTTTTGAATACCGTTAGTATACATTTTTGCCCCTGTTCGTTGAATGATAATATTGGTAAAATAATCCTGAAAATTTTTGGCTATTCTGGATATCATTGCGGCTCCCAAAGACAAAGCCAACCAACCTAAAACTGTTTTCGTAAAATCAGATACATTATGATTGAAAGTAGCTACTCCAACTCCGCATTGATTTAGCAATTTACCAATAATAATAGAATCGCATAAAGAAAAACATTGGTTAATCGCTGCCAAAAACAAGGCCAAAAACAATAAAGGCTTATGTTCTTTGATGTAGGTATATAGTATTTTCATTGTTCTTTCTAAAAAATTGAAATGCAAAACTACAATTATTGAATTCAAAATAATTACAATAAATACAATAATAACACAACACTATTTATTAAACATGTCATATCCAAAATTCTAATTCAAAAAACATCTATTAGACCACCGCTTGTTTGAAATTCTTTTCCGCTAGAGTGATGCCTCTGGCCCGTACACACAAACCGAGTATTTACAATCAAAAAACGGAAAAGCAACTCCATAAAGGGTTTGCTTTTCTGTTTTAGTTCCCGCTCTGCGATTCTGAAAGCTTTCGGAACCAGACTTCCCCGCTGGATTGAGCATCTTTTTCGCTAGCGCGATGCCTCTGGCTCGTGCACACAGGCAAAGAAAGTACTACAAATCCACAATCAAAGTCCTTGCGAGGAACGAAGCAAACTCACTATCAAAAGCAAACCCAGCAAATCATTCAATTTTTCCTTCCATCGGGGCGAGATATTTGGTTTTCAAACATATGAATTCAAAGTATACATTGTAAGATCTAATACGCAGATATAAGTATAACGATAGTGTCGATTTTTTTAGCAAGGAATACTAGTAACAATTTCAAATAGTAAACGTCATACCTTAAACTAAACCACCAAATATGAAACTTTCTTTAAAAAAATTCGATGACTCACCTCAACTTTATGCAAGAATAGCTGGATTACTTTATCTAATAATTATTATAGCTGGCATTTTTGGGCAAATTTTAGTTCGCAATAAATTAATCGTTTCTGGAGATGCTACCGCCACTGCTAACAACATTATGAATTCTGAATTGCTATGGAGAACGGGTATTAGCGTTGATTTGATTATGCATATTTGTGATTTGCCAGTAATGATAATTCTGTATTACTTGCTCAGACCAGTAAACAAAAAATTGGCATTACTCAATTTGTCTTTTAATTTAATACAAACTGCCGTATTAGTAGCCAATAAGTTAAATCTTTTGGCCACTTTGTTTTTCTTAGGCGATGCTGCATTCTTGAAATCATTTAGCCCTGAACAACTGCATACTTTATCATATTTATCTATTAAACTACATGATATTGGTTTTGGAGTTGGGTTAATCTTTTTTGGTTTTGTATGTCTCATCGAAGGATATCTACTTTTTAAATCCAATTATTTCCCTAAAACAATTGGAGTTCTAATGTCAATTGCTGGTGTTTGTTACCTTGCAAATAGTTTTGCATTTATTTTAGTGCCACAACTTTCAAGTATTGTATTACTAATGCCTTGCCTTATTGCTGAATTATCATTTAGTTTATGGCTCATTTTCAAAGGAGTAAATCTGCCTATATGGAAAAATTCGGTTCTTAAAAATATATAAAAAGCACTTTTTTTTAATCTGCCTGATAATTCGCAGAAATAATGCCATCACAAAATTATTCTTTACTATAAATAGATTGAGGAAGTTCAATCCGTACCAATAGAGTACAAATTCTGATATTCTTTTTTTAGTGCAATCCAAGCTTTTACCCCCCGTTGGTTTGAGCGTCTATTTCGCTAGCGCGATGCCTTTGGCTCGTGAACACAAGCCAAGTATTTACAATCTAAAAACAAAAAAAAATCTATAACGGGGTTGCTTTTTTGTTTTAGCTCGATCAGCGATTCCGAAAGATTTCGGAACCCGACTTCGCCACACACGCTGGGCAAACAATACAATTCCACAATAAAGTCCATGTGAGTTCCAATAATTATCGGAACTCTCCGCTAGTGCGATGCCTCTGGCTCGTGCACACAAGCCGAGTATTTACAATCTGAAAATAGAAAAATTCGCGTATCGGTACGATCAGGACACTAGCGATTACGGAAGATTACAAAAATTTTTCATTTAAAAATTTACAAAACAGTTTACCGCTACTCTTTAGAAAAATAACTATTTTTGCAGTCTAATTTTTTTACCATGTCAAAGAAAAAATACAAAATAGCGGTCATTCAATTGAATCTTAATGATGTTGCCGAAAACAATCTAAAAAAATGCTTAGATTGGGTTCGAGACGCAGCCAATCAAGGAGCCGAAGTCATTTCATTACCCGAACTATATAGTAGTCATTATTTTTGTCAAAGTGAAGATGTAGATAATTTTGCCTTGGCTGAACCTTTGTACAGCACTTCATTTATTGCATTTAGCGCTTTAGCAAAAGAATTGGGTGTTGTTATCATTGTTCCTTTCTTTGAAAAAAGAATGGCTGGAATTTACCACAATAGTGCTTATATAATTGATACCGATGGATCTGAAGCCGGATTGTACCGAAAAATGCACATTCCTGATGACCCTCATTTTTACGAAAAATTCTATTTCACCCCTGGTGATTTAGGTTTTAAAGCCTTCCCAACCCAAAAAGGAAAAATAGGAACTTTAATTTGTTGGGATCAGTGGTATCCGGAAGCAGCTCGATTAACGGCCTTGCAAGGTGCCGATGTGTTGTTTTACCCAACGGCTATTGGATGGCATCCTCTTGAAAAAGAAGAATACGGCGAAAACCAACACGGTGCCTGGATGAACGTGATGAAAGGTCATGCCGTTGCCAATGGAGTTTATGTGGCTGCTGCTAACAGAATTGGTTTAGAACAATATATTGAAGGAACTGCTGGAATTCAGTTTTGGGGATCTTCGTTTATTGCGGGACCTCAAGGTGAAATTTTGGCGCAAGCCTCTCACGATAAAGAAGAAATCCTGATTGCCGAAGTAGACTTGGATTTACAGGAAAATGTACGTCAGAACTGGCCTTTCTTCAGAGACAGAAGAATAGATGCTTTTGGTGACATTACCAAACGTGCTATCGACTAATTGTTATAACAAACAACTATAAACAAAAAACTACCAATAGTATTTCTTTACTTTTGGTAGTTTTTTTTTCATTATAATCGAATAAAACAAAAGGCACTAATTGACTAAATATTCAGACATTCATCTTTTAGACCTTAGCGTCTTAGCACCTCTTTATTCAACAATTATAACTAATCCAAATCTGGTTGAAATATTTTTACAGTTCCATCACCTTCACTACTTACTACAACCAAACTTCTTTTGGTTGGACTTTTAGAAGCAGGAATAAACAAAAGACCTTCGGGAGCATCACCCGTTTTTATCGTTTGTAAATGTTTTGGAGCCATCGGATTACTCACATCATAAACCATAAAGGCATCGGCTCTTTCCAATCCTACAAAAAGAATTTGTTTATCTCCCATTTTAGTAACGCAAACAGCTTCTGGCTCTGCTCCTTTATCATCGCTTCTTGCATCATCATACAAACCAAATTCGAAAGCTTTTTTGTCCAATTCGTTTTTACTGTCAAAAACCAATTGTCCTGTAAGTCCATTCCAAATTGAAAA
Source organism: Flavobacterium laiguense (assembly GCF_003097655.1). GTDB lineage: Bacteria > Bacteroidota > Bacteroidia > Flavobacteriales > Flavobacteriaceae > Flavobacterium > Flavobacterium laiguense. The sequence continues at coordinate 185,236 of NZ_QCZH01000003.1, forward strand.
GGAACGTGCGCCAAATCCCACTAATTCATCAAAATCTCCATCTCCATCTGTATCTCCCATTTTGGTATTGATGTTTAATCTTCCCATACTCGCATCTGTTTTTAGAGCTGCAGCATTAGGAAAAATAATTGGGTCTAATACTACCGCAGCATTATTAATCCTCTTAACATCAACAAAAGCACTATATTCTCTTGCATCTCCCTCATTTGCTGTAACAAAATAAGGTATTTTATTTACTTCAAAATTGCTGATAGCGTCAGGCTGAAACATCCCTTTTAGTTTCCATGGATTAAAAGCAATAGTAGCATCTTTATCACTAATGTCAATGGCATTTTCTGCTAAATTGTAATCTTTAAATCCTAAAGGAAAAATTTGCATGATTTTTTTAGTTGTTAAATCAATTTTAGCCACTCCATTATTTTCTTGTAAAGTAACCCAAGCAGTTTTGGAATCAGCAGAAACAGTGATGTATTCTGGTTCAATATCGGCAGCAAAATTATTGGTTAAACTTGCTATTTTGAATCCTTTGGTTTTTAAATCATCTAATTGGTTGCTAAAGCTAGCAAAATTCAAAGTAGTTACTGTATAACCAGAAACTACATCAATAATAGAAACAGAACCATCTGGATCTAAAGCATAAGTGTCATTTGGCTCACCTTCATTAGCCGTCATTATGAATTTACCATCTTGTGAATAGGTAATCATATCAGGTAATGCACCTACAGTAATTTCTTTAACCAAAGCATAATTTGAAGTTTCGAAAACGACAACTTTACCTGGTTCTTGTTTGTTCGATTTTGATTCTAAAGCTACTGCCAATTTTCCATTAAAAGTAGCTACGCTATTGGCGGCACCATTATAAGGAACCAAATCAATACTAGTAATCAAAACAGGTTTCGACGGATCTGAAAGATCAATTATATCTATTTTATTGGCACTACTATTATTTACTGTAAATAATTTTTGGGAAGTTTCATCATAAGCACTTATTTCAGCAGCACCAGTTCCGCCAATAGTCAATGTCCCAATTTCTTTGAAAGTAGAAGGATTTTCGTTTACTACTACTTCTGGAGTTTCATTGGAATCTTTATCGTTTTGACAACTTACAATTAATAATATTGCTGCAAATACAGTTAGACTTTTCTTTATCATTTTTAGTTTATTTTTAGTTTTCAAAAATACTTTTCAAATAAATATTCCTTATTACCCGAATATTATAAAATCTTTAACAAATAATACCTTCTAAATTTGTTGCATCCATTAACGCCTAAAATGTAATCATCAGAACTATTTATTAATTCTAGCGTTTGATTATCTTTGCACGCATTACAATTAGCATTTACTATGACTACACTTACAAGACGATTTCCTGCAGAGTGGGAAAAACAACAAGGAATTTTATTGTGTTTTCCGCATAATGGGAAAGATTGGCCGGGAAAATATGAAGCCGTTCAATGGGCATTTGTTGAATTCATCAAGAAAGTAGCTTCTTTTGAAACTGTTTTTTTGGTCGTTGCCGATGAAAATCAAAAAAATAAAGTAGCCGAAATGTTAGAAGCAGCACACGTAATAATGAGCAACGTTTCTTTCATCATTCATAAAACCAATCGCAGTTGGATGCGCGATTCGGGACCAATTATTGTCAAAAATGGTACTAGCAGAGAAGCATTAAATTTTAATTTTAACGGTTGGGCCAAATACAAAAATATCAATCTGGACAAACACGTTCCTGAAAAAGTTGGCGAATCTCTAAATATTCCTGTTACCCAAGTAATGTACAAAGGAAAACCGGTAATTGTAGAAGGCGGTGCCATTGATGTAAACGGAAAAGGGACTTTATTAACGTCTGAAGAATGTTTGATGCATCCTGATATTCAGGTTCGGAATCCTAATTTCACCAAAGAAGACTACGAAGCTGTTTTTAAAGAATATCTTGGGGTAACCAATGTAATCTGGTTGGGCGACGGTATTGAAGGCGATGATACACACGGGCACATCGACGATTTATGCCGATTTGTTAATGAAAATACGATTGTTACCATAGTCGAATTAGATCCAACTGACAGCAATTACAAACCGTTGCAGGATAATTTGAAACGACTGCAAAATGCCAAACTCGAAAACGGAAAAGCACCAATCATAGTTGCATTACCGATGCCAAAACGAATTGATTTTGATGGATTGCGTTTACCAGCGAGTTACGCTAATTTCCTGATTTTAAACAACTGTGTTTTGGTTCCTACTTTTAATGACGCCAACGATAGGAAAGCGCTAAATATTTTAGCCGAATGTTTCCCTGATCGAGAAATTATCGGGATCAGTGCTATTGATTTAATTTGGGGATTTGGAACGTTGCATTGCTTGAGCCAACAAATCCCAGAATAATATTTAAGCATTTAGATTTTTTTTTAAAAATCTAAAAAATCATAAATATTCAGCCCATTTCTGATTTTAAATTGCCTCCAGCTAAAGCTGGAGATCAATTAATGAATATCAAATTGGCTTTGGCCGAAATAACAAACCATTTTTGCTAAAGCCATTGACTAGTATTCCAATTTCATTCCTCCAGCTAAAGCTGGAGACAATTCAAAACTTTGTGTAAAACAAATGAGAATGAAACAACTGAATATTTTTAACCCTCTGAAAAACAAAAAAAAGACTTGTAGAAATAATTCAACAAGTCTTTTTTCATTAGATATAACTCCTTTTTTAGTCTCTCGTAAAAGATAATTTTTGATCTGAACTAATAATCATATCAAATCCATTTTTAGTTTCGTTAAACTGAAATGTAACTCCCGCCTCTTTCGATTCAAATATATCTTTTCCAATTGATGTAAGTGAAAATTTTGGATAATCGGTGATTTCAGCAAAAAGCACACTGTTTTTCTCGGTAATTTCAATTTTTAATGGAGCCGATTTGGTAGAATACTTACCTAAGTATCCGTCTAAAAGCACCTCTTTCTCGATTACACCTTTCTCAGAAGTCCAAGTATTGTTACTCTCATTAGAATCTGGAAAAACATGGTCTGGATCAAGAACAATACTCGCTATTTCTTCAGTGGTATTCATCTTGAAAGACCAATCTATATTTCTTTGCCAAACTTCAACCGGCAATTTAATTCTTGTTACTTTTCCGCTTTTTGTTTTCACATCCAAAACGACTGGCATTGCCATTTTCTCAAAGTTTTCAATTTTAATTATCACACCTTGTGCAGGATCATTTTTTACATATTTAATAGAATTGATCCCTTGATCTAAACGCCAGTTATTGACAAACCAACCCCTCCAGAACCAACTTAAATCTTCGCCAGCCACATTCTCCATTGTTCTAAAAAAGTCATCCGGAGCAGGGTGTTTAAAAGCCCAACGTTCTACATAAGTTCTAAAAGCTATATCAAAACGCTCTGGTCCTAATACTTGCTCTCTTAACATTTCTAATCCTGAACCTGGCTTAAAATAACACAATAGACCAATATTATTCTCCTGCATGTTGTCTGGAGAACTCATAACAGTTTCTGTTTTCGGATTGGTATAATACTCCGCATTTTGATGAAAGTCGGTCGGTTTCTTTTTAAATTCCCCATTATTAAAATCAACCGAACTTAGAGAATTAATAAAGGTATTAAATCCTTCATCCATCCAACCAAATAAACGCTCGTTAGACCCTACAATCATTGGAAACCATCCATGACCAAACTCATGATCCGTTACTCCCCATAAATCTTCCCCTTTGGATTCCCATCCACAAAAAACAATTCCTGGATATTCCATTCCACCTTCATTCCCAGCTACATTGGTAGCAACGGGGTAAGGATATTCAAACCATCTTTTGGAATAATTCTCAATGGATGTTTTTGTATATTCTGTAGCACGCCCCCAAGCTTTTTCTCCAGCACTTTCAACTGGATAAGCCGATAATGCCAATGACTTTTTACCACTAGGCAAATTAATTCTAGCACCATCTAATATAAATGCAGAAGATGATGCCCATGAAAGGTCTCTCGAATTTTTTATTTTAAAATGCCATGTTTTTTCAGAAGTAGTTCCTGATTTTGAAGCATTTGCTGCCACTTCCTCGGCAGTACGAATCATCACTGTTTTTTCGCTCTGAATGGCTTTTGCCAAACGACTTTGTTCCTCTGCTGAGTAAACCGATTTTGGATTTAACAACTCCCCAGAACATACTACAATATGATTGGATGGAACGGTAATATTGACATCAAAATCCCCGTATTCCAGGTAAAACTCTGAAGCTCCCAAATACGGATTGGTATTCCAACCTCTCAAATCATCGTACACACACATACGCGGGTACCACTGTGCGATGGTGAAAATTTTACCATTTTTGGTATCTAAAACCCCTGTTCTATCCGAACCTTCTTTTGGTGAAATGAAAGAGAAGTCAATTTTAATTTTCACTACTCCACCTTTTGCTTTTAGATCGTCTGGAAGAAAAACTTGCATTCTGGTATCGGTAATAACGAATTTCGCCTCGGTTTCAACAGATTTTCCTTTAACAGCAGAAACTATTTTTACCGATTTGATTTTATGACCTCCGTCAAAAACCTCTCCTTGTGCACCGTTACGACTTCCTTTTAACGGTACAACTGCATTTCCTCTAGAATCAGACTTGAATAAATTTTGATCCAAATGCATCCAAACAAAAGACATTTTATCAGTACTATTATTGGTGTAGGTTACAATTCCTGTCCCAATTATCTCATTGCTTTTTTCATTTAACTTGGCTGTCAATTTATAATCAGCTCTGTTTTGCCAATATTCATGACCCGGTGCACCACTGGCAGATCTTGTAGATGTACCATTATTTACATAAAATAAAGGACCAAATGCATCATGATAATCATATTTTGAAACTGGGGCAGGAGTTGCGGTACTTGGGATTTCTTGCGCCCATGAAGTAGTAATCCCTAGAAATAAAGCCAATTGTAGAATGACCTTGAAATAGTTATTTTTCATTTTTTTTTATTTTTTAACAGCAAATAAATAAAAAAAATATGAAAATTAAAGAAATTCACATAAATATTCTGCTAATTATGTTTTTCTGAGTAAGTAAAAAAAAATGAATCTCTAAAACTGTTCTAATTTTATAAAACCCCAAAAACTTCCTTGTAAATTAATCTGTACTTATTTATTTTTAAAGTATTTTATAAATTCTCTTAATTGGAATTTCAACTCCTTTTTTTAAAACGACAATGGTATCCGTCACAGCCCAAACTGTAGTTTCAACCACTTTCTTAGATTCATTGTCTTCAAAGAAAATTTTCATTTTTGAATGTTCAAGATTGCCTAGAGACTGAGCTCGAATTAAATCACTATTTCGAAGATACTTGTCTTTACTTTCTACAAGAACATCAGAATCGGGGAATTTCAAAAACGGAATACTTTCTTTCTCTATATTTTCATAAATTGCATCCATAATATTATGTTTTAATAGTATAAATTAGGCATAGTGAAAATAATGAAATATTTTTACAAAACAAAGCGAAACAGTAAAATATATTTTATGTTGATTACAACAATTAAAAACTCAGACTTAACAGCAGTTATAAAGCATTTTGGAGCCGAATTATGTTCTTTAAAAGACAACTCCAACACAGAATACATTTGGGGCGGAAATCCTGAATTTTGGGGGAAGCACTCTCCTATTTTATTCCCAATTGTGGGTACGCTCAAAAATAACTCTTATCAATATAATGGCAAAGATTATCAATTATCAAGACATGGATTTTCTCGTGAAATGAATTTTGAACTGATTGACAAACAAGAGAACAGCGCTACTTTTTCTTTAACTTCAACTGATGAGACTTTACAAAGGTATCCTTTTGATTTTGAGTTGTTTTTAATTTACACTTTAGAGAATACTTCTCTAAAAATTGAATACAAAGTCATCAACAAAGGAAAATCAAAAATGCCGTTTTCAATTGGAGCGCATCCAGCATTTGACTTACCTAATAATTTTGAGAATTACAGCCTTGAATTTGAGAACTCAGCACCTTTGACATTTCATCTTTTGGAAGAAGGTCTGATTTCGAATACTACTGAGCAAATACAATTGGATAAAAAGCAATTGCAATTGAATTATAAATTATTCGAAAATGATGCTTTGGTTTTCAAGAAACTGCCCTCAAAATCAATAACGATTTTAGAAAATTCGAAGCCAATTTTAAAAGTAAGCTATGAAGATTTTCCAGATTTAGGGATTTGGACACCTCCAAATGCCCCTTTTATATGTATTGAACCTTGGTTTGGATATTCAGACACCGTTGATACCTTTGGGAATCTTTTTAAAAAAGAAGGCATACAAGTTCTGGATTCAAACGAAACCTTTAAATCACGATTCAGCATTGAAATTTTATAACTAGCGAAAAATTATTTCTCTATATTTGGATAAAACTAATATACAGAAGTTCGTAAATCAATCAAATTATGCGCAATTTACCACTTCTGTTATTCTTTATCTTTATACTACCGGGTTGTTCTAGTTATAAAATAGTCCCCGATTATGTATTTAATTCTATAGATAAAAAAGCATTATATATTAAATCATACGATGAAACATTAAAATTATGGAAGGTTCCGTTTGAAGAAATGGATGTAACAACAAGTTATGGCATTGCACATATTATTATTAGCGGTCCAAAAACAGGCGAACCTTTGGTTTTATTCCATGGTACAGATGCCAGTTCCACCATGTGGTTTCCTAATGTAAAAGAGTTTAGTGCAGCATACAGAGTTTACGCGATTGACTTCCCTTTGGAAGCAGGAAAGTCATTATCAAACTCTATAAGATTAAACAATAAACAGACCGCGGAATTTTACAATGAGATTTTTAAGCACTTTCGGATGGAAAATATTAATTTATTGGGAATTTCAAGAGGCGGTTGGATGGTAACCTATTTAGCCTTACAGCCCGGTAATGCAATTAAAAAAATAGTTTTATTGAGTCCTGCACAAACTTTTGGAGGAATCTCAAACTTAGGAAAAGTCCTTTCCGCAATAAACCTTAAAATGTTTCCAAGTCAAAAAAGCACTAATAGATTTTTCGAAGCCTTTTCGTACTATCCGAATGAAATTAACGCTATTTTTAAAAATCAACTTTATCTTGCTTACAAATATGGGAATAGTAAACCCCGATTATTAAACATGATGCCGTTTTCCAAAAAAGAATTAAAGTCACTAAAAATTCCTGTACTGGTTTTGATTGGTGACCATGATATTGTGAATACCGAAAAAATATTCGTAAAAGCACACCAATTTATCCCGAATGTAGAAACTGCAGTTATCAAAGACGCAGGACATTTTATATCTATTGATCAATCTGAAATTACAAATAAAAAAGTTGTCGAATTTTTAAATAAAAACGAATAATGTTAGAAATAAACTTTACCCCCTTTCCAAATCTTGAAACCGAGCGCTTGACTCTAAAGCAAGTAACCACAGATGATGTTGAAGACATTTTTGAGTTGCGGTCGAATACAGAAGTCATGAAATACATTCCGAGGCCATTACTTCAAAATAAGGAAGAAGCGTTGGAGCTTATTGCCATGTTAAACGACAAAATAGAAAATAACATTGGAATTAACTGGGGAATACGATTAAAAAATGACTCGAAAATAATTGGCATTATTGGGCATTACAGAATAAAACCCGAGCATTACAGAGCCGAAGTGGGTTATATGTTATTACCTGAATATAATGGAAAAGGGATTGTATCCGAAGCATTGCAAAGAGTAGTAGAATATGGCTTTAAAGAAATGAAATTACATTCGATAGAAGCTATTTTGGATCCTAAAAATGGAGGTTCGGAGAAGGTTTTATTGAAAAATGGTTTTGTAAAAGAAGCGCATTTATTGGAAAACGAATATTATGATGGGCGTTTTCTAGATACCTTGATCTATTCTATTTTGAATAAATAATATTTCGAGTGATTCGTGAATACAAAACAACTTGTAGGTTAAAAAAAAAACTAAAATGAATCTGGATAATCAAAAAGAATATTGGAACGAAGTAGCCGAAATTAAAACATTTACACATCCAATAGATATAGAATTACTGAATCCCTTTTTAAACAAACAAAGCACAATTGTTGACTTTGGATGTGGGTATGGAAGAATTGTAAAAGAATTAACTGATTTAGGGTTTGAAAATGTTTACGGATTTGACACTTCTAAAGAATTAATTTCGAGAGGAAAATCTGAAAATAATTTGGCTCTTTTTCATATTGAAAAACCCTCAGAATTAACGCTAGAAGATAACTCCGTCGATTGCATCATTCTTTTTGCAGTTTTAACTTGTATACCATCTAATGAGGGACAACAGAGTTTAATCAATTTACTGCTATCTAAACTTAAAAAAGGTGGAATACTCTATATAAGCGATTACTATTTACAAGAAAAATCAGTTGAAGTGGAGCGATATGAATACTTAAATGGAGACCAAAACAATTTTGGCGTTTTCAAACTTCCCGAAGGAGCCACTTTTCGTCATCATACAAAAGAGTGGATTAAAACATTGACCAAAGACTTTGAAATTTTAATAGAAAACCCTCTAATTGTAAAAACAATGAATGGAAACATTGCAAATGGGTTTCAAATAATAGGTAAAAAATAACTAGTCACTTATACAAGACCTTTACATCTTATGAAAACGGCTGCCCTAGCCCTGATAGAAGCGGTATCCTTTTCTTAAGGCGATTTTTCATCGCCTTAAGAAAAGATACAAGTGGATAGCAGGATTAAGCTCCTAATTAATATTGGATTACTTTTTAATTGTCCTTACATACAATTCTTCGACTTGTTTTCTAGCCCAATCGGTTTTTCTTAAAAAGGTTAGACTCGATTTTATACTTGGGTTTTCATTGAAACATTTTATTTTTATCAGTTCTCCCAAAGTGTCAAATCCATAATGTTCCACCAATGTTTCTACTATTTTTTGAAGTGTAATTCCGTGAAGCGGGTCTTTTGATTGTTGCTTTTCCATATTGCAAATTTATAGCATTTTCTTAAAAACAATTGGTCTTTCATTAATTAGTTCCTAAATTTGCCCTACTATGCAAAAAACTGTCAACATACTCAATAAAAGAGCCCGATTCGATTATGAAATCCTAGAAACCTTTACTGCTGGTATTGTTTTGGCTGGGACCGAAATCAAATCTATCCGATTAGGAAAGGCCAATATTACCGAAAGTTTTTGTGAATTTAGCGGTAATGAGCTTTTTGCCATTAATACCTATATCGAAGAATATACTTTTGGAAATCAATTCAATCATAAAGCGAGAAGCGAACGTAAATTACTTTTGAACAAAAGAGAATTGAAGGGCTTACTTAGAAGTGTTCAAGCCAAAGGACTTACCATTGTTCCCCTTAAATTGTTTACTAACGAAAAGGGGTTGGCTAAACTACAAATTGGACTTTGTAAGGGTAAAAAAACATACGACAAAAGAGAGTCTTTAAAAGAGCAGGACACCAAAAGAGATTTGGACAGAATAAAGAAGGCTTTTTAAATATTTTTTAACTCTATTCTGATTAAATTTCGAGTTATACTGTAGACTTTAATCAAATTATAATTACTTTTACCTACATTAAAACAAAAAAACGAAAAATTATGAAAAACATTTTTATTGCATTAATCTGCATTTGCCTTACAAGTTGTGGTAGTAATACATCAATTGTTTCTAGTTGGAGAGATCCAAACGCAACTCTTGCTTCTGAAAACTTTAAAAAAGTAATAGTTGTAGCTCTAGCAAAAGATGAAAGCACTAGAAGATCAACCGAAAATAGAATCGCTTCGATTAATCCTGCTGTTTTAAATTCATCATACAATTATTTGAACCAACAAAATTTAAACCTTACTCAAGAACAAAAATTAAGTATTCTACAAACTGAAGGTTTTGATGGTGCAATTACTTTGCGTTTCATAAAAGCAGATAAAGAAACTCAATATGTTCCTGGAACCTCAAACTATTATGGCGGTATGGGATATCCAGGAATGGGATATGGATATGCCGGTGGATATGGTATGGGTTATGGCGCAGGATTTGGTGGTTGGTATGGCGCTTATGCTCCAGCATACTACACTCCTGGGTACTACCAAGAAAATGTTTATTACTATATTGAAACCAATATTTTTGACTTGAAAAGTAATAAATTGGTTTGGAGTGCTACTACAAAATCTTTGGATGTATCAGACATCAGCACTACAGTTGACGAAATCATGCAAGCTTGCGTGAATCAAATGAAAGCTGACGGATATATGGCTCCTAAAGCTAAATAATAAAACCCTTTCTAAAAGAGATTGTTTCAATTAAAAAAGCAATACTAAATATTTTAGTATTGCTTTTTTTTGTTTGGTCTGTCCTTAAATAACAATACCTTAAAAAGTAAATCTTTTTATATCCCGAAAAATCTACTGAAAAAGCCTTTTTTCTCTTCTTCTTCAATTTCACCAACAACTGAAGTTTGTGACACTTGCTGTAATTGCTGATTTTTTTGATCTTCTACCATTAATTTAGTAATTAAATCAACATAACTAAGCCCCTGCTCTTCTAAAAAACCAATCAAATATTTTTCGCTGGCACCAACACCACTAACTTGCTCAATCTGCAAAAGTTTTTTATATAATGGTTCAATATGCTTCGCAATTACATCTTGTGGAACCGCTTTTCTTCTAGCTATATAATTAACTATATCCCCGTTCTCATCTCTGGAATACTCGAAATTGGTTATTACCCAGTAATACCTTCCTGATTTAGCTAAATTTTTTACAATTCCATGAAATTGATTTCCCTTTTGAATATTTTCCCAAAGTACCTTAAATACAACCTTTGGCATGTCTGGATGTCTAACAATATTATGGGGTTGAGCCATTAACTCATAATCCTCATACCCACAAACATCTACAAAAACTTCATTTGCATATTCGATAGTACCATACAAATCCGTTTTACTCATGATGGTTTGAGTTTTATCCCATGCTACCTCTTTGTCAATAGGAATTGGTCTTTTAGTCATTTCTTTCACTTCGTTCATACCTTTTTTTTTATTAAACTTTCAACTAATACAAGTATTTTACTTACGAATACTTGTCAGGACAAATGTAAAACCTCCTTTTTGTTAAAAATATGATAATGATCAGTTTTGCTAATATCATCAGAATTAAGCTGCTTATTTTTAAGTAAAAGCTAAAAAACACACCATACTTACTTCTATATATGTATTTTACAATTATTATTTTTTTTTAATATTTTATGATCGAAAACATAAAAACCATTCACAGAATGAATGGTTATAGAAAATTAAGCAAAGAGATAAATTAATTTTTATCTTCCAATAAAGGAACGAAACGAAACTCTCCAAACTCGTGTTTTTCAAATTGTGTTTCGTTTATACGTATTAATAATGTCATGATTTGAACGTCCTCGCCCAGCGGAATAACTAATCTTCCTCCTATTTTAAGCTGCGCCATTAAGGGTTGCGGAATTATAGGTGCTCCAGCAGTAACGATTATACTATCAAATGGAGCATAGCCCGGTAGACCTTTGTATCCATCTCCAAAAGAAAGATGTTTGGGACGAATTCCTAGTTTTGGCAATAACGCCGATGTTTGCTTAAACAACTCTTTTTGTCTTTCAACACTAAAAACTTGCGCTCCCATCAAACACAAAACAGCTGTTTGATAACCAGAACCTGTACCGATTTCCAGCACTTTATGACCTTTTTTTATTTCTAATAACTGCGATTGAAAAGCAACAGTATAAGGTTGAGAAATAGTCTGACCTGCCGCAATAGGAAATGCCTTGTCTTGGTAGGCATAATCCGCAAAACTTGAATTCAAAAATAAATGTCGCGGGATTATTTTTATGGCTTCTAGAACATTTTTATCTGTAATTCCTTTCTGGTGTAAGACACTTACTAGTTGATTACGAAGTCCTTGGTGCTTGGCGGTATCTTTCAAAGTTTTGGGTTTTATAAAAAGGCAAAAATAGAAAACAAATTCAAATTCCAATTTAAAAAAAACTCCAAATTTCGATGTATTCAATTTATATTTGAAGCTTAGTATTTAGTCCTGATAGTTATGTGGATAAAAATTGGAAATTCTTATTTTATTACTATTTTTGTAGAAACATCATTATTATGCTGAAAATTGGAGTATTGGGTGCAGGGCATCTAGGTAAAATACATTTGCGTTTATTACAACAATCTGAAAAGTATGAATTAGTTGGTTTTTATGACCCCAATCAAGAAAACGCCGAAAAAATTTCAAAAGAATTTGGCTACAAAAATTTTAGTACCATCGCAACTTTGATTCATGCAGTTGACGTAATAGACATTGTTACTCCAACACTTTCCCATTATAAATGTGCCAAAGTTGCCATTAAATCGGGTAAACACGTTTTTATAGAAAAACCCATTTCTAATACGGTTGAAGAAGCCGAAGAAATCATTGCATTAGCCAACGAATATAATGTAAAAGGTCAAGTAGGACATGTCGAAAGATTCAATCCTGCCTTTATTGCTACCAAAAACATGATTGAAAACCCGATGTTTATCGAAACACATCGATTGGCTGAGTTTAACCCTCGTGGTACTGATGTTCCTGTAGTCTTAGACTTAATGATCCATGATATCGATGCTATTCTGAGTGTAGTCAATTCTAAAGTAAAAAATATCAATGCAAGTGGTGTTTCCGTAATAAGTGACACCCCAGATATTGCAAATGCTAGAATTGAATTCGAAAATGGTTGTGTAGCCAACTTAACTGCGAGCCGAATTTCGATGAAAAACATGCGCAAGTCACGATTTTTTCAAAAAGATGCTTATATTTCTGTTGACTTTCTAGAAAAAAAATGTGAAGTTGTAAAAATGAAAGATGCTCCAGAAGTACCTGGTGATTTTGACATGATTTTACAAAATGCCGAAGGAGTGAAAAAACAAATTTACTTCTCTAATCCAGATGTGGAACAAAATAATGCCATTCTAGACGAACTAGAATCCTTTGCTGATGCCATTACCAACGATACAACTCCAGTGGTTACATTAGAGCAAGCAACTGATGCTTTAAGAGTGGCGTATCAAATTATAGATTGTTTTAAAAAATAAATAACTCAATAAATCAAACTAAAGTTTAAGATTTAAAGTCAACAATCCGTCTTTAAATTTTAAACTTTTTTAACTTTAAAAAATAACAAAATGAAGATTATTGCTGTAATTGGAGCTGGAACTATGGGTAACGGAATTGCTCATACTTTTGCACAAAGTGGATTTACTGTTAAATTAATTGATGTTTCCGAAAAGTCTTTGGATAAAGGAATGGCAACTATAGCGGCCAATTTGGACCGAATGGTTTCAAAAGGGACTATAACCGAAGAAGACAAAGCCAAAACCATCACCAATATTATTACCTATACAGACATCAAAGATGGTGTTGTGGGAGTAGATTTAGTTGTAGAAGCCGCCACCGAAAATGTAGATTTAAAACTGAATATTTTCAAGCAATTAAACGAAGCTTGTTCACACAATACCATTTTAGCAACCAATACTTCTTCAATTTCCATTACTCAAATTGGTGCTGTAGTAGCTCATCCGGAACGTGTAATAGGAATGCACTTTATGAATCCTGTGCCAATTATGAAACTGGTTGAAATCATTCGTGGTTACAACACCAGTGATGAAGTAACCAAAATCATCATGGATTTATCCGAAAAATTAGGAAAAACACCAGTTGAAGTAAACGATTATCCAGGTTTTGTGGCCAATAGAATTTTGATGCCTATGATCAATGAAGCAATTGAAACTTTATACAACAAAGTAGCTGGTGTTTATGAAATAGATACCGTAATGAAACTAGGAATGGGTCACCCAATGGGACCTTTACAACTAGCCGATTTTATTGGTCTTGACGTATGTCTTGCCATCTTAAATGTAATGTACGACGGTTTCAAAAACCCAAAATATGCTCCATGTCCTTTATTGGTAAACATGGTAAGAGCAGGAAAACTGGGTGTGAAATCTGGAGAAGGTTTTTATGATTATAGCGAAAGTAAAAAAGCAGAGAAAGTAGCTTTTAAATTATAGTGTTCTTTATTTAAGTGTTCAGTAATCAGTTTTTTAGTATTCAGTCTCAATGTTTCGCGCAAGTAATAATGTTGAGACTTCTAATTTCTAATTTCTAAACTCTAATTTCTAACCTGAAATATGGCAAAAATAGTACCTTTTAAAGCAGTTAGACCCACGCGTGATAAAGTATGTCTTGTTACATGTCGTTCGTATGAAGAATACATAAATGCTGAGTTGGCTGCACAATTGGATTTTAATCCATTATCATTTTTGCATATTTTAAAACCTGCCTATTCCAATCAGGAAACCGTTTCCTATGAAAAAAGATACAAACAAGTATCCCAAAAATATCAGGAATTCAAAAAAGAATTTATTTTAGTCAAAGATAAAAAGCCTGCTATTTATATCCATAAAATTGTCACCAAAACACATTCTTTTACAGGAATAATAGTTGGTACAAGTATAGAAGATTACAACAATGATGTCGTCAAAAAACACGAAGACATTCTCGATTTTAGAGTTCGATTGTTAAAGGAATATATGAATTATTCGGAGTTCAATACAGAACCCGTTCTAATGACTTATCCCGATAACAAAACTATTGAAAATTGGATTTATAATTGTACCCAAAAACTAGCTGATTTTGAATTTTCAACCACAAAGAAAGAAATTCATTATTTATGGAAAATTGACGACGAATTAGAAATTAACTGGATTCAAGGGATTTTTGAGAAAACAAAAAATTTATACATCGCTGACGGTCATCACAGATCGGAAGCTGCAAAATTATTATCGCAAGAAAATAGAGATTCAAAAAATACAGTAAAAGACTATTTGTTAAGTTATTTGATTTCTGAAAATAACATCAAAATATATGAATTCAATCGACTCATAAAAGATTTAAATGGATTGTCTAAAGACGATTTTCTCCAGAAGTTGAATGAGCATTTTATTGTTGAACTCAAAAATCAGCAACCTTTTCAGCCAATTGAGAAACACCAATTCGGAATGTATCTTGACCATGATTTTTATAGTCTGATTTTGAAACCAGAGCATTGTGTTTTTGAAACCGCTTTAGAATCTTTGGACACTCAAATTATATATAAAAAAATACTATCGCCGCTTCTAAACATTCAGGATCTTCGAAATGATGAACGAATTGAATACATATCCGGAAAACAATCCATGCTAGAAGTAAAGCGAAAAGTAGATGAAGGAGAATTTGAAATTGGATTCATTATGTTCCCATCTAATATTCAGGAAATAAAAGATTTAGCCGATGCTAACTTGGTTATGCCTCCAAAAAGTACTTATATCGAACCTAAATTCCGAAGTGGATTAGTGATTTATGAACTTTAGATTAGATTTAAATTAAAAGATTTAGAAAATGTCAATAACTACAAATTTACAGATTATAAAATCAACTCTCCCGGAACACGTGACTTTGGTGGCGGTGTCAAAAACCAAACCCGTAGCAGATTTGATGGAAGCATACGAAGTCGGTCAACGGATTTTTGGCGAAAACAAAATCCAGGAAATGGTCGATAAATGGGAACAAATGCCCAAAGACATCGAATGGCACATGATTGGACATGTGCAAACCAATAAGGTCAAATACATGGCTCCTTTCGTGAGTTTGATTCATGGCGTGGATAGCTTGAAATTACTGGGAGAAATCAACAAACAAGCCCTAAAAAACAATCGAGTTATTGATTGTTTGCTTCAAATATACATAGCCGAAGAAGAATCAAAATTTGGTCTTGACGAAGAAGAACTGTCAGCACTCCTCACCTCGCCTACATTCAAAGAGATGAAAAACATTCGAATAGTAGGTTTAATGGGAATGGCTACTTTTACGGATAATCAAAACCAAATCAAGAAAGAATTCACGCATTTGAAATCGATTTTTGATAAATTACATAGTAAAGACGCACTGCAGTGCGTCTCTACCGAAATCTGCAATCTAAAATCTCTTTCTATGGGAATGTCTGGCGATTACCAATTGGCCATTGCATGCGGTAGCACAATGGTTCGGATTGGAAGTAGTATCTTTGGAGGACGATAAATTTGATTTTTGATTGAAGATTAACGATTTTTGATTTAAGATTTAAAAACTGATTACTAAAAACTGAACACTGCATTTTGTACGCAATACTCGACATAGAAACCACAGGAGGACAATTCAACGAAGAAGGGATAACGGAAATTGCTATCTATAAATTTGATGGACACGAAATTGTGGATCAATTTATCAGTTTAATCAATCCCGAAATTCCCATTCAGCCATTTGTCGTCAAACTTACCGGCATAAATAATGAAATGCTTCGTGGCGCTCCAAAGTTTTTTGAAGTAGCCAAACGCATTATTGAGATGACCTCAGACTGCGTTCTTGTCGCTCATAATGCCTCTTTTGATTATAGAATCCTGCGTACCGAATTTCGTCGTTTAGGGTATGACTTCAATATAAAAACCCTTTGCACGGTAGAATTATCCCAACGTATAATGCCGGAACAACCCTCGCACAGCTTAGGAAAATTAGTTCGTGCATTAGGTATTCCTATGGCCGACAGACATAGAGCCAGCGGTGACGCAATGGCAACAGTAAAACTATTCAAAATGCTTTTGGACAAAGATCTCGAAAAAACAATTGTAAAAGAGCTCATCAAGTTTGAAGTCATCAAAGGCATTCCTACTAAATTATTAGACATAATAGAGAGTCTTCCCTCCAAAACGGGAATTTATTACATCCACCGGGAAGATGGTACAATTATCTTTATTGGACAAAGCAAAAACATCAAAAAAAGGGTCAATCAGCATTTTACTGGAATTACAAGAAGTGCCAAGAAAATCCAATCCGAAGTATTTACCGTAACCTATGAAGAAACGGGAAGCGAATTGATTGCCTCATTAAAAGAATCAGAAGAAATAAAGAAAAACCGTCCCATTTACAACCGAATGGCACGAAAAAACACTTTTTCTTGGGCAATTTATGCCGAAAAAGACCAAAATGGTTACTTGAATTTAAAACTTCAAAAAGCAGATGGTCGCAAAAAAGAAATCACTGCATTTGTAAACCAACAAGAAGGAAAAGCTGCGATTAGTCGCATTACAACAACTTATCAATTGTGTCCAAAACTAACCGGTCTTTCGGATGCAAAAACGGCTTGTTCCCAATTTGCTCTCAATGAATGTGATGGTGCTTGTATAGACAAAATAACGCCTGAAGAATACAATTTCAGAGTTCAAGTCTTTATTGACAAAAACCTTTTCGAAAATAAAAGTATGATTATCATTGACAAAGGGCGAAAAACAGGAGAACACAGTGCAATATTAATCGAAAAAGGAATATACAAAGGATATGCTTTTTATGATTTAAATTATCAAATTCACACACCCGAAATACTAAAAAACATCTTAGTTCCTATGCCAAACAATAGAGACACAAGATCTTATATTCAAGGTTATTTGAGAAAACACAGAGTTCTAAAAATTATTAATTTTTAATTCCAAAATAGCAAACCAAATAATTAGGAGCTAATCCAGCTGTACACTACAACCCCTCATTATTCCAGTTGTTTTTCTAAGGCATAAAAGGAGCTTCTTCCAGTCGCTCTTTTATACCAAGAAAAACTAACCAGAATAACTCCGGGGTTTTCGTTACCATCTGGGGTAAAAAAAGAATATGAAGTATTTAATTACCATAGTTGGACCAACAGCCATAGGAAAAACTGCCTTGAGCATTGATCTGGCCAATCACTATAACTGTGAAATCGTTTCCTGTGACAGCCGACAGTTTTTCAAAGAGATGACTATCGGCACAGCAGTACCTAGTCCAAAAGAATTGGCTGCTGCAACACATCATTTTATACAAAACAAATCCATTTTTGACAATTATACCGTAGGCGATTTCGAAAAAGAAGCGCTTTCAAAAATCGAAGAATTGTTCCTAAACAATGATTACGTAGTGCTTGTAGGAGGTTCAGGATTGTATGTCGATGCTATTTTAAAAGGCTTCGACGAATTTCCAGCTATCGATCCTTACATTCGAGAAAATGTAAATTCTCAATATGAAAAACTGGGAATCGAGTATCTGCAACAGCAACTAGAGACATTAGATCCTGACTATTTCAAGGCCATAACATCCGAAAATCCACAGACTTTGCAAAACCCACAACGGATGATGCGCTTTGTAGAAGTTTGTATTGGTTCTGGAAAACCCTATTCTTCGTTTTTAAACCAAAAGAAAAACAACCGTAACTTCACTCCTATAATTATTGGCCTAGAAGCTGAAAGAAGTATTATTTATGATAGAATAAACCAACGAGTAGACATTATGATCAACGAAGGTCTTTTGGCGGAAGCCGAAAAACTATATCCAAACAAAGAACTTAATGCCTTACAAACAGTGGGCTATAGAGAATTATTCAGTTATTTCGATGGAGAATTCACTTTGCCCTTTGCCATTGAGGAAATCAAAAAAAATACCCGAAGATTTTCTAAACGCCAACTCACTTGGTTCAAACGAAAAGAAAACACCAAATGGTTTGATTATTTAACCAATCGCACAGAAATCATAAAACATATAGAGAATCAATCAGAATAAATAGAACTATATTCAAACTAAAAACACTTCCAAAAATCTAAACTCTTAAATCACAACTCTACATGCCGATAGATCCGAATTTCACCTCCATTTTAAGCAAAGATTGGGAAATCAACTTTACACAATGTGCGCCAAACGGGTATTTAAAATATACAGATTTGTGTAATTTGCTACAATTAACTGCAGCTGCACACTCCGAAGTGGGAGGAATCAGTTTCACCGATATGCAAGAATTCAATCAAGCCTGGGTTTTGAGCAGAATGCGTGTAGAAATTAGCGACTTGCCTAAATGGAGAGACGTAGTTACAGTAAAAACATGGATTAATTCCTTAGAAAATTCTCGTTCCGTAAGGGCACTGGAAATGTATGTCAACGGAAAAAAAATAGTAGGGTCTGAAACCTTTTGGGCAGTTTTTAACACCAAAATACGAAGACCAGAACCATTGGCACTTCCCTATCAGCATTTTGAATTGTATCCAGAAAACAAAGCTACAGAATTGAGTTTTTCAAAAATAAATCTAACTCACGAAAAAGAAATGGTATTCGAAAGAACCGTGTTTTTATCTGATTTAGATATCGTAAACCATGCCAATAACGTAAAATACCTAGAATGGTGCTTGGATTTGGTTGATGAAAATAAAATTTTATCCAAAGGAATCAAAAGCTTCGAGATGAATTTCTTAAAAGAGTTATCTCTTAAGGATAAGGTAATAATCCACGAATGCATAAACGACAAGAATGCTATTTTTAGCATTACCAAAGAGGACAAAACATGCTTTGCATTACAACTCAATTGGAAATAAAAAAAAAGCTTCGAAATCAATCGAAGCTTTTTTTATGGGCTATTTGTTTTTCACAACTAATCTAAAACCTTCACCATGAATGTTAAGAATTTCAACATCCTCATCTAGTTTTAAGTATTTTCTAAGTTTGGCGATGTAAACGTCCATACTTCTAGAAGTAAAGTAATTATCATCTCTCCAAATTTTGGTTAAAGCCAATTCTCTTGGCATTAAGTCATTTTCATGTAGAATTAACATTTTAAGTAATTCATTCTCTTTTGGAGATAACTTAATAGGCTCTCCATCGCTAAATGTCAAGAAACGCAATTTTGAATTCAAATGAAACTTACCAATATTAAATTCAAATTGAACCGCTTCTGTTTTTACATCAGAAGATTTTCTCTGAATGATCGCATTAATTTTCATCAATAATACCTCAGAATCAAAAGGTTTATTCAAATAATCGTCAGCACCTGCTTTGTATCCTTTTAATACATCCTCCTTCATTGTTTTTGCAGTAAGGAAAATTATAGGCACTTCATTATTTTTCTCTCTTATTTCTTTAGCCAAGGTATACCCATCTTTATATGGCATCATAACATCCAGAATACATAAATCGTAGGTGTCTTTCTTGAATTTTTCAAAACCTTCCATACCATTTTTTGCTAATACGACATCAAAATCATTTAGCATTAAATAGTCTTTTAGTACGGCACCGAAATTAAGGTCATCTTCAACTAGCAGTATTTTTTTATTTGTGTTTTCCATATTTTAATTTATTAATGGTAATTTTATAATGAAGGTACTTCCCTTTCCCTTTTCACTTTCTACATATACTTGACCATTATGGTCCTCTACAATTCTCTTTACATAAGCAAGTCCTAACCCGTGTCCTTTTACATTATGTATGTCACCCGTATGCTCTCTGTAAAACTTTTCAAAAATCCTTTTCTGAGCTATTTTACTCATACCAACCCCATTATCTTTTATTTTAATAATAACCATGTCCTTGATATTTTCTGTATAAATATCAATTTTAGGAATATCCGGAGAGTATTTTATGGCATTTTCTAAAATATTCACTATTACGTTTGTAAAATGTACATCATTTAGCAACACTGTTTTTCTTAAAGCTCCAAAATGAAGATTTAAACTACCATTTCTATCTTCCAAAATCAAATTAACATGCTCTATTGCGTCATTTATGATTTCTTCAACATTAGTAGATTCCTTTATGATATTTAATTCTTTCTTCTCTAGTTTAGAAATTCGCAATACATTTTCTACTTGGGCATGCATTCGTTTATTCTCGTCCCGAATCATATCTAGATACTTAAACACCTTTTCCCTATCATCAATTATCTTTGGATTTCGGATGGCATCCAAAGCTAAATTTATGGTCGCTATTGGCGTTTTAAACTCATGCGTCATGTTATTTATAAAATCGGTCTTAATCTCAGATATTTGCCTTTGGCGTATCAACTGATTTAAAGCACTAGTGTAGGCAATTATTATAATTAACGTAAAAATGATCGACAATATCGTTATACTCACCAATTCCGATAATAAAAATTTCTTTTTATGAGGAAAAGTAACTAACAACTTGTACTTTTCATTTCCTTCATTATCCGTAAAAATTGGAATAGAATAGGTGGCTTCTTTATCGTAATTAAACTCGTCCGATTTAACTTTTGTTGCTAAACCATTACTGTAAATCGCAAACTCGAATTTGGTTTTTACGCCATACTCTTCCAATTCTTTTTTAATAAGCTCTCTTAATACCTCTTTTGAAATCCGTTCTTGAAGCGGCATTGCTGATGCTATATCTTTAAAGAAAATTTCAAATTGAGCATTGTCTAAAACATCCAGATTTCCAGATTTTTCAATTTTCACATCCGGTATTAAACTTTGCTGTAATCCAGAATTATCCAGTTTATTATTATTGTAAACCTCAGTAACTCTTTTTGAATTAAAATTTTTGAAACTTTCGGTATCAAATTTTTTATCAAACAATCCAGAAGATATTTTAAAGTCTTCGGATATGATACTATTCGAGTAAATAATAGTCTTATTGGTTCTTGGATTCTTTTGAACGTAATAGAATTCTAACAAATCATCCCTTTTGGGAATTTTACCAGTACTGTCCTTATAATGATTGTATTTATCATAAAAACTATAGGCCTCTCTGTTTTGCAGTTTATCTGCAACATTACCAATTACTTGTTTAACATGAAACTTAAATTGTTCATCATTATTTTTAAATGAATTATTAAACCAATACACTTGAACCAGTATTATCCCAATTAGGGACAAACTCATTAACATTACAAGTAATCTAAAAAATAGTTTATTCATTTAAGCAAAATTAGTATTTTAACAATATATTAAATAATGCATTAACCAAAGATTAACATTTAAGACTTGATTTGATTAATTCCTAAAAAATTAAGAATTTTAACAATCTCTAACTTTACATCGTCTACATTGATATTTTCTATAATAAAATCACTTTTTGATGATTTTTGTTCATCATTCCATTGGTTTTTTATTCTTTCCAATACTTTTTCTCGAGTAGTTTTATCTCTTTCTATGACTCTTTGAATTCTTGTTTCTAGCGGTGCCACAACATTTATTACGAAATCACAGTCTTTATAACTACCACTTTCAAATAAAATTGCACTTTCGTAAATAATAAACGGATCTTTTTGATGTTCTATAAGCCATTGCTTAAAGTGACTTTTCACAGCAGGATGCACAATTCCATTGAGCTGAGCTAACTTATTAGCATCATTAAATACAATTTCAGATAACTTTTCCCTTAATAAAATACCTTTTTCAAATACAGCCGTTCCAAATATCTTTTTAATTTGATCTAGAACTACTTCGGATTGCATCAAATTTCTGGCTTCTAGATCTGTTATATAAACTGGAATACCCGAAGATAAAAAAAGCTGAGCTACTGTTGTTTTACCGCTACCAATTCCTCCTGTTAAACCAATTATTTTAGTCATATTAATTTTTAAAAAACAATCCTGGAAATGCTTCTTGCGGTTTCTGTTTTAACAGGATCACTTTTATATAAGACTCCAAAAATCCAGTTCCGTACCCATAAAACTGTTTCCAAACTGCAATGATGGACAAATAACCAATTTTAATACTCTTATTCTGAATAGAAGAAAGCAAAAACAATGCCAAAAAGTAACCAAAATAAAATTTAAGCAGAAAATCTTGATTAAAGACCAATAATACTAAAGATACAAAAAATCCTATTATAAAAAACGTGGGGAAGAAAAAAGTTAATTTATTGTACTGAGGATACCAACTATTAAGAATTGGTCTGGCTTTACCAAATTTACTTACCTGTACTGAAAATTTCTCCCAATCAATTCGTCTTTTATGATATACGAATGCATCCTGAAAAAGTTGGGTTTCAAAACCTAAATTCCATAAACGAATGGACAAATCAGGGTCTTCCCCTGGATGAATATTCCCGAAACCTTTGGAGGCTTCAAATGCTTTTCTAGACAATCCCATATTAAAACTTCGGGGTTGAAACTTACCAATTTTTTCTGAACCACCTCGTATTCCACCAGTCGTCAGAAAAGAAGTCATGGCAAAATTGATTGCTTTTTGAATATCCGAAAAACTATCCAGCGCTTTATCCGGACCACCAAAACAATCTACATAATTTTCTTTTAATGCTTTGTCTACTTCTGACAAATAGGCACTTGGAATAATACAATCCGAATCGAATATAATGTAATAATCTCCCCTAGCTTTATTCATTCCATAATTTCTGGAATCTCCTGGACCTGAATTTTCTTTGTAGTAATAAGAAATATCTAATTCATCGCCATATTTCGAAGCGACATCCTGACATCTCAATGTAGAACCATCTTCTATAAGTACAATTTCAAAAATTTGATCATAAGTAGTTTTTGATAAACTTTCTAATAGTTCATCAACTTCATCGGGACGATTATAAACAGGGATTATTAACGAAAACAACATAATATAACTGAGGTATTAATTTTTTTTTGCTTTAAAATTTCGGCAAAGGTACTCTTTATCCACAAAAAAACCATCTAATAAATTTTGATGGTTTTTATATAACAGAACTTTTCATTTGTTTATTCAAACATTTCCATAACCTCTTGACTCACTCCCATATTTGAGAAACCACCATCATGCAATAAATTTTGCAAAGTCACTTTTCGAGTCATATCTGAGAACATTACAACTACATAATCAGCACATTCTGCTGCCGTGGCATTTCCTAATGGAGACATTTTATCAGCAAAGGCTATAAAACCACCAAATCCTTTGACTCCTTGCCCTGCTCTGGTAGCCGTAGGAGATTGCGAAATGGTATTCACTCTTACTTTTTTATCTCTTCCGAAGAAATACCCAAAACTACGCGCAATTGATTCTAGATATGCCTTATTGTCAGCCATATCATTATAATCTGGAAAAACGCGTTGCGCTGCCATATATGACAATGCAATGATACTCCCCCATTCATTCATGGCGTCTTTTTTATACAATACCTGCATAAGTTTATGAAAAGAAACAGCCGAAACGTTCCAACCTTTTTCTGTAAATTCATAATTCTGATTGGTATAATGATTTCCTTTTCTAACATTAACAGACATTCCAATAGAATGCAAAACAAAATCAATTTTGCCTCCCAGAATTTCAACCGCTTTATCTACCAATACCTCCAAATCTGTTACCGAAGTAGCATCTGCCGGAATAATTTGACACCCAATCTTCTCAGCTAGTGCATCAATGTTTCCCAATCGCATTGCCGCAGGAGCATTGGTAAGAACAAAAACACCTCCCTCAGCATGAACACGTTCTGCCGTTTTCCAAGCTATAGAATTTTCATCTAAAGCACCGAAAATAATTCCTCTTTTCCCTTTTAATAAATTATACATAAAATGTCATTTAAAATTATTTTATAAAAAAACACCTTATTTTCTTGATTTTAAACCATCAAGTAATAAGGCGTTTTTTAAATTATAAATAGTGTTTGCTAATTATCCAATACTTGGAACAGCAACCATTTCGTTTGTGTCTACTTTATAATCTACACCATCGAATCCAAAACCAAACAGATTGTAGAAATCACTTCTATATCCTTCTAGATCTCCCAATTCAGCTAAATTCTCGGTAGTAGCTTCCAACCAAAGTTTTGCTACTTGAGCCTGTACATCCTCACGCATTTCCCAATCATCAATACGGATTCTTCCTTTCTCATCAGTAATCATGGCCTCTCCTGTATACAATCTTGCTTGATACAAACGTTGAATTTGCTCAATACATCCTTCGTGAATTCCTTTTTCTTTCATTATTTTATACAATAAAGAAATATACAACGGAATAACCGGAATGGCAGAACTAGCTTGAGTTACCAAAGCTTTATTTACAGAAACATAAGCTTTACCATTAAGAGACGCTAAACTATCCGTAATAGTGAATGCTGTAGCTTCAAGATGATCTTTGGCACGACCAATGGTTCCTTTTCTATAAACCGCCTCTGTTAATGATGGCCCTATGTATGAATAAGCAACTGTTGTAGCTCCCGGCGCTAATAGATTTTCTGCTTTTAAAGCATCAATCCACATAGTCCAATCTTCACCTCCCATTACGGCAACTGTATTGGCAATATCTTCCTCATTACAAGGTTCAATAGAAATATCTGAAACTTTTCCGGAATGAAAATCAACTGTTTTGTTGGTAAAAGTACTTCCTATAGGTTTCAAAACAGAACGATGTAAAACTCCTGTATTTGGGTTTAATCTCACTGGCGAAGCAAGGCTGTATATGATTAAATCAACTTGACCTAAATCAGCTTTAATTAGATCTAAAGTTTGTCTTTTAACTTCATTTGAAAAAGCGTCACCATTGATACTTTTTGCATACAAACCAGCTTTATGAGCTTCATTTTCAAAAGCAGCCGAATTGTACCAACCTGGAGAAGCTGTTTTCCCCTCTGAAGGTTCTTTTTCAAAAAACACACCAATTGTAGCGGCATCCGAACCAAAAGCACTTGTAATCCTTGAAGCCAAACCAAAACCTGTTGAGGCTCCGATAACCAATACTTTCTTAGCTCCAGCTATAGTTCCTTTTGATTTTACGTATTCAATTTGATTTTTAACACTTTGTTCGCATCCTTTTGGTTGGGCTGTCAAACAAATAAATCCTCTCATTCTTGGTTCAATAATCATATTAGTCTATTCGTTAATTTATTATCTATTAATCCTAAAATTTTTAATAAAATAATTTTAAATTAAAGGAGCAAAT
Source organism: Flavobacterium laiguense (assembly GCF_003097655.1). Taxonomy (GTDB): domain Bacteria; phylum Bacteroidota; class Bacteroidia; order Flavobacteriales; family Flavobacteriaceae; genus Flavobacterium; species Flavobacterium laiguense. Next base: position 211,002 of record NZ_QCZH01000003.1, read on the forward strand.
ATAGTTCATTTTTTTAGTTCAACAAGGCTTTTGCGTGATTTAAGGCCGAATCTGAAATAACTGTTCCAGACAGCATTTGCGCTATTTCTGTGATGCGTTCTTCATCGGATAATAATTTCAATTCAGATTGGGTATCTTCTCCAACAGTCATTTTAAAAACCTTGAAATGTTCTGAACCTTTGGCAGCTATTTGAGGTAAATGGGTTATGGCAAATATTTGCATTTCAACACTCATTTCTTTCATAATCTCTCCCATTCTATTGGCAATCTCGCCAGAAACCCCTGTATCAATTTCATCAAAAATCAAAGTGGGTAATTTTGAATATTGTGCCAAAATAGCTTTTACAGCCAGCATAATTCTTGACATTTCACCCCCGGAAGCTACTTTTTTCAACAATCCAAAATCGGTTCCTTTATTTGCCGAAATTAAAAATTGCAATTCGTCCTTTCCATTTTCAAAATAAGCCTGAGTCCTATTTAATTCCATTTTAAAACGCACATTTGGCATACCCAAAGACTCTAGAATGGTAACTAACTTTTGACTTAAAACTGGAATAGCGGTTATTCTATTTTCATGGATCTCATCACAAATTGAATCCAGTTTCTTTACACTTTCCTCAACTGCTTTAGATACACTTTCAATTTCCTCGTCAAGATTTCCTAACTCTAAAACTGAATTTTCTAAATTAGTTTGAATCACTATTAATTCATCAACCGAAAGCACTTGATGTTTCTTTTGGAGATTGTATATAAGCTGTAACTTTTGATTAATTAAATTCAATTGTTCTGGATCATTAATCAATTTATCAGCACAGCGGTTCAATTCAATGGCAATATCCTCAAATTCAATCTTTAAGCTTGTAATTCTTTCAAACAACAAATTATAATCTGATGAAAAAATAGCTATTTTTTGAATGGAATTTTTTATCTCATTCAAATTATGAGAAACACCAATTTGCTCCTCATTGGCAATTGCCAAAGATTTATCAAGTGATTCTTTGATAATCTCCACATTGTTTAGCTGCTCATAATCGGCTTCAAAAGTTTCTTGTTCTCCCGATTTTAATTTTGCAGATACCAGTTCATTTAAAAGAAAAGCATTGTATTCTTGTTCTTTTGATGCCTCTTCTTTTCTTTTGAGCATGGCATTCAACTTAGATTTATCTGATTTGTATTTTTTAAAAAAAGATTGATACTCCAAAATTATATCTTGATTATTAGCAATGGCATCAATAATTTTGAATTGCACACCCTCATCAGACAATTCTTGGGTTTGTTGTTGCGAGTGAATATCTATTAAATACAAACTCAATTCTTGCAACTCTTGAAGATTTACAGGACTATCATTTATAAATGCCCTAGATTTTCCAGAAGGCAATATTTCTCTTCGGATAATGGTGTCATTTTCGAAATCTAAATCATTTTCCGTAAAAAATGGAAGTAAGTTATATTTTGAAATATCAAAATGAGCTTCTATTACACATTTTTCTTCTTTATTTTTCAGCGAAGTCAAGTCAGCTCTTTTACCTAATGCTAAACCTAATGCACCTAATATTATCGATTTACCGGCACCCGTTTCACCCGTAATTATTGAAAAACCTTTAGAAAAATCAATTGCTAATTTTTCGATTAGCGCATAGTTTTTTATCGACAGAGAAGTTATCATTTATATAATTTTAAGGATAAATTGGTTTAAAGCGAAAGTTGTTAAGCTTCTAAGATTCTTAGTAACTTAGAAGCTTAATTAGTACTTAATTAATTGCCATTTGCTAGAGTTCATTGGTGAGGTTTTATTCAAACTATCTACCAAATCAGTAATTGTAATACTGGGTCCGCCAGTAAAAATAGAAACAATTTCGTCAGAATTTGAATCCATAAAAATTCGCAATAAATAGGAATTGGGCTTTGTGTCATTTAATTTGGCTAAATTCATTAAAGCCCCTTTAATTGTTTCCTTGGCTTTTTTCTGATCTAGATTCATCATATCCAAGCCCATATAATATTGTGCAATTGACAACCTTATTTCATTAAATGTAGGAGATAATAAGTCATTTATTAAAGTATATCTACTTATCGGACCATCGGATTGACTCCATCCTTTACCTCCTCCTTGTTGAGCAACATTAGAAATATTTAATGCCTCTCCATAATATTTATTCCCATACATAGGAACAAAGGTATCCGCATCCATTCCTAATATTATATAACAATAAAAAGAAATAACAGAAACCAGATTTGAATCGGAACTCGTTGGGATGTATGTCAAATTTTCGAACTCAGTATAATTGAAATTAAAATCTTTATCATTCAAGTTTAATACCGGAGACGAATAGGATGAATTATATATATTTCTTGAGAACTGTACTTGTATGTTGGCTGTAAATTGATCCGAATTATAACTTGAAATCGTTATAAACATCGAACAATCAACTTTTTCTTTTTGCGAAAGTGTTTGTCCTGTCCAATCTGTTTTATTAACGAATTCATTTAATGCCGCTTCCAAAGTTTTAAAAACTTGTTGGTTAGCATTGTTCACTTTTTGGGTATTTAGCGTTACCGTACAATTCAGTTGTTGCGCTTGAATAAAGCCACACCACATCAATAGAAATAAAACATATTTAACCATAAAAGTGCGTTATTACCTTGTTTAAAATATCATCTGCCACTTCTTCCTTAGATTTCAAATCCATTGGTTCTATATGAAAAGAACTATCAATAAATGTAACTTTATTGGTTGCTTTTCCAAAACCGGCTCCTTGATCCTGTAAGGAATTAAGAACTATCAAATCTAAGTTTTTTTTCTGGATTTTTGCTTTAGCATTTTCAATTTCATTTTCAGTCTCTAAAGCAAAACCTATTAAAAACTGATTCTTTTTTATATCACCAAGAGAAGCAAGGATATCTTTGGTTTTTTCGAGCTCGATTGTAAAATCATCGGCTGCTTTTTTAATCTTTTGTTGGGCAACATTCTTAGGCTTATAGTCTGCTACGGCGGCGGCGGCAATGGCAACATCCACATCTGCATAATATATATGACAAGCGTCATACATATCTTGCGCAGAAACAACTGGAATTAATTGCACCAAAGGATGATTTATCGTAAAATGTGTTGGGCCTGAAATCAATATAACAGTAGCTCCATAATTAGCGGCACTTTGAGCGATATCAAAACCCATTTTTCCTGAAGAATGATTCCCTATAAAACGAACAGGATCTATTGCTTCATAAGTTGGCCCAGCCGTTATCAGTATTTTTTTCCCTTTTAAAGGTAATTTGCTCTCGAGATCTGCCTCTAGGAAAGAAACGATATTTTCGGGTTCGGCCATTCTACCTTCACCGGACAAACCACTGGCTAGTTCTCCGTTTTCTGCAGGAATCATTATATTTCCAAATTCTTTTAAAGCCTTAAAGCTTTCAACGGTAGAAGGATGGATGTACATGTCTAAATCCATTGCTGGCGCAAAATAAACAGGACACTTAGCAGATAAGTAACAGGCGATTAACAGATTATCACACAATCCATTTGCCATTTTTGACAACGTATTGGCTGTTGCCGGAGCAATAACCATTAGATCAGCCCAAAGACCTAATTCAACATGGCTATTCCATTCCTCGTTTTTTTCATCTTTATTGTAAAATTCTGAAAAGACTGGGTTTTTAGATAAAGTAGATAAGGTAAGTGGGGTTATAAAATCCTTAGAAGCAGGTGTCATTATCACTTGGACATGTGCACCTGCTTTTATGAAGAGTCTAACTAATGAAGCCGTTTTATATGCAGCAATTCCGCCAGAAATTCCCAGCAAAATATTTTTTCCACTTAAAACTGACATTATATAGATTATTTATTTGCGTCTCTATGGTAGATTTTACCATCTAACCATTCTTGAACAGCTAATGCATGAGGTTTAGGAAGTTTTTCATAAAATTTTGAAACTTCGATTTGCTCTTTATTTTCAAAAACTTCTTCTAAACTATCGTTATAAGTAGCGAATTCTTCTAGCTTCTCAGTCAATTCTTTTTTGATTTCAGAATTAATTTGATTTGCTCTTTTAGCCATAATTGTTATCGCCTCATACACATTTCCAGTAGGTTCTTCAATAACTGTTTTATTATACGTTATTGTGTTTACTGGAGCATTTGTCTTTTTTAAATCCATGACTTTCTTTATTTATTATATTTTTGTAATTCTAAATCAATTTGTGCCGACATTTCATCCACTTTAGTTTTGTATTCGGTATTAGGTCTAAACTTAACCAAATTCAAATAGTATGTCTTTGCGGTATTTAATCTTTCTTCCATTTTTGAAGGAACACTATTCATTGCAAACACGTAAGCAGAATCAAATTTATAGTACAATGCTTTCTCCTTGTAGGGAGTTCCTGGAAAATCTGCAATAAAATTATCAAAAGCAATAATAGCTGATTTATAATTTGAAATTCTATTGTACTCTAAAGCGTTTTCGTAAACTTTACGTTCAATTTTATCATTTAATTTCCTGTACGTCTCATTTGCTTGAGCAATATATTGAGAGTTTGGATAGCTATCAATAAATCCTTGCATCTTTTCAATTGCCTTAAAGGTATCAGTTTGATCTATTGAATAAACCGGTGATAACATAGAATAACTTTGCGCTCCTAAATAAGCACACTCTTCAGCCTTTTCACTTTTTGGATAACCCGCAATAAAACTATCAAATTGATAACCTGCTATATAATACTGCTTAGTCTTATAACAAGATTGAGAATACATGTAAAACAACTTCTCTCCTTGTGGCTTTCCTCTATAAGCGGGCGCCAATTGTTCAAAAAGTCTAATGGCTTTTGAATATTTTCCAGCATCATATAATTTTGAAGCTACATCAAACTTTACGGCAACATCTTCGTTTTTTAATGCAGTTTGATATTCACTACACGAGCAAAAAAAGAGAACAACAAGCAATACTGATATTATTTTTTTCATTTTTTTACTTATATTTATTCTATTGGATAATTTAAATCCACAATAAAACGACACCAAAGTTTTGGTAGCAAATTTAGTTATTAATTTAGCGATTACAAAATATTTCTTTGTATAAAAAAATCAAGCACTTTTTATGCGTTTTTATCAATATTCTTAACAAAAACACTTAATCGACTTGCTAAAGATTCATCTACTGTAACCAGTGGTAAACGCACTACATTCTCAGCAATTCCTAAAATCCTGAACACTTCTTTAATCCCTGCTGGGTTTCCTTGTTCAAAAATCATATCGATACAATCTGACAATATATACTGTGATCTATATGCATCATCTACTTTCCTATTCAAACCCAAACGAATCATTTCAGAAAATTCTTTCGGAAAACCTTGTCCGATTACAGATATAACCCCGGAACCACCGGCCAGTACAATTGGCAAAGCAATCATATCATCTCCAGAAATTACTAAGAAATCTTTAGGCTTATTTTTTAATAATTGCATGGCTTGAACCATATCTCCGGCAGCTTCCTTTATCGCAATAATATTTTCAAAATCATTAGCTAATCTAATAACAGTAGTTGGCAACATATTACTTGCTGTTCTCCCGGGAACATTATATAAAATCACAGGAATCGGTGACGCTTCTGAAACAGCTTTAAAATGCTGATAAATACCTTCCTGAGTAGGTTTATTGTAATATGGCGAAACAGACAGGATAGCAACAAAACTAGACAAATCTCTCGTTTTTAACTCCTCAACCACTTTTAGTGTATTATTCCCTCCAACTCCTAGAACTAAAGGCAATCTTCCAGCATTTACTTCAATTACGGTTTGGATTATCAGTTCTTTTTCTTCTTGAGATAAAGTGGCATTCTCTGCAGTTGTACCAAGTACAACAAGATATTCAACCCCTCCATCAATCGAAAAATTTATAATTCTTTTTAAAGCATCAATATCTATTGAAAAATCTTCTTTAAAGGGTGTGATTAAAGCAACTCCTGTTCCTATTAATGATTGCATAATTTAAATTATATTTTGTTTAATATTTTTAAGTATCTAAATAATTCATGGGTAAAAACGATGTAATTCTCTACATTACTGTTTATCATCAAATGATTTAATCTTTTGTCAATAGACGAAAAACCAACCTTGAATTTAGCCTTCGAATTATTGGTCAAAAGCAACAAAACAGGCTTTTCAACATCGTAATAATTGATTAACAAATCAAATTCATCTGAAATAAACCCATTTATTAACTGTAATTCTATAGTACCTTTAAAATTGAAATCTTTTAAACCAAAAGTAGGACACGAATACACTTCATTCTTTTTCAAAACGTCTCTGTAAGCGATAACTTTAATATTACTTTCGGCAATACCATTAGAAACGATTTCTTTTATCAAATCATCTGTATTCAAAAAACAACTTTCATCAACAAACAAACCAACTGTTTTTATTGGATTCTTTGTATTATCCACCTTAACATTGCGTATACTGCTTTTTAAAGTTTTTTTAATCAATACCCTCTTTATGTAATTTAAAAACATAGTACTTTTTAGGATTACAAATTTAATTAATTAAGTTGCATTTGAAATGGTAAATCTAAAAAAGTATAATGATGTTTTGAAACTTTTTGTTATATTCTTAACACTTTTTTTTACACATCTAATAAAGTCCAAGGGAGAGACTCTGCAAAACAATTTGAGGTATTAAATAAAAAATGGTTTTAAAGCTGACTGACAGACTTTATTTTGGAAAGGACAATCGATTTCTACTTTACAACTAATACAAAAAATCAGCTGATGGAAAATCTATTATCGTCTAAATCTACTTTAATCTGATCCTTTGCTATAAAATATTTCACCATAAAGAAATAAGACAAAACCTGTGTGATAACACTAATCAAACTGAAAATATAGAGGTTAAAATAAAAATTATAAACAACAAAGAAAATGTCTGTAATTATAAAACACACACACATCATCATTGAATTAACAAAGACATAACTTTCATTTTTAATATAATTTGATAACACAACAACACTCAAAAGACTCAAAACAATTCCAAAAATAACATATAATGAAAAACTCAGAGCTAACCTTTCAAATTTCAAGTTTAAAACCGAATAACAAATAGTCCCTAATAATAAAACTAAAATTAGAATTGAAGTACTGTCTTTTTGATTAAATTTTAAGTCTCTAAAATCCTTAAGAGATAAAACCAGCAATATTAAATAAACAAAAAGAATACAAACAAATGACCCCATTGCAGATTCTTTACTATTCAATAACACAAAAACCTCCCTCATAAAACACAACAAAAAAACCAATGCTTTTATGGGTTTTATTTTATAATTATTTGAAACCAAATAATAAATAAACAAAGAAGGAATCACTATTGATTTAGCATAAAGTACTATAGAATCATATTCTAACACTTTAAAAAAAATAGCAAAAAAAGAAGCTACAAAAAATAAAACAAGGGATGGAGTACTAGCTTTCATGTAACATTTCTATAAAATTAGCCTCCGAAATTATGGGTACATTGAGTTTGTTTGCTTTTTCTAACTTGGCGGGTCCCATATTGTCCCCTGCGACAACAAAGTCAGTTTTGGCGGATATAGAGCTTCCTACTTTCCCTCCATTATCCTCAATCATTTTTTTTAATTCATCTCTTGAAAAAGTGGAGAAAACACCCGAAACCACAAAAGTCTTTCCTAAGAATTTCTCAGTTGCATTTGGATTTATCTTTTCGACAATTTCAAATTGTATGCCATAACTTTTTAATCTTTCAATAATGATTCTGTTTTCATTATTTTCAAAAAAGTCAATCACGCTTTGGGCAATCCGCTCACCAATTTCATCTACTAAGATTAAATCCATAAGAGTCGCCTGTTGTAAGGCATCAATATTTTTATAATGTTTGACCAGCTTTTTGGCCACTGTTTCACCTACAAATCGAATCCCTAAAGCAAACAAAACACTTTCAAAAGGAATGCTTTTAGAATTCCCGACCCCTTTTACCAAATTCTCAGCCGATTTTTGTGCCATTCTTTCCAAAGGCAGAATTTGTTCTACAGTCAGTTCGTATAAATCGGCATAATTATGTACCAAATCATTATTAAAAAGTAAGGCGACGGTTTCTCCTCCCAGACCTTCTATATCCATTGCTTTTCGAGAAATATAATGCTGAATTCTCCCTATAATTTGCGGAGGGCAACCATAAAAATTAGGGCAATAATGATTGGCTTCCCCTTCCCCACGGATTAATTCTGTACTACATTCCGGGCAATGGGTTATATATACTGTAGGTTCTGAATTATCGGGACGTTTACTTAAATCAACCGCTATGATTTTCGGAATTATCTCCCCTCCTTTTTCTACAAATACGGTATCGTTTACTCGAATATCCAATTTTTCAATCTGATCGGCATTATGCAAAGAGGCTCTTTTTACAATGGTTCCTGCTAATTGTACGGGTTCAAGATTGGCAACAGGCGTAATAGCACCAGTTCTTCCCACTTGATACGAAATAGAATTCAATCGTGTGGCTACTTGCTCCGATTTGAATTTATAAGCAATTGCCCATCGAGGTGATTTGGCAGTATACCCCAGTTCTTCCTGATGACGAAAATCATTCACTTTGATCACCACACCATCCGTTTCATACGGCAATTCATGGCGATGCACATCCCAATATTCAATAAACTGAAAAACTTCTTCTAGGTTCTTTGCCAATTTAGCTTCGGTAGGCGCTTTAAACCCCCAACTTCTTGCAGTTTCCAAGCCTTCAAATTGGGAATTAAAAGGCAAGTTGGGTCCAATTAAAAAATAAAGCAAACAATCCAGAGGTCGTTTGGCGACTTCGGCACTATCCTGCAGTTTTAAACTTCCTGAGGCAGTATTTCTTGGATTGGAATAGGGAGTTTCTCCGATTTCAATTAACTCCTGATTCATTTTTTCAAATCCAGCAAAAGGCAAAATAATTTCACCGCGAATTGCAAAATAATCTGAAAAATTTCCTTTTAATTGCAAAGGTATCGATTTGATTGTTTTTATATTATTGGTCACATCATCTCCTTGAAAACCATCTCCGCGAGTCACAGCTCGCTTTAATTTTCCGTTTTCATATGTAATACTTATAGATGCACCATCATATTTCAATTCACAGGTATATTCTAAAGGAACATTTCCTAAAACTTTTTGGATGCGGGCTTCCCAATCTACTAAATCTTCTTTCGAATAGGAATTATCAAGTGAATACATCCGATAATCGTGCGCAATTGTTTCGAAATTTTTGGTAATTGTTCCTCCTACCCTTTGTGTCGGTGAATTAGCATCAAAAAATTCTGGATACTTATTCTCTAGATCTTGAAGGGCTGCCAACTTTATATCAAACTCATAATCAGGTATAGAGGGATTATCCAAAACATAATAATTATGATTATGAAGATTCAGTTCATCACGAAGCGATTGAATGGTTTGCGGTATATCCATAAAAAACAAAATTGGCTATTCTAGTCGATTAAATAATCCACTAAAATAGCCAATTAAAAGAATAAAAATCAAATTATGACTCGATAATCGAATTAATTTGATTGTATAATTGTCCATCACTTAAAAAGGAACCTTGTTGGATCAATTGGAAAATTGACAGATTGCGCTCTTCGGTAAATTCCTTTTTACCCACTTTCATTTCGATAGTTTCCGTAAACATATTATCACTAAGCCATTGCAAACCCTCCTTGGTCAAAAAGTCAGTTTCCGGGACTAACGATTTCAAAACAATAGATTGAATATAGGTATCAAAGCAATGAAAAAGAAAAATATGATTTTTAGAGAAAAACTCTAAGTAGGTCGCTTTGGTAAGTACTCCTTCCCAAATCAAATCCGAAAAAACGTCTAATTCTTGTTCGGCCACTTCCGGTTTTTCGGCTTTTATTTTATCCCATTCGGCTTTATCGATTGTCTGAGTAGCTAAAAAAGTACTGAATTCTTGATTCAGCTCTTCTAATTGTTCTTTTGTTAGTCTGGTGTATTTCATGTATTGCTATTAAATTCTTCTCTTTTTTTGGTATAACCCATTTAAATGCAAATTTAGACTTTTTTGGACCAAAAAAAAGCCTTCTTTTTCAAGAAGGCTAATTAACTTAGTTGCTTTTATTTAGAAAATATATCTAATTCCGAATTGCATTTGCCATCTTGATGCCAAACTGGCATCATATGCAAACGTTTCGGTTTGTGTACCATTGAAAGTATAAGTTGGAGTATTTCCTGCTACTGAAACGCCTATTGGTTGAATACTTACCGGAGTTTGAACCAATCCCCAATCAGAGTTCAATAAATTACTGAAATTTAAAATATCAATACTGAATTGAACTGTATTTGTTTTTTCCGAAGCCGATGATACTTTAAAATTAAAATCTTGCAATATCTTCATATCCCATTTACCTCGCCATGGAGATAAAGCACCATAACGTTCTACATACTGACCTCTTCTTTCACTTAAATAATCATCTTGACTGATAAAGCTATCAAAAGCGGCTCCCTGGCCTGCACCAGAAAAATTCATAGCACTAATTTCTGCCGAAGTCGGAACATAGATTAAATCATTAGCACCAGATCCGTCATTATTGATATCTCCTCCATATGTATAAGTAAAACGTCCCCCTTGAGCATATTCAAAAACGGTTGAAACCGTAGTAGCCCATTTGTCTTTGCCGTATTTCCATTTTTTAGAACCTACACCAACAAATCTATTGTTGTCTCCATATTTAGAATTTGAAAGTACAGCATCATTTACATTTCCTAAAGCAGGATTAAAAGCAAAAGCATCACCAGTAATTTCAGCTTCTATAGAGTTAACGTCTTTTGATATCATATAATTATAAGCAATACTGGCGTATACTCCATTGTCAAAATTCTTTTGTACTTTAACCGAAGAGTTGAATGCATATCCTTTATTAGAATTGGTCATCACGTAAGCATTATTCACTCCTTTATCTGATGCCAAATAAATCGCTCTATTATCAGTACCCGCTAGAGTTCCTGAAGGTATTTTCAACCCCCAGTTTTGCACTTGTACCCCGTTAATATCTTTATTATAAGACATATCAACAGTTAAGATATAATTGCTTTTAAATTTATGGTCATATCCTAAACTAGTTCTCCATACTTGTGGCCATTTGTAATCTGGATCCATAATTTGTAAAAAACTATCATCGGCACCACTTACTTGATTCCCTAACCAAACAAAAGGAATTCTACCGGTAAAGATCCCCGTTCCTCCTCGAAGTTGAGAAATATTATTCCCATCCATATTCCAATTAAAACCAAGCCTTGGAGACCAAAGTATTTTATCTGACGGCAAATCAGTAGAAATCAACTTAACCGCTTGCCCTGTTGCTGGATCATAGTAATCGATAGTTTCGTCACGAACCGCCCCACTTGCAGCATTAACATCCATATATTTTTGAATCAAATCAGCTGTGTCAAAATATAAAGGCTTATCTGCTCTTAACCCCAAAGACAATTTAAAATTATCATTTAAGTTCCAATCGTCTTGTGCATAAAAAGCAACTTGCCCCACATTCAATTCAGCTAATTTCCAACCACCAATATCCCCTACTTCGATTTTGCTTTTATTATTGTATTGATCTATTGCATATTGCATATTTTGAGCTACCATACTAGTTGCATATGGTTTGGCCGCATCCGCTAAGAAATCAGCAACAGTAAAATAGGGCGAAAAAAACAAACCTCCATATCCATTTGGATTACCGAAATTTTCATAACCTGTTAAGTTAAAGGAATTTTTAAAAGCAAATTTTTCAAAAGAACCTCCAAAAGTAAACGAATGATTACCTACTTCATAACTTAAATTATCCGTAATCTGAAAAACCTTTTGATCCAAAGTATTATTAATCGAAAAAGGTTCATGACCCGTAATAATGTAATTGGCACCAGCTCCATCCTTTATATTAATAATAGGTGCAGGAGTTGAAAACGGATTTCTATAATCATCAAACGAAGTATAACCAGCCTGCAATTTATTTGAAATTCTCTCGCTAATTTTTGAATTCAACTCAACCAAGAAAGAACTTAACTCATTATTTATCTGATATCCTGCATTTTGAAATTGAAGAATAGAAGCACTTGGCCCTCTAAACCCCAAAGCCGTTGGATGTGCGGGTTTGTCTTTTGAAGCATCCAAGAAGTTATAAATAACTGCCAATTTGTTATTGTCATTTATATTCCAATCTAATTTTATAATCCCTTTATTTGAATTTGAGTTGTGAATAAATCCCTGATAAGCTCCTGGATTATAACCAAAATTATTACCAGCTGCATCTTTCAAATTAGTTAAAGCATTATATACACTTATCAAATCACTTTCCAATACTCTTGATTCATTCACTCCGGTAACTCCATCTCCATTGTTTGCCACAAAGCTAGACCCCAAATCGCTTCTTTTATCAATTTCATAATTGGCAAAGAAGAATAATTTATCCTTGATAATTGGGCCTCCTATACTGAAACCCGCTTGAGTTTGTTCTAATGAAGGAACGAATATTTTTTCCCCATTCACTTTATCCCCTGTCATACTTTCATTTCTAAAATAACCATAAACAGTTCCATGAAACTCATTTGATCCCGATTTGGTTACGGCATTCACGGAAGCTCCTGTAAAACCGGACAAAGTAACATCATAAGGTGCTGTAGCTACTTGAATTTGATCAATCGCATCCAATGAAATTGGTTGGGCATTTGTTTGCCCTCCAGGTGTTGCAGCATCCAATCCGAAAGGGTTATTAAACACCGCACCATTCAAAGAATAGTTATTGTATTGATCGTTTCTACCTCCAAAAGAACCTCCACTTGCAGTAGGTTCCAATCTTGTAAAATCTTCTGCAGATCTTGAAATAGAAGGCAAAGCTGCCAATTCTTTTCTCCCAATTGTGGTTTCAGCACCTGTTTTATTACTTTGAAAAACTTTATTTTTAGTAGTAGTCACTTTTACCTCTTTCAATGCTTGACTTTCATCAACCAAAAGCACTTCAAGATTGTAAGTTTTACCCAAATCCAGATACACATCATTAATTTCTTGCGATTTAAATCCCACGAAAGAAACCACAACTTTATATGGTCCGCCAATTTTCATATTCAACATACTAAATCTTCCCTCTACATTAGATGCAGCTGAATATTTTGACCCCGTAGGAGTATGAATTGCCCGAATCGACGCTCCAGGAAGCGTCTCGCCAGTAGGAACTTTTACAATTCCCTTAATATTAGAGGTTGTCGTTTGTCCGGACATCACAAAGAGACCGAAAACAAAAAAAAATAAAGTGATTAATTTTTTCATTTTGGAAGATTTTTTTATTGGTTTACGCTCAAAATTAGACAAAAAAAAATCACTCCGAAGAGTGATTTTTTTATTTTATTAACAAAGTGTTAACAAAATGTTATTTTTCAGCTATGATTTCATAAGCTAATTCAATAATTACATCTCTGTGCAATCTTACAGTAGCAGCATATTTACCAGTACGTTTAACGATTCCAGAAGTGATGAATTTTCTATCAATTACTTGACCACCTTTAGCTAAAGCTTCAGCGATATCAATGTTTGTAATTGAACCGAATAATTTCTCACCACCTGCTTTTGCAGAGATTTTAATTTCGATAGCTTTCAAAGATTCAGCCAATGCTTTTGCATCAGCTACAACTTTAGCTTCTTTATGCGCTCTTTGTTTTAGGTTTTCAGCTAATACTTTCTTTGCAGAAGAAGTAGCTAAATGAGCAAATCCTTGTGGGATTAAAAAGTTACGTCCGTAACCGTTTTTCACAGAAACGATATCATCTTTAAATCCTAAATTTTGAACGTCTTGTCTTAAAATAAGTTCCATGTTGTTGTCCTTTTTTATAGAAGTTAGGTTTCATCTTTCAGAAAACCAACAACTGTTAATTTTTAATTATTTTAATAAATCGGCCACGTATGGCATTAAAGCTAAGTGACGCGCTCTTTTTACAGCTACAGACACTTTTCTTTGGTATTTTAATGAAGTTCCAGTTAAACGACGTGGAAGAATTTTTCCTTGTTCGTTTACGAATTTCAATAAGAAATCAGCATCTTTATAATCAATATATTTGATGCCTGATTTTTTGAAACGACAATATTTTTTTGTCTTGTTAGTTTCTATGTTCAAAGGCGTAAGATATCTGATATCCCCGTCTTTTTTTCCTGAAGCAGATTGTTGTAATGTTGCCATGATAATTAAGCTTTTGTAGATTTAAGTTTCGCTCTTCTTCTTTCAGCCCAAGAGATAGCATGTTTGTCAAGACTTACAGTTAAAAAACGCATAACTCTTTCGTCACGTCTAAATTCAGTTTCAAAAGCTATTAGAACTTCTCCAGCAACTTTGAATTCGAACAAGTGATAAAAACCACTTTTTTTGTTTTGAATTTCGTAAGCCATTTTTTTCAGACCCCAATCTTCTTTCGATACCATTTCTGCTCCTCTACTAGTAAGAAAATCTTCAAATTTGCTTACTGTTTCCTTCACCTGAACTTCAGATAAAACGGGATTTAAAATGAAAACAGTTTCATAATGATTCATAAATATTTTTATTTATTTGTTAATTTGGCTGCAAAAGTAACCTTTTTTTTTAAACAAACAAGCATAAAACTGTTTTAATCGACGAACAACGAAAAAACACTCTTTTTATTAGATTAATAAAATAAAAAAAAGTATTTTTACTCTACCAAATCAATAATTCGAACATTATGAAACTAAACTGTGTAGTTGTAGATGATAGCTCTATACAAAGGATGATAATTGCAAAATTAGTTAACAACCACACCAATTTAAACTTAATTGGTGATTTTTCTAATGCTATAGAAGCTAAAAGTTGCATGACAGTACATACGGTAGATTTAATATTTTTAGATATTGAAATGCCCGTAATTAGTGGCTTTGATTTTCTTGATGGTTTAAAAACAAAACCACAAATTATATTCATTACCTCTAAAGCAGAATATGCTATGAAGGCATTTGACTACAACGCGACCGATTATCTTCAAAAACCAATTTCTATCGAGCGATTTAACGCTTCGGTTCGAAGAGCAATTGACCAATTCCTTCTTAAGAAAGAGAATAAAGAAGATGAAGGCGAACATATCTTTATTAAAAGTAACCTGAAAAAATTAAAAGTTTTTACTTCTAAAATTAAATGGATTGAGGCTTTTGGCGATTATGTAAAAGTAGTTACAGAAGATGATAGCAATCTAGTACTTTCCACTATGAAATCTTTTGAAAATGATTTATCGAAAGACAAATTTATTAGAGTACACAAATCCTTTATCGTCAATATTGATAAGATCGATCGTTTTAACAGCAAATTTGCCGAAATTGGAGTAACAAAAATTCCTTTGAGCCGAAACAAAAAAGAAGACCTTGTAAAAGCACTTGCCTATTCTTAAAAAACTACTTTAAAACACTACCGTTCTACCACGAATTGTACGGATTTTTAAATTTAAAACTCTAAACCATTAAGAAATTAAGCTTCATTAAGCCATTGTAACCTTAATGAATCTTAATTTCTTAATGGTTTATTTTTTTTTGATATTTTATTTTGATAAAAGTCTCTATTTGATAAAACCCACACAGTTGAGGGTAGAACCAAAATTACTTTAGTAAAAATCGACATTTGTCGTGACTTTAATAGCTCTGTATTGAGCAACAGCCTCAAAACTATTCAATATTTTTTGAATAGTTTTTTTTGTGTTTCCAATTGAAGTTTGCTGAGGAATTTTAATAATTATGGTTCGGATGTATTCATTTCGAATTCTACTGATCACAGGTTCTTCTGGTCCTAAAACTGGCATAACCAAATTTTGACTTAGTACTTGATATAACCACATTGCTCCTTCCTTAAGCTTATCGAAGTCGCGTTGTTTGAGCGTTAATTTTATGATTCTAAAGTAAGGTGGGTATTTATAAATTTGCCTGTCATACAATTGCTCTTTATACATCCCAACATAATCGGTATGGGTTACTTGCTGTATCGTATTGTGATTGGGATTGTAAGTCTGAATAATTACTTTTCCTTTTTTCTCAGATCGCCCTGAACGTCCCGCCACTTGGGTCATCATCTGAAAACTTCTTTCAAATGCTCTAAAATCAGGATGGTACAACATATTATCAGCATTCATAATCCCAACCAAATTGACATTATCAAAATCTAATCCTTTGGCCAGCATCTGAGT
Source organism: Flavobacterium laiguense (assembly GCF_003097655.1). Classification (GTDB taxonomy): domain Bacteria; phylum Bacteroidota; class Bacteroidia; order Flavobacteriales; family Flavobacteriaceae; genus Flavobacterium; species Flavobacterium laiguense. The sequence continues at coordinate 227,224 of NZ_QCZH01000003.1, forward strand.
ACCAACCAAAATATCAATTTCACGATTCTTAAAACTGTCAATAATTTTTTCGAAACCAAATTTACCGCGAGTTGTATCTTGATCCATTCTTCCTGTTTTTGCACCAGGAAAAATAGTTATTAATTCTTGCTCTATCTGCTCCGTGCCAAAACCTTTGGTTGTCAAATCGACACTGGAACACTCATGACAACGCGTAGGATTTGCCATTGAATATCCGCAATAGTGACATCGCAATTGATTTTTATGTTTATGATAGGTCAGACTCACATCGCACTGTTGACAATGTGGCACATGTCCGCAGGTTATACATTCAATTATTGGCGAATAGCCTCTTCTATTTTGAAACAAAATAACTTGCTCTCCCAATGACAAAGCCGCTGTGATTTCTTCAGTTAGAACATCACTAAAATGACCATTCATTTTTTTACGAAAGTATTTATCCTTTAAATCGACCAATACTATTTCCGGCAAACTTACATTTCCAAAACGTTCTGAAATTTCAATAAAACCGTATTTATCGGATGTTGCATTAAAATAAGTCTCTATGCTTGGCGTTGCAGAACCTAGCAACACTTTGGCTTGATGTCCATTTGCCAAAACGATAGCCGCATCACGAGCGTGGTAGCGAGGTGCGGGATCTGATTGCTTAAAAGTCTGTTCGTGCTCTTCATCAATAATAATAAAACCTAAATCATAAAATGGCAAAAACAATGCCGATCTTGCTCCTATTACAATTTGAGCTTTGTCTGCATTTCGCAAAACTTGATTCCAAACTTCTACCCTTTCATTATTATTATACTTAGAATGAAAAACAGCCACTTTATTTCCGAAATGAGTTCTTAATCTTGAAACCAATTGAGTTGTCAAGGCAATTTCTGGCAACAAATACAAAACCTGTTTTCCTGTTGCTAAATATTCCTCTATCAGTTTAATGTAAATTTCGGTCTTACCACTTGAGGTAATTCCATGCAAAAGACAAACTGCTTTATGCTCGAAATTTTCTTTAATGGAGTCAAACGCTTTTTGTTGGGCTACACTTAACTGAAGTTCACCTTCCCTACTTTTCCCAGCAAAATTGATTCGGTCTTCTTGTAAAAAATACTCTTCGAAAATTTCTTTTTCGATTAATGCTTTAACAATTGCCGCAGAAGAATTAGCCGCTTCAATGAGCTTTTTCACCGTAATTGGCTTCTTTTCTGTGGCGCTTAATTGAAAATAATTAAGAACTATTTCCTTTTGCTTATTGGCACTTTTTAGAATATCAAGTAATTCTTTTAGACCGTCATTGGTGTCGTATTTTGTATGCAAACGAACGTACCGCACTAATTTAGGTTTGTAATTTTCCTGAACTTCTTCCTGAAGTACCAGAATATTTTTATCAACCAATTTTTGAATAACGGGGAAAATATTATTTTTGTTTAAAATAGCAATAATATCATGTACTTTCAGGGAACTTTGTTGTTGCAAAGCTTCATAAACCAAAAATTCATCATCCGAAAGTAAACTTTCATCTACAAATGAATCATTCTTTTTTGTTATTATAGTTTCACTTTCCAGTAATAACGCACTAGGCATGGCACCTCGGTACACATCCCCAATGGCACACATATAGTAGTTTGCTATCCAAAGCCAATGATTAATTTGGGATTCTGTTACTATGGGAAATTCATCTAATATTTGATGAATTTCTTTAGCATCGTATAACGTCGGTTTGTTATTGTGTATTTCAATTACTAAAGCGGTATAGATTTTACTTTTTCCGAAAGGTACAGCCACTCTCATCCCTTTTTTCATAAAAAGAAATTCAGCTTCCGAAACACTGTAAGTAAAGGTTTTGGCAAGAGAAAGCGGTAAAACGACTTCTACGAAATACATTGAAAAATTTTAGATTTTAGATTGCTGATTTTAGATTTACATTCTAAAATCTATTTTACCCTAGACCAATATTGAGTGCGTCCAAACAAAGAAACGCCGATATAACCTCTAAGTTTTAATTTATCATTTCCTTCAAGCGTTATGACACATTTGTATAATTTTCCGTTTTTAGGATCCAAAATTTGTCCAGAACCATATTCACTCCCCTCTTTACGCAATCCTTTTATAATTGTCATCCCCAGAATTGGTTTATTTCTATCCTCTCCTGTGCATTCTTCACAAACTCTATTTCTCTTATCGGCTTCAAAGATCTCAATTATTTTACCATATATTTTTCCGGATTTTTCATAGATTTCAACCACTGATTTCGGTTTACCCGTTTCATCGTCAACTGTTTTCCATTTACCAATTACACTTTGGCTTTGAACATTGCAAATTATTGCAAAAAAGACAACTAAACTAAATACGGCACTTTTTTTCATTTTTTTTTAAACTTATTAATTTATGTTTATAGAACCAAATCACAGTCACAGTCTGTGTCGTGGGAGTTTAGCAAGAATACGAAATTCATTTTTTGATACCCTTATTCGCTAACTAAACTTTTTTTATTATGATTATTCTTTTTGCGCAATTTATGAATCGTAGCATTCAATTCAAATCCCAATAACAAAATCATGCAGTTTATCCAGATGTAGAACATCATAATCAGCAATGTTCCAATAGAGCCATAAAGCTCATTATACTTCGAAAAGCGTATTACCCATATCCCAAAAAAATAGGACGAAATCACAATCAATATGGTCGTAAATACCGAACCAATACTTATAAATGGAGGCTTATGGGATTGTTTTGTTCCATAACGCAATAATACCGAGGAAGTGATTAAAATCATTAATATCACAAATATATAACGCCCCAGAATAATCAACGGAATCTGATCACTTAATACGTCTTGGATCATTGTCATTTGGATAAAAATCTCAAAAATAACAATAATGGCCACCGTTAAAAGCAAAAGAATCGAAAGCAATAGTGATATCCCTAATGCTACTAAATATTGGTGCAAGAAACCTCTTTTTTCTAAAACATGTCGAGAAGATTCAAAACCACCAAGAATTCCATTGATCCCATTTGCCATCAAGAAAATCGACAATAAAAACCCCGACGACATTAATCCAGAATGGCTATTATTAAGAATGTCATTTATAATATTGGCAACAGCATCATAAGTATTTGGTGGTACCCCTTCCTTTACAAATTGAAGAAAATCCTCTTGAAACCCCTCAATTGGTATAAAGGGAATTAAGTTCAAAATAAACAAAGCGAAAGGAAATAAAGCCATAAAAAAACTAAATGCTACTGCACTAGCGTGGTACGAAAAGGCTCCGTCTACTATCCCTTCAATATACATCTCGAGTAAATCATAAAAAGACAAACCTCCAAAACCAGGTACCTTTATCTTCTTCAAGACATGCATCAAATTCCTAATTACAGGAATTTTTCCGAGTTTTTCCTCTATTATTAGACTCATGTATTAAATTGCTTTTAAGCTTAAATCCATATTATAAACAGAGTGTGTTAATGCTCCAGACGAAATATAATTAACACCACAGTCCGCATAATTACGCATCGTATCTTCGTTGATATTTCCTGAAGATTCAGTTTGGCATTTGGTTCCAATTAAGACCACTGCTTTTCGAGTATCCTCATAATTAAAATTGTCAATCAATATTCTATGCACCCCTTCGCATTTCAAAATCTCAATAATTTCTTTTAAATTCCTTGCCTCAACAATGATTTTTAAATCCAGATTATTCTCTTTTAGATACGCTTGGGTTTTGGCTATTGCCAAAGTAATACCACCTGCAAAATCAATATGATTGTCTTTTAACATCACCATGTCATACAAAGCAAAACGGTGATTTTCTCCTCCTCCAATTTTCACCGCCCATTTCTCTGCAGCGCGAAAACCAGGAGTTGTTTTACGAGTGTCTAAGACTTTAGTTTTGGTTCCCTCTAACAACTTAACAAAACTGTTTGTTTTTGTGGCTATCGCACTCATTCTCTGCATGGAATTCAGCACAACTCTTTCTGCTTTCAAAATCGATTGTGAACTTCCGGAAACATGAAAAACAACATCACCAAACTTCACAGCCGTTCCATCTTCGATAAAAGTTTCTATTTGCAAATTAGGATCTACATATTCGAAAATCATTTTAGCGAAAGTCACACCTGCAATAATACCATCTTCTTTTACCAGTAACTTCGCTTTTCCCATAGCGTCTGCAGGAATACAGGCTAATGAACTATAATCTCCAGAGCCCACATCTTCTCTAATCGCATTTGCAATTAGTATTTCTAACTCCTTTTGAAACTGTGCTTCACTTATCATTTTTAGTAATTTTTAAAGAATGCTAAAGTAGGATTTATTTTGTGGATTTAAAAATAAGAAAGTTTAAAATTCAGGATTTCACACTTTATTATGATTAAGCTTTCTTTTGTCTAGCTAGTACTATCTCCATTTGGATTTTAAACATTCTGTAAATATTTAAACCTCATTCGATTCCAATTTCATTTGCTTCTGTTGCAAAAACAATCGAATCTCATTGAAGATTATTGTCCAAAAAAAAAGCAAACAAAATTGGGTTAAAATCCAATTTTGTTTGCTTTAAAGAATGTTCTATATTCTATTTTACAAAACCCTAATTCATTTTAAGGGTTTTGTTTTACAACTCCATTTTGGTCTATCATATATAACAAAGCAGCCATAGTTCCAGCACCAAGTTCTAATTCTCTTTTATCAATAGCATCAAATTTATCATTTGCCGCATGATGGTAATCAAAATAACGCTGTGAATCTGGCTTTAAACCTGCTTTTACAAGTGTTTGCCCCGTTAATGGCCCGATGTCTGATCCTGCATGTCCTTTTACAAAACTATGAATTAAATAAGGTTCAAATACATTTTTCCAACCTGCTATTTTAGTAAAATTTGCATCGTCGCATTCTAAAAAAAATCCTCTAGGAGTAAATCCTCCTGCATCACTTTCTAAAGCAAAAATGTGATTTTCTTTATTAGCCAAAGACAGTTCTTCGTATTTGCTTCCGCCTCTTAAACCGTTTTCTTCATTCATAAAAAGAACAACACGAAGCGTATTTTTGGGTTTGTACTTTATAGTGTTAAAAATATTCATCACCTCCATACTTTGTACCACTCCCGCACCATCATCATGAGAACCATCAGCTAAATCCCATGAATCCAGATGTCCACCAACAACCATTATATTTTCAGGATGTTCACTCCCTTTTATTTCCCCCACCACATTGTAGGACAATACATCTTCAAATTGCTTGCAACTTTGCTTAAAATAAAACTTCAATTTTGGATTACTTTTTAAAGTCTTGCTTAATAATTCGGCTCCATTAGTACTAATTGCTGCTGTTGGAATGTATTGCGCTTTTGGAATATCACCATAACTTTGACTTCCTGTATGCGGAAAGTCATCTAATCGCAAACTCAAAGAGCGAACGATAGTGGCAACTGCTCCCATTTTTGAAGCTTCTTTGGCTCCTGCATATCTTTGTTCATTCGCTCCCGAATAAGCATCAAAAGACTCAATTTCAGCATTATCCATTGGGCGATTGTAAAAAACAATCTTCCCTTTTATTTTATCAACACCCAAAGCTTTCATTTCTTCAAAACTGTGAACCTCGATTACTTCGGCAGTTAAACCATTTTTTGGTGTGGCAATTGAACCACCCAAAGCACAAATTGGCACTTTTATTTTAGTTGAATTATCTTGAATATAGGCTGTTTCTTTTTCGCCACGAACCCATTTAGGCACCATTACTTCTTGTAAATATACTTTATCAAAACCCAATGTTTCCATTTGCTGTTTGGTATATTGAACTGCTTTTTCGGCACCAACTGAACCGGACAATCTAGATCCTACCTCATTAGAAAGATGATCTAGCCATGAATAACATTTAGAATTCGTAAGTGCAGATTTATAAATTTCCTTAAAAACTTGCTCGTCTTTGGTTTGGGCAAATACAGCAACACTATTTATAAAAAGTAGGGAAAGCAATAGATTCTTTTTCATTTTTGATTTAGTCTAAAATTAATTTTGGTTTATTGGTGCTGCAATTTCGGCATTCTAGAATAAAATCAAAGTTAAAATCAAAAAAAAATCCTGCTCACTTTTAAATGTTTGCAGGATTTTATTGAATCTTAATTATAATCATTACTTAATCGGCTCAAAACTAATGGCCGTTCCTCCGCCTGGAGCCAAAACCAAATTTATTTTTGATTTACTGGTTACCTCAACTGTTTTTATTTTGTACGCCATTGGGTTGTTTTTCCAATCGGCATCTTTGGCGTCTTCATAAATAATCGCTTTATACTTTTGTCCTTTAGTAAGAAAATCTAATTTTATTTCAGATTTTCTGGCATTTTCATCTGTGATTGCCCCTAGAAACCACGATTCCTTTCCTTTTGTTTTTCTCGCAATAGTTACATAATCCCCAGGTTCTGCTTCCAGAATTTTAGTATCATCCCAATCTAAAGCCACATCTTTTATAAATTGAAAAGCATCCGCACGTTTTTCATAATTCTCTAGTAAATCGGCGGCCATTTGCAATGGAGAATACATCGTTACGTACAATGCCAATTGTTTGGTCAGTGTAGTATGAACTTGTTCTTTTTTACTTTTGTCATAATAGCTCATTTTAATTTCAAAGATTCCCGGTGTGTAATCCATTGGTCCTCCTAAAAGTCTGGTAAACGGCAATATTGTTTCGTGACTTGGCGGATTCCCAACACTCCAAGCGTTGAATTCATTACCACGAGCTGCTTCGGCAGCTATGTAATTTGGATATGTGCGACTGTAACCCGTAGGTCGGGAAGATTCGTGTGAATTGATCATTATTTTATAATCGGCAGCACGTCTTGCCACAAAGTTGAAGTGATTTACCATCGTTTGTCCATCATGGAATTCGCCACGAGGAATAATCTTTCCAACATAACCTGATTTAACAGCTGGATAATCATACTTCTTCATCAAATCGAAAGCACGATCCAAATGGCGTTCGTAATTGGCCACAGACCCTGATGTTTCATGATGCATGATCATTTTTACGTTTTTTTCTTTGGCATAAGCCGCAACTTCGGCAATATTGAAGTCTGCATAAGGGGTTGTAAAATCAAAGACTTCTTCTTTCCAATTTCCAAACCAATCTTCCCAACCTGTATTCCATCCTTCTACCAAAACGCCATCAAAACCATTTTTAGCCGCAAAATCAATGTATCTTTTGGTATTTTCTGTAGTTGCTCCATGCGGTTTTTTACCTGCGCTTTTTTGGGAAGCATCTTGTGTTCCGCTTAAATCCCAAGTTGATTTCCCTACGTGCATTTCCCACCAAATTCCAACATATTTTGTTGGTTTTATATAAGAGACATCTTCTATTTCACAAGGTTCGTTTAAGTTTAAAATCATTTGCGAACCCACAATATCTCTGGCATCATCACTAATCATAATCGTTCTCCAAGGTGATACGCAAGGGGTTTGCAAATAGGCTTTATCTCCTATGGCATTAGGAACCAATTGGGAAGATAATTTAAAATTAGCAACATTTAAGTTCAAATGCATCACAGGATAATTGACAACCGCAGCTTCAAAAATATTAACATATAAACCTGTTGGTGATTTCATCATTAATGGTGATTGAACCGCATATTTACTAGGAATTGATTTTACTCCAATTCCGTTATTTAAATCCAATTTAGAATTGTCAATTTCAGAAAGTTTGGTTTCATTATATACATATTCATTACTGTCAAAATCGCCCGGAATCCAAAACGCTTTGTAATCCTCCGTTAAATTAAACTGGGACACTTCATCCGAAATAATGAAATAATTTAGATTTTCTTGCTGTGGAAAATCATATCTGAAAGCCACTCCTTCATCGTACACTTTAAAAATGATATTCATTTTTACATTTGTTTCCTTTTGTTTTAAAGAAATCGTAAGCTCGTTATATTGATTTAGGATATTGGCTTTTTGACCTAAAACGGGCTTCCATGACTCATTAAAAGTCGTTACTTTTGAAGATAGGATTTCAAAATTAGCATCTAGGGCTTGTTTTTCTTTGAGTTTAATACCCAAAGTACTTTCTAGAATAACGGGTTTACCATTATAATTTGCCGTATAAGATACTTGGCCATTTCCTACTAACTTAAAATTGAGTTCGATTTTTTTGGAAGGAGATTGTACGCTCTGTGCATGGAGTAATCCCGCCGCAAAAACGAAAAAAATAGAAAATAAATATTTCATGTGGTTATTTATTAATTTATTAAATCAAAACTAATTATTAATCTAATACCATTTTATTTAAAGAAAACTACAACCTTGTAGTTGTAACAAATTGTTATTAATTTTAAGAATTAACTTAATAAAAACCTAACATAAGCTGCTGTTTTTAAACAAAACTTCCTCTGACTGCATAAAAAAAGCTCCTCAAAAAGGAGCTTCAACAAAATAATTCTTGTTTAATTCAAAAGCAAATTGTAAACCTGATTCGCAATTTCTATTTCTTCATTTGTCGGAATAACCAGAATCTTAGTTTTTGAACTTGGAGTATTTATCTCTCTCATTTCTTTGGAACGAATTTCATTTTTGGCTTGATCCAATTCTAAACCAAAATAATCCATATCGGTACACACTAATTTTCTGATGTAGGATGAATTCTCTCCAATTCCTGCTGTAAATACAATAGCGTCCAAACCGTTCAAAACAGCGGTATAAGAACCTATAAATTTCTTAATTCGATACGCATTCATAGCCAACGCCAACTGACAATCAGCATTTCCTTTTTCGGCATTGGATTCAATATCTCTTAAGTCGCTATATCCGGTAAGACCCAGCATTCCACTTTGTTTTTGCAACATTGTATTGACTTCATCTACTGTATATCCTAATGTTTTAACTAAGTAAAAAATTACCGATTGATCCACATCTCCACAACGAGTACCCATAATCAATCCATTCATAGGACCAAATCCAAGAGTGTGATCGATACTTTTCCCGTCCTTTATGGCAGTCATACTACAGCCATTTCCTAAATGTATGGTAATTATTTTTGAAGTATCCTCAACTCCATTGGCTTTCAAAAATTGAATAGCATTTTCCGAAACGTATTTATGACTGGTTCCATGAAAACCATAAACACGTACTTTATTCTCGGTTAAAAGAAAATTGGGCACGGCATATTTATGAGCCACAACAGGTATTGTTTGATGAAAAGCAGTATCAAAAACAGCTATTTGCCTGGCATCTGCAAAAATCTCTTCGGCCACAATTATACCTTCCAAATTGGCTGGATTATGCAATGGTGCCAATTCAATAAGTTGTTTGATTTTTGCTTTTATCTCTTCATTTATAATAACAGTATTAGAAAAAGCACTACCACCGTGTACTACACGATGCCCAACAGCTTGGATCTCTTTGGTACTTTTGATTACCCCTATTTTTTCATCCATTAACAATTGGGCAATTTTTTTTAGCCCAATTTTATGATTGGCAATAGGTAATGATTCCTCAATCTTAACCGAATCGGTCACATAACTTAAATTTGAACTTTCTAAACCTATTCTATCGATCATACCGCTGCAAATAACTTCGTTTACTGGCATATCAATCAATTGATATTTTATGGATGAACTTCCCGAATTTATTATTACTATTTTCATTTATTTAGTGAATATACTTTTATGTTTCTTTTCTAATTTTTCTACTATAAACCTTAAACCCAAATTGCGCAATAGCTCACAGATTTTACTGATCAAACGGATTTACACGGATTTTTTATCGCTGATTCAAAATGCCATATAAAAAATAAGGATCTGTGACAATCAGTAGAATCCGTAAATTCAGTGGGCAATTTATCCAGTCAAAAGCAAAGTGCCATGATTCTAATGCGGATTCTGGGTTAAACCATTAAACTTTTAAACTAACAAACTATCCTATAATCCCTGTGCCTGTATCGCAGTAATCACAACTGTATTAATGATATCATCGACAGTACAACCACGGCTCAAGTCATTTACGGGTTTATTCAAGCCTTGCAACATTGGTCCAATGGCTAAGGCTCCCGTTTCTCTTTGAACCGCTTTGTAGGTATTATTTCCAGTATTCAAATCAGGAAAAATCAATACACTGGCATGACCTGCTACTTCAGAATTTGGCATTTTACTTTGTCCTACTTCCAAATCAACTGCGGCATCGTATTGTATAGGTCCTTCAATTTTAAGGTCAGGGCGTTTTTGTTTCACTATTTCGGTTGCAGCTCGCACTTTATCCACTTCATCTCCTTTTCCTGACGAACCCGAAGAATAGGAAAGCATAGCGACTTTTGGCTCTATTCCAAATGCTAAACTTGAATCGGCTGATGATATGGCAATTTCTGCCAATTGTTCTGCGGTAGGATTAGGATTGATAGCACAATCTCCGAAAACAGAAACCCTATCCTCTAAACACATAAAAAACACAGATGACACAACAGAGCAGTTGGGTTTGGTTTTAATAAACTGCAAAGCGGGCAAAATGGTATGTTGAGTAGTATGTGCCGCTCCCGAAACCATTCCGTCAGCATGACCTTTGTACACCATCATGGTTCCAAAATAAGAGACATCTTCCATTAGATCTTTGGCCATCCCTAGCGTTACGTTTTTGGCTTTTCGTAATTCATAATAGGTATTCACATAATCATCATAATTCCCGGAATCTATTGGACTAATAATAGGCACTTTAGAAAAATCGAAATCCAAACCTAATTCAGCTACTTTATTTTCGATCTGTTTTTTATTTCCGATAATAGATATATCGACCACATCCATCGCTTGCAAACGAGCGGCAGCTATGATAATTCTTTCATCGCTTCCTTCTGGTAAAACAATATGTTTTCGATGTTCTTTGGCTCTTTTTACTAAGTTGTATTGAAACATTTTAGGAGTCATTCCTTCTGCTTCAAAAGCGTTAAATTTATTGGTTAACGCATCTAAATCAACGTACTTATCGAACGTATTTATTGAAGTTTCAATTTTTTGCAAATTACCAGCATATATTTTTGATTTTATACTCCCGATTGTATTTGCGATATGATAAGTCCCTCCTTCGACCGTAATAATTGGCACCACAGAGGAAAGTCCTTCAATTAGTTTCAATATACTATTCTCTGGTGTTATATTTCCCGTTAATACAATTCCTGAAACTGAAGGATAATTGGCCGATTCATTGGCCTGTAATGCTCCAAGAATAATATCTGCTCGGTCTCCCGGAGTGATGATAAGACCATTTTCTTTTAGATGCAACAAATAGTTACACAATTGCATTGCACCAATGCTATAGCTCCCTATTTGATTGTTTAAATATCCATGTCCAAATAATATTTTAGCATCCAATGCTTCAACAATTTCTTGTATCGTTGGATTATTCAAACTAGGAATTAAAGGGATAGAATTGATAAGAATCGATTCTGGTAAATTTTTCTGTAATCCTGTCGTTACCAATTCCAAATTTTGGGGCTGCACTTTATTGGCTATTACGGCCAATACTTCTACCTCTTTTAATTTAAATGAATTATAAGCTAAATTTAAACTATCTATTAATTCCTCTAAAGTTTTCCTCACTCCTGAGCCTAGAATAATGGTAGGTATTCCGAGGTTTTTTGCGATAAGCACATTCATATCCAGTTCGATAACAGTCCCTTCTCCTGAAAAACTGGTTCCTTCAACCAAAACAAAATCAAAGCGTTCCTCTAATTTTTTGAATTTTTCAATAATTAAATCGACTACCTCCCCTAACTTTCCTTTATTTTTTTTCTTGATTAGCTTACTTTTTGTGATAGCATAAGCGTCTTCATATTCAATATCTAAACCAAAATGCGAAATTACCATATCGATATGGGTATCCTTTTCCCCCTCTTCTACATCCTCTATTATCGGTCTAAAATACCCCACTTTGGCAGTTTTACCCAAAAGAGTTCTCATTAAACCCAAAGTAATTATTGTTTTGCCACAATTTTCATCTATAGTTGCAATATATATAGCTTTATTCATTTTTATACTTTTAAAAATTTAATCACTTATGGACTCTATACAAAAATACCTCTTTAATTATTTTTTAAATATGACTTAAATCAGTTTTGAAAAATAAACTTCATTTTATCTTTCTATAAAATTGAAGTCCGATTAAATTCAAAGCCAAAATTTATTTTGTGTTATTTTCTCGCAAAGACGCAAAGACGCAAAGTCTAGCGTTATTTTCTTTGCGTCTTTGCGCCTTTGCGAGAAATTTTAAAAATCTAGCGTGCTATTAGTCTATCTTTTAAAAGTAACTCAAATACAACACATAATAGAATACTTTAAAATCTTAGTCGACAACTATCCTTCAATAAAATCAAAACCACCTTCTCCTTTTAAAATAAAAAACCATCCCAATTACTACTAAAAACATAAAACCCATTACCAAAAAATATCCATTGTGATATCGCAATTCGGGCATATTATCAAAATTCATTCCGTAAATACCCACTATAAAAGTAAGCGGAATAAATATCACCGAAATAATTGTCAGCGTTTTCATAATCTCATTCATCTTATGCGTTTGTGCCGCAAAAAAGAAATTGGAAGCACTTTCCAAGGATCCCATATCCGATTCTATTTGTTCCAAAAGCTCCAAGCATTTTTGATGCAAACGAGTAAAAAAAATAAAATTATCCGATTCAATTTCATTAAACACATCATCCTCTTTTATGCTTTTGATGTCATATAAAGAATCCCGAAGCGGAATGATAGAACGTTTCAAGAAATTAAAATTATCCCTATGACTTTCAATTTTTTCCAAAGTAATGGGATCGGCACTATTTTTGGTGAAATCTATCAATTCTTCTATTTTATTCTCTTCGTTTTCAAGCGTGATATAAAAATTCCCTATAATGGAATCCAACAGAATATACAATAGATAATCGGGCTTCTTGGTACGTACAATTCCAGAATTGGTTCGAATCCGTTCCCGTATGTGGGTAAAAAAATCACTTCTTTTTTCCTGAAAAGAAATCAACATTCCTTTTTTTAACAAAAAACTTATCTGCTCTACCCTTATATCATCTGAGTTTTCTGCAGGCAACATCGATTTTATATTAAAAAACAAAACGTCTTTTTCCTCTTCAAGTTTGGTTCTTTTGGTGGTATTTAAAATATCGGCCAACATAAAATTGTCTATATTAAAATGTACCGCTACTTCTTTAAGCAAATCAATATCGCTCAATCCGTGAATATTTAACCAATTTATTTTAGTTAAATCAATATGCTTTTCCAAGCTATCAATAGTTCCATTTTCATATTCATTCACCGTACAATCATCATAAACAAACAATTGCATTTCAATCTCTTTGTTTCTGTGCAAACCAGTATATTCGAGACTATAAGGCTGTAATCGTTTCCCTTTCTTGTATTTGATCTTTCTCATAAAATAATTTGTACAGTAATATTACGAAAAATTTATTATTTTAGACCTGTCGGGTTTTAAAAACCCGACAGGTCTAAAATAATAAATTTAAAATATGCAAATAATCGAACTCTTAGAATCTGGAAATTATTATCACATCTATAACCGTGGTAACAATAGCGAAACTGTTTTCAAAGAAATCAGAAACTATGAACATTTTCTAAATTTATACAACACTCATATAAATCCCATTGCCGATACTTATGCTTGGTGCTTGATGAAAAACCATTTCCATCTATTGGTACGAATCAAAACTATTGAGGAAATAGTCTTCCTTCAAGAATCTAAAGAATCTCCCATAACAAAGAAAATCATTTCACCACATCAGTCTTTTGGTAATTTGTTCAATGCCTATTCCAAAGCAATAAATAAAGGATATGATCGACATGGAGCTCTTTTTGAGAGGCCTTTCAAAAGAAAATTGATTGATAATGACACGTATTTACAGAACGTCATAAAATACATACACTACAATCCTGTAAAGCATGGTATATGTGACCATCCCATAGAATATCCTTGGAGTTCCTATCTGACATGTGTCTCTGACAAGCCTACCAAATTGAGAAGGAATGAAGTGATTTCTATTTTTGATAATTTAGAAAACTTCAAACAGGTTCATAATCAGAATGAGGATTTTTCTAGTTTAGAGAAATCCTTAAATTTATAATGTTTTTTTCATTTTTAAACCTGTCGGGTTTAAAAATGAAAAAACCGAGTCATTTCTAACTCGGTTTTACTATAAAATTGTAAAAAGACGCGATAAATCGCGTCTCTACGAGAAATAATTATTTTACTTCTTCGAATTCAACGTCTTCAACATTGTCTCCTTGCGATTGAGCTTGTGGCTCAGCAGCTTGTTGACCTTGTTCTCCTTGAGCGTACATTGCTTCTGTAGCTGTTTTCCAAGCTGCATTGATATTGTCCAACGCCGTTTGAATAGCAGGAAGGTCTTGAGATTGGTGAGCCATTCTCAATTCAGTTAATGCATATTCTACAGCAACTTTATGATCATCAGACAATTTAGCTCCAATTTCTTTCAATTGAGTTTCAGTTTGGAAGATCATTCCGTCTGCTTCGTTCAATTTCTCAGCTCTTTCTCTTGCAATTTTATCAGATGCAGCGTTAACTTCAGCATCTTGAACCATTTTCGCAATTTCTTCTTTAGTTAATCCTGAAGAAGCCTCGATACGAATATCATGAGATTTTCCAGTTCCTTTGTCAGTTGCAGATACTTTGATGATACCATTAGCATCAATATCAAAAGCAACCTCAATTTGTGGAACCCCTCTTGGAGCTGGTGGAATACCATCTAAATTGAAACGACCGATAGTTTTGTTGTCAACAGCCATTGCTCTAGCTCCTTGCAAAACGTGTAGTTCAACAGTTGGCTGAGAATCGGCAGCAGTAGAGAAAACTTGTGCTTTTTTAGTTGGAATAGTCGTATTCGCTTCGATAAGAATAGTCATAAGACCACCCATAGTTTCGATACCTAAAGATAAAGGAGTTACATCAAGTAACAATACATCTTTTACATCTCCAGAAAGAACTCCACCTTGAATAGCCGCTCCAATTGCAACAACTTCATCAGGGTTTACTCCTTTAGACGCTTTTTTACCACCAAAGAATTTTTCAACTTCGTCTACGATTCTTGGCATACGAGTAGAACCTCCTACAAGGATAACTTCGTCAATATCAGAGATTTTTAAATTTGCATCTTTCAACGCTTGAGCAACAGGTGCCATAGAACGTTTTACCAATGCGTCAGTTAATTTCTCAAATTGAGCTCTTGATAATTTTTTTACTAAGTGTTTTGGTCCTGAAGGAGTCGCAGTTACGTAAGGTAAGTTGATTTCAGTTTCAGTAGAAGATGACAATTCAATCTTAGCTTTCTCAGCAGCTTCTTTCAAACGTTGCAATGACATTGGGTCAAGACGCAAGTCGATACCTTCTTCAGCTAAAAATTCATTCGCTAACCAGTCAATAATTTCATGGTCAAAATCATCTCCTCCTAAGTGAGTATCACCGTTAGTTGACAATACTTCGAAAACTCCGTCTCCTAATTCAAGAACAGAAATATCAAAAGTACCTCCACCTAAATCGTAAACAGCGATTTTTTGGTCTTTATCTTTTTTATCCAAACCATAAGCCAAAGCTGCAGCAGTAGGTTCGTTGATGATACGCATTACTTTAAGACCTGCAATTTCACCAGCTTCTATTGTAGCTTGACGTTGAGCATCGTTAAAGTAAGCCGGAACAGTGATAACCGCTTCTGTAACAGTTTGACCTAAATAGTCTTCAGCTGTTTTTTTCATTTTTTGAAGTGTCATAGCTGACAATTCTTGAGCAGAATACAAACGACCATCAATGTTTACACGTGGTGTATTGTTATCTCCTTTTTCTATAGAATAAGAAACTCTTTTCGCTTCGTCTTTTGTTCCATCAAAAGTTTGACCCATAAAACGTTTGATAGAAGCAATAGTCTTAGTTGGATTAGTTACCGCTTGTCTTTTTGCAGGATCTCCTACTTTAATTTCTCCACCTTCAACAAAAGCGATGATAGATGGTGTTGTTCTTTTTCCTTCAGCATTAGGGATTACTACTGCTTCATTACCTTCCATTACAGAAACACAAGAGTTTGTTGTACCTAAATCAATTCCGATTATTTTACCCATTTTAAATATATTTAATTTTATTGTATACTTGTTTTAACGACTCGAAGACTCTAAGGCAATCTTTGTGCCAATACAAAAAACCGAGTAAATTGTCAGTTTCCACTATAATTGGCACAAAATAATATGACAAACTGACATTTTAAGGGTGTCATTTTAGATTTTAGATTGCAATTTTGGTATAGAATGGCTACTTTTAAACCTTAAAAACAAGACCTTTTGAACAAGACCTTACAAAAAACCATAAGCTTTTTTCGATGGACAGTAGCTACTGTGATAATTTTGTTGTTGCTGTTGCTAATTCTTGTTCACATTCCCAGCGTTCAAAATTTCACTAAAGAAAAAGTGGTCAGCTATTTGCAGGATAAAATTCAAACCAAAGTTTCTATTGACTCCCTTTCCTTTGGAATCACAAAAAAGATAATACTCAAAGGCGTTTATTTTCAAGACCAAAAAAAGGACACCTTATTATCTGCCGAAAAACTGGCTGTTGACATTAGTTTATTGCAATTGCTAAATAATAAAATCGAAATCAATTCCGTTGAGTTGGAAGGAACAACTGTAACTATAAAGAAGGACAAAAATGCTGATTTTAATTTTGATTACATTATTAAAGCTTTCGATACAGGAAAAAAACCAAAAGATGACAGTAAGCCAATGGTGCTTTCTCTAGAAGAAATAGACCTTAACCGCATTCATTTAAAATATACCGATGCAATAGCCCAAAATGATATTTCCTTTGGATTAAAACATTTGGAAACCCATATAACAAACTTCGATTTGGAGCAAATGAACTTCGAAATTCCAAAAATAAAGGTGAATGGGTTACAATTGAAAATCAAACAAGGAATACCGAAAAACTTAGTTAAAACTAATAAAGCTACTTCGAAAAGTTCAACAACACCTGATTTGAGACTAAAATTGGGTGAAATTGATCTATCAAAATTACTTATTGATTATACCGACGAAAATTCGAAAGTGGCCTCTTCCCTTTCGATGAAAAAACTCCATGTGAAATTCAATGCCATTAATCTAAACAGTCATTTTATAGCTATAGAAAATCTTGATTTGAGTGACACTGAAGGCGCCTTGACTTTGGGGGAAATAGCAAAAAAAACAGCCAAAAAAACAGCGGTGGCCAGCACACCAAACAATTGGGAAGTAAAAATAAACAAAACCGATATCAAAGAAGTCAATTTTAAATTTGATAACAACAATGTAGTTCAGTTGACAAAAGGAATGGATTACAATCATTTGAAAATAGAACATTTCAATCTAAATGCCGAAACTCTAAATTACACTCCAGAATCTACTGCTGTCACTGTTCTTTCACTATCAGCAAAAGAACAAAGCGGTTTGAATATTCAATCGTTAAAAACTGATTTCTTTTATGGTCAGAAAGTGACGTTCCTTAAAAATTTGTATTTAAAAACACCACATACTTTAATCAAAGACAAACTTGTTTTAGAATATCCTTCCATTGCATCAATTACAAATAATCCCGGAGAATTAAATATTAAGGCATCTTTAAAACAAAGTAGATTGGGATTCAAAGATATATTGCTTTTTGCCCCAACTTTAACCAACAGCAATCCGTTCAAGAGTAATCCCAATGCAATATTGCTGATCAACAGTACCATTTCGGGTAAACTAAAAAATATTGAAATCCCCAATTTAGAAGTCAGCGGATTGGGAAAGACAAAGATTCACGCCAGTGGAAAAATTGTCGGTTTACCTGACATGAAGAAAGCCCGTTTCGATATAATAGTAAAAGAATTTAAATCAAGTTCAAAAGATATCAATTCGTTTGTGCCAAAAGGGACGATTCCAAATTCGATTGTGCTGCCTTCCCAATTAAGTGCCAATGGGACTTTCAAAGGAACGCTAACGAACTTTTACACCAATATAAATCTATTGAGTAGTTTAGGTAATGCCAAAGTCAAAGCCTCTTTTGATCAATCTAGAAAAAATAAGGAGAAATATGACGCTCAAGCTGAATTGACCAATTTTGATTTGGGCAAGTTTATAAAAAATGATTCTGTTGGAAAAATCACTTTAAAAGCAACGATAAAAGGAACTGGATTGAATCCTAAAACAGCCATTGCCCATTTTAATGGATCTATCCAAAAAGCCTCTTTCAACAAATACACCTATCAAAATCTAAACTTAAAAGGAAAACTAAACAAAGGGAATTTTAATCTTGACGCTGACGCAAAAGATCCTAATTTAACTTTTAACTTAGACAGCCATGGCGGTTTTGGCGACAAATACCCAAAAGCAAGCATCAAATTGAACGTGGATATTGCTGATCTTGAAAAATTGAATCTTCACGCCGGGCCTCTGAAATTGAGAGGTGAAATGGCAGCCGATATTCAAACGGCCGATATTGATTATCCAAACGGAAAAGTGTTATTTTCGAATATAAAGGTCGAAAATGAGAAAGAATCTTTTACCATAGATTCCATCCAAGTTGTGGCAAATACGACAGTAGAAAAAAACGAAATAAAGCTGACTTCCCCATTTTTGGATGCCGAAATAAACGGTCATTACCAACTCTCCAAATTAGCCGCAGCTTTATCACATTCTGTTGCATCTTATTATAACATTACTCCGACTACACTAAAAGAAAAAGTAGCAAATCAGCAATTGAATGTCAAACTTGAGGTAAAAAACAGCCTTCTGTTTTCGAAATTTATTCCTGAACTCAAAAGCGTAGATCCTTTTACCATAAATGGTCGTTATAATTCAGAGAACGATTCTATTGTTATAAATGGAACGATTCCGAAAATAGTTTATGGCAATAATACAATCAGTAATATCATTCTAAAAGTGGATACCCAAGACAATGCCTTGGTTTATAATCTTGACATTGATGATATCGAAAGTCCAAATTACAAATTGCCTTACACCTCCTTAACCGGAAAAGTAAAAGACAATACGATTGATTATCATTTGTTATTAAAAGACCTCAATGACAAAGACCGCTATAGCATTGCGGGAACGCTAAAAACAGCAAAAGGCAACTCAGAATTCAGTTTGAATCCCGAAAATCTATTGCTAAACTACGAAAATTGGAAAATAACGGACGATAATTTAATCCGTTTAGGCAAAGATGGAATTTACGCCCATGATTTCGAATTGAACCATAAAGGAAATAACCTAAAATTACAATCCGAATCTGAAGCTCCAAACGCGCCTTTGTCCATAGATTTTGAAAATTTCGAAATCGAAACGGTTTCAAATATGCTAGGACAACGCAATTTGCAGATGGGCGGAAAAATTAATGGAAACGCTTTATTGAAAGACCTGAACAAGAAACCGGTATTTACCTCTGATCTAACAATTGAAGATTTTAGTTTTAGAAAGGATACTTTAGGCACCATTTCCATAAAAGTCAACAATCAAATTGCCAATCAATATGATGCCTCGGTTTCGATTACAGGCCAAGGCAATCAAGTGAATTTGACGGGTAATTATAAAACCTTGGACAGCAGTCTTGACATGAATCTCATCGTTGAAAAGCTAAACATGAAAAGCATTCAAGGTTTTTCGATGAATCATTTAACGGAAAGTACCGGTTTTCTTAATGGAACCTTTTCAATTTCTGGAAATATGAGCCAACCCAAAATCGTTGGGGAACTGAAATTTAATGATGTTGGTTTCAAAGCAAAAGAACTAAATGCCAGATTTAAATCCATCAACGATAAAATTGAATTTACAAACAATACTATTGTTTTCAATCGTTTCACCATTAAAGACGAAAAAGACAACGATCTTGTGATTAACGGAATCATTGACAGTAAAAATTTCAGCAATTTTGGATTTGATTTAACCGTTGATGCAGATAATTTTACGGCGATGAATTCAAAAGCTAAGGATAATGATTTGTATTATGGCGAATTGTTTTTGGACAATCATTTAAAAATAAAAGGTGATTTTGATAATCCTATAGTGGAAGGGAATATCAAAGTAAACAAAGACACCAAATTAACGGTTGTCATGCCACAATCGGATCCGTCGATTGCCAGTCGAGAGGGAATTGTTGAATTTATCGATCAAGACCAAATTCAAATTACCAAAACCATTAGCGCAGATGAATCCGAAATAAAATCGACTATAAAAGGCATCGATGCATCGGTAAATATAGAGATCGACAAAGATGCCGAATTCTTTATCATTATAGACAAATCAAATGGCGACTATGCCCGATTTAAAGGGAAAGCCCTTTTAAATGGAGGAATCGACCCATCTGGAAAAACTACCTTAACCGGAAAATTTGAATTTAATGAAGGGGCTTACGAAATGACATTTAGCGCCATTAAACGAAAATTTGACATCAAAAAAGGAAGTTATATTCAATGGAACGGCAAACCAACATCTGCCGATATCAACATTACCGCAATTTATAAAACAAAAACCGCCCCGATTGATTTGTTGCAAAACCAATTGGCAAGTTCTACGGATCAAGTAAAAAATACTTTTAAGGAAAAAATACCTTTTGAAACCGAATTAATAATAAAAGGTGAATTAATGAAACCCGATATTACTTTTGACATTATTTTACCCGTAGATAAGAGTAATATCCCGTCTGATGTTATCAATTTAACGCAAAAAAGACTGACAGAATTACGACAAGATCCAAATGAATTGAATAAGCAGGTTTTATCATTGTTGCTAATGAATCGCTTTATAGGCGAAGATCCTTTTAGTACGGAAGCAGGTGGAACTTCCGTATCGGCTATGGCAAAATCGAGTGCGAGTCAAATCCTGACGAATCAAATGAACGATCTGACCAAGGATTTAATCCAAGGGGTTGAACTTAATTTTGATCTAAATTCGACCGAAGTCTATTACAGTGGCCAAAAAGAAGAGAAAACAGATTTGAATGTAGGGGTTTCCAAAAAATTATTAGATGACAGACTAAAAGTTACCGTAGGCAGCAGTTTTGGATTGGAAGGGCCTCAACAGCCCAATCAACAATCCAATAACTTCGCTGGTGATGTAACATTGGATTATCAACTTTCGAAAGATGGAAAATACAAATTAAAGGTCTATCGCGTCAATAAATACCAAGTAGCGCTACAGGGAGAAGTTATGGAAACAGGTGTAGGTTTTACCATTACCATGGATTACAACCATTTTAAGGAACTGTTTCAAAAAAATGATGACAAAAAAACAAAGTTGAAAGTCCAAAAAGAAAAAACGGATGAATAAGACCTATTTATTATATTTCCTTATTTCGACACTAATCATTTCCTCCTGCAGCAACCTTAAATACTTGCAGGAAGGCGAAATGCTTTATACAGGTGCTAAATTAAAAATAATAGGAAAAGATAGCGTTACAAAAGAATCTAGACAGTTAAAAACAGCATTAGAAAAACTCTTGCGTCCAAAACCCAATACTGCCATTCTGGGTATGAGACCCAGTTTGTACATCTATAATCTTGTAGGACCCGTAAAAAAAGAGAAAGGAATTAAACATTGGCTAAAAACACAAATTGGTGAGCCACCTGTTTTGGCAAGTCAACTCGATTTGAATCACAACAAAGATGTGCTGCAAAATTACTCCGAAAACAATGGATATTTCAATGCAACAACCAAGGCAGACACAATTGGTAAAGGAAAAACAGTTAGCGCCATTTATACCCTAAAACCAGGAAAACAATATACTATTAGAACGGTTAAATTCCCCACCGATTCTTCGGCACTTTCAACTATCATTCGAAACACGATCCCTAAAAGTTTGTTAAAAATAAATGAGGGATACAATTTGGACAAAATAAAAGAGGAACGCATAAGGATTAACAATTTCCTCAAGGAAAAAGGTTTCTATTACTTTGACCCAGATTATTTAAAAATACAAGTAGACAGTACCGTTTCGGATCATCAAGTAGATCTTATTGTGAAAGTAAAAAGCGATGCACCCCTATTGTCAAAAAATCAATATAAAATAAATAATATTATTGTTTATCCCAATTTTACAATTACACCCGATACGACAAAGGCAACAATTGATACTGTTATAAAACACCATGATTTTACGATTCATGATTCTGAAAAACTTTTTAAACCCGAAATTTTCGATCAGACTTTGACTTTCAAAAAAGGAGATTTATACAATAGAACGGATCATAACTTGGCCCTGAAAAATTTAGAGAACTTAGGCGTTTATAAATTTGTAAAAAACAAATTCGTGGTAGCAGATACCATTGGTAACTATTTAGACACTTACTACTATCTAACGCCATTGACAAAAAAATCAATACGATTGGAACTCTTGGCCAAAACCAATTCGGCCAATTACAATGGAACCGAACTGAATCTAAACTGGAGTAATAGAAATGCTTTTGGAGGTGCCGAATTATTGAATATCTCCATTTATGGAGGTTTCGAAGTACAAGTTTCTGGACAAAACACAGGTTACAATGTATATACAGCAGGTACCGAAGCCAATTTGTTGTGGCCAAAGATTTTATCTCCTTTCCAAATAAAACCTTTTAGTGGGTTTATGGCTAAAACAAAGGTAACTGCAGGATACGAATACCAAAACAGAACGCAATTGTATTCCCTACAAACCGGGAAAGCTAATTTTGGCTATTTATGGAAATCCAATGAACGAAAAGAACACCGATTAAACATCGCTGAAATTACTTTTGCAAGACCCAAAGACGTTACGGCATTGTACCAAGAACAAGTAGATCTCAATCCCTCCCTAGGGCATGTAGTGGAGAAACAGTTGGTTTTCGGTCCATCATATTCTTATATATACAGTAATAACGTAAAAAAAAATAAGAGGAACACCATATATTACAAAGGATCAATCAACCTTTCTGGCAATCTTGCAGGTTTACTTACTTCGGCAGATATAAAGAAGAAAGATACGGTTGAAGTATTTGGTGTTCCTTTTAGCCAATTTATTCGATTAGAAAATGAATTTAAGCATTATTTGAAATTAGGAAAAGAATCCCAACTCGCCAGTAGAATCATTGTCGGAACTGGATTTGCTTATGGAAATTCAAATGAAATGCCTTATATCTCGCAATTTTTCATCGGGGGAACAAACAGTATCAGAGCGTTTAAAGCGCGTTCTATTGGTCCCGGAACCTACTACGATTCTGCAATAAATACAGATTCCTATACCGAAGACCAATCTGGGGATATCAAATTAGAATTGAATACCGAATACCGAACCAAAATATACAGAATGGTAAAGGGAGCCTTATTTGTTGATGCCGGAAATATATGGTTGCTAAATGACAATCCGTACAAACCGGGTTCCAAATTCACCTCCGATTTCATGAACGAATTGGCAGTGGGAGTTGGTGCCGGATTGCGTTTTGATTTATCTGTTTTAGTCTTTAGAACCGATTTGGCTTTTCCTATCCGAAAACCGTATTTACCCGATGGGAATCGCTGGGTAATTGACTCCATTGATTTTGGAAGTGGAAGTTGGAGAAACGACAATTTGATTTTCAATCTTGCTATTGGGTATCCTTTTTAAAAGCGCAAAAAAACATTCCTTCCAACTCATAAATAATATCTTTACCTTCAAACTAACTCAATCAAAAAGTGGATCAATTCAAATCTTTTTTACAGAATATTGCACCTATAACCGATACCGAATTTGAGGAAGCGCAAATTTATTTCAAAGAACTCAAGCTAAAAAAAGGAGATTGCTTTATAGAGCAAGGTAAAGTTTGTAAACACATTGCTTTTATTAAAAAAGGAACCTTAAAAACCTTTTATAATAACGACAAATCTTCAGAAACAACTTCATGCTTTTGTGTAGAGAATAATTTTACAACCTCTTACAAAAGTTTTATTTTGCAAACCCCTTCTGCTCAAACTATTCAAGCTATTGAAGAAACAGAACTATTAGTCATTGACTTTGAAAGTTTACAAAAATTATATGCCAAAAGTATCCCTTGGCAAAACATAGGAAGAGCTTTTACCGAAAGAGAATATTTAGTAATGGAACAATACGCCTCAACTCTTAACAACGAAACTGCCAAAGAAAAGTATTTGAGATTATTAAAAGAACAACCTACCATTATACAAAAAGCGGCTATCAAAGACATCGCTTCCTATCTTGGGGTTACCACTAGAACTTTAAGCAGAATTAGGCAGGAAATCATAAAATGATTTTAAGGACATATGTCCTTTTTATAAAAGTGAAATCTCTATAATTTCGCAGTGACTTTTAAACCTAAACTCACTTTGCATTATGGAAATCGCTTTTGTCATTTTATCTATTTTATTAGTATTATTTGCTTTGCTAGCTTTATATGATGGATTTTATCTTCACATTTTTAAATACCAATTGCAAAATCAAGTTCAAAGTAAAAACGAACATCTTACTCACACCATAAGAGCCGTTTTATTTCCAGCAATAGTATATTTCTTGTTTCTAAAACAAGACTGTGTCATTAGTTTCTATTTAGGATTGGCATTTGTATTGATTGATTTGACTGTATTAGGTATAGATGCTTATATGGAAAAAGACAGCCGTGCTTTTATGGGTGGTCTACCTCGTTGGGAGTATATTTTACATCTCTTTGTAAATGGATTCCATTTTGCCTCTATAGCCGTTTTTATATCTTTAAAATTACAACTTAATAAAGAGGGAATAACCATAATACCAAATTTCTATAGTTATCAAAATTTTTATATTTTCAAATTGATTGCGCTCAATATTCTACCAGGTGCCATTTTAATTGGATTAATACATATTCTGGTAATTATTCCCAAAACAGCGGTTGTTTGGAACAAATGGAGAGAAAAAATAAGTTGTTGCTGAAAATTAAATTACAACTCCATTCTTAATTTTTATATTTAAATCTAAAAAGGCTACCAATTAGAGACAGCCTTTTATATAGAATAAGTTTAAATTTAATAAACCAACTTGAATCCCACGAAAAACAGCATTATTGCAATGGCATTTCTAAGAAATAAATCGGGTACTTTTCCACTCAACATACTACCCATATAGATGCCTGGAAGAGACCCTATCAACAACTGTCCTAGCAAAGCTAAATCTAAATTCCCCATTGTAGCGTGCCCTAATCCTGCAACAAGCGTAAGCGGTACGGCATGGGCGATTTCGGTCCCTACCAATCGAGGTGTTGGCAAAAGAGGATAAAGAAAAAAGAGGGTAACCGTCCCTAAGGCTCCAGCTCCAATCGAGGTAAGAGTTACAGTCACTCCCAATAGAACCCCAATGGCAACTGTTAGGAAATTTTGGGTTTTACTTTCATTATGAAATTTATCTCCTGCGTGTCTTTGCGAAAACACCAAGAGTTTCTTTTTAAATATAATGGCAACCGAGGTAAAAAGTAGTGCCCAACCCAAACTAAACTTTATAATAGCATTCAAAACGGTAATATCTGTATGCAAACTATGAAGTGTCCATAATGTCAGCAAAGCCGCAGGAATGCTCCCAAGAGAGAGCCAACCTGTTATACTCCAATTGATATTCTTCTTTTTGTTATGGACATATACACCACCTGCTTTGGTAATGGCTGCATACAACAAATCGGTACCCACAGCCGTGGTGGGAGGAATCCCAAACCACAATAAAATAGGAGTCATCAAAGAACCTCCTCCTACTCCTGTCATACCAACAATAAAACCGACTACTAAACCTGCAACAACTAATCCTACTAAATCCATAGACATTATATTATTTTTGACAAAAATAGATAAAACAATATGATTTCCAAACGATTTAATCAAAAAAAAAAAATATTGCTACCATTCAATAAACTTATTTAGATGCTAAGTTTCAATTTTTTTTTAATATGAATATGCCCTTTTCTTAACTCTTTATTAGGGGCAATACCAAACATACACCATAAACATTGACCTTATTACAAAAAAAGGTTTAAAAAGGTTTAATTCTTCTTTAATAAAAAAGGTCAAAAATTAAAGTTAGTCGAATGAACGGTTTAATTTTTGCTTTTTAAAAGTGATTTTATATGGTCGATTTCAGCCTCTAAGTCCCCTACACGGTCATATAATACTGTTGGGTCGGGTAATTCAAAAGAGAGATGCATTTTTACAGCCCAGACTTCTTTTATATGATATGTCTCTAGAGATATATTAGGATACTCCTTTCTATTATCTGATTTCAAATATAAATTGTCGTATTTTTTTAAACGGTTTAAGACACGTTTAACTAGGATACCGTCATTGCTGACAATCACGTATATACGGTTGTCTTTTATATCTTTAATCCAATTCTCTACCCATTCACCAACCACGTAAGACCCGTCGTTTAATGTTGGATACATAGAATGACCTGATACTTGAAACATTCTAAAAGTACCGTTCTGAATATTTGGCAAACTAAAGGTTGGTAATGTCTGTACAAACTGAGGATCTCCATAACCTAATAAATAACCCGCTGCAGCTTTAGCGGGTACCAATACTACATTATCCTTCCCGCTTTCATTTACAGTAACAATCTTTGGCATTTTACTGTATAAAGGAGAACTAACCTCTTTTAATAAAAGTGATACATTTTCTTTACTTTTCGTTTCTTCCGAAAATGTGACAGTTTTTGTGACATTTTCAAACTGTGACATATCCTTTATATTTGGTTTTAGCATTTCGCCTTCTCCTAAAACAAACCAAATAGGATTTAAGTCTATATAAGAATGTAGAATTTTCTCTATAGTATCTGAATTCAAACCAGCTGAATTCTTAATTGCTTTTCCAATTAAACCTACAGATAAGCCTGCATCAACAGTAATATTGTTAGGGTTTAACCCTTTGCATTCCATGTATTTACATAGCCTATGTGTAATTTTTTCTATACTCATATTGAAATAAGTCTATATTTTTATTAATTGGTATTGAAAAATATCTATATTTGTATCACTCTAACGCCACAAAGGTATATAAAAAAATAAGATATGAGCATATTAATTGAACAAGCTAGAAAATTTCAAACGTGGGAACTGCTTCATAGTATGACTGGTAAGAGTAAATCATACTGTAAAAAGGTAGTGTTAAACCAACGCAATCAGGATACAATTGCAGCTAAAGATATTATGCAAAAGTTCGCAGAATTGGAAAAAATGCTAATCAACTAGTCTAGCAAATGCAACTGTTACCCCAAGACATCATAATTCGTAATTATAAAGACGGCGAAACCTTATGGGTTTCGCAACGCTTAGTATTACAAATTTGTCAAGTAACAGAAGAATACTTAAGAACCCGTGCTAGAGCACTATTGCAAATTCCGGTGATATTGACCACCCAATTCCAATTTAAAGTGAGCACCTGATTCCAATTCAAAATGACCACCTAA